>NC_019902.2:1200000-2400000 GCF_000321415.2 Thioalkalivibrio nitratireducens DSM 14787 | reverse complement strand
TGCCGACCAGCGCGACCATCCACATCCAGAACACCGCGCCAGGACCGCCGAGTGCGATCGCGGTCGCGACGCCGGCGATGTTGCCAACCCCGATGGTCGCCGCCATCGCCGAGGTGACCGCCTGAAAGCCGGTGATCGCGCCGACTTCGTGGTGAACCGTGCGTCGAAGCAGGCGGCCGAAGGTATGCCGCCAGGCAAAGCGCATGTGGGTGAACTGGAAGAACCCCAGCCGAATGGTGAGATAAAGCCCGGTCCCCACCAGCAGGATCATGAAAGGCGGGCCCCAGACGATGCTGTTGAGCCAGTCGTTGAACAGCACGAGCGATTGGATCATGACTTCCCCCCTGTTGGTCGATCCAGCCTGTGTTCTGTCAGCCGGCAGGTCGTCGCGGCGGCCCGCTACGCGCCCCGCGATAGTATCCCCTGGCGGGTCATGCGGGAAGCGCGGCGCACCGCCGGGTGCCCGCAGCCAATCCGCACAGATTCTGCCGCCAGAAAAAAACCCGTGCTGCGGTCGTTCCCGGCGCCGGGGAGGTGTGCGGTACCGGGTTTTGTGCCTCCTGCGTCGGCGCAACGTACGGCCCGCGTTCCTGCTCCACCCCGTTCCGATGAGGAGTGCCGATGGGCGCGAGGGTGTTGCAGGGGAGCGAACCCCCAGTCGGGGCAGGGGTTTATTCCCAGCCTGCAGCTCAAGAATTCCCCTCCGGGGCTTTGCGGATTACACTGACGCGATGGATATCCACGACCCCGATCCGATCCGTCGCCTGCGCGCGATCATGGCGCGCCTCCGGGATCCGGAGGGCGGTTGCCCGTGGGATCGTGCGCAGACGCCGGAAACGATCGTGCCCTACACGCTCGAGGAGGCCTACGAGCTTGCCGAGGCGATCGCGGGCGGCGAGGCCGACCTGATTCGGGCCGAACTCGGCGACCTGCTGTTCCAGGTGGTATTCCAGGCCCGCCTCGGGGAAGAGGCCGGAAGCTTCGACCTCGACGACATCGCCTCGGCCATCGCCGACAAGCTGGTGCGGCGGCATCCGCACGTGTTCGGCGACGCCGAGTTTGCCCACGATGCCGAACGCGAGGCCGCGTGGGAGTCGGCCAAGGCCCATGAGCGCCGCGAACGGGATGCCCACGCGACGCTGGATGACATCCCGCTGGCGATGCCGGCCCTGGCGCGTGCGCTGAAGCTGCAGCGGCGCGCGGCCCGGGTCGGCTTCGACTGGGACGAACCCGCTGCCGTTTTGCAGAAGATCCGCGAGGAGATCCGCGAGGTCCAGACCGAACAGAGTCGGGGCGCGCAGCCCGAGCGTCTGGCCGACGAGGTCGGCGACGTGTTGTTTGCCGTGGTCAACTGGGCGCGGCACCTGGGGGTAGACCCGGAGACTGCCCTGCGCGGCAGCAACCGGAAGTTCGAGCGCCGCTTCCGCTCGATGGAAACGCTGGCCACGGAACGCGGCCAGCGCTTTGCCTCGTTGAGTTCGGTGCAGCTCGAGGCCCTGTGGTCCGAGATCAAGCGCTCGGAGTCCATCACCCACTGAAGCTGGCGAACCGAAGCCGCTTCCAGCAACCCTGAAGACGCAGCGCAACGACGCAGCGCAAAATGGTGTCTCAAGGAACGTCCATGCCGGATTTCGCGTCTGTGCCCGAGCATTTCATTCCCGCGCGCATCGAGCGGATCGACCAGGTGACTCCGCTGATCAAGGTCTTCCTTCTGCGGACCGACCCGCGGCGTTTCCACTCCCGTGCTGGGCAATGGCTGGATCTCGCGATCCCGCAGCAGGGGGGAGAGCCCTGTGTCGGCGGCTACTCGGTCGTGTCCGCGCCAAGTGGCGACGGTCTTCTGCAACTCGCGGTCAAGTATGCCGATCACCATCCGGCCACCTATCATCTGCACACGCGCGCGCGGCTGGGCGACCAAGTGTTCGTGACGGCGGGGCAGGGGCCGTTCTATTTCGAGCCCGGCATGGGCCGTGAGGTCGTGCTGCTGGGCGCCGGCATCGGCGTCACGCCACTGATCAGTATCCTGCGTTTCATCCATGCCGAGGTGCCGGAGGTGCGGGTGCACCTGGTCTACAGCGTCGCGTCGCGGCGCGAAGTGCTGTTTCCGGAGGAGCTCGCCGACCTGTCGCACGCGCCGAACATCGGCGTGACCCTGACGGTGACCCGGGATGCCGAGGACTGGCTGGGACACACCGGGCGCATCAGCCACCGGCTGCTGGAGTCGCTGAACCTGCCCCGGGAGGCGCTGTACTACTACTGCGGCTCGCGCGAGTTCATCGAAGACATGACCGAGTTGCTGCGTGAGTGGGGCATCCCCGAGGCGCAGCTTTGCTACGAGAAGTGGTGGTAGGGTCGCGCACGCGAGGATTCCCGGGCGTCGCGCACACGACGAGCGTATCCGTTCAGTCCCGCCCTTTGGGGGAGGGGAGGCCCACGAGGATTGACGTGAAAGAACGTGGCGCGCGTCCCAGGTGACCCGTAGGGCGGATGACGGCCTTCGGCCGCTTCCGCCCTACTTCTTTTCCATCATCGGGGTGGCCCCCCATGACAGTTCGGCAGGGGGGAACGCATACCGACGAGCGGCGGGGTGGGTGCCTGGCCGGTCAGACGAGACGCAAGGAGAAGTCGATTGCGCGCAGGTTCTTGGTGAGCCCTCCGACGGAAATGTAGTCGACACCCGTCGCGGCGATCTCCGGAAGGCTGTCGTCGGTCACGTTTCCGGATGCTTCGGACACCGCACGCCCGCGGATACGTCCGACGGCCTCGCGCAGATCCTCCAGCGTGAAATCGTCCAGCATCACTACGTCGGCCCCGGCGTCCAGCGCCTGGTCGACCTCGTCGAGATTCTCCGTCTCGACCTCAATCCAGCGCCCTTTGCCCAGGGTGCGTGCACGTTCCACCGCGATGTGGATCGAGCCACAGGCCAGGATATGGTTCTCCTTGATCAGCACCGCATCCCAGAGCCCGAGGCGATGATTGTAGCCGCCGCCACAGCGCACCGCGTATTTTTGTGCGACCCGCAGGCCGGGCAGGGTCTTGCGGGTGTCCAGCAGCCGAGAGCGGGCGCCGGCCAGCAGCGCCACCAGGCGGGCGGTTTCGGTCGCGGTTCCGGAGAGCGTCTGCAACAGGTTCAGCGCGCTGCGTTCCGCGGATAGGATCGCGCGCACCGGCCCGCTGACCTCGGCCACCACGCCCGGAGCAGCGACGTGCTCGCCTTCGGCCACCCGCCACTCGACGCGAGCCCCGGGCGCCAGCGCGCGGAAGCAGGCATTGAACCAGGCCTGTCCGCAGACGACCGCGGGTTTGCGCAAGTGCAGCTCGCCCCGGGCCTTCTGGTCGGCCGGAACGAGGCTTGCGGCCAGATCCCCCGGGCCCAGATCCTCGCGCAGCGCTGCCTGCACTGCGACTTGGACCGCTTCCGGATCCGGAGGCTCCAGCGGTTCCCCGAACGGATCCTTCACCCGGCTGGCGCTGCGCTGCGTGTTCATGTGCGCAGAAGATGGTCTGCGGCGGGGCGGTGCGCCGGGCGGTTCACGCTGCGCTCGTGAGCCACCCTCGCCGGCGGGCGCGGCGTCACCGCGTTGTCGCAGTGGTAGCCAGCGGTGGAAGCGAGGATCTCGTCGCTCTGAGTTCGCATGTCCCGGGCCCCCTGCCCGTAGTCGAGTGGGTTGAACCCGGTCCCGCAGGCGCCGATGGCCTCCACTCGCGGATCCTGCATCCCGGGGTTCAAGGCACACTGTATAGCGGATTCTCCGCGCTCTGAGAAGGCCCGTGGTCGTCCCGCTGCCGGCGATCGTGCGCGGAAACGTTCTCCGGAATCGCGACAAGAAGGCACCCGGGTTCTTGTGTACGGCGCCGCGTCCCGTGTGACCCGCGCAGCGCGGCCGGGAGGATGTTCGAACCGGGCGAGTTGCCCGTCGTCGGCGGACGGGTCCGGCTGGGCTACCAGATCGCGGCCTGACCTTGGTGCGCACGCGAGCGCGGAGGGAGCCACGGTTCCCGCCCGCGGCTGTGGAAGGAATACCCACGCAGGCACCTCCATGCCGGGTCGTCGGCTGGTACGGTGCGGTCCGCGCAGTTGGAACCCGGTAGACTCGTGTCCTGGAATCAGAACGCGCAGGGGGATGCAGAGATGAACGACCATCACCCGTCCCGCGCCGGCATGCTGAGCCTCGGCACGCTGGCAGTGCTGCTGGCACTGGCCGTGTTCGTGGCCGCTACCGGGGCGATCTGGCCGGTGTTGCAGGTGTGGTTGGCGGATCTCAGCACGCTGCAGCTGGGCATCCTCGCAAGCTTCGTCGCCGGCATGTTCACCGCGGTCGGTGCGATCCCGGTTTTCTTCATGCGCAGCGTGTCGCGCGAGGTCGAGGACTCGCTGATGGGCTTCGGCGCCGGGGTGATGCTCGCGGCGACCGCGTTCGAGCTGGTACTGCCGGCCGCGGGCATCGCCGAGGCCGATTTTGGCAGCCCCTGGTGGGCGGCGCTGGTGGTCGGTACCGGCATCGCGCTGGGCGGCGGTTTCCTGCTCGCGCTGCACCGGCTGGTGCCGCACGAGCATTTTGTGACCGGCCCGCAGAGCGGGGCCGATCCGCAAAAGATCCGCCGTGTATGGCTGTTCGTGTTCGCGATCGCGCTGCACAACCTGCCGGAGGGGCTGGCCGTGGGCGTCGGCTTCGGCGGCGAAGAGCTCAGCGACGGCGTCGCGCTCGCGATCGGCATTGGGTTGCAGAACATTCCCGAGGGGTTGGTGGTCGCGATCGCGCTGCTGTCACTCGGCTACAGCCGCTGGACCGCATTCGGTGTCACGCTGCTCACCGGTCTGGTGCAGCCGGTGGGTGGCCTGATCGGCGCCGGCGCGGTTACGCTGATGGAAATGCTGCTGCCGTGGGGGCTCGCTTTTGCCGCCGGCGCGATGCTGTTCGTGATCAGCCACGAGATCATCCCCGAGTCGCACCGGGAGGGCCACGAGGGTAAGGCCACCTTCGGCGTGCTGCTCGGCTTCATCGTGATGCTGACGATCGACCTGGTGCTCGATTAGCGGGCCATGCGGAAAGTTCATCACCCGATCGCTTCGCCAGACACGCCGGCGCTGCGTTGGGCAAGTTTGAAGTAGGTTGGTTGGCTATTCCTGCACTTGCCCGCCTTGCTCCGGCGCGCCCGGCTGTGCTCCATAGGCACCGAAGTTTCCGCATGGCCCTGGGGAAGCGCTGATAAATTCGTCATCGCGAGGAGCGAAGCCTTTAGCCGCGAGCGCAGCGTGGCGGGTCGTGGCGATCCATAAAGCAATGATTTCGTTGGCGCCGCTTGGATTATTCGCTGCGCTCACCCTTCGGGCCAGCCTGCGGCTGTTCAATGCGCTTCGCGCATTAGTGCCGCGCTTCGCTCGCAATGACAGGGCCCTTTGTTCAGGTTTCCCTAGCGGTGCGGCGGGGAGGCTTCGGGGCCGCGCTTGCGTGCGATCACCCACAGAAAGGTTTCGCCGCCGGTCTCGATCCGGTCCGCCGCGATGGGATCGAGCCCGGCCCGGCGGAGCTTGTCCAGCGCTACCTCCGGGCGGTCGTGACTGTAGGGCAGGCGCTGACCCAGGAAGTCGAGCTCGCCGTCGAACTCGTCGGCGCCGGTGTATTCGCGGGTCGCCAGCGTCAGCAACAGCAGACCGTGCGGGGCCAGCACCCGCGCGAAGCCCTCGAACAGCGCGCCGTGCTCGGTGCGCGGCAGGTGGAACACGCAATACACGGCCGCCAGCAGGTCGAACGACCCCGCGGGAAAATCCAGACTGCGCAGGTCTAGGTGCCGGAAACGCGCTTCCGGCACCTGGCGCCGGGCGATCTCCAGCATCCGCTCCGATACGTCGATGCCGGTCACCTCGTCGCCGCGGTCGACGAAGAACCGGGCCACCGGTTCACCTGCGCCGCAACCGGCATCGAGCACCCGTGCCCGCCCCGCCAGGAGGCCCGCGCAGCGCCGGAGGATCGGCGTGGTATCGAACAGGTGCCGCCCCGCGGCATAGCTGTCGGCCAGCGCATCGTATGCCGCCGCCAGCCGGTCCACCATGTTCTGTGCCGTCATCGGCCTCCCCTATGTCAGCCCAGATATCGGCTTTTCGACCCGCGATCACGCCGAGCCGCTTTCACTCGTAGAGCGGCAAAGGCCGCAGGCCGTCATCCGCCGTTGCGGTGCTGCGGGTTGCACGGACGTCGGTGGCTGTCCCGGCGTTGCCTGGTGGATGACGCTTCGCTCTTCCACCCTACAGGCCATCTCCGCCGGAAGACCGGGTTCGCCTGCATCGCGCGGATTCCAACTTGCACCCCTCGCGCGTGCGCGTCAGCGCTCGTGATCCGTTTCCAGCACCGTGACCGGCCGTCCCTCGATTCCTGCGTAGAACACCAAGATCTCGGCGGGAACGTTGCCTTCGTTCCTCCCATAGTGCCATTTCTCGACCAACTCGATGATCGCGTCGCCCGCGCGCAGATGCAGGCGTTCGCCGTCTTCGGCCACGACCGTCAGTTCGCCCTCGAGCAGCACACCGGCGTTGATCACCGGATGGTGGTGCGCGGGCAGGCGGGCCCCCGCGGGGATGCGGATCCGCAGGATCCGGACCTCCGGCTGCCCGGGCGGATACGCGGGGAGCAACGCGCCGTCCCAGCTGCGTGAGGTCTGTGCCAGCACCTCCACCTCGGTTTGTCCCCCATCGCGTGCCAGGCCCGTGGAAAGGGGCAGCAGCAGCACCAGCACCAGTGCCAACAGCCAGCATCTTGTCATCCCCTCATGCCTCTCGCTTGCAGGTTGGGGTGGGCGATCAAGGCGCTCTGGGCACGCCACGGTCTACCGCTCAGATTAGATCATCGGCACGACTGCCGCCCGTCGAATCGGCCGGGCAGCCAGGTGCCACGGCCCAATCATAAAAAAATCTGATCGCCGCCATCAGGAGAAAATGGGGCACTAGAACCGCGGGTTTGGCTCGCCAGCGGCCAACGGACCGGTGCTCAGCAGGGGCAAGGCCTGGCGCCATTCTCCCCCAGTTTTTCCACAGCTTGCCCAGCGTGTTCGCACAGCAGGGCCACAAGATATTGTGCCTAGGAAAGATCCGGAACACGTCCTATAGTAGTTTGCCGTAACCCCCGGTACAGCGTGAGGTCACTTATGCACAGCGAAGCCCCGCCCGTTTCCCCGTCGGTCCCGACCGAAAACCGCCATGCCCCCGACGCCGGGACCCGTGCCGAGCTGCTCGCGACCTCGCCCGGGCAGCATCAGGTCATCCGCCGCAACGGCAAGGTCACCGGCTTCGACGCCGCGAAGATCAGTGTCGCGATCACCAAGGCGTTTCTGGCCGTGGAGGGCGGCGGCGCAGCCGCCAGCCGGCGCATCCACGAGATCGTGCAGGAGCTCACCGGCCAGGTGACCGAGAACCTGTTCCGGCGCGCGGGCAGCGGCGCGGTCACCGTGCACATCGAGGACATCCAGGACCAGGTCGAGCTCGTGCTGATGCGCGGTGGCCACCACAAGGTCGCACGCGCGTACGTGCTGTACCGTGAGAAGCAGGCCGAGAAGCGCGCCGCCGAGGCTGCGAAACAGAAGCCGGCCACAGCCGCCGCGGACGTGCTGCACGTAACCCGTGCCGATGGCACGCGGGCGCCACTCGACGAGGCGCGCATGGCCACGCTGGTCGACGAGGCCTGCCGCGGGCTCGACGAGGTCGACGGCGCGCGCGTGCTGGCCGAGGCCCGGCGCAACCTGTTCGACGGCGTCGCCGAGAAGGACGTCGGCACCGCGCTGGTGATGGCCGCGCGGCCGATGATCGAGCAGGAGCCGAACTACTCGCAGGTAACCGCGCGCCTGCTGATGGACAGCCTGCGCCGCGAGGCACTGAGCTTCCTGGCCGGCATGCCGCAGGAGGCGACGCAGGCCGAGATGGCCGGGCGCTACCCCGAGTACTTCCGCGCCTACGTGAAGCGCGCCGCTGAGCTCGAACTGCTCGATTCGCAGCTCACCCGCTACGACCTCGACGCACTCGGCAAGGCGCTGAAGCCCGAACGCGACCTGCAGTTCACCTACCTCGGCCTGCAGACCCTTTGCGACCGCTACTTCATCCACTCCGGCGGCACGCGCTTCGAGCTGCCGCAGGCGTTCTTCATGCGCGTCGCGATGGGCCTGGCGATCAACGAGATCGACCGCGAGGCGCGCGCGATCGAGTTCTACGAACTGCTGTCGAGCTTCGACTTCATGAGCTCGACGCCGACGCTGTTCAACTCCGGCACCCTGCGCCCGCAGCTCTCGTCCTGCTACCTGACCACCGTCCCCGACGACCTCGATGGCATCTTCGAGGCGATCAAGGACAACGCGCTGCTGTCCAAATTCGCCGGCGGCCTCGGCAACGACTGGACCCGCGTGCGCGGCATGGGCTCGCACATCAAGGGCACCAACGGCAAGAGCCAAGGCGTGATTCCCTTCATGAAGGTGGCCAATGACACGGCGGTCGCAGTCAACCAGGGCGGGCGCCGACGGGGCGCGGTCTGCGGTTACCTCGAGACCTGGCACATCGACATCGAGGAGTTCATCGAGCTGCGCAAGAACACTGGCGACGACCGGCGGCGCACGCACGACATGAACACCGCGAACTGGATCCCGGACCTGTTCATGCAGCGGGTGGTGGAGGAGGGCGACTGGACGCTGTTCTCACCCAGTGAGACGCCCGATCTGCACGACCTCGTCGGCCCCGCGTTCGCCAAGCGCTACGCCGAATACGAGGAAAAGGCCGCGCGCGGCGAAATCAAGGTGTTCAAGAAGCTCAAGGCCGTCGACCTCTGGCGCAAGATGCTCGCGATGCTGTTCGAGACCGGGCATCCCTGGATGACCTTCAAGGACCCCTGCAACCTGCGCAGCCCGCAGAGCCACGTCGGCGTGGTGCACAGCTCCAACTTGTGCACAGAGATCTGCCTGAACACCTCCGACGACGAGATCGCCGTCTGCAACCTCGGCTCGGTGAATCTCGCCGCGCACGTGACCGACGGCGCGCTGGACCTGCCCAAGCTCGAGCGCACCGTGACCACCGCGATGCGCATGCTCGACAACGTGATCGACTACAACTACTACAGCGTGCCCCAGGCGCGGCGCGCGAACCTGCGCCACCGCCCGGTTGGCCTCGGCATCATGGGCTTCCAGGACGCGCTCTATGCGATGCGCCTGCCGTATGCGAGCGAGGACGCGGTGGCCTTCGCCGACACCTCGATGGAGGCGGTGTCCTATTTTTCGATCCAGGCCTCGACGCGGCTCGCCGAGGAACGCGGCCGCTACACCAGCTTCGAGGGCTCGCTCTGGAGCCAGGGCGTGCTGCCGATCGACTCGATCGCGCGGCTGGCCGAGGCGCGCGGTCAGTACCTGCAGCAGGACACCAGCGCCACGCTCGACTGGGACGCACTGCGCGAGCGGGTGCAGACCGTCGGCATGCGCAACTCCAACACCATGGCGATCGCGCCCACCGCGACCATCTCCAACATCTGCGGCGTGTCGCAGAGCATCGAGCCCACCTACCAGAACCTGTTCGTGAAATCGAACCTCTCGGGCGAGTTCACCGTGATCAACCCCTACCTGGTGCGCGACCTGAAGGAACGCGGCCTGTGGGATGAGGTGATGGTGAACGACCTGAAGTACTACGACGGCTCGGTGCAGCCGCTCGACCGCGTGCCCGAGGACCTGAAAGCGCTGTACGCGACCGCGTTCGAGCTCGACACGCGCTGGCTGGTCGAGGCCGCGTCGCGCCGGCAGAAGTGGATCGACCAGGCGCAGAGCCTGAACCTGTACATGGCCGAGCCCTCGGGCAAGAAGCTCGACAACCTGTACAAGCTCGCCTGGGTGCGCGGCCTGAAGACGACGTACTACCTGCGCTCGATGGGCGCGACCCACGTCGAGAAGAGCACCGTCGCCGACGCCAGCCGCGCGAACAAGCTGAACGCCGTGAACGGCAACGGCAAGGCCAACGGCAGCGCCCAGCCCGCCGAGCCCTCGGCCCCGAAAGCCTGCTCGATCCTCGACCCCGACTGCGAGGCCTGCCAATGACCGACTCGACCGATAGGGCGAACCTCGGCCGATGGCCACCTCCGTCATTGCGAGGGCCTGTCATTGCGAGGCCGAAGGCCGTGGCAATCCAGGCGGTGGTATGGATTGCCGCGCCCCTGCGGGGCTCGCAATGACGGCTCGCCCACCCGCGTAGGGCGGAAAAGGCCGAAGGCCGTCATCCGCCGATCGGTGCCCGGGCTGGCCAGAACGCCCGGGCCTGACAAACGCAAAAACGGCGGATGACGCTGCACTCTTCCGCCCTACGAACGACGAACGACTTTCGGAGGAACCGCCAATGCTCAACTGGGACGACCCCATCGCCGCCGCCACCAACAAGCAGCCCGCCGTGCGCCCCGGCATGGGCCTGCAGGAGAACGACGCGCTGATGCAGACCGCCGGCGCCGCCCCGAGCGTGAACCCGGACCCCGCCGCTTTCCACGCCACCGAGGCCCCGGCAACCGCAGACGACCAGGCCCCCGCCGGCAACATCGGCCTCGAAGACCCGGAAATGGGCGCCGAGCGCATCCGCGTCGACGACAAGAAGATCATCAACTGCCGCGCCGACCTGAACCAGCTCGTGCCGTTCAAGTACAAGTGGGCCTGGCAGAAATACCTCGACGGCTGCGCGAACCACTGGATGCCGCAGGAAATCAACATGAACGCGGACATCGCGTTGTGGAAGGACCCGAACGGCCTCACCGAGGACGAGCGCATCATCGTCAAGCGCAATCTCGGTTTCTTCTCCACCGCCGACTCGCTGGTCGCGAACAACCTGGTGCTCGCCGTCTACCGCCACATCACCAACCCCGAGTGCCGCCAGTACCTGCTGCGCCAGGCCTTCGAGGAGGCGCTGCACACCCACGCCTACCAGTACTGCGTCGAGAGCCTCGGCCTCGACGAAGGCGAGATCTTCAACATGTACCGCGAAGTGCCGAGCGTCGCGCGCAAGGCCGAGTGGGCACTGCCGTTCACCCGCCACCTCGCCGACCCGCACTTCCACACCGGCACCCCGGAGGACGACCAGAAGCTGCTGCGCGAGCTGATCGCGTTCTACGTGATCTTCGAGGGCATCTTCTTCTACGTCGGCTTCGTGCAGATCCTGTCGATGGGCCGGCGCAACAAGATGACCGGCGTCGCCGAGCAGTTCCAGTACATCCTGCGCGACGAATCGATGCACATGAACTTCGGCATCGACGTGATCAACCAGATCAAGATCGAGAACCCGCAGCTGTGGACGCCCGAGTTCAAGCAGGAAATGGCCGACATGATTCGCGAAGCGGTCGAACTCGAGGCCCAGTACGCCCGCGACACCATGCCGCGCGGCGTCCTCGGCATGAACGCCGGCATGTTCGAGGAGTACCTGCACTTCATCGCCAACCGCCGCTGCGCCCAGATCGGCCTGCCCGAACTCTACCCCGGCGCCGACAACCCCTTCCCCTGGATGAGCGAAGTGCTCGACCTCAAGAAGGAAAAGAACTTCTTCGAGACCCGGGTCACGGAGTACCAGACGGGTGGGGCGCTGAGCTGGGATTGACGCGGAGCCGAGCGATGCCGACGGTGCTCAGGGAAGGGCCCTACCGTTTCTACTGGTACAGCCACGAGCCGGGGGAGCCGCCACATGTCCACGTGGACCATGGCGACCACTCGGCCAAGTTCTGGTTGCGCCCCGTGGCGCTGGCGCGGAACATAGGCTATTCAGCTCAGGACCTGCGGCGTATCCGCCGGATCGTCGAGGCTCGGCAGCAAGACCTCCTGGAGGCATGGCATGGGTACTTTGGCAGCGAACGCCGATGAGCGTGTCGCCTCGGTGGAATTCACGGAAGACTCTCTGGTCGTCGGCTTGATGGACGGGCGGCGGATCTCCGTTCCACTTGAATGGTACCCGCGCCTGGCGCACGCCACTCCGGACCAACTCGCCGTCTGGGAGATCTGCGGCGGCGGCTATGGGATTCATTGGCCCGAGCTGGATGAAGATCTGAGCACCGAGGGCCTATTGCGCGGGGCGCCGGCACCGGCGGTTGGGGCGTAGTCGGGGGCGGCGTGTCAGGGCTCATTTGCCATGTTTGCAAGACCGGGCAGGCGGCTCCTGGCAACGCTACCGTGACACTCCAGCGTGGCGATACTACCGTCGTCATCAAGGATGTTCCGGCGCACGGCTGCGACAACTGCGGTGAGTATTATCTCTCGGCGGAGATGACCGAAAAGGTAATGGCGCTCGCTGAGGCTGCCGTCCGCAAGGGTGCCGAAGTGGAGATTCTCCGGTGGGCCGCATGACCGGGTAGGGCCACGCGCGGATACCGGGGTCAGACCTTGCGTTTTGTATCCGTTCAGTCCCCCCTCCCAAATCCGAGTGCGAGGGTTAGGAAAGCGCCTGTCATTGTCATTGCGAGCGAAGCGCGGCAATCCAAACGACGCAAATTGAATCACCGCCTTATGGATCGCCACGTCGCTTCGCTCCTCGCGATGACGCATTTTCCTGGGCAGGGGGGCGACGAGGATGCGGACGGGGGCTGAACGCATTCTGCGTTTTGCCTCGAATCGAACCCTGTTTCTGATCGTGGGGGCGTCTGGCGGCTTGCCGGCCCTCCAGGGTCATCCGCAGGGTGGCCGTGAGCCGCGCGAACCGGATCCGGCGCGCACTTACGGTGATGATTCAGGCACTCGCGGTGGGCCGCCGGGGCGGGTCCCAACGCCCGGTTAAACGTACGGCATCAGCGCGCAACGAGCGATCTGGTGATTGCCGGAAACGCTCTCAGAAGCTTGGCGTCCATCGTTACCAGAGTGGCTCCAAGCGCTTGTGCAACTGCCGCGAACGCACAGTCGTATGCTGAGCAATCGCTGGCCCTCACGAGTTCCAGTACCTGCATCGAGTCGACCTCGTGCTCACCCCCATTCAGCAGCTCCTCGGCCTCTCGCTGTATCGCGCATGCCCGGTCGAAGCTCAGGACGCCTCGACGCAGGTACCCGGCCAATATGTTCCGGAACTCACTTCGCCAGAGAATCGGGACGTGCCAGTCCGAATCTGCCTCCAGTAAGCGCTCCGCTTCGTCGGTGAACTCGCCTGGAAGGTAGAGGTAGGCCAATACGTTCGAATCCACGACGATCATGGACGACCCTGCCGCTTGAACGCCTCCGTGTCGTGTGCCCGAAACTCGCCAGCCTTCAGTTCCGCCCGGAGCGCGCGTGCTCGGGCAAGCCGCTCGCCCGGTGTCAGCTTGCTGGGCACGAGCATCGCCTCAAGGCACACGATCGCTTCGTTGTTCAGACTTCGCCGGTGTGCTTCAGCGGACGCCTTCAGGCGCCGGTACACGTCGTCGGGAATATTCTTCAGAGTCAGGGTCGTGGGCATGATCGGCACCTCCTCGAAACCATTTTGGTGCCGTTACGGTTATCCGTCAATCGCGTCCTCGGCCGACTATGGGCTGAACCGGACCGCGAAGACGTTTTCATGCATTCCGGTTCCGAACTGGCGGTCACGATCCCCTTCAAACGTCCGATCAAACCGATTTACATCACCCAGTTTCTTGCTCTGCTGGATGACATTGGAGCTGAATGATGGCACCGAATTTTGACTATCCCTTCGAACTGCGACCCCTCGAGAAGGAGGATGGCGGAGGCTGGTGAATCGTCTTCCCGGATTTGCCGGGTTGTATGTCGGACGGAGAAACTCCCGAAGAAGCTATTGTCAACGGTCGTGACGCGGTTGCCGCCTGGATGGCGGCCGCCAAGGAAGCGGGCCGAGAGATTCCCCGCCCAGGAGAATTGCCCAGTGGCAAGTTCATTGCCCGCATTCCGCGCAGCTTGCACGCGCGACTGACTGCCCGTGCAAAGCAAGAGGGGGTCAGCATGAACGCTTTGGTCTCTGCCTTCCTCTCTGAGAGTCTCGGCCGAAGGGAAGGCGCGGAGAAAGCCCTTTAACGAGGTGTCTGAGGAGCCCCCCATGACCCGAATCAATATCGACCAGCTGACCGAGGCGGAACTGATCGACCTGAACCGCAGTGTCGTCGAACGGCTGAAATTCCTGCAGCACATGCGCGCGCACAGCGCGATGATGAGGTTCAGCATCGGGCAACGGGTCGTGTTCGACGCGCCCGGGCAGCCGCAAGTGACGGGCGTGCTCGTCAAGTACAACAAGAAGACGGTCAGCGTGGTGACCGACGAAGGGGTGCAGTGGAACGTGTCGCCCGGTCTGCTCCGCCATGCGGAACCCAAGGACATCACCCCCGGGGCGGGCAACGTGGTGAAGCTCAAGTAAGCACGGGTCAGACCCAGTTCTGTCCGACCGCGAGCAAGCCGACTGATTCGCCTATCCGGCGACGGACGCTTTCATGTTGTAACGTCGTGACGCTATAGTGTTTTTTGTCGCACGATTCGGCTTTTCGGGCAAGAGCGCTACCGAATCCGACAGGGTGTGTACCGAATCCTGTACGAGGTAACCGCCGAGCTTCTGACCGTGACGGTCGTGAAGGTGGGCGACCGAAAAGCTGTTTACAAGACCAGTTGATTTCCGGGGACAGCAGTACCCCCGTTTCTCTACGGGGCCCGCGGGCGGTATCATCTACCGGAATCGCAAGGAGATGAGCGATGGCTGGAATGACTGGATTTCCTTCCGGGGCACCCGCATCATGTGCCGCAACGCGGCCATCGCCGGCAGTCAGCGGTATCGAGGTACTGTCCCCTGAAACGAGATTGAGGACCAGAACATGGCACTGCCAGTTTCGATCCAGGAAGTCGTGGATGCCATGCAGCTTCCGAACGATGATTGGTGTTCATACCTCAACGTGGACACCGGTGAAATCGTGACCGTAACCGATGAGGATCGACGTCTGGTCGAAGACGATGTCGCTCTGGACGACGTGCCAGTCTGGCAGCGCGAAGTGTTGCCCAAGGCTCGCGAGGCCCTGGAGTCGGACCGTTTCCTCCCACTTCCCGGACCGTTCGATATTCACGAATGGTCGATCATGGAAGAATTCGCCGACGGCCTCAGCGATGAGGATTCACGCGCGGAGGTTCTGGACGCATTACGGGGTCGGGGTGCATTTCGCCATTTCCGGTCCACGATCGAGCGTCTGGGGATCGAAAGCGACTGGTACCGATACCGGGACTCGGCGTTCGAGCGGATCGCGAAGGAGTGGCTGGACGCCAACAACGTGCCGTATCGCTAGTGGGTGTGTTCAAACGGCGAGTGGAGTGCGCCGGGTGGCCGGCGCTTGTCGCCCAAGGCGGTGCGTGTAGGCATTGGTCTTCTTTTGGGGAACAGTGCAGCGGTTTCTCGTCGGCCCGCCACGTTGGCATGGTCTGAGGGACTCACAGAAAGGGTAGAAATGATCAGAATGCCTCGTGTGCGTTCCGCGGTAGCCAGCTCACGCTCCGCCGCGCGGCAATCGCCGGCAGGCAGCGATACATCGAGGGGCAACGTCCCCGAATGCCGCTGACTATATGCCGGAACTGCCACGGCTGCAGAGCGGTGTTCGCCCCCGCACGCCTGAGGTAATCGTCCACATCCTCGCGAGAAAGCTCGGCCAACCGGCGCCCCGAAAACGATTGAATGAACTGCTCTGCACGCAGTACGTACCAGCGCACGGCAGTGGGTTTAACGCCTTGCTTCAGAAGCAGATTCCGGTAACGCTCCCAGAAACGACGCTCCGCGTCGCCGCGACTTCCTGTCGCCATGAGCCAACCTCCTGTAAGCCGATGGACGAAGTGCCGCCCAATCCTGCCGCACGGAGCGCGCAAGACGCAAGCGCCGCACCATGCTATACAGAATCTGTCTATCTCCGATATTCCAGTTTCTTCTGATTATACTGTTCGATCTGAAATAACAAGGAGGGAACATCATGCTTGACCCGACGCTCTATGGACTTCTCTCGCAGATCGATAGAGACGAAATCGTCTTGCCCGCCATGCAGCGCCCCTTCGTGTGGAAGAACGAACGCATCAGCCGGTTAATTGACAGCTTGCTACGGGGATTCCCGATCGGAGCCGTAATGCTGTGGCGGACGCGTACGGTTCAGCGGTACAGACGTATTTCGCGGGACATCGATACTGGGGTAGCGACCAAATATGTATTCGAGACTTCTTCGAGGAACGATAATCGGTATTTGGTGCTGGATGGTCAGCAGCGGTTGACAAGCCTGTATGTGTGCTTCCGGGGATCGTATGATCGACGGAAGTTGCATCTCGACGTGCTAAGTGGTGATGGCACGGACAAAGACCCCGGGACCGAGTACTACGACTGTAGGTTCCTGTCGAGCGGGGAGGCCGAGGCGCTGAATGGAGAGGCCAATGGTGCCCGCGTCCGGTTCGTGCCCGTTTCATCTCTGGTCAACATTTCGCCTCAGAAGGCAGCGATCACCGCCAACAAGATCGGGACAGAACTGGGACTCAACGAGCCCGAGATGGTGCGTATGGCTGATACGTATATCCGTTGTGCCTCCATTCTTGGCGACCACAAGTCGCTTCAAGTCATCACGGTTGACGAGGACCCCTCGGACAACACGCCAATTGAGGAAGTGCTCGAGATCTTTGTCCGGATCAACTCGGGCGGACTGGTTCTGCTGAAATCCGACCTGCTGATGAGCCTGCTCGATCTGAAGTGGAATGACATTCAGCCTGAGCTTCAGGATCTGGTGCGAGAGGTCAACGAGAATCGGCCGTACGAGTTCACAAGGGATGATGTCCTTAAGAGCCTACTGTTGGCTGAAGGTGCCGAGACACGCTTTGATCGGCTCGTCTCGGACCGGAACCAAGTCGAACTTCTGGCTGAGAATCTGCCACTGCACATAGACAACGTCCGCCGCGGATGGCAACTATTGGGCTGTATTCTCTTGGACGACTGCAAGATCTCCTCCGAGCGCTTTTTCCGCGGCGGCCACAACGCATTGCTGCCTTTCGTCCTATTTCTGGCTTGTAATCCAGAATTGAGCCACAGCGAACGGCGCAAACTTGTCCTTGGCATCTACGTCGCGTTGATGAGTGGCATTTTCGGTGGTGCGGAGGCGCGCATGGGAGTTTTCGCTCGAAAGACGGTTGCCTGCGCGTACAAGTTCCCGCTTCGCGAGTTGTGCGAACTGACTCGCAGGCACTACGGGATTACTTCGCTGGATGATCTTCTCAGGAGACATCTCGATCTGGCTCTGAATATCGCTCACGGTGGCATCACGCTGGATCGCAATCCGGAAGAACTGCAGCGAGACCATATTTTTTCGAAGGCGCGGTTACAAGAGAAAGGCTATGAGCATGAGCAGATCAACCACTACGCGAACTTCCATTTTCTTCGCGCCACTGACAACCTGAACAAGTCTGATCGCCCGCCTCACGAGTGGTTCCGGAGTCCTGGGAAGGCCCCAACCTACAGTGACCAAGATCTCGCTGAACGCCTCCTTACCTGGGACGAATTGGAGCCCGGGAATTTCGAGCGGATGCTTGACGCCCGGGGGCGGAGGATTCGAGAAAAAGCCGAGGAAATTCTCGGGTTCTCAGAGACCGAGATCACCTCTCTCTTCGCAAAACATGCCGAGGAACGGAAGGTCGAACAAGAGGATGGACAGGGACGGTCAAAACTGTCGCCGCTGGACTCTCTTAGTTTTTACCGCCCGTCATCCAATCGTTAGGACATCGAGTCTATGACCAGAGACGATTTACGGTTAGTAGCGGAAGATCTTGGGTACCTAGCAGAGTGGGGGCCCGACATTACTGACCGTGAAATCCGTCACGGGAGCGCTGTCCTAAGAAGGCTTCTCGTTGAGGACGTCTACGGGGCTGCTTGGCGAGCTGTTGGCTGGAAAAAACAGCCAAAGCTTATTGCTGTATCGATTGATGAAATTGCTTCGCCTGACAATCTCTCCAAAATTGTCTATGCAATTGCTGCAGGAGCAAATTTCCGCGGTATCCAAATGGCATGCATGATGATGAATAAAGGCTCATCGCCTATAGGCCAAGAGCTTGGGCCACCGTTGCGGGAAAACGGCTATCCCGGAGATCGAGAGTTTTCACTCAGTGCGTATCTCTCATCCTTATCTGGTGTCGTAGATGGTAAAACATTTAATCGACGTGAAGTAATAAAGTACATCGCCAATGTGAAAGGTGGTGTTCATCTAAGCGCCAAGGAAAGAAAGGCCGAAGCGAAGCTAGTAGCTAGGCTTGGAAAAATAGAGAAGAAAATTATGGTGCATACAACGGATGGGCTGCTCGTTGAACTCGTCGCAATTGGCCAAGCGGTAGGGGCTTCCACAGATGCGCAGTCATTTATTAAACATGTGCGAGAAATGTCCTAATCGGGTAAGGGCGGGTCTTTAACCCGCCCTCCCCACACCACCCGGCATGCGGGTCCGCACCGGGCGGTTCATGAGAAAGAAGCACACGGGGAGATCAAGCGTAGCCATGGGCCTTCGTCCACAGATCGCGGACGCTGATCAGCCCTTGGCGGTGCAGCCACTCATTCGTCATTCCGCTCTGTGTCGCCAGCGTCCGCGACAAGCGCCAATAGCTCTTGCTGCTGAGCGCCGTCAGGATCGCCTGGCGTTTGAACGTCCCCAAGGCGAGCGGGTTGCGGACCTTGGTGCGCACGTAGCGCCACTGTTTCCAGTAGCACATGCGCACCCGGCGGCGCAGCCAGTGGTCGACCTCGGGGATCGGACGGTAGTAGTCCGAGATGCCGAAATAGCCCATCCAACCACGAACGTACTGGGCGAGCTTCATGAACCGGTATGGCATCGAGACGCCCCAAGATCGTCCGGTCAATCGCCGAACGTTGTGCTTGAAGTCCTCGAAGGCGCGGTCAGACCAGCGCAGTTTCGTTCCCCGGAAGGTGAATCCGAGAAACTGACAGTCGTTGGTTTTGACCACCCGGGTCTTTTGCTCGTTGACCAGCAGCGCCAGCTTGCGGGCAAGAAAGCGAGTCACGCTCGCCTTCACCCGGTCCCCGGCGCGGAGCGTCTTGACGAGGATCACGAGATCATCCGCATAGCGGGTGAATCGGTGTCCTCGCCGTTCCAGCTCACGGTCGAGATCGTCCAACAGAATGTTGGCGAGCAATGGGGAGAGCGGCCCGCCTTGCGGCGTGCCGATCCCCGTTGCCTGGACGGACTTTCCGACCAAAACGCCCGCCCGCAGGTAGCGGCCGATCAGGGCCAGCAACCGCTTGTCGCGCACCTTTCTGGCCACGCGGGCCATCAGGACGTCGTGCTGGACGTTGTCGAAGAACTTCGCCAAGTCCAGATCGACGGCGATGCGGTAACCGGCCTGGATATGGCCCTGTACCTGCCTGAGTGCTCCGTGGGCGGAACGGCCCGGTCGGAAGCCGAAACTCGAGTCCGAGAAATCGGGATCGAAGATCGGCGTGAGTACCTGCGCGATGGCCTGCTGGATCACCCGGTCCATGACCGTGGGGATGCCCAGCAGCCGCTCCCCGCCCTTGGGCTTCGGGATTGCGACCCGTCGCACCGGCTGGGGTTGGTAGACACCATCGGCAAGTTGCCGGCGGATCTGGGGCCAGTGCCGTCGTGCAAACGTTGGGAAGTCCTCGATGGGCATCCCGTCCATGCCGGGAGCGCCCTTGTTGGCCTTCACCCGCTTCCATGCCCGCTGCAGGTTGGTCCGGTCCAGAACCCGCTCCATCAACCCCTCGTGCAAGGCTGGCTGCGTGGGGCCACGCCGCGACACATCTCCCCCGGACGGGTTCGGCGATGGTGGCGAGTGATCCACGGCTCCCCCTTGGTTTCTCATGTTCGGCCCTTCATCGTTGGGGGTTCCGCCCCCCCCCCCTGCCGATTACTATGGCCTCTGCTGGCTTCTGCCCAGTCACGCCGTGCGTTGCCGCAGGGCGCGCTGCCGGATGCGTGCGGTAGGGTCCGGTGGCGGTTCCGCGGCTTTCCCCGCGGGCCTCAGTCCGGCTCCCGTGACACACCCCGGCCGCAAGCCGGGCAGACCTCCCCGAATAAGGACATGAACTTTCAGTGCACAACCGCCGCATTTACCCTATCCCCTGCACCTGGCGGGCTTCGTCATCTTGTGCTGACTCGCCCGGGGACTGAGCCTTCTATGCGATTTCTGTCCGTCGGCTCGCACCTTTGCGCTCGGGCTTCCTTCAGACATCCCCTCACGGGTTTGCCCTTGCCGTCGGCTAGTAGTTACATTCGTCCACACTTCGGACACTACAGGTACTCCTACAGGGGACTTTCACCCCATCAGTTCATGCCCATGTCGGGCGTACACAACCGCTTCGAGTCCGACGGCTTGCCCCTCCGCTGCGCTCCGGCGCAAGCCCCGGCTCAAGCCGAACGTTATGTGTAAGGGGAGCATGGATGGGATTTCAAGCTATTCCAATCATCCGAATTTTCGATGAAGCCAAAGCCAAGGAGTTCTATCTGGAATTTCTTGGTATGTCGTTGGATTGGGAGCACCGCTTTGAGCCGGGCTTTCCTATCTACATGCAGGTTTCCAAGGGTGGTCTGGTCTTTCACCTCAGTGAGCACTATGGAGATTGTTCTCCCGGTGCTAAAACGTTTGTGAATACTGACGAGTTTGAGGCCCTGTACGGTGGAATTACCTCGCGAGGTTACAGGTACTCTCGGCCAGAACTTACGACTGCACCTTGGGGTGATAGGGTATTTGAGGTGATAGATCCGTTTTCAAACAGAATTTTGTTTAATGAATGTATAAACACATAACCAGGTCAAGCACGGGGACAGCTTTTTCGTTGCGGCTTTGCCTCCACTACAAAGCTGCCCGTGTTGGCAGCGTTAGGTGCGCTTGAAACCCGAGGCGTTACAGGTTACACTCAGAGTATGATCCGAAGCTTCAAGCACAAGGGTTTGGCCAGATTTTTCAGGTCCGGTAGCACCGCAGGGATACAGGCTGCTCATGCGAAGAGGCTTCGATTGATTCTCGGCAGGCTAAATGCAGCGTCAGAAATCAAAGACATGGACTTGGCAGGCCTTCGGCTGCACAAGCTCTCTGGGGGTCGCGCCGGGACTTGGTCGGTAACAGTTAGCGGTAACTGGCGAGTGACCTTCCGGTTCGAGGACGGAGACGCCGAGATAGTGAACTATGAAGATTACCACTGAGGTGCCGTCGATGTTGATGCACAATCCCCCCCATCCTGGTGAAGTGTTGCGTGAGCTTTGTCTGGAGCCCATGGGTCTCTCTGTAACGGCCGCTGCAGAAGCGCTGGGAGTAAGTCGAAAAACCCTGAGTTCCGTATTGAACGGTAAGGCCGGCATTAGTCCAGAGATGGCCATTCGACTATCCATTGCGTTTGATACTTCGGCAGAGAGTTGGCTGAACCAGCAGTCCCAGTATGAGCTCTGGCATGCTGAGCAGCACCGTAAAGAGCTCAAGGTTAAAAAGCTTGTCGCCGCCTGAAGAAGCACATAACGGATAAGGCTAGATCGTGTGAGCGAAGCGAGCCACGATCTGAGCCGTTTGTTGGACAAGCCTGGTTCAAAGGGAAGTGGCGGGGGTTCTGAAAACAGCTTTTCGGCGGGCGGGTGTCGCTGCCGATGGTCAACGTGTCACGGGCGCGCTCGAGGGTTTGTCGGTCCGTGGTTCCGGCAAGGCGGGCGCCAAGAACGGGGATTTGGGGCGGTGACGGCCGTTTTCCGGGCGCGCACACCCCTCGGCTCGAAGGCACCGAACGCCGAGGGGACCCGTGCTGGCGAAGGCGTTTACATAGCCGCGGCTCCGGCGACGGCATCCTGGATGCGGGTATAGCCCTGCCCTATACCCACATCTAGTGCTGGACAAACGCCTGCCGGCCGGGTACCGTGCCGGGCATGTGGGAGCAGAGCCAGATCAAGCGCACGTTGAGCGCGCCGGCGAACCTGGCTCGGGTGCAGGCACTGATCCGGGAAGCGCCGGAACTGCACCGCACCGCGCTGGCGGATCAGATCTGTACCACCTGGGGCTTCTTCGATGCGCGTGGGCGGCCGCAGCGGGCGGGCTGCTTGAAGGCGCTGCGGGCGCTGGAGCGCGCGGGCCGGATTACGCTGCCGCCTGCGTGCAGCAGCCCGGGGCGCGGGGGCCAGGGCCGGCGCCTGGGGGTGGCGGTGCCGGCACCCCAGGGAGTGGGCCGCGAGGTCACCGAGCTGGAGGGCCTGGCGCTGGTACGGGTGGACACGGCCGAGCACCGGGCGCTCTGGAATGAGCTGATGGCGCGCGAGCACCCGCGCGGCATGGGGCCGCTGGTGGGCGCGCAGCTGCGGTATCTGGTGGGTTCGGCGCAGGGCTGGCTGGGGGCGCTGGGGTTTGCGGCGTCGGCGTTGCAGTTGGCCGCACGCGATGCCTGGATCGGCTGGGATCCGGCGCTGCGGGAACGCCACCGACACCGTGTGGTGGGACTGAACCGGTTCCTGTTGCGTCCGGGCGTTTCCTGCCGGAACCTCGCGTCGTGGACGCTGGGTCGGGCGTTGCGGCGGCTGGGGGCTGACTTCGAGGCCTGCCATGGGTATCGTCCCTGGCTGGTGGAGACCTTCATCGAGCCTCCGCACACCGGGGTCAGCCTGCGGGCGTCGAACTGGCGTTTTGTGGGCGAGACCGGCGGGCGGGGGCGCCAGGACCGGGGCCACGCCGCGGCCGAGACCCGCAAGGCGATCTATCTCTATGAACTCGAACCCGATTGGCGCGCACGCTTGGGGGTGGGTCCGGCACCGGCACGGGGCGACACACCGCTGGAACCCGCCGAGGGTCTGGATGCGCAGCAGTGGGCTGAACACGAGTTCGGGGGTGCGCCCTTGGGGGACAAGCGATTGACGAAACGGCTGGTGGACAGCGCCCGGCGCCAGGGGGAGGATCCGCTGCGCGCCTTTACCGCGGTGGCCCGCGACGACTGGGCGGCGGTGAAGGGCTACTACCGGCTGATCGACCAGCCGGCCGATTCCGAGGTCACTGCGGAGCACATCCTGGCGCCACATCGCGCGCGCACGCAGCGCCGGATGCAGGCGCAGGCGACGGTGCTGTGCCTGCAGGATGGCACCGATCTGAACTTCACCACCCGCCCGCAGACGCGCGGCATCGGCGTCATTGGCCGTAACCAGACCGGTGCCGAGAGTCTGGGACTGCATCTGCACTCGACGCTTGCGGTCAACGCCGACGGGCTGCCGCTGGGCGTGCTCAAGGCGCAGTTCGAGGCGCCGCAGCTGCGGGGCGACGAGGAACCGTCGCAGGAAGAGAAAAAGAGCTTTCGCTGGATCGCCGGTCTGCGCGATACAGCCGCACTGGCGGCGACCCTCCCCAACACCCGGGTGGTCAGTGTCGCCGATCGGGAGGCGGATGCGTTCGAGCTCTATGCCGAGCAGCAGCGCCATCCCGAGGTGGAACTGGTGGTCCGTGCCCAGCACAACCGCCGGCTCGCCGACGGGCGGCGCCTGTTCGACGTCGCTCGGGCGACGGCGAGCCGCGGGTCGGTCGAACTCCAGGTCGACGGGCAGAGCCTGCGCACCAAGACCAGCAAGCGCCCCGCCCGCCTGGGTCGGGCGGCACGGACCGCGGAACTGGAACTGCGCTACACCCCGGTCACGCTCCGTGGCACACCCGCCGGTGCCGATCCGCCCGTGACGCTGGAACTGACCGTGGTGCATGCGCTGGAACGGGATCCGCCGAAAGGGGAAAAGCCGCTCGAGTGGTTCGTGCTCACCACACTGACCGTCACCTCGGCCGAACAGGCCGCCGAGATTCTGCGCTGGTACCGCCTGCGCTGGCGCATCGAGGACTGGCACCGGGTGCTGAAATCGGGTTGCAAGATCGACGAGCTCGGCCACCACAGCGTCGAGCGCCTGGAACGCGCCATCGCGATCCGGCTGGTCATCGCCTGGCGGGTGATGCTGATGACCCTGCTGGGCCGCGAGGCCCCGGAACTGCCGCCGGAGCTGCTGTTCTCGGACGTCGAACTGCGGGTGCTCGGTGACTACGCCCAGTCCCGGCGCCGACCCCGCCCCACCAGTCTCCAGGAAGCGGTTCGCGAAGTCGCCATCCTGGGCGGCTACACCAACCGCAATCACGATCCACCGCCCGGACACCAACTGATGTGGCACGGCTACGCCAAACTCACCACCATGTCCTTCGCCTACGCTTTACGAGATGAAATCGGATGACACTGCCCTGCAACCATTGGTCTGCGCAACTTGTGGGTAAAGGGCAGGTATAGCCCTCGTGCGGGGAGATCCGGGTGCGCAGGATCTTCATGTTCCCGCCGCAGCAGGGATAGGCCAGGGCCGGGCGCGGTCGCACGGCGGCGGGGACCGCCGCGGGGCGCAACTTGAGCAGCACCTGTAGCAGGTGGATCAGGCGTTTGCGGTTGGGGTGCAGGAAGCCGTAGGTCCGAACGCGGCGGAAGCCCTTGGGCAGGACATGGCGCAGGAGGTGCCAGAGGAAGTCGGCACCGAAGAGCGTAGGGGTCCGCGGCTTGCGGGTCTTGCTGTCCTGGTACCGGAAGGTCACCTGGCCGTCATTGCAGGCGAGGATGTCCTTCTCCTGGAACACGCCGCGATAGAGGTAGCGGCCGAGGTAGACGAGCGCCTTTTCGCCGGGCGGTCCAGCGGCGTGGTGGCCCGGGCCGCGGCGCGCCGCCCGCCCTGGCGGCTGGGGAACAGCCACACCGGGTTGCGATGGGTGCGCCAGAAGTCGCGCAGCACGGTGAGCGTGGTGTCGGGCAAGGGCACGAAGCGGTCCTTGTTGCCCTTGCTGTCGCGCACATGCACCCGCGCCCGTTCGGCGTCGATGTCGCCGACCTGGAGACGCAGGCCCTCGCCGAGGCGCAGGCCCAGGCTGTACAGGGTGAAGTAGAACACGCGGTAGCTGAGGATGCGGGTGGCATCGAACAGGCGGGCGGCTTCGGCGACGGTCACGATGTCCGGCAGACGCTGGGACCTGGGTGGCTTGATCAGCCCCACCGCCACCCAGGGCTTGCGCAGCACGTGGGTGTAGAAGAACTTCAGGCCGTAGAGATCGTGTTTCGCGGCACGCCAGGAGTGGGTCTCCAGGAGATCAGTGAAGTACTCGGTGAGCTGGGCCTCGGAGAGATCCTCGATACGGTGGTCGAAGTAGGCGCCGATGCGCCGAATGGCGCGGGCATAGGCCTCGATGGTCTTGGGCTGGAGGCCCTTGAGCTTGAGGTGCTTGAGGTGGGTCTCGTACTGCTGGTTGAAGTCGGGCGGGGTTGCTGGTCTCATGGTCGTGCAGCCTCACGGTTCTTGCTGGAACGGCCCCTCAGCAATGAGGGGGGTGAGGCTGCATTCTAGATTTCACCCGGCGGAGCCGCCCTTCTCCGCGTAGCGGCTTCGTCCAACAAGTAGTAAGTATCGGGTAATCCGGAGAATGTTGGCGAGAACGCGGGGAACGCGGCAAACTTGTATGATTTGAAGTGCGTATCGGGCCCGATCCCACGGCATCCGATGGAGGAAAATGGAAATGAAAATACGAGTAGTACTAGAGCCAAGCGAAGAAGGCGGATACACGGTCTATGCGCCGAGCCTGCCTGGATGTATCAGTGAAGGGGAGTCAAAAGAAGAAGCCCTGGTCAATATCCGGGAGGCAATCGAACTGTACCTCGAGCCTGTTGAGGACGACACCGGCTACAATCCGAATGCTGAAATTACTCATGTCGCGGTATGAGCAAGGTACCGAGCCTCCCGTTCGATAAGGTCATTGGCGCCTTGAGGCGTGATGGATGGGTAGTTGTACGGCAGCGGGGTAGCCATATCCGGTTGCAGAAGCATACCAGGGAAGAGGTATTGAAGATCACCATTCCAGCTCATAGACCCATCAAGAGATCGACTCTTTCACATATTCTGAAACAGGCGCGTTTGGATGTTGCTGAGTTCATCAAGTTACTGTGAAACGGAATGGAACAAGGCAGGTTAAGCGTAGGCATAGAATCCTGTAGGCCGCAGGGGTGATCGCGCACCCTCAAGTGCTGGTACAGCTTCGACAAGCTCAGTTCCGGCCGCTGAGGGTTTAAACTGCACCGAAGGCAACACAGAAGCACCCGTCAAGGCGAGGGTGTGGAGGTCCGGCGGAGTCCATAGGCCGTGGCTGCGAGGCAAGAGATACGTCGGAGAACTCGGGAAGCCCCGATGGGCTCCTGGACGGACTTGCCACCGACAGGGCATGCGGTTATTGAGGCCCGCAAGGGGAAACCCAAGATGCGGACTCAATGATCGCTCAGAGATGCGGGATGAACTCGACGGGGGTCCCCAAGCCTGGCGAGCCAGGCGGCTACGGTTCGGTGTTGCTACTCGTGTGGCCGCGCCGCTGACTGGATCGAGCGCGCGACCGAAGCCGCGGCAATGATGGCCACCGCGGCCAGCGGGATCAATGCCCCGGTTGCGTCGATCGCGATCAAGGTCAGCGAGCCGATCAGGCACCACAGGATCGGAATGAACGAGGCGAGCCAGAAGCTGGGGCCGCGCAGGAGCATCAGCAGCACGCCGAGCGTGGCGATGGCCGTGGGGTCGGGGTGCAGGCCGTAGGTCTCGGCATGGCTCAGGCCGGGGCCGATGGTGGCGGCGATCAGCGGATAGCCGAGCAGAGAAACCAGCGCGACGGTGGTGGCGATCCCGGTCGAAAGCCCTTTGGAAGGCCCTTGCGTTCGGCTTGATCCGGCGAACAACGCGAGTACGAGCAACAGGGCAGCCTCGGCGATGAAGCCCCAGCCAAACCAAGGGGCGGCCCAGTTCAGTTCGGCGTAATAGGTGAAGTGGAAGAGGATTCCGCTGGTCAGCCAGGCGGGGGCGAGCAGGGCCAGGGCGATGCGTTGGTTGCCGCGCAGGGCGAGCAGCAGCGCAGTCAGGCCGATGGCGACAGCCAGAACGTGCAGTGGCCAGAAGGCTTCGTTGATGCGTTCCAGCAGCCGCCAGTAGATCTCCGGGGTGAACGGGATGAAGTCTTCGAGGCGGTAGGTCTGCCAGCCGTGCATGGCGCGATTACAGCGACGCGATGTGGCGGATCATGCGTTCGCGCGTCGCTTGCGTCGGCATCGGCTCGTGGCCGGCGCGCATGTTCTCGATCACGTGCTCGACGCGGGTCGTTGCCGGGATGGCGCAGGTCAGCGCCGGATGGCTGACAATGAACCTGAGCAGGAAGTCGGCCCAGTTGCGGCAATCGAATTCTTCAGCGGCCCATGCAGGGACTTCATGCCGGCGCTTGAGGTTCTGGATCAGGCGCCCGCCGTCGTACGGGCGATTGGCGATCACGGCAACGCCTTTTCCCGCGCCAGCGGCAGCAGGCGACCCTCGACCTGGCGGTGAGTGATGCTATAGGTGAGTTGCACGAAATCGATGTCGTGTTCCCGCATGATGCGCTCGATCTCGTCGTGCCGGCGACCGTGCGAGGTGGTGATGCCGACGTGAGCGATCTCGCCATCGGCCTTCATCCGCTGGAGAACGTCCAGGTGCTCGCGCCAGTCGGTGAGGTTGTGGACCTGGACCAGGTCGAAGCGGGCGACACCCCAGCGCTCGGACAGATCGGCAATCTGCTCGCGCGTGCTGCCGCCGGCCGGGCTCCAGACCTTCTCGGCCGTGTAGAGCGAGTCCGGCTTGGCCCAGCTTGTCGAGTGCGTAGCCCATCACGTCGGGTGCGGAGCCGTACTATCGGTGAAGAATCGACCAGGCCGCCGCCGTGTTCGAAGAAGGCCGCACCACCTCGGTCCGGGCGTCGAGCAGTTGCGGATCGCGGCCGACATTGAACGTCCGCCAGGTACCCAGGCCGATCACCGGCAGCTGCCCGCCATCGGGGATGGACTTGCGGACCAGCGTGCCGGAGTGGGCAAGGGACAGATGCGGCATCCACCAGGCAGCGGCGATGCCGGCACCGAGGAGTTTCAGGGCGGTTCGGCGCGAGTGGCGATGACCCATCAAGACGACCTCGTCCGGAAAAGCTCAGGTCTTACGACCACCGTAGCCAGAATCAGTGCGAAGGCGGAGAGCACAAAGACCTTGTTGACGAACCAGTTGGTCCTCCAGAGGGTCCAGTCCGGCTCGGCCAGAAAGAGGGAGAACAGGGTCAGGATGATGACGATCTCGATGACCGACATGCCCACAGCCAGCCAGCGCGTGTACCAGGGCTGGGTCAACAGCGCCCAGCCCAGCCAGACATGCGCGACCGGCCACAGGTCCCAGAAGATATGCGCCGTCCAGGCCTCGCCCGTGAACAGGGCGAACGTGATCGGAAAGACGTACTTGATGAACACCGACCACCGGGAAGACGCGCGTGGCGATTGCGCTGGTGGACGCGTTGCAGCGCGCCGGCTGGGTGAAAAGGGTGCTGTTTCTGGCCGACCGGGTGTCGCTGGTGAATCAGGCCTGCAACGCCTTCAAGGCGCACCTGCCCGAATCGAGCCCGGTGAACCTGGTCACCGAGAAGGACACCGAGGGGCGCGTCTACGTCTGCACCTATCCGACGATGATGGGGATGATCGACGAGACCCGTTCAGATAGCGGGGGCGGGCAGGCGCGCTTCGGCGTCGGGCATTTCGACCTGGTGATCATCGACGAGGCGCACCGCTCGGTGTACCAGAAATACGGTGCGATCTTCCGCTACTTCGATGCGCTGCTGGTCGGGTTGACCGCCACGCCGCGCGACGAGGTCGACAGGAACACCTACGACCTGTTCGACCTGGAGCCGGGTGTGCCGACCGATGCCTACGAGCTGGAACAGGCGGTGGCCGACGGTTTCCTGGTGCCGCCGCGCGTGCAGCAGGTGGATCTGAAGTTCCCGCGCGAGGGCATCGACTACGAGCAGCTCAGCGACGAAGAGAAGGCGCAGTGGGAGAGCCTGGACTGGGGCGACGACGTGGAACCGGGAACGCTGCCCGACCGGGTGAACGCCGCCGCGATCAACAGCTGGCTGTTCAACCGGGACACCGTCGACAAGGTGCTGCAGCACCTGATGGAACACGGCCACAAGGTGGACGGGGGCGACCGGCTGGCCAAGGCGATCATCTTCGCGCGCAACCACGAGCACGCGAAGTTCATCGAGGAGCGCTTCAACCACCACTACCCGCACCATGCCGGGCAGTTCGCGCGGATCATCGACAATTACGCGAAGTATCCGCAGAGCCTGATCGACGACTTCGTGCAGAAGGACAAGGCGCCGCACATCGCCATTTCGGTGGACATGCTCGACACCGGCATCGACGTGCCGGAGGTGGCGAATCTGGTGTTCTTCAAGCCGGTGTACTCGAAGATCAAGTTCTGGCAGATGATCGGGCGCGGCACGCGGCTGTGCCCCGGTCTGTTCGGGCCGGAGGACGACAAGCCGGACTTCCGGGTGTTCGACTTCTGTTTCAACTTCGATTTCTTTCGCGAGAACCCCGACGGCATCAACGCCGGCGACAGCGCGCCTTTGGGCACGCGGCTGTTCCGTGCCCGGGTGCAACTGCTCGGCCATGTGCAGACGCATCCGGAGCTCGACCCGGACGCGGCGCTACGGGGCTCACTCGCCGATGGCCTGCATGGCGAGGTCGCCGCGATGAACCGCGAGAACTTCATCGTGCGGATGCACCTGGAGGCGGTCGAACGGTTTCAGGAACGGGGTGTTTGGGAGCGGCTCAGCGAAGGCGATCGCGAGACGCTGCAGCGTGAGGTGGCGGGCCTGCCGTCGGAGATTGCCCACGACGACATCGAGTCGCGGCTGTTCGATCTGACCGCGCTGCGAATGCAGCTGGCGCTGGTCGAGGCGGACGAGAACGCGTTCGAGCAGCACCGCAAGCGGGTGGTCGAGATCGCGAGCCTGCTGGAGGAGAAGGCGACGATTCCGGTGGTCGCGGCCCAGCTCGAATACCTCGCTGCCATACAGGAGAGCGCATTCTGGAAGGGCATCTCGCTCGCGGGGCTGGAGGAACTGCGCCTGCGGCTGCGGGGGCTGGTGACCTTTCTCGACAGGAAAAAGCGAACGATCGTCTACACCGACTTCAAGGACGAGGTTCTGGGCGTGCGGGAAGGGGAGGTGGTCTCCATCCCGAAGATGACCGGCGTGCAGTACGAGAAGAAGGTCAACGACTACCTGCGCCAGCATCTGGACCACCTGGTGGTCCGTCGCCTGCGGAGCAATCAGCCGCTGACCGCAATGGACCTGAAGGGGCTCGAAACGACGCTGGTCGAGATCGGCGAAGAAGACGGGGAGACGCTGCTCTCGGCCCTGCTGGCCCGCAGCGAGTCGCCGTCGCTTGCCCATTTCGTGCGCAGCCTGGTCGGGCTCGACCGCACGGCGGCGCAGGCGGCGTTCACGCAGTTCCTGAACGACCGCAGCCTCACGCCGCAGCAGATCCGGTTCGTCGAGATGGTGATCGACCAGCTCACCGCACGCGGCGTGATGGGCGCCTCCGCGCTCTACGAGCCGCCGTTCAGCAACCTGCACGCGGGTGGGCCGGACGAACTGTTCGCAGGCAGGGAGAACGTGATCAACGCCGTGTTCCAGACCCTGGCATCGCTGGAACCCCGGGTTCGGGCCGCCGCAGGCTGAGGGCTGTGGGGCAAGATCAGGGACGTACCGACATGGCGCCGCAGGCGGTGGGGGCGGGCGCAACGCTGGTCAGGAAGCCGTGGAAGATGTCTTGGGGTGGCTACAGCGGCTACTTCAAGGATCCTGAGGCCAACTTGGCCAGTCGCCATATTTACCACCATATTAAGATATGGAAATCGCGCCATACGTCTGCTAGGCTCTCCGCATGAGCATGGAAAGCTTTGAATGGGATCCGGAGAAGGATCTTCTCAATCAGGCTAAGCACGGCGTTTCCTTCGCTGAAGCGCAGTTGGCTTTCGCTGATCCGGATCGTGTTATTGCTGAAGACCTGTCCCACAGTCACACTGAGAAACGGTATTACTGTTTCGGGAAGGCCGGGGACGGCATATTGACTGTCCGATTCACATTCCGCCTTGGTGTCATCCGGATTATCGGGGCGGGCTATTGGCGCAAAGGTAAGCAGATTTATGAGCGCGAAAATTAAATACACTGATGAGCCCGTGGGCCCCTTAAAGATCGTATCCGATTTCCTGCCTGCTCCTGAGGAACTCGTATTCAAGGAAGATACGGTTAAAGTGACGATTGCTCTGAGCAAGGAGAGCGTTGAGTTTTTCAAGCATGAGGCTGAAAAGCATCATACCCAGTACCAGAAGATGATCCGCCGGTTGCTGGATGCCTATACGCTGGCGCATAAGAGGCCTCTAACAAAGCGTTCCAGCCGACGGAGAAAGCGCGCGGCTGAACGCTGACGTTGTGCGTCAGGTCACAAGGGCCTTCTCAGACGAGTTTCCTTTCCGTCGCGGTATTCGGCGACGCGGCTACGGTGGGCTGGGGTCAGGGCGTGCTGCCAGGCGCCGGAGGCTGCGGCGTCGCGCGCGTAGTCGCTGAAAGCTCGTGGCACGCGGCCCAGGGCGCGCTGGACCCCGTCGCCAAGCTGAGCATTGCGGCCGTCGAGGACCTCGGAAAAGAGGTAGGAAAGCAGGGCCACGGCCGCCTCCGGTTCACCTTGCTCGGCCAGCGCGGACACGAACTGCTCCATAGAGATCTGCACGTAGTCAACCTGCCTGCCGGTGGCTCTGGCGATCTGCTCGACCGCTTCCGCGAAGGTCAGCAGCTGAGGACCGGTGAGTTCATAGATGTGGCCGGCGTGCCCGCTCTCCGTCAGCGCAGCGACCGCGACGTCCGCGACGTCGTCGAGGTCGACGAAGGGCTCTGCCACGCTCCCGGCCGGCAATGCGACTTCACCGGCGAGCACCATGTCCAGGAAGCTGCCTTCGCTGAAGTTCTGGCAGAACCAGCTGGAGCGCAGGACGGTCCAGTCGGCGCCTGAGCGCCGCACAGCGTGTTCGGCGAGCTGTGCGCCTTCTTCACCCCGCCCGGAAAGCAGTACCAGACGCCGAACCCCGCTCGCCACCGCCAGCTCCGCGAAAGACCCGACGGTTGCAGCAGCGCCTGGCACTGCCAGGTCCGGGAAGTACGCCAGGTACGCGGAGGTCACGCCGAGCACAGCAGGCGCCCAGGTCTCTCTGTCCTCCCAGTCGAATGGAGGCCGGCCGGAGCGCGAACCAACCCGCACGGGCAGACCGCGCGCCGAGAGCCGCTCCACAATGCGCCGGCCGGTCTTGCCCGTGCCGCTGAGAACCAGGGTCGTTTCTGTCGTCAGGTCGGTCCGCTTCATGGTTGGTCCCTCGTTGTGAGTTTCGCTGTACGTCCAGTTTCGTTGCTTAGAACCGGACGAACAATGCTCGATGAGCTCGATTTCATGCCTATTCGTCCATTTCTTCTGGACGGTGGTGTGGATCGAAGCGCACACTCGGTTGCATGAAGGCAAAGGATCTGTGGAGCCCGCTGGATCGGCTCGGCGAAGCGCTGCACCTGCTGCGGATGAGCGGCAGCTTCTATTGCCGTTCCGAGTTCACGGCACCCTGGGCTCTGGAGCTTCCCGCGTTCGAGGACTGCCTGATGTTCCACGTCGTGACTTCGGGCCAGTGCTGGCTGGAAGTCGAGGGCGCCGAGCGCCGGATGCTGCAACGCGGGGATTTCGCGCTCGTGCCACATGGCGAAGGCCACACCCTGCGGAGCGAGTTCGGCATTGCCGCCGCGAAGCTTTTCGATCTTCCTCGGGAGCTCGTGAGCGAGCGCTACGAGATCCTTCGGACCGGTGGCGGCGGGGAGGCGACGAGCGTGGTGTGCGGCGTCGTCCGTTTCGAGCACCCGGCCGCGCAGCGCCTGGTCGCGCTGCTTCCGAAGATGGTTGTGGTCGAGGCCTCGAGTTCCCCTCACGCGGATTGGACCCAGAGCACGCTGCGCCTCATGGCTGACGAAGCCAGGGCGCTCCTCCCGGGAGGCGAGACGGTCATCACGAGGCTCTCCGACATTCTGGTGGTCCAGGCGATCCGGTCCTGGATCGCGCAGGACCCCGCTGCGCGCAAGGGTTGGCTCGGAGCGCTTCAGGACCGGCAGATCGGTCGCGCCCTCGCGCACATTCATCGAGACCCGGCGCGCGAGTGGACGGTGGCATCGCTCGCGGACGAGGTGGCCATGTCGCGCTCGGCACTTGCGGCACGCTTTACCGCACTCGTCGGGGAGCCGGTGATGCGTTACGTGACGCGCTGGAGAATGCATCTCGCACTCACGCAACTGAAGGAGGAGGATACGCCGCTTGGCGATCTGGCGTCCCGCCTCGGCTACCAGTCCGAGGCCGCGTTCAGCCGCGCCTTCAAGCGCTTCATCGGCGTCGCGCCGGGCGCCGTTCGGGCCCAGGCAAGGCCTGCTACTGCCCAACAGACGGTCTCGGCGGGCGACCCCAAGCCCCGCCGCTGAGCCCGAGCGTTGGCAAGAATGAGGGTGTCGACTCATGGATGGCATTTCGAATGGGGGAGGCGAGGCCCTCCGACCTGCCAGGCCTGGAGCAGCGGCTCAATCTGGACATGTGACGTCGCCGTGTGGCAAGGACGTTCCATCACGCGGCTACGTCCGCGTGTCTGATCACGGCCTCATGAGGAGGCCGGGGAACGGAAATTCAGGCCTCGGGGTTGAGCACATGGCACGACCTTACCTGGTGGCGATCCTGGTGCTGTTGTCCGCATCCATGACTGGCTGCGGGCTCGTCAGTGACGCGGACGAGAAGCTCTACTTCGGCGAAAAACGGCAGCCCGTTGAACTGGAGTACCAGTACGTCGCTCTCGCCAACGAGCTTCAATCGATCAAGCCCTGCTATCTCATCCATCCTCGTAGTTTGAGGGCTGGAGCATTCGGCTCGGTGGGAAGCCAGGTGTCACTGAATCGCAGCACCTGCTTTGCGTGGGTGGCGGAAGGCTCGGGAAACGAAAAGCCTTGCGATAAGGTCCGGTCGGCGAGCACGCTGTTCCTGTCGGGAGCGGATCTGAACGCGGAGACGTGCCGCCGGAATGCACGTGTCCCGGGTATGGTGTCCTTGAGGCTGGATGTGCCCGAAATCGTCGCATTGGCCGGCTACGAGGAAGAGGAAATCGACGTCTATCTGGTATCGGAAGGTCGATTCAGCGGCATCGAGGCCGCGCAGCGTTATCGACGGGACCAGCCTTCGACCTACTGGAACGAGGTGCAGATGACGCTGCTTCACACCGAACAGTTCTTCGATCGGATCGGGCGCCTGCCCGGATTCGGTACCGCCGAAGATCAGGCGACCATGAATGCCCTCAGGTGGGAACCCCGGCAGCAGCGGCTCTGGACCCTGCCGGAGCAGCGCACGCGTTCGGTACCGGAAATCAGAGTGCCGGCGCCGTCGGAACGGGAATGACGGCTGGACGCGCCTGTTTGCGCGTTGCGGAAATAGCGAGTGATTCCATGCAGCCGAGGGCCGCAGCTCGCGCGGCGGATCGATGTCTCTTGGCTTGGTCTGCCGGGACCCGCGCGCCGATTCGGGGGTTCGGCAGCCATAGGGGCATGGCGCACCGCGGCGCCGAAATCCACTTGAATCGGGCGCCTCCATTCTGACGGAGGCCCGTCCAGGTTCCTCGATGACCAGCCCTCAACCAGACCAGAACTGCTATTTCTGCCGGGTTTCCGCCGGTATGACCGACCCGTTCAATTAAGAGAACCGCTCGTTCGTCGCCATCTTCGACACCAATCCGGTGAATTCGGGGCATGCACTGGTGATCCCCCAGCGGCACGTCGTCTCGCTGTTCGAACTCAACGAAACGGAGCAGTCGGATTACTTCGACGCCATTCACGGGATCCGGCAGGCGATCGAAGCGACCGACATGAACGACCTGTGCCGGAACATGCTGGACCGCGACTATTTGAGGGAGCGACCGAAGGGCCACATCGAAGCGGTGCTGAAAGGGCCCTTCCTGAACAGGCGGCCCGATCGTGGCGCGCGGGATGCCCGGGCCACGAGTGCCGGAGCGTGCTATACAGAATCTGTCCATCACCAACAGGTCAGATTCCGTCAGGCACTCGGTTGACGGTTGGCCAGGGAAAGAATCGGATGACGAATCAGTCGAGCTCCGGGACGGAGCAGTGGCCGTCCGTGCCGTTGGAGGCGTGGAGCGACACCTGCGCGACCCTCCACCTGTGGACCCAGATCGTGGGCAAGATCCGCTTGACGCAGAGCCCATGGGTGAATCACTCATGGAATGCGACGCTGTACGTGACGGCCCGCGGTCTGACCACGTCGCCCGTCCCGCACGGCGCCCGGGTATTCGAGATCGAGTTCGACTTCATCGCGCATCGCCTTTCGGTGCGTACGAGCGAAGGGGAAACGGGGGGCTTCGCGCTCAGGCCCGAATCCGTCGCGGGCTTCTACGCGAGGCTGATGGATGAGATGGGCCGCCTGAACCTGCCGGTGACGATCCAAAGGAAACCGAACGAGGTCACCGAGGCCATTCCGTTCGATCGGGATGATCGCCCCCGATCGTACGATCCGGTCTTTGTGAACAGGTACTGGCGTGCTCTGGCGCAGGTGGATCGGGTCTTCAAGCAGTTCCGCGCGAGGTTCATCGGGAAGTGCAGCCCCGTGCATTACTTCTGGGGCGCCCCCGACCTGGCGGTGACGCGGTTTTCGGGGCGGCCGGCGCCGCAACACCCGGGTGGAATTCCCAATCTTCCCGACTGGGTGACGCGGGAAGCCTATTCGCACGAGGTCAGCAGCTGCGGTTTCTGGTCAGGCGGCGGGCCCGTTCCGTATCCGGCCTTCTACTCGTACGCCTATCCCGAGCCGCAGGGTTTCGCGGATGCGGCGATCCAGCCGGCCGAGGCCTTCTTCAGTACCGATCTTCGCGAGTTCGTTCTCCCCTACGATGCGGTTTGGCAGTCACCGGATCCGGACGGCATGCTGTTGGACTTTCTGCAAACCACGTATGACGCCGCAGCGGATCTGGCGCACTGGGACCGGGGATCCCTGGAGCGCGATCGTGATCCGAGAGACGCGCTCTGACCAGCGGCGGACGCGGAGACACGCGCCGTGCGCGGAGCCCTGGCCGCCGCCGCAGGTCGGCCAGCCGCCGCGAGTCGGCAAGGAATGAATCGACATGGCGACACCCAGTTCTTCCGAGGCGCAGGCCCGGATTGTCTATTTTTCTCACGGCGGAGGTCCGTTGCCCATTCTCGGCGACGCCAGCCACCGGGCGCTGGTGGATTTCCTGCGCGAGCTTCCGGCGCGGCTGAGGAAGCCGGATGCGATTCTGGTGATCAGCGCGCATTGGGAGGAGAGGGTGGCGACCGTGCTCGATGCGCCAACACCGCCGCTGCTCTACGACTATCACGGTTTCCCACCGGAAGCGTACGAAATCACCTATCCGGCACCCGGAAGCCCGACGCTCGCGCAGTTGATCGTCGCTCTGCTGAATCGAAACCGGATTCCTGCAGCCGTCGACTCGCAGCGGGGCTTCGATCACGGTCTGTTCGTGCCGCTGAAGCTGATGTATCCGCAGGCTGACATCCCCGCGTTACAGCTGTCGCTACTGCAGGGGCTGGACCCCGCCGCGCATATTGCGCTTGGCAAAGCCTTGGGCGAACTGAACGGCGAGAATGTCCTCGTGGTCGGCTCTGGCTTCTCGTTTCACAACATGCGCGCCTTCGATTGGCGGGGTGAGCGCGTGCCGGACCCTGCCAATGATGCATTCCAGGATTGGCTGATCGACGTCTGCACGGGGTCCCTGTCGCAGGCGGAGCGGGAACAGCGGCTGCTCGAATGGGAGCGGGCGCCGTCTGCACGTTACTGTCATCCGCGCGAGGAGCATCTGTTGCCGCTTCATGTGTGTCAGGGAATGGCCGGCAAGCCGGCGACGTTGGTGTTTGACGACTACATTCTGGGTAAACGCGCCGTTGCATTTCAGTGGTGAGGAGCCGGCCACCCTCCCTGCCACCGGAGCCGCCGGCTGGCCTCGGGCAAACCGGCGGCCGAGCCGGTCACTTCAGGGCTTCGAACGATTCGGGCAGGATCTGGCCGCCGTCTACGATCAGTGTCTGCCCGGTGATGTACCGGGCCTCGGGAGACGCGAGGAAACACACGGCGAAGGCAATGTCCTGCGGCTCGCACAGCGCCCGGGTAGGGATGGACTCCGCCATCTCGCGCAGGTAGTCCTCGCCCTGTGCCTTCAGCCCTTCAGTCAGCACGTTCCCCGGCATCACGGCGTTTATCGTGATGCCGTCCCGTGCACATTCGAGGGCCGCCGAGCGCATGAAGCCGAGCTGGCCCGCCTTGCTGGCACCGTAATGTGCCCAACCCGGGTACCCGGTCACGGGTCCGGTGATCGATGACGTGAGCACGATCCGACCGTATCCCTGTTCGCGCATGCCGGGCAGTACCGCCTGGGTCATGAAAAAGGCGCCGCGGAGGTTCACCGCGATCATCGTGTCCCAGTCGTCTTCCGTCATCGTGTCCAGGGGCGCCTGCGGAAAGATGCCGGCGTTGGAGCAGAGCACCCCCACCGGCCCCAAACGTTCCTGGATCGCCTGTACGGCGTGCCGGCACGAGTCGCGGGAACTCACGTCGAGCGCCTCGAACTCCACTCCCAGTTCGCCAGCCGCCTGCCGGCCCTCGGCCTCGTCGATGTCGGTGATCACGACCCGGGCACCGGCCTGCACAAGCACGCGGGCAATGCCCCGGCCGATGCCCTTCGCGCCTCCGGTGACGATCGCCACCTGATCGGTCAATGCAAACATGTCAACCTCCTTGCGCGTTGCCACGATCGGTCCACCGGTGGAGCATCCTTGATGATATGGTCCCCCCTCGTGCGTTCATCCGGGGACAGTCGGGGATGTTGGGCTACATTCCGACCAGTTCTGCGTGCACGCCGGTCGTGGTGACCGTGTCCAGGATCGTGCGGCTGTTGATCACCTCGGGATCGTATCCGACCAGGACCAGGTGGGGGGTGTGGTCCCGGCTTGTGGCAGATACCACACCCTCCAGATCGCGCAGCCGGTCCTCGATTCCCTCGCGACTATGGGCAACAAGGGTTTCGTCCAGATGAATCGTCACATCAACGACGTGGTTGCTCATGGCTGCCTCCTCCGTGTTGGTGGGTTCCACGCAACGAACCTGCGGTTTGACACCGCCATTTTTCCGGTTTTGACTCGATGGAGCCGAGGCCGTTCACGACGTAGCGCTCGCTCCGGGCATCCACCCCGGGGGCAATGGGCCGCAGGGCGCGGCGGATGGCCGTGCCGTCACCGTCATCGTTCAAGGGATACGGGAGGGCATCAGGCATCGCGGGGGTTGGAGCCGCTTCCCAGGCAGTAGGGCAGGCTTTCCTGCAGAGAACGCGGTGTGATGCCGAGATCGGCGAAGCTGCCGACCCCGTGACCGACGATGTTGTCCCCCTGCATCAACAAGACCTGGTCCCTTGTCAACGGTGGGCCGGGCAGGGGGGCTCGCGAGCAGCGCCGGCGTGCGCCACAGGAAAAAGGGGACCGGGATCATCGGGCTGTGGCGGCCGAGATGCGCGAGCACCTGCTCCACGAGCTCGCGATAGCGGTAAACCCGAGGGCCGCCGAGTTCGAACAGCAAGCTCTCGGAGTCGGTCGATTCGAGCCGCTTCGTCACGGCCTCGGCTACGTCGTCGACCAGGACGGGTTGCAAGCGGGTGTCGCCGCGGCCGAACAGCGGGATCACCGGCAGGCTTGCGAGGCGGGTCAGGTTGGTGAGGAAGGCGTCGCCCGGCCCGAACAGCACGCTGGGGCGCACGATGACCGCATGCGGGACGCCGCCCGAACCCGGTCCTCGCCACGGGCACGGGCCCGGACGTAGGGCGACGGCGAGGACGGGCTCGCTCCGATCCCGGAGATCAGCACCAACTGCCGCACCCCGGTCTCGTGCGCCACCCGCGCCACGCGGCCGGGCCCGGTCACATGAACGGCCTCGAAGGTATCGTCGCCGCCGGATTCGACGTAGAGGCTCACCGTGTTGACGGCGCAGTCGGCGTTCTCCAGCGCCAGCGCGACGCTGGCTTCGTCGTGGATGTCGGCGGTGGCGAGCTCGATCCCGTCACCGTCGCCCGCCCATTCGGGGCGAACCGGGTGGCGTGCGGCGATGCACACCGCTTTCCCCGAAGCCGCGAGCGCCCGAACAATGCGACGGCCCAGGAACCCCGTGCCTCCGAAGACCGTGGTGACGTTGTCACTCATCGTGACCCTCGCGGTCTGCATCCCATGCAGTCAGGCATCCGCTCAGTCCGCCCTCGTTACGATCGCGAACCCCAGGGTATTCTCGTGTCACGGTTTTCATGAATCTATCCTCTCACGGAGAAGGACTCCGGAATCCCCGGACCAGTTCAGGAGCCGTGATGCGTGCAGGAGCGCGCCTCGCGCGCGAACGGTGGGGCCGTTGTGTCGGGGTTGGCGCCGCGTTCTCGACCGGCGGCGCATTCGGGATGATCGGCATCGCAACCCCGGTCCGCGCCGGGGCAGGCGTTTGCGGAGAAACGGCCCTGTTGCGCAGCCTGTCGATTCGCTCCACGCAAGGTGTCCGGCCTCGGATTCACGGAAGCTTCCACGATGATGACCATAGCGGCGATTCTGCTTTGCATCGGGGCCGGGACCGTCGGCGGCGTGTTTTTCGCCTTCTCGACGTTCGTGATGAAGGCGCTCGCTCAGCTGCCGGCGGCACACGGAGTCGCGGCAATGCAACGCATCAACGTGGTTGTCCTCAATCCAATGTTTCTCGGGGTATTCCTGGGGTCGGCGGTGGTCGCATTCGGCGCCGTCGTGCTGTCGGGCTCTGCCTGGTCATCCGCGGGTGCGCCTTGGCTCCTGGCGGCTGGGCTGTGACTTGCCTGGATGCATGTCTGACGGAGAAACACCCGAAGAAGCCATTGCCAACGGTCGTGACGCGGTTTCCGTCTGGATCAAGGCAGCCAAGGAAGCAGGCCGAGGGATTCCCCGTCCAGGAGAATTGCCTAGCGGAAAGTTTATTGCGCGCATCCCGCGTAGTTTGCACGCGCGGCTCACGGCCCGCGCCAAGCAAGAGGGCGTTAGCATGAACGCTTGGTCTCTGCCTTTCTCGCGGAGGCCCTTGGCCGAAGGGAAAGTACGGGGGGAGGCCGAACAAGTCGATTGAGACGGAACAAATGGTTCTGTCACGTCTCATGCTTGCGCAAGAGTCGCGCCAGAACAATTTGTCCGCTGATCTCATTCGCGCTGTGCATCGAATAGCGCTGGCCGACGCAATAGGGAATCCTGGACGGGCAAGGACTCAAAGCTCAGGGGAAAAATCTTGGCGGGAAGCGCCGACCAGGTCACGGCTATCCTTCTGAAATACCGACTTGAGACATGTCGGGGAAAGTACACCCATTTCTCTGCGGCGTGGTGCCCGGGTGCCCGCATTTGCGGCAGCGCGGTAATCGTCGGGGGACAGGGATACGGATTTAGATGGACTGTCCCCCGAAACGGACGCGTTCCCGGTATCAGGGCTTGTTGCCACGGGTTGTGGCGGGAAGTGGCTGGAGCAGGTCGTCACAAGGTTCAAGTCGGACTTCCTTGAAATGCTCGGCCACGGCCTCCTGCATGCGTGGGAAGGCGGGATGGTCCAGCACGCCGCTCCCCCTGAAGCAGCGTTGGCGGCATTCCTCGTCGGGCCATAGGGCATACGACCAGAACAGGCCGTCCTCGCCCTCGTGCAGGCGTGCACCGAAGGATCCGCAACGTTGATGAATCAGCGCCGTGCCCTCGACCCAGGCCTGCCGAAACTGCGCTTCATATCCGGGTCTGACGCGCCAGCGGTAAAGAATCGCGATGCTCATGAAACGGCTTCCAACGTTTGGGCAGACTCCCGAGCCGTCCGGTGAGGCGGCGCCGATCAAGAAATCTGGGGCGCCCGCAGACTTCGCTACGTCGCGGTGTGCGCCTCCCATACCCGAGATGCGGCTTCAATCATCGCACAGAGATGCGGGATGAACTCGACGGGGGTTCCCAAGCCTGGCGAGCCAGGCGGCTACGGTTCGGTGTTGCTACACGTGTGGCCGCGCCGCTGACTGGATCGAGCGCGCGATCGAAGTCCCGGCAATGATGGCCACCGCGGCCAGCGGGATCAATGCCCCGGTTGCGTCGATCGCGATCAAGGTCAGCGAGCCGATCAGGCACCACAGGATCGGAATGAACGAGGCGAGCCAGAAGCTGGGGCCGCGCAGGAGCATCAGCAGCACGCCGAGCGTGGCGATGGCCGTGGGGTCGGGGTGCAGGCCGTAGGTCTCGGCATGGCTCAGGCCGGGGCCGATGGTGGCGGCGATCAGCGGATAGCCGAGCAGAGAAACCAGCGCGACGGTGGTGGCGATCCCGGTCGAAAGCCCTTTGGAAGGCCCTTGCGTCCGGCTTGATCCGGCGAACAAGGCGAGCGCGAGCAACAGGGCCGCCTGGGCGATGAAGCCCCAGCCAAACCACGGGGCGGCCCAGTTCAGTTCGGCGTAATAGGTGAAGTGGAAGAGGATTCCGCTGGTCAGCCAGGCGGGGGCGAGCAGGGCCAGGGCCATGCGTTGGTTGCCGCGAAGCGCGAGCAACAGCGCAGTCAGGCCGATGGCGACGGCCAGAACGGGCAGTGGCCAGAAGGCTTCGTTGATGCGTTCCAGCAGCCGCCAGTAGATGTCCGGGGTGAACGGGATGAAGTCTTCGAGGCGGTAGGTCTGCCAGCCGTGCATGGCGCGATTACAGCGACGCGATGTGGCGGATCATGCGTTCGCGCGTCGCTTGCGTCGGCATCGGCTCGTGGCCGGCGCGCATGTTCTCGATCACGTGCTCGACGCGGGTCGTTGCCGGGATGGCGCAGGTCAGCGCCGGATGGCTGACAATGAACCTGAGCAGGAAGTCGGCCCAGTTGCGGCAATCGAATTCTTCAGCGGCCCATGCAGGGACTTCATGCCGGCGCTTGAGGTTCTGGATCAGGCGCCCGCCGTCGTACGGGCGATTGGCGATCACGGCAACGCCTTTTTCCCGCGCCAGCGGCAGCAGGCGACCCTCGACCTGGCGGTGAGTGATGCTATAGGTGAGTTGCACGAAATCGATGTCGTGTTCCCGCATGATGCGCTCGATCTCGTCGTGCCGGCGACCGTGCGAGGTGGTGATGCCGACGTGAGCGATCTCGCCATCGGCCTTCATCCGCTGGAGAACGTCCAGGTGCTCGCGCCAGTCGGTGAGGTTGTGGACCTGGACCAGGTCGAAGCGGGCGACACCCCAGCGCTCGGACAGATCGGCAATCTGCTCGCGCGTGCTGCCGCCGGCCGGGCTCCAGACCTTCTCGGCCGTGTAGAGCGAGTCCGGCTTGCCCAGCTTGTCGAGTGCGTAGCCCATCACGTCGGGTGCGGAGCCGTACATCGGTGAAGAATCGACCAGGCCGCCGCCGTGTTCGAAGAAGGCCCGCACCACCTCGGTCCGGGCGTCGAGCAGTTGCGGATCGCGGCCGACATTGAACGTCCGCCAGGTACCCAGGCCGATCACCGGCAGCTGCCCGCCATCGGGGATGGACTTGCGGACCAGCGTGCCGGAGTGGGCAAGGGACAGATGCGGCATCCACCAGGCAGCGGCGATGCCGGCACCGAGGAGTTTCAGGGCGGTTCGGCGCGAGTGGCGATGACCCATCAAGACGACCTCGTCCGGAAAAGCTCAGGTCTTACGACCACCGTAGCCAGAATCAGTGCGAAGGCGGAGAGCACAAAGACCTTGTTGACGAACCAGTTGGTCCTCCAGAGGGTCCAGTCCGGCTCGGCCAGAAAAAGGGAGAACAGGGTCAGGATGATCGCGATCTCGATGACCGACATGCCCACAGCCAGCCAGCGCGTGTACCAGGGCTGGGTCAACAGCGCCCAGCCCAGCCAGACATGCGCGACCGGCCACAGGTCCCAGAAGATATGCGCCGTCCAGGCCTCGCCCGTGAACAGGGCGAACGTGATCGGAAAGACGTACTTGATGAACACCGACCACGCGGCCAGCACGAAAAGCAGGTGGGCGAGGAAGGTGATCCAGCCGGAATCGGGAGCTTGTGATCGGGAGCGAGCCATGCTGGCCATTATGACGCACCCAATGGGTTGCCGCGGCAGGATCGCACGGGTTCATTTCGTGGCCCCCCATCATGTGGCACAGCGCGGCCATCGCCGGCAGACAGTGATCGCGGTGTACCGTCCCCGGAATTCCCGTGGGGTCATTGTTGTCCCGCAAGCACCTGCGGCTGCCAGACCACCCGCGGGGAAGGGTTGTTGATGCCCGCCAATGTGTGGCGGGATACTGCAGTTCCACGCGTGCAAGGACGGAACGATGGCTGGGGCTGTGGACCCCGACGAGATGGGCATCGAGATCTTTCGCCTCGATGGGGAGCATTACACTTTTGTCCCGACCCTGTGATAGTGCGGTTCTCGGCCCAGCGCCATCACATGGATACGGCACCAATATATCAACATGTTACGAAGCGAACACTGAAATATCAGTCACTTGCACGGATTTTGGTCTGGGACAAAAGTGTAATGCTCCCCCTCGATGCGGAGGGCCGCTGGGTGCTTTACCCTGTCCGGCCCGGACAGAGGTCCGGCTGGACAATGTCGGACTCGATGTTCCCATGGTGGTGGTTCTTTCCACTTCTGATTTGGAAATCCCAGCGCACCTTGGATATGTGGTCAGGCGTGAATCAGGGAACCCGAAAGAGATTGTTGGGCGGTTAGTCAGGGCGGGTATGCAACATCTTTACATTGACGGCGGGGTTACGATTCAGCGGTTTCTGAAAGAGAAACTGATTGATGAGCTCACGATCACCCGCATTCCCGTGCTGCTCGGTGTCGGCCTTCCCCTCTTTGGGGGTGCTTCTCCAGCGCAGAAGTTGACGCTATTGGAGGTGACAGCGTCCGATAATGGGTTTGTCCAAGAACGCTACAAGGTTGAGAGCGTCGGATGACAGTCGGCTGCAGTGGCGGGCGTGCCGTTTTGCGGGAGTTTGGCGCCGAGAAAACCGCAGGACGGCAGTAGGCGCCATTTCGGTCAAGGCGGGAGAATCGGGTGGCGGGGCCGGTTAACCCGAGCGGGCGAGCGACGGCCATGGGAATCCCAAAGGAAGGGAATGAAGCGCGGCCAACGCTGACCGTATCGATAGGTGGGTGGCCATGAATCTGCGGCTTCGAGAGATCTCGCGCGAGGATTTGCCGCTCATTGAGCAGTGGCTGCATGCGGATCATGTCCGTGCCGCATGGGGTGATCCGAATTCCAATCTCGTTCTGCTGAGCGAGCCAGCAGCTGATGGCGCATCGCGGGCCATCATCGAAGCGGATGGATGGGACGTCGGGGTTGTGCTGTGGCAGCACCCCTCTCGGGACGAACTGGACGCAGCGGGCCTCTGGGAGATTCCGACGAGCGTGATCGATATCGACATCATGATAGGTGAGCCGACTGCGTTAAACTCGGGATTCGGGTCGAGTGCCATACGACGGGTTACCCAGGACGCATTGGCCGACCCAAGGGTGCCGTTCGTAATGGCGTGCGCTCGACTGGACAACCGGGCGTCGCAGCATGCCGTTGCCGTTTGTCACCACCCACCAGGCACCGGAGCGTTTCAGCCGGGCGTGGCTGATGAACTTGTTGGCCGATTCGATCGCGCCGCTGCCGATCGGCAGGCCTTCGGCCTTGCAGGCGTCGTCGTCGATCCGCTGGCGGTGGTTCTGCAGGTAGGTGATGAGCTTGTCGATCTCGGCTCTGGCGAACGCATCGGCCTGGAGCCGGTGCAGGCCCCAGATCACCGCGTCGACCTGATTCGCGGCCAGCCGCGCCAGCGTGGCTTCCACCCATCGATGGCCCGGGCGCAGTGACCGTAGTGGGCATCGGCCAGCGATTGCAGCACGCCACCGAGCAGCTGCTGGCGGGTGCGGGTGAAATGCTGGCTCAGCTCCAGCAGCGTGGGCGGCTTTTCCTGTTCGAACAGGGGCCGCATCTGCTCCAGCCATTGATCCAGTTGTTCGTGGGCCATGCGGCGGACCTCCTCCAGCGGGTCGAGCTCCAGCACCCGAGCGGCGCAGCCCATCGCCTAGCCTTCCCCGCGCAGCCAGCGCCGGCTGTGCCGGTGCAGGGGATAGAGCCACACGCTTTTGGGCGCGGCGCCATGACGGCGGTGGCGGCGGTCGTCGCGGCCGCGGCCGGTGGTCTCACCCAGCGCCATCCAGTTGGCGGCCCGATAGCAGGCGCCGCGAAAGCGGGAGTCCACCAGCGTTTCGAGCAGCCAGGGGGTGACACCATACTGCGCTGGCCAGTCCGCCACCACCTGCCGGGCACCCCGGGCCAGGAGGTGGCTCGCCAGGTTCGGGACCTGCACCCAGGGCAGGATCAGAAACCGGCTGTTGCACAGCACATGCTGCAAGCGTTCCTGGCGCTGCGCGTCGCTCCAGCCGATCCAGCGATCCCGGCCCTGCAGCCGCCAGGCGGGGCTCGAGTATTGCAGGCAGCCGACCACCCCCTGCGCCGACACGGCGAGATAGCGCAGATGGGCGCCAAAGGGAATGCGATGCCCCAAGTAGTGATGCTGCTCGACCAGCGCGCGCCACTGGCGGCGCTGCTCGGCACTGGTGATCGCTTGCAGCTGCAGCGAACCCAGTGCCGCGAGCGGCCCCTGGATCGGCACCGGCGCCGGCCGGTCCTCGGAGGCGATCGCCACCGCCACCCGCTTGGCCCGCTTCTGCCGCCGCGCCGGCAGCACGATCCGTTGCTGTTCCTCCAGGGTGTCGAGAAAGCCCCTGCACTCGACGGTCTTCGGCTTGCCGTTGGCGCGCAGCCATCCCAGCAATTCACAGGCGGTGGCGGCCAGTTCCGTGCGGCTGAGCCCGGGATAGCGGGCGACCAGCCCCCGGATCAGATCCAGTTGCGGTTCCTCGACGACATGGCCGCAAAAGCGCGGCAGGGGTGCGGAGTGGGGCATCGCGTTTCCCGTGGGCGGTTGTCTCCAGCGCCACCCTACTCAACACCGGCCCAGATGTCCAGCGCCCGAACTCGGCTGGGACAAAAGCGTAATGCTCCCCGCCCAACTATAAGAGAGGTTACGCGAACGCGCTGCAACGTGCCGACCGGGAGAGTATGCGCGTCATCCATCAGACGACAGGCTTGGAGGGGACACCATGGCGACCTCGAATACAGACGAACTTTTCCGAAACAACCAACAATATGCCAGCGGCGAACCGGTACACATGCCGGGCTACCCTGGCAAACAGCCGATCCAGCCGTCGCGGCGCGTGGCGGTCGTCGCATGCATGGATGCACGCCTGGACGTCGAAGACCTGCTGGGACTGCAGACCGGCGAGGCGCATATCATCCGCAACGCCGGCGGCGTCGTCACCGAGGATGCGATCCGCTGCCTGATTATCTCGCATCACCTGTTGAACACCAACGAGATCATCCTCATCCACCACACCCGCTGCGGCATGCTGGCATTCACCGACGATCTGCTCAAGGCCGGCCTCGAGGGCGATGCGGCCGCGGAGAAGCTGCTCGGTCAGGCAACTGGCCGTACCTTCGTCAGTACCGGCAAGGCCTCGAGCAGTCCGGTTGCCTTCCATGCCTTCCGCGGCCCGATCGAGCCACTGGACTCGCCGCGCGACGACAAGAACATGGAGCGTCTGGCGTGGGACGTTCGGCGGGGCATTTCGGCGATCAAGAATCACCCGTGGCTTCCTGCCAGCGGGCCCGACGCGGTGACGGTGCGTGGGTTCATCTACGACGTTGATACCGGCGAGCTGGAGGAGGTGAGTTACCCCGGACCCATGGGATCGATCGGCTGACCGGCATAGGGAGACTACCTCGCGTCGAGGCTTGTGCAGGTCGAGCGCGACGGCCCCGCACCGATGTGACCCCAGAGGGCTACGCTGGGCCTGCTGGACCGCAAGGTTCGTTCCACGGATCGGCAGCGGCATGGCCCGCTGGGTGCGCACGACTGGGCACGGTTTCGACGTGGGGAAATCGATGTCGCCCGCGATAACTCTGCTGCGTTTGGGAACGCCATTGCCGGCGACGGCCTTGCCGCGGTCCAGACGCTGGAAACGGCACACGCTTGCTGCCTGGGAATCCGCCCATGCGCCGCGTTGGGGACTTGCCGGTGAAAAAACGCCGGATGCTGACTACACTAGTCGGAAAGTCGTAGATCGTGCGTTCTAAGTAGGCGGGGTGTTCGGGCGGCGCGAGTTGCTAGCAACGATTCTGCGGCTGGTTCCGGCCAACGGAGCCGAGTGCCTGCCAACCAACCGTACGCGGGGTGCCAGGGATGTTCAGAGCATTGCTGGCCGTTGCCGGGCCCGGATCGAGTGTACGCGCTGCTGGATTCGTGCTCATGCTGGCAGGTGGATCGGCGGCGTTCGCAGCCGACGCCCCGTTACGAGACGCACACCAGCCGCCCAGTCTCGAGTATCGCTCGGCCTGTCCTGTTGCGCCCTCGGGCCCGGACTACTCGGGGCAGGATCTCACCAACCGCAACTTCCATGACCGCCCGGCCGGCTCGTTGCGGGGCGCCAACTTCGAGAACGCGATCCTGAAGGGGGCCCGCTTCGACGGCCAGGACCTGACCGGTGCCAGCTTCAGGGGAGCCGACCTGGGCCCCTCCGGTTTCGGGCCTGTGAATTTCTCCGGCGCGGTGCTCTACGAGACCTGTTTCATCGACGCGATCCTGAACGCCACCCGCTTCACCTTCGCCGAGTTCCGCTGCACCGACTTCTCGGGCACGTCGCTGATGCACGCGGAGTTCGGGCCGCTGCAGAAGATCGCCGCCGGCGACGGCTGCCGCACGGATTTCAGCCATGCCACGCTGGACGTGAACGCGATCACCACCGACCACTGGGGGCAGATCGACTTTACCCGCACGAACTTTCAGAACGTGAGCCCCTCGACCTTCTCCCTGAAGGGAAAGGACATCACGGGCGCGATCCTGGTGGGCGCGAACTTCAGCAGCATCGACATGACCGGCGCCAATCTCACCGGCGTGGACTTCAGCGGGGCGAATCTGATCGCGGCGAAGCTCGACGACGCCGCCCTGAACGGCGTCAGCCTGGTGCACGCCGACCTGACCGGCGCCGGGCTCTCCTGCGCGCGGTTCTATGGAGCCAAGGGCGACGACAAGGACAATCCCAACGGCAAGGCCTGCCCGGACACCCCGGATTCGCGGGATCCACGCAAGGCAGCGGATCTCACACAGGCGGTGTTCAGGGGAGCCAATCTCTCGCACGCCACGCTGAATTTCGCGGTGCTGCATGGCGCGAACCTGTCGGGAGCGACCCTCAGGAACGCCAGCTTCATCCATGCGGACCTCACGCCCAGCGGTACGCTGCCGGCCGCTTCCGTGCTCGGAGCCGACCTGACCGACACCTACTTTTCCGGCGCAGCCGTCAACTTCGTCCAGTTCAACAGCGTCATCCTGACCCGGGCCCGATTCAACGACGCGACCCTGCAGGGAACGAGCTTCAACGGCGTGATCATGCCGGACGTCAGTTTCGATGGGTCCATCCTGGAGAACGTCAGCTTTCACGGCTCGGTGCTGCAACAGGCCCGCTTCACCGGCACGACCATGAAGACCACCCCGGACAGCGGCGGCACCGGTGTCGATTTCACCTGTACGCAGCTGGGTGGCAGCGATTTCAGCAACGCCACGATCACCGCCGCCGACTTCCAGGCCGCAGTGATGCCGCCGGGCGGCGAGTGCTGCCCGCCCAAGGCGGGATTCGCCTGGTGCGGCACCATCGACATCACCCAGGAGGCGTACGGGCCCGTTACGTTTCCGGTGCTGAACGCGAGCGTGTACTGTCCGAACGGCGAGGTCGCCCCCTGCACCGGCCGGCAGTGGATCATCCCCGGCTGGCAGACGCGCGACTGTTCGCCGCCCCCCGACCACGCGTTGCGGACGGTGTGGTCGAAACCGCCCTGTGATGCGCCTCCCGGCGACATCGTCCACTTCAAGGATGACAATCTGAAGTCCTGCATTCTGGAGATGCTGCCGGGGCACCCGTCAGAGGTGACGGTACAGACTGCCCAGGCGCTGCCCGAGGTCCGCTGCCCTGGACGGCAGATCGAGGATCTCACCGGGCTCGAGCACTTCACTTCGCTGCTGAGCCTGGACCTGAGCGCCAACCGGATCGAGCAGTACGCGCTGCCGCTTCCGAACCTGCAGAGCCTGAAGATTGCCAACAACGCGCTCACGCTGCTCGACCTGTCGAACACCACCGGGCTGGTGCGGCTCGATGCCTCGAACAACCGGCTCAAGTCGATTCAGCACCTCGATATCCTGCAGGCGCTGGAGGTGCTGGATGTATCGGGCAATGCGCTCACCGCGCTCGACCTGGCCATCCAGGACACGCTGATCTACGCCGATGCCTCGGACAACCAGCTCGCCTCGGTGCTCGACGCCTACAACCCGACTCTCGATCGTCTCACCTCGCTCAGCTATCTCGACCTTTCCGGGAACTCGCTGTCGAGTGTCGGGGCACTGACGGCGATCGCCAACAGCGCCAAGCAAAACCCCGATGGCCGGCTCGCCTTCCTCGAGGTCGGGTGCAATGCCGGCTTCGACTGCGCGGCGTTGCAGCTGGACGGGAGCTATCGGGCGCTGCAGACCAGCCAGTGCGCGGAGTTCAACTCCGCGAACAACCAATGGGTCGTGCTCAAGACCCCGAAGTGCCCGACGCGTTAGGCGCCGTCGTGGCAGCCGGCTTCCCGGACGGTGTCGCATCGCCTACGGGAGTTTCACGTACACCGCCACGCGGGAGAGACCGCCGGGCTGGATTCATCCATCAAGCATTGTGCAAGGAGATGTCATGACCGGAGCTGTCGAAAGGATTGACGCCGGCAAGGCTCCCGGAGTCTCGGGACCGGTGCCCACGGTGTTTCACGCTGACCTGTCCGATGCCCACCCCGGCGAGGAGTACTGGCTGCATGCGGTGGGGACACGACATGCGCTGGTGCCGCATACGGCCCGGAGCCTCGCGCGGCTACGCGAGCAGGCGCCGCAGCTGGCGCAGGTGCCGGACCGACAGCTGACGCACTACACCGAACGGCCGGTGGAACTTCCGGCCGGTACGGTCGTTCGCGTTCATCTCAAGCACACGCTGAAGTCGTTTCCCGAGGCCAGGGCGGTTCACGGCGTTTCCCATGTCGCGATCCACTGCCCGCCGCCGCCGGAACGGCTGGCCGCGCTGACGGCCAATGGCGGCGCGGTGCACCAGACCATCGACTACGTCTCTACCGCGAAGTCGCTCGTCTTTCACCACGCGGACCTGATCAACAAGGATCCGGAGACGACCCGGATCATCCACGATCACATGGACAACAACGTCCAGATCAGCGCGCAGTTCAACGATCTGGCGGCACAGATGCGCCGGATGGGCCCTCCGACCGAGAACTCCGGCTGGGCGCGGCTGGTCCCGTTTACGCCGGACAACCCCGACGCGGGATACCCCGGGGACAAGACCTACTACTTCGCGCAACCGACGCCGCAGAGCATGGACGCCGCGGGCGCGGTGATGACCTCGATGATGAAGGCCACGAAGAACGACCCGCGCCTGAAAGTTCGGGAGAACGCCAGCACCGGGCAATGGCAGGGGAAGTGGACGCAGCAGACGGGGCAGAGCGTCGACGTCGCGACGGCATCCGAAAGCCTGCAGCTCGCCGCCGACATCCGCGCGCTGGCGGGCGACGACTGGAACGCCACACTGCAGAACAGCCGCACCGTGCACGGCATGAAAGCGGCGATGGAAGTGCTCGATCGCGACAAGCGCAAGGTGAAGCTCACCCTCACCAACGAGTACATCCGCTACCTGGGCGCCTACATCCGCTTCTACGACGCGGACGGCAACGCGATGAAGGTGCCCGACTGGAGCGCGGACGCCGGAATCATCACAGAGGTGATCAACGAGGCGCTCGACATCCAGTACGAGGATCTCCGCTTCATCGGCTACATCGGCCCGGTGAACAACGTGATGGCGATTCCGATCGTCGCGGATCCGGGCAAGCTGGAGGTGACGCTGACCTTTCCGCCCGACGCGGTCAGCGCCAGCATCTACGGGTCGGGTCTCGGCACGGGCGCCGACCACTGGCCGAAGACACCGATCGTCGGCGGCGTGATGACCGGCGTCTTCAACCTCGGCGTACCGGCATTCATGCTGGCGGCGGCGACCGCCGTGCAGGCCTACAAGCCGCTCTACGACATCGTCGACGAACTTTCCGGGAACAAGAAGTTCGTCACCGTAGTGGTGGGCGGCGGCGTGGCCTTTTTCGGTGCGCAGTTCGGCGTGAGCGCCGCGCACAAGGAGATGAACTGGCACGCCTTTTCCACCCTGGCGCAGCTGCTGTTCAACAAGGCGGCCACCAAGGCGCTGCTCTGGGTCGAGGCACAGATGGCGGCCGAGGAGGCGGCCGACGAGATCCCGTTCGCGGGGTGGATCATGATCGCGATCAACATCGCGACCGGGATCGCGCAGATGGCCGAAACCATCGTCGAAGTCGCCACCTCGCCGTGGAACATCGAGAACCGGATTTCCACCGCGATCACCACGCAGGTGACGCTGCACCCGGACCCGCGGCATGGCACCTGGCCCCAGGGACCGGCCGGGAGTAGCGCGTCGTATACCGTGAAGATGATCTACAGGGACCAGGCCCGTCCGGCGCGGCTGGTGCAGCACGACCTGCCTGCGGGCTTTTCCGATGCCACGCTGGCTGCCAGCTTCCCCAACAACACGCTGGGCGGCCAGGTGAAGTTCGAGGCGGACTTCTACCTGGACCGATGGCTGGCCGGCAAGGCGACCACCGGCTGGCTGGAGAACGACGAGTCCGATGTCGCGCAGGTGACGATGTATCTGGTCCAGTATCCGATCCCGCTCACGGAGAAATCCATCTACCGGCACTCGGCGTTGCTCACCTTCCGGGAAGGCCGCTACCAGTGGCAGCCAACCGCAGAGGCTCCTACCGCCACGATCGCGAGCCGCAACACCAGCAGCACCGGCAACGCGATCTCCGAGTGGTACGGTCTCACGCTCAGCCAGCGGCAGGGAATGATCGGTTTTGCCTGGAAGGCGGCCGGCATGGGCATCGACTCGTGCGTCAGCGGTCAGGGAGGACAGCTGAACGCCTTCCAGAACATCGCGATCCCCGGGATGGCCGTTCCCGCCGCCAAGTTTCCGCAGTGCGGCTTTGAGGGGCCGACGCAACTCGTCTACGACCCGTACCCGCCGAAGTTCGAGATGAAGGACGGACAATGGGTGCTGGGCCCCGACGGCAAGCCGTCCCCCGACCCGAACGACGTGGCGCTCGGCGCCTACTACATCGATCCGCGCAAGTCGGATGTCAGTCTCGACAAGGACGGCGGCTACCACCTGCGAAGGGTGGTGCTCGATACCAGGACACCCTTCGATACCGGCGCCAAGCTGCCGAGCCACGGGCGCTTCCCCTTCTTCCCGACCTCGTTCGCGCTGCACCCCGCGGGCTACGTGATCGCGGTCACCGCCCACAACCGGATCAACAAGCTCCAGATCGCGCCGCTTTCCATCGATGGCGCGGCAGACGACGCCCTGCCGGTGGCGCGCAGCTATGCGGGCGAGGCGCTGGAAACGGATCGGGCGGGTCTGCTGTTCCGCCCGGTGGCGGTGACCTGCTCGTACGACGGCACCATCCTGGTGCTGGAGGACACCCGGGCGGAAGGCCAGGGCACCCATGTCGTCGCCCGCATCCAGGCGTTCGATCTGCACGGTGACCCGGTCAGCCGTTTCGTCGACGCGGGCGGCCACCCGACGCCGTTTCTGCCGTTGTCCCAATCGGGTGAGCACAGCTATCTCGACATCGCCGCGGTCGGCAACGAGAAGCAGACGTACATCTACGTCCTCTACTACACCGGCGATGGGGCCGCCGCGACCGACTACAGCATGGCGGTCTACCAGTACGGCACCGAGGCGCCGAAAGTGAATCCGCTAGTGACCACCCCCGATATCCCGGCGGCCAAGCTGGTCGTGGACCTATGGCATACCGTCTACACGCTCAACTTCGACATGACCACGGACGGTGCCGGCCACCATGCGGGACCGGGCAACGCCTCGACCGGTCCCGCGGGCCGGACCGTGCCCTCGGTCAGCGAGTGGATCCCGCCGCTGCCGGGTACCTGATCCTTCCCGACCGGTGTGCCCTCCCGCCCGGGCGGCGATCACGGGGCGGGCATATATCCAACCCATGAGCCACGGAGGCCACGAGTATGAGACGGACACTGAGGAAAGCGGACGGCCGGCGCGGCATGCTGCCGCTTCTGCTGCTGCTGCTGTTGCTGCTGCTGACGGGCCCGACCACGGCACTGGGCGCAACGCCGGCATCGGATCAGGGCACGGACCCGGCGCCATCGGCGGGCACCGCGCCGGAGGCGCTGGCCGTACCGCTGGGCGACGACACCCGCCGGGTGCTGGCGGGTGAAGCGCCCTATATCTGCCCCTACTGCGACCTGAAGGGGGCCGACCTGTCCGGGCGTGATCTGTCCGACGCCAATCTGACCGGGGCCGACCTGAGCAACGCGAACCTGGGCGGCAGCAACCTGAACGGGGCTTCGCTGACCGGCGCCAATCTTGCCGGGGCCGACCTGAGCAACGCACGGCTCGACGAGTCGGACAGGGGCCCGGCCGACCTTTCGCGCAGCAATCTCGCGGGGGCGCGCCTCGCCGGCGCATCAATGGATCGCACCGATCTCCAGTATGCCGACACCAAGGGGGCCCTGTTCGCGGACGTCGATCTGGGACACGCACTTCTCGGCCCGCGCGCGAGCGCACGCGACCTGCTTGCCATGGAGGAACCCTGGGTCTGTGGCAAGGCGGATTTGTCGCAGCTCACCAGCCGGATCTACGTTTCGACGGCCGGCACCGACGGCGCGGACTGCGGCACAACGCCGGCGGGCGCTTGCAGGACCATCGACCGGGGTCTCGAGCGCTGCGGGCCCTCCGGCTGCGGCGTGCTGGTGCAATGGGGCGAGTACAGTCCGGGGGCAAGCGTCGCGTTGCGCGAGGGCGTGGATATCTATGGCGGTTGCCTGCCCGAGAGCCAGTCCCATCCGGACTACTTTTCGGTGATCCAGGCACCGGCCGGTGGGAAGCCTGCCGTGACCGCTTCCGCTGTCAACGCCGCGACAACCATGCAGGGCTTCCAGCTGGTGGGCTCGGCGGTGACCGAGGCCGACGGCGCGCCGACGATCGCGCTGGCGGTGTCCGGGAGCGGCGGCCTCTCGATCGTGAGATCGGAGATCGTCGCCGGCACCGGCGGTGCCGGGGCCGGGGGCGACGACGGACGCGATGGCACCCGGGGCGGAGACGGCAGCGGGCGTGCCGGCGGCAGTGTCACCGCCTGTGCCAATACCACTGGTGGCGCCGGTGCAGTAAAGCAGAAAGTGAGCGTCCATGTCCGTGCGGTCGACTTCACCTGCAAGCCCTCGTGCAGTGAGCACGGCTGCTGGGGCTACGCTGGCGCACCCGGTAGCACGGGCAACTGGGCGGCCGGCGGGAAGTGGGGGAGCGGTAACTGCACAGAATGCCCGCGCAGCCGCGGCAAGACGGGGCACGAGGGTGCCACCGGCAGCAACGGCGCCTGCGGCCACAACGGCAGCCGCTCCACAGACACCGCAGGCGGTTTCACCGGAACCTCCTGGGACGGCTCGAGCGGCACGGCGGGCACCTCGGGCGGCACCGGTGGCGGCGGCGGGGGAGGCGGTGCCGGCGGCTACAAGGCCGGTGCCTGCTTCTGGGTGAAGACCGAGGACCCTGGCAATGAAGGCGGTGGCGGTGGCGCAGGCGGCTGCGCCGGCACCGCCGGGGGTGGCGGCCAGCAGGGTGGGGCGGCGTTCGCCGCGGTCCTGGTGGGCTCTACGGTCGCCTTCACCGATTCACGTATCGTCGGCGGCCGCAGCGGTGACGGCGGCAACGGCGGACGTGGCGGCAACGGCGCCGCCGGCGGCAGTGGAGCGGCTGGCGGCACACACGAATCCGGCGGTCACGGTGGCAGGGGCGGAGACGGCGAGGCCGGCGGTGCCGCAGGGGGCGGCGCCGGCGGCAACTCCGGCCCGTCGGTTGGCGTGGCGCTGGTTGACGGCTCGGTCGCCAACACCACCGACACCCCTTTCTACCAGGGGGCGGCGGGTACTGCAGGCGAGGGCGGCACGGGTGGCACTGGTGCGAAAACGGGGCTCTGCTCCTCGGCCAGCGGTGAAGACGGGCTTCCGGGCGTTGCGGCGGCCGTGTTCGAGTACGACTGACCTGCCAACCCACTGTGAGACACCCACGTCATGCCACAACCCACCATCAACCCACTGTGAGACACCCACTTTATGCGACACGAAGTCGCACGCTCCCGGTATTTCCCGACCCGGAGAGTACCGCGCTGCTCGACGGGTTCACGGCCGCGTTGAGCGAGTTGCGCGAGACGGTGATCGGTAAGGCGGCCGGGAACCTCTGTATGGTCCGGCTGCCCGGCGAGGGGCGTGCCGAGCCGCTGTGTTCGCGCGCGGAGACCTACGCCCAGGGCGCTCATGTGACCACGCTGGTGGCGAAGGCCTTCCTGGCGCGGGAGGGCAGCGCCGACCTTGCCATCCAGAACGCCGGCGGCGTGCGCGCCAGCATCCCGGCGGGGCCAGTCACCATCGCCGATGTCTTCACCATCCTGCCCTTCACCAATACCCTGCATGTGCTGGATCTGTCCGGGGCGGAAATCATCGAAACGCTCGAACAGGCGGTCGCCGACCCCGACAGCGTCGGGGGCGCGTATCCGTACGCGGCCGGTCTGCGCTTTGCGGTGGATCTGTCCGCGCCCCCGGGCGCGCGCATCGGCGCGGTCGAGGTCAATTCTCGGTTGGCCGGCGACTGGCTGCCCATCGATCCGGAGGCGCGCTGCGCGGTGGTTACCAATTCGTTCATCGCCGGGGGCGGGGACGGATACGAGGTGTTCGCCCGCGCCAGTGCCGAAGGGCGCGTGCGTGACACCTTCGCCGAATACGCGCAGAGCTTCGTCAACCATGTCGCGCCCGGACCGAGGCGGGCGAGCCGCTGATGCGTCCGGCGCCGGAGCGCATGAGCACCCAGCATTTCATCAATGCCGATGGCTGCGACCACGCCCAGCGTCTGGATTGCCGCTAACTGTCATGCCGCCGGGCGCGCGGCACCCCCGATGATGAAAGATAATGGGCGTGCTGTCGCGTCGGGCTGAGGTCGCGATAATTCTTGATGGCGCCTGACCGCGCACGCTAACTCGACCCGCTGCCCTTCACTCGTACCCCGGATTGCCTGGCATGGCCTGGAAGGGTCATGGACAGCGCACGCTAAAAAGAGCCGTCGAGTCCCGACAGGCCGTTGAAGGACGGCGCCCTTGGCGACAGCACATCGTGAAGGATAGTGCGTTTGCCCGAGGAGGTCAGCATGGACATTACCCCGATTCACCGGCGCGTTGTCGGTCTGGATGTGCACCAGAGCAAGATCACGGCCTGTGCGCTGATCGAGCAGCCCGATGGCAGTGTGGCGGTGGAGCACCGGGAGTTTGGTGGTTTCAAGCGCGATCGGCGGGCGTTGGCCGAGTGGGTTCGCGGGTTTGACCCCGAGGTCGTGGTGATGGAGAGCGACTGGGATCTACTGGAAGAGCCCCTATGCGGCCCTTGAGCGTGTGGGCGTCATGGCCTGGGTGGTCAATGCCCGTCACGCCCGAAACGTGCCTGGCCGCAAGACCGACCTCTCCGATGCCCAGTGGCTGGCCACGCTGGCCCGTGCCGGTCTGCTGCGGGCTTCGTTCATTCCTCCGGCCGAGATCCGCCATCTGCGCCTGATCGCCCGGCAGCGCCAGAAGCTGGTCGGGATGCTGGCCGCGGAGAAGAACCGGCTGCACAAGGTGCTGACCGATGCCGGGATTCGCCTGAACGTGCTGGTCTCCGACGTACACGGCGCGTCGGCACGGGCCATGATCAAGGCCCTGCTCGCCGATGCCCCATGCACGCAATCCTCGACCTCGCCGGCCGCCTGCGGGCTTCCCGCGAAGAACTGTTCGAAGCCCTGCAACCGGAGGAACTGAGCACCAGGCACCGCTTCGTGCTCAACGAGGTTCTGGCGCACATCGAGTACCTCGAGGCCATGATCGCCCGCTTCGAACAGGAACTGCTTGCGGGTCTGGCCCCCTGGGAGCCGCAGGTGTGCCTGCTGGAAACCGTGCCCGGCATCGACCGCATTGGCGCCGCCATGCTGCTCGTCGAAATCGGTACCGACATGGCGAGCTTCGGCAGCGCCGAACGCCTCGCGTCCTGGGTCGGCATCTGCCCCGGCAACCGACGAGAGCGCCGGCAAACGCAAAAGCGGACGCACGCGCAAGGGCAACGCCTGGGTCCGTCGCCTGCTGTGCGAGTTCGCGCAAGCCGCCTCCCGCACCCGCTGTGCGCTCAAGGACAAGTTTTCGGCCTTGTCCATCCGCAAGGGACACAAGCGCTCCATCGTGGCCCTGGCGCACAAGCTCCTGCGCATCGTCTACGCCATGCTCAATCATGCGGCCCCCTACCAGGATCGCACCGTCGATTACGAGGGCTCTCGTCGTGCAGCGCAACGCGCCGCGCTGGCTGAAGATGCTGGAAAAGCACGGCTATCTCACCGCCACCTGAGCCGCCACACAGGCTCTTCGAGTCCCGCAAGCAGGCATTTGCGCACCGGGATGCGTCACGCCAGAATCTCGCTCGCCCCAACGTCAGGTTCTTTCACGCTAACTTTCATGCCCTCGGGGGGAGCACCCCCGATGATGAAAGAGATGTAGGGCGGAAAAGGCCGAAGGCCGTCATCCGCCAGCTGGTGCCCGGATTGCCGCGGGCGCCTGGGCACTGCGAACGCCGTACGGCGGATGACGCTGCGCTTTTCCGCCCTACGGGTCGCCCGGGACACGAGACAGGCCGTGACTTTCACGTTAAACCCAGGCTGACTCCAGGCGTTCGAGGCGCCGCGGGCCGGCGGATGCGTTGCCACCCGTTCGTGGTGGCATGCGGATCTTCCTGTCCTGGGGTAGCTACCGCAACGATGCCGCTGGCCGAGGACGGCCGTCCGCGACCCGTTCGGAAGCGACGCGTCCTACCCGGGGCCGTGCTGCAGATACGCGCGCAGCAGCGGCGGTCGCAGCGCCTGCAGGCGCTGCCGGGCCTCGACCTCGTCGGCCCCGCGCAGGTGGGTGCGCAGCAGTTCGGCCATCGCTGTGAACACGGCGCCGACCGGAGCCGGTGAATCGGCACGGTCCAGGTGATGCACCAGGCCCGGTTCCCGCAGCAGCAGCCAGGCCGGGAAGTCCGTCGGCTCCAACGGCTCGTCGAGCTCCTCGAACATGAGCGCGCGGCGGTACAGGCGCGGCGACGCTGCGCGCAGGAGATCGGCCGGAGACATTTCCGGGGCCCGTTCGCTGCAGCGTGCCCAGGCCAGCGTGGCGGCCTCCGGTCTCTGGCGGTGCTGGAAGGCCTGCGCCAGGCGTGCCAGCAAAGCAGGGTGCTGCGCATGATCCGCAACCGCCTGCACCGAAGCGATCACGGCGTCCCAGTCCGGGATTTGCGTCTCGGCGTAGCTTGCGTGCAGGTCGGGATCGTTGGGGTCGAAATCCGCGCGGGGCAGTGCCGCGGCGAGGCGTCGCCAGGCCGGCGCCAGATAGTCCCGCGCCTGAGCGCGCAGGCGCGTGTGCGCCAAGGGCGCGATCTCCTCCCGCAGGGCCGCCAGCTCCTCGGCGCAGGCCTCGGGGGCGACTGGCGCGGCCTGTTCGATGTGGCGCGCGTACAGCACCAGGATCTCGTATTCGCCGAGCCCGGCGTGATTCGGGGCGATCCGGCACAGGCGTTCGAAGCTGGCGTCGGCGTCGGCCGCGTTTCGGGGCCGCCAGTGCGCGGTGCAGGTCGTTTTCCGCCGCACTGGCCCCGTTGTCCAAAAACAGATCGAGCTGGGGCAGGTCGGCGGGGCGTACCCAACGCCGTGCCAGCAAGACCTGGCGGGCCGGAATCGGGCTCAGCGCCAGTGTCTGTTCGCCCCGCCCCGGCTGCCAGCTTTGGTAGGTCTGCGCTTCATGGACGAGCTGCAGCGCCTGTGCGTGCGCCTCGCCCTCCCGGAGCCACCGGGTCCAGTCTTCCGGCGCGGCCTCGATCGCCGTTTCCAATTGCGGGATCTCTCCGAGGCGCCAGCATTCGTAGGCTGGATACGGCAGCAATGCCGATTCCAGCAGCCACTCCAGCGCCGAGTAGGCACCCGTCTGCTGCACCTGCCGCTCCACGGTGGCGAGGTCCAGCCGCGGCAGTTCGGGGCCCGGCAATCCGTTGTCATCGATGCTCATGGCGAGACCTGTGACCTCCAATGCTCCATCGCGATAGGCAGTTCGCCACGGATGCGCGCTTTCGCGCAAGCGGCGCGAAGGCAGCCGGAATGAGCCGGCGTGGGTGTCCTGCGGCGCAGGGTTTTGAAAGTCCGAACCAGGTTCAGCCTTCGAGCTCTGTCTCACCTGTTCCAGCGCTCCGCGAATCGCACCGGCGGTAAGCCCGTTTTCGACCCGGAGCGGCCGGTGACGAAACCTGCCCGGAAGTCTCCAAATCACCTCATTGCTGACGCCCGATGTGGCTGAAGCAGCGCCACAATCTCCTCTCGCCCCAAGCCACCCCAGTGCGGTGACGGTCGGGCACGGCATGCTCACGGACCGATCCGGACTGCGCGACACGGAAGCTGGGCCGTGCTATACAGAATCTGGCTATCGAGGATATAGCCGGTTCTCGTTATTGAACTTTGGGCAAGAGAAATACGGCTAGCGGAAGTACCCGCTATCGTTACACAGAGGAGGTCAGAGCCATGAGTCCAAAGCAATTCGTCGTGCAGCCGGGTGATCGCAGCGCTGCCCTCAGCGTCATCGGTACTAGCGTAACGGTCCTTGTTTCGGCTGCTGAAGGGAAAAGCCAGCAAGTTACGCTCCAGTCAGGCGACGAGGGAACCGGACCGCCGCCGCACAGCCACGACTGGGACGAGTCGTTTTATGTAACTCAGGGCCAAGTTCAGTTTACTTGTGCTGGCAAGAGTACGATGTGCGTGGCAGGCACATTTGTCCACGTTCCAGCCGGTGTCGTTCACGCTTTCAACTATGGTCCCGGTGGCGGCGAAATGCTGGAAATCACCGGAACGGGAAGCAAAGCAATTCAAATGTTCACTGCCCTGGATCGCGAGATTCCACCGGGTCCACCGGACGTTCAAAAAGTGGTCCAGGTAGCTGGCGACCACGGCGTCACGTTTCACATTTGATACGGCACGCAGATTTGTTCCTCGTTGTCGCCCAACAACAAGCTCAGCCGGCGTTGATGGATGATACGGGAACGAAGGCTTCGGGCCGACCACTGCCACGATTGGTCATACGGTGTCTCGAGCCGACCCAGAACGGGCAGTCAGCGGGTACTAATTCCGGACCGCTGTTGCTGGTGCAGCCGACATCTGATCACCTCCTGCATCAAGGCTTCCGAAGCCTGGAAAAGGTCCTCGACCCGAGACAGAAAATAGGAATCCGGAACTGCTCAGCCCATTGTCCAAATGCCGGCATCTTCAAGTCATTTCGGCTGAGGCCCCATGTTCATCCGGGAAACTGTGACCGGCAGGCCATTGGTTGGGGGGGCAACACCTAACCCAGCACGCGCGTGTGTGCCCTGGGCACGGAACCGGCCGCGGCCGGATCGAGCACCTGAAGGCGAGGCTTAGCGCGAACCGTCGCCCTGCTGGAGCTGATGCTGCAGGGCAAGCAGTTCCTGGCGCAGGACCGGGTCCGGGTCATTGATCTGAATGACGCCGGGGCTCACGGGCTCGTTGATCCGGGACTTCAGCGCCTGGTGCCCGGCCACCGTCAGTTCCAGTAACTCGCCCTGATGTTGCTGGGTGATCGCTTGGAGTCGGCTCACCGCCGTGGGTCGGAGTCGGAGCCAGACCTGCTGTCCGTCCATCGCCACTGCGCTGATCTCTTCGGCGGCCAAGTTAACGCGGACGACCGGCTCCGCCTGTGCCGCGCTCGCGATTACGGCGGCAAGGGCGAGCCAAACACTCAAGAGCAGCGATCGCATCTCGGTCTCCTTGCAAATAGCAGTATGGGTCGGACGGCATGCCCCGGACCCAGGTTGAGTCTACCGAATAAGTCACAACAAAGGCGTGCGATCCCGTGCAGACATCGAGCTGCCAGGGCATCGGCTTCTGCCGCCACATGCTGAAGGCCGGCCGGTATTCATTAAATCGACAGAATCGGGTTCCGCGAGTTTTGAGGACTTCACGGAGGAGACCCGGGGCAGAGTGATTCGCATTGTTCTCGGTGATCGCGAGTTCATGGCAGCGAGAATCACGGCGCCGATCCCGAGCGGAAGGCTGCAGGGGACATTCAGTTCGAGGGACGCCGCCGTGGTTTGTCAACGAATGCTGGCCGGCGAATTGCCAGCATCTCCGTGCGGTGCAGGGGACGCAGAAAGGCTCAACGTGTCACGGTAAATGCCGCAACCTGGAGTTCGAGCGGGTCCCAGCAGCCTTGACCCGCGCTGCTTGATCGCACCCTGCTCGCAGCGGGAGGACGGACGGAGGTGACGATTCCGTGCCGGGGTGTTTCTGGTCTCAGGGCGGTGCCACACAACCGGTTGGGCCGGTTCCCCCGGGGAACTCGCGGATTCTGACCTGTAGGTCGTGGCCCCTGTAGTTGGTGTCGAAGGCACGCACCTCGAACAGGGTATCGTGCCTCGGGCCGACCAGTTGAGGCACCGTATGGTGCACCGAGCGCTCGGCCTTCAACGTCATTGCCAACCGCGGCAGATCGTCTTCGTCGTACTCCAGTCGCAAGGCCTCGAAGCGCCAGACCACTGGTGCGCCCTCAGCGCAGGTCCTCAGGTTCAACGGGATACCCGGCGCAAGTTCGAAGTGCTGGCGTTCCAGCTCTCTGCCGGCGCCGTCCGTCACCACCAACCGATAGTTGCGAGGTCCTGTCTCCGGCGGCCCTTCCTCCGGCAGGGTGGCGAACAGCGCCGCGCGCACGGGATCGACCCGGAGCAGCGGCGGTTGAAAAGGCAGCATATACCCCGGCCCAGGGCGATATAGGAAGCGCAGCGAGAGCATCTGCTGGCTCGAGGCCTCGAGACCGGGCACGCTTCCGGACATCGACATCACCGTGCTGGGCTCCCAGGCCAGCTTGGCGTGTCGTCCCTGCGCGGTACGCAGGAAGATCGTGCCGGGCGTGTCGCTCAGGGACAGACGCTCCGCCGTGGGCGGTTCGGGAGAGGCATCCAGATAGCGCAGAAGGTAGTCCTCGGAAGGTGTGGTCACCTCCTGCGCCTCGGCCGTCACGAAGTGCAAGCCTCCCCCATCGGGTACCGCCAGGATGACCTCAAAGGGTTTGCGGCTCAATTTCAGGGGATAAAGATCCGCTAGCGCCAGATCGCGGGTCGGCGCGTGGTCAATGAACGACCAGCCGAAGGACTCGCTGGCCTCATCCCAGCCGAGGACTGCCGTGCCGCCGGGTAGCCGCTCGGGGTGGTTTGCCACCGTCTGCAGATGCAGCTTCGCTCCCGGCGCGACGTAGCCCACGTTGAGGGTGTGAAAGCCTTCCGCCTCTGCCGTTAGTCGGCCACCGCCGCTGCCCACGAGCCATACTGGGCCAGGCATGGGCACGCGGAAGTGCCCCTCGGCATCCGTGGTGGCGGTGGCCACATAGCCCTTGTCCCAGATCAGCTGCCCATGATGATCGCTACGGCCCCAGCCCTGGCGGCGGATAGTGATGGTCGCACCGGCGACCGGCGTCTCTTCGTGATATTCCACCAGCTTGCCCGTCACCGGTGCAGGCAACATCCACCAAAGAGTCAGTGGTGCCAGCAAGGCCAGGACGCCAGCCGGCAGGAGGTAGCGCAGAATACGGTTCACAGGCTTCGGATTCCGAATGGTGACGGTTGAAGTCTAGCCGCACTCTCCGTCGATTCCCGCGCGCGATGCTGCGAACCGCTTATTCCCTCGCGCGGCTGCACATTCCGGCGACGGTGACCGACGACTCCTCGCCAAGACCTGATCAGTCACGTCCCAACGGAATCACCGGTCACGTTGCCCTGGAATGAAGGTCACGATGTCCCGGAATAGCAAGAGGACGGTGGACCCTCGTTCCCCGCCCGAGGTTTTCTTCGATCCACTCGCAGCAGCGTCCGGCCTCTGCCTCTTGGAGCATCGGCGCTGAAGCTCTCGCTGGCGAGAATGCTGGAAGCCCCGACCAGGCGCGCGGTGTCTTCGGCAAAAGGGACGGCGATGCCCCCGTCTTGAACGGAGGGTTTGGCGCTTCGAGTCGGCCGCCGCGACGCTGGCCGATCGGGGGGCTCTTGCCGACCCGAACCAGCCACCCGCATCGGGAATCGTCGTGCCCGCAAGCTGGCCGACAACGGACGGTTACGTCCGGCGAGTAGAAAAGAGGGTGCCGGTGTGCCACACGGACCGCCGGGGAAGCGAACACGCCTGCCCCGAAAGATAGGCATCCACGCCGTGACGGGCCTGCCCGGAAGGCGCCGGTACTTCGCGGCTTGCGAGTCCCGGCAACACAAGCCAGAATACACACACGCAAGTACACATTCGGAGGTGCCTCATGGGGACACTGACCACCCGCGTCTTCAACAACGGCAACAGTCAGGCGGTTCGCATTCCCGCCGAGTTCCGGCTGGACACCGATCGTGTGAGCATATCCCGCAAAGAGGACGGCGATCTCGTGATTCATCCACTACCCGCGCAGCGCGGCACGGCACTGATGCGGACGCTACAGGCGCTGAGCGAGGTCGATGACGCCTTCGTTGCCGCGCTGGAGGCCGAACAGCGTTCTTCCTTGCCGGTGCAGGAGCGTGAGGTCCTGTGACCTACCTGCTTGACACCAACATCCTGATCTACTTGATCAAGAATCGGCCGCCCGGCATTGGACAGCGCATCGATGAGTTACCCGACGCCGATGAACTGTGCATGTCCTTTGTCACATGGGCCGAATTGCTCAAAGGGGCCGAGCGAAGCACGCGCAAAGCCGAGGTCGTTCGCCGGCTTGAAGCCCTCGCGCGGCAGGTGCCGGTGCGTTACCCGGCCGGACCGGGCATCTGCCGTCACTATGCAGAGCAGGCCACGCGTCTCAAAGACAGCGGTACCCCCATCGGCGCCAACGATCTATGGATCGCGTGCCACGCGCTGGCGGAAGACGCCACTCTCGTAACCCACAATACCCGCGAGTTTAGCCGCATCGGCGGCCTGAGAATCGAGGACTGGGCGGCATCCACCGAGACTTGATCGCCAGGAGCCTCCGGAGTCATCCCGGCGGATTGCGTTCCCGTCGCGCATTCAGCCGCTGCTACCCGCGGGGCCAACGCAGCCAGTTGGATCATCTGGCCGTACTCCACCCGTCCACCGGCAGGTAGACAATCGCAGACCTTGCCTCCGTTGCAGCGCCACCCCGGGTCATCGCGTCCGGGAGAAGACCGTAGCGCGTAGGCAGCCGGTCACTCGTGGTCATTCGTGCACGTTTTCGGAGTGGCGGCTCCGGGCCGAGCCCTGCCACTGCCGGGTCTCGTGGCGCAGCAGTCCCAGTAGCAGAGCTCTGGTCTCGGCGCCCGAGGCGATTGGCGTTTGGTGGATCCGGGCCCACACCTGCCTGTTGTACGCCAACCACCTCTGTTCGGCATGCGCCGGCGAGGTGGCCGATGTCGTGGCGTTGAAACGCAAAGGGCAGGAACTGCGCGTGCGGGTCGTGCAAGGCAAGCATTCCGCCTCGGACAAGCCGGGTGCCGGCATTGACGATTTCTATACCGCCTGCAGCCAGGCGCAAGAATCGGTTCATTGGCGCGAAAAGCCCCGCCGCCTACTCAAGCACTTGCTCCATCAGGAGGACCTGCGCCTGAAAGCCAGCGGCGCGTCGCGTTTCGAGCGCGGCTCCCGGCGCGATGTCCAGCAGCTTGCCCAATGCCTGCCGCGAACTGAGCTTCGCCTACCGGGGCGTGATCGTGCAGCCGGGCCTGTCCAAAGCGAAGATCGCGCCGGCCGCCCTCGAAGTGCTCGGGGGACCGAAACCTTCCTTCAGGGGACGTCCTCAATGCCGCTTGAGGTGATTGCGAGCGGCTGAACCTGCCCGGATGATCCGGCAGTACAACCGGACATGGGAAAGGCTAACGTGAAGCTGGGATGGGTCATAAGCGGATGATAGAATTGGATTTATGAGTGATTCCAAACCGGACATAAAAGCGGACAAAAGTCCGGCCAAAGACACGGTCCCTGCGGATCGCGGCGAGAGCATCGGCCTGATGGAGCCGCTGCTCATCAGCGAGAGCTCGAGGCACCGCAGGGCGCTCACCGACCTTGCCGTCGAACTCGCCGCCCGCTCGGCCGGCTTCCGCCGCAGCCTGCCGCCGGGGGTGCTGACGGCGCTGGCCGATCTCGTACGGGCGATGAACTGCTACTACAGCAACCTCATCGAGGGTCACGACACCCATCCGGTCGATATCGAGCGCGCGCTCAAGAACGATTACAGCGCAAACCCCGAAAAGCGGAACCTCCAGCTCGAAGCCAAAGCCCACATCACGGTCCAGCAATGGATCGATGAAGGCGGGCTTGCCGGGGACGCCACCGCGCCGGATGCCACCCTCGAAATCCACCGCCGCTTTTGCGAGCTGCTGCCCGAAGAGTTGCTTTGGATCACGGACCCGGACACCGGCGAGAAAATCAAAGTCACGCCCGGCGCACTTCGCCACCGCGATGTGAAGGTCGGCCACCACGTCCCCGTCAGCCCCGGCGCTCTGCCGCGTTTCATGGACCGGTTCGCCGCCGCCTACACCAAGCTGGGCCGCACCGACGCCATTTTCGCCGCAGCGACGGCACACCATCGCCTGCTGTGGATTCACCCGTTCCTTCACGGCAACGGCCGCGTCGCCCGGCTGATGTCCTACGCGATGCTGCTGGACACGCTCGATACCGGCGGCATCTGGTCGATCGCCCGCGGCCTCGCCCGAAACGAGAACGGGTACAAGAAACGACTGATGGCCTGCGATGCCGAGCGCCACAACGATCTCGACGGCAGGGGCCACTTGTCCGAAGAGGCGTTGGCGGAATTCACGCGGTTCTTCCTCACCACCTGCATTGATCAGGTCGATTTCATGGAAAAGCTGGTCCAGCCGGAACGCCTGCGTGATCGCATCCTGATCTGGGCCGAAGAGGAAATCCGCGCCGACACGCTGCCCTCGAACTCAGGCGCAGTGCTCGAAGCCGTTCTCTTTCGGGGAGAACTGCCACGAGGCGACGTCGCCAAACTGCTGAATGTCGGCGACCGTCAGGCCCGTCGCGTCACCTCGGCCCTGATCGACCATGAGGTGCTGACCTCCGAGAGCACCCGCGCCCCCCTGCGCCTCGCGTTCCCCGCTAGGCTGGCGGGAAGATGGATGCCAGGGCTTTTCCCGGAGCAAACCGGCTAACGGCAAGAGCTCAAGCTAACTTCCACCTGAGTATCACGAAATCTCCTCAGCCAGTGCGACACTGCTCTGCGTCGGTCGTCATTGCGAGCGTAGCGCGGCACTAATGCGCATAGCGCATTGAACAGCCGCAGGCTGGCCCGAAGGGCGAGCGCAGCGAGTAATCCAGGCGGCGCGGGGTAGACCATCGCCGTCTGGATCGCCACGTCGCTTCGCTCCTCGCGATGACGCTGGTTTCAAGGATGGCCCGTTCCAGCTTGCGGAGCTTCCGTGATAATCAGGAACTTCCATGGCCTATGTGGCCACCACCGATGATGAAAGAGGCGTAGGGCGGAAAAGGCCGAAGGCCGTCATCCGCCAGCTGGTGCCCGGATTGCCGCGGGCGCCTGGGCACTGCGAACGCCGTATGGCGGATGACGCTGCGCTTTTCCGCCCTACGGGTCGCCCGGGACCCGAGACAGGCCGTGACTTTCACGTTAAACCCAGGCTGACTCCAGGCGTTCGAGGCGCCGCGGGCCGGCGGATGCGTTGCCACCCGTTCGTGGTGGCATGCGGATCTTCCTGTCCTGGGGTAGCTACCGCAACGATGCCGCTGGCCGAGGACGGCCGTCCGCGACCCGTTCGGAAGCGACGCGTCCTACCCGGGGCCGTGCTGCAGATACGCGCGCAGCAGCGGCGGTCGCAGCGCCTGCAGGCGCTGCCGGGCCTCGACCTCGTCGGCCCCGCGCAGGTGGGTGCGCAGCAGTTCGGCCATCGCTGTGAACACGGCGCCGACCGGAGCCGGTGAATCGGCACGGTCCAGGTGATGCACCAGGCCCGGTTCCCGCAGCAGCAGCCAGGCCGGGAAGTCCGTCGGCTCCAACGGCTCGTCGAGCTCCTCGAACATGAGCGCGCGGCGGTACAGGCGCGGCGACGCTGCGCGCAGGAGATCGGCCGGAGACAGGTCCGGGGCCCGTTCGCTGCAGCGTGCCCAGGCCAGCGTGGCGGCCTCCGGTCTCTGGCGGTGCTGGAAGGCCTGCGCCAGGCGTGCCAGCAAAGCAGGGTGCTGCGCATGATCCGCAACCGCCTGCACCGAAGCGATCACGGCGTCCCAGTCGGGGATTTGCGTCTCGGCGTAGCTTGCGTGCAGGTCGGGATCGCCGGGGTCGAAATCCGCGCGGGGCAGCGCCGCGGCGAGGCGTCGCCAGGCCGGCGCCAGATAGTCCCGCGCCTGAGCGCGCAGATCGGAAGAGCACAAGGGCGCGATCTCCTCCCGCAGGGCCGCCAGCTCGGCGCAGGCCTCGGGGGCGACTGGCGCGGCCTGTTCGGTGTGGCGCGCGTACAGCACCAGGATCTCGTATTCGCCGAGCCCGGCGTGATTCGGGGCGATCCGGCACAGGCGTTCGTAGCTGGCGTCGGCGTCGGACGCGTTCCGGGCCGCCAGTGCGCGGTGCAGGTCGTTCTCCGCCGCGCTGGCCCCGTTGTCCAGAAACAGATCGAGCTGGGGCAGATCGGCGGGGCGTACCCAACGCCGTGCCAGCAAGACCTGGCGGGCCGGAATCGGGCTCAGCGCCAGTGTCTGTTCGCCCCGCCCCGGCTGCCAGCCTTGGTAGGTCTGCGCTTCATGGACGAGCTGCAGCGCCTGTGCGTGCGCCTCGCCCTCCCGGAGTCGCCGGGTCCAGTCTTCCGGCGCGGCCTCGATCGCCTTTTCCAGGTGCGGAATCTCTCCGAGGCGCCAGCGTTCGTAGGCTGGATACGGCAGCAATGCCGATTCGAGCAGCCACTCCAGCGCCGAGTAGGCACCCGTCTGCTGCACCTGCCGCTCCACGGTGGCGAGGTCCAGCCGCGGCAGTTCGGGGCCCGGCAATCCGTTGTCATCGATGCTCATGGCGAGACCTGCTGACCTCCAATGCTCCATCGCGATAGGCAGTTCGCCACGGATGCGCGCTTTCGCGCAAGCGGCGCGAAGGCAGCCGGAACGAGCCGCCGGGGGTGTCCTGCGGCGCAGGGTTACCCGCCTTGCTCCAGCAGATCCAGGAGTTCGGAGTGCGTGAGCCTGAGGCGTTCGCCCTCGCTTTCCGCCGCGGCGTACACGCCCTCGAGTTGCCTGCGCTTGTGGATCTGCAGCGCATGGACCCGCTCTTCCACCGTGTCCTCGGCCAGTAGCCGGTACACGAACACCGGCTGGGTTTGTCCGATGCGGTAGGCGCGGTCGGTGGCCTGGCGCTCCGCCGCGTCGTTCCACCAGGGGTCGTAGTGGATCACGGTGTCGGCCCGGGTCAGGTTCAGCCCGGTGCCGCCGGCCTTCAGGCTGATCAGAAAGACCTGTCCCGCGCCTTGCCGAAAGGCATCGATGACCGCCTGGCGGTTCTGCGTGCGCCCGGTCAGCATCTGGTGCTCGATTCCGGATTCGGTCAGATCCTCGGAGATCCAGTCCAGCATGCGGCGAAACTGCGAGAACACCAGAAGGACCCGGCCTTCCTCGACCAGTTCGCGCACCATCGCGCGCAGGTGCTCGCGTTTCGCCGACCCGGTATCGCGGTAGCGTTCGGCATCGAGCAGGCGCGGGTCGCAGCAAAGCTGGCGCAATTGCAGCAGGGCGTTGAGCACGTTCAGTGGTTCCGGGCCATGATCGCCGGGGGTCGCGCGCAACTCGGCAAGGCTGCGCTGGCGCAACAGCTCGTACAGCTCGCGTTGCGCGCCTTCCAGCGGCAGCCGCAGGGTGACCTCGGTCTTGGCGGGCAGATCGGTCGCGACCTCGGCCTTGGTCCGGCGCAGCAGGAACGGGGCGATGCGATCGAACAGCGCCTGCGCGCGCAGGGTGTCGCCGTCGTCCTCGATCGGGCGGCGATAGCGCCGGCGGAACGCGGCCTCGCTGTCGAGGCAGCCCGGGAGCACGAAATCGAGCAGTGCCCAGAGATCACCCAGATGGTTCTGCAACGGCGTTCCGGTGAGACAGAACCGCGCCGATGCGCGCAACTCGCGGACCGCGCGGTGGATACGGGTCCGCGGGTTGCGGATCGCCTGCGCCTCATCCAGAAACACCGCCGAAAGTTCCTGTCCCCGCCATTGGTCGAGATCGTTGGCCAGCACCGCGTACGAAGTAACCAGCAGTTCATGGCGGTCGACGGCGGCCCATAGCGGCTGCCGGGCTGCTCCGTGCAGCAACAGAACCCGCAACTCGGGGCAGAAGCGGCGAGCCTCGGCGATCCAGTTGCCGAGCACGCTGGTGGGAGCGACCACCAATGCCGGACGGTGCAGGCGCCCCTCGGCGCGCTCCAGCATCAGATGCGCGAGGACCTGCAACGTCTTTCCGAGGCCCATGTCGTCGGCCAGAATGCCTCCCAGTTCCAGGCGTTGCCGCTGCTGCAGCCAGGCGATCCCGAGCCGCTGGTAGCCGCGCAGCTGCGCGTGCAGCCCGGGCGGCGTCCGGAAATCCTCGGTGGTGACTCCGCGGCGCAGCGTCCGGGCTTGCTCGAGCAGGCCGGTGTTGTCCGCGCCGAATACGGTCGCGCCATCGTCGAGCTCCGCGAGCCGTGTCGCCTGGGACGCCGGCAGGCGCAGATGGCCCTGGATCGTCTCCCCATCGAGCAGTTCTCCGAAGATCTGGATCCAGTGCAGCACGCGGCCCACGGGCATCAGCACCTGGCGACCGTCGTCCATGGACAACGCGATCTCCCGGTCCGCGGGCATGTTCCGCAGTTCCGATACAGGGTATCTGTCGTGCAGACGTGCCAGCAGCGGGAGTAGCGCGACCGGTTTCCCATCGAGTTCGATCCGCAACGCCAGTTCGAACCAGTCCCGATCCAGCCACCGGGTGTCCACAGCGACCGAATCCGGCCGTACCCAGTACTGGCGAAAGCCGGGTTCGATCTCGATCCGCCAGCCCTCGGCGCGCAGCGCGGGCAGCACCCGCGTCATCGCCTCGACCCAGCCCCGGGGCTCCGCGAACGCGATGTCCCTGACGTCCTGCACCCGGGGGGCGCAGGAGGAGAGCGCGGCGTGCAGCTGCAGGCGAAGCCCGTCTTCGCGAACCGGGTCGCGCTGGAAGACCAGCCGTTCCCCGGCATCGGGCGCCACCACGGTGCAGTCGCTTTGGGCGTCGCCGGCTTCGAACACGGCCTCCTGTCCCTCGTCGGTGTAACGAAACCCGAGCCGCATGCGGTCGCGTGTACCCGGAGTGCCCTCGGGCAAGCTGAACAGCCGAAGCATGCCCCCTGGTGCCGGCCGCAGCCGTCGCCGCGGCAGTGGTCTCGGTTGCGGCAGGCCCCAGGAGGCGAGTCGCGTACCCTGGTCGCGCAGGAACGCGGCCACCGCATCGGGTGGCAGCGCTGGCGCATTGGCGAGCCAGGCAACAGCCGCCGGCGGATATTCCGACCGGATTTCCCCGCATTGCCCCGTCGTCGGATCCCAATAGCCCGGCGGGCGTGTCGGCAGGGGCCGCAGCGGTTCAGGAAGCTCCCAGACGAGCCGCTGGCAACCGTCGTCGGGGTCGACGCGCCAGCCACAGCCGGCAGCGACCGGCGTGCCCCAGCACATCGGGTTTCCTTCGCCATCCTGGACCCGTCGGGTGTCGAGAAGTTGCCGGAGCCAGTCGAGGTCCAGCGAGTCGGGCAGTGGCCCGGCACTCGACTGCACCCAGCCGGGAGCATGCACCGAGAGCGCGTTCAGCAATCGCCGGTCGTCGGGGCTCAGAAACGGGGGCGGATGGCGCAGATGCGCGGGCTGAAGCCGGTAGGGGACGGTGGCTTCGATGCTGCCATTCGGCGCCACGGTGGCGACGTGCAAGCTCAAGTGCAGCGCCTCGGCGCCCGCGTCGAGTTGGTATCGCAACTGCTGCGTGGAGCGCAGGCTACTGGCGGCATGCGTCTGGGAACGACGAAGCTGTTCGATGAATCGGCTGGCCATCGTCCACGCGGAGGGTCGGATGCCGGCCGAAGTCTAGCAGACACCGGTGCGCCGCTCCTCAACCCGCGTCCGGAAAACGCGGGGCGGTTCAGCTGCGGGTGCCCGACCTTGGCGAGTGTGTTTCGCGCGCGGGCTGGAACAGTCGAGAACCGGCCTCAGGAGGAGTAGGTGCGGGATCAGGTAGCGGTGCAAGGCATCTTCTGAACAGCCGGCTGATGCTGTTGTGCCGGAGGTGGTCGCCACCTCTCGCGACGTCTTGCGTGCCGCGGGGGGCATGCTCACGCACGATCAGCCTGCAATTCCACGGTCGTGATAGGGTTCTGTCGGTGACCATGCTGCGTGAGACAGCGGAGATCGGGGGGCAGCCGCAGGAATGAATTACACGCCAGGGATGCGGGTGGAGATCCGCGATGCGGAGTGGCGGGTTCGCCACGTGGATCGCGCGACCGATGGGGGCTACCTGCTCGGTTGCGAGGGGTTGTCGGAACTGGTGCGCGGGCGCGGGGCGCGATTTCTGACCAGGCTCGAAGGCAACATCCGCATCCTCGATCCGCGCGAGACGCTGCTCACCGACGACACATCCAGCGGCTTTCAGGCCAGCCTGCTGTACCTGGAAACCGCGTTCCGCAAGACCCCGGTCGCGGGCGAGAAGGTGTTTCTGGGCCACCGCGCCGCGCTGGACCCGTTGCCGTTCCAGCTCGATCCGGCGGTACAGGCCCTGCGCCAGCCACGTACGCGCATTCTCGTGGCGGACGCGGTCGGTCTCGGCAAGACGCTGGAGGCCGGCATCCTCGTCTCCGAATTGATCGCCCGCGGGCGCGGCAAACGCATCCTGGTGCTGGTGGTGAAGTCGATGCTCGCGCAGTTCCAGCAGGAGTTCTGGAACCGCTTCACCATCGGCCTCACGCGTCTGGACTCGCTCGGTCTCCAGCGGGTGCGCAACCAGATCCCCGGCAACCACAACCCGTTTCATTACTTCGACCGGGCGATCATCTCGATCGACACGCTGAAGCAGGATATCGAGTACCGGCACTACCTCGAACAGGCCTACTGGGACATCATCATCATCGATGAGGGCCACAATGTTGCCGAGCGCAGCACGCACTCGCAGCGTTCCCGTCTCGCCCGGCTGCTCGCCACCCGATCCGACACGCTGATCATGCTGTCGGCCACGCCGCATGACGGCAAGGCGCGCAGCTTCGCGAGCCTGGTGAACATGCTGGACCCCACCGCGATCCCGGACCCGGACAACTACGCGCACGAGGACTTCCGCGACAAGGGCCTGGTGATTCGCCGCTTCAAGAAGGACGTGCAATCCCAACTCGCGCAGCACCTGCCGGAGCGCGAGATCGGGATTGAGCGCAACACCGCCTCCGACCCGGAAGAAGAGGCCTACGCGATGCTCGAGGCGCTGAGCTTCCATAGCCTCGACGGACGCCGCAACGCGGGTGGCAGCCAGCTCTTCCGGACCACGCTCAAGAAGGCGCTGTACTCCAGCCCCGCCGCCTGCCTGAGCACCATCGAGAATCGCATCCGTCGTCTTGAGAAACGGGAGTCAGCGCAGGAGGTGGCCGCCGACCTCGACAAGCTCAACGGCCTGCATCTGGCCGTGTGCGCCATCACCCCCGATGCCTTCAGCAAATACCAGCGCCTGCTCGCGCTGCTGCGTACCGGTCCGGAGTCACTGGGCTGGAATCCAGGAGATGCCGACGACCGACTGGTGATCTTCACCGAAAGCCTGAGGACCCTCGAGTTTCTCGAAGAACACTTGGCCAAGGATCTCGGCCTGCGTGCGAAGCAGCTCGCGATCCTGCGCGGCGATCGACCGGACCGGGAACTGATGCAGATCGTCGAGGACTTCGGCCGCCGTGAGAGCCCGGTCCGCCTGCTGCTGTGCTCGGATGTCGCCGCCGAAGGGATCAACCTGCACCACCTCGCGTATCGGCTGATCCACTTCGACGTGCCCTGGTCGCTGATGGTCTTCCAGCAGCGCAACGGCCGCATCGACCGCTACGGACAGACGCGCCGGCCGCAGATCCGCTACTTGATCACCGAGTCGCGCAATCCCCGCATCCAGGACGAGCAGCGCGTGCTCGAAGTGCTGATCGAGAAGGACGAACAGGCGCAGCGCAACATCGGCGATCCGTCGGAATTTCTCGGCGAGTACTCGGTGGAACAGGAAGAAGAACGGGTGGCGGAGTTCCTGGAGCGGGAGGAGGCCGATCTTGCCGCGCTGTTCGCCGAGTTCCTCGACGTCCAGCACGAATCCAGTGCCACGCCGCTGGAGCCCTTCCTGCCCGACCGTGCGCCCAGCGACACACTCGCCGAAGTGGCCGACCAACCGTTCAGCCTGTACCGCGACGACTTCCATTACGCCGCCGACGCGGTGCAATGGCTGCGGGCAAGCGGCGTGCCGATGCAGGCCGAAACCGATCGCGCCGCGCGCCGGCTGACGCTGACTGCGCCGCCGGACCTGAAACAGCGCCTGCGCCATCTACCGCCCGAGTCCCGCCCCGACGGCGACCGCTTCATCCTCACGCCGGAAGTTGCCGAGATCCAGGAAGAACTGCGCCGGCGCCGCGACGAGGACAGCCCCTGGGCGCAGCGCCAGTACCTGTGGCCGCTGCACCCGGTGATGGAATGGCTGGCCGACCGCGCGCTCGGCGCCTTCGGCCGCCACACCGCCCCGGTACTGCGTCTGCCGGGACGGCTGCAACCCGACGAGGCCGCGTTCCTCCTCCAGGGAGGCTTCCCGAACCGCCGCGGCTACCTGCTGATCCAGCGCTGGGTCGGTTTCGTGCTGCGTAACGGCGAAGTGGCCGAGGAGCTGGACCCGGCGCGTTTCTTCGCCCGGCTGGGTCTGGAACCCGGGCAGGTGCCGAACCCCGGCGTGCCCGGCGACACCACGTTCCTTCAGGCCCAGCTCCCGCGGGTGGTCGACCTCGCCATCCAGCGTCTGCGCGCGCACAAACACGATGTGGAGACCGTGCTCGACCAGCGCCTGAACACCCAGATGGCTGCGATGGACGCGCTGAAGCAGCGTCACGTGCAACAGCTCGAACTCGAACTCGCCCGCAGCAACCAACCCGAAGTGTTCAAGACCCGCCGCCGCGACGAACGCCTCGCCCACATCGACCGCATCTTCCGCGACTACGAAAGCTGGCTCGAAGAGACCCAAATGACCGAACCCGACCCCTACGTCCAGGTCATCGCCGCCTTCACCGGCCGGCCAGCATGATCGCCACCCCAGCCCACGCAGGCCGCCCTGGCATGGCAACGGCGGATGACGCTGCGCGCTTCCCCCCCCCCAGCCCCGCGTAGGGCGGAAAAGGGCGAAGCCCGTCATCCGCCGAGGAGGCTGTGCCGAAACCCCATGCGCCGGTACCGTGGCCACCGCCGCGATGGCGGATGACGCTGCGCTCTTCCGCCCTACGGGTCTGCCCCGGCCCCGCGTAGGGCGGAAAAGGGCGAAGCCCGTCATCCGCCAAACGGCGTGCGCCGAAGCCTCATGCGCCGGTACCAAGCCCACCGCCGCGATGGCGGGATGACGCTGCGCTCTTCCGCCCTACGGGTCTGCCCCACGCCCCCTGTAGGGCGGAAAAGGGCGAAGCCCGTCATCCGCCAAACGGCGTGCGCCGAAGCCCCGGACGGTTGCACCATAACGCACGCCCGAACGGTGGATGACGGCCTGTGGCCTTTTCCACCCTACGCTTTCCGGTTTACCGTACGTGTATCGATCAACCCATCATTCCAATGGACTGGAATCATGCCGAACTATCTACGGAATCGCGTTCCGGGAGGAACCTACTTTTTCACGGCCAACCTTGCGGATCGCCAAAGCGGCTATCTCGTCGAGCATATCGACACCCTGCGCGAAGCCGTGCGCCACGTCCTGCGCGCCCGTCCATTCCATATCGACGCCTGGGTCGTGCTGCCCGAGCACATGCACTGCGTCTGGACCCTGCCGCCCGGCGACCACGACTACTCCGGCCGCTGGCGCGCCCTCAAAACCGCTTTCGCCAAAAGGGTGCCCCGGCCTGCGGCAGCGCGCCCTCGCACCACCCGTCCCGGCGAGCGCGGCATCTGGCAGCGCCGGTTCTGGGAACACACCATCCTCTCCGACGAGGATTACGCTGCGCACATCGACTATGTCCACATCAACCCGATCAAACACGGATGGGTTAACGCCGTCGCCGATTGGCCGTATTCAACCTTCCACCGGTACGTGCGCGAAGGCGTGTATCCGCCCGATTGGGGCGGCGGCCTGGAAGACCGGGTGCAAGGAGGCTCCGGTGAACGTTAAGCAACACGCCGAGCGAATGCCCGACGCCGAGACGGCGGATGACGGCCTGCGGCCTTTTCCGCCCTACGCATGGGCCGCGGCCGGGGTGGGAATGGCGGATGACGGCCTGCGGCCTTTTCCGCCCTACGCATACCCGGCTCCGACCCGTAGGGCGGAAAAGCGAAGCGTCATCCGCCGCACGGCGCCCCTCGAAGCCCCGACCCGTAGGGCGGAAGAGCGCAGCGTCATCCGCCATCCGGCGCCCGCCAACGCCCGCACACCTCAAACCCACCCCACCCCCCATCTGGCCCCGGAGCTCTAACCCATGACCTGGGCCGGCATCGTCAACGACAACGAGTTCTACTCGGAGCACTACCTCAGCGAACTTTTCCTGAACGACATCGGCGATGCGCTCGAACGCTGGCAGCAGGCCGAAACCGCTGCCCGGGAGGCCGCCAGCAAAGCCGACCAGGGCCCGCTCCCCGACCACCACCTCACCCCCTGGAACCGCCTGAACCGCCTCGCGCACAGCTACCTCCAGGACCTCTCCATCCTCGAACGCGAACGCCAGATCGAGCGCCGCGTCGAGGCCCAGCGCGAACTCGTCCGCACCCTGCTCGAAGCCCTCGGCTACCACTACCAGCCGCGCCGCCTCCCCGCCGGCGACGACGCCGAATTCCCCGTGCTCTCCGAATACCTCGGCTCCGACGGCGCGCCGCTGCTCTGGGTCGTGCAGGCCGTCCCACTGGAAGAACCCGACCTCGACCCCCTCGCGGTGCCGCTGCGCGCCGCGCAGTACCTCTCGCTCTCCGCGACCCCGGTGCCGAAAGCCCTGCACGCCGAAGGCGGCGGCCTGATCGAATGGCAGACTGCGCTCGGCCGCTTCGTGCTCGCGCAGCCGCGCCCGCCGCGCTGGGTATTGCTCGCGAGCCCGCGCCAGTGGGTACTGGTCGACCGCGCCAAGTTCGCGCAGGGCCGTGTGCTGCGTCTCGATTGGGTCGAACTCTTCTCGCGCCGCGAGACCGAGAGCCTGAAGGTCGCCGCCGCGCTGCTGCACCGCGAGTCCCTGGTCGAACCCGGTGGCCAGCCGCTGCTCGACACGCTGGAAGAGAACGCCCACAAGCACGCCTATGGCGTCTCCGAGGACCTGAAATACGCGCTGCGCGAGGCCATCGAGCTGCTCGGCAACGAGGCCGCCGCGCAGCTCATCGAGCAGGCCCGCGCGCGCAAGGAAGGCATCTTCTCCGGCCAGCTCGACGCCGCGCAGCTCTCGCTGCAATGCCTGCGCTACATGTACCGGCTGCTGTTCCTGTTCTACATCGAGGCCCGCCCGGAACTCGGCTACGCGCCGATGAACGCGGCCACCTACCTGCACGGCTACAGCCTTGAACACCTGCGCGAACTCGAACTCGTCCCGCTCACCAGCAGCGCCGAGCAGCAGGGCCGCTACTTCCACGACAGCCTGAACACGCTGTTCCGCCTGGTGCAGGAAGGCTACCAGCCGCACGCGAACCGCCAGCAGGACCTGCTCGCGACGAACACCGGCGCCGACGCCTTCGACATGGCGCCGCTGCAATCGCACCTGTTCGACCCGGAGCGCACCCGGCTGCTGAACCGCGTGGTGTTCACCAACCAGACACTGCAACAGGTGATCCGCCTGATGTCGCTCTCGCGCCCGGCCCAAGGTGGACGCGGGGGCCGGCGCCGGCGCGGCCGCATCTCCTACTCACGGCTCGGCATCAACCAGCTCGGCGCGGTGTACGAGGCGCTGCTCTCCTACCGCGGCTTCTTCGCGCAGGAAGACCTGTACGAAGTGAAAAGGGCAGGGGACGACAACCCGGACCCGCTCGATACCGGCTACTTCGTAAGCGCCGACGCGCTCGAGCAGTACAAGGACGACGAACGCGTGTACGACCGCGACGAACACGGTCACCGCGTGTTGCGCCGTCACCCGAAGGGCCGCTTCCTCTACCGCCTGGCCGGGCGCGACCGCGAGAAATCCGCGTCGTACTACACCCCGGAAGTGCTCACCCGCAGCCTGGTCAAGTACGCGCTGAAGGAACTCTACGCCGAACAGCTCGACCCGCTGCCGAACGACGCCGCCCGCGCCGAGCGCGTGCTCGGCCTGCGCATCTGCGAACCGGCGATGGGCTCCGCGGCGTTCATCAACGAGGCCATCGACCAGCTCGCCGACAAGTACCTCGAACTCGCGCAGAGCGCCCGCGGCGAGCGCATCCCCCAGGCCGACTACGCGCGCGAGAAGCAGCGCGTGAAGATGTACATCGCCGACCACAACGTCTTCGGCGTCGACCTGAACCCGGTCGCGGTCGAACTGGCCGAGGTCTCGCTGTGGCTGGGCGCGCTCTCCGACGACCGCCACGTGCCCTGGTTCGGTCTGCAGCTGCGCGCCGGCAACTCGCTGATCGGCGCGCGCCGCGAGACCTACCCCAGCAGCAGCCTCGCGCTGAAGCCGAACGAAGACGCCTGCTGGCTGAACCGCGCCCCGGACCGCACGCCGCTCGGCCAGCCGCGCCCCGAGGGCCGCATCTGGCACTTCCTGCTGCCCGACGCCGGCATGGCCAACTACTCCGACAAGGTCGCGAAAACCCTCTACCGCGAGGAGATCCAGGCGATCAACGCCTGGCGCAAGGCCTTCACCCGCCCGTTCGACCGCGAACAGCGCGAGCGCCTCGAACGCCTGAGCGCGCGCATCGACGACCTCTGGCACGAGCACGCAAACAGCCTCGCCGACCTGCGCCGCCGCACCACCGACCCGTACCCCATCTACGGCCGCGACGCGAAGGGCGAACGCTCGCCGCTGCGCTACAAGGACCAGGCGCTCGCCGGCGAACTCTTCGCCGAGTACCAGAAAAACGCCACCGCCTACCGCCGCCTGAAGCTGGTGATGGACTACTGGTGTGCGCTGTGGTTCTGGCCCATTGCCGAACACGCTAGCCTGCCCGACCGCGAGGAGTTCCTGTTCGACCTCGAAAACCTGCTGCTCGGCGACACGCTCCGCGCCGGCCCGAAATACGAAGTGCGCGACCTCTTCGCCCCCACCGAAAACCCCGAAGACGGCAAACGCTTCATCAACCGCTTCGGCGTCGTCGACCTCAAAATCCTGTTCCACAGCTTCCCGCGGCTAGAGCTCGCCCAGCGCATCGCCGACCAGCGCCGCGTGTTCCACTGGGAACTCGAGTTCGCCGACGTTTTCTCGCCTCTCCCGCAAGCGGGAGAGGTTAGGTCCCCAGGGTTCGACCTCATCCTCGGCAATCCCCCCTGGATCAAAGTCGAATGGCAGGAAGCCGGCATCCTCGGCGACCACGAGCCGCTATTCATGCTGCGCAAGTACAGTGCGAGCCAGCTCACCCAGCTACGGGAACGGGCGTTTCATGAGAATGCCGGGCTGGAGGCTGCGTGGCGGAGCGAGTATGAGGAGGCGGAGGGGACGCAGAATTTTCTGAATGCGGCTGCGAACTATCCGGCGCTGACGGGGCAGAAGGCGAATCTCTACAAGTGCTTTTTGCCGATGGCGTGGAAGCTCGGGAATGAGCATGGGGTAGCCGGATTTCTGCATCCGGAGGGGATCTATGACGATCCGAACGGTGGGCCGCTGCGGCGGGAGGTGTATCCACGGCTGCGGGCGCATTTTCAGTTTGTCAACGAGGTGAAGCTCTTCGCGGACGTCGACAACCATACGCGGTACAGTGTGAACGTTTACGGTCCGCAATCTGCGCCACCACGCATCGCACACATCTCGAATCTCTTCGTCCCGCGCACTATCGACGCCTGCTTTTCCCACCGTGGCGAAGGCCCAGTGCCGGGTATCAAGGAGGAAATTGAGGGAGATGATGGGCGGAGCCGCGTTCGCTGGGGCACCCAAGGACACGCCGAGCGGATTCTCGAGCTTGGCGAGCAACAACTGGCGTTGTTTGCCCAGCTCTACGACGATGCGGGAACTCCGCCACCCGAAGCGCGGCTGCCGGCCCTGCATGCCCAACCGCTGTTATCGGTTCTGGAAAAGTTTGCCGCGCAGCCGCGCCGTCTTAGCGATTTGAAGGGAGAGTACTATTCGACTCAGCACTGGAACGAGGTTAATGCCCAGCAGGACGGTACTATACGCCGCCAAACCCGATTTCCTACGAGTCCCCGCGAATGGATCCTCTCTGGTCCCCACTTCTTCGTCGGTAACCCGTGCTTTAAAACTCCACGCACCGGGTGTAAGAGCAACAAAGACTACGACGTCCTCGACCTCGAGAGCCTCCCCGACGACTACCTCCCGCGCACCAACTACGTCCCAGCCTGTACCCCGGACGAATACCGCGCGCGGACCCCGAAAGTCCCCTGGACTGACTTGGGCGAAACCCGACCTTTGCGTGTGACGGATTATTACCGCGTGATCTCCCGTACGATGATCGGTTCCGCCTCAGAAAGGACACTTCAGTCGGCCATTGCACCGATGGAAGTAGGTCACATCGATCTTGGCTTCTCGATAGGCCTCAAAGATACGTCGCAGACTGCGTATCTCGCGGGCCTGTTCGCATCGGTAGTTTTTGACTTTTTCGTGAAGTCGACGGGTAAAGGGCATTTCCGAAACGACATAGCGTCGTTGCTTCCCCTCCCAGATTCCGCGCAAACTATCCGTCGCGGCATCGTTGTCCGAAGTCTTGCGCTAAATTGCTTGACGAAGCTGTATAGCAGTCTCTGGCGAGCCGCATGGCGATCCGACTTCCGTTCGGAACGATGGACGGTTTTTCCGGAAGGCGATAGGGTCGGCATTCTCCCCCAAGCGTTCTTTGCGAACCTCACCCCCGACTTGCAGCGAAATTGCGCCCTACGCGCGGACTTTGCCCGCCGCCAAGCCCTGCTCGAAATCGACGTCCTCGTCGCCCAAGCCCTCGGCTTAACCCTCGAAGAACTGCTCACCATCTACCGCGTCCAGTTCCCCGTCATGCGCCAGTACGAAGCCGACACCTGGTACGACGCCCGCGGCCGAATCGTCTTCACCCCCAGCAAAGGCCTCGTCGGCGTCGGCCTCCCACGCAAGGCACGCAAGGCCGACCTCGACGAAGGCACCCGCTACGGCATCCGCAGCCCAACCCGCAGCGAGCAGAACATCGCCCTCGGCTGGGAAGACATTCGCGACATCCAGGAAGGCACCGTCACCAAGACCTTCCTCGACGACACCCTCCCTGGCGGCCCGACCGAGCGCACCATCGAATACCACGCCCCTTTCCACAAACCCGACCGCGAAGAGGATTACCGCACCGCATGGGCTATCTTCGAGCACCGGGGCAGAGAAAGGAATTCAGAGCGATTGACACGCTCGAACTATTCGGCTCGCTAGCGCAGATTGCCGGGCAGCTGAGCCGGTGAGTGCGATACGGGTACCCGGACGTGTGTTCTGGAGCCCGCAAATGCCGGATATCTCAGAATCTGTCTATCGCCAATATTCTAATCTGTTATTTTTTGTCCAGATTTAGGACACGACATTTCAAGCAATTCTGAGCGAGGTAAGCTTCTATGACCAAAGAGTTTGAGCAGTACCAGGAGAGAATTCGCGATGACATTGCCACGTGCATGGACACAATGGGCGTTCAACCGATTCTGTTTGTCGGGTCTGGACTCTCGCGGAGATACTTTCTTGCTCCTTCTTGGGAAGGTTTGCTTCAAAGATTGGTCGATGCGTGCCCCCTCATCGATAAGGACTACGGCTACTACAAGCAGAAGTTCCACTCCCCGATTGACATAGGGAGTGCATTTGCTGACATCTACCGTGAGTGGGCTTGGGGCGACGGGAAAGGCGTCTTTCCTCCTGAGCTCTTTGGGCCGTCACAACCTGCCGAAATATACATAAAGTACAAAGTCGCAAGATATTTCGAGGAGCTGTTGCTATCGTCTGACGCAGAGAGCACAGAAGAAACACATAAGGAAGAACTTGAGTCTCTCCAAAAAGTGAGGCCTCATGCCATTATTACGACGAACTATGATCGTTTTCTTGAGAAACTGTTCCCTGAGTACAGCCCTATCATCGGCCAAAAAATATTAAACGGGAACTTTGCCCAGATTGGAGAGATCCTCAAGATTCATGGGTGCTCGTCCGAGCCTGAAAGCCTTGTATTCGTGCGAAATGACTATAAGGAGTTTCATGCAAAGAAAAAGTACCTGAGCGCGAAGCTCCTCACCTATTTTGCCGAGCACCCGCTCTTCTTCTTGGGATACAGTGCAGAGGATCCAAATATTCGGTCCATACTTGCGGATATTGACGAAATACTGTCGCCTCATGGCCAGCTCATACCCAACATTTACTTAGTTGAATGGAGTAACAAAGCGCAGCAGCAGATGTCATTTGCCTCCGAGAGGCTCGTTGCCATTGATGCCGAGCGTAGCGTCAGAGTAAAGAGTATTGTCGCCGATGGATTTGGGTGGGTCTTTGATGCTCTTGGTTCAAATGAAGCATTGCCATCTGTGAGCCCCAAGATCCTTCGTGCCCTGATGGCGCGCACATACTCGCTGGTTCGCCACGACATTCCGAAAAGAATTGTGGAGGTAGATTACGACACGTTGGAGCATGCAGTTTCAAGCGAGCAGGAATTGGCAAAGCTCTATGGTATTACTACGCTTGACGATCCGTCCGCCGTCAATGCAATGTATCCGTTTTCTTTGACGCATGTGGGCCAAAAGCTTGGCTACCCGGGCTGGCATCAAGCAAACCAGTTGATTAATCAAATAAAGAGCGAGCAAGGAACGGATATTAAGGCCGCAGACAATCGGTACCATATTGCGATACTTGCCGGGAACACAATGCAAGCCCACAAGTATTCGCAAGCTGCTGTGGAATTGCTCAAAAAGGTAAGAGACGGCGAGGACTACCAAGTCGAAATTTGATGCCTATGAAGGACCGCGCACAGATATGAGACGATTAGTGTGGTGAGAACGCTTTGCGGTGAGACACCCACTTAACGCTTTGTGGTGATCACACGTGTAAACACGCACGTTGTTGGCCGTCGCTGAGGCGGGGCCGTAGGCTTTCGCCGATGGCGTTCGTATGGATTCGAACCGAGAAGGAAGGGGATGCCGGAACCACGTTTCCGTCTGGGAACATGATTAGAAACACGGCTAATTGACCGGGGAGAGGGGGTCGAGGATATATGGCGGCACTGTGAGACACCCAGGGCGCCGCGGCCCTGCGCCGGGCGGCCACCGAGGGTGAACTGCATCGGGTCACGCGCCCAGGCGAGATCGACGCGGTGCTGGATCGACTCATGGCCACCGAGTGGGTGGCCTACGCCAAGGACTCTCACGAAAACACCCCCCCACTGTGATCGACTACCTGGCGCGCTATACCCACCGAATCGCGATCGACAACGCGCGTATCCTGGACATCGATGCCAAGGACGTCTCGCTGCGCTACACCGACTACCGCGACCACGACCGACCAATGTGATGCGTTTGGCAGGCGAGGAGTTCGTGCGCCGATTCCTGCTGCACATCCTGCCCAAGGGCCTGATGCGGCACTACGGCTTCGTGGCCAATCGCTGCCGGCGGACCAAGCTCCCGCGCATCTGCAGCGCGTTGAACGCACCGCCACCCGACACAACCGCTTCCCCGGAAGGCCGTTCCGCGCCCGCGACCTATTCATGTCCCCGATGCCGGGTCGGTCGCGCGTGCGTGATCACGGTACTGTGCCCGCGACCGAACCGAACCGACATCCCGGAGCACCGACGATGACCTCGGCCTGACGAGTATGAACCGCCGGATCCCTTGTGTCGCCCTTGAAAAAAGGGGGGGTGGGTCCGCCTGTGCATGCGACTGGATCTCAGCAGAAAACGGGGCTACTGTACAAGACATTGGAGCCTTCAGGGAGCCCGATCATGATCCCGACCAGACGCAAGGACCGCCGCTACGCCCAATCCCGGGTTCCTTTGACCTGCCGGCCCGGTGCGCGCTGAATACAATCCCCTTTGCATGAACCTGTGTCTCAGCCCATGGGCGGCCCAGTCCAACAGACGTTTATCCGCCATGCTGCGCACGCCGGATAAACGCTAATCTGTTAGAGCAATAACGGTCAAGCACAATTCCGGTATTGGAGGTATCGAAGAAATGGGTCAAGGCGCTATAGACGAGAAGAATGTTGCTCTTCTATCCGCCAGTCACAACTATGTGGAAGGTCTGAAGAAGATTGCATCTGATGCAAGACTGCGCGCGGAGAAAGAGGGCGTATTTGACTCGGGCGACCTGGCTCTATTAGATGCGCGTTGGTTGATAGAGAAATATCGTCAACTTTGGTTTAAAAGCGTAAACGCAGAGCGGTATATACAAGAGTTCTGCCCCAATATCTCACTTTTTGGAGCGCATGATTTTGAAAAATTAATACAGGTAATGTTCGCGGTTATTGATCGCCGACATTTTTCTCTAACACCGGTGTCGCATGATGGTGGAATAGATCTTACGTATTCAGAACTGGTCGATCCAACATGGGATGCCTATGGGCATATTGTTATTCAATGCAAACTATATAGGGGTATTGTCCCCACGAGCGAGTTGCGCGATTTCTTTGGTGTAATGACATCAAAGACCGCAACGGGGATATTTATGACAACCGGAGAAATAACAAACGCCGGACGGGAATTCGTGGCAGAGGCCAACTCTTCGCCGCACGCGAATCGATATCATGTAATTACAAGCGCGTCTTTTCAACAGTTGTTCGTAATTCTAGAGGCCATGGTTTCTAATATTGAAGCGGCCGTAGATGCTTTAGACGATGAGCAAGAAGAACTACGGCTGGCAGAACTTAATGATGATCTCGAATCGAAAGGTAAAGCGATAATTTATAGAATAGAGGTCTCGCCGTGCCAGCAAAAATTGTTCTAACAATGGGCCGCACCGGACATCCAAAAGCTGCGTCGCTCGTGCCTCGCTCTTCACTTTTTTGCTGCCGGTGAGCCCAGGCGTTATGAATCGGAACATTGTGAGACACCCACTTTGTTGACCGTCGCCGTGGCGGAGCCGTAGGCTTTAGGTGTTTCCGTTCGCATGGAATCGAACCGAGGAGGAGGCAGGGAGATGCCGCAGCCGCGTTCCAGTCTGGTCAGTCCGAGCGATACCCCCTGGTACCAGGTCGCGTCCTACGAGACACCCAATTTGTTGACCGTCGCCGCGGCGCGGTCGTAGGCTGTCGGCGTTGCCGTTCGCATGGAATCGAACCGAGAACGAGGCAGGGAGATGCCGTAGCCGCGTTTCAGTCTGGTCAGTCTGAGCGATACCCCCTGGTACCACGTCGTGTCGCGCTGTGTGCGGCGGGCGAACACTGTAGGACACCCACTTTGTTGACCGTCGCTGCGGGGGCGTAGGCTTTCGCCGATGGCGTTTGCATGGAATCGAATCGGGAAGGAGGGAGGGAGATGCCGGAACCGCGTTTCGGTCTGGGAACATGAATAGAAAACACGGTTGGTTGACCGGGGAAAGGGGGCGAGGATATATGGAGGGAATATTGGAGAACCTTAGAGACCCCTCGTGGTGGTTTACGGGGTTGTTCTTTATCGTTATTGGACTGATGATCGCGGGATTTAGCCGAAGGTGGGTTGTGCCTGGTGTGGGTGGTCTTGCCACGCGGGTCCCCTATTTTGCACGTCTGTTCGTTCGGGGTTGTCGACTGAGGAGGCTTCGTCGGATAAAGAACGCGCGTCTAGATGGCGTGTTGGCGATTCGAGAAATCGTTAAAAGCTATGTTTTTCTCATGCTGTTTCTTCTGTCAGCCTTGATTTTCTTTGCAACGTTTCTTGGGGCTTTGTTAAATGTGGATCAGGTAGCCGGAACTTTGGGGGAAAAGCGGCATGAATTTGGAGTAACCATGATGATCGTTTCGACACCAACATACGTCTTTGAGTGGTTGTATCTTAGGCAAAGCGCGTTCGTAAAACAGCTACTCGAAAGACGGAAGAAAATTCGCCGAACACGCATACTGTAAGACACCCACTTTGTTGACCATCGCCGCGGCGGGGTCGTAGGCTTTCGGTATCGGTGTTCGCATGGAGTCGAACCGAGAAGGAGGCAGGGAGATGCCGCAGCCGCGTTCCAGTCTGGTCAGTCTGAGCGATACCCCCTGGTACCACGTCGTCTCGCGCTGTGTGCGGCGGGCGTATTTGTGCGGGGAGGATGCCCATTCCGGGCGAAGTTTCGAGCACCGAAGGGGCTGGATCGTGGAGCGTCTGGAGCAGTTGGCCGGGGTGTTCGCGGTGGACGTCGCGGCCTATGCGGTGATGTCGAACCATGCTCACCTGGTGGTCCGCATTGACGCCGAGCGAGTGCAGGGCTGGGACGCCGAGGAAGTCCTGCGGCGCTGGACGCAGGTGTTTTCCGGGCCGTTGCTGGTGCAGCGCTATCTGGCGGATCCGGCATCATTGGGAGAGGCCGAAACCGCCGCAGTATTCGACTGGGTGGAGACCTACCGCAGCCGGTTGGCGGATCTGTCCTGGTATATGCGCGTGCTGAACGAGTCCATCGCCCGCATGGCGAATGCCGAGGACGGCGTGACGGGCCGGTTCTGGGAAGGTCGCTTCAAGAGCCAGGCGCTGCTGGACGATGCGGCGGTGCTGACTGCGATGGCGTATGTCGACCTGAACCCGATCCGGGCGAAACTGGCTGAGACGCCGGAAACCTCGGAGTACACCGCGATCGCCGAACGCTTGGCAGAGTTGCAGGGCAGGCTACCACGGCCTCACGTGGCGGGAAGCGCCAGCCCGAGCGGTGCAGACCGGACCGGCGAGGCGGACGAGACCGCGAAGTCGCCGGAGTCTCCCGATCTGGGCAACGAACGCCCCAGGTTGCAGAAGGAGCCGCGTCTGGCCGGATTACCGTGCGCCCCGCTGATGCCCTTCGATGCCACTGGACGCCTGGCCACCGCGGTGCCGTTCGCGTTGGAGGACTACCTGGAGCTGGTGGATGGCACCGGTCGGGTGATCCGCGAGGACAAGCGTGGGTTCATTCCCGGCGAGACGCCGGCAATCCTCGAACGGCTCAACATCGACCCGGAGCAGTTCATTCAGACCGCCGGCCGCACCCTGCACCGCTTCGGCAGCGCGATCGGTACGCCTGAGCGCCTGACCGAGCGCTGTGTTGCCAGAAATGTGGCCTACCTGCGGGGGATCCGGGCCGCGCGGGTGCTGTTCGATCGGTGCGCCTCTCGCTTCCCGGAATGATCTCGATGGGTAGGCACCAGCCCCCCTGGGCTGGCACGGCATTGGCGGCAAAGAGCCGGCACTGGGACCGTTTCTGGCGCAGGGGTTTACGGCGCATCGGCATTCGTTACACTGGTCTGGGACGTTTGCGACTTGAGCGCATCCAAGCCATCGGTTATGAACCACTGCCTGGGCGATCGCTTTTTGGTCGTCGCGGGTTCAGGTTTTGCGCATGGAGTGTGATATGTCGAGCGTGAAAGAAAAGATGACTGAGGTAATCCGTTCGCAGCCGGAAGATGCGAGCTATGAAGAAATCATGCGGGAACTTGCTTTTGAGCGCATGGTCGAGCGCGGTCTCGACGATTCTCGCCGTGGGCGCCTAATATCGAACGAAGATATGGAGCATCGGATTCGATCGTGGCAGAAATAAGGTGGACCGAGGAGGCGCATCGTTGGCTCCGCGATATCCATGACTACATCGCAGCCGACAATCCTGCCGCAGCACAAAAAGTCGTGTCCGGGATCTATGACAAAGCTCAGATGTTGAGGAGTTTCCCGGAAATCGGACACAGGTATCGTGCCGAAGCCGAAGGGGAAATCAGGATCCTTCTCTACGGGCATTATCGGATTGCTTATCTTCTCAAGTCGCCATGCAGTATCGATATCTTGGGCGTGTTCCACGGGGCACTTGATATCGACCGGTATTTTCCATAAGCCTTGAATGCAAGCAGCAGTGGGCCGGAGTGTTCGCGGTGGACCTCGCGGCCTAAGCCGTCATGTCGAATCATTTACATTTCGTGGTCTGCATCGACGCCGATGCGGGTTCAGGGCTGGGATGCCGAGGAAGTTCCGCGGCGCTGGATGCAGGTGTTGGCTGGCACGGCGTCGACACCGTTGATCCCGCCAGAGAGTCGGCAGACGATCGCGGTGTGAAGGTGGGATTCACAGGCTATCGCCGGGCGTCAAGATCGCTGGAATATCCCGGGCGCCGTGGAGGATACGGATGATCGTGATTTCCTCCGGCAACGCCACAAAGAAGATTACGTAGTTTCCGTAGGCGGAGGAGCGGATGTCGTCGCCCAGTTCTGGCCGCAGTCGGTAACCGGGTGGATTGGCGTAAAAGAACGCGGGCCCGCGTCCCGGGCGACCCGTAGGGCGGAAGAGCGCAGCGTCATCCGCCGCTCGGCGTTCGCGCATCCCCGGCGCCTGCGGCAATCCTGGCGCCGGATGGCGGATGACGGCCTTCGGCCTCTTCCGCCCTACGCGGGCCCTGGTAGGGCGGAAGAGCGCAGCGTCATCCGCCATTGCGGCGTTCGAACGGCCATTCGGCCGGGGGGCCGCCCACCCCAGGTCGGCGGATGACGGCCTTCGGCCTTTTCCGCCCTACAAGTTCTTGGGGCGCGGGGCAGCGCTGTAGGACGGGTCTGTAGGTCGTCGAAGCAGCATTTCTGACCCAGGTAATGCTGACGAACCGTGGTTGGAGTAACCGGCGCCGGTGGCAGTATGTTTAACTGTCGCTGTAGCCAATGGGGCCTCTTTACGAGGGAGATGGAGGACGCGATGACACGCGAGGAAGCCGTCCGGCTGCTGAGCAGCCATAAAGCGACCCTTGCAGAACGCTTTGGAGTGACTGACCTCGCACTGTTCGGTTCCATGGCCCGAGGTGAAGCGCTGGAGGACAGCGATCTGGATATTCTCGTCGCTTTTGACGGGCCTGCGACATCCAGGCGCTACTTCGGCGTTCAGTTCTACCTGGAGGATTTGTTGGGGGCGCGGGTGGACCTGGTCACCGAGAAGGCGCTGCGCAACGAATTGCGCCCCTACGTTGAGCGGGATGCGATCCATGTCTGATTCGACAGCCCCGGTAGGGCGGAAAAGGCCGCAGGCCGTCATCCGCCGACCGGCGCGCAGGTTGACGGCAATTGCTGTCGCGACTTAGTGTGTAGCTGTCTGCACGCGTGTAGGGAAAACATGGCGCTGAATATCCGAAATCCAGAAGCGGATCGGCTGGCAGCAGAGCTGGCCCAGGCCACGGGCGAAACCAAAACCGAGGCGGTGATTCAAGCGATGCGGGATCGCCTGGACCGGGTGCGCCGTGAGCGTGGGGGAACGCGGCTGGCGGACGAGCTGGACGAGATCGCGCGTGCCTGCGCGGCATTGCCGGTTCGCGATCGCCGCAGTGCGGAGGAGATCCTCGGTTACGACGAGCATGGTCTCCCGCGCTGATGGTCATCGATACATCGGCGCTGGTTGCCATTCTCCAGGACGAGCCGGAACGGCACGCTTTCAACGAAGCCATCGAGGCTGCGGAGTCGCGCTTGCTTTCGGTAGCCAACTGGGTCGAGACGTCCATCGTGATCGAGGTGCGCTACGGCACGGCGGGGCTGCATCTGCTCGACCGTTTCCTCGATCGCGCGGCGATCGACTGCGTGCCGGTGGATCTTCGGCAAGCAAAGGAGGCGCGCCGCGCCTTCAGCCAGTACGGCAAGGGGCGACACCCGGCCGGCCTGAACTATGGTGACTGTTTCGCTTATGCGCTGGCGCGCACGAATGGACAGCCGCTGCTCTTCAAGGGTGACGATTTCGCCCGCACGGACATCGCGCCCAGCATTGGCTCAGCCGCCCAGTAGCTACAGCGTAAGGCGGACGAGAGTTTGTAGGGCGGAAGAGCGCAGCGTCATCCGCCATTGCGGGGTTCGAATGGCCACCCGGCCGGGGACCCGCACACCGCCGGACGGCGGATGACGGCCTGCGGCCTTTTCCGCCCTACGCGGGCCCTGGTAGGGCGGAAGAGCGCAGCGTCATCCGCCATTGCGGCGTTCGAATGGGCACCCAGCCGGGGACTCGCCCACCGCCGGTCGGCGGATGACGGCCTTCGGCCTTTTCCGCCCTACGCGGGCCCTGGTAGGGCGGAATAGCGCAGAGACCGTGAAAGAATGGGCACCGATGCTAGGGAGCAGGCGTGAAACGCACTGGGACGAACGGAGCCGCGCGTGGACGGTGCGAGCCGCTAACGGTCCCGGCCATGGGCCACGGGTCATCGCGACCCCAGAACGGCTGGCAGAGGCGCTCGAGGAGCCCGTACCAAGCCGCAAGAAAGCCGCGCGCAACGCCCCGCGCCTGGCAGTAGGCGATGAAGGCCGCAACCCCCAGGATGCTGAGCACGCGGCGGAAGTTGTAACTGTGCACGATCATCGCCATCTCACCGCGCACCTTGTCAAACCCCGTACCAGGAAGTGGTCCCACCCCAGCCAGCGCTTCAGGGTTCCGAACGGGTGTTCGCAGAGCGCCGCGCGCTGGCGCATCACCTGCGGCGCCGCCGCCATCCGTTCCCGATGCCGCTCCACCGCCTCGGCGTGCTCGGAGCGGAGAATCTCCCGACGCTTGCCGGCCGGCGGCAGGCACTGCGCCTTCAGAGGACAGGACTGGCAGACCGACGCGCGGCTGCGATAGCGCCGGTAGTTCACGCCGTTACGGGTATCCGGCTGGCCGTACGGATGCAGGGCTTCCCCACCCGGACAGCGGTACCGGTCCTGCTCGGCGTCGTAGACAAACTCCCGGGCGCTCAGACGGCCGGCCCGCTCGGCCGCACCGGTCTTCTCCGGAACCGGCACATACGGCACGATGCCCCGCGACGCGCAGGCCGCGATGTCGGACTCGGTGAAATAACCGGCATCCGCCAACACCTCGAGCGGCTGTGCGGCTTCCGTGGTCTGCCCATCGAGCAGCATCTGCCGGGCCTGTTCCGCCATCGGCACCAGTTGGCCCAGGTCGTTTCCGGCGTTGGTGACCTCGTGGGTCAGGATCAGGTGGTGCTGGTCATCGACCACGCTCTGCACGTTGTAGCCGGTCACTTTCTGCCCGTTCTTGCTCAGGCGCCGGGCGTCCGGATCGGTCCGCGAGATCTGGGTCTCGCCGGTCCGGGCCAACTCCTCGAGTTGCTCTCGCCGGCGCTGCGCGCGCGCCTGCAGATCCGCAAGCTGCTGCGCGCTGACCGTTGTCGCTTCGGCCGCCGCTGCGTCGGCGTCCCCTCGCTCCAGCGCTGCCAAGTAGCCGTCGATGTCCTGTTCCAGTGCGGCCAGCTCCGCTTCCAACTGCTTCTTGGTCTTGACGCTGGCGGCACTCGCATTGCCGTGGAAGAAGCTCCCGTCCACCCCCACCCGGGTCCCGCTGATCAGCCCCAGCTCCCGGCACAGCAGCACAAACTCCCGGTTCGCCGCCTTCAGTGCCGCGGCGTTGTTCTTACGAAAATCAGCGATCGTGTGATAGTTTGGGCGCAGCCCGTTCAGCAACCACATCACCTCGAGGTTGCGGCGGCACTCGGCCTCCAGACGCCGGCTGGAATGCACCCGCTCCTGATAGCCATAGAGATACAACTTCAGCAGATCGCCGGGCGCGTACGCCGGCTGCCCCACCGTGAGCGCACCCCCGGCATGCCGAAAGCCCAACCGCTCCAGGTCCAGCATCTCCACGTAGGCCGCGATCGCCCGCACCGGATGGTTCGCCGCCACGTAGTCGTCCACGCACGCCGGCAGCAGCAGCGGCTGCTCTCCCGACGGCCCTTCCTTGTACCGCCGCGACCGGGGCAACGGCGGGCGCGGCTCCGGACCGGCCGCCGCCGGGGGTCCACCGTCCTCCGGGGACGGCCACAGGGTCAACGCTTCCGGTGGTGCAGACTCAGGCTCGCTCAGCATCGGCTTTCCTCAATCGCCCCATGCACGTGGGGGGGGCATCACAGCGTGCGCCAATTCTACCAAGCCCCCACCCCCGAACCGAGACTCGGGGCGAATACTTTCACAGTCTCGCAGCGTCATCCGCCATTGCGACGTTCGAATGGGCACCCAGCCGGGGACGCGCACACCGCCGGTCGGCGGATGACGGCCTTCGGCCTTTTCCGCCCTACGCGGGCCTCGGTAGGGCGGAAGAGCGCAGCGTCATCCGCCATCGCGGCGTTCGAATGGCCACCCAGCCGGGGACACGCACACCGCCGGACGGCGGATGACGGCCTTCGGCCTTTTCCGCCCTACGGAAGGAAGCTTTCGTTAGAGCTGATCTAGAGAAAGGATTTGCTCCTATCCCTTCGTTAGGGCATGCTCGGGAAAAGGAGTGTTTTCCGGCCATGATCTCAGCACCAGAACGGTCCCGCCTCGGGCAACGGGTGACGGTCTCGACCGCGGGTGAGCGGGTGGAGGCCTTTGTGCCGCCTGCATTGCCGCCGGATCCAGCCATTCGGATGGATCGCCTCTATCGACCGCTTGAAAACGCCAACCGCGCGCTCGGACGTCTCGACGGGGTCACGTCCATCCTGCCGGACACGCCGCTGTTCCTCTACATGTATGTCCGCAAGGAAGCGATTCTGTCGTCCCAGATCGAGGGGACGCAATCGTCTCTTTCGGACCTCCTGTTCTTCGAGAGCGAAGAGGCCCCCGGCGTTCCTCTGGACGATGTTCAGGAGGTCTCGAACTATGTCGCGGCAATGGACCATGGTCTTGTACGGATTCGAGACGGGTTTCCGGTATCGCTGCGGCTGATCCGGGAAATCCACGAGACGCTGCTTGCCCGGGGGCGCGGCAGCACGAAGCAGCCGGGGGAATTTCGCCGCTCGCAGAACTGGATCGGCGGTACGCGGCCGGGAAACGCGCTGTTCGTCCCGCCTCCACCCGACCGTGTGCTGGACCTGATGTCTGACCTCGAAGCCTTCATTCATGCCGACACGCCGGAGATTCCGGCTCTGGTCAAGGCTGGTCTGGTTCATGTGCAGTTCGAAACCATACACCCGTTTCTGGACGGGAACGGGCGCGTCGGCAGGCTCCTGATCACCTTGCTGCTTTGCGCGCAGGGTATCCTGCAGGAACCCGTTCTGTACCTCAGTCTCTACTTCAAGGCGCATCGCAGGCAGTACTACGATCTGCTCCAGCAGGTTCGGGAACGCGGCGCGTGGGAGGCCTGGATCGAGTTCTTCCTGGACGGCATCGCGGAGACCTCGCTGCAGGCGGCCGAGGCAGCGCGCGAGATTCTGGGTCTGTTCGAGGCCGACCGCGAGCGGATCGAGGGCCTCGGTCGTCCGGCCGCATCCGCGCTCCGTGTGCACCAACTTCTTCAGCAGAAGCCGCTCGTCGGAATCCCCGACGCCGCACAGAGGCTCGGCCTCTCCGCGCCGACCATCGCGAAGTCCATACAGCATCTTGCAGACCTCGGGATTGTCCGGGAAATCACGGGCAAGCAGCGCGGGCGGTTGTTCGTGTACGGCGGTTATCTCGATATCCTGAACCGCGGAACAGAGCCTCTTTGAATGGCCATCGTTAGCCAAGAGGTAGGCCAAGAGGTAGGGCGGAAGAGGCCGAAGGCCGTCATCCGCCGTTTCGGGATTTCGGGTTACCCGGAGGCTTACGGCTTCGCCCGGCGGTGCATGGCGGATGACGCTGCGCTTTTCCGCCCTACGCGGGTCTCGGTAGGGCGGAAGAGGCCGAAGGCCGTCATCCGCCATTCCCACGCGCGGCGGGATGCGGTGGCATGATCCCCTCGATCGTCGCGAGCGAGTTGCAGGAGGCGATCCGTCGCTTCCTGTACGCAAGCTTCCCGATGACTACGCCTGGGTTCCGGCGCGACGACGGCGGCACCATGCTCGACGATCTCCTCGCCGAGCCGGAGGCCATCTTCAAGGGTCCGTACTTGGGCTTGGGGCTACCGTTCCGGCGCATGGAGCCCGGCGCGACGCTGCCATTCGAGCGGATCGAGCTGGCGTTCACCCCGTATCGCCACCAGGTCAAGGCCTTCCAACGCCTCTGCGGTCCGAACCCCCGTTCCACGCTGGTCGCAACCGGAACCGGTTCGGGCAAGACCGAGTGCTTCTCGCTGCCCATCCTCGACTATTGCGCCGGGCGCCCGGAGCCGGGCGTGAAGGCGGTCATCGTGTACCCGATGAACGCGTTGGCGGCCGATCAGGCCCGGCGTTTTGCCCGCGACATCCACCGGGATCGGGAGAGCTTGCGCGGGCGGGTCAGCGTCGGTCTCTACGTGGGTGACAGCGGACCCTCGGTGCACAAGGTGATGAGCCGCGACAGCGTGATCACCTGCCGCGAGACCTTGCGCGAATACCCGCCGGACATCCTGCTCACCAACTACAAGATGCTGGACTTCCTGCTGCTGCGTCCGCGGGACCAGCGTCTGTGGCGCCATAACGAACCGGGCCGCTTGCGCTATCTCGTCGTCGACGAGCTGCATACCTTCGACGGTGCCCAGGGTACCGATCTCGCCTGTCTGGTCCGCCGCCTGCGCGATCGACTGCTGCCGGGCGAAGGGCTTGCCTGTGTCGGGACGTCGGCGACCCTGGGTGGCGAGTCGGCGGGCCAGGAACTGATCGACTACGCCTCCCAGGTGTTCGCGAGCCCCTTCGATGCCGATGCGGTGGTGATGGAGGATCGGGAAACCCCGGAGGAGTTCCTGGCAGGCGCCGAGGTCCGCTTCACGAACTGGCCCACCACCGGCACCTACGGTGGCGGCTATGCGCAGGTGCAGGACGCCGCAGTGGACAACCTGCGCAAGCTGGCGATGCGCTGGTTTGGGGGTGACGCCCCGGCGCTGGATGCACGCGATCCGGCCGTGGCGATGCAGGCCCGCTTTCAGCTCGCTGAGCGGCTGCGCGAGTGCCGCGCGTTCCGCGAGTTGCTGGAGCACGCACCGGGGTTGCTGGATGTGAATGCCGTGGTGGCCGACTGGGCGCAGCGGTTCCGAATCGAGCCGGCACAGGCGCGGCAAATGCTCGACAGCCTCCTGGCACTGGTTTCGTGGGCTCGCCGTCCGAACGATCCCCACGCGACGAGCACCGACGATCCGGGCCAGCCCTTCGTGACCCTGCGCCTGCAGCTCTGGCTGCGCGAGCTGAGCCGGTTGGTCGCGAACGTCGGAGTCCGCCCGATGCTCCGTTTCGCCGACGACCTGACGGACCTCGCATCGCCGCTGCACTTGCCGGTGGTGCACTGCCGCGAATGTCATGCGACTGGCTGGCTATCGGTGCGCAAGGCGGACGAAGGGCGGCTCGAGACCGACCTGCAAGCGATCTACCGGACCTATTTCGGCAATCACCCGGAAATGTGCCTGCTGTTCCCGCTGGAGGGGACACCGCCGGCCGAGCCGAAGGGCATCGAGGGGGCGATCTGCCCGCAGTGCGGGCAACTGCTTCCCAAGGCTGGCGCGACGCAGTGCCCGCACTGCAAGGGCGATGCCCCGGTCGTGCCGGTCTGGGAGCCCAACATGCGCCGCACGCAGGCGCGGGGCGAGCTGAACGTCCAGCGCAGCCACCACGACTGCCCGTTCTGCGGCGCGCACGAGGGGCTGAGCCTGATCGGCTCGCGCGCGGCGTCGTTGTCGAGCGTGCTGATCGGACGGCTGTTTGCCAGCCCATACAACGACCACCGCAAGCTGATCGCATTCTCCGACGCGGTGCAGGACGCCGCGCATCGGGCAGGATTCTTCGGAGCCCGAACCTACAGCACGCTGATCCGCGGGGCGATCGCGCGTTTCGTGACGGCGCAGGGGGAGGGCCTGCCGCTGTCGGTGGTCGCGAGCGAGATGCCGCGCTATTGGCGCAACCGCACCGGTAGTGAGGCGCGCTTCGTCGGCACCTTCATCGCACCGAACATGGAGTGGCTTCGGGACTACGAATATCTGAAAGTCCAGGGTCAGCTCCCGCCGCACAGCGCCGTTCCCGGGTGGGTGGAACAGCGCCTGACCTGGGAGGTGTTGCAGGCGTTCGGCCTGCGTGCCCGGATCGGGCGCACGCTGGAACGTTCCCGTGTCGCGGCCGTCGGGCCGGATCCGGGGGCGCTCCGGGAGTCCGCAACGCGCCTGGCCCAGCGGCTTTCGGAGGAGATCGGCTCCTTGCGCGGGATCGGTGAGACGCCCGTGCTGCGCTACCTGCTGGGGTTCCTCTGGCGCATGCGCGTGGGCGGTGCCTTTTATCACCCGATGCTGGATGGCTACATCCAGGATCGCGGCAAACCCTACGCGCTCTACCGCACCCCGCACATGCCGAATTACGGGGGTGCGGCCGCTCCGCCGGCGCTCGTGACATTGGGCCGGGTGGGGCGGTCGTTCACCGCACTCGCGGCCGATGGGCGCTCGGGCTATGCGGACTGGTTCGACAAGACGCTCGCGGTGGGCGATGCGGTGCTGGCCTCTGCCGAATACCGCCAGGTGATCCAGCGGGTGCTCGGGCAGCTCACGCAGGATGGTTTCCTGATCGAACAAGAGGTGGGTGGTGACTCGGTCTGGGGTCTGGACCCGGAGCGCTGGATCTGCACGACGGCGGTGGCGGCGCTGACCTGCGAACGCTGCGGTCATCAGATCCAGGTGCCACGACAGGAGCTCAGCGACTGGACCGAGATGCCCTGCTTGCGCAGCCCTTGCGCGGGCATCTACCAGCCGTCCACGGTTGCATTGCCAGCCTCCGGCGGCACGAGCGGGGCGCTGCACCGGTTGGTCGCGGCGGAGCACACTGCGCTGCTCGACAGCGAGACGCGTCACATGGTGGAGCATTCCTTCATCGATGGCGACGCGCCCTGGGACGTGAACCTGCTCTCCGCCACCCCGACGCTCGAAATGGGGATCGATATCGGCGATCTTTCTGCGGTGCTGCTGTGTTCCGTGCCTCCGGGGCAGGCGAACTACCTCCAGCGGATCGGCCGCGCCGGAAGGCGGGACGGCAATGCGCTGACCGTGACCCTGGCGAACGCACACAAACACGATCTCTATTTCTACGCCGATCCGCTCGCGATGCTGGCGGGCGAGGTGCGTCCGCCGGGCGTGTTCCTTCAGGCGACCGCGGTCCTTGAGCGGCAGCTCATCGCCTACTGTTTCGATCGCTGGGCCGCATCCGGGATCGACGATTCCGCGATTCCCGGTAACTTGCAGGAAACCCTGAACGGGGTCGAAGCGGAGGCCGGCGGTCGCTTCCCGTTGTCACTGCTTGAGTTCGTGGAACGCCACCGTGCCGAGATCCTGCGCAGCTTTCTCGGTTTCTTCCCGGATCTTCCGGACGAGTCGCGCGAGCACTTGGGCACCTTCCTGTTTGGCGGCGGCGGAACCTCCGGGATGGCGGTCCGGCTGGTGAACCGGCTGCACCAACTGGTGCAGGAGCGCAAGAGTCTTACGGCCCGGATCGATCGTCTGAAGAAACAGAAGGAACGTCTGGAGTCACAACCCCAGGACGATCGGGTCCGGGAGGAACTCGAGGCCGTGCTGGCCGAACGCGGCGCGCTGATGGCGCTGCGTCGGCGAATGAATGGCAAGCCCACGTTGAATTTCTTTACCGACGAGGGCCTGTTGCCGAACTACGCGTTCCCGGAAGAGGGAGTCACCATCCACTCGGTGATCCTGCGGCGCGTGACTCAGGCGGAGCGGGACGAGGGTGAGTCGGGACGTCGCTACGAGCGCATCAACTTTGAAATGCAGCGCCCGGCGGTGGCTGCGCTGAGTGAGTTGGCACCGATGAACCGCTTTTACGCGGTTGGCCGGCGGGTGGAGATCGATCAGGTGGATCTCTCGGTGAGCAGCGCGCAGGAGTGGCGGCTCTGCGACCGCTGCCACTACATGGAGAACGTGACCGAGAGCGGAGATGCGCACACGGTCTGTCCGCGCTGCGGGAGCCCGCAATGGGCCGATGCCGGGCGCAAACGCACGCTGCTGAAATTGCGCCAGGTGTTTGCCACCGCGGATGACCGAGGCAGCCGCATCGGCGATGACAGCGACCAGCGCACGCCGGCGTTCTTCCAGCGCCAGATGCTGGTGGACGTGCCCCTGTCCAGTGTGGGCAAGGCCTACCGGCTGGCATCGGAGGAACTGCCGTTCGGTTTCGAATACCTGCCGCGGGTGAAGCTGCGCGAGGTGAACTTCGGCCAGCCGGGTGTGGAATCCCACGAGTTTGCGGTGGCCGGCGAACTGGCCTCGCGGCCCGGATTCCAGTTGTGCCGGCACTGCGGCAAGGTGCGGCGCAAAGGCGGGCGCGAGCGCGCATCCTTCCAGCATGCCTACGACTGCAAGCTGCGCAAGCCGGGTGCCGAGGAGAGCGAAGCCGACTATTTCGACAGCCTGTACCTGTTTCGGGAGCTGGAGTCCGAGGCGGTGCGGATCCTGTTGCCGCTGGCCGAGGTGGGGTCGTCGGGAACACGGCTGCACTCCCTGATTGCGGCACTGAACCTGGGCCTGCGCCGCTTCTTCCGCGGCGATGTCGGTCATATCCAGGTGGCGCACCAGTCCGAGCCCGCGGGCGGCGAGAGCCGCAAGCACTTTCTGGTGCTGTTCGACAGCGTGCCGGGCGGTACCGGTTATCTGAAGGAGCTGCTGCGCCAGCCGGATAACCTGATGAACTTGCTGCGGGCGGCCTTTGAGGTGGTCAGTCGCTGCGAGTGTCGCGAAGACGAAACCAGCGATGGCTGCTACCGCTGCCTGCTCGCCTACCGCGAGAGCCGCCGGATGGACGAAATCTCGCGCAAGGCGGCCGAGGAGATCCTGGGCAAGATCCTGGCCGCCGCCGACACCCTCCAGCCGATCGACGGGCTCGCGTCGGTGGACATCAATGCGCTGCTGGAGAGCGAGCTCGAGCAGCGTTTCGTGGACGCGCTGGCCAACGCGCCCGGGGTGACGCTCTCGCCCCAACTCGTGCACGGCAAATCCGGGTTCTTTCTGTCGGTGCTGCCCCAGCGTGCCGGGCAGCGCGCCGCGGCCTGGAAAGTGGAACCGCAGGTGCAGCTCGGGCCGGGGCAGGGTGTTGCTGCGGTGAAGACGAAGCCCGATTTCGTGCTGTGGCCGGTACGCGAGGCGCCGGGTCTGCTGTCGGTGGCCGTCTTCATGGACGGGTTCCAGTATCACTGGAACAAGGCGGACGACGACACCCTGAAGCGTCAGGCCTTGCTCGACAGCGGCCGCTTCCGGGTGTGGAGTCTGAGCTGGCACACGCTGCCGATGCCGGGCATGAAGCAGGTCAACCCGGCGGCACAGCTGTTGAAGACGGGGCAGCAGGCGACGATGCAGACGCTGTTCACCCGACTCGCGCCCAGCGGTGGCTGGGATCCCTATTTGGCCTATGGCGGCTTCATCGACAAGGGACCATTTGGCTGGTTGTTGGCTTATTTGGCGGGCGACACGGAGAACCTGGACAGGCTGCGGTTTGCCGCGTTGTCCCGGGCATTGGGGTGGCTGGATTCGCGCAGCGTGCAGGACCCCGCGTTTCGGAATGCCTTGCTTGAGGACGTGCAGTCGCGGTTCCCGGAGGCGGTGCACGCCGGTTGGAGTGGCACGCAGCAGGACCCGAGAATCCTGGGTGGATTGCTGCCTGCAACCGGCGGTGACGACACACCGATGGCGGGGATCGATGTCGGCGTCTGCCTTCCACGCAGTGCGATGCAGGCGGCCGCCGGGGGCGATTTGCAGGGGTTGCAAGCGGACATCCGAGTGCACCTCGGGATGGACGATGAGCAGGCCCGGCAGGACAAGGATTTCGAGACCCTTTGGGGCATGTTCTGGGGTGCGGCGAACCTGCTTCAGTTCCTGCCGCGGCTGACGCTCGCTTCTGCTCGGGGCATCCAGCAGGGGCTGTACGGCGTGGTGTTTCGGGCGGCTGAACCGTCCGGGGAGGGGTCCGAGGCCGACGACGGCGATGCGTTGCAATGGCAGGAGATCGCCCAGAATTCGTTGTTTGGGGAACGTGTGCTTCGGCTGCGCGATGCCGGGGTGCCGCCACCGGAGGTCGGGATCGAGCTGGTCGACGAGGCGGGCGCGGTGCTGCCCGAGGTCGAACTCCTGTGGCGGGACCAGCGGATTGCGGTGGTGGCGGATGTGGACGAATCGGGGCGCGCGGGCCTGGAGCGGCTGGGCTGGACCGTGTTGGACGGTCTGGACGATGCGGTGATCGCCGAATTGACGGGCAGGCTTACGCCGTGAACCTGACAAACTCAGCATGGCGGATGACGCTTCGCTCTTCCACCCTACACGACCACCCTCGCCACCGTAGGGCGGAACAGGGCGCAGCCCGTCATCCGCCGGCCCCCGGCGCGGCAATGGCCCCCTGTAGGGCGGAAGAGGGCGCAGCCCGTCATCCGCCGGCCCCCAGCGCGGCAATGGCCCCCTGTAGGGCGGAACAGGGCGCAGCCCGTCATCCGCCGGCCCCCGGCGCGGCGACGCCCCCCTGTAGGGCGGAAGAGGGCGAAGCCCGTCATCCGCCATTCGACACCGCTGACCGGCACGCCTGCGATTCGGCCACCATGATCGACCGGAGACCGATGTGAGCGAAATGAGACCCACCGTTGCCATCTCGACGGATTTCCTGCAGGCCTACGCGACGATCCCGAAGGCCCAGCAGAAAAAGGTGATGAACTTCGTTACGAAGTTCCGCAACGATCCGTTCAGTTCGGGTATCAACTACGAGAGGATCAACGATGCGCGGGACGCGAACTTCCGGTCGGTTCGCATCGACCAGGACTACCGCGGGATTGTACTGAGCCCTGAAAAGGGCGACGTGTACGTGCTGCTGTGGGTGGACAAGCACGATGATGCCTACGCTTGGGCCCGCCGCCACACCTGCGGGGTTCACCCGGAAACCGGAAGCCTCCAGTTGTTCGAAGCGGACTCTGAGGTCCTGACTCCGGAGAGGGCCCCGGCGGTTGAAGTTGCGCAGCCGCCCCTGTTCAGCCTGCGGGAGCGCGAACTCCTGCGCATCGGGGTGCCGCACGATCGGCTGGCACGGGTGAAGGAAGTGAAGACCGAAGAGGAGCTCGAACGCCTCGAGACGCTGCTTCCGAAGGAAGCCTTCGAGGCGCTGTATCTGATCGCGGCGGGCAGCGATCCGCAGGAGATCATCCAGGAGTACGCGGCCAAGGCGGAGGCGGTGGACACGGAAGACTTCGCGACCGCACTGACGCGTGAGCAGAGCCAGCGTAGCTTCCACGTCGTCGAGAACGACCAGGAACTCGAAGCGATGCTCGTGGCTCCGCTCGAGAAGTGGCGGGTCTTTCTGCACCCGTCCCAGCGTCGGCTCGTGCATTGGCGTGTCAACGGTCCGATCCGGGTGCTCGGCGGCGCGGGCACCGGCAAGACGGTGGTCGCGATGCACCGCGCGCGCTGGCTCGTGCGCCACGCGCTGAGCGCACCGGACCGCAAGGTGCTGTTCACCACGTTCACCGCGAACCTGGCCACCGATATCGCCGAGAACCTGCGCAAGATCTGCTCGCTGGAAGAGCTGGAACGGATCGAGGTCGTCCACATCGATGCGTGGGTGAGCCGTTTCCTCAAGCGGCAGAACTACCCGCATCAGATCGTTTACGACGGCAATCCGCAGTACGAGGCCTGCTGGCGTGCCGCGCTGGATGCACGCCCTGCCGATCCACCGCTCCCCGAGAGTTTTTACCGCGAGGAGTGGGATCGGGTGATTCTGCCGCAGCGGGTCACGGATCGCGCCCAGTATTTCCGTGCGAAACGCGTCGGACGCGGGGTGCCGCTCACCCGTGCACAGCGCGCCGCGCTTTGGAGCGTGTTCGAGGAACTCCGGATCCAACTGCATCAGCGTGGCCTGAAATGCAGCGAGGACGCCACCCAGGATGCGGCCGACCTGCTGGCGAGCGGCAAGGCCTACCTGCCGTATGACGCCGTGGTCGTCGATGAGGCCCAGGACATGGGGCCGCAGGTGATGCGCCTGATCCGACTGTTGGTCCCGCCGGGAGCGAACGACATCTTCATCGTGGGGGATGGTCATCAGCGAATTTATCGCCGCCGCTACACGCTCAGGGCCTGCGGAATCGAGGTGCGCGGCCGCAGCCGGAAGCTGAAGATCAATTACCGCACCACCGAGGAAACCCGGCGGTTCGCGGTCGCGGTATTGGAAGGAGAGCCCATCGATGACCTCGATGGAGGCGAGGATTCCACCAGCGATTACCGGTCGTTAGTGCATGGGGTGCCGCCGACCGTCCGCGGGTTTGCCGGCCAGGAGGAGGAGCTGGACTGGCTCGCCGAGCAGGTGAGGGGTTTGCAACAGGAAGGCGCGGAGCTGAAGGACATCTGCGTGGTTGCCCGAACCAACGCACTGGTGGAGAGCTACGAGAGGGGACTCAGGACACGTGGCTCCGGCTGCATTCGACTGAGCCGCAAGCTGGCCGACAACCGTGCGCAGGAGGGCGTGCGGCTTGCAACCATGCACCGGATCAAGGGGCTGGAGTTCCGCCACGTGATGCTGGCGGCCGTGAATGAGGGTGTGATCCCGCTCCGGCAGGCCATCGAAAGCTCCGAGGATCCGACCGAACGCAGGGCCGGTGAACTCACCGAGCGGGCGCTGTTCCACGTCGCCGTCACGCGTGCCATGAGTCGTGTGTTCATCAGCTATTTCGGACAGGGCAGCGCGTTTTTGGTCGGGCCGCGATCAAGGTCTTTGTCGTGAGTATCGAAGACATGTCGCCTCCTGATTATCACGGAAGCTCCGCGAATTGGAACGGGCCGTCTTCGTTACCAACGTCATCGCGAGAAGCGAGGCCTTAAGCCGCGAGCGCAGCGTGGCAGGACGTGGCGATCCAGACGGCATCAGTTCTCCCAACGCCGCCTGGATTATTCGCTGCGCTCACCCTGCGGGCCAGCCTTCGGCTGTTCAATGCGCTGCGCGCATTAGTGCCGCGCTTCGCTCGCAATGACGACCGACGCAGAACGGTGGCCTGCTCGCGGCGGAGGCTTCGTGAAAAGGGAGCATTACACTTTTGTCCCAGACGAAATCCGTGCAAGTGGCTGATATTTCAGCGTGCGCGCCGTAACATGTTGATATTTTTGCGCCGTATCCATGTGATGGCGCTAGGCCAAAAACCGCACTGTCACAGGGTCGGGACAAAAGTGTAATGCTCCCCGTGAAAATTAAGTGTCGCCTTGTTGAACGCTGCCTGCGGCGAGGCTCTTACGCCATCCGTCTGGCCGCTTTCATTCGGCAATCTGAACGGACTGTCCCAATCCAATCGCTTCGCGTGCTCAGCTGAACAATGACTGTTGCGTGGCTTCCAGGACGTGGCCGCAGGCTGGACGGCACAGAGGCCATTTCACGCATCCGGGGTTCGGCGGATAAGCTTCCGCGGTTCAGGAACGCATTGCGCTTCACGTGGCCGGTCGTGATCTTCTACGCTTGGGCTGTCCGTGGCCCGTAACCTGGGTGCCGGCGAGACCGTCCACGCGGTCCCGGGTCGGTCCCTGGCGCTGTGCGGCCGCTGCCTTCAGCGACCGGTCGCGATCGGAGCTGTCCATGTCCGATCAAGTGTTTGGAGCCGGCGACAGGATTCGAACCCGCGACCCTCTGATTACAAATCAGATGCTCTACCAGCTGAGCTACACCGGCCGGACAGACCTTCCCCATGCCCACGGTGCCAAACCGCCGGGCCGGTCAACGATGGTGCCGGGAGCGAGAATCGAACTCGCACTCTGTTGCCAGAACCGGATTTTGAGTCCGGCGCGTCTACCAGTTCCGCCATCCCGGCGCGGGCCGGGAAGTGTACCGCAAAATCGGGCGCTGCAGTGATCCGGCCATCGCGGCTGAGCGCTGCCGGCCGGCGACCCGAACCGGGGCGGTGGCCATCGGCCGCGGCTGGCCGGTTCGGGTTGCCGGATGCGGCCGATCGCCGAACTCGGCCCCAGGTGCGTATGGACGGGCGTATGGACCGCGGGGCCGTGATAGCATCGCGCGCCATGCGCGTCGCCGACTTCGACTACTCGCTCCCCCCGGAGCTGATCGCCCAGCAGCCGCTGCCCGAACGCACCGGGGCGCGGTTGCTCGTGCTCGAAGGCGGGCAGCCGGAGGATGCAGCGCTGCGCGACGTCGCCCGCTGGCTGCGGGTGGGCGATCTGCTGGTCCTGAACGATACCCGTGTGATTCCGGCGCGGCTGCTCGGGTTCAAGGCGACCGGCGGGCGGGTGGAGGTGCTGATCGAGCGGATCGAATCGGCCGACACCGCGCTCGCGATGGTGCGCGCGAGCAAGCCGCCGCCGGTGGGAACGCGCCTGCGGCTCGAGGACGCGCTCGACGTCGAGGTGCTCGGACGCGAGGGCATGTTCTTCCGGCTGCGCCTGTCGAATCAGGGCGATTTCCTGCAGGCGTTGCAGCGCCACGGGCATGTGCCGCTGCCGCCGTACATCCAGCGTGTGGATCGGGCCGAGGACCGCGAGCGTTACCAGACGGTGTTCGCGGCCCGCGACGGTGCGGTAGCAGCGCCGACCGCGGGCCTCCATTTCGACGATGCCATGTTGCAGAACCTGAAGCAGCGGGGGGTCCGGATCTCCACGGTGACGCTGCACGTCGGCGCGGGCACGTTCCAGCCGGTGAAGGTGGAAGATACCGACGACCACGAAATGCACGCCGAGTACGCGGAGGTCGGTGCCGAGGTCTGTGCCGAGGTGGCCGCCTGCAAGGCGCGGGGGGGGCGCGTGGTGGCGGTGGGCACCACCGTGCTGCGCAGCCTGGAGTCGGCCGCCGCCGGCGGCGAGTTGCAGCCGTTCGCGGGCGAGACCCGACTGTTCATTACCCCCGGCTACCGCTTCCGGGCGGTCGACCGGTTGCTGACCAACTTCCACCTGCCGCAGAGCACGCTGCTGATGCTGGTCACGGCTTTCGGCGGCTACCGCCGGGTGCTCGACGCATACCGGCACGCGGTCGCGCAGCGCTACCGCTTCTTCAGCTACGGTGACGCGATGTGGCTCGCGCCGGGCGACCCGGGCGACCTGCCACCAAGCGTGGATACGAACCGACATGAAGTTTGAGCTGCAGGCCACGGATCGAAAAGCAAGAAGGGGTCGGATGACCTTCGAGCGGGGCACGGTCGAAACGCCGGCCTTCATGCCGGTCGGCACCTACGGCACCGTGAAGGCGATGACCCCGGAGGAGCTGCGCGAGACCGGCGCCGAGATCATCCTGGGCAACACCTTCCACTTGATGCTGCGGCCCGGGACAGACGTGATCCGCGCGCACGGCGATCTCCACGGTTTCATGCACTGGGACGGTCCGATCCTGACCGACTCCGGGGGCTTCCAGGTGTTCTCGCTCGCCAATCTGCGCAAGATCAGCGAGGAAGGCGTGCGTTTCCAGTCGCCGGTCGACGGCAGCCCGATCCACCTGACCCCGGAGGACTCGATGTGGGTGCAGCGGGAACTCGGCTCCGACATCGTGATGATCTTCGACGAATGCACGCCGTATCCTTCGACCGAGGATCAGGCCCGGGAGTCGATGGAGCTCTCGCTGCGCTGGGCGCAGCGCTCGCGCGAAGCGCACGGCGACAACCCCGCGGCATTGTTCGGAATCGTGCAAGGCGGGATGTTTCCGGAGCTGCGCGCGCGCTCGGCCGAGGCACTGCGGGCGATCGGCTTCGACGGCTACGCGGTCGGCGGGCTGTCGGTCGGTGAACCGGAGGCGAAGCGGCTCCGGGTTCTCGATGCGACGCTGCCACTGATGCCGCCCGAGCGCCCGCGCTACCTGATGGGCGTCGGGCGCCCGGAGGACATCGTCGAGGCGGTGCGCCGGGGCGTGGACATGTTCGACTGCGTGATGCCGACCCGCAACGCGCGCAACGGATTTCTGTACACGCGGGAAGGCATTCTACGCATCCGCAACGCCCGCTACCGCGACGACACGGCGCCGGTCGACCCGGCCTGCGGCTGCTACACCTGCCGCCACTACTCACGGGCCTATCTGAAACATCTGGACAAGTGCAACGAAATCCTTGGGCCGCGACTGGCCACCATCCACAACCTGCGGTACTACCAGGATCTGATGCGCGGGTTGCGCGAGGCGATCGCAGCCGGGGAACTCGAGCGCTTCGTGGTGGACTTCTATTCCATGCGCGGCATGTCTGTGCCTGCTGTGGCATAATCCGGCCCGTCTTGAATCGCTGCCGGCCCAGAGGGCCTGCCCGAGCCCGGCGAGGCCCTTGCGGTGTCCCTGCAGCGGCGTCTCTCGGGCCGGGATCTGAACAGCGCGTGGCGCGCGGTTCGGCCGGTGGCGCGAAACCAATCCCGACCCTTTCGAACGGAGCAACCAGATGGACTTTCTCATTTCCGCGGCCCATGCGCAGGAGGGCGCCGCCGCCGGTGGCGGCATGATCGAGTTCCTGATCATGATCGCGATCTTTTTCGCGATCATGTACTTTCTGATCATCCGCCCGCAGAGCAAGCGGGCGAAAGAGCACCGGGCGATGGTCGAGGCCCTGTCGAAGGGCGACGAGATCGTGACCAACGGCGGTCTGCTCGCGAAAATCACCGAGGTGGGCGAGAACTTCGTCAAAGCCGACGTGGCCGATGGCGTCAACGTCATCATCCAGCGCCAGTCGGTCGCCGCCGTCATGCCGAAAGGCACCATGAAAGACGTGTAAAGAACGCCGATGCGCAACACCTATCCTGTCTGGGTCTATGCCCTGATCGCCCTGGCCATCGTCACGGGTGGCCTGTATGCATTGCCGAACATCTTCCCGGAAGACCCGGCAGTGCAGGTCGCCAATTCCCGGACCGGGGTGGTCGACGAGAACATCGCTTCGATCATCGATGTGATCCTCGGTGCCCAGGGACTGACGCCGCACCGGATTGAGGAGCCCGATGGGCAGAAGCTGCTGCGGTTCGACAGCGCCGAGCGCCAGTTGCGCGCCGCCGATGTGCTGCGCGGTGCGCTGGACGACGACCATGTCGTGGCGTTGAGCCTTGCCCCGGCGACGCCGGAGTGGCTGCGGGCTATCAATGGCCGGCCGATGTCACTGGGGCTGGATCTGCGTGGTGGTGTGCACTTCCTGATGGAGGTGGATCTGAACGCCGTGATCGGCACGGCGATGGAGCGCTACACGAACGAGTTCCGTGGACGGCTGCGCGAGGAGCGCCTGGCGTTCGATGAGATCGAACGCGGCGCCCGCGACCTGATGATCCGCTTTGCGTCGGAACAGGATCGGGCGCAGGCGCTGACCTGGCTGCGCCGGAATTACCGGGGTGAACTCAACTTCGTCGAACGCGGTCTGGGCGCGGACAGCAGCCTCGAAGTCACGCTGGACGCGGAGCATTTGACCGAACTGCGGCGACTGGCGCTGCAGCAGAACATCTCGACGCTGCGCAAACGGGTGGACGAACTCGGAGTCGCCGAGCCGATCATCGCCCAACAGGGAGAGAGCCGCATCGTGGTGCAGCTTCCCGGGGTGCAGGATACGGCCCGGGCGAAGGAAATCCTCGGTGCCACCGCCACCCTCGAGTTTCGTATGGTCGCGGAGGGTGAGGATGCACCTGCGGCGGCCGCCTCCGGCCGGGCTCCCGCCGGAACCCGTCTCTATTACGAGCGCGACGGGGCCCCCGTCCTGCTGCAGCGGCGCGTGATGCTGACCGGGGACTACATCACCGGAGCCTCGTCCGGAATTGCGCAGGATACCGGGGGGCCGGCGGTGTTCATCAACCTGGATGGGCAGGGTGCACGGATCTTTTCCCGGGTCACGGCCGAGAACGTCGGGCGGCTGATGGCCACGGTGTTCATCGAGACCCGTACCGAGACCACGGAGGAAGACGGCGAACTGGTACGGCGGACCTCGCGCAGCGAAGAGGTCATCAACATCGCCCGCATCAACGAGCCGCTCGGCCGCCGGTTTCAGATCACGGGTCTCGAGAGTACCCGCGAGGCGCATAACCTGGCGTTGCTGCTGCGCGCCGGTGCACTGGCGGCACCGATGTCGATCGTGGAAGAGCGTACGGTCGGACCGAGCCTCGGACAAGAGAACATCGATAGGGGCATGCAGTCGGTGATCATCGGCTTCATCGCGGTGATGCTGTTCATGGTCCTCTACTACCGCGTGTTCGGGCTGATCGCGAACTTCGCGCTGGCTTTGAACCTCGTGTTCATCGTGTCGATCCTGTCGATGCTTCAGGCGACGCTGACGCTTCCGGGAATCGCCGGTATCGTGTTGGTGGTCGGCATTGCGGTGGATGCCAACGTGCTGATTTTTGAGCGAATACGCGAGGAGCTGCGCAACGGGATGTCGCCGAAGGCGGCGATTTCCGGCGGCTACGAGCGGGCGTTCTCGACCATCGCGGATGCGAACGTGACCACCCTGATCGCGGCGGTGGTGCTGTTTCTGTTTGGCACCGGCCCAATCAAGGGCTTCGCGATCACGCTTTCGATCGGGGTCGTGGTGTCGATGTTCACCGCGATCGTGGTCACGCGCGCCATCGTCAACCTGACCTACGGTCGCCAGCGGCGCATCACGCGGCTGGCGATCTAGTCCCGGAATCTATACATGCTGCCACATCTCAATTTCGCCGAATCGAACATCAACTTTCTGGGGCGCCGCAGGATTGCGATCGCCTTTTCGATCGTTCTGATCCTGGCGTCAGTGCTGCTGCTGGCCACACGGGGCCTGAATTTCGGCATCGACTTCACCGGCGGCACCTTGGTGGAGGTCGGGTATCCCGACGCTGTGGAACTGGATCCGATCCGGCAGCAACTGGACGAAGGCGGCTTCGAGCGCGCGACGGTGGTGTATTTCGGCACATCGCGGGACGTGCTGATTCGGTTGCCCCCGCGCGCGGACGATCCGGACCAGGCCGAGCTGTCGAACCAGGTGCTGCGCGCGCTGGAAGCGGGTGGCCCCGACGGCGTCGAGCTGCGCCGGGTGGAATTCGTCGGCCCGGCGGTCGGCGAGGAACTGCGCGAGCAGGGCGGCCTGGCGATGATCTATGCGCTGTTCGGGATCCTGATCTACGTGGCAGTGCGCTTCGAGTGGCGCTTCGCGGTGGGTTCGGTGCTGGCACTGGTGCACGATGTGGCGCTCACGCTGGGCTTTTTCGCATTGACGCAGTTTGAGTTCGATCTCGCGGTGCTTGCGGCGGTGCTCGCGGTGATCGGCTATTCGCTGAACGATACCATCGTGGTCTACGACCGAATACGCGAGAACTTCCGGATATTGCGCAAGGAAGGTACCGAATTCGTGATGAACAACGCGGTGAACAAGACGCTGGCGCGGACCATTGTCACCAGTACCACCACGTTGCTGGTGCTGCTGGCGCTGTTCGTGCTCGGCGGCGCCGCGTTGAACAACTTCGCGATCGCGCTGATCGTCGGCGTGCTGGTCGGAACCTACTCGTCGATCTTCATCGCCGCGGCGGCCGCGCTGATGCTCGGCGTCGACCGCAAGGTCCTGCTGCCGGTGAAGAAAGAGGGGGCCGAGCAGGAAGAGACGCCCTGATCGAAGGGCGCCGGCGCAATATCGTCAGGAACCGGCGGGCGCGGTGTCCGCCGCCAGCGCCGCGCGCAGGCGCTGCAACATGGCCTTCAGTACCTTCGGGTTTCCGGCGACCACGTCCCCGCGCCGGAACACATCGGGTTTGCCTTCCCAGTCGCTGACCAGGCCGCCGGCTTCCTGCACAAGCAGCACCCCGGCCGCGATGTCCCAGTCGCGCAGCCCCATCTCCCAGAAGCCGTCGAATCGGCCCGCCGCGACATAGGCCAGGTCCAGCGCTGCCGAGCCGGGGCGGCGTACGCCGGCGGTATCGGGAATCAGCGCTCGCAGCGTGGCCAGGTAGCGGTCGAGGTTCTGCTCGTCCCGAAACGGGATTCCGGTGCCGAGCAGGGCGCCGTGAAGGTCCGCGCGCTGGCCGACGCGGATGCGGCGGTCGTTCAGGAACGCGCCGCCGCCGCGGGTCGCGGTAAACAGCTCCTCGCCGATCGGGTTGTAGACCACCGCCTGTTCGAGCCGTCCGCGGTACCTCAGGGCGATGGAGATCGCGAAATGCGGGACGCTGTGCAGGAAGTTGGTGGTGCCGTCCAGCGGGTCGATCACCCAGACGTAGTCGTCCCCGGCCTGGTGACCGCCTTCCTCGGCGAGGATGCCGTGGTCGGGGTAGGCCTGGCGCAGGATCTGCACGATCGTCTGTTCGGCCTGCAGGTCGACCTCGGTCACGAAGTCGTTGCGGGTCTTTTCGCGGATGCTGACCTTGTCGGGGCGGTCCCAGGCACGCGTGGTCACGCGGCCAGCCGCCCGCGCGGCCTTGATGGCGGTGTTCAGCATCGGATGCATGGAAACGTCTCCGGTACGCGGTCAGGGATCGGGCCGGGAACGATACACAAGCCCGTCCGGAAGGGAAAGCGGCCCGCTCGGCGCCGGAACGGCGGATGACGGCCTTCGGCCTCTTCCGCCCTACGGGGCTGGTTCCACGATCCATGGCGAGCACGGGTAGGGCGGAAGAGCGCCAGCGTCATCCGCCGAACGGCGTATGAGGCGGCCGCGCGGCGGGTCCGACGCAGTGCGCCCATCGTGACTGAGGCGTCAGAGCAGCACCTTCTCGATGCCGCCGGCACGGGCCTGGGCGATGAAGTCCTGCTGCCAGGTATCGCCGAGCTGGCGTTTCGCGAGTTCGACCACGATGTAGTCGGTGTCCAGGCCGGTGTCCTCGCGGTAGCGGGACAGCCCCTGCTGGCAGGCGGGGCAGGAGGTCAGGATCTTCACGTTGCCGTCGTGCGCACGGTCTGCGCCGGTCAGCGCCCGGATCCCCTTGTGCAGTTCCTCCTGCTTGCGAAAGCGGACCTGGCTGGCGATGTCGGGGCGGCTGATCGCGAAGGTGCCGGCTTCGCCACAGCAACGGTCGGAGGGCAGCACCGGCTGGCCGAGCAGCGCGTTCGCGACGGTGGTCGGTGCGTGGGTCTTCATCGGCGAGTGGCAGGGGTCGTGGTAGAGGTACTGTACCCCGGGAACGCCCTCGGTCTGCACGCCTTTTTCCATCAGGAACTCGTGGATGTCGAGTAGCCGGCAGCCGGGGAAGATGCGGTCGAATTGGTATTTCAGCATCTGGTCCATGCAGGTGCCGCAGGAGACGACCACGGTCTTGATGTCGAGGTAGTTCAGCGTGTTGGCGACACGGTGGAACAGCACGCGGTTCTCGGTGGTGATCGCCTGTCCCTTCGCGGTGTCGCCGTTGCCGAGCTGCGGGTAGCCACAGCAGAGGTAGCCGGGGGGCAGTACCGTCTGCACGCCGGCATCGAACAGCATCGCCAGCGTCGCGAGCCCGACCTGGCTGAACAGGCGCTCGGAACCGCAGCCGGGGAAGTAGAACACCGCCTCGGAGTCGATGTCGGTCTTCACCGGGTCGCGCAATACCGGCACGTAGCGCGCATCCTCCAGCCCCAGCATCGCGCGGGTGGTCTGCGCGGGCAGGCCGGCCGGCATCGGCTTCTTCACGAAATGCATCACCTGCGCCGGGATCTTCATCTTGCCGGTCGTTGCGCCCGGCGGCTTCTGCTCTTTCAGCAATCTCAGCTTGCGGAAGGTCATGTGGCCGAGACGCTGCGCGGCGTAGCCCCACTGGATCAGCCCCTTGCGCATTGCCTTGATCGTGGTCGGGTCCTTCACGTTCAGGAACGCCATCGACGCGGCGGTGGCCGGCTTGAAGTGGCGCTGGCCGCGGCTTTTCAGGATCGCGCGCATGTGCATGGTCACATCGCCGAAGTCGATGTTTACCGGGCAGGGGTTCAGACACTTGTGGCAGATCGTGCAGTGGTCGGCCACATCGTTCATTTCGTCGAAATGCTGCAGCGACAGCCCGCGCCGCGTCTGCTCCTCGTACAGGAAGGCCTCGACGATCAGCCCGGTCGCGAGGATCTTGTTGCGCGGTGAGTACAGCAGGTTCGCGCGCGGCACGTGGGTATTGCAGACGGGCTTGCACTTGCCGCAGCGCAGGCAGTCCTTGATCTCGTCGTTCAGCGCGCCGAGCGCGCTCTCCTCCAGAATCAGCGCTTCCTGCTCGACCAGCCGCAGCGACGGCGTGTAGGCGTTCGCGAGGCCCGAGCCCGGCAGCAATTTGCCGGCGTTGAACACCCCTTCCGGGTCGGTCCGGCGCTTGTATTCGGCGAAGGCCTCGATCCGTTCGGGCTCCAGGAACTGCATCTTGGTGATGCCGATCCCGTGTTCGCCCGAGATCACGCCGCCGAGGTCGCGGGCCAGTTTCATCACCGCCTCGACCAGCCGCTCTGCCGTCTGCATCATCGGGTAGTCGTTGGAGTTCACCGGGATGTTGGTGTGCACGTTGCCGTCGCCGGCATGCATGTGCAGCGCGATGAACAGGCGGCTGGTCAGGATGCGGTCGTGGATCGCGGTAATCCGCTTGCGCACGGACTCGAGCTGGTGTCCGTCGAAGATCTCGAACAGGGGCCGTTCGGCCTCGCGCCGGTAGGAGATGCGCAGGCTGCGCCGCAGCAGCAGGTCGATGATCCGGTCGCCCGGACGCAGGTCGGCGCGGGCGGTGTCGTCCAGCCATTCGTCGCAGTCGGTCGCGGCACTGACGAAGTGCGCGTTGATCGCGGCCCACCGGCGCTGCACCGCCCCCAGCACTTCGACCGCCCGGGCGCGCTTGGCGTCGAACCAGTCCCAGCCCTCGCTGCCGCTCTCGCCGAGCAGCTCGCGCAACTCGGGATGTTCGCCGCGCAGGCAATCCAGGATCTCGTCGATCATCGCGCGCTTGTTCTTCAGCGATTCGCGCACGTTCAGCGTCTCGATGCCTTCGGTGTATTCGGCGAGCCGCTCCAGCGGGATCACCACGTCCTCGTTGATCTTGAAGGCGTTGGTGTGGGCGGCGATGGCCGCGGTGCGCGCACGGTCGGCCCAGAAGCGCTTGCGCGCGTCCGGGCTGACGGCGATGAAGCCGTCGCCGTTGCGCGCATTGGCGGCGCGCACCATCGCTGCGGTGCGGCGTGCCAGCGCGTCCTCGTCGTCGGAAACGATGTCGGCGATCAGGACCATCTTCGGTGCTTCGCCGCGGGCCCCTTTCGGCGTGTATTTCACCGCCTTCACGTAGCGCTCGTCGAGGTGCTCGAGCCCGGCTAACAGCACGTCCGGGTCGCCGTCCACCGCGTTCTTGATCTCGACGATCGCCGGCACTGCCTGGTGCAGGTCGCTGCCGTAGAACTCGAGACAGACGGTGCGCAGGTGTTCGGGCATCCGGTGCAGGATGAACTCGGCCGAGGTGATCAGGCCGTCGCAGCCCTCCTTCTGGATACCAGGCAGCCCCATCAGCGTCTTGTCGGTCACGTCCTTGCCGAGCCCGGCCTTGCGGAACGCCGGGCCGGGAAGTTCCAGGATCTCGGGCTCGCCGCTGGGAGTCTCGCCGTCGGGCTGGTAACGCGTGACGCGGAAGCGGACGGTTGGCGCGTCGTGGATCTTGCCCAGGTTGTGCTCGAGCCGTTCCACCTGCAGCCAGTGGGCCTGCGGCGTGACCATGCGCCAGGACGCGAGGTTGTCCAGCGCGGTGCCCCAGAGCACTGCTTTCTTGCCGCCGGCGTTCATCGCGATATTGCCGCCGATGGTGGAGGCGTCCTGCGAGGTGGGGTCTACCGCGAACACCAGCCCGTTCTCGGCGGCGAGTTCCGACACTCGGCGCGTGACCACGCCGGCCTCGACCCGTACCGTTGCGGCTTCGTGTTCGACACCCGGCAGACGCCGGTGCAACACCGACCCGATGGCCTCGAGCTTTTCGGTGTTGATCACCGCTGCACGCGGGCTCAGCGGCACCGCGCTGCCGGTGTAGCCGGTCCCGCCGCCACGAGGGATCACCGTCAGCCCGAGCTCGATACAGGCCGCGACCAGTCGACCCATCTCCGCCTCGGAATCCGGAGTCAACACCACGAAGGGCAGTTCCACGCGCCAGTCGGTGGCGTCGGTCACGTGCGAGACCCGGGCGAGCCCGCCGAACTGGATGTTGTCGCGGTGCGTGAGGCCGGACAGGCGTCTGCGCACCCGTTCGCGCAGATTGGCGGTGTCACGAAACGACGCGGCGAAACTGCTGACCGCCGCCTCCGCCCGGCGCGCGAGCTTGAGCGCTTTCTCGTTGCCGTCGGCGCGTGCGACGATCTGCTCGATGCGCTGGCGCATCGCGTCGATCAGCCCGTGCCGGCGCTTGCGGTCGCCGAGCAGGTCGTCCTGGATGTAGGGGTTGCGGGAGACGACCCAGAGGTCGCCCAGCACCTCGAACAGCATGCGTGCTGAGACCCCGGTGCGCCGCTCGCCGCGCAACTCGTTCAGCAGATCCCAGTAGGCCGATCCGAGGAAGCGGATCACGATCTCGCGATCGGAGAACGACGTGTAGTTGTAGGGGATCTCGCGGATGCGTTCGGCAGTCATGAAGGCGGGGTCCGGGTGCGGAGAGGGCGCTACAGGGTACCGGCCGCTGGCGGCAAAATCACGAACGCCCATGGCTTTTCCGTGAAGCCCTTCTGCGGGACGGCCGCAGCTAGCAGCCCAAGTCCGACCGGCTGCCAGGCGGCAGCGCGCGTCCACCGCGGTGCATACCCCTTCAGCCCTGGCGCCTCGCCCGCAAGCGGGCCACAGGCGGCCGCCCTCAGCGGCGCCGGTGTGCGCGCTGAGGTGTCCGCGTCACTGCGGGTGCGGGAAGCGGATCTGGCTCGAATAGGGAAACACGTCACCGTGGGCACCGTTGCGGATGTCCTGCTGGCGGGCCCGCCAGTAGCGGTAGTCGAACAGCTCCGGGTGGGTCTCGTTCAGGATCTGTCGGACTTCGGGATCTTGGCAGAGAAACGTCGGGAATTCCTCGGGGAAGATGTCGTGCGGACCGACCGAGAACCAGGGTTCTGCGCTCAGTTCGTCCTCGGGTGTCATTGCTGCGGGGATCCGGCGAAAGTTGCAGTCGGTCAGATAGGCGATTTCGTCGTAGTCGTAGAATACGACTTTGCCCAGGCAGTTCACGCCGAAGTTCTTGAACAGCAGGTCGCCAGGGAAGATGTTCACCGCCATCAGCTGCTTGATCGCCAGTCCCCAGTCGTCCAGCACCGCGCTGCGCTCCTCGAAGTCGGCCTCCTCCAGGAACAGGTTCAGCGGCAGCATGCGCCGCTCGATATACAGGTGCTTGATCACCAGCACGTCGCCGTCGAACTCCAGCAGCGAGGGGATCTCTGACCGCAGCTCGGCGAGCAGTTCCGGCGGGAAGCGGTCCAGCGGGAACGCCACATCCGAGAATTCCAGCGTGTCGGCCATGCGCCCGACGCGGTCGTGCAGCTTCACCTGCTGGTAGCGCTGCTTCACCTGCTCGTGGGTCACGTCCTTCGGCGGCGGGAAGCGATCACGGATCACCTTGAACACGTAGCCGTACGACGGCAGCGTGAACACCAGCATCACCATGCCCGGGGTGCCTTCGGCCAGCTTGAATTCATCGGTGCTCTGCGCCAGATGGGCCAGGAAATCGCGGTAGAACTCGTTCTTCGCCTGTTTCTGGAACCCGATGCTCATGTACATCTCGGCCAGCGGCTTGTCCGGCATCAGCGTCTGCAGAAAGGCGACCGTGGCTGCGGGGACCGGCGTCTTCGCCATGAAATAGGCGCGGGCGAAGTTGAATACCGCCTCCATCTGCTCGCGCGTGGTCAGCAGCGTGTCGGCGCGGATCGCGCCCTGCTCGTTGTTGATCAGCGGGGTCACGAACGGCTCCATTTCGTCGTCCCAGGTCACCCGACCGATCAGGTACGCGGCCTTGTTCCGAAAGAACGGAGATTCCAGCACGTCGATGCGCAGTTCTTCCATGCGCGCAGCGGCCTGCGGCGCACGCTCGCGGAATGCCTCGGCGATGCGCTGCACGTCGCGGTCGATGTCCTCGTAGGGGATGCTGAAGTAAAACGCAGACAGGATCTCCCAGACGCATTGTTCCAGCCCGGCGGCCCGCGGATGGAAGGACATGCAGACCCGGTAGCGCGCCGCCAGCTCCTCGCGGTCGATCGTCGACTCCACGAAGATATTGTCGTTGTGGTAGTACTTGCGCGCGAACAGCTGGCAGAACACCGAGTTGAAGAACGTTTCCGCCAGTTCCGGGCGGCTGTGGTGGCGCAGCAGGTCGGTGTACACCCGTTTCACTTCCTGCCACAGCGGCTCGTCCAGGCAATCGATCTCGAAGGTTGAATGCAGCTTCGAGATCGTCTCGCGCACCCGGACGTCGTAGAAGCTGATGCGCTGGGCCGAGGACTCGCGCACCGCATTCCAATCCGCGCGCTCGAACCGCTGCCGGGCGTCGCTGGTGATCTCGGCGAAAAATGAGTAGTGGCGTTCGAAACCGGTCAGGATCGCGCGCGCAAGCTGCGATGCGCGCCGGTGGCGCCCCCGGCGCGAGGCAAGGGTGTCGGAGCCTTCCTGTTCCGGGCAGGTGGCCAGTTGTTCGCGCGCTGTCGCCATGCTTCCTCGGAGGTTCCGCTTTACGAAATGCCTGATTTAGACTATTTTGCTGCAATGCACAAGTTGCGGCAAACCCCGGATGGGAGATGCCCAGCTTCTCTGCAGTGGACAACGCCTGAGTGTGAAAAGAGCCGTTTCACGGCAGCTTCGGAGGACCTGAGATGACCCAAAGCGATACCCCAAGCCGCGAGCAGCAGATCCGGGCCCTGGAGCGGGAATGGGCAGAGAATCCCCGCTGGCAGGGCGTACGCCGCGGCTATTCGGCCGCCGACGTGGTCCGACTGCGGGGGTCGGTGCGCCCCGAACACAGCTACGCGCGGATGGGGGCGGAAAGGCTCTGGAAAATCCTGCACGGCGGGGCACGCAAGGGCTACGTGAACGCCCTCGGCACGCTGACCGGCGGCCAGGCGCTGCAGCAGGCGCGTGCGGGCGTCGAGGCGATCTACCTGTCCGGCTGGCAGGTCGCGGCCGACGGCAACACCTCGGAGACGATGTACCCGGACCAGTCGCTGTACGCCTACGACTCGGTGCCGGCGATGGTGCGCCGGATCAACAACGCGTTCCAGCGTGGCGACGAGATCCAGTGGTCACGCGGTATCGGTCCCGGGGACGACGGTTATGTCGACCACTTCCTGCCGATCGTCGCCGACGCCGAGGCGGGTTTCGGCGGCGTGCTGAATGCCTTCGAGCTGATGAAGAACATGATCGTCGCAGGGGCCGCGGGCGTACATTTCGAGGACCAGCTTGCGGCGGTGAAGAAATGTGGCCATATGGGCGGCAAGGTGCTGGTGCCGACGCAGGAGGCGGTGCAGAAGCTGATCGCGGCGCGGCTCGCCGCCGACGTGACCGGCGTGCCGGCGGTTCTGCTGGCGCGCACCGACGCCGAGGCGGCGAATCTGCTGACCAGCGACGTCGACGACAACGACCGGCCGTTCCTGACCGGCGAGCGTACCTCCGAGGGCTTCTTCCGAGTGCGGAATGGTGTCGAGCAGGCGATCAGCCGTGGTGTCGCGTATGCACCGTACGCCGACCTGGTCTGGTGCGAGACCGGCACGCCGGATCTCGGCTTCGCGCGCGAGTTCGCGCAGGCGGTCCGGGCGGAGAACCCGAACCAGCTGCTGGCGTACAACTGCTCGCCTTCGTTCAACTGGAAGAAGAACCTGAGCGACGCGCAGATCGCGAGTTTCCAGGACGAGTTGTCCACGCTTGGCTACAAGTTCCAGTTCATCACGCTGGCCGGGATTCACAGCATGTGGTTCAACATGTTCGACCTCGCCTACGACTACGCGCGCGGGGAGGGTATGCGCCACTACGTGGAGAAGGTGCAGCAGCCCGAGTTCGCGGCGCGCGAGCGCGGCTACACCTTCGTTTCGCACCAGCAGGAGGTCGGCGCCGGTTACTTCGACGACGTGACCACTGTGATCCAGGGCGGCGGCTCCTCGGTCACCGCGCTGAAAGGCTCGACCGAGGAAGATCAGTTCTGACGAACGGCGCCCGGGCAACGTAGGAGGCCAGCCCCCTGGCCGATCCGGCGCTGTCCGGTCCCCGGCCACCCCTGTCGGCCTGCCGTCTGCTCGGTGTAGATGGGTAGGGCGGAAGAGGCCGAAGGCCGTCATCCGCCATTCCCACGTCGGGGCTGCCGCAGGCCCGCGCTGGCCCGTGCTTTTCGGGCGGGATAGACTTCAGGGCGAGGAATCCGCGACGGAGGGGCAGCCATGGGACTGGCGCGGCGCGACAGCATTCATCATACCTATGGCGACTACCTCGGCTGGCCCGAGGACGTGCGCTACGAACTGATCGATGGCGAGGCTTTCCTGATGGCGCCGGGCCCGGACCTGGAGCATCAGGACATCGCCGGGGAGATCTATCGTCAGCTGGGGAATGCCCTCGACGGCAGTTCGTGCCGCCCCTACATCGCCCCCCTCGACGTCCGCCTGCCCAGGGCCCATGAAGCGGACGAGCAGATCGACACGGTCGTGCAACCCGACGTGCTGGTCGTCTGCGATCCCGCCCGGCTCGACCGGCGCGGCGTGCGGGGCGCTCCCGACCTGGTGGTCGAGGTACTGTCGCCTTCCACCGCCGCCCACGATCACGTGCGCAAGCGGCGCGTATACGAACGCGCCGGGGTCCAGGAGTACTGGCTGGTCCACCCCACCGACCGGATGGTCACGATCTACCGGCTCGCCGACGGCGAGTACGGCAAGCCGGAGATTCAGGAGCTGCAGGGCGAGACGGCGGTGGCGGTGCTTCCGGGCCTCGCGATCGCCTGGGATGCACTGGTCGCTAGGCTGCCCCCGGTCGAGCCCTGATGGGGCAATTCGCGTACCGGACACGGGTACGCCCTGGCCGATGCCGACATCATGGGGCCCCAGCGATACCGAGGAATGGACATGAACGACGACATCCGCAGTAAGTGGGATGCGCGCCACGCGGAAGGCGACGTGGCCGCCGCACGGCCCTGCGCGGTGCTCGAGGCCTACGCGCACCTGCTCCCACGCGCCGGGACGGCGCTGGACCTCGCTTGCGGGCTCGGCGGCAATGCCCAGTGGCTCGCGAGCCGGGGCCTGGAAACCGCCGCCTGGGACATCTCCCCGGTGGCGATTGCCGGGCTCGGTCGGCACGCGGGCGAGCGGGGCCTGCCGATCCGGGCCGAGGTCCGCGACGTGGAACGGGCGCCACCGGAGCCGGAGCATTTCGACGTGATCGTGGTGTCCTACTTCCTCGAGCGCGAGCTGGCCCCCGCGCTGATGCGGGCGCTGCGCCCCGGGGGGCTGCTGTTCTACCAGACCTGGACGCAGGAGGCGGTCGACGCCCGCGGCCCCGAAAACCCCGCGTTCCGTCTCGCACCGAACGAACTGCTGCAGCTGTTCGCTCACCTGCGCCTGATCGCCTACCGCGAGGAAGGCGTCGTCGGCGACCCGGGGCAGGGTTTGCGCAACGAGGCCTGGCTGGTCGCGACCCGGAATCCCTAGTCGCCACGGCTGTTCCGGGAGTCCGCCAACCGTCATGGCGTGTGCGGCCACCTCCCGACCAAGGAGTACGTCGGCGGAAGAGGCCGAAGGCCGTCATCCGCCATCGGGCGCCGGGGTTTCCTCAGGCGCGGCGCGTGCCGAACGCCGCTGTAATCCACCGTGTGGGAGCGAGCCTCGCTCGCGAAACGGCGTTGGGGTGGCCGCCAGCGCCAGGCGCGCCTGCGGCGCGTTCGCGTGCAAGGCACGCTCCCACAGAGGCCCGGGCATGGTCGCGGCTTTGCCGGTGCCGCGGCGGCGGCCGCTACGCCGGGTTCCGCAGCAGCGCCACGTTCCGTGCCGGGAACTCGCAGTGCCAGCCATGGCGGTGCGCGATCGCGGCGAAGCTGCGTTCGCGGTAGAACACGACATGCGTCGGGTCGCGGCGGTAGTTCCAACGTGCGAACGCGGCGTCGTCGGTCTGGAAACAGGTCTGGATCGCAAGCCAGCCGCCCGGACGGAGCAGGGTCGCGAGCCGGTCGAACTCCCGGGCGGGGTGGTGGAAATGCTCGGTCACCTCGGTGCAGGTCACGAAGTCGTAGCGCCGCTCTAGCGCCTCGGGATTGCGGTGGAAGAACGGGTCGTACAGCCTGACCCGGTGCCCGGCTTCCTCGAGCATCGCGGCGAGCGCCGGGGCAGGACCGCAGCCGTAGTCGAGCCCCTGGCGCCCCCGTTTCAGCCGCGCCAGCAGCGGTTGTGCCAACTGCCCGAGAAACACGCGGTATGCGCGGTCATCCACGCGATTGCGATGGAGGCGGTACTCGGCAACCTCCATCTCCGGAGTCGGGAGCTGGTCGCGGCGGAGGAATGTCGCTTCGCAGGCTTCGCAGCGCAGGTAATCCCGTTCGCCGATGGTCGCGAACAGGCGGCTCGCATCGGCAAGGCAGACCGGGCATCGTCTTCGGCCCCGAAAGCCACCCGAGACCTCGCCGGCTGCAAAGCGGGCATCACCGATGGCTGCCGACATGGCCGTGACAATCGTTCAGGGCGTGTCCGATGCGAGACGGAACCCCAGCATCTGCCAGCGCTGGTGCGGGTAGAAAAAGCTGCGGTAGCTCGCGCGGATGTGGTCGGTGGACGTCAGGCAGGATCCTCCGCGCACGCTGATCTGGTTGCACATGAACTTGCCGTTGTACTCGCCCAATGAGCCGGCGAGGGGCCGGAATCCCGGATAGGCGACGTAGGGCGAACCGGTCCACTCCCAGACGTCGCCGAAGAGCTGCGTGAGCCCCGGCTGCGTGGCCGGGGCGGTCCGCAGCCAGCCGGACTCGAGCAAATTGCCGTGTATCGGGCGGGCTGCGGCCGCTGTCTCCCATTCCGCCTCGAGCGGCAACCGCGCCCCGGCCCAGCGCGCGAAGGCGTCGGCCTCGTAGAAGGACACATGGCACACCGGAGCACTGGCCAGTATCGGCTGCCAGCCTGCCAGTGTGAACTCCTGCGCAAGATCCTCCGACCAGTACAGCGGCCGTTGCCATCGTTCGCCCTGGACGTGTGCCCAACCGTCCGCCAGCCACAGGGCCGCATCCTGGTAGCCCCCGTCGTCGATGAAGTCGCGGAAATCCGCGTTCGTCACCAGCCGGTTGGCGAGACGATGAGCCGGCAGCCGAACCCGGTGGCGCGGGGTCTCGTTGTCGAAGTGGAACCCCGTATCCCCCGCACCGATCTCGACCTCGCCACCTACGCAGGGGATGAACTCGAGGCCGGGCGCCTCGACCCCGGGCGGCCGTTCGAGTTGAACGTCGTACGCAGGTCCCAGCGGGTTGGTCCAGAAGACGTGCTTGATGTCGGTGAGCAGCAGTTCCTGGTGTTGCTGTTCGTGATGCAGGCCCAGCGTCACCCTCGTGGCGACCTCGGGATCGTCGGCCGAGCTTGCCAACAGCCGCTGCATCGCGTCGTCGACATGGGCGCGGAACGCGAGTATTTCCGGCACCGTGGGCCGCGTCAGCAGGCCGCGCTCAGGCCGCGGGTGCATGGCGCCGACGGTGTAGTAGTACGAATTGAAGAGATAGTGCCAGCGCTCGTCGAAGGGTCGGTAACCGGGCAGATACGGCTGCAGCACGAAGTGTTCGAAAAACCAAGTCACGTGCGCGAGATGCCATTTCGTCGGGCTCACGTCCGGCATCGTCTGGACGACCTGGTCCTCGGGCATCAGCGTTCGGGCGAGGTGCTCGGAGAGTGCGCGCACGCGCCCGTAGGTTTCCAGGAGCGGGGATTCCGGAAGACTTTGTGCAGCGGCTGAGGCGGGGGGCATGTGAGAGCCTCCTCGGTACCGGGAAGTCGCCGCCGGCAGGGGACCGACGACCGGGGCTCCACGGTGCCCCATCGGTGGGTCAGGAATCAAGTTCGCGTGCCCCCGCAGATCGGACAACGGGGACTCGCACGAGGGACGCCGGCGATACCCCGGGGCCACGGCCAGGCTGGCTGTCCTAGTCTGCGATCGTCATCTGCCGCAGGCTGTCGCGCAGTACCCCGGCGGATGCCTCCAGCCCGCGACGCTCGGCGGAGTCGACCTCGGGCGCGAGCCGGTACTCGACGCCGTGGGCACCGATCACGCAGGGCACGCTGAAGCACACGTCGCGCTGGCCGTAGTCGCCCTCGGGGTTCACCGATACCGGGAGCACGCTGCGCTGGTCCTCGAGGATCACCCGGACCAGGTAGGCGATCACCAGGCCGATCGCCGTGTTCGTGTAGCCCTTGCGCGAGATGATGTCGAACGCCGCGGTGCGCACACGCTGGAACAGCGTTTCCATCGCTTCCGGGTCGAAACGCTGGCCGTTGATCACGTGTTGCATCACCGACAGGCCGCCGATCATCGCGCCGCTCCAGATCGGCACCTCGGAATCGCCGTGCTCGCCGAGAATGTAGGCGTGGACCGAGCGGGGGTTGACCTGGTACCAGTCGCCGAGCAGCGAGCGAAAGCGCGAGGTGTCGAGCATGGTGCCGGTGCCGATCACCCTGCGCGTCGGGCGGCGGCTCAGCTGCTGCATCACCTGAGTGAGAATGTCGACCGGGTTGGTCGCGATCACCAGCACCGCGTCGGGCGCATGGCGGTCGAGTTCCGCGGCGACCTCGCGGAAGACCGCGGCGTTTCGATTCAGCAGGTCGAGCCGGGATTCTCCCGGTTTCTGGTTGACCCCGGCGGTGATCACGATTACCTGGCATCCGGCGAGGGCGTCGTAGTCGGCCGCGCGGACCGTCACCCGGCCCACCAGCGGCTGGCCGTGCATCAGGTCCATCGCTTCGCCCTCGGCGCGCTGGCGGTTCTTGTCGACGAGCACGATCTCGCTCGCCAGCTGGCGTTGGAAGATGGCGTACGCCGCCGCAATGCCCACGTTGCCGGTGCCGATGATGCCTACGGACGATCTCGCCATGGAACTGATCCTCGAGGGGGGTGCGGAAGTCTGTTCCAGTGCTGCCGGTTTCGGGCAGTCTGGCGGGGCGCCCGGCAGGGTTCAAGAAAAAGACACCCCGGGAGGGGGCACCGCTCCGTCGGGGAATGACTGCGCCTGCCTTTCGCGGCAGCCGATCGCAGCGCGTGGTTTAATGCGACATCCCAGCCGACTGTCCGCCGATGCCCCCGCCGCAACCCGACCCAGCACTCGATCTCCGTGCCCTGTCCGGCCGTTTTCCGTATCCGGGGTGGCTGGAGGCGATCCTGCTCCGTGCCGAACGGCGCGGGCCGGTGGCGCGCGTTCCGGAGGCGCTCGCATTGACCGGACGCGGCCTGGAAGGCGATCACAGGGCCGCGGCGCGGGCGGATGCCTCCGCCAGGCGCCAGGTCACGCTGATCCAGGCCGAGCACCTGCCGGTGATCGCCGCGCTGAGTGGCCAACCGGAAGTCGACCCGCTGGCGCTGCGCCGTAACCTGGTCGTATCGGGCCTGAACCTGCTGGCCGCACGGGCACTGTTCGCCGACCAGCCGCTGGTACTGTGCATTGGCACGGAGGTGCGGCTCGAGATCACCGGCCCCTGTGAACCCTGCTCGCGGATGGAGCCGATCCTTGGACCCGGCGGCTACAACGCGATGCGTGGCCACGGCGGAGTCACGGCGCGGGTACTGGTCGGCGGGCTGCTGCGGGCTGGCGACGCGGTGACCGTCTCGCGTTGAACCTCGCCGCTCGCGCAGCGCCACTGGCGGAAAAGTCCGAAGGCCGTTATCGACCGTTCCGCTGTCCCCGGTTGCCGGGACGTGTCCGGTCTGCGCCACTGCCCGTCGGGAGACGGAGAGCCGGTAGCCGTGATGCTGCGGACCTGCGGCACGCCAAAGCGTGCCGTTGCGTTCAGGCCCCCTGCCGCTCGGCCTTCTGCACCGCGCGCCAGTGATGCAGCAGCGGCTCGGTGTAGCCCGAGGGCTGCTCGCGGCCCTTGAAGATCAGATCGGAGGCGGCGCGGAACGCGATCGACGCGTCGAAGTCGGCGGCCATCGGCTGATACAGCGGGTCGTCCCGGTTCTGCTCGTCGACCACGGCCGCCATGCGCTCCAACGTCGCATGCACCCGGCCGGCGTCGACCACGCCGTGGTGCAGCCAGTTGGCGATGTGCTGGCTCGAGATGCGCAGCGTTGCGCGGTCCTCCATCAGGCCGACGTCGTGGATGTCCGGGACCTTCGAGCAGCCGATCCCCTGCTGCACCCAACGGACCACGTAGCCGAGGATGCCCTGGCAGTTGTTGTCGAGTTCCTGCTGGATCTCCTCGTCGGGCCACTCGGGGCGTTCGACCACCGGCACCGCGAGCAGGTCGTCGAGCAGCTGCCGCTCGATGTCCGGGTCGAGGTTCGCCTCCATCTCCTGCTGGATCGCGGCGACATCGGCGTCGTGGTAGTGCAGCGCATGCAGCACCGCGGCGGTTGGCGAGGGCACCCAGGCGGTGTTGGCGCCGGCCTTCGGGTGGCCGATTTTCTGCTCGAGCATCGCCGCCATCCTGTCCGGCATCGCCCACATGCCCTTGCCGATCTGGGCACGGCCGCGCAGGCCGCAGGCGAGCCCGACGACGACATTGTTGCGCTCGTAGGCGGCGATCCACTTCGCGCCCTTCATGTCGCCTTTGCGCAGCACGGGACCGGCCTCCATCGCGGTGTGGATCTCGTCACCGGTGCGGTCGAGGAAACCGGTGTTGATGAACACCACGCGCGCGGCCGCAGCGGCGATACAGGCCTTCAGGTTCACCGAGGTGCGCCGTTCTTCGTCCATGATGCCCATCTTCAGCGTGTTGCGCGGAAGGCGCAGCAGATCCTCGACCCGGTCGAAGAGTTCGCAGGTGAACGCGACCTCGTCCGGACCGTGCATCTTCGGCTTCACGATGTACACCGAGCCGGTGCGCGAGTTGCCACCTTCGGACCGCTTCAGGTCGTGCAGCGCGAGCAGGCTGGTCACGATGCCGTCCAGGATGCCTTCGAATACCTCGCCGCCATTGCTGTCGAGCATCGCGGGGGTGGTCATCAGGTGGCCGACATTGCGCACGAACATCAGCGAGCGGCCGGGCAGGGACACGTTGCCGCCGTCCGGGGCGGTGTACTCGCGATCCGGGTTCTGCCGGCGGGTGATTACCTCGTCGCCCTTCTGGAACGAGGCCTCGAGATCACCCTTCATCAGGCCCAGCCAGTTGCGGTATACGCCGGTTTTGTCTTCGGCGTCGACGGCAGCGACCGAGTCCTCGCAGTCCATGATCGTGGTGACGGCGGCCTCGACCAGGATGTCCTTGATGCCGGCTGCGTCCTCGCGTCCGACCGGGTGGGTGGGGTCGAACTGGATCTCGAGGTGCAGGCCGTGGTTGTTCAGCAGCACGGCCGAGGGTTTCCGGGCCTCGCCTTGGTAGCCGGCGAACCGGGACGGATCCTCGAGTGCGGTCTCGTCGTCGTTGTCCAGGTTCACGATCAGTCGGCCCTCGTCGACCATGTAGCCAACCGCGTCGTGGTGTGAGCCGGACTTGAGCGGGGCTGCGCGGTCCAGCAGGTCGCGCGCGTAAGCGATCACCCTTTCGCCCCGTACCGGGTTGTAGTCGGCACGGCGTTCGGCGCCGTCGTCGTCGGGTATCGCGTCGGTGCCGTACAGGGCGTCGTACAGGCTGCCCCAGCGGGCGTTGACGGCGTTCAGCGCGTACCGCGCATTGCTCACCGGTACCACGAGTTGCGGCCCGGCCTGGACCGCGATTTCCGGGTCGACATTGGCGGTGCTGACGCGGACATCGGCGGGGGCGTCGGCCAGGTAGCCGATCTCCTCGAGGAATTCGCGGAACGCAGAGAGGTCGCGGATCGGACCGGGATGTGCTCGATGCCAGGCGTCGATCTGCTTCTGCAGCATGTCGCGTCGCTCGAGGAGATTCCGGTTGCGCGGAATCAGGTCGTGGACCAGCGCATCGACGCCGGACCAGAGGGCCTGGGGCTCGATGCCGGTGCCCGGAAGGGCTTCGTCTGCGATGAAGCGGTCCAGTTCCGCGGCCACCTGCAGCCGCTCATGGGTCACGTAACGGGTCATGCTGGCTCGGCCTCCCTTGTGAGTGGATCCTGCGCCTGTGTGTTGCCCCGGGGGCGGGTCGTTGCATGATGCCACGTCCCGTTGGGGCGTTGTCCCCCTGGGGTTTCCGTGAACGGGGAACGGCCTTGCGGTCGTCTCCCTTTCCCGCTTGCGGGAAAGGGGTGAGGGTGAGTGCATTGCGGGTGATCGTCGTGGCGGTCGGCATACCCTGAGGTGCGACCGGGTCAGAATGCCGCCCTGGTCCCTGCGCTCGGTTGTATTACCCTGGCAGGGGAGCGCGTTCCAGTGCCTCGTCGACGGCCTCGATCCAGTGGCGAACCGGTGTACGGTCGGCCGAGGCGAGGTGAGCCTGGCAGCCGATGTTCGCGGTGACGATCAGTTCGGGACTGCCGGCCTCCAGCGCTCGCATTTTCCGGTCCCGCAGCCGGCGTGCGATCTCCGGCTGGGTGATCGAGTTGGTGCCGCCGGACCCGCAGCAGATGTGAGCATCGACGACCGAGGTCAGCCGGAACCCAAGGCGGGAAAGCACCGACTCGACCGCACCGCCGAGGCGCTGCGCATGCTGTAGCGTGCAGGGGCAGTGGAACGCGAGTGACCGCGCGGTCCGCAGGCCGAGCTGTTCCAGCGGTTCTTCCTGCAGCACCTCGACCAGGTCGCGTGCGAGCCGACTGACCGCTGCGGCTTTCTCGGCGTAGGCGGGATCGTCGGCCAGCAATCGACCGTAGTCCTTCACGAAGGCGCCACAGCCGCTGGCGGTCTGCACGATGGCTTCGGCGCCGGGCTCGATTTCGGGCCACCAAGCGTCGATGTTGGCGCGGGCCCGGTCGAGGCCGTCCCGCGCTGCGTTCATGTGGTAATCCATGGCCCCGCAGCAGCCCGCGGATGCTGCGGGCCGCAGGTCGATGCCCATGCGGTCCAGTACGCGTGCCGCAGCGGCGTTCGTGTTCGGCGAGAGGCCGGGCTGCACGCAGCCTTCGAGCAGCAGCATGCGCCGCTCGTGTCGGCCGGGCAGCGGCCGCTGTCCCGCCGGCAACGCCGCGGGTGGAACCTTTTCCCGCAGGCGCGCAGGGAGCAACGGACGGATGCCGCGGGCCATCCGGAACAGCGCGGCGGCGGCGCGGGGTGACCCGAGCGCCCGGCGCAGCAGGTAGCGGAACGCGCGTTCCCGGAATCCGCGCGGCACACGGGACTCGATCTCGGCGCGGCCGATATCGAGCAGCCGGTGGAATTCGACACCCGAGGGGCAGGTGGTCTCGCAGTTGCGGCAGGTCAGGCACCGGTCCAGGTGCAGCCGGGTCTCGGCGGTGATCTTGTCGCCTGCGTGAGGCTGTTCGAGCAACGCCTTCATCAGGTAAATTCGCCCACGCGGGCCGTCGCGCTCGTCGCCGAGCAGCTGGTAGGTGGGGCAGGTCGCGTTGCAGAAACCGCAATGCACGCAGTTGCGCAGGATTCGGTCGGCCTCGCGGATGCGGGGCTCCTGCAGGGCCCGTTCGGTGAATTGCGTCTGCATCGTCAGAGGTCCGGGTAAAGGCGGCCGGGGTTGAAGATGCCGTGGGGGTCCAGTTGCGCCTTCAGCTGCCGGTGGTATTTCGCGATGGCCGGGGCCAGCGGGTGGAAGGGCTCGGCGGCACCCGGGGTGCAGCAGGTGGCATGGCCGCCCGCCCGGCTGGCGGCGTCGCGAATCCGGGGCGCGGCGACGTCGCTGCGCAGCCAGCGCTGGGCGCCGCCCCAGTCGAGGAACCAGTCGCCTTCCAAGGCCAGCGGCGGTGTGTGGTGCGGCAGCGACAGCCGCCACAGGGGGCGCGGGTCTGTGGATTCGAAGAACGGGAGGCGGTGCTCGCGCAGATCGTGCCAGAACGCCGGGTCGAGATCCTCGCCGCCGAGCCGGGCCCGGCTCGCGGCCACGGAGCGGCTGCCGCCCTCGAGACGGAGATGGAGGATGCCATCGGACCAGGCAGCGGCGGTGAGCGGTACCGGCTGACGGCCCCATTTGGCCAGCTTGGCCATTGCATGCTCCAGGGGCAGCGCGAGGCTGAGGCTGTACGCGGCTGCGGGCAGGGGCAGCACCTTCATCGAGACCTCGGTGATCACCCCGAGCGTACCCTGCGCACCGGCCATCAGCCGCGAGAGATCGTAGCCGGCGACGTTTTTCATCACCTCCCCGCCGAAGCGCAGCTCCCGGCCCCGGTGGGTGATCAGGCGCGTACCCAGCACGAAGTCGCGTACGGCACCGGACCAGGGGCGGCGCGGGCCGGAGAGCCCGGTTGCGACCATGCCGCCGACGGTCGCGGCCGTGCCGAAATGCGGTGGTTCGAACGGAAGGTGCTGACCGGCGGCGGCCAGCGTGCGTTCGAGCTCCGCGAGTGGAGTACCGGCACGCACCGAGACCACGAGTTCGACCGGATCGTAGTGGGTGACGCCACGATGGGCGGTCACGTCGAGTGGCGTGCCTGCCACCGGGCGCCCGTAGAAGGCCTTGGTACCCCCACCCGCGATCCGCAGCCGAGTGCCCGCTGCGTCGGCTTCGGCCACGCGGGTGCAGAGTTCGGCCGCGATGTCGTGGTCAACGGTGTCCGGGTGATCGGTCGGGTTCATGTGTGCGCTTGGGTCGCGGGCCGGTGAGGGGGTGGTTCTGGTGTCTGGTGCCACAACCTGTGGAACCCGGGTTGGCCCGGCAGGGTGTGCCGACGCAGGACGCATGGGGTAGCGCCCGGGATGTTCCATTCGCGCCGCATCGCTCAGAACCGGGGCAGGTCCGGGTGTGGAAGTTGATTGTTGTGTACGTGCATCGCGCCGTACTCTGCGCAGCGGGCGAGCGTCGGGATGTTCTTGCCGGGGTTGAGCATCGCGTCCGGGTCGAACGCGGCCTTCACCGCGTGAAACACCGTGATCTCGTCGGGCTGGAACTGGGTGCACATCTGATTGATCTTCTCGCGCCCGACGCCGTGTTCGCCGGTGATGCTGCCGCCGACCTCGACGCAGAGTTCGAGAATGCGTGCGCCGACGCGCTCCGCGAGTTCCAGTTCGCCGGGCCGGTTGGCATCGAACAGGATCAGGGGGTGCATGTTGCCGTCGCCAGCATGGAACACGTTCGCCACCGGTAGGCCGGATTCCGCCGACAGCGCCGCAATCCCCTTCAGCACCCTCGGCAGTTCACGCCGGGGAATGGTTCCGTCCATGCAGTAGTAGTCGGGTGCCAGGCGGCCAACGGCGGGGAACGCGTTCTTGCGTCCAGCCCAGAAGCGCGCGCGCTCGGCTTCGTCGCAGGCGAGCGCGATGTCGGTCGCTCCCGCCGCCGCCAGGACCTTGCGCACTCGCTGGCAGTCGTCGGCGACGTCGGCCTCGACCCCGTCGAGTTCACAGAGCAGGATCGCCTGTGCGTCGACCGGGTAGCCGGCATGGATGAAGTCCTCGGCTGCGCGGATCGCGAGGTTGTCCATCATCTCCAGGCCACCGGGAATGATGCCCGCCGCGATGATGTCACCGACCGCGCGGCCGGCCTTTTCGACGTCGTCGAAGCTGGCGAGAATCACCTTCGCAGTCTCGGGTCGCGGCAGCAGTTTCACCGTGACCTCGGTGATGATTCCGAGCATGCCCTCGGAGCCGTTGAACAGTGCGAGCAGGTCGTAGCCCGGCGCATCCAGCGCCGCCGAGCCGAGCGTGAGGCGTTCTCCTTCCAGGGTGATCGCCTCGATCGCAAGCACATTGTGCACGGTCAGCCCGTATTTCAGGCAATGCACGCCGCCGGCATTCTCGGCAACGTTGCCGCCGATCGAACACGCGATCTGCGAGGACGGGTCGGGGGCATAGTACAGGCCGTGGGGCGCGGCCGCCTCGGAGATCGCGAGATTGCGCACTCCCGGCTGCACTCGAGCGATGCGCGCGTCGGGGTCGAGTTCCAGGATTCGGTCGAAGCGCGACATCACCAGCAGCACGCCCTGTTCCAGCGGCAGTGCGCCGCCGGAGAGGCCGGTGCCGGCGCCGCGGGTCACCACCGGCACGCGGAGTTCACGGCAGGTGCGCAACAGGGTCACGACCTGCTCGACCGTTTCGGGCAGTGCGACCAGCATCGGCAACACGCGGTACGCCGACAAGCCGTCGCACTCGAACGGGCGCCGGTCCTCCTCACGGTACAGCAGGCTCATCCCGGGGAGAGCGGCCCGCAGGCGCTCGAGCGTGATCGCGGCGTCCACGGGGGGCAGCGGACCGTCCAGACGTTGGTCGAAAAGGATGTTCATCGCTTCGCCTTTGTCGCGAGGGGCGTGCTGCCACGGGATCCATCCGGAACCCGTCAGCGCCGGCTACTCTAGCCCGCGGGAAGTTCCGGTGTCGCGTTTACCGCATTGTGCCGCAGGGAACCGCCGGCGCGCGACCGGTCGTGCGCGGAGGCCGGATCGGACCCGGTTGTCAGGGAGACTTGCGCCGGGATCGCGGCTGTGGATTGATGGCAGCAGGGCGGCCGATCGACGCACATGTGCATCGCCCTATCGGCCGTCACCGGCTGCCGAGGTACCACGGGCTTCGGACATCCGCAGATCCGGCCGGGGCCGGACTTCCTTCTGGAGGATGCAACATGCAACGGTTTCAACAGATCGTCGTTCTGGTCGCCGCGCTTGGGTTTACCTGGGTCGCCGGGCCCGCGATGGCGGAACTCCGGGTGCAGGCACTGTTCGCGGGTAAAGCGCTGTTCCTGCTCGACGGGCAACGTTTCGTGCTGAGCGACGGGGAGACCGGCCCCGACGGGCTTCGCCTGTTGCGGGCCACGAGCGAGTCGGCGCTGGTCGAGTACCAGGGCCGGGAACAACGGCTGGGCCTTGAGCGCGGCCGTTTCGCGGGTGCCTATGAAAGCCGGTCGCTTCCGGAGCTGCGCCTGCTTCCCAATTCACAGTTCGGTGGCTACCGGGTGAACGGAACCATCAACGGGCAGCCGGTCGGCTTCGTGGTCGACACCGGGGCGACGCTGATCACCCTGAGCCAGCACGACGCGGAACGGCTGCGGTTGTCGCTGTCCGGGGGAAACCCGGTTCCGGTCGAGACGGCCTCGGGCCGGGTCATGGGGCAGCGCGTGGTCCTGGAGCGGGTGCAGATCGGCGGTCTGGAAGAACGCGACGTGGGCGCCGTCGTGTTGCCGGGCGACCGGCCTGCCACGGCCCTGCTGGGCATGAGTTTCCTGAGCCGCCTGGACATCCGCAACGAGGGCCCGACGCTGGTGCTGCAGGCACGCTGATCGCCGGGCGCGCCTGCGGCGCGTTCGCGTGCAAGGCACGCTCCCAAGGGAGCGCGCGGGCATGATCGCGACGTTCACGTTACCTTTCGGGCCAGCGGCCGCCTTGCACGATGCAAAGGCGAGCCACGGAAAGCACGGACAGACACGGGAAAACGGCTCCTCTTGAGAAACAAACTGTGTCCCTCATTGGAAATCAATCACTTGCGGAAAGGGCGCCTGCAGCAACCATCGGCCTCGCTCCGAGCACAGTTTCTCCGCGAGCGCCTGCCGCGGCCTCGGCCGGGGTTGGGAGGCTGATTATCACGGAAGCTCCGCAAATTGGAACGGGCCGTCATCGAAACCACCGTCATCGCGAGGAGCGAAGCCTTTAGCCGCGAGCGCAGCGTGGCGGGACGTGGCGATCCAAGCGGCGATGGTCTTCCCCATGCCGCCTGGATTATTCGCTGCGCTCACCCTGCGGGCCAGCCTTCGGCTGTTCAATGCGCTGCGCGCATGAGTGCCGCGCTACGCTCGCAATGACGACCGACGCTGCACGGCGTCGCACTCGCTGCGGAGGTTTCGTGATAATCAGCATCCCATCCCCGGGCCCATACCGGGGCAGGCGTTCGCGCAGAAACCGGGACTGCAGTGGGGCACCATCGGCACTCTGGTAACCCACATGATTTCATGTTGTCCTAGCAGTTTGTTTCTCAAGAGGAAACGGCTTGGTCTGTTTCATCTTCCGTGATTTGCGTGTTCTTCCGTGGCTGCTTTTCTACGTTGACTCGGGCGCGCAGTTCCATCGAGGCAAGCGATGAGTCAGGAAATTGATCGTCGGCGTGTGTTCTTTGCCCTGTGGCCGGACGATGCGCTGCGGGACCGCCTCGCGCGCCTTTCCCGGGAATTGCGCGCCAATGGCCGGCTGGTTCCGGTCGCGCACCTGCACCTGACGTTGGCATTCGCCGGGGTGGTTCCCGCGCCGGTGGTGACGCGGATCGCCACCGACGCGAATCGTCTGGCGCGGCCCGCCATCCGCCTGACACTGGATCGCCTGGGCCATTTCCGCCGACCGCGGATCGCGTGGGTGGGCCCGTCCGATGCACCGGCGGAACTGGACGCGCTCGCGCAATCACTGAGCGGGATCTGCCGCGATGCGGGAGTGGCGATGGACGATCGTCCCTTCCGACCCCACGTGACGCTGCGGCGGTTCGTGACCCGGATGGCATCCGGCCCGATCGAGCCCATCGCCTGGGTCGCGCCCGAGATGGTATTGATCGAATCGGGGCGGGGAGGCCATCCGGGACCGTACCGGGTCCTGCAGCGGTGGCGCCTGGCGTAGGTCGTGCCGCCGGCCGACTGCCGGACCCCGCCCCGCCTGGCGCGCTCGATCACGCCAGCATGCGCCAGCCGACCCAGATCAGCGCGAAACCGACGCCGAAGGCAAGCCCGAGCCAGGCCAGCGTGCGCAGCCAGAATCCCGGGCGTGCCGCCGCTGGCATGTGCGCGTCGGTGACCACGCGCAGCGTGAGCCAGGCGATCACCGGGGCGGCAAGGAAGGAAAGCGTGGTCGCGAAGTCGATCAGCTGGGTGAACGCCGCGCCGGCGAAGTACAGGATCAGCAGTGCCCCCGCGATCACCAGGGCCAGTGCCAGCAGATAGGTCGCCCGGTTATGCGGGTCCCGGGCGCGGCGATCGTCCGGGCCGAACCGCGCGACTGCAAGCAGCGCCGCGAGCACGCGTGGGTAGGCATCGGTCACCGCGAGGGTGGTGCTGAACATGGTGCTCAGGGCCGCCACCGCGATCAGCGGGCGGCTCCATTCCCCCAGCGTGCCGGCGTAGAGATCGACCAGTTGCGCCGAGAACCCCACGGCCGAGTCGGCGAAGGTCATGCCGCTGGCGTACATCAGCAGCGCGCCGAGCAGCAGGAAGGCCGCGGCCAGCAGCGTCGCGCCGATGTAGCCGATGCGGAAGTCGATCAGCGCATTGCGCAGCGTGGGCGTCTGCCCGGTCGCCTGCGCGCGTTCCTGGGTCCAGAGCGAGTGCCAGACCGCGACCTCGAGAGGGATCGGCATCCAGCCGACCAGCGCCAGCAGGAACGCGAAGCCGGTTGCCGTCCAGAGCTGGGGTGCGAGCTGCAGTCCGCTGATGGTGGTCATGTCCTGCAGACCACCGAAAGCGAGCACCACCGCGGCGACGGTCGATACCGTCAGCGCCGCCATGATCATTTTCATCGCGAGATCGAGCCCGCGGTAGTTCCCGATCGCCAGCAGCAGCACGCAGGCCAGCAGGATCCCGACCGAAAGGGTCGCAGGCGACGCGTCGATTCCCAGCACGAAACCGGCCAGCCCGGCCGTCACCACGGTGACCACCGCCAGGATGATGAACATCGTGGCGATGGTGATCAGCGCGAACAGCGCAAGCGCCCAGCGGCCGAGCCGGCGGTAGCCGACCAGCAGGTTCTCGCCGGTGGCGGCCACGTACCGCGGGCCGAATTCGAGGAAGGGGTATTTCAGCAGGCAGGCGAGCAGCACCACCGGGAGCAGTAGCAGTCCGAACTCGGCGCCCGCCCGGGTCGACTGCACGAGGTGGGAGACGCCGACCGCAGCACCGGCCATCAGCAGTCCCGGGCCGATCGCGGCGCGCAGCGGCGACATCGCGGACCGAGTCATCGGGATTGGCCGGAGGCGGGAAGCATCGCGGCACGATACGCGAAGCGCAGGCTGCGGAGAAGGGCCCGGTCGAGGGGGCCGGTCACCGGCATCCGGACTGCATCGCCCGCCACCAGGTCGGCGTGTCGGAATGCGTTGCCCCGCTCAGCTGCAGGATCCCCGGTAGCGGTATCCGGGGCAGGAACGCGTGCCGCCATAAAGACGTCTGCGTGCAGGACTTCGGCCACCGAGTGGGCCTTGGTCGTGGCCGTTGTTCGGCGGGAAGGTAACCGATTCGGGCACGGCGCGGGACCCGTTGCACTCGATCGCGCAGTGGGTGTCGCTTCCGCGACTGTTGGGCACGGCGCGGGACCCGTTGCACTCGATCGCGCAGTGGGTGTCGCTTCCGCGACTGTTGCCGTAGCCCGGCAACGAAAAAGGCCCGGTCCAGAAGGACCGGGCCTTGCCGTCATCCAGCGCTGTTGCGCTGGATGACCGGACCGCTCGCCTTATTCGGCGGGAGCGGCTTCAGGCTGCTGCTGGCCGTAGGGCATCGGGGCACCGTAGGGCGCGCCGTAGCCGTAGGGGGCGCCGTAGCCGTAGCCGCGGCCGTAGCCGTAGGGCTGGCCGTAGCCGTAGGCGTCGCCGTAGCCGCGGCCGTAGCCGTGGCCGTGGCCGCGACCGCGGGCGGAGAAGTCGAAGTCGCTGAACATGTCGCCCATGCCGAACATGTCACCCAAGCCGCGGCCGTAGCCCGGGCCGTAGCCGTAGCCGGGACCGCCGTAGCCGTAGCCCGGACCACCGTAGCCCGGACCGCCCCACTGGGCGCTGGCGTGCATCGGGATCGCGAAGGCACCAACCAGGGCGGCGGCGGCGAGAAGCTTCAGAGAGTTGCGCATGATTCAATCCTATTGGTTATGAATGGTGCCCTTTGGTACCGCTCTGGGCGGGCAGTGCCAAGGGCGGGACACCGCGGGTAAAGCCGAAACCGATCTAAAATATTAGAGAAACCTAATGTGTGGCGTAGTCTACAGAACCCGTCTGGGGATGGCAAGCGGTATTCCGAAAAAATCGAACATCGCGAGCGAAATACCGCGTTGCTGTCTCAGGAAGTGGTTGCTGTTCAGTGGCTTGAACGGTTCCCGTGTCAGCGACAATTTTCCCCGAACCGCTTCAGACGGTGGCCGCACGGGCAGCGGACCGTCGTGCCGGACTGTCAGGGATGGTCGGGATCACGGGTACCTCTGGCATTTTCGACTTCGATACGCGTCTGGACGAACACCGCGTGCGGAATGTACAGGAGGTCGGCGATCTGCCGTATGGCGGCCTCCTGGCGTGGGGCAAGTACACCGTCAGCATAGCCAACTTGCCAGAGATCCGCCATGATTCTGCGTTTGTCCTGCGGACTCATGTGGGTATTGATCACCCGGACAAAGGGGTGCAGGGACAGCAGTTCGTCGCTTTCCAGGCGGGCCAGGTGGATCAGTTCGCCGAGCTCCTCCGGTTCGAGATCGAATGCGGATGCGAGTTGCTCGCGGATCGTCACCAGTTCGTCATCGTGGATCTGGAAGTCGGCCCGACTGACTTCGAATAGCAGGGCTGCGGTCGCCAGGTGGATATCATGCTCGGTGACCGGCTGTGTAGCTGCCGACCGGCCGGGGCCGCCGGAGGGCACGATCTGATCCTGCACCGTCGCCAGGCTCCGGCGAAACAGGTCGATCAGATCCTTCATCGGCGGAGCCTCGGCATTCCGGGCGCGGCCGTGGCGGTGGACCCGGCGACGGAGTGGGCAATCAGCGGCACTTGCATCGGTCAGGCGAGGGCGCCCCCGCAACTCGAGCCCTGACCCGCGGTGCATCCGTAGCAGTGGTCGCCAACCGCGATCGTACCGCCTGCGAGCGAGGCCGGGTCCAGGTCGCGGATGTGGCTGCGCGGTCGTCCGGCCGCGGCCAGCGGGATGTGCAGCATCTGGTTGAAGTCACAATCGTAGACGAAGCCCTGCCAGTCGACCGATACCAGCGAACGGCACATCACCTGTTCCAGGTTCGCGTCCTGGTGTGCCTGTCGCAGCATCGTCAGATAGCGGTTGTATTCGCCCTTGCGCGCCAGCGTCTTCGCGAAGCGGTTGATCGGCATGTTGGCGATGGTCAACAGGCGATTGAACACGATGCCGTAACGGCTGCCGAGATGCGCGCGGTAGTCGGCCTCCAGCGCTGCCTGCGGTGGCGGCAGTTCTGGCCCCTGCGGATTGAACACGAGGTTTAGTTCGAGTCCGGAGCCGGGGTGCCCGTAGCCGAGGGCATTGAGTGCGCGCAGCCCCGACAGGCTGCCCTCGAACACGCCATCGCCGCGCTGGGAATTCACGTTTTCCTCGAGGTAGCAGGGGAGCGAGGCGATGACGGCCACCCGGTGGCTGGCGAGGAACACCGCGAGATCCTGCTGTCCGGGCTGTCCGAGCACGGTGAGGTTACAGCGGTCGATCACCTCGATCCCCAGTGCCCGTGCCCGGGTGACCAGGTCGCGGAAGTGGGGATTCAGCTCCGGTGCCCCCCCGGTCAGGTCCATCGTGCGCACACCGCCACGCGTCAGAAAGGCGAGTACATCCCCCACGGTTTCGCGCCCCATGCTCTCCTTGCGGTTGGGGCCGGCGTTCACGTGACAATGGAAGCAGGTCTGGTTGCAGACATAGCCAAGGTTGACCTGCAGCGTCGTCACCGCACTGCGCGTGATGGCGGGGAAGTCGCCAAGGAGAAGGACCGGCTCGCTGTTGGCCATGCGGTGCTCCATTTTCAGGATGGGTGATTCGGGGTCCGGGTTCACTCTGGCAGGAAGCGAATGCCGCCGTACCAAGCACACGCGCTGCCCGGTGTTGTCACAGTCGGTTGTTGTTGCGACCGCGTTCACGCGATCGGGTTCGAGGCCATGGTAGCGGAGAACGTCCGCCAGCAGGTTGGGCCGCTCGACGCGCCAGCCTGCGGCGGCGTCGGTGGCAACGGCCATCGCGATCATACGGACCTGCCGTGCAAAGGCATTTGGCCAGTCGCTGCCACCGGGCGGCATGCTGCTCGAGTGCTCTCGGTGATTCTTCGACGCATTGCCTTCGGTTTCGCCATCGGGGGGCCACGAATCGCCCATCACGTGCCATCCCTATCTTGGTGGCCCGAACATGGGTGCGGTATCGGGAAAAACCGAAATAGGCCGAAGGGCGGGGTGCAGGTATTCTGGGCCCAGGCTGGTCGGAGCGGTAGGCCCGACGGTTCCGGCCCCGGAGCCTCGGACCGCTGCAGTCGGTGCCGGCGTCGCAGGGTCTGTGCAGTCGGATCTTCCGGCACCGTTTTGACCCTGCACACTGCGGCCACGCGGGTACAGGTCGCCTTCCAACACGATACGGGGTGATGCGCGTGAACCGGACCCGATGGATCCTCCTTGCCGCGGTGGTGCTGGCTGTCGTCGCGTTCTTCGCGTTCGACCTCGACCGCTTGCTGGATTTCGATACTGTAAAAGCGGCCCAGGGGGACATCGAGGCGTATCGGGATGCCCGTCCGGTGCTCGCCAGCCTGCTCTATTTCGGCGTGTATGTGGCGGTCACCGCGCTTTCGCTGCCTGGAGCCACGGTGATGACGCTGGCCGGCGGAGCCGTCTTCGGTCTCGGCTGGGGCCTGCTGCTGGTGTCGTTTGCATCGACTTTCGGCGCGACGCTGGCTTTCCTGATCGTGCGCCTGATCGCCCGCGAACCGGTGCAGCGGCGCTACGGAGACAAGCTGAAAGTCATCAACGCCGGCATCGAGCGCGAGGGTGCTTTCTACCTGTTCGCGCTGCGCCTGGTGCCGCTGTTCCCGTTCTTCTTGATCAACATCGTGATGGCGCTGACCCCGATGCGGACCTGGACATTCTACTGGGTGTCACAGGTCGGGATGCTGGCCGGCACGGCGGTGTACGTGAACGCCGGCACCCAGCTTGGCCGGCTCGACAGCCCGGAGGGGATTCTGTCGCCAACCCTGATCCTGTCGTTCGCTCTGCTCGGGATCTTTCCGTTGTTTGCCCGCCGTGCGCTCGAGGTGCTGCGTCGCCGCCGGGTCTACCGGGGTTGGGAGCGCCCGCGGCGCTATGACCGGAACCTGATCGTGATCGGTGCGGGCGCTGCGGGCCTGGTCTCGGCCTACATCGCCGCGACCGTGAAGGCGAAAGTGACGCTGGTGGAGAAACACCGGATGGGCGGGGATTGCCTGAACTACGGCTGTGTGCCTTCCAAGGCGTTGATACGCACCGCGCGGCTGCTGGACGAGATCCGCCGTTCCGCCGACTATGGCATCCGGTCCGCGCGCGTCGACTTCGACTTTGGCGAGGCGATGGAGCGGGTTCGGCGGGTGATCGCCGAGGTCGCCCCGCACGATTCGCGCGAGCGCTACGAGGGGCTGGGGGTCGAGGTGCTCGAGGGAACGGCCCGGCTGACCGGCCCGTGGTCGGTGGAGATCACGGGAGCCGACGGGACCGCGCGCACGCTGACCAGCCGCGCGATCGTACTCGCCACCGGTGCCGAACCCCTGATCCCGCCGCTGCCGGGGCTTGCCGAGGCCGGGTACCTGACCTCGGATACGGTCTGGAACCTGCGCGCGTGCCCGCGCCGACTGGTGGTCCTCGGGGGCGGTCCGATCGGCTGCGAGCTCGCCCAGACGTTTCATCGCCTCGGCGCGCGGGTGATCCTCGTGCATCGGGGTGCGCGGCTGCTGCCGCGCGAGGATCCCGAGATCTCCGAGATGCTGCAGGTGCGTCTGCTGGACGAGGGCGTGGACCTGCGGCTCCGTAGCGAGGGCCAGCGCGTCGAGACCGGCGAGGCGGGAAAGCGCCTGGTCGTGAGACGCGACGGACGCGAGGAGGCGATCGAACTCGACGAGATCCTGGTCGCGGTCGGTCGCGCACCGCGGTTGGAGGGATTTGGCCTCGATGCGCTGGGTATCCGTACCGGCCGTACGATCGAGGTCAACGAGTTTCTGCAGGCGACCTACCCGAACATTTATGCTTGCGGCGACGCGGCCGGACGCTACCAGTTCACCCACGTCGCGGCGCATATGGCGTGGTTCGCCTCGGTGAATGCATTGTTCGGGATGTTCCGACGTTTCCGGGTCGATTATTCGGTGATTCCGTGGACCACGTTCACCGATCCGGAGATCGCACGGGTCGGGCTGAGCGAGCAGGAGGCGCGAGAGAAGGGCATCCCGTTCGAGGTGACGACCTACGGCATTGACGACCTGGACCGGGCAATCGCCGACGGCGAGGCACGGGGGATGGTCAAGGTGCTGACCCCGCCCGGAAAGGACCGAATCCTCGGCGTGACCATCGCCGGCCACCATGCCGGCGAACTCCTGGCCGAGTTCGTGCTCGCGATGAAGGCGGGCCTCGGCCTGAACCGGATCCTCGGCACGATCCACGTCTACCCGACGATGGCGGAGGCGAACAAGTACGTCGCGGGCGAGTGGAAGAAAGCGCACAAGCCCGAACGCGTGCTGCAATGGCTGCAGCGATTCCACGCCTGGCGCTTGTCGTGAACAATTCGGGACGGTCCTGGGGCCCGGTTCCAGGACCCGCACCGCACGGGGCCGAGGGCGAACCCTGCGGTCCGGCGCCGCTGGCGCGGGCGCCCTTGTGTCGAGAGTTCGTGCGACGCGAGGCCGTGTTCGGTCGAAGTGCGCGCAGGCTTCGCGGGGCCGGTAGCGGCGTGCCTCGCCGACCCGTGCGGCATCGGACCCGTTCGCGCGCCAATCGTGCCCGATGCCCCCGTGCGTCGAAGGCGGTAGGATTTCCCTCACCGATGAGACGACCATCCTCCAGTGCTGCGCGACAGCCGGTACGGGACAGCCGGCTTCCCGGTCGCGGAACCGAACGCCGGATCGCTCACCTCGACATGGACGCGTTCTACGCATCCGTCGAACTGCTGCGGTATCCACGGCTGCGGGGGCAGCCGGTCGTGATCGGTGGCCGCAGGCTGCAGCCAACAGCGGGGCAGGCGCGGGGCGATCCGCGATTTCGCCGGTTGTGCGACTACGCGGGGCGGGGCGTGATCACGACCGCGACCTACGAGGCCCGGGCGCTGGGTGTGCATTCCGGAATGGGGCTGATGACCGCGGCTCGGCTCGCCCCGGATGCGATCCTGTTGCCCGCGGACTTCGACGCCTACCGGCGTTACTCGCGGCTGTTCAAGACCGCCGTGGCGCACATCGCGCCGAGGATCGAGGACCGGGGTATCGACGAGATCTACATCGACCTGACCGAGATGTCCGCCGACACGCTGCCGCTTGCGAATGAAATCAAGGCTGCAGTGCGGGAAGCCACCGGGCTTTCCTGTTCGATTGGCATTGCGCCGAACAAGCTCCTGGCCAAGATCGCGTCGGACCTCGACAAGCCGGACGGTCTGACCGTGCTGGCGCCCTCCGACCTGGCTGCCCGCGTCTGGCTGCTGCCCGTGAACAAGATCAACGGGATCGGCCCCAAGGCTGGCGATAGGCTGCAGGGGCTGGGCATCCGAACCATCGGCGATCTCGCCGGTGCGGCCCCGGCCCTGCTGGAACGCCATTTCGGTGCCAGGATGGGCGGCTGGCTGATCCGGGCCGCCCACGGTCTCGACGAACAGCCGATCGTCACCGAATCCGAACCCAGGTCTATGACTCGCGAGACGACCTTCGAGCGTGATCTGCACCCGCGCCAGGATCGCGCGCTGCTGACCGCTGCGCTGACCGGCCTCTGCGAGAGGGTCGCAGGGGATCTCGCGGCCAGGGGGTATCGTGGCCGTACCATCGGAATCAAACTGCGCTACCACGATTTCCGTACGCTGACCCGCGACGTCACGCTGCGCAATCCGGTATGCCGTGCGGAGGATCTGCTCGCGTCGAGTCGGGAGTGCCTGCGCCGGGTGCCGCTCGACCGGCGCATCCGGCTGCTGGGTGTGCGTGCAGGCGCCCTCGTGGCGGACAGCCAGGAGGGCCCGGCCGGTGACCGGTGGGTTCAGGCCGAGCTGCCGTTCTGAGCCCGCGGGCACTGGCCGCTGCCGCTGCGTCGAGGGGGCACCCGCGCGCCGCGGGTGGGAGCGGTCGTCTCCTTGCGCGTGTGCGGGATTCATACGCCGCTAGCGTATTTCGAACGGCTGGAGGCGAGCCCGAAGGAAAGGGATGCGGGAGCGTATCCCGCGGCCAGGCAGTGCGCTCACTTCCTCCCGAACCCTGCGCCGTAAACGGGGGAGGGGTTTCTTGCCGCTGCCTGCAGCGGCAGCAAGGCGAAGCGCGTGTCGAGGATCCGATATACTGCGCGGCCCGTTGCCGGCCTGGAGTTTCGGCTGAAATGACGTTATGGATTGCCACCTTGCTCGGGATCGTGCAGGGGGTCTTCATGTTCGTGCCGGTGAGCTCTACCGCCCATCTGGTGCTGACCCAGCACTGGTTGATCGGCATGGGGCAACCCCTTCCGCCACCGGAAAGCCCGGAGATGATCCTGTTCGATCTGGTGGTGCATGTGGGCACGCTGGTGTCGATCGTGTTCGTGTTCTGGCGCAGCCTGCTGCATCTGTCCGGCAATATCGTGCGCGAATCGTGGCAGTGGGCGAGTTCGAGGGGGGCGGGTGGGCGCGAGATGCTCTATCTGCGGCTGGGGCTGCTGATCGTGCTGTCGGTGTTTGCCACGGCCGTGGTGGGTTTTACTCTCAAGCTGACCTTCGAGCGCGTGTTCGCCTATCCGTTGCTGATTGCGGGAACCCTGACCCTGACGGGGGTGCTGCTATGGTGGACGGACGGTTTGAGCCGGCGCCCTCGGGGCCTGCGCCAGATCAGCCCACGGGTGGCGTCGGTGATCGGGGTAGCCCAGGGGTTTGCGCTGGTTCCGGGGCTGAGCCGCAGCGGCATGACCATCACCTTCGCGTTGTTCAGCGGTCTCAAGCGCCGCTGGGCCGCGGAATACAGCTTCTTTCTCGCCATCCCCACCATTCTGGCTGCCACGCTGGTGCAGTCGCTGGAGGTTTTTCGTGCCGACGGCCTCGGTGACATTGGCTGGGCAGCATTGACCGTGGGGTTCGTGGTCTCGGCCGTGGTCGGTATCGTCTCTCTGAAGATGGTGCTGTATTTTCTGTACCGGGCGCAGCTCAAGGTGTTTTCCTTCTATGTCTGGGCGTTGGCGCTGCTGGTGCTGTTCGGGTTCCTGGACACCAGCATCATGTACGGTACGCATTGACCAGAACGGGTATGGCCGGTGGTGTGAAACGACGCGGGCTCCCGTCTCGGTGACGCGGAGGGTGGGACAACTCAGCGTCATCGGGCGCGCGGCGTGTGCAGTGCCCCGGTGGCCGCGGCAACCCTGGCGTGGGGATGGTGGATGACGGCTTCAGGCCTCTACGCGCTACGCATCGTTCTTGGTCCGGGGTGGTGGTCGCGCGCCGTGATCGTTCAACTGGGAGAGCAGCGATGGAACTGACCAGCCCCACCTTTGAGGAAGGCGGCCGAATGCCCTGGAGCGCGACGGCACCGAACGAGAATCGGTTGCCGGCGCTGGAGATCCGCGACGTGCCCGAGGGTGCGCGCAGCCTGGCGCTGATCCTGGAAGACCTGGATTCGCCGCTGGGCGAGGTGACCCACTGGCTGGTGTGGAACCTGCCGCCCGACACGGTTCGGGTCGATGCGCTGAACCTGCCCGAGCAAGGCCGGGTGGGCATGGATTCGTTTGGCAAGATCGGCTACCTGGGCCCCGTCCCGCCCGAGGGCGTACACCATTACCGCTTTCGCGTGCTGGCCCTCGATGCCGAACTCGAGCTCGAATCCGGTGGTACCCGTAGTCAATTCGACCAGGCGGCCGCGGGGCACGTGCTGGATGAAGGAGAGCTCACTGGCATGATCGAGCGGTCGCCGCCGGAGACGGACACCTGACCGGCCGGCCGCGCCGACGCCCCAGGAGGATTCGAGATGTCGAAGCACTACCGTCCACAGGCGTTCTTCGCTTCCGTGAACCCGACGGTGTTCATGGCCTCGGCGGTCATGGTCATCCTGTTCGTGGGCTTCGGCGTGCTGTTTCCGACGACCGCGAGCCGGGTGTTCGAGGGCATCCATGGTCTAATCACCGAGTACCTGGGCTGGGGTTACCTGCTCGCGGTGACGGTCTTTCTGGTGTTCCTGGTCTGGCTGGGCTTCAGCCGCTACGGGGCCATCCGTCTGGGGCAGCCCGACGACCGTCCGGAATTCAGCTACGGTGCCTGGTTCGCGATGTTGTTCAGCGCGGGCATGGGCATCGGCCTGGTTTTCTGGAGCGTGGCCGAGCCGATCATGCACTATCAGCAGCCGCCTCACGCCGAGGGCGAGACTGCCGAGGCGGCGCGGCGGGCGATGGTCTACACCTTCTTTCACTGGGGCCTGCACGCCTGGGCGGTGTATGTGGTGCTGGGGCTGTCGGTCGCCTATTTCAGCTTCCGGCATCGCCTGCCGTTGACGATCCGCTCGATCTTCTACCCTTTGCTCGGAGACCGCATCTACGGGCCGATCGGCCACGCGATCGACATCCTCGCGATCTTCGGGACGCTGTTCGGACTCGCCACCTCGCTCGGTTTCGGTGCGATGCAGTTGAACACCGGGCTCAATGTGCTGGTGGGCCTGCCGGTGTCGCACTGGTACCAAGTCGGCATCATCGCGGCGATCACGGCGGTGGCCGTGTTCGCGGTCCTTTCGGGTCTGGATCGCGGTCTGAAGTGGGTGAGCGTGTTCAACCTGACGCTCGCGATGGCCTTCATGCTGTTCGTGCTGCTGGCCGGGCCGACGCTGTTCCTGGTGCGATTTTTGCTCGACTCCACCGGCAGCTACCTGCAGCAGCTGATCGACCTGAGTCTGCATACCGACGCGATTGGCGGTTCCGGATGGCAGAAGGACTGGACCATGTTCTACTGGGCATGGTGGATCGCCTGGTCGCCGTTCGTCGGCATCTTCATCGCCCGCATCTCGCGCGGGCGCACGATCCGCGAGTTCATCGTCGGCGTGCTCGGAGTCCCGACGCTGTTCGTGTTCACCTGGCTGACGATCTTCGGCGGCACCGCGCTATACCTTGAATTGTTCGAGGAGGGCGCCGGCATCGCTGCAGCGGTCGCCGAGGACACGACCGTCGCGCTGTATGCCACCCTCGACCACCTGCCGTGGACGACGCTGACCTCGGCCATTGCAACGCTGCTGATCGCGACCTATTTCATCACTTCCTCGGCCTCCGGCACCTACGTGATCGATTCCCTGGTCTCGCGCGGGGCGATCCACTCGCCCAAGCGCCAGCGGGTGATCTGGGGCATCACCGAGGGGGCGGTGGCGGCCACATTGCTGATCGTCGGCGGTGAACGCGCGCTAGACAGTCTTCAGACCGCGTCACTCACCGGCGGCCTGCCGGTCGCAATCATCCTTGCCTTCTGCTGTTACAGCCTGCTGCGTGCTCTGCGGCGCGAATACCGGGTCGAGGGAGTGGAGCCGCCCTGGGGGTGATCGTTCCGGTCCGGCTTCGCGCCATCGCACCCTGTGCACGGTGCGCATGACGTGCGCATCGCCAGTCCGATGCGCTGCAGAGGCTTCGGGGATCGTAGCGGGCGATGCCGATGTGTCCGCAACGCCAATGGGCCGCCAGTGCACCTGCAGGCGATTCCCGGCCCGGCTGAATCGTGCGGGTTGCAGGGTCTTGCCGGACCCGTTTCGAGAGGCCCGATGGCAGCGCGTCGCCATAGCTGCCATGCTTGCCGTGGCTGCCGTCGTGCGCTGCGCGCGCTATCCGGGCCACGCGGGTACGTTCCCCGCGGATCACGGTTTACCCCCTTCAACAACGGAGAACACGCATGCGATTCCCACACCAGCCCCTCTTTGTAACGCTCCTTGGCGCGGGCCTTCTGATGTCAACCGCAGGTCCGGCACTCGCCGACGAGATCCAGGAGCAGATCGAACTGGGCCTGGATCTGTACCAGGAGCAGGACTACGGGGCGGCCATCACGGAACTCGAGTTCGCGATCAACGACATCCGTAAACTGATGGCCAACCGCATCGCGGACACCTTCCCGGATGCACCGGCCGGCTGGACCGCGGCGCTGGTGGAATCGCAATCCGGCGGGGGCGGAATGGCCGGGATGTTCGGCGGTGGCGGGACGATGTTGCAGCGTGCCTACACCCAGGACGACGGCTCCGGGCAACTGGAAGCGTCGCTGATCGTCGACAGCCCGATGATTCAGGGGGTGGCGGCCATATTCAACAACCCGGCGATGATGGCGGCACAACCCAATACCGAGCGCGTGCGCATCGGGCGCGAATCCGCGATGCTCAAATGGGAGCCGAATAGAGCGCAGGCTGAGGCGACGCTGTTGCTGGACGGCCGCATCATGATGCAGGTCAAGGGCAGGAATCTCGAGTCGTCGGATGTCGCCGTCGAGCTTCTGAGGAACTGGGATCTCCGGGCGGTTCGGGAGCAGACCGCGCGCTGATCCCTCCGCGCGGGCGGCACGCATGCGTGCGGCCGCTCGTCTCGCCGATGCCATGCGCGACCCGTTGGACCGCCGAGCCAGCGGTCGGGAAGGCGATGATCCGCATGGCATCGGCGCAGGGGGCGCATCGATGGCCTCGAGCGTCAAGGGCTAGACTCGACCTGATGATCACGAAACCTCTGCAGCCAGGATGGCACCGCTCTGCGTCGGTCGTCATTGCAGGCGTCGCGAAGCACCCATGCGTGTAGCGCATTGAACAGCCGAAGGCCGGCCCGCAGGGTGAGCGCAGCGAATAATCCAGGCGGCGTCGTGAGGACTCACGCCGTTTGGATCGCCACGTCCCGCCTCGCTGCGCTCGCGGCTAAAGGCTTCGCTTCTCGCGATGACGGTGCGTTCGAAGACGGTCCGTTCCAGTTTGCGGAGCTTCCGTGATAATCAGGAGACTCGATGGAACCGGCCTTGACGAGAGAGGGGGCGCACCATGAACGAAACACCACGTGAGGCGGAAGGGGCGGAGACCACGGACCTGCTGTACAAGGAGTACGTACGTCTCTCGGAAAGCTGCAACGCCTACATCAGGGGCGCGCTGTCGGATATCAAGTTGCTGGGGGCGGTCGGGGCCGTGCTCGCCTGGGATCCCATGGCGAGGATGCTGGATCTAAACGTGCGCCTCGACGAGCCGGTGACACCGGTAGGCTTCACGACGCTGCTGCTGGTGATCATGTTCGTGCTGTTCTACAACCTGCTCAAGCAGTCGATTTTCTTCTTTCATCAGGCACGCATGCGCCGCTTCGAAACACGGCTCAATGCCCTTTATCCGGGCCCGGAACCGGTGTTCGCGCTGGCATTGGCCTGGCCGGACTGGCAGCGCCGGGTGCATGACCGCGTTGCGTTCCCGACCTTCGGGATCTTTTACCTGATCCTGATCGGGTTCCCCACGACGCTGATGCTGTTGCAGGGTTTCGTACCCTGGGCCGTGTTCTACGCCGTGCTCGCGGTGTTGCTGGCCCTGGGCCACATGCTCACCGTCCTGTTCCTGATACGTTGCCTGGAGCGTGACGCGCAGGACACTCCATCGGCCTGCTGAAGCATGCCGGGCGGCCCCGGCGGCTATCGTTTTGCCGAATACCGTCGGTCCGGTGAACATGCACCGGCCGACGGCGCAGGTCGTCGTGGCCGGCGACACCGGCGCCTGCTGCGAGGAACCGGCTTTCCGCTGCGGCGGGACCGATGGCTGCGTCAGCGTGGGAAGGCAGCTGCGGACGAACACGGGAATCACGGGCGATGAGACGGACCGAACCGCATGTCCGTGTCGGTCCGTGTTCTGCGTGGCTCGCCTTTCCCTCGTTCAGGGTGGCCGCTGGCCATGAAAGTCAGCAGCGGCCGTCAGGGGCATAGCGTCGAGCGCTCGGTTCCGGCTGAGGACCTGACCTGGCAGGATCCGGTACCCGCGGTTGACCACGAACTGATCGATGCCCGGGACATCGTGTCGCTGAAGGATCGCATGCTCGCGTCGGAGCTGTCGGTCCCTGATCTGGTGTCGACGGCCTGGGCGTCGGCCTCGATCTTCGGCGGCTCCGACAAGCGCGGCAGGCCCACAGCGTTGCGGTATTTCGCTCCGGGCGGCGGGCCTCTGGTATGATCCGCCGTCCCTGACGGCCCCGGCACCACGCCGGGCGATCCATCCATCACTGCGCTCGACCCCGCGTACAGGTCGGCGAAGGAGTCCGAACGATGCCTGCAGTTTCTCTCCCCGATGGCAGCCGCCGCGAGTTCGATGCGCCGGTGACGGTGCTCGATGTTGCGCGCGACATCGGCCCGGGTCTGGCCAAGGCCGCGCTGGCCGGCAAGGTCAACGGGCGCCTGGTCGATGTCCGGCACCCGATCACCGAGGATGCGGAACTCGCGATCGTGACCGACCGCGATCCCGAGGGTGTCGAGATCATCCGGCACTCGACCGCGCATCTGCTTGCGCAGGCGGTGAAGGATCTCTTTCCGGGCGCGCAGGTGACCATCGGCCCGGTGATCGAGAACGGCTTCTACTACGATTTCTCGTTCGAGCGTCCCTTCACGCCCGAGGATCTCGAGAAGATCGAGAAGCGGATGAAGGAACTGGCCAAGGCCGACCTGCCGGTGGAGCGCTCCGTGATGCAGCGCGACGATGCGGTCGTCTATTTCCGCAACATGGGCGAGGAGTACAAGGCCGAGATCATCGAGAGCATTCCCGAGGGCATGGAAATCTCGCTGTACCGGCAGGGAGATTTCGTCGATCTCTGCCGCGGCCCGCATATCCCGTCGACGGGCCGGCTGAAGGCCTTCAAGCTGACCAAGGTCGCCGGCGCCTACTGGCGCGGCGACTCGAACAACGAGATGCTGCAGCGCATCTACGGCACCGCTTGGCCGAACAAGGAGCAGCTGAACGCCTACCTCGAGCAGTTGCGCGAGGCAGAGCGCCGCGACCACCGCCGGATCGGCACCGAACTCGACCTGTTCTCGATCCAGGACGACGCCGGTGGCGGCCTGGTGTTCTGGCATCCGAAGGGCGCGCGGATCCGCCGCGTGATCGAGCAGTTCTGGTTCGACCTCCACGAGCGTGCCGGTTACGACTTCGTGGTGACCCCGCATATCGCGAACCTCGACCTGTGGAAGACCTCCGGGCACGCCGACTTCTACTCGGAGTCGATGTACGAGCCGATGGAGGACGACAACCAGGCGTTCCAGCTCAAGCCGATGAACTGCCCGTTCCACGTGCTGGTGTACAAGGACCGGCTGCACTCCTACCGGGATCTGCCGCTGCGCTGGGGCGAGATGGGCACGGTATACCGGCGCGAGATGTCGGGCGCGCTGCACGGGCTGATGCGCGTGCGCGGCTTCACCCAGGACGACGCGCATATCTTCTGCCGGGAAGATCAGATCGAGTCCGAGATCATCGGCGTGCTCGACCTGACTCTGGAGCTGCTGAGTGCTTTTGGTTTCAATGATTTCGAAATTCATCTTTCCACGAAACCTGAGGACGCGGTAGGGTCTGTCCGAATCTGGGACCACGCGACTGCGGCGCTGCGCTCGGCGATCGAGAAGAAGGGACTGGAATACACCGTGGACGAGGGCGGCGGCGCGTTCTACGGGCCGAAGATCGACGTGAAGATCCGCGACGCGATCGGCCGGCAGTGGCAGTGTTCGACGATCCAGCTCGACTTCAATCTGCCGGAGCGTTTCGACATGGAATACGTCGCCGAAAACAACGAGCGCCGGCGGCCAATCATGATCCATCGCGCGTTGTTCGGCTCGCTGGAGCGGTTCTTCGGTGTGCTGATCGAGCACTACGCGGGTCTGTTCCCGCTGTGGTTGGCCCCGGTGCAGGTGGGGGTGCTGACCATCACCGAGCGCCAGGACCGCTACGCCCGGGAGGTCGTATCGGGCCTGCGTGCACAGGGGCTGCGGGTCGATGCGGACTTGAGAAACGAGAAGATCGGCTTTAAGATTCGCGAGCACACGCTCAAGCGCGTGCCGTACCTGCTGGTCCTCGGGGACCGCGAAATGGAATCCCAATCCGTGGCCGTGCGTACCCGGTCCGGGGAAGACCTCGGGAGCATGAGCCTCGGGGCGCTGTCGGAGCGGCTTCAGGGAGAGATCGCCAGTCGCGGTCACTGAGCGCAATCGGCCCCGGGATTCATTACCTACAATTGTCTGGAGAATAAGGCTATTAGCGGAGCCAAGAGTGTTCGACTGAACGAGCAGATCATCTGCCCGACGATCCGATTGATCGATGCCGAGGGTGAGAACCGCGGCGTGATGAAAACGGAGATCGCGCTGGGAATGGCGCTGGAAGCCGGAATGGATCTGGTGGAGATATCTCCCAACGCCGATCCCCCGGTCTGCCGGATCATGGATTACGGCAAGTTCAAGTTCGAACAGGCCAAGAAGGCTCAGGCGGCCAAGAAGAACCAGAAACAGGTCCAGGTCAAGGAAGTGAAGTTCCGGCCGGGGACCGACGAAGCGGATTACCAGGTCAAGCTGCGTAATCTCATCCGGTTCCTGGAGGCCGGCGACAAGGGCAAGGTGACGATCCGTTTCCGCGGCCGGGAGATGAGGCACCAGGAACTGGGCGGAGAACTGCTCGACCGGATCGAGTCGGATCTGGCCGACATCGCGGTGGTGGAACAGCGTGCCAAGATGGAAGGCCGGCAACTGACGATGGTGATGTCCGCGAAGAAGAAGTCGTAGCGGGCGTCGAACACAAGGGCCGGCGGGTTCCGGTATACCCGCAGGCCTCTGATAATCGGCCGTGCATGCACGTAGCGGCCTCTAGACTGGAGATACAAATGCCGAAACTGAAGACCAACCGGGGCGCAGCCAAGCGCTTCGCGAAGACCGGTTCGGGTGGGTTCAAGCGGGCGCAGTCGCACCGCCGCCACATCCTGACCAAAAAGTCCACCAAGCGTAAGCGCCACCTGCGTGGTGCGGCGATGATCCACGACAGCGATGTCGCGGCCGTCCGCCAGATGCTGCCGCACAGCTGATCGAGGAGGAGAACCATGCCACGAGTCAAGCGCGGCGTTACCGCCCACGCACGTCACAAGAAGGTTCTGGACCAGGCCAAGGGCTATTACGGTGCTCGCAAGAACGTCTACCGGGTCGCCAAGCAGGCTGTCACCAAGGCCGGGCAGTATGCCTACCGCGACCGGCGCCAGAAAAAGCGCCAGTTCCGGGCGCTGTGGATCGTCCGGATCAACGCGGCGGCCCGTCAGTTCGACCTGTCGTACAGCCGCCTGATCGACGGCCTCAACAAGGCCGGGGTCGAGATCGACCGCAAGGTGCTCGCCGACCTTGCGGTGCACGACATCGCGGCCTTCGGCAAGATCGCCAATACCGCGAAGGCCGCCTTGCCGGCATGACGGTTGCGGAAAATGCCCGGGGAGGCGCCCCGGGCGCATCATCCCGCAGGGATCGCCGAGTCCGGAGCGACTGAAGGGACTCGCCGCAGCGTGCACTCGCCTTGCGGTGGGTGTACCGGCAGCGAACCGAAGGGAGGGCCCCAGACCCTCCCTTTTTCTTTCAGGCAACCGATGCAGGATGCCCGTCGCCAGTGGTACCGCAGGCCGGCAGCGGGTCGTGGAGAAATCCGACGTGGAACAATTGCAGAAGCTGGTGGCCGAGGCCGTAGCCAGGATCGAGCAGGCCGAAGGGCTTGCCGATCTCGACGCGCTGAGGGTGCGTTATCTCGGCAAAAAGGGCGCGCTGACCGCGCTGCTGAAGGAACTCGGTCGCCTTCCCGCCGAGGAGCGACCGCGGGCGGGACAGGCGGTCAACGAGGCGAAGGGCGAGTTGTCCGGGCGAATCGAGGCGCGCCAGCGGGAACTGGCCGCCGCCGAGGTGGCGCGGAAGCTGCGCGAGGAACGGGTGGATGTGAGCCTGCCGGGGCGCCGTCCGGCGACCGGCAGCCTGCACCCGGTCACCCAGACGATCGAGCGCATCCGCGAGTTCTTCGCCGGCATGGGCTACCGGGTCGCCGAGGGGCCCGAAGTCGAGGACGACTTCCACAACTTCGAGGCGCTGAACATCCCCGAGGAACACCCGGCGCGGGCGATGCACGACACCTTCTATTTCGACGCCCACCGGGTACTGCGCACGCACACCTCGCCGGTGCAGATTCGCGCGATGAAAGAGCAGCGCCCGCCGCTGCGGATCATCGCTCCGGGGCGCGTGTACCGCTGCGATTCCGATCTGACGCACAGCCCGATGTTCCACCAGGTCGAGGGGCTGTATGTCGATTCCGGCGTCACCTTCGCGGACCTGCGCGGCGTACTCAGCGCGTTCCTGCAGGCCTTGTTCGAGAACGACGATCTGAAGACCCGGTTTCGGCCTTCCTATTTTCCGTTCACCGAGCCCTCGGCCGAGGTCGACATCCAGTGCGTGCACTGCGGGGGGTCCGGCTGCCGGGTCTGCAAGCAGACCGGCTGGCTCGAGGTGATGGGCTGCGGAATGGTGCACCCCAACGTGTTCGGCCATGTCGGGATCGACGCGGAGCGCTACACCGGCTTCGCGTTCGGTCTCGGAGTGGAACGCATGGCCATGCTTCGCTACGGAGTCAATGACTTGCGGCTTTTTTTTGAGAATGATGTTCGGTTTCTCGGGCAGTTCGCCAGAGCGGGGTAGCGACGATGCGGATCAGCATGCAGTGGTTGCGCGAATGGCTTCCGGTGACCGAGACGGAAGAAGAACTGGGGCACCGGCTGACCATGGCCGGTCTCGAACTCGACGCGATCGAGCCGGCGGCGCCCGCGTTCCGCGGGGTGCGGATCGGGCAGGTGCTGAGCGTCGCTCCGCACCCCGACGCCGACCGGCTGCGCGTCTGCCGGGTCGATGCCGGCGGCGATGCGCCGCTCGATATCGTCTGCGGGGCGCCGAACGTCGTCGGCGGGATGCGGGCACCGGTGGCCTGCATTGGCGCGGTGCTGCCGGGCGACTTCCGGATCAAGCGTTCGAAGCTCCGTGGAGTGGAATCGCAGGGGATGCTCTGTTCGGCGTCGGAGCTGGGGCTGGCGGAATCGTCCGAGGGTCTGATGGCGCTGCCCGACGATGCCCCGGTCGGGGCCGATTTCCGCGAGTGGCTCGGGCTGGATGACGCGATCCTCGAGATCGACCTGACGCCGAATCGCGCGGACTGCCTCGGGATGCTGGGTGTCGCGCGCGAGACTGGTGTGCTGCTGGACCGGGAGGTCTCCGGCCCGCGGATCGAGCCGGTGCCGCCGGAGTCGGACCTGCAGGTGGCGGTGCAGGTCGCGGACCCGGGCGCCTGTCCGCTGTATGCCGCGCGAGTGATCGACGGGCTGGACCCGGGCGCGCAGACGCCGATGTGGATGCGTGAGCGGCTCCGTCGCGCCGGGGTGCGCCCGCTGCACCCGGTGGTCGATGTGACCAACTACGTGCTGCTGGAACTCGGGCAGCCGATGCACGCGTTTGCCGCCGACGCGGTGGGCGATGGCATCGAGGTACGGTTCGGGCGATCCGGCGATCGTCTGCGGCTGCTCAATGGCGACGAGATCGAACCGGGCTCCGCAGACCTGTTGATTGCGAATGCACGCGGACCATTGGCCCTCGCGGGCATCATGGGCGGCGAGGACAGCGCGGTGACCGCGGACACGACCCGGGTGGTGCTGGAGAGCGCGCATTTCGCGCCACAGGCGCTGGCCGGGCGCGCGCGGGCGTACGGGTTGCACACCGACGCCTCGCACCGGTTCGAGCGTGGGGTCGACCCGACGCTGCCGCTGTATGCGATGGAACGCGCCACGGCGCTGATCCAGGCGATCGCCGGTGGTTCGCCCGGCCCGGTGACCCACCAGGGAGTGGTGCCGACAGCCCATGCGGATACCGCGATCGCACTGCGCCGGGAGCGGATCCCGCGGGTGCTGGGGATGGCCTTCGACCCGGCGGAGGTCGAACGGATCCTCGTCGGGCTCGGATGCCGGGTGAACGCGGTGGAGCACGGCTGGACGGTATATCCGTTGCGGGCCCGCTTCGATCTGACCCGGGAGGAGGATTTGATCGAGGAGCTTGCACGCGTCCACGGCTACGAACGCCTGCCGCAGACGCTCCCGGCCGCGACGGTCCCGGCGGCCCGCGCCGCCGAGGTCGCTCTGGTCCGGCACAAGCGCGAACTCGCGGATCTGGGTTTTCACGAGATCGTGAGCTTTTCGTTCATCGCACCCGATTGGGCCGACGCGTTCTATCCCGAAGTTCAGGGACTCGAACTTTCCAATCCCATCTCGTCCGAACTCGCGGTGATGCGCCCCGGTTTGTGGCCTGGCCTGGTGCGTACCGCGGCCCACAATCTGGCCCGCCAGCAGGGCGATCTCCGGCTGTTCGAATACGGCCTGAGATTCGTCCCGGACGCTTCCGGGCTGCGTCAGGAGCCCCGGCTTGGTGGGCTGCTGTGCGGCGGGGCGGAGCCGGAACACTGGCAGGCCGCACGCCGCGGCGTCGATTTCTTCGATGCCAAGGGGGTGGTCGAGGCGTTGTGCCCGGGCGGTGCGGGTGCGCTGCGTTTCGAACCGGCACTGCATCCCGCGCTGCACGATGGTCAGGCGGCGCGGGTGCTGCTGGACGACCGCCGCATCGGCTGGATCGGTGCACTGCATCCATCGCTGCGCGAACGCTTCGACGTGCCGGAGATGTTCTTGTTCGAGCTCGACGGCGCTGTGCTGTCGGCCGCACCGGTGCCCCGATTCCGGGCGCTCTCCGCATTTCCCGCGATCCGCCGCGATCTGGCGCTGGTGGTGCACGAGGATGTGCCCGTCGGTGAACTTCTGGCCGCGCTTGGCGAACTCGATCTGCCGCTGTTGCAGGAAGCCCGCCTGTTCGACGTGTATCGCGGCAAGGGGCTCGAAGAAAGCGAGAAAAGTGTCGCTTTTGGCTTGATTTTAAGGGCTTTTGATCGCACCCTTGAAGAAGAGGATGTACAGACTGTTACCAGGGCGGTTCTGGAGCATCTGGACGCCCATTTTGGCGCGAAACCGAGATACTGAGCATGGCAGCTGTAACGAAGGCAGAACTGGCGACGGTCCTGCACGAGGAACTGGGTCTGAACAAGCGCGAGGCGAAGGAACTCGTCGAGTTTTTCTTCGAGGAAATGCGGTTGGCACTGGAACGGGGTGACAGCGTGAAGCTGTCGGGATTCGGCAACTTCGTGCTGCGCGACAAGGGTGAGCGCCCCGGGCGCAATCCCAAGACCGGGGAGGAGATCCCGGTGTCGGCACGCCGGGTGGTCACCTTCCGTCCGGGCCAGAAGCTGCGGGAGAGGGTGGAGGCCTATGCTGGAAGCGAGTGAGCGTCAGGAACTGCCGGCGATCCCCGGCAAGCGCTATTTCACGATCGGCGAGGTCGCGGAGCTCTGCCAGGTGAAACCGCATGTGCTGCGGTACTGGGAGCAGGAATTCCCGATGCTCTCCCCGGTGAAGCGCCGCGGCAACCGGCGCTATTACCAGCGCCACGACGTATTGCTGATCCGCCAGATCCGGGCTCTGCTGTACGAGCAGGGCTACACGATTCACGGTGCGCGGCAAAAGCTGAGCGGCGAGGAGGCCAAGGGTGACCTGACCCAGACCCAGCAGCTCATCCAGGATACGATCACCGAGCTCGAAGGCATCCTGCGCATCCTGAGGCACTGAGTATCCGCGGCTCCTGTGCGCGGCGCGTATATTCGGACTTCCCCGGGGAGCTCCGATTCGCTACACTTACGCACTTCGGGGCGTAGCGCAGCCTGGTAGCGCACCTGCATGGGGTGCAGGTGGTCGGAGGTTCAAATCCTCTCGCCCCGACCAAATAAAACAAGCACGTACGAAAGCCGCCGAAAGGCGGTTTTTCGTTGGGGTCACAGAAAAGTCACGGTCACGGCGCACGAAAAACCCCGGCGCGGGGCCGGGGTCGGTGGGGTTGGGGTGCGTCAGGCCGTCATGCTGCCGCGCGGGCGGCGGCCCTCGCTTGGCAAAGCTTGTCCTCAGCCGCTTCCGTAGCGGCCTTGGCGTCGGTCAGTCCCGTAGGGCGGAATAGCGCAGCGTCATCCGCCGCTCGGCGTTCGCGCATCCCCGGCGCCTGCGGCAACCCCGGCGCCGGATGGCGGATGACGGCCTTCGGCCTCTTCCGCCCTACGCCTCTTCGTTACCGATGGGTGGCGCCGGCCTGGCGCGCAATCAGCCAGGGCAGGGCTGCTGCCACAGCGCTTCGTCGTCCGGCGCAGCGTCGAGTCGCACCATGGTCAGCTGGTTGCCCCAAACGCAGCCGCTATCGAGCGCCAGCCAGTCTGGCCCCCGGCGATGGCCCAGGGCCGACCAGTGGCCGAATACGATGCGCTGGCCCGCGCACGCGCGTCCGGACACCTCGAACCATGGGGTGAGCCAGCGCGGGGCGAGCCCGGGCGGACCGCTTTCCTCGAAGTCGAGCCCGCCATCGTCGCGAATGTAGCGCATGCGGGTGAACGCGTTCACGGTGTAGCGCAGCCGGTCGACGCCGCGCAGCCGCGCATTCCAGCGGTCCGGCTGGTTGCCGTACATCCGGGCGAGAAACGCCTCGCGCTGATCCGGATGTGCCAGAACCTCCTCGACGGCCCGGGCTTCGGCCCGGGCGCGGTCCAGATCCCATTGCGGCGGGATCCCGGCGTGGACGAGGGTCCATCCGAGGCCGGCATCGTGGTGGATCAGGGGCCGGTGCGCGACCCACTCGAGCAGTTCATCGGCGTCTGGCCGGTCCAGCACATTGTCGAGCGTATCGCGCGGTCGGGGCGTGCGCAGGCCGGCGGCGGCCGCCAGCAGGTGCAGATCGTGGTTGCCGAGCACGGTCACCGCCGCATCGCCCAGATCGCGCACCCGTTTCAAACAGCCCCCGGAGTCGGGCCCCCGGTTCACCAGGTCGCCGACCAGCCATAGACGGTCACGTGCCGGGTCGAACGCGACCCGCTCGAGCAGCCGCTCGAGAGGCTCCAGGCAGCCCTGCAGGTCACCAACGGCGTAAACAGCCATCAGGAACCCACCGTCAATGCAGCGAATGGGGGATCGAGAGAGTGAACGGGGGGATCGGGGCCTGGAAGGTGAAACCCGAATCGTCGCGCATCTCGTAGCTGCCCTCCATCGTCCCGACCGGGGTCTCGAGCACCGTGCCGCTGGTGTATTCGAATTCCTCTCCGGGCGGGATCCGTGGCTGCTTGCCCACCACACCTTCGCCGCGCACTTCCTGGGTCTGATCGCGGGCGTCGCGGATGATCCAGTGCCGGTTCAGCAGCTGGACCGCGGCCTCACCCGTATTGCGGATCGTGATGTGGTAGGCGAACACGAACCGCGAGGCCTCGGGATCCGACTGTTCTTCGATGTACGCGGTTGCGACTTCGATCTCGACGCGGTGTTCCGTAGGGCTCATGCAGTATCTCCAGGAGGTTCCATGGCCCGGTGCGCGGCCGCCGCCGCGCCCAGCAGGCCGGGTTCAGGATGGACGATCAGGTGCAGGGGCAGACCAGCCGCCAGATCCTGCATCGGTGGTTTGTTGCGGAACGCTTGAAGGAATCCCGGTGCCTCGAAATGCGCCTTCCACCGGGGAGCGATCCCGCCGGCGATGAATACACCGCCGCGAGGCAAGGCGGTCAGCGCAAGGTCACCGACCTGACCCGCATAGATGCTGACAAAGCGTTCGACGACCTGCAAGGCCGCCGGGTTGCCGCTGTCGGCCAGGGTGCCGATCGCGGCCGCCGGATCCGGTGCCGCCAGCGCATCTGCCAGCTCCGGCGCCGGCGTCTGTTCATGCACGAAGGCGGTGATCCGGGCGATGCCGGCTCCGCTCAGCAGGTGCTCCCGGGTGCAGCGTCCGAGGCGTCGGCGCACCCATTCTCCGAGCGCGGCCTGCCAGGCGTCGGCGGGCGAGAAGTCTGCGTGTCCGCCTTCCCCGGGGAAAAGGCGGTTCTGCGGCGGTGGTCCCACCAGGCAGGTGCCCAGCCCGGTCCCTGCACCGACCACCAGCCGGAGGCCGGCAGGGTCGTGATGACCGGCCTGCAGGGTGTCGAGATCTGCCGGGCGCAGCGCATCCAGGCCTGCGCCGATCGCCGCGAAGTCATTGAGCAGACGTACCGGCGCCCCGAACCGACGTGCGAGTCCACGCGCATCGAGGGGCGGCCAGTCCAGGTTGGTCAGGCGCGCCGTCGCCGAGTCGTTTTCGCCCTGGACGGGACCTGCCAGAGCCAGTCCGACCGCGGAGATCGGTTCCTCCCGATCGCCCTTGGTTGCAAGCCAGTGCTCCAGCAGATGCTCGAGGCTGGGATGGTCCTGGCTGGGCAGCCGGGCGCGGTGTTCGAAATGCCAGCCGCCGGCCTCCGGGCGTGCGACCGCGAGCAGCGTCTTGGTGCCCCCGATGTCACCGACCACGATGCTCACTGTGCACCTGCGGAATCGGCCGGTTTCGGTCGCATATCGTTGCTTCCCGGTGCGGTCAGCGACGCGAGACGGATGAACGTGGCGACCTCCAGCGCCTCCGGCCGAAGGCCGGAGGCCACACCTGCGGCGGCGAATGCGTCCGGTGGCAGCAGGCCCGCCAGAGCACGGCGCAGGGTTTTGCGGCGGTTGGAAAAGGCTTGGTGGACGAGCTGGCGGAACCGGCTTTCGAGTTCCGGTGGCACCAGGGGGCGATCCAGGGGCTCGATGCGCACGAGCGCGGATTCGACCTTCGGGGCGGGGCGGAATGCTCCGGGCCCGACCGTGAACAGCTGCTTGGCGCGCGCGCGCGCGCCCAGCATCACGCTCAGTCGGCCGTAGCGCTTGCTGCCGGGGCCGGCGACCAGCCGTTCGACGACTTCCTTCTGCAGCAGGAAATGCATATCGCGGATCGCTTCGGCCTGGTCGAGCAGGTGGAACAGCAGGGGGGTGGAGATGTTGTAGGGCAGATTCCCGACCACGCGCAGGCGCCCCGGACCCGGAGCACGGTGGGCGAAGTCGAACGCGAGTGCATCGGCAGAGTGGATGGTGAGCCGGTCGGGCGCGGCCAGCGTGCGCAGGTGGGGGATCAGGTCACGGTCGAGTTCCACGACCTCCAGGTGTTCAACTCGCTCGAGCAAGGGTCGGGTCAGAGCACCGAGTCCCGGGCCGATCTCGATCATCGAATCGTCGCGGGCCGGGGCGATCGCGGCGACGATGCGCGCAAGAACACCGGGGTCGTGCAGGAAGTTCTGTCCGAACCGCTTGCGCGCGGCGACCCCGGGGTTCACGTCCCGGCCCGTGGGCCCCGTGCGACCGGGTCGGGCCCCGCGTGCCTTCGTCGGACTACCAGTTCGCGGGCCAGCGCCTCGGCCGCAAGGAAACTGCCCGGGTCGGCGGATCCGGAACCGGCCAGGTCCAGCGCCGTTCCGTGGTCCACCGAGGTGCGGATGAAGGGCAGACCCAGAGTCACATTCACGGCCCGGCCGAAGCCGGCGTGTTTCAGTACTGGAAGCCCCTGGTCGTGGTACAGCGCGAGCACCGCGTCGACCTCGGCGAGCGCGCGGGGGGTGAAAGCGGTATCTGCCGGCAATGGCCCGCGCAGGTCGATCCCGCGCGCGCGCAGGGTGTCGAGCACCGGTATGATCACCGAACACTCCTCGGTTCCGAGCACGCCGTGTTCCCCGGCATGCGGGTTCAGGCCACACACCGCGATCCGGGGCGGGTCGATGTCGAAGCAGCTGCGCAGATCATGGTCGAGGATGGTGATGACCTCCTCGAGCAGGGCAGGGGTGATCGCATCGGGGACCGCGCGCAGCGGCAGGTGCGTGGTCGCCAGCGCGACCCGCAGGCTCCCCGCGGTGAGCATCATCACCGGGCGGCAGCCGCCGGCGCGCTCGGCGAGCCACTCGGTATGACCAGTGAAGGCGTAGCCGGCACGGTGGATCACCTCCTTGTGCACCGGCCCGGTGACCATCGCGTCGAACAGGCCGTCGATGCAGCCGGCGGCAGCGGTCTCCAACAGGGTCAGGACATGTTCGGCGTTGGCCGGATCCAGCACGCCGCAATGAACGGGTGCAGCCACCGGGACCGGAATCAGTTCGAGGGTTCCGGGTGGGGTCGGCGCACGCGGACCGTCCGGTGCAAAGGTGACAATGCGCAACGGGAGCCGGAGCTGCCGCGCACGCTGCTCCAGCAGCGCGGGGTTGCCGATCGCGACCCGCTGCGCGGCGATCGGCTGCTGTGCCAGCCGCAGCAGCAGGTCGGGGCCTACGCCGGCGGGTTCCCCGGTGGTGAGTGCCAGACGCGGTGTGGGTTCGCTGGTGGGCATCGACAGTGCCTTCAGGACCTGAGGCCCTCGATTCGGTATTCGATGAAGGCTTCGTCGCGCAGGCGGCGCAGCCAGAGTTCGGTCTCTTCTTCGCGCTTGCGGTTCTGCAGGATTTCCCGTGCCCGGGCACGGAGCAGTTCACGCGAGGCGTCCACCGCCCGGCGGTCGAGTACCTCGATGATGTGCCAGCCGAACGGGCTCTGGACCGGCGCGCTGACCTCGCCTACGGCCAGATGGGCGACCGCCTCCTCGAACGCGGGCACGGTCTCGCCCGAGCTGATCCAGCCGAGTTCGCCTCCGCGGGCGGCGGATCCCGGGTCGTCGGAGTGCGCCCGGGCGAGGTCGGCAAACGAGGCACCGTCCTGGATGCGACGATACAGGACGCGGGCCTGCTCCTCGGCCTCGAGGTCGCCGCGGATCTGGTCGGGGCTGATCAGGATGTGCCGGACGCGCGCCTGATCCACCGCAACGCTGGCGCCGCCCTCACGGTCGATCAGCTTCACGATGTGAAAGCCGTTCGGGGAACGCAAGACGGGGGTGATCTCGCCGGGGCGCATCAGGATCACGTTGCGCGCGAACAGGGTCGGGATGTCGGCGGCGCCGCGCCAGCCAAGGTCACCCCCCTCGAGCGCGTCCGGCGCGTCGGAGTGGGTGATGGCCAGGCCCGCGAAGTCTTCTCCGGCAACGGCGCGGTCCCGTAGCTCGCCCGCTTGCTCGCGTGCCCTGGCAATGGTGCCGGAGTCGGCGCCCTGCGGCAGCGCAACCAGGATGTGCGCCAGGTGGTAGCGCACGTCGCGGTCGATCGCGCCGCTTTCGGCGGCGATCAGGTCGTCGATCTCTTGCTCGCCCACGCGCAGCCGATCCTCGACTTGACGCCGCCGCAACTGCGCGATCGTGAGTTCGTCGCGGATCTGTTCGCGAAACTGGTTGAAGTCGACCCCCTCGGCTTGCAGCGCGTTGCGCAGTTGCAGCAGGGTCAGGTTGTTCTCGGCGGCGATGTTTTCCATCGTGCGGTTCAGCGCGAGTTCGTCGATCCGGATGCCGACCCGTTCCGCCTCTTGCAACTGGATGCGTTCCAGCACCATGCGCTCCATCACCTGGCGCACCAGCGCATCGCGGTCGGGGATCCCGACCCCGCGTTGAACGAGCTGCTGCTCGGCCATTTGCAGCCTCTGCACGAGTTCGCGCTGGGTGACCACATCTTCGCCGACCACGGCGACGATCCGGTCCATGAAGCGGTCGCGCTCCTGGGCCAGCGCCGGATGCAGTGCAGTGGACAGCACGATCAACACGATCGCTGCCAGTGCGCTAGTGGTTCTCGAATGTCCCATAGCCGGAGATGCCCTCGCGCAGCAGGTTGTCGAGCCCGGTATCGAAGCGCGTCAGACCGTCGAGCGTCAACTGGAAGTAGATCGCGTTATTGTACCCGCCATCGAAGTCGGTGAGGTATCGCCGGAGTGCCACGCGCAGACCGTAACAGCAGCTACGATACTCAAGACCGGCCAGCAGTTCGAGATCGCGGTCTTCGCGCAGGCTGTAATTCCAGCGCCCGATGGCCTGGATCCGGTCGCTCAGCGGCCAGTAGGCCGAGATGTCGGTCTGCTCGATCTGCCCTTCGCGCAAGCGGTAGCCCAGGTTCAGCAACGCCCGTTGCCCGGGGCGGTAGGACAGGGCGACGGTCGCGAGGCGCGCACGGTCGCGGTCGGTGTCGAACAGGATCGACCCGCGGCCATGCCAGTTCCGGCCCAGCAGCGCCTGGGCCTCGGCGGCAAGCTCGGAGCGGTTTTCCCGTCTGGGCGGCGCGCCCGGCCGAAGCCCGACACGGCGGTCGTCGAGGTAGGTGATCTGGCCGCCGGACAGGCTCAGCCGCTCGGCGCCCGTCGTGGGGTCGATGATCCGGCTGGTCACCGCCGTGGTGATCTGGTGGGTGTCTCCCACCCGGTCGGCGCCGATGAAACGCTGGGTAGTGAACAGGCTATCGAAGCTGAAGTCGCGTTCCCCGGTATCGAACAGCGGGATGTCGTCCTGATTCCGGAATGGCACATAGCCATAGAAGACCCGCGGTTCGAGGGTCTGCAGATTGCCGTCGTCCAGGATGCGTTCCAGGACCAGGCCACCGTCCACGCTCATGGCCGGGAGCGTCCGGCTCGGACTGCGGTCGGTGCCGGGCCCGATTCCGTCCAGGCGGTAGTCGGTTTGCCGGACGCTGACCCGCGGTTCGATGAAATAGCCGCCACCGTCGTGCCGAAAGCCGACCTCGGGTTCCAGATCCACGCGTGTGCCGGTGACCGAGTCGCTGCGTTCGAACCGCACCAGCTCCGAGCGCAGGCCCCAGTAAAGCCCCGAATCCAGCGAATGACCGGCCTGCAGCAGCACCTGCGGCAGGCGCTGGTACGGGCGGTCCTCCGCCGTCAGGCTCGGGTCGAGGGACTGAAACCCCTGCACGCGACCGGTCAGGCGCCAGGCCGGTTGGTCGTAGATCAGGTCCAGACGGCGCTCGACGACCGCGGTGCTGGAGCTGAAGAGGTCGGTGCCGAAGTCCTGGAAGTAACTCGGGTCCGATACGTCGGTGGCATCGATGCCCAGGAACAGATCTGGCCGCAGCGTGGCCTGCTGACGCCACCGGAACAGGTGCCGGTCGTCCCCGGTCACGCGATCGTCCGGCAGGAACGCAAGATCCACGATGCCACTCCCCCAGGGGCGCAGGTAGCGCCACTCGCTCTCCAGCATCAGACCGCGCCGGGACTGGATACGCGGCGTGAGTGTCGCGTCGTACTGCGGGGCGATGTTCCAGTACCACGGGGCGGCGATGTCGAGGCCGCTGTTGGTGCTGTAGCCAGCCCGTGGCGTGAGCAGCCCGGACTGGCGCCGGTCGTCGATCGGAAAATTGATGTACGGTGTGTAGAATACGGGGACGTTGCGCAGGCGCAGCGTCACGTTGCGGGCATGGCCGCGTCCGCTGTCCTGGTCCAGGCGCATGGAGCCCGCCGACAGCCACCAGCTGTCATTGTCTTCCGGGCAGGTCGTATAGCCGCCGGAGGTCAGGCGGATCCGCCCCGGTCCTTCCTGCTCCGCGTGGGCTGCGCTCCCGCGCGCGCGCCGGGAGCGCAGCCAGTAGTCGATGTCCGAGAACTCGCCCTGATCCTGGTCGAGCCAGTACCGGCCTTCGCCGGCCTCGACTAGCAGGTCGCCGTCGAACAGCCGGGTGCGGCCGCGCGTTTCCACCACACGCTCGCGCAGGTCGTAGTCGACCCAGTCCGAATCCACCCGGCGCCCGTCCGCGAACAGCCGGACGTCTCCGCGCGCGTGCACGCTGCGCTCGCGGATAGCCTCGACGAAATCGGATTCCACCTCGATCACGCCGGGTTCGAGTGATCGGAGCTGGGGCCAGAAGGCGTCGGGCGGGCCCGGGCAGAGGGACAGGTATTCGGAGATCGCGGGCTGCGGAAGCAGGGCCAGGAGCAGCGCAGGGACCAGCGCGGCAGGGCGTCGCAGCGGCTTGGCCGTCATGGTGTCGGGGGGGTGCGTCCGGTGAGTTCCATGATGATGTTCCTGTCGTGGTCGAGCTGTCGATCCGGGGACTGTCAGGGCCTGCCGGACGCCGCAGCCCCGGTGACATCCGCCTGCCGGACTTATACCGGTTGCGAGATCCCCCCGCAAGCCGATTCACCTGGACCCGATCACCGGTATAATGTGCCACCAACCCAGCCGTGAGGTTCCGTCCATGGACCTGAGCAAAATCCCCGCCGGCGCCGATATCCCCAACGATATCAACGTCGTGATCGAGATCCCAGCGCTGGGGCAGCCGGTCAAGTACGAGATCGACAAGGACAGCGGAGCCCTGGTCGTCGACCGGTTCATGACAGTGGCCATGTTCTATCCCTGCAACTACGGGTTCGTGCCGCATACGCTCGCGGAGGACGGGGACCCGCTGGACGTGCTGGTGATTACGCCGGTACCGCTGGTCCCGGGGGCCGTGGTGCGGACACGGCCGGTAGGGCTGCTGAACATGTCCGACGAGGCCGGCCCGGATTCCAAGGTGCTGGCGGTCCCCCTGACCAAACTCGACCCGCAATACGAGCGCATCCACGGGCCGGAGGACGTCCACCGGGAACTGCTGGATCAAATTACCCATTTCTTCGGGCATTACAAGGAAATGGAGCGCAACAAGTGGGTGAAAGTCGAGGGATGGTCGGACGCCGCCAGCGCCAAGGCGGAAATCCTCGCGAGCTACAAGCGCTATCAGAAAAGCAAGGTCTGAGCTGCTTCGACTCCGCCGTTCGGGAGCCGTGGCCCGGGTGCGAACGGACCCTCCCGCAAGGCCACCCGCTGCCGGGCCCTGACGCATGTTGATCGATCGAAACGACTCCTACGACGAGGGAAGCCGGGACCAGCGCCGTTTCTCGATCCGGGTGCTGGTCGCGATTGTGGTGCTGCTGGGCCTGGTGCTGACGATCGGCGTGCGTATGTTCAGCCTGCAGGTCGGAGCGCATGCTCACTTCACCACGCTGTCCGAGAACAATCGGCTGCGGATCGAACCGATTCCGCCGGCGCGCGGACTGATCTACGATCGCAACGGCGTGCTGCTGGCTGAGAACCAGCCGGCCTACCAGCTCGAGGTGACGGTGGAGCAGGCGGGCGATCTGGACCGACTGCTAAAGCGCCTCGCCCCCCTGGTCGACCTTACTCCGGCCGAGATCGAGCGCTTCCGGACGTCGGTGCGCCAGCGCCGCCCGTTCCAGCCGGTACTGCTGAAGGCGGGGCTGGACGACGAGGCCGTGGCCCGGATTGCGGTGGCGCGGCACGAACTCCCCGGCGTCGAGATCGAGGCCCGCCCCGTCCGTCACTATCCCCAGGGTGCCGATTTTGCCCATGTCGTGGGGTACGTGGGCCGGATCAACGAGCGGGATGTCCAGCGGCTGGATATGCGCAACTACGCGGGCAGTTCTCATACCGGGAAGACCGGGATCGAGCGCTACTACGAGGACGTGCTGCACGGAACCACCGGCCACAAGCAGGTCGAGGTCAACGCCCAGGGAAGGGTGATCCGTGAACTGTCGGTCACGCCACCGGTGCCCGGACAGGATCTGTTTCTGAGCATCGACGTGGAGCTGCAGCGGTCGGCGCGTGCTGCGCTGGCGCCACACGATGGCGCCGTGGTCGCGATCGATACCGCGACCGGGGAGGTGCTGGCGCTGGTCAGCAAGCCCGGATTTGACCCCGATCCCTTCGTGAACGGGATCTCCCACCGGGATTTTGCCGCCTTGCAATCCGATCCGCACAAACCGCTGTTCAACCGGGCGCTGAGCGGCCAGTATCCACCCGGATCCACATTGAAACCGGTGGTTGCGTTGGCGGGGCTGGAAGAGCAGGTGACCACCGCGGAACGGCGCATGTTCGCGACCGGTTACTACCAGCTGCCGGGGCACGAACGCCGCTACCGTGACTGGCGGCGCAGTGGGCACGGCTGGGTGGACATGTCGCGTGCGGTGGCCGTTTCCTCCGACGTCTACTTCTACGATCTCGGATACAAACTGGGCATCGACCGGATGGCGCCAATGTTCAAGGCCTTTGGTATCGGTGACCGCGTCGGCATCGATGCCACCGGCGAACGCCCGGGTATTCGCCCGAGCCGGGAATGGAAACGCTCGGTGCAGAACCTGCCCTGGTTCCCCGGCGAGACCCTGATTACCGCGATCGGCCAGGGCTACATGCTGACCACGCCGCTGCAGCTCGCGGATATCGCGAGCACTCTGGCGAACCGCGGGCAACGGCTGCAGCCACGCCTGCTGCGCGCGGTCCGCGATCACAGCGACGCAGAGCCGATCGTGCAACCGGTGCGCCGGCTGGCGCCGGTGTCGGCGAGCGACGACCATTGGGCTGTGATCCACGAGGCACTGATCGACGCGGTGCACGCACGTCATGGCACCGCCTGGGGCAGCATCGGCAGCACCGCGCCTTCCTACCGGATCGCCGGGAAGACCGGCACGGCGCAGGTGTTCAGCCTCGCGCCCGACCAGGAATACGACGAGTCGGAACTGGATCGCAGGCTCTGGGACCACGCGCTGTTCCTGGCCTATGCGCCTGCCGACGATCCGCAGATCGCGGTAGGGGTGCTCGTCGAGCACGGAGGCAGCGGGGGTCGGGTCGCGGCGCCCATTGCGCGCAAGGTGATCGATTTCCACCTTGCATCGCGCGGGCTGCTGGCCGATGCCGTCGAAGCCGGGGGCGTGCGTTGATCAGTGTGACCGGCAGAGAGCTTACTGCGTCGCAGTGGATTCTGCGCAGCCTGCGCCTGGACGGGACTCTAATGCTGCTGCTCGCCATCCTGCTCGCACTCGGTCTGGTCGTGCTCTTCAGCGCCTCCGGCGAGAACGTGGCGGCGATGGAACGGCAACTCGTCCGCGTTGGGTTCGGGCTGGCGGGCATGCTGTTGGTCGCCCGTATACCCGTCTCGACATTGCGGGCCTGGTCCCCCTGGCTGTTTCTGGCCGCTCTGGGCCTGCTGGTCGCAGTGATGTTCATGGGCGAAGTGGGCAAGGGCGCCCGGCGTTGGCTCGACCTGGGCATGTTGCGGTTCCAGCCGTCGGAGATCATGAAGCTGGCGATGCCGCTGATGGTCGCCTGGTACCTGTCGCTGCGTACTGCGCCCCCCCGCTTCCTCGATCTCGTGGTGGTCGCGGTGCTGATCGTCGTCCCGGTACTGCTGATCATGCGGCAGCCCGACCTGGGGACCGCGCTGCTGGTCGGTGCCGCGGGACTGCTGGTGGTGTTCCTCGCCGGGCTGAACTGGCGCTGGTTCGTCGGGCTGGGCGCGGTGGTCGCGGCGGCCATTCCCCTGCTCTGGGCGCAGATGCACGATTACCAGCGCCAGCGCGTGCTGACCCTGCTGAATCCGGAGTCCGATCCGCTGGGTGCCGGCTATCACATCATCCAGTCGAAGATCGCGATCGGATCCGGAGGGCTGTATGGCAAGGGCTGGCTGAACGGCACCCAGTCCCAGTTGCAATTCCTGCCCGAGCGATCGACCGACTTCGTGTTCGCGGTCTATGCGGAAGAGTTCGGCTTTCTGGGCGTGCTGGTGCTGCTGGCCTTGTATTTTCTGATCATCGCGCGGGGGCTCTGGATCGCGGGTATGGCTCAGGACCGGTTCTCGCGGCTGATTGCCGGTAGTATCAGCCTGACGTTTGCGGTGTATATGGTTGTTAACATTGGGATGGTGGCGGGGATGCTGCCGGTAGTCGGGGTGCCGCTGCCACTGGTCAGTTACGGGGGCACGTCGCTGGTGACGCTCATGGTGGGCTTCGGTATCCTGATGGCCGTTCACTCCCAACAGCGACTGGTGAATCGATGACTCCGACCCTGAAAACCCGGCCCGGGCTCTTGCTGCAGATCTGTATTCATGCCGTGTCCATCCTGTTGCTCGCGGCCTGTTCGCTCCCGGGCCTGGCCGTGTCGCAGTCGGAGTACCGCGCGGGCGATCCGCCGTACCTGGAGCGCCCCGAGGTCATCGCCTTTATCGACGAACTCGCGGCGGATGGGCTGGACCGCGGCGAGCTGGAGGCGCTGTTTGCCGATGTCGAGCCGCAGCAGCGGATTCTGGATCTGATCTCGCGGCCCGCGGAGGCGCGCCCGTGGAAGGATTACCGACCGATCTTCGTGAACAGTCCGCGGATCGAGCGGGGGCAGGTGTTCATGGAGGAACAGGCGTACTGGCTCGAACGGGCCGAGGAAGTCTTCGGGGTCGACCAGGCGCTGATCGCCGCGATCATCGGGGTCGAGACGAACTACGGGCGGAACCTGGGCGGGTTCCGGGTCATGGATGCGCTGGTGACGCTCGGTTTCGATTATCCTCCACGGGCGGACTTCTTCCGCAGCGAGCTGCGGCACTACCTCCAGCTCGTGGACGAGGAGGGGCTGGATACCCGCGAGACACGCGGCTCCTACGCCGGCGCGATGGGTCGCGGGCAGTTCATTTCGTCGAGCTACCGGGCGTACGCGGTGGATTTCAACGGCGACGGGCGCCGTGACCTGATCGATTCCTGGGCCGATGCGATCGGCAGTGTCGCGAACTACTTCCGCGAGCACCACTGGGAAACGGGACAGCCGGTGGTGGCCCGGGCGCAGGTGGAAGGCGAGGGCTACGAGGCCCTGCTGGGTGGGGGCTACCAGGCGCGTTTCTCGCTCGACGAGCTTGCCGCGCACGGCGTCTATCCGGCTGAAGTGGTGCCGGCGGACGGCCGTTTCTCGCTGATCCGTCTCGAGGGTGGGCACGGCTTCGAGTACTATCTCGGTTACCCGAACTTCTACGTGATCACGCGTTACAACCGCAGTCCACTGTATGCAATGGCGGTGCACCAACTCGCGGAGGCGCTACGGCAATGAGCAGCACCCGACCCGTTGCGGCACACGGCGCGGGTCGTGGTGCCACGGGTAGGGTGGTGGCAGCGTGATGATGAACCGCGGGCGCCGGCGCTTCCTTGCGCTGCTTCTGGTGCTGACGCTCGCTGGGGGGCTGTGCCTGGCCGGCTGCGGCGGCAGCCCGGGCCGCAAGGCGGTGGTGGACGGCCCGCCAGGGGCGGTGCCGCGCGACCTGGCATCGATCCCCGACGCGGTGCCGCGCGACGAACCCCGTAGTCGCTACGGAAATCCTCCCGAGTACGAGGTCTTCGGCCAGCGTTACCGGACGCTGGTGTCGAGCGAGGGATTCGAACAGCGCGGCCTCGCTTCGTGGTATGGAACCAAGTTTCACGGCCGCCGCACGTCCAGTGGCGAGCCCTACGACATGTTCGCGATGACGGCGGCGCACCGGAGCCTGCCGCTGCCCAGCTTCGTCGAGGTAACCAACCTGAACAACGGTAGGCGGGTGATCGTGCGGGTCAACGATCGGGGACCGTTCGTGGCCGGCCGCGTGATCGACCTCTCTTATGCCGCGGCCTACCGGCTGGGAATGCTGGAACGGGGAGTCGCGCCGGTGCTGGTCCGGGCGGCGGGTCCGCGCGACCACGAAGCCGGCCCGGTGCGCGTGGCCGATCAGGGCGGCGCGAACCACGAATCGATCGATTCCGGTGAGATGCCGGCGGATGATCGCTTTATCCAAGTGGGCGCGTTTGCCAGCCGTGTCGCGGCGGAGCGGGTGCAGGCCGATCTGCGGGATCTCGGCTTCGATGCGGTGCGGATCACCACGTTCGAGGCCGCGAATGGGGCATTGCATCGGGTGCGGATCGGGCCGCTGGTCGACCCCTTGGCCGTGCAGGATGCGACCGAGCGGCTGCACCAGGCCGCGCTGACCGATTACCGTGTCGTGGTGGACTAGTGGGCGATGCGGAAAATGCATCACCCGGTCGCTTCGCCAGACATGCCGTCGCTGCGTTGGGCAGGTTTGCGGTGGGTGGGTTGGTGATGGGTGGGTTAGTCCTGCACGTGCCGGCCTCGCTCCGGCGCGCCTGGCTGTGTTGCACAGGCACCGAAGTTCCCGCAGGGCCCGCTAGCGCATCGCGCGGACCGCCGGTATCCGCCGGGGTGGGCGGGCCGTTCAGCCGCGGGTAGAATCGCCGCGCGGAGGCCGGCCGGCCATGTACGGGCCCGGCGGTTAGCACGAACTCTGGTATCGTTCACTCATCAACATCATGCCCAGGTCACTCATCCTGATGAACAAGCATCTACTGGCCTTGCTCGGCTCCCTGCTTTTGATCGTCGCGTCCGTTCCGCAGCTGGGCGCGCAGCCACTGCCCACGCCGGGTCCCGCGACCGCATCGCTGGGGGTCATCCCGCAACCACCGTCGGACATCACCGCCAAGAGCTATATCCTGATCGATTTCGATTCCGGTCTGCCGCTGGCTTCCCTCGATCCCGACATGGAGCGCGAACCCGCGAGCCTGACCAAGCTGATGACCGCGTACGTGGTCTTCAGCGAGATTCGGGCCGGCAAGATCGGTCTGGAGGATCAGGTCACGATCAGCGAGCGTGCCTGGCGTACCGGCATGGACGGTGCATCGCGCATGTTCATCGAGGTCGGCGAGCGGGTCGCCGTGGAGGACCTGCTGCGGGGCATGATCGTCCAGTCGGGCAACGACGCGTCGACCGCGCTCGCCGAACGCGTGGCCGGTTCCGAGGGAGCGTTCGTCGATCTGATGAACGCCCAGGCCCGCGCACTGGGGATGCACCGTTCGTATTTCGCGAACCCGCACGGGCTCCCGGGCCACGAGGCACAGTACACCACGCCCGCGGATATGGCGCGCTTGGCGCGCGCGTTGATCCGTGATTTCCCGGAGCTTTACGGCTACTACAGCGAAAAGTCGTTCACCTACAACGACATCAACCAGTCGAATCGCAACCTGCTGCTGTGGCGCGACGAGAGTTTCGATGGCCTGAAGACCGGGTGGACCTCGGCCGCCGGCTACAACCTCGTGTCATCGGCCAAGCGCAACGATCGCCGGCTGATTGCGGTCGTGATGGGGATCGATGCGCCAAATCACCAGCGCGGCGGCATCATCCGCGCGAACGAGTCGCAGGCACTGATCAACTGGGGCATGCGTTTCTTCGAGTCGCGCAAGCTGTTCGAAGGTGGCACCGTGCTGAACGAGCCGCGCCTGTACAAGGGTGCGAGCACGACGGTGGAGGCGGGGCTCGCGGAGCCGTTCTGGGTCGTGCTGCCGCAGGGGCAGGGTGAACGGCTGCAGGCCACGATGGAACTGCATGGCCCGCACATGGCCCCGATCGAGGCCGGTGACACCGTGGGGGAGGTGCGGGTGACCCTGGGCGGCGAAACGCTGGGCCGGCAGCCGCTAGTGGCGCTCGAGACGGTCGAGGCCGGTGGCATCTTCCGCTGGCTGTGGGACAGCACCGTGCTGGCGATTCGCTCGGCCTGGCCTCTGTGATCGCATTCCTGAACGGAGACTACCGGCCGCTGGAGTCGGTCTGCATCTCTCCGCTGGATCGTGGTTTCATGTTCGGGGACGGGGTATACGAGGTCATCCCCAGCTATCGGGGGGTGTTGTTCGAAGTCGATGCTCACCTGGACCGGCTGCGCCGTTCGCTGGCGGCGATCCGGATCGCGGATCCCCTTACGGGGGACGCCTGGCGGAAGATGCTGGAACGCCTGCTCAGCCTGAATCCGGGCGCCGACCGTGCCATCTACCTGCAGGTCACGCGCGGAGTGGCCGCAAGGGATCATGCGTTCCCGCAGACGCCCTCAGCGACGGTGTTCGCGATGGTGAATCCGATCAGGCCGCCCGCTCCCGAACTGGCCGGGCGGGGCGTCGGTGCGATCACCCTGCCGGACCAGCGCTGGGGCCGTTGCGACATCAAGACCGTGACCCTGCTGCCGAACGTTCTCGCGCGGCAGCAGGCGGCCGAGCAGGGCGCGGTCGAGGCGATCCTGCTGCGCCAGGGGAAGGTGACGGAAGGCGCCGCGAGCAACGTATTCGTGGTTCGTGACGGACACGTGCTGACGCCCCCGCTGAGCGACGCGATTCTGCCCGGGATCACGCGGCGGGTGCTGATCGACGTGCTGCGCGGGACGCGATGGCCCTGCGACGAACAACCGGTCAGCGAAGACGAATTGCGCGGTGCCGACGAGATCTGGCTGACCAGTTCGACCAAGGAACTGCTCCCGGTCACGAGTCTGGACGGCAAGGCAGTGGGCGATGGACATCCAGGTGAGGCCTGGCACGAGGCGCTCGCCGCCTACCAGCGTGTGAAGCCGGCGGGCCCATCGGCGGCATCGCGAGAGGAGGGGATATGACCGACGAAGGCGACACCCTGCTGAAGTTTCCCTGCCGCTTTCCGATCAAGGTCATGGGGGAGGCGCACCCCGAACTGTTCGCCGCGGTCGAGAGCGCGATTGCGCAACATGTGCCGGACCGGGACTCGGTCGAGGTCGTTCGCCGCCCGTCCCGCGCCGGGAACTACGTCGGAGTCACCATTACCCTGACCGCTACCAGCCAGGCGCAACTGGATGCACTCTACCAGGCGCTTCAGCGGTGCAGTCGGGTGCGCATGGTGCTCTAGGACGGTCGCCAGGCATCGGCAGCCGTGCACCCCGCGATCCTGCACGCCCGTCGGCTGGGCCTGCAGCCCTACGTTCCCGTCTGGCGGGCGATGCAATTGCAGTTGTGCGAACGGGGTCCGGCAACGCCCGACGCCATCTGGCGGGTCGAGCACCCCCCGGTGTTCACGCTGGGCCGTAATGCCCGCGCGGAGCATCTGTTGACACCCGGGGCGATCCCGGTGGTCCGGATTGACCGGGGCGGACAGGTCACGTTTCACGGACCTGGGCAGGTGGTGCTCTACCTGTTGCTGGAACTGCGGCGGCACCGGCTGGGCGTGCGTTCTTTGGTCGACCTGCTGCAGGAAGCCGTGGTGGCGACACTCGGATCTTTCGGCGTTGCGGCATACGGCCGTCCCGACGCGCCGGGGGTCTACGTCGAAGGCGCGAAGATCGCCGCGCTGGGGCTGCGCATCCGCGGTGGCTGCAGCATGCACGGCGTCGCGCTGAACGTCGTGCCGCGGCTGGAGATGTTCCGGCAGATGAACCCCTGCGGGCACCCTGGCCTGGCCAGCACGTCGCTGCATGCACTCGGACAGCGCGTGGATCCGGACCGGGTCGCGTCGGTGCTCGAGGCAGAAGTCGCGGCGCGGCTGGGCTGCGTCCGCGAACCGGTTCCGGCACTGCCGGGGGAACTGGTGCGAATCTTCGCGCGCCCAATTCGCTGAGGCCCGGGCCGGCCGATCCGGCCCGCACGGTACTTCAGTCGGGTTCAGGTGCCGGTCGGGCGATCGGCCACGATCTCGTGGGCCTGCTGGTCGGCATGATACGACGAGCGCACCATCGGGCCGCTGGCGACCTGCCGGAATCCCATCTCCCGCGCGCGATCGCCGAGTTCGTCGAACTCTTCCGGATCCAGGTAACGTTCCACCGGGAGGTGATGGCGGCTGGGTTGCAGGTACTGGCCCAGGGTCAGCATCTCGCAGCCGTGGGCGCGGAGATCACGCAGAACCTCGAGCAGTTCCTCGCGGGTCTCACCGATACCCAGCATCAGCCCGGACTTGGTCGGGATCCCGGGGTGTCGCTCCCGGAACATTTCGAGCAGGTCGAGCGACCACTGGTAATCCGCACCCGGACGCGCCTTGCGGTACAGGCGGGGCACGGTTTCCAGGTTGTGATTGAACACGTCCGGCGGAGCAGCCCGCATGATCTCCAGCGCGATGTCCATTCGGCCGCGGAAATCCGGGACCAGGATCTCGATCCGGGCCTGCGGAGTGCGTTCGCGAATGGACTCGATGCAGGCGACGAAATGGCCGGCGCCACCGTCGCGCAGGTCGTCACGGTCGACCGACGTGATGACCACGTAGCGCAGCCCCAGGGCTTCGATCGTCTCGGCCAGGTGCCGGGGCTCGTCGGGATCGAGCGGGTTCGGACGCCCGTGCGCCACGTCACAGAACGGACAGCGGCGCGTGCAGATGTCGCCCATGATCATGAACGTTGCGGTGCCATGGGCGAAGCATTCGCCCAGGTTCGGGCAGCTGGCCTCCTCGCAGACGGTATGCAGCCGCTGCTCGCGCAGCACGCGCTTGATGCGCTGGACGCCCGGCTGCGTATGGCTCTGGGCACGGATCCAGCGCGGCTTGCGCAGCGGCCGTTCGGTTGGCGTGATCTTCACCGGGATGCGTGCGACCTTGTCGGCGGCGCGCTGCTTCTCTCCCGGTTGCGGTCGTTTGCGGGTCTCCATCAGGGCTCCCAGTCGGTTTCGCGGCGGCGGGCCGCGGATCTCCGGTGAACGGGTGGGGGTGGCCCGGCAGGCCATGATACGCGCCTGCGCGCGCAATCGGGCGGGGCTGGTGCGGGTGAGCGGGCCATCCGGTACCCTCGAACACGGCGGGAATCCGCCGCGCGCCTCGTTACACTATGCCATCGAGGCCTGATTGTTGCACGCAGCCGCCGGTTGCGCCGCCATCGTGTCGCGCAGCCGGAAGGTCACGCGGCCGGTGGCATCGACCAGGCCATGAAGCCGCAGCCAGTCGCGGGCGTCGCCGCTGTCGTTGGCCACCCAGGCCGCGGTGGAACCGAGACGGAAGCTGTAGCCCCAGGCATCCATGTCCGCCATCAGCCTGCGGCGCCCGACGCCCGGAAGGTGATCCGCCAGCAGAACTTGCAGCAGGCAGACCGCCTCCTCCTCGGGGTCGTTGCCGCCGGCGTCGGTATGCACGGTGCTGCGCCGGGCGGCGTCCATGCAGATCAGGTGGCAGGCCTCGTGCAGGGCGGAATGCACCGGCGTGTCGGGGCGCAGGTGCAGGGTGCTACCAACGATGCCGGCCTCGGGTTCGCCCCAGTAGCTTCCGGGAAGCCTGGCCGCGGGTGGATGTACCGCGAGCCCGATCCCGTAGCGCGCGAGAAGCTTGCGCAGATCCGCGATACGGTGCGGGTCACAGTACTGCACGCCGGACCCGTCGGGTTCAGGACCCGGCATATTCCTCCGGAGTCAGCGCCCGGATCGTCAATGCATGGACGGCGCCGCTGGCGATCTCGTCGCGTACGGTCGCATACACGGTCTGGTGCTTTTTCACCGCGCTCATGCCGCCGAAGACAGGACTGACGACCACGGCTTCGAACTTGCCTTCGCCTCCGGTGACCTCGACCTTTTCGGCCTCGGGGAGACGCGAGCGGATGAGTTCCGCAACTTCACTGGACTGCATCGGGATTCTCCGCTAAGAGTTTTCGAAAGCATGCATCATAGCCAAATCGGCTGGCGGTTACAGACGGGCGCACCTGGCGTCGGGTCACAGCCGGTGCCGTGTGTGCCTATGGAACCGCCGGCGGCCAGCGGGGCCCAAACGGGGAGTCGTCATCCAGAGGGAGTGATCCGATGATCTTCAGGCAATTGTTCGAGTCCGAGTCTTCCACCTACACCTACCTGCTCAGCTGTCCGGATACCGGCACCACCGCGCTGATCGACCCGGTGCTGGAGACCGTGGAACGCGACCTCGAGGTGCTGCAGCAGCTCGGCCTCAGGCTCGATTACGCGATCGAGACCCACATCCACGCGGACCACATCACTGGTGGTCGGGTGCTGCGCGAGCGCACCGGCTGCAAACTGGCCGGACCGGCGCTGGACGGCCTGACGTGCCGCGATATCGGCCTGCGCGAAGGCGAGCCGATGCGCATCGGCAATCTAGTGCTGAATCCGCTGTACACGCCCGGTCATACCGATACGCACCATGCCTACCTGTTCGACCACGGGGGGCTGGCGATGCTCTTTTCCGGTGATGCGCTGCTGATCGAGGCCTGCGGGCGCACCGATTTCCAGTCCGGCGACGCCAAGGCGCTTTACCATTCGATCCACGAGAAGTTCTTCACCCTGCCCGACGAGACGCTGGTCTACCCGGCACACGACTACGAGGAACGCCAGATCACCACCATCGGTCAGGAGAAGCTGCGCAACCCGCGTCTCGGCAAGGGTAGGACGCTGGAGGAATTCGTGCGCATCATGAACGAGATGGACCTGCCGTACCCGAAGAAGATCGACTGGGCGCTGCCGGGCAACGAGGGCTGCGGGAGTTGCCCGGACAACCTGCCACCGGAGAAGGAACGCCTCTGCGAGGTGGATCGCCAGGGTTGAGCCGGCATTCCGGCTGTCGCCCGGCTTGGTATCGTTGGTCGATCGGCGTCCGTGGTGCCGGCCCGGAGTCGCTCGCCGCGCTTGCACCGACACGGGCGTGTCCCGTCGCTCCACGCGGCGGCAGTTCCCGTGCCAGTACCGGATCTCCGCTTACCTCACGCCCGGCCGGGCATCGGCTCGCGGCCAGCAGCGTCGAAGGGCTTTCGCGCAACCGCAGGCGCATACCGGGGCCACGCACCGGTGTCGGCCTGCCATGGCTGCGATCGAGACGTCGCGGGCGGCCCTGCGCGGGTGGGTGATCCGCCTGTTCGGTCTGGGTCGACGGGGCTGAAGGACATGGCCCGGTGCCGGTTTCTGCAGGCACTGGCAGTGGTGGCGGTCTTGTTGGCGGTGCCCGGGGCGGGCGTGGCGGCGGGGCTCCAGATCGAGATCGATATCGGACGCGCGGTCCACCAGGCCATGGACGCCGAGAACCTGCGCGCGCGGGTGTTCCTGGAACAGCGGCAGCCGCGTTTCGAGTTGACCGCGGATGCCCTGAGCCTTCCGCAGCCGGTGGGCCGGGTCACAGAGCTGCGCCTGGATTGCCCGGCGGTCGATCTGGGCGACCGCCGCCTGGGCTGCCGCGACGGGCGCTTCAGTGCCCGGGCGCCCGGGGTGACACTGGACGCGGCGGCTCTGGAATTCCACTGGGATCGGTCTGCTGGGGAAATCGGGTTCGCCATGCCCTGGCCCGGTTTGTTCCAGGGCCGGGGCCGCATCCAGGGCTCCGCCGACCGGACGGGCCTGGGCCTCGAATTCGATCTCGGCGGGCTGGATTTGTCGAGCCTTGCGGCCTCGCCGCTGGTGCCGGTGCCGAACCTCGGGGTGACCATCGCCAGCGGCACGCTGGCGTTGTCGGGCAGGCTCGACACCCGTGAACATCTGCAGTCGCTGCGCACGGACCTGCGCGTTGCGGAACTCGCGTTCAGCGACGCACAGGGACTCCGTGCCGGCGAAGGGATCGCGGTCGCCGGCCGGTTCGTGCATCGCGCCGGAGGCTTCGACATTCAGCTCGGGTTCACCGACGGTGCGGTATTCGTGGATCCGTGGTTCCTGGATTTCTCCGAAGAGGGCCCGGTGGAGATGTCGGTGTCGAGGTTGCAGCAGACCGGGACGGCATCGTGGCAGGCTGCGGATGCGCTGCTGCGCCTGGGGGAGCATGCGGTCGCGCATCTACAGGGCTTGCGCACCACCGGCGCGCGTCTGGACCGCGGTGAGATCCGCTGGGAGGCGTCGCGTATGGACAGGGTGGGCGAGCTGCTGCTGGGACCGATGCTCGCGGGAACGGTGCTCGGGGACAGCCGTTACCAGGGTTCGGGCGAGGGCGAATTGTCCATTGCCGGGGGGCGGCTGCGTGCGGCATCCGCATCCTGGGGCGGGTTCGGGCTGGAGGATATGCGTGGGCGCTTCGGCCTGGATGCGCTTTCCGGACAGGCACACTGGCGTGACGACGGTCCTGGGCAGGCCAGCTTCGAGTTCGATCGGGGCGGTCACCTGTTCGGAATCCCGGTGGGCTCGTTCGCGGTGGAACTCGATCTCGAGCCGCGCGGCGTCCGGGTGAAGGAACCCGTCGACATCCCGACGCTCGACGGTGCCCTTGGCGTCGAGATCCTGAAGGTACGGATGCGCCCCGATGGACCCGAGGTCGAGTTCGAGGGGGCCATCCGGGCGTTGAACCTCGAGACCGCGACCCGCACGCTCGGTTGGCCGCCGCTGTCGGGAAAGCTCGCCGGCGTGATTCCCCGGGTCCGGTATGACATCGACGGCTTGCGTGTCGACGGCCGCCTGCTGGTGCAGGTGTTCGATGGCGACATCGTGTTGCGTGACCTGCGCATCCGCGACCTGTTCGGGCGCGCACCCACGCTGGAGGTCTCCGCCGACATCCGCCGGATCGAGTTGCGGCGGCTGACCGAGGCATTTGATTTCGGGCGCGTGGAGGGGCGAGTCTCCGGCAAGGCCGAGGATCTGCTGTTGGTCGGCTGGCAGCCCGAGCGCATGCGGCTTGCGATCGCCACTGCGGATGAGGATCCCGGGCGGCGCCGGATCAGTCAGCGTGCGGTGCAGAACCTGACCGAACTCGGCGGCGGCCTGCAGGGTGCGATCTCGGCTGCGTTCCTGCAGTTCTTCGAGGATTTCGGGTATCGCCGGATCGGCTTCGCCTGTGATCTGGAAGGCAAGGTCTGCCGGATGTCGGGTGTGGCCGACCGCGCCGACGGGTCGTTCGTGCTGGTGCAGGGCGGTGGTCTCCCAAGGATCGACGTGGTGGGTCACAACCGGCGGGTGGATTGGCCCGAACTGATCCGCCGTCTGAACGCCGTTCGAGACGGCCCGGGTCCTGTTGTACAGTAAGATGCGTTTCATGGAATTCTGCGGCTTGCAGCCATTGCCTCGAGGAGCAGACAGATGAAGGCCATGCAGCACCTGGTGGTGCTCTCCCTGATGGCGCTGTTGACCAGCGCCTGTGTCACGATTCACATCTACTTCCCGGCGGCCGCCGCGGAGGAGGCCGCCCGCGTGATCGTCCGCGAGGTGCTCCAGACCCCGGACGACGTGCCGGCAGCCGAGCCGCAGGACGCTCCGGAGCCCACCAGCCGCAGGGGTGCGCCCGCCGGCCTGTCGCTGCTGGCGATGGCGCTGGACCGCGTGGTGGCCCCCGCCGCGGCCCAGCAGTCTCCGGATCTGCGCATCGAGACGCCCGCAACCGACCGGATTCGTGCGTCCATGCGCGCCCGCAATGCCGACCTGGCGCCGCACCTGCGCAGCGGGGCGGTTGGATTCGGCAATGACGGTTTCGTGGCGGTCCGGGATCTTTCGGCGGTGCCGCTGCGGGACAGGGGGCAGGTGCAGCGGCTGGTGAACGAGGAGAACGCCGATCGTTCCGCGTTGTACCGGGAGATCGCGCGCGCCAACAACCGCCCCGATTGGGAACCCAACGTGCGCGAGACCTTTGCGCGGGTCTGGGTCGAGGAGGCGCCCTCGGGTTACTGGTACCAGGATGCCCGCGGGAACTGGCAGCGAAAATGAGCCCTGAACGGGGCGCGGCCGGGTCTCTGGCGCAGTGGCGCGGGAAGGCGGACTACCTGCTGAACCGGGCCGACCTGGCGGCACTGCCCCGAGTGCAGGCACTGCTCGTCGGAATCCTGCGTGGCCTGGGCGGGATCATCCGCGAGGCCACCGAGGGTCAGCTCACGCTGCGTGCGATGAGCCTGGTTTACACGACGCTGCTGTCCGTGGTGCCGCTGCTGGCGCTGTCGTTCTCCGTGCTGAAGGCCTTCGGGGCCCACAACGCGGTCGAGCCGCTGATGCTCGGACTGCTGGAGCCTCTGGGCGAGCAGGGCGTCGAGATCACCGAGAACGTGCTGTCGTTCGTGGACAACATGCGTGTCGGGGTTCTGGGCTTCATCGGGCTGATCTTCCTCGTCTACACCGTGATCGCGCTGGTACAGAAGATCGAGCTGGCGTTCAACAGCATCTGGCACATCGAGGGCACGCGCAGCCTCTCTCAGCGCTTCAGCAATTACCTGTCGGTGATCATGATCGGCCCGCTTCTGGTCGTTTCGGCACTGGGTGTGACCGCGACCGTGATGTCTTCGACCCTGATGCAGCGCATCACGGCCGTCGAGCCCATCGGGAGTCTGTTCGTGGCAGCGTCGAACCTGCTGCCGTTCGCGTTGATCGTCGCGGCGTTCACGTTCATCTACGTGTTCGTTCCCAATACCCGTGTCCGCCTGGTACCGGCGATCATCGGTGCGGTGGTCGCGGGTCTGCTGTGGCAGGGGGCGGGATGGGGGTTCGCGGCGCTAGTCGCCGGGTCGACCCGCTACGACGCGATCTACTCCGGATTTGCGATCATGATCATGCTGCTGATCTGGCTCTATCTCGCGTGGCTGATTCTGCTGATCGGTTCGAACATCGCATTCTACATCCAGCACCCCGAGTATATGCGCGTACGAGGAGCCGGCATGCGGGTCTCTGCGGCAATGCGTGAACGCCTGGGACTGCACCTGATGGCCGAGGTGGGGGCCCGTTTCCTGTCCGGCGAGAAGGCCCCGGCGCTGGACGAGGTCGCCTACCGCCTGCAGGTACCGAGCCGGGCGCTCGCAGGGATCGCCCGGGTGCTGACCCGGGCGGGTCTGCTGGTCGTGACCGGCGACGATGACCCGCGGTATCTCCCGGGGCGGGACCTCGCGGAGATCCAGGTGAACCAGATCCTGACCGCGCTGCGGGAGGGGGAAGACACCGAACGCTATCTGCGTCTGGCCGGGATACCCGCGGTGGAAGACGTGGTGGCGCGCGTGGAACGATCCCGCGTGCAGGCGCTCGAGTCGGCGACGTTGAGGGACCTGTTGACACAGCCGCAGGACACCGCTGCGGCCCGCCCGGCGCCATGACGGGTCAGCGGCGGGACTGGAACAGGAAGTAGATCCCCGCGGCCACGAACAGCGCCCCGATCACCAGGGCGCCGATGCCGCCCATGCTCTGCCCTTCGCTGACGGTCAGCCGGCTCAGGAAGATCTCGCCCTGGTACAGCGCGTAGCCGCCGATGCCGATCAGCACCAGGCCGACGATCACCAGGCCTTCATCGATCCGCCGGCGCTTCATCGGAGACCTCTGCCGGCAGGGCCCGCATCGCGGACCCTGCCGGCCTTCAGTGCCACGGGCGGGGATCCAGCATCGGGATCGGGTTCAGTCGCCACAGAGATAGTCCCTCGTGATGGGTACGGTCTGGCGATCCTTCGATAATTGCACCTGGAACACGATCTGGTCCCAGTGCCGGAAGGTGCCCTCGCAGGAGGCCAGGTAGAACTCCCACATGCGGCAGAAACGCTCGTCGAAGTGTTCCGCGGCTTCCGCGCGGATCTCCTGGAACCGGCGGAACCATTCGGCCAGCGTATCTGCGTAGTGCAAGCGCCAGACCTCGACGTCGGTGATCATCAGGTCGGTCGGTTCGCTGGCCGCAGTCAGTTCCGAGAGCGCGGGGGTGTAGCCGCCCGGGAAGATATACCGGCGCAGCCACGCATTCGTCGTTCCAGGCGGGTTGGTGCGTCCGATGGTATGCAGCAGCATCACGCCGTCATCGCCGAGCAGGTCGTCGACCTGGCGGAAAAACGCCCCGTAATAGGGTTGACCGACATGCTCGAACATGCCAACCGACACGATACGGTCGTACCGCCCCTGGTGTTCCCGGTAGTCCCGAAGGTGAAATTCGACCCGGTCGTCAAGACCGCGCCGGGTACACTCCTCACTCGCCACCCGCAGCTGCTCGCGCGACAGGGTCAGTCCATCCACGCGCACGCCATGGTGCTCGGCCAGATGCATGGCGAGCCCGCCCCAGCCACTGCCGATGTCCAGCACGCGCATCCCCGGCTGCAGACACAGCTTGCGCGCGATGATGCGGCACTTGGCCTCCTGTGCCTGTTCCAACGTCATTTCCGGCCGCTCGAAGTAGGCACAAGAATAGAACATTCCGCGATCCAGAAAACGCCGGAACAGCCACTCGTCCAGGTCGTAGTGATGCGCCACGTTCCGGTACGCTCGGCGGACCCGGTTCCCCTGCTGCAGCAGCTTGCGGAGGATCCCCAGCGGGTGGCGCGCTCGTTGCGCGAACATCGCGGCAAAGTTCCGCATCGTGATGTCCAGCACCGCCCGCAGGCCGTGCTGGCCGGGATCCCAGCCGCCCTCCATGTAGGTTTGGCCAAACTCGAAGCCGGGATCGTACGCGATCCGGCGCATCACCGCGGCATCGTGCAAGTGGATGCTGGCCTGCGGGGTTCCCGACCCGAATTCGCGGCGGGAACCGTCGGGCAGTTCGAGTCTCAGGGTTCCGTCACGGACGTATTCTTCTAATAGGCCGAGCAGGGTCATGTCTCGATCCGATGAGCTGGGTGGCACGGAGGAGCCCAGTATTCCTAAAGATGGGGTTCAGATAAAGGCCCGTCTCGAGGTCACGGCATCTTCACCAGCCCGTGGTGTGCTAGCAGCCGGAGCAGCCGGTCCAGACTGGTGCGCAGCTTCGGTAGGAGTCGCTCGGGCGGTCCGCCGCCCAGCGACCGGGCCCAGTCCGCGTCCGAAGCCGCCTCCGACAGCAGCGCGTCGACGATCTGTGGGGCGTTTCGGGTTCCGTCGAGCAGCACGACCATCCGGCGGGAAACCCGATCGAGCTCCAGCGCCTGGTGGCGCGGGGTGGGAATCAGTGCCTCCCCACGCTGCGCCAGTGTGCGCGCGAGCCGGGAGGCGCAGGGACCCGACGACCCAACCGGCACTTCGCGTCGCCACGCCTCCGACCCGATCCGCGTGACCTGCACGCCACCGGAGACGAACAGGTTGAACAGCGCCGATGCCAGGGTAGCCGGGATTCCGTCCGTGGCCCTTGCCCGCTGCTTCGCGGACAGGGAGGCCACGGCCTGTGGCCACGCCTCGGTCAGCGTGAGGGCGCGGGGAGTTGCCGCGGCCAGCACGCCGAGCACCGCCCGGGTGAGCGGATCGTCGACCCGAAACTCCTGTCCGGCGGCATTGCGGAAGCGGGGCCCGTTCCGTGCCGGAACCAGGTCCGCATACAGCGGCAGCGACAGCAGGGTATCGAGGTCGATGTCGCGATCCAACGGGTCGTTGGACCGGCACAGCAGGGACTGACGGAACGGGCGCAGGCGCAGGAAATCGGCGTACTGCTGCTCGCAGACCAGGTCGTCGAACCGGGAGAGCGCTTGTTCCGCGGCCGGCCCGAGCGTCGACGGGAACAGGGTATGCAACTGGCTGTCGGCCAGGTACTGCAGCCCGTGCCGCGACGCGGCCGCAACGAAGTCGGCGAAGAGCAGGGGATCGTTCCGGTCCTCGAGATACTCGTGATAGAGATAGCTGTCCCGTGCGCTACGCAGGTACTGCAGTTCCTGCTGCAGCCACTCGTGGCCGGCGGGCGTCTTCTCGAGCGGGGTGGCGAGAAAGTCGAGTAATTCCCGCGCTCCGGAAAGCCGCTCCCGGGGAGATTCGCGGCCGCGCAGGTGGTGCAGGAACATGTCGCGCAGCATTGCCCGCTGGCGACCCCCGGGCAGCGTGTTGTAGCTGATGTAGGCAATGCCCCCGGGCGCCAGGCGCGATCCGCAGAGCGCGAGAATGTGTTCGCGCACGTTCTCGGGAACCCAGGAAAACACGCCGTGCGCCACGATATAGTCGAAGGCCTCGCCTGCAAGCGGAAAATCCAGGATATCGCGGTGTTCGAGGGTCAGGTTGTTCAGGTCCATCGCCTCGGCGAGGGACTTGCCGCGCAGGGCCTGTTCTCGTGAAAGCTCGATCCCGACACAGCGGCTTTCGGGCAGGAACCAGGCGACCGGGAGCAGGTTCCCGCCGGCCGCGCAGCCCAGTTCCAGCACGCGCGCGCGGCGGGGATCCGGCGCCTTTAGGCCGAACAATTGGCCGATCGCGGCGAGCCGGTCGGGGTGGGTCTCCGTGATCGGGAAGCTTTCGTAGGGGATCTCGTCGTAGCCGCGTATCGTCTCGGGCATGCCTGCATCCAGTTCCGCTGGGAAGCCCGAGTCTCGGACAAAAGTACCGGCTGGACAATGCCGGATGCCGGTCGGCCGTTCCCGTCCGGTCCGATCGGCACCGTGATTCAGATGTCATTCCTGTGTCGCCGGTGAAACCTGTGCACCAGGTTGATGCGTATCTCTGGGTTGCCCGCACCCCCCTGGGGCAGCGGGCTGTTACATCACGGCAACAACTGTTGTAAGCACCCGATTCGGCCCCGTGGCGTTCCTGGCACGCCTCGTGCTGGGAGCTGGTCTGTCGATGAGCGACACGTCAACAACGTTGAATCCGTAATTCCACCGACCCATACCCATCAGGAGAACCGAAGATGAAGAGATTCACCCGCTCCACCGTTTCAGCAGCCGCGATCGCGATGGTGTCCACGGGCGGACTTGCGCTGAGTTCCACCGCCTCGGCCGAGCTCGCTGCGAACATCGGCGTGGTGTCCAACTACCTCTTCCGTGGGGTAACCCAGACCGACGACTCCGCCGCCATTCAGGGAGGCCTCGACTTCGAGCATGAGTCCGGGTTTTACGCCGGCACCTGGGCGTCGAACGTCGATTTCGGCGACGACACGGGCTACGAGCTCGATCTGTATCTGGGATTCGCGAGCGAGCTGGGCAACGGCATCGGCTACGATGTCGGCTACCTCTACTATGCCTACCCGGACTCCAGCGACAGCATCGATTTCGGCGAGATCTACGGCGAAGTCAGTTTCAACATGTTCAAGGCGGGATTGGCCTACACCGTCAACAGCGACAATGACGATGACCTGTTCGATACCGGAGATATCTACTACTACATCGGTGCGGACATCCCGCTGCCCGAGGACTTCGCACTGGGCCTGACGCTGGGCTACTACGACTTCGACATCGACGGTAAGGATGGAGTGAGCGCCAGTTACGGACATTTCGCGGCCAGCCTGGTGAAGGACGCCGCCACCTACGGCGAGTTCTCGTTCAATCTCGAGTATGCGGATATCGGCGAGACCGACGCTCTTGGCAGCTCGAACTCCGATGACCTGAAGGTCTGGGTCGGCTGGTCCAAGACGTTCTGACGCGTTGTCTGATGGCAGGAAGGGCCCGGGTTCCCGCGAACCCGGGCCCTTCGCTTTTGCTGATCGCCACTGGAATCGCGCGTTGGGGCAGCGTTGCGCTATGCTCGATATGCACAGCCGCGGCGATCGGCGGTGGGCTGCGCGCAACGCGGTCGGAACGATTGCGGGAGCCGCCGACGTGAAGACGGACCTCGGGTTTGCGGGAGGCGACAGGGTGTACAGGCGGGCGGGGTGATGCAGCGCGGGGACCCGGCGGAGGGCGGGATCGAGGTCCGCAAGAGTGACGGGCAGCGCGAAGCGTATTCGCGCGAGAAGCTCCGTAGATCCCTGCGTTGGGCAGGTGCCGGCAAGGCGATGGCGGAGGAGGTCCTCGCCGATGTCGAGCCACGCCTGCGCGACGGCATCACCACCGGAAAGCTGTACCGCATGGCGCGCAAGGCACTTCAGCGCCGATCGCGCGGGACCGCGATCACCTACAGCCTGAAGCGGGCGCTGATCGATCTCGGGCCCAGCGGGTTTCCGTTCGAGCAGTTCTGCGGCCGGCTGTTCGAGGCGATGGGCTATCAGGTGCACTACAATCGGTTTGTGCAGGGCCGCTGCGTGCAACACGAGATCGATATCATCGCCGAGCGCGATGGCGCCCGCCTGTTCGCCGAGTGCAAGTTCCACAACCGGGCGACGTATCGCAACGACGTGAAACTCCCGCTGTACCTTCGTGCGCGCTCCGTCGATCTCCTGGTCGGCGAAGACGGAAAGCACGATGCGTTCTGGGTCTTGAGCAACACCACCTACAGTGAGGATGCGCTCGCCTACGCGGATTGCGAGGGCCTGATCCTCGCGGGCCACAATACCGATCACTACCCGTTGACTCGTGGCCTGATCAATGAACATGGCTTGCACCCGCTCACCTGTCTGAACAGCCTGAAGGTGGCCCAGAAGCGCAACCTGATCGACGCAGGTGCGGTGCTCTGCCGCGATCTGCTGGAAAAGCCGCGTCTGCTCGAGCCGCTGCGGCTCGATGCGCGCCAGCGCGAGCGCGTGCGCCGCGAATGCCGGGAAATCCTGGAACGCGGCAAGGTCCGCAGGGAGTCGGCGTGAAGGTCGCGAGTTTCGGGGGTGCGGCGGGCGTCACCGGCTCCAAGCACCTGCTCGAGGCTGGTGGGCAGTGCCTGCTGGTCGACTGCGGGATGTTCCAGGGTGAGAAGGCCGGCCGGCTGCGCAACTGGGAACCGCCGCCATTCGACCCGCGCAAGATCGACGCGGTGCTGCTGACGCACGGCCATCTGGACCACTGTGGCTATCTTCCGCGCCTGGTGCGGGCCGGGTTCCGGGGGCCGGTATACACCACCCGGCCTGGACGCGAGGTCGCGCGCGTGATCCTGATGGATTCCGCGCGCTTGCAGGAGGAGGACGCCGACGCGGCGAACCGCGACGGGTGGTCCCGCCACCGGCCTGCGTTGCCGCTGTACGACACCGCCGACGTGGAACGGGCGCTGCACCAGTTCCGGAGCGTGACGTACGGCCGGGCTATGCGCATCGGGTCCGTGCAGGCAACGTTCCACTATGCCGGCCACATCCTCGGTGCCGCGGGTGTCGAGGTAGACGATGGACGACAGCGGGTCTGGTTTTCCGGTGACATCGGCCGCCCGGAGGATCCGGTGATGTATCCGCCGCGGCCACCCACGGCCGTGGACGCGGTGGTGATGGAATCCACCTATGGCGATCGCCGGCATCCTGCAGCCGATCCGCTGGACAGCCTCGCGGAGCTGCTCGAGCGGGTGCTCGAACGCGGCTCGGTGCTGCTCGTTCCCTCGTTCGCGCTCGGTCGCGCGCAGACGCTGATCGTGCTGATGGATCGCCTGCTGCGGCGTCGGCCCGAACTGGAGCTGCCGATCTATCTCAGCAGCCCGATGGCTGCCGAGGTTTCCGAACTCTACCGGAACTACCCGGACGAGCACCGGCTGACATCGGCTGATCTGGACGCCGCGTTCGGGCGGGTGCGCATCGTCGAGCACGCGCAGCGCGCACGGCGCCTGGACAAGCGCGAGGGACCGATCATGATCATCGCCGGCAGCGGCATGCTGACCGGGGGCCGCATCCTCGGGCACCTGTTGGCGCACGGTGGCGAACCGGAAAACCACGTGCTGCTGACCGGCTACCAGGCACCGGGAACGCGGGGCCGTGCGCTGCTCGACGGGGAACGCGAACTGAAAATGCACGGCCGGCATATGCGGGTGCGGGCCCAGGTCGAGGTGCTGGAAGGGCTCAGCGCCCACGCCGACCGCGACGAGTTGCGGCAATGGCTCGCGGCCGCTCCGTCCGTGCCGAAACAGGTCTGGCTGATGCACGGAGAAGCCGCGGCCCGGGCTGCGCTGGCGGAAGCATTGCGGCGCGACCGTGGGGCAGACGGCAGCGTCGATGAGCTCCCGGAAGGCGTGAGCGTCGATCTTGTCCCGGAGCGCCCCCGCGCTCCGTAGCGACGGTGCTTCCGGGCCGCGACCGGGGGGGTGGCGGTCGCTTGTGGTGGTTGTCTCCCGGGCGTTGGGAATCGTTACACCAGTGCCGGGGACTAGAGCGTCCGCGAGAAGCGCCGTTCCCCCGCGGTGTCGAGATAACGGTCGAAGGTCATGCAGATGTTGCGGATCATCAGGCGGCCGACCGGCAGTACCTGGATGCGGTTGCCGTCGACGTTTACCAGGCCGTCGTCGACGAAGGGTTCGAGGTGTTCGAGTTCGCCACTGAAGTAGTCGCCGAAGTCGATGCCGAAGCGTTCGCCGATCGCGTCGCCGTCGAGTTCGAAGTGGCAGATCAACTCCGTGATCACCGCCCGGCGAAGCTTGTCGTCGTCGTTGACCACCAGGCCGCGCTCGATCGGCAGGCGGCTCTCGGCCAGCATCGCGCGGTAGGTCTCGAGATCCTTCACGTTCTGGCTGAAGCTGTCGCCGACCTGGCTGATCGCGGACACGCCCATTGCCACCAGGTCGCATTCGGCGTGCGTTGCATAGCCCTGGAAGTTCCGGTACAGGCTGCCCTCGCGCTGCGCCACTGCCAGAGGGTCTTCCGGCTTCGCGAAATGGTCCATGCCGATCAGCACGTAGCCCGCCGAGGTCAGCCGTTCGATGCTGGCCTCGAGGATCGAGAGTTTCACCGCAGGGGCAGGGAGGTCAACTGCATTGATCCGTCGCTGCGGCATGAACCGGGTCGGCAGGTGAGCGTAGTTGAACACCGACAGCCGGTCCGGTCCTGCGTCGATCACCCGGTCCAGCGTGCGCAGGAAACTGTCGACGGTCTGGAACGGCAGGCCGTAGATCAGGTCGACGCTGATGCCATGGAAGCCCTCGGCCCGGGCCGCCTGCAGCACCGCGAGTGTCTGTCCCTCGGACTGAATGCGGTTGACGGCCTGCTGTACGGTCGGATCGAAATCCTGTACGCCGAGGCTCATCCGGTTGAAACCCAGTTCCCGCAGCACCGCGACCGTGCCGGCGTCGGCCTCGCGCGGGTCGATCTCGATCGAATATTCGCCGGTGTCGTCGGTTTTCAGCGCGAAATGTTGCCCGGTTCGGGCCATCAGTTCGCGCATCTGGTCGAGGCTCAGGAAGGTGGGCGTGCCGCCGCCCCAGTGCAGTTGTTCCACGTGCCGGCCCGGTTCGAACAGGGCCGCCTGCAATGCCATTTCCCGATAGAGGTCGTCCAGATAGGGGACGGCCTTTGCCCGGATCTTGGTGACCACCTTGTTGCAGGCGCAGTAATAGCAGACGGTGTCGCAGAACGGGATGTGGAAATACAGCGACAGCGGACCGCCGCGGGCGTTGCTGACCTCGGCCTGTCGGCGGAACTGGGTCTCGTCGAAGCCATCGTTGAACTGCACCGCGGTTGGATAGGAGGTGTACCGTGGTCCCGCCTTGTCGTAACGGCGGATCAAGTCGGCGTTGAAAATCGGGTTCGCTTGCATGTTCAGGATCCGGGCTGTTCGTGGGCCTGGCTGTCACCCGATCCCCGCCGGCACGGCCGCGCCGCAGGGCCAACGCAGCCCGATGCCCACGGGGTACGGTGGGCTGCGGCGGTCTCTCTCAGGTGCTGGGTTGCAGCACGACCTCGTGAGCATCGAGCGCATCGAGTCGGCCGCGCAGTCGCCAGGCGCCATTCTCGGGCTCCAGTTGGAGGTGCCAGCGGGCTTCCGGCAGTGGGTTGACATCGGCGTAATGCAGGCCGCGCCCCGCATCGTAGCCGAGTACGAGCGTCCGGTCGAAGTGGTTGCGGGTCGGGTGAACGAATGTCAGTTCCAGGCCGTCGCTCGGGATCGTCACATTGCTGTTCAGGTGCAGCCACACGCGCTCGCCCTCGATCAGGACCGCGGCCGAGAGCCCGAGGCTACGCGCGAATTCGGCCCGCTCGATGGAGTGGTTGATTCCGCGTCCTTCCTGGTAATAGTCATCGACGACCAGTCCGTCCGGGTCGTAAGTGGCCGCGGTCACCAGCAGGCCGCCCAGCAGGATGCCGACAAACGGTGGCGTGATCACGAACCAGAGCCAGAAATGCTTGTACCAGGGGTCGCTGTCTTCGCGAGGATAACGCATGCTTCTCTTCCTGTTCCGTCAGCGAATCGGGCCGACAAACCGGCTCGATCGCTCGTTGCTCAACTCGGGTCGATCGACGACCTGCGCGTGGAACATCAGCTCCGAACTGGCGCGGTCCAGCGCCGCAGGATCGACCCGTACGCTCGCCGGGAACTCGATCACCCGTCCCGGGGGCACCTCCACGAAACTGCCTTCTTCCCAGGCGAGTTCGGCGCCCTCGACGCCCGAGACGTCGATCACGTAATGGCGTGTCTCGTTGCTGCGGTTGGTCAGCTTCAGGGTGTAGACGTTCTCGACCTGGCCGTCCGGCAAATCCCTGTATAGCACGTTCCGGTCGCGGATCACATCGATACCGACCGGATTGCGTGCCCCCACTCCGTACACGAAGCCGGCTAGCAGCACCAGCAGCAGCATCCCATAGAGGATCACGCGCGGGCGCAGAATCTTCGCGGGTGTGCCTGCCATCGCGTTCTCGGTGGTGTAGCGGATCAGCCCCTTCGGGTAGTTCATTTTCTCCATCACCTCGTCACAGACGTCGACGCAGGCCGAGCAGCCGATGCACTGGTACTGCAGCCCGTCACGGATATCGATTCCGGTCGGGCAGACCTGCACGCAAAGCGTGCATTCGATGCAATCGCCCAGTCCCTTCGCCTTGTGATCCACCCCCTTCTTGCGTGGTCCGCGTGGTTCGCCACGTTCCTCGTCGTAGGAGATGATCAACGTATCCTTGTCGAACATCGCGCTCTGGAAACGTGCGTAGGGGCACATGTAGATGCAGACCTGCTCGCGCATGAAACCCGCGTTGCCCCAGGTCGCGAAACCGTAAAACAGGATCCAGAAGGTCTCCCAGGCGCCAGTGTTCAGGGTGAAGAAACGCGGGATCAGGTCGGCGATCGGTACGAAATAGCCGACGAAGGTCAGGCCGGTGAACAGCGCGAACGCGGCCCAGGCCGTGTGCTTGCCAGTCTTGCGCAGGATCTTGTCGCGGGTCCACGGCGCCTTGTCCAGCTTCATCTGCTTCGCTCGGTCGCCCTCGAACCAGCGTTCCATGCGCAGGAAGGCTTCGGTCCAGACCGTCTGCGGGCACGCGTAGCCGCACCAGAGGCGCCCGGCGAGTGCGGTGAAGAAGAACAACGACAGCGCAGCGATCACCAGCAGTACGGCCAGTAGGAAAAAGTCCTGTGGCCAGAACGTAAGCCCGAACACGTGAAACTTGCGCTCGGGCAGGTCGAACAGGACCGCCTGCCGGCCGTCCCACTGGACCCAGGGCAACCCGTAGTAGATACCGAGCAGCACGAGCAGCGCGGTGACACGAAGCCGCGCAAACAGGCCGTGGACCTGGCGCGGATAGATCTTCTGGTGCTTCGCGTAGAGTTCGCCTTCCAGTCCCTCTGCGGGCGTGGCGGAGCCCTTGCGTTTGCTACGTGTGTCGTTCTCAGACATGGCGGCTTTCGTGTCCAGTGGGATTTCAGGAACGGGTATTCCGGGACTCTGAAAAAACAGGGCGGGCTACAAGCGCATTGTAGCCCGCCCGTGGCTCGAGGACGACCGTCAGTTACGGTCGAGACTGTACACGTAGGCGGAGAGCACGTGCACCCGATCCTCGCCCAGCAGATCCAGGAAGCCGGGCATTTCGCCCTTGCGGCCTGCGGCGATGCTGGTCTTGATGTCCTCCAGCGAGCCGCCGAAGGTCCAGGTGTCCTGCGTGAGGTCCGGCGCACCCAGCGCGGTCATGCCGGTGCCGTCTGCGCCGTGGCAGGCCATGCAGTAGGTGTTGTAGTGCGCTTCACCCGCGCTGGCGAGGCTGGCGTCGGCATCGGGACGGCCGGACAGTTGCAGTACGTAATGGGCCGTCTGCTCGATGGCTTCCGAATCCATGAACGCCCCGTGCGCCGGCATTTCCCCGCGGCGGGTGTTCGGATCGCCATCGTAGTGGATGCCGTGCAGGATGGTCTTCTTGATCTCGTCCGGGCTGCCGCCCCACTGCCAGACGCCGTTGGCGAGGTCCGGGAAACCGCGGGCCCCGCGCGCATCGGCGCCGTGGCAGATCGCGCAGTAGTTCAGGTAGAGCCGCCGACCGGTCGTCAGGCTATCGAAATCGCGGGCCAGCGCCGGGATGCCGCGTTCGGCCATCGCGGCGAAGATCGGCTGGTAGCGTTCCTCGGCACGCTGCATCTCGCGGTGATACTGGCTGTCCTCGACGTTCAGCATGTTGCCCGAGTGCCAGCCCAGCAGCCCGGCGAAACGGCCGAGGCCCGGGTACAGGATCAGGTAGATCACCGAGAACACGATGGTGATCCAGAACATCCACAGCCACCAACGGGGCAGCGGGTTGTTGTACTCGGACAGGCCGTCCCAGGTATGGCCCATTTCCTCGCCCTGCGCGACCTCGCCTGGGCGCTTTTTGGACGTCCAGAGGATCAGCCAGACCATTCCCAGGATGTTGGCGACGGTGAGCCCAACGACCCACCAGTGCCAGAACGTTGTCATGTCGTGCTCGTTCATTTCTTATCTCCTTCGTGCGACCGCTTCGGGGCCGGGTGGTGTTCGTCATCGGCAAAGGGGAGATTGGCGGCTTCTTCGAAACGCTCTTTGTTCCGCCTGCTGAAGGCCCACCAGACGATCCCCACGAAGAGGATGATCAGCAGGACCGTCATCAGGCCGTGGATCACGCCGAAGCTCATCCATCATCTCCAGTGCGCGAGGACGGTACCCAGGCCCTGCAGGTACGCGATCATCGCATCCATTTCGGTCTTGCCGCGCACCTCGTCGGCGGCCGCGGCGATCTGCTCGTCGGTGTAGGGGACACCGAGACGCTGCAGCGCGCGCAGCTTGCGCGGGGTGATGTCCGCGTTGATCTCGCGGTCTTCGAGGAAGGCGTAGGCCGGCATGTTCGATTCCGGCACCACCGCGCGCGGGTCGATCAGGTGCAGGCGGTGCCATTCGTCGCTGTAGCGACCGCCGACCCGAGCGAGGTCCGGCCCGGTGCGCTTGGAGCCCCACTGGAAGTTGTGATCCCAGACGAACTCGCCGGCCACCGAGTAATGGCCGTAGCGCTCGGTCTCCGCGCGGAATGGACGGATCATCTGAGAGTGGCAGGTGTAGCAGCCCTCGCGGATGTAGATGTCGCGTCCCTCCAGTTCCAGCGCGGACCGGGGCTCCATCCCCTCGATCGGCTGCGTGGTGCTGTTCAGGTAGAACAGCGGCACGATCTGGACCAAGCCTGCGATGCTGATCACGATGATGATCAGCACGATCATCAGGCCGATGTTTTTTTCGACTACTTCATGACTCATGGTGTGTTCCCCCCCCTGATCAGTGTGCGGTCTGCGGCACGGTGTGCACGACCGGCTTGGTTCCCGCGATGGTCTTCCAGACGTTCCAGATCATGAAGAACATGCCGACGAAGAAGATCGCGCCGCCCAGGAAACGCAGGAAGTAGTACGGGTACATCTGCACCAGGGTCTCGACGAAGTTGTACGTCAGCGTACCGTCGGGGTTCACCGCACGCCACATCAGGCCCTGCATCACGCCGGAGATCCACATCGAGACGATGTACATCACGGTGCCGATGGTCGAGAGCCAGAAATGCCATTCGATCGCCTTGATCGAGTACATGCGCTCCTTGCCAAACAGCACCGGGATCAGCGCGTACAGCGAGCCGATCGAGATCATCGCGACCCAGCCGAGTGCTCCGCCGTGCACGTGACCGATCGTCCAGTCCGTGTAATGCGACAGCGCGTTCACGGTCTTGATCGACATCATCGGGCCCTCGAACGTCGCCAGACCGTAGAACGAGAGTGCGACGATCAGGAAGCGCAGGATCGGGTCGGTGCGCAGTTTGTGCCAGGCCCCGGACAGGGTCATGATTCCGTTGATCATTCCGCCCCAGGACGGTGCCAGCAGCATCAGTGAGAACACCATCCCGAGCGACTGCACCCAGTCGGGCAGCGCGGTGTAGTGCAGGTGGTGCGGGCCGGCCCACATGTACAGCGAGATCAACGCCCAGAAGTGCACGATCGACAGTCGGTAGGAGAAGATCGGGCGCCCGGCCTGTTTGGGAACGAAGTAGTACATCATCCCCAGGAACGCCGCCGTGAGGAAGAAGCCGACCGCGTTGTGGCCATACCACCACTGCACCATCGCGTCCACCGTGCCCGGGTACAGCGAGTAGGACTTGAACAGCGTGACCGGGATCGCCAGGTTGTTGACGATGTGCAGCATCGCGATGGTGAGGATGTAGGCACCGAAGAACCAGTTCGCGACGTAGATGTGTTTGGCCTTGCGCTTGACGATCGTGCCGAAGAACACGATCGCGTAGGCGACCCAGACCACCGCGATCAGGATCGCGATCGGCCACTCGAGCTCGGCGTATTCCTTGCCCATCGTTATCCCAAGCGGGAACGTAATGGCGGCCAGCACGATGACCAGCTGCCAGCCCCAGAACGTGAAGGCCACCAGCGGCCCTCCGAACAGCCGAGTCTGGCAGGTCCGTTGCACGATGTAGTAGGACGTGGCGAACAGTGCGGAACCGCCGAAGGCGAAGATCACCGCGTTGGTGTGCAGCGGGCGCAACCGCCCGAAGCTGAGCCATTCGTGGACGTTGAGCTGCGGCCAGACCAGCTGCGCCGCGATGATTACGCCGACCAGCATTCCGACCACGCCCCAGACGATGGTCATGATCGTGAACTGCCGGACGACCTTGTAGTTGTAGGTCTCCTGTGTCGCTTCCGCCTTGTGGGTACCTGCACCTGCTTTCTGAGTATCTGCGGTTGTTTCCATGGATTTCCCCCATCGGTGACAAAACCAGCCCGACCAGAGCCGCCACCCCGCTCGCGCTGCTCTGCGAAGTGTAGGCGAAGAAACACCGTTTGGGTTGATCCAGATCAAGACTTTTGTCCACTTCAGCCGACTTCCCGGGAACCGAACGGCCAGTCTCGTGGTCTCTACCCCCTTGGGGATAATCTTAATTGATGGTCCTGGGCCATGAATTCCTTAGGGCCGTGCCCGGCTACGTCTTGTGGCCGCGCGTCGCCGGCTGGCGCGCTGTCTCGCTCCAGCCGGGTTGTCGTATCCTTGGCGCGCACGTGGCTGCACGGCGCATCACGAACAGACGAACCCAGAGAGGCCTGCCGCTTGCCGCCCATCAACGAAGAGAGATGCCGATGAAGTTCGAGACGCAGGCGATCCACGCCGGCTTTGCGCCGGACCCGACCACCCGGGCGGTGGCCGTGCCGATCTACCAGACGACCTCCTACGCCTTCGACGACACCCAGCACGGGGCCGACCTGTTCGACCTGAAGGTTCCCGGCAATATCTACACCCGGATCATGAACCCGACCACCGACGTGCTCGAGCAGCGCGTCGCGGCACTGGAGGGCGGCGTCGGGGCGCTCGCGTTCGCGTCGGGGATGGCCGCGATCACCGCCTCGCTGATGACCCTGGCCGAGGCTGGTCACAACGTGGTGACGACCAGCACGCTGTACGGTGGTACCTACAACCTGTTCGCGCACACGCTGCCGCGCTACGGTATCGAGGTCCGCTTCGCGCCTCCCGGCGACATCGACGCGATGCGCGGGCTGATCGACCAGGACACGCGGGCGGTCTTCTGCGAATCGATCGGTAACCCGGCCGGCAACGTGGCCGACCTCGCGGCGCTCGCGGACCTGGCGCACGGGCACGGGATCCCGCTGATCGTCGACAACACCGTGCCGTCGCCATACCTCTGCCGGCCGTTCGAGCACGGTGCCGACATCGTCGTGCATTCGCTGACCAAGTACATGGGCGGGCATGGCACCACCATCGGCGGAGTGCTGGTCGATTCGGGGCGTTTCCCCTGGGCGGATCACGCCGAGCGCTTCCCGGGGCTGACCCAGCCGGATCCCTCGTATCACGGCGTGACCTACACCGAGGCGTTCGGTCCGGCGGCGTACATCGGTCGCGCGCGGGTGGTGCCGCTGCGCAACATGGGTGCCGCGATCTCGCCGTTCAACAGCTTCCAGGTGCTGCAGGGAATCGAGACGCTGGCGCTGCGAATGGACCGTCACTGCGAGAACGCGCTGGCAGTGGCCCAGTTCCTCGACCGACATGCCGCGGTGAGCTGGGTGGCCTATGCAGGGCTGCCCGACCATCCCGACCACCCGCTGGTTCAACGCTACCTGGGTGGCCGCGCCGCGGGCATTCTCAGTTTCGGAATCCGCAGCCCACACGGGGGTAGGGCGGCGGGAGCGAAGTTCATCGATGCACTGCAGCTGGTGACGCGGCTGGTGAACATCGGCGACGCCAAGAGCCTGGCCTGCCATCCGGCGACGACCACGCACCGGCAGCTCTCGGTGCAGGAACTGGAACGGGCGGGGGTACGGGAAGACATGGTGCGTCTGTCGGTCGGCATCGAGCATATCGACGATATCTTGGCCGACCTGGAACAGGCGCTCGTGGCGGCCGTCTGACTCCGCGGCCCGTTTCGTACATGCCCGGGTGGACGGGATCCAGCCTTGCGGGCCGGGTCCGGATCGGCCCGGTGCGCGGCGCCTGCGGGCCGCAGGCCGGACCGCGCGACTCAGCTGTCGCCGAGCGCGTTCAGCAACTCCGCGATTTCCGTTCCCGGCAGCCATGGGAACAGGCGTTCCAGCCGGAACTGGCGATCGGCCGGTAAGGTGCCCTCCGGTGCCGGACACGCCCTGCCGGCGAGCCAGGCGGCTTCCACGCGCTCGGATCCGAGTTCCAGTTGTTGCAGGGCGCGATAACCCTCGGGCCAGTCCAGGTGGCGGGTGCGCCGCCGGAGGCTCCGGATGCGGCGGGTCACGTCGTCGTTCCATTGGTCCGAGGCCTGTTTCAGCGCCGCCCACTGCGCGGACGTCAGTCGCGCCGGGTGCCAGCAGGCGAACAGGACGAACATCACTGCGATCCGATCCCGGTCCTGCCACAACAACAGCCGCTCGCGGACTTCATGGCTCTGCCAGACGGACAGCGCATACGACCAGAAATCGGCGTGCTCCGTTCGCGGGGCGGAGAGGCGGTCAGGCGATCCGGGAGAGGGGTTCAAACCGGATGCCGGCAATCCGGTGCAGGCTGTCCAGATCGAGCAGGGTCAGATCCCGCGTGTGGATCTCGATCAACCCCTGCTTGCGGAACTGGGTGAAAAGGCGGCTGATGGTCTCCTGCGTGAGCCCCAGGTGATTCGCGATGTCGGCGCGCGACATGCTCAGCGCGAAGTGGTCGGCCATCAGTCCGCGCGCGCGAAACCGCATGGACAGGCTCAGCAGGAATGCCGACAGGCGCTGTTCCGCGTTGCGCTGGCCGAGCAGTGCCAGCAGTGATTCATCCGAAGCGATCTCGCGGCTCATCGTGCGCATCACGTGTTGCCGGAAGCTCGGCAGGTGCCCCGCCAGCAGGTCGAGCTTGTCGAACGGAATCTCGCACAGGCTGGTCGACTCGAGGGCCACGGCGCTGACCGGGTGACGGCTCCGGTTGATCGCATCGAGCCCCAGCATTTCCCCGGCAAAGGTGAAGCCGGTCACCTGTTCGGTGCCATCGTCGGCGAGCAGCACGGTTTTCAGCGACCCGGTGCGCACCGCGTAGACGGAGTGGAACGGTGCCCCCATGCGGAAAAGCAGCTGGCCCTTCGCAATGGGCCGGCGCCGCTGGACGATCTCATCGAGCTGCCAGAGTTCGCTGTCCGGCAGACCCACGGGCAGGCACAGGAGCTTCAACGAGCACTGGTCACAGGAACCCGAAGCATGAATCGTCATGGATCCCGATGTAAGCAGAAACCGGACTCGAAAGAAAGAGGACGGGCGGCCAAGGTGGATTCTGCGAGCCCGCTGCCGGGCGTTTTCGAGCGGTGCCGTCGGCGCCGTTTCTGATTCAGGTCATCGCCTTGCGAGGGCGGATGGTCTAACCTCTCGCGCTATGACGACCTCCCCCCTATTCCTGCCGCGGGATACCCTGGATGCGTTCCTGCTCGCCCTCCGTGACTCGGGGTTCGAACGTATCCTGGGGCCGATGGCTCGGGACGGGGCGATCACCATGCGCGAGATCGATACGGCGGCGGATCTGCCCACGGGTGTGGGGGACCGTCAGCACCCCGGGCATTACCGGCTGACGGAAACCGGGCACGGTCGCTGTTTCGCCTGGGCGAATGGGCCGCAGGCGCTGAAACCGCTGACCTTCGCCCCGCGCGAGACGCTCTGGCGCTGCGAGCGCGATGACGACGGTCGGCTTGCCTTCCGGGACGCCGGCCTGCGCCACACGCCGACCGCCGTCATCGGCGTTCGCGCTTGCGACCTGGCGGCGTTGCGGATTCAGGAGCGCCACTTCCTGGGCGAGCCCGATCCTGATCCGCACTATGCCGCACGCCGCGACAGCCTGCTGCTGGTCGCAGTGCACTGCAGCCACCCGGCGGACACCTGTTTCTGCGCTTCGACCGGGGACGGTCCGAAGGCGGAATCCGGTTTCGATATCGCGCTATCCGAACTTGACGAGGGTTTTGTCGCCACCGCCGGGACCGATCGGGGGCAGCAGATCCTCGAGCGCCTGGGTCTCGCGCCGGCGACGATGGCACAAGGCGAACAGGCCGATGCCGAAATCGAAGCGGCCGTACGGTGCCAGACTCGGAGTTTGCCTGGGCAGAACCTGAAGGATGCGCTGTATGCACGCCTCGAGCACCCGCACTGGGACGACGTCGGGCGCCGCTGCCTGTCCTGCGGGAACTGTACCGCGGTCTGTCCGACCTGCTTCTGTCACGCCGAGCAGGATGAGCCGGTCCTGGACGGCGGCTCCAGCGATCACCTGCGCCAGTGGGATAGTTGTTTCACCGCGGTACACAGCTACATGGGCCATTTCCTGGTGCGCGAGGAGACCCGGCTGCGCTATCGCCAGTGGCTGACGCACAAGCTCGCGTCCTGGCACGAACAGTACGGCCGATCCGGCTGCGTCGGTTGCGGCCGCTGCATCGCATGGTGCCCGGTCGGGATCGACATCACCGCCGAGGTCTCGGCGCTGCTGGGGTCCGGCGATGCACAATCCTGACCGGCCGTTCGAGGTCGAGGTGGTCGAGCGGGTCGAGGAGACCCCGACGATCTACACGCTGCACCTGCGTTTCACCGATCCCGGGATCGAGCGGAGCTACCGCTGCCAACCGGGCCAGTTCAACATGCTGTACCTGTACGGCGTCGGCGAGATTCCGATCTCGATCGTCTCCGATCCCGACTCCCGGGGGCCGGTGGAGCACACGATCCGGTCGGTGGGCCGGGTGACGCGGGGCATGGAGATGCTCCGGGTCGGAGATCGCATCGGCCTGCGCGGTCCTTACGGCCGCGGTTGGCCGCTGCAGGAGGCCGAGGGCCGCGATGTCGTGTTCGTGACCGGCGGCCTGGGTTGTGCGCCACTGGTCTCGCTGATCCGGTACGTCGTCGAGCGCCGGGAACGCTTCGGGCGGATCGTGATCCTGCAGGGCGTCAAGCACAGCGACGACCTGATCTGGCGCCGCCAGTACGAGCGCTGGCAGCGTTTGCCCGATGTCCAGGTGCTGCTGGCCTCCGATGTCGGCGGGCCGAACTGGCCGTACAGCGTCGGCAGAGTCACTGTGCTGTTCAGCCAGGCGGCGATCGATCCCGATCGCAGCATCGTGATGCTCTGCGGGCCGGAAGTGATGATGAAGTCCTCGATCGAGCGTCTGCTGGCGATCGGCGTCCCGCCCGAGGTGATCTGGCTCAGCATCGAGCGCAACATGCAGTGCGGGATCGGCCATTGCGGGCACTGTCAGCTGGGTCCGTATTTCGTGTGCCACGACGGCCCGGTGTTTCACTACCCGGCGCTGCGTCCTTGGCTCGGCGTCACGGGCTTCTGACCGGAGGGGAACATGGCGACGACCGAGCGGGTTCTGCCGATCAGCGCACTAGACCGATTCAACGCGCGTGCGCAGCCGCGGCCGCGCATCGCGGTACACAAGTTCAGTTCCTGCGACGGCTGCCAGCTTGCCTTCCTGAACGCGGGTGAGGCGCTGCTACAGCTTGCGCAACGGGTCGATCTGGTGCATTTCGCCGAGGCCGGGCCGGTCGATCCGGAGGCTCCGGTTGATCTGGCATTCGTCGAGGGCAGCATTTCAACGCCGGAGGAGGCGGAGCGCATCCGCAGGGTGCGCGCGAACAGTCGTTACCTAGTCAGCATCGGCGCCTGTGCGACCTCCGGCGGACTGCAGGCGCTGCGCAATTTCAATGCCGACGGTGCCGTGGGTTGGACGGAGGCGATCTACGCGCAGCCAGAGTTCATCCAGAGCCTCGGTAGCGCAACGCCGGTCGCCGAGCACGTGAAGGTCGATCTCGAGCTGTGGGGCTGTCCGGTCAACGCGCGCCAGGTCTTCCAGGCGCTGCGCCAGCTGCTTTTCGGGGTCGCGCCGGTGGTCGACAAGGACAAGCTCTGCGTCGAGTGCAAGCGCCAGCAGCACGTCTGCGTGCTGGTCGCGAAGGGCGAACCCTGCATGGGCCCGGTTACGCACACCGGCTGCGGGGCGCTGTGCCCGGCGTTCGGACGCGACTGCTACGCCTGTTTCGGTCCGGCTGAGAATCCCAATACCGCCGCACTGGCGTGCCGCTTCGAGGGGCTGGGCCTGGTGCCCGAGGCGGTTGCGCGGCGCTTTCATTTCATCAACAGCCATGCGCCCTCCTTCCGCGCCGAGTGGTTGAAGTGGCAGGAGCCGGAATGAGCGAGCAGCGCGAGATCCGCATCGAGGTGCCGGTCCTGGCCCGGGTCGAGGGCGAGGGAGCGCTCGAGCTGACGGCTTCGGGGGGGCGCATCGAGGATCTGCGCCTGCGCATCTTCGAACCCCCGCGCTACTTCGAGAAGTTTCTGGAGGGAAGAGGGGCCGACGAAGTCCTCGACGTGGTCGCGCGTATCTGCGGCATCTGTCCGGTGGCGTACCAGATGACGGCAGTGCAGGCGCTGGAACAGGCCTTCGGCGTCGAACCCGCGCCTTGGATACTGGACCAGCGCCGGCTGATGTACTGCGGCGAGTGGCTTCAGAGCCATGCGCTGCACATCCACCTGCTCGCGCTGCCGGATTTCCTGGGCTTCGACAACGCGATCGCGATGGCGCAGAAGCACCCGGAAGCGGTGCGCCGGGGTCTGCGCCTGCAGCGCCTCGGCAACGACCTGATCCGGCTGTTCGGGGGGCGTTCGGTGCACCCGGTGGGCATGCGGGTCGGGGGCTTCCACCGCGCGCCCGATCCCGCGCGGGCCGCCGCGGTGCTGGCCGAACTGCGCGATGCGCTGCCCGATGCCGAGGCGCTGGTGGCGTTCACCGCCGGGCTGGATCTGCCGGAAGACGACCAGGAGTTCACCTCCGTGGCGCTGCGCCACGAGAACGAATACCCGATGTACTCGGGACGGATCGTTTCGGACCGTGGGCTGGATCTTGCGGTGCACGAGTACCCCGAGCATTTCGAGGAGTCGCATGTCGCGCATTCGACTGCGCTGTACGCCCATCTGCACGGGCAACCCTATCTGGTCGGGCCTCTCGCGCGGCTGAACCTGAACCACGACCGGCTTTCCGGCGCCGCGCGCGCTGCATTGGCCGCCACCGGGCTGCGATTGCCGAGTCGCAACATGTTCCATTCGGTGATCGCGAGGGCGGTCGAGGTGCACGAAGCGGTGCTGCAGGCGATCGAGTTGCTGGAACGCTACCGGCCGCGGGAGCCGGCCCATGATCCGGTCACCGCAAGGTTCGGCCAGGGCCATGGGGCGACCGAGGCGCCGCGCGGTCTGCTTTGGCACCGCTACCGGCTCGATGCCGACGGCATGGTCCGTCACGCGCAGATCGTGCCGCCGACGTCGCAGAACCAGGCGCGCATCGAAGATGACCTCCGGCGTTCGCTCGAGAGCTTCGGGTTGCACCACGACGACGATGCGTTGCGCCTGCATGGCGAGATGGTGATCCGCAACTACGATCCCTGCATCTCCTGCGCGACGCACTTTCTGAAAGTCCGCGTCCGGCGCAGGTGAGTGGGCAACCGGGGTGCCGCGATGCCCAGGCAGTTCCCAGCGCAGCGCTGGCGGATCCTGGGTGTGGGCTCGCCGACGGTCGGCGACGGCCTCGGTTGGGCAGCGATCGATCGGCTGCGCGACGCGGGTTTCGGCCGGCTGGTCGAACTCGAGGCGCTGGACCGCCCGGGCCCGACCCTGATCGACCATTTCGAACCCTCGATGAACGTGATCGTGATCGACGCGATCCAGGCGGGCCTGCCGCCCGGCAGCGTGCGGGAACTGGGTCTTGACGAGGTGATCGCGCACGCACGGGTAGCGTCGACCCACGACCTCGGCCTAGCCGAGACCCTGCTGCTCGCCCGCGCGCTGGGTGCCCTGCCGGCGCGACTGCACCTGATCGGCATCGAGGCGGGTTCGGCCACCGCGGGCCGCGCCTGGCGCGCCGCAGCGCTGCGCGAAGTGGCGGAACGTGTCCAGGTGCTGCTGGCCTGACAGCGCGCCGCGACCATGCCGCCCGCTGGCGCTGCTGCATCGGTCCCGCGGGCGGTACCGTTCACCCCCCAACCCGATGCAGGCTCGGGGACACGTGCCGGCGGGCCATCCATCCCCCGCAGCCGTGGGGTGGCGTCGCGTGCGAGGGCGAGCGTCTGCTATCTTCGCGTGATTGGCCCCGCGATCACGGAAACCCCCATGAGCGAACACGAAGCCCCCGAAGCCGAACTGACCAAGGAACAACGCATCCTCGCGATGGTGAAGAAGGTGCTGACCGACGTAGCACGCGATACCCATGCCCCGCCGGGCATCCAGCATCCGCTGACGGACCGGACCATCGAGGGCATCCGCGACTGCCTCTCGCTGATCGTCGCGCGAGAGCAGGAACTGGCCGATGCCCTGGGCCAGGAGATGAACATGCGGCCCCGCTATGTCGACGAGCCACGCCAGAACACTGTGGTTCCGATCAACATCGACGCCCTGCGCAAGAAGCCGAAAGGCGATTGAGGGCGTGTGGCTGGTGGCCGCGGGGCAACCTCGGCGCGGAGCCCGTGGCGTACGGCGACACGCGGTTGGATGACGGCATGGAGACGACGATTGCGTGCCGCCGGCTGTTGGTGGTCCGCAACGACCGGCTTGGCGATTTCATGCTCGCCTGGCCGGCACTGGCGCTCCTCCGGTCCTCCCTGCCGGACACCCGGATCGCGGTGCTGGTGCCCCCTTATACCGAGCCGCTCGCCCGGGAGTGCCCCTGGATCGACGACGTGGTCGTGGATCCAGGGCCGAACGCCGGTGCGGGCGCCCGGCGGACGCTGCTGGCCGAACTTCGGCGCCAGCGCTTCGACGCGATGCTCACCCTGTTTTCGACCGCTCGTATCGGCTGGCTTGGACTGCGGTCGGGGATCCCGCTGCGGCTGGCCCCGGCCACTAAGCCCGCCCAGTTCCTGTATCCGGTGCGAGTGCCCCAGCGCCGGTCGCGTTCGCTGAAGCCCGAGTATGTGTACAACGAGGATCTCGCCCGGGCGTTGCTGGGCAGGCTGGGTGCCGGGGCCCATCCAGTGGCGCCGCCATACTGGCCGCTTTCGCCGCAGGATAAGGCAGCGGAACGATCGGGCCTAGCCAGGCGGCTCAGGATTCCGCCAGAGCGCCCGTGGTTCTTCGTGCATGCCGGGTCGGGCGGTTCGTCGAACAACCTGAGCGTCGCGCAGTATGCACAGCTGGTACACGGGGTGCATGCCCGACTGACGCGCGACGCGGGAAACGATGCGCCCGTCTGGGTCCTGACCGCTGGTCCCGGCGAGGAGCCGCGGACCCGGGAACTGGCTGCCATGATGCTGGTCGAGGGCCGCGAGACCGCGGTCTATGCGTCTCGGGACGGCCTGGCGCGGTTCGCGCGCAGTCTGGCCGCCGCGGACCTGTTCGTGGCTGGGTCGACCGGGCCCCTGCATGTCGCCGGCTGCCTGGACGTGCCCACCGTGGGCTTCTTCCCTTCGAAGCGTTCGTCAACGGCGTTGCGCTGGCGCCCGTGCAACGCGGAGGGTCGCACCCTCGGCCTGGAGCCGCCGGCAGGGGCTAGCGACACGGAGATGTCGAGGATCGACCCGGGCCAGGCCGCGGACCGGATCGCTGAATTCTGGCGCGGGCTGCCGGCTGGGTGATGGCCACGACGATCCGCGCTTCGGAGTCTTGTGCCGAGCCTGTCCTGTGGTCGCGGTGCAGTTGGCGGGCATGACGGTGCCGTTGCCCCCGGAGTTCGCGATCCGCTGCCTGAAGGCTGATGGACCCCGGATCGTATGGCTGATCCATCCCCCCGGCGAGTCGCCGCAGGTGCTCAAGACCTGGCCGCTCAACCCGCGTCGGTTCCTGACCCATCTGCTCGGGATCAGCGCGGCCCAGCGCACGGTTCGGGGTAACCGCTTGCTGGGGCGGGTGGGAATTGCAGTGCCCGAGCTGTTGTCACGGCCCGAGATCCGGTTCGGTTGCCGCGGCTGGTGCGTCGATATGCGGCTGTCCTACGTGCCCGGCGTATCCGGTTGGGAAGTCCTGCAGCGGAGCGTGCAGGTTCCGGGGGGGTACGGGCTGCAGCTGCGCGCGGTCGCCCGTTCCGTCGGGATGATCGTCGGCCGCCTGATCCGGAACGGGCTGTTCCACCGGGATCTCACGATCGAGAATTTCGTGATCGGGGTTGCCGGACAGGTGTGGATCGTCGACACGGATGGCGTGCGACCCATGCGCAATCGGGTCAGGGAAACCGAGAGGATGCTGAGCCGGCTCGCGGTGCAGTCGCTGGAGGCCGGGATGCCCCTGCCCGTTGGTGTGCAGCGCACGCTGCTGCGCGCGGTGCTGCGCCCGCTTTCGCGGCGGGAACGCAGCGCGTTGATGGATCGCCTCCGGCAGCAGCCGTGGGTGCGCGATCTGCAATCGCGGCAGCATTGCGGCGATTGCAGTCCCGGCCACCGGACAGTGCCGGAGACGCCTTGATCCTGGCGCCACGATCCGTTGGCCCCCCGGCGGACGTTCGTCCGAACGGAGTGCGCGGATGCCCTGGATGACCCGTGGGGGTACCCTGTACCCCTGCATCGCTGACGGGTGAACGGGATGGCCCTCAATCAGACCTTCTACGCACGAGCCACCGCGACTGGCCATCGATTCGGCCATGTTGCGGAGGTCGGCGTGTACCATCCGGAAACGTCGAACGTGCACGATTTCATCCTGGACGGGGTCCGGGCCACATTGGTGGAGCCGGAGCCCGCGTCGGTGGAACTGATCCGGGCGTACTTCCAGGGCCGGCCGAACGTCGAACTGCACGCCTGTGCGCTCTGTGATTTCGACGGGGAAGTGAAATTGCTTTACCGGGGCAGCTCGACCCATGTCGCGACCCTGGACAGCAGCCCCGCGCTGGTCAACGACGGGGCCAACCGGGATGAAGCGCGAGCCTTCACGGCACCCTGCACGCGGTTCAGCACCATCGACGACGGCAGCATCGACCTGCTTTCCGTCGACACCGAAGGCAGCGAGTGGTTCGTGCTCAAGCACATGACCAGTCGGCCCACGATGATCTCCGTCGAGACCCATGGCGGCGCCTACACGAATCCGTATCTTCGGGAAATCCGCCACTGGATGGAGCGCAACGGCTACACGATCTGGTACAAGGACAGGAGCGATTCGGTCTACGTGCGCCGCGGCGAGATCGCGGTGACCCCGCTGGATCGGTTGCGGGTATGGGGTATGGATGCGCGCATCCGCGCGGGTGCGCTGGCCAAGCGGCTGAAGCAGTGGTTCCGGGCCTGGGCGGGTGCGCGTTCCGGTCCGGGGAGGGGAACCGGATGACGCCGTTGCCGATTACCGCGACCGTGATCACGCTCAACGAGGAGGCGATGATCGCGGGCTGTATCCGTTCGCTGCGCCCGGTCTGCGACGAGATCATCGTCGTCGATTCGCGCAGCACCGACCGCACCCGGGAGATCGCCGCGGCCGAGGGCGCGCGGGTGATCGAACAGGCCTACCTTGGGGACGGACCGCAGAAAGCGTACGGCGTGCCGCTGGCGACCAACGACTGGATTCTGTCGCTGGATGCCGACGAACGCCTCGAGGACGACGCGGTCGCGCTGATCCGTGCGCTATCGCTCGATGATCCGCAGACCGCCTACGCCCTGCGGCGCCGGAACTTCGTTGGCAACCACTGGATCCGTGCGGCCGGGTTTTATCCGGATTCGGTGGTTCGCCTGTACCATCGCGCGACGTCCGGCTACCTGCCGCGCAAGCATCATTCGCGGGTGGAGGCCCCGCGCGTGCGGCACCTGAAGGGCCACATCCGCCATTTTACCTACGAGGATCTGTCCCACTGGATCCGGCGCATCGACGAGTTGTCGGCGCTGGATGCCTGGGCGATGAAGGATCGCGGCGTCCAGCCCTCGGGCTGGCGGCCTGCAGTGCACGCGCTGGTGGCGCTGCTGCGCAAACTGGTGTTCAAGGGCGGATTCTTCCAGGGTCCGGACGGGATGACCGTTGCGGTCACGACCGCGTTCAATGCGTACATGAAGTATGCGAAGCTGAACGAGCTCTACGAGCGTGAGCAGGGTGGGCCGCGGGAGTGAACCTGCTGTTCGTCGATCCCAAGTCCTCCACCCCCTACGACGGTCAGGGCCTGCGGAGGGAGGCGGTGGGGGGCACCGAGGCGTCACTGGTCACCGTCGCCGAGGGGTTGGCCTCCGTGCATGCGGTGGCGGTGGAGCAACTGGGTCGTTCCCGGCCGGCCGAAATCTCACCGGGCGTGCGCTACCTGCCCCTGGATACGCCGGATCCGTTTGCCGGAGAACCGGCCGACGCGGTGGTGATCCTGCGACGCATCCGGCTCGCCTCCCGATACCGCCAGCGGTTCCCCGATAGCCGGCTCCATGTCTGGGTTCACAACTGGCAGCGGCCGGAGGTGATGTTGAAGCGGGCGGTGCTGGCGCGTACCCGCTGTTCCGTGATCGCGGTGTCCGATGCGCTGGCGCGGGCGAGCGACCGCCTGATCAACGGCGTTCCCGCGCGCCTGCTGGGTACGCTGTCAGGGTGCGGGTCGCGGGTGCCGATCCGGCGCATCTACAATCCTGTGGACGACCGCCTGCAGGTCGAGCCGGTACCCGTCGACCACGACCGGATGATTTTTTTCAGTACGCCGAACAAGGGCCTGCGCCGCGTACTGGAAGCGTTCCTGACCGTGCAGCGCGAGCTTCCCGCGATGCAGCTCGCGATCGCGGGAAGCGCCCCGGAGGTTCTGGAGCAGTACGTCCCCGGCTGCACGACCCGGCCAGGGATCCGCGTGCTTGGCCGGCTGCCGCGCGACGAGGTGCTGCGCCACGTGCGCGAATCATTGTGCGTCTTCTACCCGCAGGACGAGCATCCCGAGACCTTCGGCCTGGTGTTCGCGGAGGCCAACGCCGTAGGAACCCCGGTTCTGGCCCATGACTTCGGCGCTGCCGCCGAAATTCTCGGCGACCCGGTCCAACTGGTCGACGCGCGCGATCATGCCGCGATCGTTGCCCGGGTGGTTGACTGGCGTTCGGGCGGGCGGCCGCGGGTCGGAGGCCGGCCCGACCTGCGCAGATCCGCGGTGCTCGGCGAGTGGCGCCGGCTGCTGGAAGCGCCCGTTGGTTTCGATCGACCCTGAGGCCGGAACCGCCGCTGGGCCCGCGCCGGCGGGCGGTCCGCGCCGGGTCTGGCGCACGGCTTGAGGCGCGGGCTCCGGGGCAACGCCGGGACGGCCCCGGGACGGTTTCAGGATCCGGGTCTAGCGCGGGAGGCCGTTTGCCGCACATCGGCAGCGGCGTATTCCCGGGTTAGGGCCTCGACATGGGCGCGCAGGCTGAACACCTCGCAGGCGCGGTGGCGTGCCGCCAGCCCCAGGCGACTGCGCAGCTCGGGATCGGCGGCCAGTTCCGCGATGGCCGTGGCCCAGGCGGACGGATCCGACGGATCGGCGAGTCGCCCGACACGCGTGTCGAGGATCTCCGGGATTGCCCCGCTGTTCGACCCGATCACCGGCCGCGCCGCCGCCATCGCTTCGATCACTGTCAGGCCGAAGGCCTCATTCAGCGACGGGACGCAGACGATGTCCAGCGCCTCGAGCACACGCGGCAGGTCGGAACGGAAGCCGGTGAAGTGGACTCGCGACGCGAGGCCATGAGCCCGGACGTACCGCTGCAATTCTTGCACGAACTCCGGGTCGCTGCCTTCGTCGGCGTGCAGCCCCCCTGCGATGACGCCGTGGATCGCGAGCTCCGGCGCGTCGCGCTCGAGCCGGTGCAGGGCCTCGAGGAACAGCTGCTGTCCCTTCCCGGGGGTCAGGCGTCCGGGCAGCCCGACCGCGACCGCCCCGCCGGGAATCCCCAGCGAGCGGCGCATCGCCGCGCGTGGAGCCGGATCGAGCCGCGGCCGGTAGGGCTCGGGGTCGATCCCGAGGTACAGGCGCCGGATCCGCTCGGGCGGCAGCGGAAAGGCCTTCAGGTTGCGCGCCCGCGTCGCATCGCTGATCGAGAACAGCCGGTCGAGCCGGCGGTAGATCCAGCGATGCAGCAGATCCTTCTTGGGCCGAGTCGCACCCATGTGGTCGGTGAAGAACAGGCCGATCTCCGGCCAGAGGGACTTCATCAGTACTCCGACCCGCAGATCCGAGGACTTGTGACAATGGACGGTGCGGATATCTTCCCGCTTCATGCAGCGCAGCAAGCGCGGCAGGGATAGCAGGGCCCCGGCCCGCGACGACACCGTCAGCGGCGTGTCTCCCGCCGCCTCGAGGCTCGATGCCACGCGCGACCCGCGCAGGGCGAGTCCGCGGGGCTGCCAGCCCTGCCGGCGTAATTCGGGGAACACCCGCGCCGGATACATCTCCAGCCCACCCCAGCCCTCTGACAGGCAGATATGCAGAACCTTCTGCGAGAACAAGTCCGCCTCCGGGTTGGTGCGATGATGGCGGCTATTCTAGTGGCGTATGTGGAATGCGTGGTACCCGGCGGCGGTGCCAGTAGCGCTGGTGCTTCCGCCGGCTCGCGTACCGTTGTACCCTCGCCGGTTGTGGTGGGGACTTGCCCCCACCCTTGTGGTCCATGCAACCGGCGTACAGCCGTCGTCGGATTCTGCTGTCCATCAAGGAAGGAGTAACAATCGTGCGAAGCCTCTCCAGACCGTTCGCCACCCTGCTCGCCGTGGCCCTGTTCGGCACGGGCGCCGCCACCGCGGCGGATCGTGCCACCGTGATGGTATTCGATGCCTCGGGATCGATGTGGAACCGCATCGACGGCGACATTACCCGGATCGAGGTGGCCCGTGACGTGATGGAGGAGTTCTTCGCGGGCCGGGACGCCGGCGCGCCGATTTCGGTGATCGCCTACGGCCACCGGCGCCGCGGTGACTGCGCCGACATCGAGGTGCTGGCGCCGCTTGGAGTGCACGACCCGGGTGAACTCACTGCGCTGATGCGAGCGCTGAATCCCCGGGGCATGACCCCGCTGACCGACAGCCTCGAGCTGGCGCGCACCCAGATTCCGCGTACCGCGGAATCGGCCGACATCATCCTGGTGACCGACGGTCTCGAGAACTGCGGCGGCGATCCCTGCGCGCTGGCCGCGCAGCTGGCGGCCGAGGGTATCCCGATTCGTGCCCATGTGGTCGGCTTCGGGATGACCTCCGCGGAAGTGAACAGCCTCTCGTGTGTGCCGGAACAGACCGGGGGCCAGTTATTCCATACCAGCTCGGGTGTGGAGCTCGCCGAGGCCCTTGCCGCGGTGTCGATGCCACAGGCCGTCGAGCTGGTGTTCCGGGCGGTGGATGCACGTACCGAAGAGCCTCTTGGCCCGAGCGACTGGCAGATATTCGATGCGCAGACCGGAGCACGGGTCGCTGCGGCGGATGCCACGGCGTCGTTTACAGCGGCGCTGGAGGACGGGCGCTACCGCATCGCCGTGAGGCACCCGGGCTACGAGGGTGCACTCGAACTCGCGGTCGACGAGACGCTCTCGGGCGTCGTCGATATCCCTTTGCAGAGGATGTTGGCCACCGTGACATTGGAGGGGGTCGATGCCCGCACCGGTGTAGCGGTTCCCGATGTCCAGTGGACCTGGACCGATCTCGCGAGCGAGGCCGCGCAAACCGGGCGCGGTGCGGGCGAAAGGCATCGGATCCTCGTGACGCCTGGCGATTACCGGATCGAGGGCAACGCCGGGGCAATGTCCGGCGGCAGCACCATCGCGGCGACGCTGGAGCAGGATGTGACGGCGCGCGTGGAACTGGCCGAGGCCCTGCCCGAGGCCAGCGTGTCCGCCCCAGGGGAAGTCACCAGCGGGGAACGATTCCCGGTGGAATGGACCGGACCCGACGACCGGAGCGACTATATCGCGATCGTCGAGGCCGGGGCACCGGACGCTACTCATATCAGCTATGCCCGGACCCGTTTCGGCTCGCCCGCGCAGGTGACCGCGCCGGACGCGCTGGGTGCCTACGAGGTCCGCTATGTGCACCACGGGTCGGGCCGCACGCTGGCGAGCCAGGCCGTAACCCTGGTAGCGGCGAGCGCGGGCCTGCAGGCACCGGACGAGGCGGTAGCCGGGGCTGCGATCGAGGTGGCCTGGGAAGGGCCGGACAACCCGGGCGACTACATTGCGGTGGTCGAGGCCGGCGCGCCCGAGGGCACGAGCATCAGTTACGCCCGGACTCGTTTCGGTTCGCCGGCGCGGGTCACGCTGCCGGACGCATTGGGCACCTACGAGCTGCGTTATGTGATCAACCAGTCCGGGCGCACGCTGGCGAGCCGGGCGATCACGCTGGTGGCAGCGAGCGCGGGCCTGCAGGCACCGGACGAGGCGGTGGCCGGGGCTGCGATCGAGGTGGCCTGGGAAGGGCCGGACAACCCGGGCGACTACATTGCGGTGGTCGAGGCCGGCGCGCCCGAGGGCACGAGCATCAGTTACGCCCGGACTCGTTTCGGTTCGCCGGCGCGGGTCACGCTGCCGGACGCATTGGGCACCTACGAGCTGCGCTACGTGATCAACCAGTCCGGGCGCACGCTGGCGAGCCGGCCGATTACGCTGGTGGCGGCATCCGCCAGCCTCGAAGGCCCCGAGGTCATCGTTCCCGGTGGGCAGATCGAGGTGGTTTGGGAGGGTCCGGACAACCCGGGCGACTACATCACCATCGTGGAACTCGGCGCAGGCGAGGGCAGCCGCGGTGACTACTGGCGCACCAGCCGCGGAACTCCCGCGCGTCTGCGCGCACCGGAGGCGGAAGGCGACTACGAGCTGCGCTACGTGATCCAGCAATCGAGGCGCACGCTGGCCGCGCTGCCGGTCACCGTTGGTGCTGGCGATGTGTCGCTCGCGGTCGAAGGCGATGTGCAGGCCGGGGGCGTGATGACCGTGGCCTGGCAGGGCCCTGGGCGGTTCGAGGACTTCATCCAGGTGGTGAACGAAGGTGCCGCCGACGACGTGCCGGCGCTGCGCGAGGCGCGGGCGTCCCAGGGGAACCCGGTCCAGCTGTTCGCTCCCGCGGCGCCAGGTCGCTACGAAGTCCGGTATCGCGCATCCGATAGCGGGGAAGTGCTCGCGCGCACGCCGCTCGTCGTGGCCGAATAGGCAACGGCGACGCGATGCAAGCGGGTCGGGGCGCGGCGCTGGCACGGTCGCTGACGCAGCACATCGACATGCCCACGCCGTCTCCGGACAGCCGCGCAGGGGAGGGTTTGCCGGTCGGTTGGCCTCGACGGACGAACCCGCTGCTTGCGGGCTCGCCTGGAACGGCTCGACCGGCAAGGTTCGGCGTTCGCAGCCCGTTGTCGGTGGGGTGCACCCGGCGGTCGGTGGCGATGGCCCGGTCGGCAGTCCTGCGCCGTGAGCGCATAACCCGGGCGAGCTTTCCGGCAGAAGCCGTCTTGCCTGTGCCGATCGTGTGTCAGGCCAGGCGTGTGATCGTGACCCGAAGCGGTCCGTCGTGCTGGGCGGTCAACGCCCGCTTGTTCCAGTACATCCAGCGCCAGTCGTTGGCGAACAAATAGAGTGCGAGGCCGTCCGAGCCAGCGGCGGCGTCGGGTACCTCCCAGTCACATGCCCCCCACCGCGAAGGCACGCCAATCGTTGCGGCCCTGGCATCCGCAGAGCAGGAAGAACGGCTTCCCTGGCGAGCGATTAAAGCGAGTCGGCCAGCCGCACCCCCAGCCCCTCGGGCCCGCAGGTGATGGCGCCATCCCTCCACTTTCCGTGGGCCGCCAGGCGGTATCGTTTGCCGGCGCTGAGTGCGAGGCCCGCGGGCACGTACAGCGCACGCGGATCGACGTCCATCGTGATCGACATCCCCGGCGAAAGCCGCCGCAGGCGGGAATCGGGGTCACGTCGCGGAACCACGTTCATCAGGGTCTCCCTGCCACATCAGCGCTGTGTGATGTGCAGCGGGACGGCACATTCCGCTGGCTGCCGGCGGGCACTGGCACGCTGATCGCCAGTCCGGGTGCAGGAGAGTGTAGACGCGTCGACGGGGGTGCGAGCGTCATCACGGCATCGCCCGGGGGGGCGTTGTATCATCGATCCATCTCCAGCCCGGTGTGGCAATCGGTGCCGCCCGGGCGCGTATCCACGGTGAAGCACCGGGACACGGAGCGCTTCCCGAACGGTCAAGGGCCCCGCTGACGCGTGGGCCGGAAACGAGAGGACGGCTGATGTCGATTTCCCAATCCTGGTCCAGGGTCGTGCGCCAGGCGTGGATCCCGGGCCTGTGCGCCTGGCTGCTGGTGGCGGCTGCCGCGGCGGCCGAACCGTGGCCTCCCGGCCACTATCCGCTGCCCGAAACCGGCGACGTGATCGGCGAGATCCAGGTGGTCAGGGTTCGCGGCGACGAAACGCTGATCGACGTCGCGCGCAGGCACAACGTCGGGTACGAAGAGATTCGGATGGCCAACCCGGATGTCAGCATCTGGGCGCCCGAAGCCGGCGCCGAGGTGGTGATTCCCGGGCGCTACATCCTGCCCGACGCGCCGCGTGAGGGCATCGTGGTCAACCTCTCGGAGATGCGGCTCTACTACTATTCCAGCGAAGACGTGGTGGAAACCTATCCGATCAGCGTAGGCCGCGATGGCTTCGCGACACCGGTCGGCCTGACCCGCACGACGATCAAGGTGAAGGATCCGTCGTGGAACCCACCGCGCTCGATGCGCGAGGAGGCCGCCGCGCGGGGTGAGCCCCCGCCGGAAGTGGTGCCGCCGGGGCCGGACAACCCGCTGGGGCGCCACGCGATCCTGCTCGGGTTGCCCAGCTACCTGATCCATGGAACCAATCGGCCCGACGGTGTGGGCATGCGCGTCAGCCGTGGCTGCATCCGCATGTTTCCGGAGGATATCGAATCGCTGTTCGAGCGCGTGCATGCGGGGACTCCGGTCAATATCATCGACCAGCCGTTCAAGGCGGGGCGGACCGAAGACGGCAGGATCCTTGTCCAGTCGTTTCCGCAACTGGAGGAGAACGTAGGGAGTTTCGAACCGCTGAACAACGCGGTGGAAATGGTGAGGAGAGCTTCCGGCGGCGAGGAACTCAGCCCCGTGGCTTATGCCCGCCTGCGGGCGTTGGTGGAGGAACCCGACGGGCTGGCCGTGCCGCTGGAACGCCCGGTCGCCAGGCTCCTGTCGGTGCCGGAGTGAAGGCACGCGGGCGGGCGATCCCGCGCCTCGTCGCCTTGCCGGCCTGACCGGAGAACCACCGGCATTCGCTGGAGACACTCCGCGAGCGGCCGCCACCCGCCGGTGACGGGGGCGGCCGGCTGCGTCACTTCTGCATCGTGCGCTGGAACATGCGATTCATCTCTTCGCGATTCTGGTCCGCGGTCCGGCGGGCGGCTTCGGCATCCGCCTTGGCCTCGTTGGCCGTGGTCAGGGCCTGATCGGCGGTCCCCTGGGCTTGGGTGGCGATCCTGCGGGCCTCGGCCGCTTCGGCCTGTGCCGCCTCTGCGGTCATGCGCACCTCTTCCAGCGCGCTCGTGGAGGCGCATCCGCCCAGTATCGCGAGAGAAGCGGCTACGGCACCGAGTTTGAGGGACGTGATCTTCGGGTTCATGGTCATCTCCTTGCACTTCGCTGGTTGGGGACCGGGGTAAGGCCGGCTTCGAGGCGCCCCGCGTCTCCAGCACCGGTAGAGCCGCTTGGAACGCAGACGCGGGCTGCTGTACATAGGATGTACTGGAGTCGGCCGCGCGTGTCCATAGCGGGCGGGGGGCACCCGCGAATAATGTTCACCGGATCACAACGCGGGTTCCGATATCCACCAGTTCGGCCAGCCGCTCGATCTGCTCGTTGGTGACCGCAACGCAGCCCTCGGTCCAGTGGAAGCGGTTGTGGATCTCCGGGTCGCCTCCCCCGATCCCGTGAATGCCGATGGCCCCGCCCAGAATCGTATTTTGCGGCGGCTGGCCGTAGCGGTGGCGATGGCGCATGAAGGCCTGGTAATCCTGTTCGGTGAACACGCCGGACTCCAGTGCCATCCGGGCGTGCTCCGGCGTGGGATAGTCGATTCCGATGAAGATGTGCCAACGGCTCTCGTGGTTGAAACGGTTGACCCGGAACTCGCCCAGTGGCGTGACGTTGCCGCCGCGCAGCCGTTCCGGTTTCGCGCCGCTGCGTCCCAGCGACACCGGGAAGAAGCGTTCGATCACGGTGTGGCCGCGAAAGACGCTCAGGGTCGCCTCTGCGTCGTCTACCAGTACCCACAACTCGTCGTCGTGCAGGGGTTTCTGCGCGTCTGCCAGCAACGCCTCGATCGGGTTGGAACGGGCGGGTTCCATGGCCAGCAGCGCCAGCGGCACGCCCAGCATTATCCGTGTGAAACGGCGTCGGTGGGACAGGGGGCTCATCGTGTGTTCGAACAATTCCGTGGAGGACGAAGTATTCACCGCTCTTATAGCGCATCCTTGGCACGTCTGACATCTTCCAGCCGGTCCCCTGGCGCGCGGATCCCGGCCGGCAAGGTTTCCGGTGCCGATGACCTCGACGAGCCCATGCAGGGCTCGGGGATGCCGTCGGTCGCATAGGATGCTAAAAGGCAGGTTCGGGTCGTGGGAGCAACGGCCAGGGGGATGCGTTGAACCCTGAATGCCCGTGGTGGGCCCGCCGCTCCGGGGATCACCCCGCGGGATCGAATCACGGGAGGAGAATCAGATGGCTAAAGACAAAGTTATCGCGGTTATAGGGGCTACCGGCGCACAGGGTGGGGGGCTGGCGCGTGCGATTCTGGGGGATCCGCAGAGACCGTTCCGTGTGCGCGCCCTCACACGCCACGCCGCCTCCGAAAAGGCCAGGGAACTGGCCGCGCTGGGCGGCGAGGTTGTCGAAGCGAATCTCGACGATCCCGAGAGCCTGCAGCGCGCATTCCAGGGTGCACACGGCGCCTACTGCGTCACCAACTTTTGGGAACACTTCTCGCCGGACAAGGAATTGGCCCAGGCCGGAAACCTAGCGCAGGCAGCGAAGGCAGCCGGGGTGGAGCACGTGATCTGGTCCACGCTGGAAGACACGCGTCGCTGGGTTCCGCTGACCGACGATCGCATGCCGACGCTGATGGAGCGATACAAGGTGCCGCACTTCGACGCGAAGGGCGAGGCCGAGCATCTGTTCAGCGAACTCGGGCTGCCGACGACCTTCCTGCTCACCTCGTTCTATTGGGACAACCTGATTCATTTCGGCCTGGGCCCGAAACGCGGCCACGACGGCGTGCTGGCCATCGCCTTCCCGATGGGCAACCGCAAGCTTCCCGGTATTGCGGCCCAGGACATCGGCAGGTGCGCCTATGGCGTGTTCCGGCAGGGGCAAGAGCACATCGGCAAGACGGTAGGCATTGCCGGTGAGCATCTGAGCGGGCCGGAGATGGCTGTCGCGCTCACCGAGGCGTTGGGACAGGAGGTTCGCTACCACGATGTGCCGCCCGAGGTTTACCGTGGTCTCGGGTTTCCTGGCGCCGAGGATCTCGGCAACATGTTCCAGTTCAAACGCGACTTCAACGACGATTTCTGCCGTGCCCGCGACCCGGAACGGGCCCGCTCCCTGAACCCCGGGCTCCAGAACTTCCGCCAGTGGCTCGCCGAGAACGGGACGCGGATCCCGATCGATTGAGGGAACGCAAGTACCGGGCGTTCATCAGTTACAGCTTGATCGAGCAGGCGTGCCGGCGCGCCAGCCGCACGCTGCGCCAGTGCACCGAGGTGTGGGGGGCTGGAGGCGGAATCCGCGCGCGCAGCCGGTGTCGTGGCGATCCTGCGCGCACGCTTGATGGGACTGCCGGGGGCGGAGATGGACCTCAGCGCCCCGGCGGTGCAGGCGCTGCATTCGGCACCAGCGTCCGAGGCGGGGCAACTCGAGGCGATCCTGGGCGGTGAAGGGCCCGTAACCTGGCGCTGGTGGCAGACCGGGCTGGAGTGGGCGCGGGCAGTCTGCGCGGTGCGCGAACGTCTGGGCGGGCGCATCGGCACCGGATTCCTGGTGCGGGCCGGCGACCCCGCCGCCGAACGGCTGGTGCTGACCAACCACCACGTGGTGAACGACCAGGGCGTCAGCCCGGGACTGCCGCCATAGGCGGTGGAATTCGTGTTCGAGGCAGCCGATGCGCGCGGCAATACGTCGGCCCGGAATGACCCATATCCTTCCCGTGGCCGATTCGCCGGGGAAGAAGGGACGGCCTCTCCGGTAGCGCCGTTCAGCGGCTACGGCCGCGAGTGCCGTCGGAGGCAAAGTCCGGAAGGCCTGATGCGAGCCACCAGTTTTTCGAAGCATCGTCCCAGTGCCACTGCTGGCGGTCGGTCAGGCGCTGCACGACCTGGCTGTATTCGAAGACGTATTCGATCGCCGCGGTCTGCGTCGCGCGGTCGTCGGCATGTATCACTGGCGGCTGAACGATCTCGTACCGGGTAATGCGCAGGCCCGAGAAGTCGTCCAGCGCTTCCTCGTCCAGGCGCCGATCCGGAGACAGCATCCCCACCGCCGTCGCGTAATCGCCCCAGCGCAGCGCCGCCTGGTAGCTGTTCGCCGTGGCCTCCAGGCCCTTAACGCGCCGATCCTTGTGGACCGTTGCGCAACCTGCCACCAGCATGCTCGCGAGCATGCCCGCGAACACCACTCGACCGAAGTTCCGGATGCCTGCGCGATCACCTGAGCGTCTCATGTCTCCCCCGATGCTGCCATGCCAATCGTTACCCGAATCCGGCCCACGGATCGTTTGCGCCGCGCCGTGCAACCGGGAGACGGCGCTACCGCACGCCTTGCCCGGCCGACAGGCTCCTGGCAGCCCCTGCCTCGGGGTTCCCGGAGCCGGATATCAGCACCGAGAGTCCGTGACGCGATCCGCTGGCCTGTCGCGGCCGCTGCTCAATGCACCCGACGGCGGTTCGGAGCCCCGAGGGGAGTGTGCCGGCTTGGCACCGCGCGGATCCGTGCATCGTGCGCGGTGCCGGGCACGTCCCGAACCGTGCTCGCGGCCGCGGAGGCCATTCTCACGGGTCCGAGTGTACGGCGCATCGGCCCGTCCCTGCCATCCGCTACCGGTTCATCCCAGTTGCCGGCGAGGACAGCGGGTGACGCCGAGGCCCAGTGGGAAAGTACCGACGTCTGAATCTGCACATCGCGGAAAAGGTGTTGGCACGGGCAGGGGAGGGCTTTGCGGCGTTCCTGGACCCGGAGGGCGACTCCGCTACCGGAGAGCCGCCCGGCGGCGGGCTGTCGCCCGAAATAACAAGCAACCGAGGCGCCAACAGGGCGTAGTTTTCGGGTTCGGGCCGGTTGGGGTGCGAAATTTTGCAGTGTGCGTCACATATTCCTCGGGTATGCCCGGCAGGTGCCTGTGATTCGTCGGCATGCTGGACTAAGAACATTGCGACGGATGGGCCCATCTCGACCCCGCCAGGGATCCCGGTAGGTTCCACAGGTGTTCTGCAAGGGTCTGTCATCATGGCCGGCCCAAGCCTGGTGATTCTTTAGGATGGATCCCGCCGCCGTCAGCGGACTCTCCGTGGCGCGCAGGCGGATCATGGCCCGAGGGGAGATAACGTTCGGGGGGCTCCGAGCGGCTGCTGATTACGCGGTGTGTTCGGGGGCGGGCAGGAATTGCGGGTGCCGAGAAGCGGGGGCATGCGATCGTGGCATCGTATCGGGGGGTGAAGGCATCGTTGCTGGCACTCGCGGAGTTCCTTTCGCGGCGGCTGCCCAGCGAACTCCGCGACGACCCGGTCAATGGTCGTGTGTCCCTGCTCGGCAGCGCCGACGTGGCGACGGCCCTGACCGGCAACCTGCTGGGCATCTATCTGCACCGGTTGGTCGTCGATCCCCATGGCCGCAGTCGGCACTTTCCACAGACCGGCACTGGCGCCGGCGCGCCGCAGGCCGAACTGCCGCTCAATCTTCACGTCCTGCTGATCGCGAATGGCACGAGTCCCGAGCACGAGGCGGATCTGCTGACCTGGGCCATGCTCGAACTCGCGACCGATTGCCAACTGGACGTGGCGCACATGGTCGAGATCGACGATGGCTGGAGCGAGCGCGAACTGCTCACGGTGATGCCGGAAGAGATGTCCACGGAAGATCTGATGCGCATCTGGGACGTCTTCGAGGCCAAGTACACGAGCACCGCGCCCTATGTGCTGCGCACGGTGCGGCTCAGACTCAGGCCGCCACGCAGCGAGGGGCCGCCGGTGACCACGCGCGTGCTGCCCGCGGGGGTGATGTGAACCCGCGCGTGCTCGAGACCAACGTCCTGCACGCGAGCAACGTGGTCTATTTCCTGGACGCGACCACAGGCACCGATGCGAATGACCGGGAACGCGTGGACGCGCCGCTCGAGATCGAACTCAGCGACCGGCCGCCGCGCCTGCGCTGGCTGCAAAAGCCCGGGCGTCTGGCGCTGTGGCTGCACCCGGACGAGCATGCTGGCATGGTGCAAGGCAGGGCCGACGAGGCGCACCGTACCCGGCCTGCCGGTTCCCCGGTGCGCCTCGCCGGCCGCATGCGTGACCCGAACGGGCGCTACAACCCACGCAGCTTCGATATCACGGTGGGAACGGGTGGCGGCCATGTGCTGCTGGTCTATCCCACCCCATTGGGAACCCGCCTGCCCGTGGGCGGGGCCCTGATCGGGACGGTCCGCCGCGAGGATGGGACTCCACTGCCCTGGGCGCTGCTCGACCTGGCCGTCATCGTGTCCGAAGCCGGCCTCGGGTTCGTGGCCCAGACCGACGCCCATGGCGATTTCGTGCTGCCACTGCGTCGCTTGCCGCCGCTGCCGGAGAGCGTCGAGCACTATGCTGCGCAACTGACGATCCGCGCGCACCCGGCGGCGGATCCCCGCGTGCCGGCCGACCCGGCCGCCACTGACGTGCCGTTCGACATCGAGGCCGTCGATGATTCCGGATTCCATGCCCACATCGCGCTCAGCATTACGCCGGGCGAGGTCCGCTTGTTGCGATCGTTCGATAAGAACCACCTCGCGGTGCAACCACGCCAACCCTAGGAGCCCACCATGTCCCAGTACCTTGCGCCCGGCGTCTTTGTCGAGGAAGTCAGCTTCCGCGCCAAGTCGATCGAGGGCGTTGGCACCAGCGTTGCCGCCATCGTCGGGCCTACGCGCACCGGACCGTTGCGCGGGAAACCCGAGGTGGTCACGAGCTTCGGCGAGTTCGAGCGCATCTATGGCGACAGCGGCGATCTGAGCCTGGGCGGCACTTCGGTGCTGAACCACACCGCGGTTGCCGCGCGCGCCTTTTTCGACAACGGCGGCAAGCAGCTCTTCGTGGCCCGTACCCTGGCCGGGATCAACAACACCGATGCCGACGGTGGAGGCAGCACCGCTCAGCTCTCGACCGCGGCGGATCCTGGCAGCGTGGTGACGTTCCGCAGCCGATTTCCTGGCGCCGCGGGAAACTACACCCTGGAACTGCACTGGCGGGACAGCGAGAACCTGCTGCGTTTCCAGTCGGCCACTGCGCCGCTGGCCGACGGTGAGCTGGCGTACCTGGAGGCGACCGGGCTGCCAGGGGATGTCCGCGTGGGCGATATCGACGACCGGGCCCCGGACGCACGCTTTCCGATCGACGTCAGCGGACTGGTTCGCAGAGTCGGCGACCACTACGTGCTGGTGGGCAACCACGCGGTGATCGAGACTGCCGACGGCGTTGCGCTCGCAGCGGCGGACCTCCGTCCGGAAGATGCGCCGGATTCCGATGAGGGCGTTCTGGTGGCCGAGGTGGTGGTCGATGCCGGCGAGGCAAATGTGCATTTCACGCGTGTCCACGCGAGGTCCCCCGCCAGTGGCGCCCTGGCTGATGGCAGCTTCGCCACCCTCACGCTGCCCGAGGGGATCGACGTTTCCGGCATCACCGGCGGAACGGATTGGGGTGGCCTGACAGTTCTGCACGGCACCCTGAACGCGAACGGTACGGTCTTCACGGTCAGCCCCGGCGTCAATCCGGACGTGGCCGACGTGATCGAACTGCCGCTGGCTGCGCTGGCTGGAACGCCGTCGGCGCCCTCGGCGAGCGTCGTGCTCCGCAACTTCGACGTCGACGTGCGTTTGGGTGACGCCGATGGCCGGATCGTCTACAGCTATGGCGACGTGTCGACGGCCCCGGGCGGCGAGCGCAGCCTGTCGCAGGTGCTGTCCGCGGAGCCCGAGAGGCGCTACGACCGGCTGACCAGTCCCGTCGCGTGCAGCCTGGCCGACGGTGCCACCGGCGAGACCATACGGGCGGCGCTGTACGCGATGTTCGCCGCGGACGCGCTCCAGCCGCCGCCGCTGTCGGTCGAGGGGCCACGCTACCTGATCCAGATGTCCGGCGGCTCCGACGGCGACGTTCCGTCCGCTCGCGACTATGCCGGTGCGGTCGACGAGGTCAACGGTAGCACCGGGCTTGCCGCGCTCGAGGACATCGAGGATATCTCCATCGTGATGACACCTGCAGCTGCCGCGCACCCGGATAGCCACCAGGCCGTGGTCGTGGAAATGCAGAAGCACTGCCGCAGGATGCGCTACCGCATCGGCATCGTCGATGCCCGCCAGGGAATGGCGTTGTCCGAGATCCGTGACTTCGCGTCCAACTTCGATGACTCGCGGCTGGCCTTGTACTACCCGTGGGTGGTGATCTCCGACCCGCGCGGCCTCGAGGAGCACATCACGGTGCCGCCCGCCGGTTTCCTTGCCGGTATCTATGCCAACACCGACGTTACCCGCGGCGTGCACAAGGCGCCGGCCAACGAACCGGTGATCGGCGCGCTGCGTTTTGCCCAGGAGGTCAACCGGTTCCAGCAGGAACTGCTGAACCCGGCGGGCATCAACTGCCTGCGCTCGTTCCCCGGTCGTGGTCATCGCGTCTGGGGCGGGCGCACCCTCTCGAGCGACCCGGAGTGGATCTACGTCAACGTCCGCCGCTATTTCCTCTACCTCGAGCGATCCATCGACCGCTCGACCCAATGGGTGGTGTTCGAGCCCAACGGCGAGCGGCTGTGGGCGAACGTGCGCTCGTCGGTCGAGGATTTCCTCTACAACGAGTGGTTCAACGGTCGCCTGCTCGGCTCCTCGCCAAAGGCGGCCTACTTCGTGCGCTGCGACCGCAGCACCATGACCCAGAACGATCTGGACAACGGCCGCCTGGTCTGCGAGGTGGGCGTGGCCGCCCTGAAGCCGGCCGAGTTCGTGATTTTCCGCATCGGCCAGAAGACGGCTGACGCCTGAGCCCAAGGAGACAAGACATGGCTGAACTGAGGGATACCCCGTATTCGGTCTTCAACTACCTGGTGAACCTGGGCGACGGGTCCGAAGGCGACGTGCAGGGCGGCTTCTCCGAGGTGTCGGGGCTCAATGCCGAGGTCACCGTGGCCGAGTACCGCAACGGCAACGCTCCGGTGAACTACGTGAGCAAAATCCCCGCGATCCACAAGGCGGGGGACGTCACCCTGAAACGCGGTGTGATCGGCGCGCAGAACCTGTATTCGTGGCTCAACCAGATCCGCGCCGGGGACGTGACCGCCAAGCGCAACGTCGAGATCAAGCTCAAGAGCGAGGATCCGGGCGGCCAGGGCGCCGTCGTGACCTGGAAGCTGATCAACGCCATGCCCATCAAGTGGACCGGGCCGACGCTGACCGCCAAGGGAGGCAGCGACGTCGCGATCGAGGAACTGGTGCTTGCGGTCGAGTCCATCGAGCAGTCGTAGCCGCATGGAACTCCTCCAGCAACGTATCCGGGTCGCCCCGCGGCCGCCGGCCAGCCAGCGGCCGGTACTGCCGGTGCTGCTGCTCGGCCACGCCCCCGGGCGGGTGCGGCGCCCGCGCATCCCGGACGAGGCACTCGAGCAGATGCGTTCGGTGGGTCTGGGTCCGCTGCTGGAGGAGCGCCTGTTCGCGGCCCCGGAGGAACGAGCGCTATGTCATCTGCCGCTGCCGCTCAACTCCGTTGCCGAGTTCGACGACATCTTCCCCGATGCGCGCGAGGCTGCGACCGACTACCGCAGCATCCTCGCCGGTCGGCGGGCCTGGCTGCCGCAGGCGGTGACCGACTTCTTCGCCAATGGCGGCGAGCGGCTGTGGGTGCTGCGGATTCCCGAGGATGAGGCGCAGGCGGGGTTTCTGCCGTCGCGCAGGCTGGTTCCGCACGATCTGCACAGCCTGCGCGGTATCGCCCTGCTGCTGTCGCTGCCCGAGGTGGGCGTGGTCGCGCTGCCGGACCTGGAGCGGTTGCAGATTCCGGCCAACCTGCCCGACATTCCGCGCATGCGGCTGGCCAACGCGGAGCCACCGTTCCTGCCCTGTGGCACGGAGATCGACAACGGCCATCGCGAGCGGCGCAATCCCGGTGAGATCGAACACGCTCCGCCGCCGCTGCCTACCGGCGACCTGCTGCGGCCCTTGCAGTACCTGCTGGCGCGGCACCGTCCCGATGTGCAGTGCCTGTTCACGTTGCCGCTGGCCTATTCCGACACCGACAATGCCGACCGGCCGGGACTCGACCCTGCGGCGCTTGCTGACATCGAGGCGATCAAGGCGAGCAGCGACGGGCCCCAGCTGCGCCGGCTGCAGCTGCTCTTCCCCTACCTGCGTGGCGCGGGTTACCGGCTGGTCAGCAGCGTCGGTGCGCTCGCCGGCCTGCAGGCCGGCGGCGCTCGCCGACGGGGCATCTGGCGTTCGGTGGCGGGGCTGCCGATGCGCGCCGATGCGCGACCGTATCCCGCGGTGACCCTGCAACGCACCCTCGAACTGCGCGAGCGGCCGGGCATCGGCGTGCTGCAGGTCAACGGCGGCCGCGTGCACCTGGACGACGAGCGCCTCGCGGTGCCCGCGCTGCCGCCCGACCAGTACACGCTCACCGGGCGCGCGGAGTACCGCAGCGGCGAGGTGGCCCGTTTCATGGGGTTCCTGCTCCGCCAGTTGCGGGCGCTGGGCGAAGTGCTGGTGTTCAACGTGGACCACCGCGACCCGCGGCCCCGGCTGCTGCTGGAGGATTTCTTCCGGCGCCTATACCGGCAGGGCGCGCTGCGCGGCCGCAAGTCAGAGGACGCCTACCGCATCCGGCAGATCACCGGCCAGGACGCCGTAATCATCTTCGAGATCGAGGTGGCGCCGGCCTTTCCGATCGATCGCATTCATATCGCCTTCGTCCATCGCGGTGGTGACTGGACGGCGGAGCTGAGGACATGACCGAGTTCGTCCCCTTTCGCTTCCGGGTCTCGCTCTACAACGGCGACCGGTCCGAGCTCCTATGCGGTGGTCAGTTCAGCGAGGTGACCGGGCTCGAGGTGACCATGGAGCCCAAGCTGATCGCCGAAGGCGGCCGGAACTGGGGTGCTTTCCAGCGCGCCGGCCAGACCCGGTTCGCGCCGGTGGTGCTCAAGCGCGGCGTCACCAGCATCGATGATCTCTGGAAGTGGTTCGATATCACCACCCGCGGTGCGAACTACGGCTATCGCCTGGAGGGTGAGATCGAGGTACTCGGACACCCGTCGGTCACGGTCGACGGTACCGGCGACGTGACCTCGGTGCAGGACCACCCGGTTCTGGTCTGGAAGCTGGCCCAGGTACTGGCCACCAGGTTCAAGGGACCGGACCTGTCGGCTACGGCGAGCCAGGCCGCGATCGAGGAACTGCACCTCGTTCACGAGGGACTTACGCTGGTGCGCCCGGCGGCGGGGGAGGGCGCCTGATGGCCGATATCGAGCGCGCACAACTGATCCCCGTCTCCGGCAGCAACGACCAGCCGGATACCCACGACGCGATCGACGTGCAGTTCAACCCGGCCTCGCTCAAGGTCGCGCTGTCGAACACGCTGAAGGCCAACCCGCGCAACGGCACGAGCCAGGCGGCACAGTTCGTGGACAAGAGCTCGTCGACGCTGAGCGTGGAGCTGATCTTCGACACGACCGTCGGCTCGGATGCGCAGGGCGAGCCCGCGTCGAAGAGGATCGAGGAAGGGTCCGACGTGCGCAAGCTGACCGGGCAGATCGCCGAGCACTTCATGAAGCCGGTGGCGGCGGGCGATCAGCTGCAGGCCCCGCGCCGCTGCCTGTTCCAGTGGGGTGCATTCGAGTTTCTCGGCCTGGTGCAGAGCTTCGACGAGACGCTGGACTTCTTCTCTCCCGAAGGTCGGCCGCTGCGAGCCACCGTGTCGATCAAGCTCAGCGAGGACCGCTACCAGTTCCGCAGCCGGGACATCGAGCAGGCGGAACGGGCGACGCCCAGGCTCACGCCGACCGGTGGCGCCGCGCCGGACGCGGACAACCCCGCCGCCGGGAGCGACACCCCGGTGCACGAGGCGTCTGCGGCCGCCGGGCAGGATCCCCGTGACTGGCGCGAGACCGCCCTTTACAACGGGATCGAGTCGCCGCGGCTGCCGGCGGCGTCGGCCCTCGCGGTGCCGCCGGCCGGCGCCGCGGTGACCGGGGACGCGGCCTTCAGGGTCGGGGTGTCGGCCAGCGTTGGGACCGGGATCGGCGGTGCCTTCGCCAGTACCCAGACGGCCGGAAGCATGCGTGCGGAGGTCAAGACCGTGGCGACCTCCAAGCCCAGGCTGTCAGGCGTGGGTTTCGACTGACGTGACCAGAGGAACATCGAATGCCGGTAGTGATCCACGAAGTCATCGCCGAGGTCGAGGGGACGCCCGTACCGGAGCAGGCGCCAGCCGCCGAGTCGGTGCCACTCGGGCCCGACGAGCGCGACCTGATGGAGAACCTGGCGCTGCTGGAGGAACGCCGGGCGCGCCTGGCGGTGGATTGATGCACGACACCGCCTTCGCAAGCAGCCGCCCCCGGATCCGGGTCGCTGGCGAGGCGCGCCGCGATCTGCAGGACGCGCTGTCGGCGATGATCGTGAACCTTCCGCTCACCGGTTGTGCTCATGCCGAGTTGCAGCTGGCCAATTTCGGTCAGGGTGAAGGCCAGGCCCCCGGGCTGTTGTTCGAGGATCTCCGGCTGGGCGATGAGGTGGAACTGGCCATCGATACCGATGGCGAGGGCAGGATTTTCCACGGCGAAATCACCGCGCTCGAGGAGCGCTACGGCGATGGGGCCCCGCGGCTGGTCCTGCTGCTCCAGGACCGTCTCCACCGGCTGGGCCGCAGGCGTCGCAGCCGCGTGTTCGAGGACACGACGCTGGATGCGGTGGTGCGCTCGGTGGCCGATGACGCCGGCCTGGAGGTCGAAGTCAGCGCCTCGACGGTGGCCATGGACTATCACCAGCTGAACGAGAGCGACCTGGCCTTCCTGCTGAGGCTGCTCGCTCCGCTGGATATCGCGCTGCGCCTGGAGGATGGCCGCCTGCGGGTTCGTCCGGAAGAGCCCGACGCCACTCCGGTACGGGTGGACCCGCAGGACAATGCCCTGCAGGTGCGGCTGATCGCGGATCTCAACCACCAGCACGATGCCACCGAGGTCCGCGGCTTCAATGCGGCGACCGACCAGGCGGCGGTGGCCTCTGCGAGCACGCTGGCCACCCCGCCGCCGGGCACCACCGCCGCGCAATTACTGGGGAGGCTGGGCTGGCCCGGTCCGGAGGTCGTGGTGCAGCCGTTTGCACGCTCGCAGGGCGAGGCCGACGCCTTCGTCGCCGGCCGTTTCCGCCGCCGCGCGAAATACTTCGTCAGTGGCGACATCCGCATGCTCGGCCAGTCCGCGCTGCGCAGCGGCCGCGAGATCGAACTCACCGGTGTCTCCGGGCGGCTGCGGGGAACCTACCAGGTGGTGCACTGCGTGCACCGGTTCGACAACACCGCGGGCTACGAGACCGAGCTCAAAGTCCACCGCCCGGACTGGAACGATTGACCGGCATGCGCCTGTTGCCGTCAACGAGACCCCCTGCCGGAGCGGCGCCGTGTAGCGCCGGCGTGCACGACGCCACGGCCCCGGCCGCCATCGGCGCAGAGCATGTGCCTGCACGGCTGCCGGCGGTGGGCGTCCGCGCAGGTGTCGGCTTCGGCGCGCGGTGTCTGCGGTCCGCCCGGACGTCCCTTCCGCGCCGGGGGAGGGGCTCGTGACTCCACATGCGATCGGCGGTGTCTCGAGCCTGCATCTCGGCGAGGTGACCGACAACGCCGACCCGGAGGGCCGGGGCCGGGTCAAGGTGCGGCTGCACGGGGTGGACATGGAGCTCTGGGCTGCGGTGGTCGTCTCTTCCGCGGGAAGCGGGTACGGAGCGAGTTTCATTCCCCGCCGCCAGGAGGTGGTGGTGCTGGCGTTCGTCACGCCGGAGCTGCCACTGGTCCTCGGCAGCATCTGGAGCGGGCAGGGCAGTGTGCCCGACGAGGCCGAGCCGCAGGAGGAGCGCTATGTCGTGCGCACCCCGGCCGGCACCGTGCTGGAGTTCGACGACGGCGAGGGCCCCAGGCTGGAGATCCGCACCCCGCAGGGCCATCGTTTGACCGTCACCGACGGCAACGGTGGCGAGGTCGAACTCGCGCGCGGCGGCCAGAGCGTGAAGATGACCGCCAGCGAGGTCAGCGTACGCTCCACCGGCGAGGTGAAGGTCGATGCCGCCAGCATCACCGTCAGCGCCGGCATGGTGACGGTCAACGCCGGAATGTCGAAGTTCAGCGGCGTGGTGCAGGCCGATACCGTGATCACCAATGCCGTCGTGAGTTCGAGCTACACGCCGGGTGCCGGCAACGTCTGGTGAGAGGAACGCCCATGGCAAGCACAGCAGTCCGACACGCAAACGACCGGGTACGGCTGCAGCGGCCGCATTACTCGCTGGAGGCCGGAACCGAGCTGCATCGTTACCAGGAGACCGATTTCATCCCCCGCTTTTTGCAGGATCTGGAGAGTCATGCGCTGGAGCAGCCGCAGGCATCGATCTGGCAGTTCCAGGACCGCTTCAGCCGGCACGACGAAAGCGTGGTGCTGCGTCTGCCGATCCATCGCAGCTTCTACCTGATCAGCTGCGAGATCGCATGCGACCGGCCCGGCTTTCCGGCGCTGGATCCGGCCCGCATCGCGTCGGCCGGGTTTGTCATCCGCAGCGTGCGCGGCGGCGAGGAGTTTGCCTGGGTGCTGGAGGACGGCGCGGCGCTCGGCTGGCAGCCGGCTGCGGACGAGCTGCGCGACCCCGACGCGCAGCGCCGGCTGTGCCCGGACGGCAGCGTGCGGCCGCGGCAGGACAAGCCCACCTACAGCGGCGAGGAGACCCACCCGCTGCACCCGGTGGTCACCCGCGACCGCAACGGCAAATCCCGCACCGTGCTCTACGGCTACCTGCCGCTGGGCGGCTTTCATTACTACCAGCACAGCGCAGTCGAGACGCCGTTTGATGCAGCCTCCGAGCGCAGCGTGCAGCAGGCGCTGGAGCGCCAGCTGTCCTGGCCGTTTGGCCTGCGCGAGGCCCCGGCGCGGCGGCGCTGGCGTGACGGCGACGCGCGCCACGTGGAGGGCGGCCGGCCGACGATGGCGTTCTTTGAACTGCTGCGGATGCTGGTCAACCGGTACCATCTCGGTGAGGCCGGAATCGTGGAGAACGCCGGTCTGGAGGAACTGCTCGGGGAGGTCCGTTTTCTGAACGTCAGTCGCGGACGGGGTCGCGAGCAGGTGCGACCGCGCGAGAGCCTGGCCGAGTACCTGCGCAGCTGCGCCAGCCATGGTGGCGACAATCCGCTGCTGCGCTGGATCATCGGGCAGGAGGACGCGATCGACCGCCACGGGACCGCGGCCGTGCTCGCACGGCTGCCGGACGCCGCGCAGCCGGCCAGTGGTTCCAGCGCCAGCATCGAGTATCGGCTCGAGTTCACCGAGGCCCAGGCCGCCCGGCTCCGGGAGTTGCTCCTGGCCCGGGTATCCGGACAGTTGACGGAGCAGGCAAGGGAGGTGCCGATTCCGAAGTTCCAGCAAGGCCGGCACGATCTCTACCAGGTCGTCCCGTTCGTGCGTGTGCTGGACGTCGAAGGCAAGGAACACCTGGTCTGGGCCACCGCGGGCCAGCGCAGTCGGCGTTTCCGTGTTGCCGCTCCGTTCGACCCCGAGGCCAGCCGTCCGGCGCTGATCCAGATGCCGGGGTTGGCCGATCTCAAACGCGGCCTGGCGAAGGGGGTGAGCATGATCACCCCGGCGGACACCTTCAACCTGATCGACCGAATCAAATTCAAGAAGGGCGTCACCGCGGACGCGGTCCCCGACAGTGCCCCGCCGGGTGGAACGCTGCAGTGGATCTGCTCGTTCAGCCTGCCGGTCGTCACGCTGGTCGCGATGATCCTGCTGATGATCATGGTCTCGCTGTTGAACATCCTGTTCTGGTGGCTGCCGTGGGTGCGCATCTGCCTGCCGTTCCCCAAACTCAAACGCTAGGTGCCGCGAATGAACGTGCCGGTCCCCAGGCTCATCAGCTGGCCACTGCTCGGTGGCATCCAGCACGGCCGCCTGCCGTATTCCGAGCATGACCGCAGCATCCGCGAGGTGATGCTCAATATCCTGCTCACGCGCCCCGGGGAGCGGCTGATGCGGCCCGACTTCGGTGCCGGGCTGCTGGACTTCGTGCACCAACCCAACACCGAGACCACCCGGGCGCTGATGGCGCGGGTGGTACGCAAGTCGCTGGAGCGCTGGGAGCCGCGGGTCGTGGTGGAGGGAGTGGATGTGCAGACGACGCGCGAGCGCCTGTCCGAGGTGCACCTGACCGTGCGCTATCGCCTGCGTCATTCCGACGCCCCGCAGTCGCTGGCCCTCGCGCTGGATCTGAACCAGCTGACCTGAAGATGGAATGACCGATGCCGCTACCGGTGCCCAACCTGGACGATCGCCGCTTCGAAGACCTGGTCGCAGAGGCCAGGGCGAGGCTCGCCACTCATCTGCCGGAGCTCACACAGCTCGCGCCCGGCGATCCGGTGCACAACTTTATCGACTTGTTCGCCTGGCTGACCGAGACCATCCTCTATCGCGCCAATCTGATCCCCGAGCGGCAGCGGCGGGTGTTCCTGAACCTGTTGCAGATTCCGGTGCGGCCGGCACAGCCGGCGGTGGGGGTCGCCTGCGTCGGCACCGGACCGCGCTCGGTGCGCATCCCGCCGGCGGTGCCGGCCGGCGTGCAGCTGACCGGTGCGGGCCAGACCTTCACGACTGTGGGCGAGGTGCAGCCGACGCCACTCGAGCTGTCGGTCGCGATCAAGCAGACGCTGGGTGCGGAGGATCTGCAGGCGCTGGGGCTGACGCTCGATGATCTGCACGAGCAGTACGCGCTCGCGCGCGGCGAGATTCCCGCACCGTTCCAGCCGCACGTGTTCGACGTACCCCGCGAGCCACTGAGCCTCGCGCGGAGCCTGGACAAGGTGTACTACCTCGCCTTTTCGGTGCCGCGCACGCTGGTCGCCAACATCGACGAGATCCGCGCCGGGCTGGCCGGCATCGTCCTGAACATCGCGATCGCGCCGGACGATGCGGACACGGGTGAGAGTGTCAGCGACCTGCGCGCAAGGGCGCTGGACTGGACCCTGATGGTTCAGGGTCAGGAGGGCGAGATCCTTTCACTGCCGCTGGAGGTGGTGCACGACAGTTCGCTGGGCGGGCGCCGCGCCGGGGTGGCGCGCCTGCGGCTTCCGCCTAACCCGGCGCTGTTCCAGGGGCTGACCCGGGAGGATCCGATGTTTGCCGGTCTCGGCGAACTGCCGCCGGAGCTCCCGACCCAGATGGCCGCCAACCGCATCGTGTTCTGGCTCAGGCTCGGTTGTGCCGAAGAACCCGATCTGCCGCTGGGGTACCTGGACGCCAACGGTGTCGACATCGTCGGCCAGGGACTCAAGCGCGACCTGATGGTCGGGATCGGCAACGGCCGGCCCGATCAGGTCGTCGTGCTGCCGGACACTCAGATCGACGCCGGGACGCTGGAACTGACCGTGGCGGAAGAGGGGGCCTGGGTGCCCTGGCAGCGTGTGGACTTTCTGGCCGGCCGCGGCCCGGAGGACCGGGTGTTCCGGCTCGACGCGGTGGCCGGTCACGTCCATTTCGGCAACGGCCAGAATGGCAAGCGGCCGCCCGAGGGTCACCGCATCCGCGTGGCGGCTTACCGTTTCGGCGGCGGCCGCGGGGGCAACCTGCCTCCCGGCAGCCTGACCGAACTGACCGGGGCCAGCAGCCGGTTGGTGTTGCGCCAGGACTGGCCGACCCGTGGCGGGGTCGATGCCGAGACGGTGGAACAGGCCGAACAACGGATTCCGCAGTTCCTCACCCACCGCAACCGTGCGGTGACACGGGACGACTTCCGCCTGCTGACGCTGGCGAATCCCATCAATCCGGTCGCGCGCTGCGAGGTGCTGGAGGGCTTCCTTCCCGGGGCCAGCATCCGCGCGGCGCGGGAGGGTGTGCCCGGGGTCGTGAGCCTGGTCGTGCTGCCGCCTGGCGAGCCGGTGCTCGATGCCGCGCCCCGGCCCACGCAGGGGCTGTTGAAGGACGTCTTCAACTACCTGCGTCAGCGCATCCTGATCGGGACCGAGCTGTACGTGCTGAGCCCCGAGTTTGTGCCGGTTGCGGTCTCCGTGAAGATCTCGGTCCACGACGTGCAGACCGAGCAGCAGACCCTGCGGGCGGTGCGCGAGGTGCTGATGCACTACCTCTGGGCGCTGGCACCGGGCGGCGCGCAGGGCGAGGGCTGGCCGCTGGGAACTGCGGTGCGTGGCAGGGAACTGCTGACGCAGGCGGCGCGTGCGCCGGGCGTGCGGGAGGTGAACGCGCTTGCTGTATTCGTGCGCAGTGACGGTCATTGGCGGCGCCTGGAGTTCGACGAGCCACTGGACCTGGCCGCCTACCAGTTGCCCGAGCTGGTCGGCATCGGTGTCGGCAGCGGAACGGGAACGCCCGAGTTGCCCGAAGGGCTCGCACCGGCACCGGGCGACGGTGGCGCTCGCCCGGTGCCGGCGCCGGTGATCCCGGATGTGTGCTAGCAGCTCGATGATGCACTCCGCGCACTGGCAGGCAGGCCTCGTCCGGTACCCGGCGGTGGAGCCCCCGCCCCCGGTCAGCAGGCGGGGCGGGTCGCGAGGCGGTCCGTTCCGGAGCCGCCCGGCGCCAAAGCCCCTCCCACTGCAGCCGTGGCGGGGGTGCTGATCATGGACGTCAACAACACGCCGTACTTTCTGTTCAGGGAGGAAGCCGACTTCGACAATGGCTCGTCCTTCTATGCATGGAACGCCGGCTGCGGCGGCGCGCTCACGCTCGCCCAGCGGCAATCCCTGCAGCTGCCGGGCAACGCGCCGGCTGCGGCCCGGGCGCAGTGGCAGACTGCCGCGCCGCTGGTGCTCGATCCACACGGTCAGATCGGCCGCATCAGCCCGGACGGCCAACGCCTCGAATACAGTGTGGGCGGCGAGTTCTGGCCGCTCGAGGATCGGGAACTGGCCCCGGTGCAGGCGCCGGCCGGACGCTTCGTCGACCTGCACCTGGGCGGCGATGGCCGCCTCGTCGCGCCGTACCGGAACGATGCCGAGCAAGGCATGGTGGTGTTTCACCTGCGCCGGCGCTGGCAGCAGCACCTGCCCCTGCCGCAACCCGTGCTGCGTGCCGTGGTGGACCCGGACAGCCGGATCTGGTGCCTCAGCGAGGATCGCGTGTCGCTGTGCGAGGGCGAGCCCCTGCCGCTGCCGTACCGCGCGCAGCCCGAGCGCTTCGAACCGGTGCATCAGGTGCCGCAGCCGCTGCGCCTGCGCTGGCAGCAGCCGTTGCCGGATGGCCTGACACCGCTGGCCGTTGCCGCCGACGACGCGAACGTGTACGTGCTGGCGTACACCGCCTCGAACCTGCAACGGATCCTGGTGCGCCCGCGGACACCGGAGCCCGAGCGGGCGCTGAAGCCGTACCGGGTGGATCCCGCGGTGCCGTTCGCGCTGGATCTGACGGTTGCCGGTCCTGGCAGGCTGGCGCTGATGCCGCCGGGGCTGTTCCCGGGGCTGCCCCGGCGCGACCTGGGCGCGAGCCGGCAGCCGAGGGATTGCCCGGTGATCCGGCTGCAGGCGAGCGGCAAGGCGAGTTTGATCCGGGAACGCTACCCGATGCAGTCCAAGGCCGGGCTGCGGTTCGTCAGCGCGCTGGACGGCCGGTTGCGCTACCAGGCCGAAGCGGATCCGGCGTTCCCCGAGTTCTCCCCCAGGCCGCGGGAGCTGCATCCGTTGCGCCAGCCGCGTTACGCTACCGCGGCGGCCGCAACGCTGCGGCAGACGCTGGACTCCGGCCAGCCGGGCAGCGTTTGGCACCGGATCTACCTGGAGGCTTCGATCCCCCGAAGCGGCGCGATCACGATTTACGCGAAGGCCTTCGACAGTCCGGATGCGCGTACCGCGACTCCCTATCTGCGCCAGATCGCCCCGCTGTGGACGCCCCGCAGGTCGGAGCTTGCGTTCCAGTCCTGCACGGTCACACCCCGACCGAACGAGGCCGGATTGTTCGAGATTCTGCTGCAGCGGCCCGGCGGCAATGTGCGGCGCCTCTCCGGGCGCTACCTGCAGTTGCGCATCGTGATGCAGGGCGATGGTCGCCAGACGCCGTCCATCCACGCAATGCGGGTGTACGGCCCCCGCTTCTGCTACCAGGAGGCGTACCTGCCCGGGCATTTCCGCCAGGAAGAGGCGTACCTGCCCACCGCGGGCGGCGAGCCTCAAAGCGCCAACGCAGCCGACCTGCGCGAGCGCTTCCTGGCGAGTCTGGAGGGCATGCTGACACCCATCGAGGCCACCGTGGCGACCGCAGAGTCGCTCGTCTCTCCCGAAGCCACCCCGGCCGACAACCTGCCGTGGATCGCCGAGCTCCTCGGCCAGCCGATTCCCGCCGGGTGGCCCGAAGGGCGCCGGCGGCGCCTGCTGGGGCACGCCACCCGACTGCAGCAGTACCGCGGCACCGTGGCCGGCGTACAGCTGGCGCTGGATATCGCCACCGACGGCGGCGTCCAGCGGGGCGAGGTGGTCGTGGTGGAGAATTTCCGCCTGCGCCGGACGATGGCGACGATCCTGGGCGTCGACATGGATGACCGTGACCACCCGCTGACCCTGGGCACCGGCGTGACCGGCAACAGCATCGTGGGCGACAGCCTGATTCTGTCCGAAAGCGGTGCGCTGGAGTTCCTGGCGCTGTTCGCGCCGGAGCTGGCCGGGCTGGAACGCGAACAGGCGGTGCAGGCCTTCTTCGACCGCTACAGTCACCAGGTCAGCGTGCTGCTGCATGGCGACGGGCGTGCCCGCCGGCCGCAGGTGGAGGAGACGCTGTCCGCGCAGATGCCGGCACACGTGCGCTGGCGGGTACTCGAAAGCGATCATCCGTTCGTACTCGGTCTGGCGCCGCTGCTCGCGGTGGATACCTTCCTCGAGCACGCGCCGGCGCCAGGCCGCGTCACTCTGAACGACACCTATCTCGGCAGGGAAGGCCTGCTAAACAACCCGACGGCGCTGTCGCCGCGCGACGTCAACGCGCGGACCGGCGCCCCCGGAGCCTGATGGAGCCCACCATGACGTCATCGGCCAAAGACTTCGCAACCGTCGAGCACGACGCTGATCTGGAGAGCCCGCTGCGGCGCGTTGCCTACGAGGCCGGCATGATGCTGGGCCTGGAGGCGACCCGTGACGAGCAGGGGTATCACCGCCGCCGGCTGACTCGCCAGCAGTACTGGCTGCACGGGGCCGGCACACTGGCCGGAATGGCGGTGAGTATCGACCCGGACGCGGCCGAGGATCCGGACACCGACATGACGGTGCGTGTGCTGGTCGGGCCGGGATTCGGCATCGACGGGCTGGGCCGCGAGGTGCTGGTGCATGAATCGTACTGCGTGAACCTCGGGGAGTGGCTGGCCGCGCAGGGCGAAACCGCCCTGCACGATGGCTTCGATGCCGGCGAAAGCCGCCTCTGGCTGCGCGTGAGCGTGCGCCACCAGGACTGCCCGGTGGCCGCACAGCCGGTATTGGCACGCAAGCTCAACATGAGTACCGATCCGGTCCAGCCCAGCCGCATCGCCGATGGCGTGCTGCTCGAAATCCAGCCGGAACTGCCGCCAGCCGGGGAGCCCGGCTACCGGCCATGGCAGGCACACGGTCCGCTGGCGGATGCGCCCGAAGGGCTGACCGACGCCGAGCAGGCGACCCTGGCGGCCGCCGAAGCCGAGAGCGAGGCCGCCGGCCGGCTGATGAACCTGCACGCGCGGCTGCTGCACGCGCTGGACGACGGCGTCAGCCCCCAGACCGTGGCCGACCGGCTGCACGAGAGTGCCCGGCTGCTGCTTGCGCGCATCTCGATCGAGACCACCAGCCTGTCCCACATCGTGGTCAATCCTTCCCGCATCAGCGTCAACAACCTGGTCCGCCCATTCCTGGTCACGCCCGGCCAGCTCGCCCATCTGGCGCGCTAGCCCTGAGCACGAGGTCGTCATGAGCAACTCTACCGGTTTTCTACCCCTCGGCAGCGCCGTCCCCGCCGGGCGCGAGCTGGAACGCGTTGCGGACATCGATGCAAGGCTCACCCGCACGCATTACTTCGACGGCCGCCTGCTGACCGCGGAAGACCTGATCCGCGACCAGGTATACCTGGACCAGCGCCTCCGGGAGGTCGGCCAGACGCTTGGGTCGGGTGTCGTGCGCGGGCTCGAGGTATCGCTGTCCGCGGGTATGCTCGACGTCAGCCCCGGGTTGGCGGTCTCTTCGGCGGGGCGGGTGCTGCAGCTGGACCGTCGGCTGTCGCTCCATCTCGACGACCGGGCACTGATTGCACGGTTGAACGCCGGCCGTCACGGCCGCCTGGAACGCGGCCTGTACGCGGTGACGCTGCACTACGCCGAGGTCCGAACGGATGTGGCCGAGGTGTTCCCGCGAGATCTGGGCGCGCGCGCCGAGGTGCAGCACGATCGCGTCAACGAGGGGGTGCAGCTGGCGCTCACGCCCCTGCCGCAACCGCTGCCGCAGCAAAGCCAACTGCACCTGCGTGCGCTGCTGATGCGCGAATACCTGGGTGGGGCGGCTGCGGGCGTGGTGCCGGAGGATGCGGTGGCGCTTGGGGTGCTCGCGGTTGCCGGCGACCGGCCACTGTGGCTGGACGGCGAGTTGCTGCGCCAGCCGCTGCGGCCACCGCACGCGCCCAACGCCCTGCAGTCGGACCTGGCCCGCCTGTACGAGGCCCTGCTGCGCGACGTGCTCCGCGAACGCCGGATCACCAGCCCGGGCGCCGAGTTTGCCGCCGACCAGTATTTCAAGCTGCTGCCCCCGGTCGGATCCCTGCCCAAGGCGGCCATCGATCCATCGGCTGGACGCCAGAGCTATTTCCCCGAGTCCTTCCAGGTCTGGGTGGCGCCGGTGCGCGTGTCGGACCTGGAACTGGTGCGCCAGGAGTCGCTGCGCCTGGAGCCGATCGACCTCGGCCACGACCAGGCGGTGGACATCATCGTGCTCGCGCCGCTGGCCAACCGTGACTACGGCCGCTTCGCCCGGGCGCTGGAGCGCAGTCCTGCAGACGCGGCTCGCCTTCCCTTCACCGACCCGCTGATGCTGCGCATCTACCCGATGCGACCCGTGCACGAACTGGATACCGACCGGGTAACCTGGGAAGCGATCTGGGACCGCGTCGGCGACGACCGGCTCATCTACGTGCGCCGGCCGTTGCGGGTGGCCGAAACCGCGTTGAGCGGCATCGTGCTGGCCCAGGGCACCGCCCCTCCGCCGGAGCCGGACGACGGTCAAAGCCCCGCCGATGGCGTCCGACTGCTGCGGGACGAAGACTCGATACTGCTGAACCGGATCAACCTCGGGTGGCTCGCGTCGCTGCGCCCGCCGGGGGGGCGTGCCGCCGAGACCGCGCTCAGGGCGCTGATCCATGACCACGGCGACGATGCGGTCACCATCCAGGCGATGCTCGCGATCCTGCTGCGGGTCGAGCGCCGCTATGACGGCGTGATCTGGCAGACCCTGCGTCAGCTCGCCGACGACGGCCGGGTGCCCGCTTTCCGCGAGCGGCTGGTGGAGGCGCAGGCATCCGGGGAGACCACCGCCGATGCGGTCGCCCGCCTGGCCGGAGAGTTTGGCTTTGGAGCCGCCCTGGTCCGGTCCTGGCGGGCCGTGGAAGCCTGAGGAGGCCGTGATGTCGAGCATTCTGCTGCACGATCCGATCCCCGCGTCACCCCACCTGGAACGGCTGCATCTTTTCCCGGGCCGCCATCTGGGCGAGGACGAGTTCGACCGCCTACAGGCCTACGCCGATGCGCGGCTGGAACCGCTGCTGGCGGGCTACCCCCCGGGAATCCTCCACGGCCTGGAAGTCGCGGCCGACCGCGTGCCCGACGACAGTGACCCGCTACACCCGTACCGACTGGGCGACGGCTGCTCGGTGGCGCCGGGGATGGCGGTGGCCGGCAACGGCAGGGCCGTCGGCGTGTACTACCCGCTTTACCAGCACTGGAACAGCCTGATCGAAACCTATCTCGCCGAGACCGAGGCCAGCGACGCCGGCGGGATCTACTTTCTGATTCTGCGGCGCATGCCCTTGCACATCGACGCCGATCCCGACGTTGATCCCTGCCAGCGTGCCGAACTCGACCCGAACCGCGATTCCCGACGGGTGGTGGGGGCGGCGCTGGCACTGCGCCGTGTTGCCTTGCCCTCCGGCATCGCGGCCGGAGCGAGCCAGGAGCAGGCCGAGAACGCGGTGGCCGCGTACTGTGCGGACGGAGAATTCCTCGGCGACCTCGGCCACGCAGTACCCCTGGGATTGCTGGCGGTGGAGGAGACGGCCGAGGGGCCTCGGCCCCGCTGGTTCTCTGCCACCGTCGGGCGCTACCTGGCGCAGCCCGACAGCGGCTACAGGGTGCTGCACAGCCAGGTGACCGAGGCGTTTCGCCGCCTGATCACCCGGGCGCGGCGCGCGGGCGAACTTTCCGGCGACCCGGAGTTCGATTTGCTGGCGTATCTCGAGGAGCATCTGCTGCTGGATTATCTGCCGGCGGCCGGCCAGCTGCCGCTGGCGCTGCTCGAGGATGCTGCGTCGGTGACGCCGCGCGTGGCGTTTCTGCCATCGCACCTGCGCATCGACGCGGTGGCAGTCCCCGACACGGCGGTCGATGAGCTCATTGACCGCCACTTGCCGCGGCGCGTGGTGGATCTGCGCCGTCCGGCAGGCGAACACCTGCGCCTGCTGCTGGCTGTCCCCGAACGCCACTACCGGCCGGAGATGCTCGACATCCCGCAGACCGATGGCCGCCTGGAGCAGGACGTCTACCGCTATTTCATGCGCGCGCACGACAGCTGGCTTGCCTGGAGGCGCCAGTTCGAGCGACTGTATTTCGTGCAGGAGGAGGCCGGTGCGGCCCTGACGCCGGAGCAGTTGCGCGCGCTGTCGCTGCCGCAGCCGGTCCCGCCCCCGGCCGTGCCGTCGACGGTGTTCGAGGCCATCGTCGAACGTGCGCGGTCGGAGCTGGAGAGTCCGCTCCCGCATCCCTACGACCGCGCGTTCCCGGAGCCGCCGGAGCGCTATCAGCAATGGTTCGATGACGGCGCACCGCCCGCGGCCTCTGAGCCGGAGGACGACGGGCTGGTCATCCAGTACGCCATCGGCCAGGTGGAACTGGAGGCGCTCGACAACCGGATCCGCATCCTGCAGACGCGACTGAACAAGACCCAGGACTACCTGCTGCTGCAACGCCAGCAACTCGACTCGCAGACCGTGTCGCTGGCCGCACTGGCCGGCGGCGTCGCCGGCGATGGCTCGGGGCTGCAACTCGCGCGCTGGATGCCCTACACGCGGCTCAATCCGCTGCCGCTGGCGGCCGAGGCGGTGGCAGAAGCGGCCGAGCGGGAACAGCCGTCGCCGCCGGAGGAGGATGCGACGCCCCTACGTTCCTCCTCCGCCTCGCGGGAAGCGCTGTTCACGACGCTCTCGATGACGGCCGCCGACACGACCCACCGGGTCGCAATGACCCAGCCGCTGATTCCGACGCAGATCCCGTCGCTGGCCCGCAAGACGATCTCCACCACTGCCCAGAGCCAGCGTTTCTCCGTGCTGAAGCCGGCGACCCGCTCTGCGGTCGAGTTCGGCATCAACAAGGCGCGCCTGGAGCAGATGACCACGCCCGCACGGAATCCGGTGGCGCCGCCTGCCTTCCAGGCCGAAACGCCGCGGGTCGGTGTGCTGAGCCACATCCATCCCGAGTTCAACGAGTACAAGAAGGCCTACGACGAGATGGAGGCGCTGCTCGCCAACCTGGACGGGCTGTTCGACAGGAAGGAAACCAGGGCGATCAAGCGCCGGCTCGAGCGCATCCGCGACCGTGTGGGGCTGCAGCACCCGACCCAGATGGAAGAGAACCTACCCTGTGGTGATTCTACCGCCGAGCTGGTCCAGCACCGATACCAGCAACTGTTCAAGGCGGGGCAGATCCTGACCCAGCAGATTGCGATCATCGAGGCCCGTTTCGATACCCTTGAACGTGACCTCAATGCCCGCTTGCGCGAGCGCCAGGACCTGCAGCAGCGCCTGGTCAAGCTCGCGGCGATGATCGTCCAGGAACGGCAGGAACTCGATGTCCTGGACGGTCGGCGTCTCGAGCGCCTGGGGGATTATGCGGTGACGCAGCGGCTGCTCGATGAAGACTGGCGCAGGACCTACCTGCGCAACCAGGAGCGCACCCGCCTGCTGACGACCGGGCTCTCCGGGCTGTACTACGTGCGGGTGAACTCCGCCGCGGTGAGTCTGCCGCTGGCCGACCCGCTGACGCTGCGCCACGGCAGCGCGCGCGATATCGTTCCCGGCTGTCCGGCCGACGCCGAGTACGAGTTGCCGGACAGCCTGGCGGCCTTCTTCGATACCGTGCGCGAGGTGCCGGTGGCCGACTGGACGGCGCTGGCACCGGTACTTCCGCGGCTTGCCAACGCGGTACGTGTCGAGCAGGCGGCCGCACTGCGGGAGTTGCGGCTCGCCAGGCTCGGGCAGTCGGCGCCGACCCAGTCGACGCGGATCCCGCTGCAGCAGGCAATGTCGTCCCTGGGCCAGCAGAACCTCGCCGTGCTGGGTACGCTGGCCAGTCAGAAGCCGCCGGTCCGGACCGCGTCGCTGAACGCCTTCAGCCGGGGCAATGCCCGCGTGCTGTCGCTGCACGATCTGCTCACCGGCAGCGCCGGCAGGCCGCGACACGACGCGAACCAGCTCCAGACCCGGCTCGAGCAGTGCATCGGCTGCCTGGTCGAGTACCTGGAACGCCTCGACCCGTCCATTCGCCTGGAGTGGTCGCAGCTGGCCGAGGACGACCGGCTGCCGCTGCCAGGCACCGGTCATTGGCCCGGTCTCGACCGCGCCGAGCAGGACGACTTCAACACCGTGCGCACCATCGTCGAATTGGTCGACTGGTGGTTCCGCCAGCTGGCCCAGGACGCCTCCGGGGCCGGCCGGTCGGCGCTGCGGAACATGATTCGCGCGGCCGTGATTCACGCTGCGCTGGGCGACCCGGCCGAGATCCTGCGACGGGGAGGTGCAGGTGCCGCCGCGGCGCCTTGCGGTAGGTGAGCCGATGCGGCTGTCTCTGAACAAGCCGCCGCCGCCCGGAACGCTGCTGCAGCTGCTCGACCGCAGCCAGCAGGTGGTCGGTCTGCTCAGCGTCGCCGATGCCGATCCGCATGGCGTGGTGGCCAATCTCGTGCAGGTAGATCGCCCGGGTATCCGGGTCGGCAGCGGTTTCTCCGTGGTGGCGAGCAAGCTGACCAAGGGGCTGGGCCGCTAGATGCCGGCGCCGCGCTGGGGCGTGGTGGTTGATCGACTGCGTCTGCGCGGACAGGCGCCGGACCTCCGCGCCGTGGCGGCGCAGGTCGAAGCGGCCGACTGGCCGCAGCGACGCGACTGGGTGATCGTGCGCAGGATCGAGGTACGGGCGCCCCTTGGCCGCCTCGCCCGGCGCCTGGGTGAGGCGACCGATGCGCAGATCGCTCAGTCGGTGTCGCCCGGTTCGGCGGGCGCCGACCGCGCGGCGGCGATCCGCTTCGTCGACCGGGCCGATCTGCTGGCCTGGCTGAGCGAGGATCTGGCCCGGGGGCGCGCGGCGACCCGCTGGTATTGGCAGCACTGGCGGCACCTGTTCGGCCGTCCACCGCCGCGCGCGCTGGCGACACTCTGGCAGGATGACATCGCCCATCTTCCGGCGGTAACCGCCCGGCTGGCGGAACGCGGGGTCTTGGCCACCGTCTGGCAGGCACTGGATGCCGGCACTGCGGAAGGGCTGGTCGCGGCCTATGCGCGGCACGCGGGTGTGCCGCTGGCGCCCGCGGCGAATATGTCGCCACAGGCCGAGGTTACCCACGACGCCGGCCTGCCGCCGACCCTGCTCGGGCGTTGGATGGCGGTGCTGCGGGAGTGGGCGCCGGGCGATCCGCGCGTGACCCTGGCCGCGTTGCTGGTCGCGCTGGAATGGCAGCCGATCAGGGTCGTCAACCAGCCGGCCGCGCGCCTGCAATTGGTCTGCCGCGCGCTGCGTCCGCCTGTGCCGTTCGCGCCCCCGCCACCACCGGCGGACGACAGGGCGACCCCTGCGGAGCCTGGATTACCGGGAAGCGCCCATGTGGCTCGCAGCGGGGCCGGCGCGCCCCACGCCGGAACCGGGCCGGCTCAGTCCGAGCAGCCGGGTGCGGCACCGCGGCGCGGGGATGCTCCAAAGCGTCGGTCGGGCGAGCCTCGCATCGCCGAACCGGACACGACTCGACCCGGGGCGCCAGCGGGTACTCCGGCCGGGTCCGACGACCGTCCGGAGCTCGACGCTGCCGATGTGCCGCGACGGCGCGGCGCGCATCGGGCGTCCCGCGGGTCGGCTCTGCCGCACCCGGCGGCGCCGGGTCCGTCGCCGCCCCTTGCAGCGGAAACTCTGCGCCCCGATGCGCATGCGTTCACCCAGGACGAGGCCGGACCCGAGCCGAACCGGAATTCGCTGCAGACCGGGCAGGGGGGGCTGTTCTACCTGGTCAACGTGCTCGAACACCCGCAGATCAGGCGCTGGCTCGAACAGCGGCAGGCCTGGCAGGCGTTGCCCGACGGCTGGTTGTGGATGTTTCGACTCGGTCGCGAGCTGGACTTTGACCCGGAAGACCCACTCGCGCACTTCCTCGCCGGGCAGGCGGGCCTGAACGATCCGGCCGCGCTGGAGAATGCGCCCGAGCTGCCGCATCGCCGCGAGCTGCTGGCGCAGATCGTGCGCGTCTACCGTGAGCTCTGGAATCCGGACCTTCTCGCGGTGCCCGGACGGCTGGTATATACCGAAAGTCATCTCGACCTCCAACTACCGCTGCAGGCGGTACGCTTGCCCGTGCGCCTAGCCGGGCTGGACGTGAATCCGGGCTGGGTGCCGTGGTTGGGCCGGGTGGTAACCTTCATCTATACGGAGGCGGCAAAATGAGCCGTCCGGTGGAGTCGCTTCCATGGCCCCAGGCGCCTGAAGGGCTCAGGGCGCTGCTGCGGGCGGGACTTGCCGAATTCATCGCGCGCAGCCTGGGCCCGGAGGAGCCGCTGCGAGCACTGGTGCTGGACGAGCGTTCAGACTCGGGGGCGAGGCTGCCCTGGGCCGTGCGGCGCGATCTGGCGCTGCGTGCCTGGCCCCCGCGCCACGGTGCCTTGGCGCGGCTGGTCGAGGAACTCGGCCTCGACCTCCCTCAGGGGGTTCTGCTGGCGCTGGCGGGAGAGAGCGAGGCCTCGCACCCGGTCACACTGGCGGTCGCCGAACTGCAGACGCCAGGCCAGAGTGCGCGGCCAACGGTGCATCTTGCGGTGGCGCTGCTGCAGGCCCTGTTCGGCGCCGAGGTCATCGACGTCCCGAAACTGTGCACCGGCCCGTTGCTGCGGCACCAGGTACTGGAGCTCGAGGGCGATGACCCGTTGCCGCTGCAGCAGCTCAGGATCTCGCCCGCGCTCTGGGCCGTGCTGACGGACTCGGCCGTCGATTGGCCGCAGGGGCAGGTGCTGACGCCGCTGCGCGCACCGCTCCTGGCCAGCGCGGCGCGCGAGCAGGCACCGCGGCTGGCGGCCGTGATCGGTGGCGGCGCAGCGGCCGGGCTGGTGTTGCGCGGCGCGCCGGGCAGTGGCCGCTCGCAGCTGGCCGCACTGATCGGGGCCGAACTGGGCCGGCAGCCGCTGCAGATTACCGACGCACACTGGCTGCAACAGCCGGCGTTCCGGCTGGCCAGCCGTTTCGCCGGCTGGCTGCCCGTGCTGTCACCCCGGGTCGGGCCCGGCGAGGCCTGGCAGGGTGTGGTCGAGCCCGGCGTTCCGCTGGTCGTCCTGCTCGGGCGCGACGGGACCGTGGAGGGCGAGGGCTGGCTGGAGCTGGAGTTGCCTCTGCCCACACCGGCCGAGCGCCGGCGGTTCTGGCGCGAATGCCTGCCGGCCGGGTTGGCCGACGAGTGCGCCGGTGCGCTGCTGAGCGGGCCTGCGATCGCCCGCGTTGCCGCCAGCGCGAAGCTGCAGGCGGCGCAGGCGGGCATTGAGGTCGGGCGCGAACACCTGCTGCGTGCGCGACGGGAGCTGGGCGCGGCATCGCTGCGGCTGCTGGCGCAGCCGTTGGAGTGCACGGTGGGGAAGGACGCGCTGGTGGTGCCGGAGGCGGTGCAGTTCGCGCTGGAGGCGCTGATTGCCCGAGTGCACCAGCGCGAGGCAGTATGGGAAGGACTGGGGCAGACACTTGCGGCCACGCGCACCCCGGGCGTGCGCGCGCTGTTCGTCGGCGAGAGCGGCACCGGCAAGACGCTGGCGGCCAGCTATGTGGCCACCGCGCTGGCGGCGCCGTTGTACCGGGTCGATCTGGCCGCCGTAATGAACAAGTACATCGGCGAGTCGGAAAAGAACCTCGCCGCGTTGCTCGACCAGGCCGCTGCCTGCGATGCCGCGCTGCTGTTCGACGAAGCCGACGCGCTGTTCGGCCGGCGCAGTGACGGCAAGGACACCGGCGAGCGCTACGCCAACATGCTCACCAACTTCCTGCTCAGCCGGATCGAGACCCACCCGGGGCTGGTGATCCTCACCAGCAACAGCCGCGAGCGCATCGATGGCGCGTTCAACCGCAGGCTCGATGCGGTGATCGAGTTCCCGCTGCCGCGTTTTGCCGAGCGGCTGGCGTTGTGGCACAGCCATTTCGGCGCCCGTGTACCCGGTGCCGATGTCTGCCGTCAGCTTGCAAGCCACTGCGATTTGACCGGTGGCCAGATCCGCAATGTCGTACTGCATGCGGCGGTGGCGACCGCGGCGCAAGGGCCCATTGCGGTGCCGGCCCTGCTGGCGGCGTTGCGCAAGGAATACGACAAGCTGGGGCGCGGTCTGCCCACGCGGCTGGAGCGTCTGGGGGGGTGACATGGCGCAGATGATCCAGAAACCCCGCAGCGGCGCCAGGACGGTTGAAGCGAAACCCGCGTCACGGCCTTCGCGCAAGGCGATTGCGCGCAAACCGGCGTACCTGCAGGCGAAGCTCGCGGTCAGCCACCCGCAGGATGCGCAGGAGCAGGAAGCGGATCGCGTCGCCGACGAGATCAGCCGCACCCCGCGAGCCGCCGGACCGCGCGCCGTGCAGCGCAATGCCAGCGAGGGCTCGCCACAGGAGAACCACGAACTCGACGAGCAGCAGCCGGTGGTTGCGGCAGCGCGTGCGCTTTCCCGACTCTCCTCGGGGTTGCCGGCCGCGGCGCGTGAGCAGGCCGATGACGAGCTCGCGGCGGCGATGCGCCAGCCGGAGGAAGCCGAACCCGTGATGCGCGAGGTGGCTGAGCCCGACGAGGCGATGCGCGAGCCCGCCGGGCCCGAAGAGGCGATGCGCGAGGCGTTCGAGGAGTCGGAAACGCTCCAGCGCCAGGAAGGGGAAGAGATTGCCCAGGCCAGAGCCGCGCGCGAGGCCGGGACAGAAGTGGACGAGGTTGCCGGGCAGCCGCTGGACGCTGAGACCGAGGCGGCGATCGAGGCGCGGATCGGGCGCGGCGACCCGCTGCGGGAAGGCGTGCTGCACGACATGCAGACGCGCTTCGGCCGCAGCTTCGAACAGGTGCGCATCCACACCGACGCCGAGGCCGCCGCCCTCTGCGCCCGCATCAGGGCCCGTGCCTTCACCGTCGGCAGCGATGTTTTCTTCGGCCCGGGCGAGTTCGATCCGGGCACCGAGCGTGGCCGCAACCTCCTCGCACACGAACTCGCACACGTGGTACAGCAGACTGGCAGCGCCAGGCGGCAGGTGCAGCGAGACGGAGATGGCAGCACTGCGGCAGGGCGGTTCGGCGAGAAAAAGCGGGGCTACATCGAGTTTCCGCATCTCGCCGTACCGCAGGAACTCGTCAGCGACTACAGGCGGCTTGCGCCGTTCATCCTGCATAAGAGTTATTCGCGGGCGCGCAACGACCAGACGGACGTTTGGAGGCGTTCCATCAGGGTGGATGCCACCGTAACGAAGTTGCAGGCGCTGGTGCGTGGCAGCCCGGCCCATTTCCTGTTCGAGGTGCCGTCGGCACGTGCGTATCCACGTGCCAATGAAGGGCGTGGTCGGGCGACCGAATTCCTGAATACCTCATCAGTGGCGGATGCCGCAAGGCAGGCAGCCATCCCGCGCTGGGACAAGGAGGGCAACCCGCATGCCTCGCGCGGCAATCGGGGCGGAAACATGGGCAGCTACGACGTTGACCACAAGGTTGAACAGCGCTTCGGTGCGCGCGTGCCTACCGGCGATTTTGCCTTGCGCGACGATATCCACGCTATGCCCAACTTCTTCTTGTTGGACGGCAACATCAATCGCAACACCAAGGTCAACAAGCTCAATATCGCCATCGAAAGCGCGCTTGAGCGCTTCCGTCGGGACAACGATGAAGTCTACGGCGGCAAGCAGTTCAGTGAATGGGCGACCCGCGCGCTGATGGGCCGCTTGAGTCTGAAGTTCATGGGGGCCACCGGCGGCGATGCGATTGGGGCCAGCGGCAATAACGTCTGGACGCAGAGTGAGATCGAGCGCGGAGACCACATCGACGCTCTGCGGCCGGATGCGGGCGATCAGGCGCGCATTTTCTTCCGAACCGCTGAGGACCTCGAGCGACAGGTGCCTGCGAACCGCAGGCTAATTCTGTTCGGAAACACTCGGAAGACCGTGAATCCGAATGGGCCGGCGAGCTATCGGAACATGCTGGCGCCGTTCGTGCTGAGCAGGATCGAAAACGAAGACGCTGACGATCTTCTGCGCTTCAGCATTCGGCTTCCACCACGCGGCGGTCTTCCTGCCAAGGATCTCGAAGATCCGTTGGTCATCAAGTCGCTGGATGGTTCGGAGCGCATCGGTTACGCACCGATGGCCCGGTTCCCGCTGCTCATGGGGCTGTACCGGGTCGCTCGTGGCGAAAGCAGTTCGGTGCTGCAGCACAACGCGTTCAGTCCGATCTCGGTGGACAACTGGGAGGTTACCGAGCAGGGTCTGGTGATACAGGGAGAGATCCTGCCCGCGCTGCCGATGCTGGGGAATGCCGGCATCCACTTCGAAATCGCCGGCAACGATATCATTTTATACAAGACCTTCTCCGTAACGGATATCAGTGTACCGGCGCCCCTGTCCATAGATGGCTGCACGCTGACTGTCTCCGGAGGCACCCGTGGTCTGCGTGCCGAAGGGCAGGTGGATTTCGCCGTTGACAAGCTGGGCACCGGCTACCTCCGGGGGTTGGTCGGAAGCGATCGCAAATTCGGTGTGGAAGGCTCGTTCGATTTCAACAGCGAGATCTTCGATCCTGCGCGGATTACCCTCGGTTACCGCGACGACGCCTTCTATGGCGAGGGCATTATCGGCATTCCGGCTTCCAAGGTCCCGGGAATTCGTTCCGCCACCATCGCCGCGCGTTTCAACGAGGATGGTTTTGCCGCCAATGGCGACGCCGAACTGGACGTGCCGGGGGTTGAGAACGGCACGATGACAGTGAGCTACTCGGATGAAGAGGGCTTGACTGTCGGCGGCAGCTTCAACCTCTCTTCGGAGACGCCGGGCATCCGCAGTGGTACCGTCCGCGCCAGCCTGCGCGAGCGCGAGGATGGCGAAGGCTATGCGCTGTGCGCGACTGGCGAGGCAGTGCCGGATATCCCGGGTTTCCACTCACGCCTGCGCGTGAGTTACGAGGACGGCGCCATCACCGCGGAGGCCGAGGCGGAGTATGCGCGCGGGATGCTGGCGGGGAGCATACGCGCTGGCGCCACCAACCGGACGCTGGATGCCGACGGCAATCCCACAGGCGAACCGGGCGAAGAGATCGTCGTCTACGGCGGTGGGTCGGTGACGGTGCAGATCGCGCCCTGGCTGCAGGGGACTGCCGGTATCGCATTTGCGCCGGACGGCGAGGTCACCGTCACCGGGGAGATCGCGCTACCGAGCGAACTGCCCATCTTCGGCCGCCGCGAGTTCGAGCGCTCGTTCTTCAACATCTCCGTTCAGGTGCCGATCATTACCGGCGTCGTTGCCGAGATCGGCGGTGGCCTCTCCGCCAGTGCGGTGATCGGGCCGGGCGTGATCGACCGGCTGCGACTGGGAATCGAGTACAACCCGGCGCGCGAGCAGGACACGCATGTCACCGGTGCCGCGCACCTGAGCATCCCTGCCAGCGCCGGGTTGCGGCTTTCGGCCAACGCCGGTATCGGTCTGGGCATCACCGGCGCCAGCGCCACCGGTGGCCTGGAGATCGGCGGTACGCTGGGTGTCTCCGGGGCCGCCGAAGCCGGCGTGAACATCGACTGGATGCCCAGCCGGGGACTCGAACTCAATGCCCGGGTGGGCGTGCATGCGCAGCCCAGCTTCACGTTCGACATTTCTGGCTACGTGCGGGTGCGGGTGCTCGGCAAGAGCCTTTACTACAACCGCTGGGAGCTGGCATCGTTGCGTTACGGCTCCGACATGCGCTTCGGTATCCACCTGCCGGTGCACTATGTTGAGGGCGAGCCATTCGATATTTCCCTGAACGACATCGAGTTCGAGGTTCCGAATATCGACACCCGCCGGCTCGTGCGCGGACTGATTGCGAGGATCAAGTGATGACTGGCCCCCGCGACCATATCGAGCAGGGTGTGCGCCACCACCTCGCTGGTGAGCTGGAGGCGGCTGCCAGCGCGTATCGTGCGGCGCTGGAACTGCAGACGGACAACGCCTCCGCGCATAACAATCTCGGATTCATCTACGGCCAGCAGCAGCGCTGGGAAGAGGCGTTGCGCCACCTGAATCGGGCGGTCGAGCTGGCGCCCGGAATGGCCATGGCCCACAGCAACCTGGGCCAGGTCCTGGTGGCCCGGGGCGCGGGGGAGCAGGGCCTGAAGCATCTCGACCGCGCGACTGAGCTCGCGCCAGGCGAGGTGCAGGTCTGGGACAACCTCGCGCGCAATCGTCTGCACCTGGGTGATGCAGCCGGTGCCGTCGAGGCTTGGCAGGAGGCCGTGCGCCTGGTGCCGGGCGATCCCCGGCTGCTGACCCGCCTGGGCACGGCGATGGCCGCGTGCGGTCTGCTGGATCAGGCAATCGACCGCTTTCGGAGCGCGCTGGAAGTCGAACCCCGCCACGTCGACGCCTGGGTGCAGCTTGGCATCACCCTGTTCCTGCGCAAGGACCTCGGCAGTGCCCGGGAGGCCTTGCTGCAGGCGTTGGCGCTCGCGCCCAGCGACCTTTCAGCCTTGCGGCACCTGGGGCTGGTGCAGTTAGCCTGTGGCGAGCAGCGCGATGCGTTGCAGACCTTCGATGCGCTGTACCGCCTCGATGCCAGGCAACTCGACAACCGGCTGGACCTGGCCGTGCTGCTGCTGTCCCAGGGGCAGGCGCCCGACGCGCTCGCGCACTTGCGAGAGCTGTCGGAAGCGCTGGCCGGCAACGAGCGTGTTCGCTTCTACCTCGCGCTGGCCTTGCGCGAGACCGGGAACGCCGAAGAAGCAAAGGAATTGCTGGCCGCGCTGACGGCCGCCGGGGGCGAGTATGCGGAAAGGGCTGCGGAGCTTCTGGATTAGCGTGAAAATACGCCGCCCTAGAATCGTATGTCTCTGATTTATAATCGTATTTTCATCCTTCGGGGTGCCTCGCGGCCGAGGGCATGACAGTTAGCGTGAAAGAACCTGACGTTGGGGCGAGCGAGATTCTGGCGTGACGCATGCCGGTGCGCAAATGCCTGCTTGCGGGACTCGAAGAGCCTGTGTGGCGGCTCAGGTGGCGGTGAGATAGCCGTGCTTTTAGCGTGAAAATACGCCGCCCTAGAATCGTATGTCTCTGATTTATAATCGTATTTTCATCCTTCGGGGTGCCTCGCGGCCGAGGGCATGAAAGTTAGCGTGAAAGAACCTGACGTTGGGGCGAGCGAGATTCTGGCGTGACGCATGCCGGTGCGCAAATGCCTGCTTGCGGGACTCGAAGAGCCTGTGTGGCGGCTCAGGTGGCGGTGAGATAGCCGTGCTTTTCCAGCATCTTCAGCCAGCGCGGCGCGTTGCGCTGCACGACGAGAGCCTCGTAATCGACGGTGCGATCCTGGTAGGGGGCCGCATGATTGAGCATGGCGTAGACGATGCGCAGGAGCTTGTGCGCCAGGGCCACGATGGAGCGCTTGTGTCCCTTGCGGATGGACAAGGCCGAAACTTGTCCTTGAGCGCACAGCGGGTGCGGGAGGCGGCTTGCGCGAACTCGCACAGCAGGCGACGGACCCAGGCGTTGCCCTTGCGCGTGCGTCCGCTTTGCGTTTGCCGGCGCTCTCGTGGTTGCCGGGGCAGATGCCGACCCAGGACGCGAGGCGTTCGGCGCTGCCGAAGCTCGCCATGTCGGTACCGATTTCGACGAGCAGCATGGCGGCGCCAATGCGGTCGATGCCGGGCACGGTTTCCAGCAGGCACACCTGCGGCTCCCAGGGGGCCAGACCCGCAAGCAGTTCCTGTTCGAAGCGGGCGATCATGGCCTCGAGGTACTCGATGTGCGCCAGAACCTCGTTGAGCACGAAGCGGTGCCTGGTGCTCAGTTCCTCCGGTTGCAGGGCTTCGAACAGTTCTTCGCGGGAAGCCCGCAGGCGGCCGGCGAGGTCGAGGATTGCGTGCATGGGGCATCGGCGAGCAGGGCCTTGATCATGGCCCGTGCCGACGCGCCGTGTACGTCGGAGACCAGCACGTTCAGGCGAATCCCGGCATCGGTCAGCACCTTGTGCAGCCGGTTCTTCTCCGCGGCCAGCATCCCGACCAGCTTCTGGCGCTGCCGGGCGATCAGGCGCAGATGGCGGATCTCGGCCGGAGGAATGAACGAAGCCCGCAGCAGACCGGCACGGGCCAGCGTGGCCAGCCACTGGGCATCGGAGAGGTCGGTCTTGCGGCCAGGCACGTTTCGGGCGTGACGGGCATTGACCACCCAGGCCATGACGCCCACACGCTCAAGGGCCGCATAGGGGCTCTTCCAGTAGATCCCAGTGCTCTCCATCACCACGACCTCGGGGTCAAACCCGCGAACCCACTCGGCCAACGCCCGCCGATCGCGCTTGAAACCACCAAACTCCCGGTGCTCCACCGCCACACTGCCATCGGGCTGCTCGATCAGCGCACAGGCCGTGATCTTGCTCTGGTGCACATCCAGACCGACAACGCGCCGGTGAATCGGGGTAATGTCCATGCTGACCTCCTCGGGCAAACGCACTATCCTTCACGATGTGCTGTCGCCAAGGGCGCCGTCCTTCAACGGCCTGTCGGGACTCGACGGCTCTTTTTAGCGTGCGCTGTCCATGACCCTTCCAGGCCATGCCAGGCAATCCGGGGTACGAGTGAAGGGCAGCGGGTCGAGTTAGCGTGCGCGGTCAGGCGCCATCAAGAATTATCGCGACCTCAGCCCGACGCGACAGCACGCCCATTATCTTTCATCATCGGGGGTGCCGCGCGCCCGGCGGCATGACAGTTAGCGGCTCGCACCGTCCACGCGCGGCTCCGTTCGTCCCAGTGCGTTTCACGCCTGCTCCCTAGCATCGGTGCCCATTCTTTCACGGTCTCGCAAGCGTGATTCGCCATGCGGCGTATCTAATGCCCAGGAGTGTGCGGCAACCCCGGCGCTGGTCGGCGGATGACGCCCTTCGGCCTTTTCCGCCCTACGCTTCTTTCATCGTGGTGGTCTGAGCCATCGCAACGGGTGGGACGAACAGGGCGGAACCGGAACCTCCGGTAGCCATGCCGATTCGGGGTGATTCAGGCTTGGTGCCGGTGGTGCGATTGCGCGAAGACCAGTTGAATCCTGCATGCCGGGGGCCTAGGCTTCTGTAAGGGCACTCTGCGGTGTATCCCGCAAGGGTCCGTGATGCGGAAGGGAACAGATTGTCCTGGTGGTAGTAGGAACTGCGGAGCCGAGGATTGTGCCTACCGGCTGGATGCGGCGGATCTGTTACAGCAACGTGTCAGCATGAACGGAACTGAACGGAACACCGTCAAGCCATCCGTACGGGGTGTGCAAGCTTGGGAAACCGACAGACTTACATGCACTGAGTCGCAGCGAGAGCAGCGATACCGCACACGGCATCGGCGGAGAGCCGGCGGCTGGCGGCCAGACCACGGAGGATCCCGAGCCCCTTCCAGGCGCTCGGCGGAAACTCCCAACGATCTGAACGTCGTCGCCGGCGGGCCCTCCAACCCCCGGTTCAGCGTCGCCACCATCGCGTTCCGGTCACGGTGCCCCGTCGAGCCAGGCGCCCCGTGCCTCGCATACGGCCCCGTATGCGAGGCCAGCACGATGGCGCCGGGATCGAGCATCGGGGCATTTTGGAGCGCCTTGGGAGCGTGAACCATGACACTGGCTGAGCTTTCTGCCGATCCTCTGCTGCAGCGAATCCTCACCCATCCCGACGATGCCAACTCGGTCTGGCAGCGCGATCTCGAGCGCTTTCTGGCCGGGGACACGATGCTGACCCGGCGCTCGGCTGGGGAGACGGCGATCATGGCCGTGCAGCGCCTGATGGTCTTCCTCGGCTACTCCACTGCGGCTTCGGGCGGATTCCTGGTCGACGGCGATTTCGGCCGCGGGACGAACCGCGGCGTCGCGCAGTTCCAGTTCGAGCACGGACTCACGCGCAAGATCGACCGCGACACCCTGTGCTACCCCTGCCAGTGGAACACCGCGGCACGGCTGATCACCGCGATCCCCGACACCACGCTGACCGTGCCCACGCTGGAACGGATGGCGACCGTGGCGCTGGAGCGTATCGGTGCGGGGCGGGTGATGAGCGGCGACATCGAACACGCGATCTTTCACCTGAACGCGCTGCACAAGCGGCGTTTCCTGAACAGCCGCGCGATCCTGGCGCGCTACGGTGCGTATGTCCGGGCGGCATGCGATGCCCTTGATGCGGAGGAGGACATCGGGGTGCGGCCCGAGTGGGTGCTTGCGATCATCCGGCAGGAAACCGCGGGCGTGATCCGCCCGCGGTTTGAACAGCATTACCTGTCGCGCCTGAACGCCGCCGAGCCGGACACGTCGCTCGAGGATCTGCGGCTGCGTTCGATGAGCATGGGGTTGGGGCAGATCATGGGCGAAAACCACCGTGCCGTCGGCGCCGCGAACGCCGAGGCCCTGTTCAGCGCACCGGTGACCGAGCAGGTCGCGTTCATTGCCCGCTTCCTGCGCCCGCGGCACGAGGTGGTGCGCAAGGCGGCGCCCGGCGACGCCGATTTCCGCAGCGTGGCGCGGTTCTACAACGGGCCTGCGTACGAGAGCCATCACTACCACGAAAAGCTGGCACGCTGGTTCCGCGAGTTCCGGCAACTGATCGAAACCGAAGGCCTGCCCGAGCCGGCATCTCCCGCGGCGTCTCTGCCCCGCTTTTCGCGCGGAAACAGGCCCGATGGCATGACCTGGTTCCGCAAGAGCACCCGGGTGCAGTTGCTGCGGATGACCGAGCCGTTCGAGGTGGAGACGCAGGAGGGGGTGCAGCGGATCGCCCCTGATACCGTCGACGACTGGGACGGGGGCTATTACGTGGCCTTCCCCGAGGACGGCAGCAAGCCCTACGCCATCGCTCCCGCCTACGTGCGCGCGAACTACGAGCCGGCCGCCGCAGACTGACGGCACTGCGGTCGACCAGGAAATCTCCGGGTGTCACTGGCGATGGAAGTTTGCCGGGGCGGGCCTTACACTGCGCCGTTTCACCACATCCAGCGATTCGCTCCATGCTTGATATCCGGATTCTGCGGCAGCATCTCGATTCCGCTGCGGCCGCGCTCGCGCGCCGCGGTTTCGACTTCGACCGTGAACGGTTCCTGGCGCTGGAAGCCCGCCGCAAGGACGTGCAGGTCCGCACCCAGGAGCTGCAGAACGAGCGCAACACCCGGTCCAAGGCGATCGGGCAGGCGAAGGCGCGCGGCGAAGACATCGAGCCGCTGAAGGCGGCGGTTAGTGTGCTGTCCGACGAGCTGAAGCAGTGCGAGCACGATCTGCAGCAGGTGCAGCGCGAACTGGAGGACTTCCTGCTCCAGATTCCGAACCTGCCGCAGCCCGATGTTCCCGAGGGGACGGACGAGAGCGCGAACGTCGAGGTGCGCCGGGTGGGTGAGCCGCGCGCGCTGGACTTCGATCCGCGCGACCATGTCGATCTCGGGGCGCCCGGCGGCTGGCTGGACTTCGAGGCGGCCGCCCGCATGTCCGGGTCGCGCTTCGTGGTGATGCGCGGGGTGATGGCGCGGCTGCACCGCGCGCTGACCCAGTTCATGCTGGACCTGCACACCGGTACGCATGGCTACCAGGAGGTCTACGTGCCCTACCTGGTGAATCCCGGGGCCTTGCTGGGCACTGGCCAGCTGCCGAAATTCGACGCCGACCTGTTCTCGGTGAAGGGCGAGCAGGGCTTCCGGCTGATCCCGACCGCCGAGGTGCCGGTTACGAATCTGGTCGCGCAGCAGATCCTGGACGGGGACCAGCTCCCGCTGAAGATGGTCGCGCATACCCCCTGTTTCCGGTCCGAGGCCGGAAGCTATGGCCGCGACGTGCGGGGCCTGATTCGGCAGCACCAGTTCGAGAAAGTGGAACTGGTGCAGATCGTGCGCCCTGAGGACTCGGACGCTGCGCTCGAGTCGCTTCTCGGGCATGCCGAGGCGGTGCTGCAGGCACTGGATCTGCCGTACCGGGTCGTGCTGCTCAGTACCGGCGACATGGGCTTCGCGTCCACGCGCACCTACGACCTTGAGGTCTGGCTGCCCGGCCAGCAGGCGTACCGCGAGATCTCGTCCTGCTCGAGTTTCGGCGATTTCCAGGCACGGCGCATGCAGGCGCGCTACCGGCCCGAGCCCGGGGCGCGCCCGGAACTGGTGCATACGCTGAACGGCTCCGGTCTGGCGGTAGGCCGGACCCTGGTCGCAGTGCTCGAGAATGGGCAGCAGGCGGATGGGAGCATCGTGATCCCCGCGCCGTTGCAGCCCTATCTCGGTGGAACAGACAGGCTGGTTCCGCCGTCAAAGTGAAGGTGCACCCGGTGGCCGGGAGTGGCCGCCGGCGCCCGGGCATGGCCGCCCCGCGCGTGCCGGTGCGAGTGTACGTGTCCGGCGCAGCGCGTCGCTCGGAAGGTGTGGCGGCTGCGGGTACATTGGCAGCGGACGCGCCGGGCAGGCCAGTGCCTCGCCCCGTGGTATTGCAAATCGTGGAGATTCGACGATGGCTCGAGCAAAGCGTCTTCCGGTCGGGAACTGCCTCCGGATGATCCTGGCGACCGGCTTTCTGCTGTTCGCGGGCGTAGCCCTGGCGGCCACCGGTCCGGACTTCCCGAGCATCGATGACACCCCGCGGGAGATCGGACTGCACACACCGGAGTGGTTCGAACTGAGTTTCCTCGACTTCGGGGAGGATCTGGAGCGCGCGGTCGAACGGGGCAAGAACGGCCTGTCGATCTATTTCGGGATGGACGACTGTCCTTACTGCGAGGCGATGATCCACGAGAACCTCGCGCAGCCCGATATCGAGCAGTATTTTTCCGATCACTTCGATGTGATCGCACTCGATGTCCAGGGCAGCCGCGACGTGGTAACCCTGGACGGTGAAGTGATGAGCGAGCGCAACTTCGCGGTGCAGCGGCGGCTGAACTTCACCCCGGCGTTCACCTTTTTCGACGCCGAAGGCAACGAAATTCACCGGATCCGCGGCTACTACCCGCCGTATCGTTTCCGCGCAGCACTCGAGTATGTGATTGACCGGCACGACCGCGAGGGCAGTTTCCGGGAGTACCTGGAACGTGCCGATCCTCCGCCCAAGTTCGACGTCGACGACATCAATGAACGCGATTTTTTCCAGAACCCTCCGCACATGCTGGACCGCTCGCGGATCCCGGCGCAGCGACCGCTGGTGGTCTTCTTCGAGCGCCGAGCCTGCCATGCCTGCGATGTGCTGCACTCGGAGCCGCTGCAGGACGACAGCGTGCTGGACCTGATCGAGTTGTTCGATGCGGTGCAGCTCGATCTCGATGCCGAGACCCCGGTGATCACCCCGGACGGCGAGCGCACGACCGCGGAGGAATGGGGCCGGGCGCTGGATATCCACTGGGCGCCGACGATGGTCTTCTTCGACGAGCGGGGCCGGGAAGTCATCCGCATCGATTCGGTGGTGGCGCTGACGCGCCTGCGTAACGTGATGAACTACGTGCTCACGCGTGCCTACGAGGAATACCCGACCTTCGAACGCTGGCGTGCGGCCGGCGCGGAGTGATTGCAGCCGCAACCACCCTTCGTGGCAGCGCGCCCGGGACAGGTTCTGGTGTCCGTGCAACCTGCGCGGGTCTCAAGATAACAGCTGCACGCGGTCGCGGTCGATCTGCAGGGGAAAGTCGGGCAGGTCCCGGTCGTAGACGCGGCAGCACTCGGTATCCTCGCGCCGGGCCCAGCGGCCCCAGTGTCGGGCATTCTTGCGCAGCCGGTTCCCGAGCGCGGCAATGTCGGGTGTCCAGGTCATCGCGATGCCATTCGGGTAGGGCCGTGCGCGCTCATTGCCGCCGACCCCGGTGGCTTATACTGCGCGAGCCAAAGGCGGAACAGCGGAGTAGCGGCGTGTATTTCGAGCGTGAGTTCGTGGTGGAACATCGGGCCATTGTGGAGGAATTGATCGCGAGAACCCACCGGGCCGCACTCGCGATTTTCGTGGCCACGTTCGCGGGCTACGGGGTCGCCATCTGGGTCTGGTTCGCCGGGAACATGTGGGCCGCGCTGATCATCGCCACGCTGAGCTACTTGTTCTCCCGGCAGTTCCGCACGCTGTCGTTCGCGCTGGCGCGGGCACAGCTGCGCGGCCGTGCGGTCGCATTGCCCGTGGTGAAGCGGGTCGAGCAGGCGCTGGAGAAGGGCAGAGCCGTCGACGTGATGGCCGAGCTGGAAGCCCACCTGCATGCCATGGGCAAGGACCCGGCTGGCGACTGAGCCAGCAGTCGGGGCTCCGGAGAGTCTGTATTGCCGACTGGACGCGCCGGGTTCGTGCTCCGCGCGGTGTCCCTTCTCGGACGCAGTGGACCCGGCAGAATTTGAAAGCCCGGCGCGGCGACCGCAGCGATCGTGCATGGATGACGCCCGTCCGAACGGGCCGCCGGTGAACCCGATTCCCGGGCACGCAGGCGCGACCCGATGCTCAGACGCCCTGGCGCAGGGCCGCGATGGCCAGGGCAATCCAGCCAAGAATGAACAGCGTGCCGCCGATCGGTGCGACGGCACCGAGGGTCCGGGGCGCGCCCAGTGCCAACCCGTAGAGGCTGCCGGAGAAGAACACGATCCCCGCCAGCAGGGCCAGGGCGGCCGCGATGCCCCAACCGGGATCGATGCGACTCCACAGGCCTGCGATCAACACGAGCGCTAACGCGTGGATGAACTGGTATTGCACGGCCGTCTGCCAGGTTGCCAGCGCCCGTTCCGACAGCCGGGCCTCCAGACCGTGCGCGCCGAACGCGCCAAGGCCCACGGCCAGCGCGGCCAGCAGGGCTCCGGTTACAATCAGTGCGGGAATAGCCACGAGATTCAGTCCTTCAAGGGGAGGTTTTGCATGCCGTCCTTCGACGTAGTGTCCGAGGTCGAACTGCCGGAACTGCGCAACGCCGTCGACCAGGCGCGCCGCGAGATCGACAACCGTTTCGACTTCAAGGGTACGTCCGCCGCGGTGGAGCTGAGCGATACCACGATCCAGTTGCGCGGGGACGCGGAGTTCCAACTCGAACAGGTGCTCGATATTGTACGCATGAAACTGGCCAAGCGCGGTATCGACGTGGCCTGTATGGATCCGCAGGAGGTGACCAAGGCCGGAACCGGCGTCAAGCAGGACGTATATATCCGGCAGGGGATCGATGCCGACCTCGCCAAGAGGATCCAGCGGCTGATCAAGGACTCGAAGATCAAGGTCCAGGCCAGCCTGCAGGGCGACCAGGTTCGGGTGACCGGAAAGAAGCGCGACGACCTGCAGCAGGTGATCGCACTGCTACGTGCGGAGACCTTCGACCGGCCACTGCAATACATCAATTTCCGCGACTGATCGCGGGCGGCAGTGTGATTCCTCCCGCGTGGGGTGAAACAGAACCGGTGCGGGATCCGACATCATTTTTCCTGCCTCAAGATCACGTTCCCGCCGGTATCAAGGTAGACATAGTGGGCTTCTTCGTAGCGCGCCAGGCCGCGGGTATAGCCCTCGTTGCCGCAGTTCGCCCCGTCGTCGGCAACGACCAGGCGGACCAGTCCCTGGTGGAATTCGGGGAGTGCACGGCGGTTGCACACCCGAATGCCCTCGAGGTCGTCCGGCACGAAGGCTACGGTTCCGTCACGGCGGACGTACACAAGCTCGTTACCATCCCGGAATCCGGTGATGACCGGTGCGCGTCCGTCGCGGAAATCTCCGGCCTCGCTGATTTCCGCATTGGCGGGCCGGTCGCCTTTCGGGTCCGGGAAACGCACCTTCTCGAAGACGACGTCGTCGTGGCTCCAGTAGGCGAGATCGAAGGCTCCGGCGCTGACTCGGGCCAAGCCGTCGGAGAATGGACCAGCGTTGTAGAGCATCCACTTCCGCGGCAGCAGGGGGGATCCTTCCGGCGAGATGAACGCGCCCTGCCCGTCAGCCACGGCGGCAAAGGCCAATCCGTCGGAGAACCGCCCGGCCTGCGTGAACTCGGGCTCGATGGCGATATCGCCGGCGCTATCGACCCAGCCGAACCGGGCTTCTTCCCCGAAGCCTTCCCGGAACCATGCCAGACCCTCGGAGAAACGGCCAAAGCGCTGGATATCGCGGCCCCGCAGGGCCTCGGGCTGTGCCTCGCCCCGCCACCATGCTTTGCCATCGCGATCGATGAAGAAGGATGGCTGAGTCTCGGTGGTGAAGTGGGTCATGACCGTGCAGCCTTCGGAGTACGCCGAAAAGGGCGGGCTGTACCAGTTCCGGTTGTCGACGGTGACAAAAGAAGTCCCTTGGTACTGGAGGGGCACGACCTCCCGGCTGTCGCGGTCGATGATGCCCCAGTTGGCGGGGCCGCCCACGGCCGCACGCCCCTCGTGGAAATCCCTTACCTGATCCCACTGTGGCGGGATATGCCATGTGCCGTCACGATCCACGTATCCCCACTTGCCGTCGGCGGGCATGGGATAAAGTTCGGGGCCTCCGACATCCACAGACCTTCCGCATGGCAGTGAACCGATGCCACCCTCCAGGAGCCGGGGCGGACCGGCACGGCCGGTGGCCTGTTCGATCAGAGGACCCTCGCACTGGTACCAGGCCTCGCCCCCCATCAGGCAGGTCGCGACCACGTCCCGGAGATCATCCGCTGAGGCCATGCCGCTGGGGTCGATCACGAACGTGAACGACTTGCCCACCAAGGCGGGGTTGGGGTTTTCGACAAACGTGAACTCCAGGCGGCAGGCGTATTCCGTCGGCCCGAGGATCCGGTAGCGCCCACGGGCTCCGATCGCGTCGCCTTCCCGAGGCGCGAAGACGGCATCCTCACATTGGGCAACGGACTCGAGAAAGCAGGCGCTATCGGCGCATTCCACCGGCGCCGCAGCGACCGATTGAAGCACAGCCGCGCTGCCCAGCAACGCGGCGCCGGCCGCTACGAGGCCATATCGCTTCATTGACATCCGCTCGTTCTCCCGTTTTGAGGTTTCCTGATCCTGCGGGCACTATAAGACACACTTTCTTACATCTATCTCACATCTCGCCCCGGGGCCAGGGGTGACCGTGATGACCCGGTGGGGGCATCAGAAAGCCCGGGCTTTGATTGGCTGACCGGCCCCTGTCATCCATAGAGGCGGACTGGAGGGTTCATGGAACGAGATCACGAGCAGATTGCGAGCACGTCCACCCAGTCAGCCATCACAGCACGGACCAGACCTCCGCCCCGCGCTGGCGACTGGATGCAGACCCGCTGCGAAACCTGGCTGGAGCAGCTCGCCGGAGGCGGTACGCTGTGGCTCGAAGGTCCGCCCGGAGCCGGCAAGTCGGCCTTGGCCAGCGCGTTGCTGCACGCCCGCAGCGGCAGGCAGATCTGGCTGCGCCTGAGAGGTGCCCACCGGGACTTGGAGCGCCTGGAACAGGATCTGCAGGTGGCCATGCCGGTGGTGTCCAAGGGACCAACACCGCCCGCGCCGCGCCCCTACGCCGACGTACCTCCAGGACAGTGTATCGCCGGCATGCTCGAACGACTGGGACCCTGTACGCTGGTGCTGGACGGTGCTGAGGCGGTTGCCGACAGTAAGGCGTTCGGGACATGGCTGGCGGAACTGGCGACCCTGAGCGGTGTGGACAACGCGATCCTGGTTACCGCGCGTGTACCACCCCCCTGCAGCCTGGCTCGATTGCGGCTGGAGGCGCGGATGGGGCACATGGCGGCGCGTGACCTTTGTCTGTCCGCTACGGAAGCCCAAGCCCTGGCCCTCACCACGGTACCGGAGATCGCCAGCGAGCCCGAGCGGGTGCGACAGGCACTGACCGTTTCGAAGGGCTGGGTGGCTGGGTTCCTGGCAACCCTCCGGCGCGCGGCCGGCGAGGATCCGGCCCTGTTCGACCAGTACCTGGAACACGAGGTGCTCTCCGACCTGCCGCCGCAGGTGCGCGATCTTCTGACCTCCATGGCGCTGCTGGAACATACCCCGCTCGCCGTCGCCAGGGCCCTGGCCGACCCGGCCGAACAGGAGCGGCTGGACGAGCTGGCTCGAGGCAACCGCCTGCTGGAATGGAACGACGGCACCCTGGTGCTGCATCCGCTGTTGTCGGACTACCTGCGGCGGCAGGCCCGTCAGGGCGATGCGGGGCAACGATACCGACGTCTCGGCGATGCCCTCGCCGCGAGCGGGGATCCGGAACGGGCGATCGGCTACTGGCTTGCCGCCTACGCGCGAGAACCGGCTGCTGAAACCATTGCCCGGCTGGCACCCGCTATGCTCGAACGAGGCGAACACACAATCCTGGCCGACTGGATCGGCCAGTTGCCCGCTGCCATACGCCCACCCGGTTCCCGTCTGCACCTGTGGTATGGGCTGGCGCTGGCACCCCGGGACGGAACTGCGGCACAACGGCTGCTGGAAACCGCTTTGACCACGCTGCGGGACCACGGTGATACTTCCGGCAGCGCGCTCGCCTGGGCCGGTCTGGTCGACCAGGCCTGGCTGCAATGGGGTACCTTCGATCGCCTGGAATGGCTGCTCGAGGAACTCGACGCACTGGGGCCGGACGGGATGAACGAGCTGGAACCATTCGCCGCCGTCCAGCTCGCTGCCGCAGCCGTGTTGTTACTGGGCGTTATTGCCCCCGACGATCCGCGCTGCGAGGTCTGGCTTGCCACCGCCGAGCAGGTCGCCCGTTTGCCCGTGCCCGACCACCAGCGGATACGAGCGCTGCACGGTCTCCTGGTGATTGACACCTGGATGTACGGCCATCGCGGGCGCGCCGTCCGTACGCTCGAGCAGGGCCGGGTCGCCGAAGCCCGAGGCAAGCTCCCCCCCCTGCAGGAAGTGATGTGGTCGGCAGCCGTGGCGGGATATCAACTTTGGTTCGAACCCGACCCGGAGACCGCAGGTCGCCGTATCGCCGATGCGCTGCAATGCGCTCGGGAACACGACGTCCATCTGTGGGACTTCCAACTCGAAGCCCTGGGGGCCTGTGCGGCCTTGCGGCGCGGCGACCACACCAGCGCGCAAGAATGGCTCGAGCGCACCCGCCTTTCCACTCAACCGAGCCAGCCCACGGATGCCAGCTTCCAGGCATGGGTATGCGGCTGGATTCGACTACGCGCCGGGGACGTGGTCGCCGCTGCCAGCTTGGCCGAAGATGCCCACCGACTCATCGCCGGCCGCGGGCCTGCCAATGCCCAGCTTCTGGCTCGACTCGCGGTGGCGCGTTCCCTGCGCCATGGGGGGCAGCCCCGTAAATCCCTGCACAAGGCCATCGCTATCGACCAACGGGCGCGCGAACTGCACGCGCCTCTGTACCGCTGGCTGGCCCGCCTCGTCGCCAGCCAGGCGCTCGTCGATATCGGCCGCACGATCTGGGCGGATGAGTTGCTCGGGCAGACGCTGCAGGACGGGCGCGATCGAGGCTACCGGTGGATCCCGTGGTCCGACCGCCACGAGCTCGACCAACTGTGCCAGCGGGGGATCGATGTCGGCGGAGATGGCGACTACGTGGCTTTGCTGGCACGCGGAAACGGACTACCCCTGTGGCGTCCACCCGAGCATGCTCCACCCGATACATGGCCCCTGCGCATCCGTGTTCTAGGCCCGTTACGAGTGACGGGTGTCGATGGTCCGATTTACCTGAGCGGCAAGAGTGCCACGCTGCTGCGCTTGATTGCCGCGGCCGGGAGTCGCGAGCTTCCCGAGACGCATGCGCTGGATGCACTCTGGCCCGATGCCGAAGGCGATCGCGCCCGGCACGCCTTCGATACTCTGCTCCATCGCGTGCGCCGCAAACTCGGCATCGCGGAAGCCATACGCTTGCAGAACCAGCGCCTGGCCCTCGATCCGGCGGTTTGCTGGACCGACATTGGCGCCCTCGGCACTCACCTGGAAGCCGCGAATCGCGACGAACCGACCGCCTGGGAGGCCGCGCTACGAATCGCCGAACAGTCCGATGTTCCCGCAGCCGAATGGCCACACCCCCTGGGGCCTCACCTGCGCCAACACTTTCATGCCGCGGCCGATCATGCGATCCGGCAAGCCCTCAACGAACAACGGCCGAAAGCCGCCATGGAAGCCGCTCGCAGAGCGCAGGCCGTCGACCCGGCCCACGAACCATTCTGCCGCTGGCTCCTTGAATTGGCCCGCGACCACGGTAACCACGCAGTCGCCACCCAGGCCTTTAACCGCTACGGCAACGCCCTGCGCCTGGAAAACAACCGCGCACCCAACCGCGCCCTGGTTGCCTTGTATGAGATCGTCCGGGACACCGCCGAAGGTGCCAACGCTTAATTCGGGAAAGCGCAGTGGAGTGACTCGAGTCGTCCAACGACTGTGGCAAGAAAGGCGGCGCACAACTGCGTTGCCGAGCGACCAAAATGCCTTCGCCCGACAAGCGAGAGAGGTCAGCCTTGGCCGAGGCAGCCGGCACCAGGTCTACCAGGACGCCCAACGCGCCCACCCGACACGCTGGTTGCGGCACACGCGCAACTGGACGCCGATCGATCACGTCTGGCTCAACCCACTGAAGGAACATGCTCAAACCCCAGGCTCGGTGGTCGCTCAGGCCGCATGAAAAAGCGGACAACTATGTTGACAAACACCGGTGCCTCACGCCCGAGGGCATGGAAGTTAGCGCGAAAATCGCGCGCAGCGCGCACCACATCTCCCTCTCCCGTCCCTCTCCCGCTTGCGCCGGGGGCGAGGGCCGGGGTCGCCGCTGTACCACTCCCTCACCCCAACCCTCCCCCGCAAGCGGGGGAGGGGGCTTTCATCGTCGGGGGTGGTGGGCGCGCACCAAGAGAGCTAGCGTGGTGCGTCGGGCGCGAGTTCGTCGTCCTCGCGCATCTCGCTGTCCAGGTCGGCACCCGGTCGCCAGCCGAGTTCGCGTGCGCGCTCGATTGCCGCACCGTGGATCCGGTTGTGGCGTTCGCGCAGCTCCGGCGGCAGATTGCCGACGAGCAGGCCGTACTTGTCCCACTCGGCGGCGACCTGGTCGTGGAGGTTCTGCAGCTGCGATGTCTGCCAGCCCTCGCAGGTTTGCTCCTCGGAGATCAGGCCGAAGACCCAGGCATCCTTGATGATGCCACCGACCGGTGTCATGCCACCGTACAGGTCGTTGTGGATGCCGGCGTAGCCGGTGCCTGAGGAGGGAGATGGTCTGCGGCTCATGGTGCGGTTTCTGCGGGTTCGTGATGGCCCGCCAGTATATCAGTAGGTGCCGGAATCCAGGGTGCCCTCCACCGACGCATGGCGGTACCCCGAGCGTTGCGGAGCCCGGATGGACGTGGCGATGGCGGCCTCGGTCCGGCAGTTGTGAACCCTGGGTTACACCAGCGGCCCGGCGCAGGGCTGACTGGCGCGACTTTTCCACGAGTTCGGTTTCCGGACGAAGCGATGCGACCCGGGCCTTGCGAACAACAAGTACACTCGGTGTCCAAGTGAAGCGGGCCCGCCCGGTGCCACGCGGGCGGATCTCCGGAGCATTTGTGACGGCGGGGAGCGCGATGGCTCAGGACAACCTGTTGCGGCTTCGGCTGCGGGTGGCGTTGAAGCTGATGGCGCTGCTCGCGCTCGGCACCTTTGCGTTGGTGCTGCTACTGGCACTGTTGTCGCCACCCGGGGGCAACGTCGATCTGCCGCTCGAGGTCGATCTGGCCGGGATCGAGCCCGGTGCACTGCGGGAGATCGAATGGAAGGGTCGCCGCGTGCTGATTCTCCATCGAAGCCCGGAAATGCTCGACGCATTGCCCCCGGACGATGCCTTGTACGATCCGGCCTCACGACTCGATCGGCGGCCTCGCGGGCTGACCGAGGCGCATCGCGGCTTCCGGGAGCGGTGGCTGGTGGTGTTTGCCGAGAGCACCGATCTCGGCTGTCCGCTGGAACTGGTGCCGCCAGGCAGCGATCCCGATTGGGTGGGCGGATTCCGTGACCAGTGCCGGGCCGGGCGCTACGACTTTGCCGGCCGCGTATACCGCGGACAGCCGGCAATGCGCAACCTCGCGATCCCGCGCCACCGCATCGAGCGGGAGCGCCTGATCCTCGGGCGGTCCTGAGCGTCCCGGGGGCTTGCAGGGCGGGGCGGGGTCGCTGGCCGGGCCGGTGCGCGGTGTCGCGATACGCGGCGCGAGCGCGGCATCGTGCACGGGCGTCGGGAACCGTTGCCGGGGATTCCGCCCCCGGGGCCTGGCCGCCGGGGTATCGCAGTCGCACGCGCCCGCCGTGCCGTATTCGTGTCGGTCCACTAGCGCGCCCGCGGACTCGCTGCGGCGGATTCGCCGGAGCCGGGGAGCGGCAGGTAGACGTCGAAGCGGATGCTGCGCCCGCGCAGCGCGTGGGCAGGCGTTTCGTCCCCCACGGGCGGGGCATATAACGGGCGCTTCACCACCACGCGGCGGCGCACATGGCGGCGCAGGGCCGCAAGCGTTTCCGGTGCATCCGGGTCCGGGTCCGCGCCGATCAGTTGCTGCAATATCTGCATCTCTTTCTTCACCGCCGCGTCCTTGGCGCGAGCCGGAAACATCGGGTCGAAGATTGCGGCTTCGGCCACGGGTTCCAGGTCGCCAAGCGCCGTGCGCACGTCCTCGGCGCGGAGGTCGATGCGATCGAGGATCGGCCGCAGTGATGCAGACGCCTGGGCTCGATGTAACGCATCCTCCAGCAGGGCGGCAAGCACGGGGTGTCGTTCGAACGCCAGCACGCGGAAGCCCCTTGCCGCGAGCACCAGCGCGTCCCGGCCAAGGCCTGCGGAGGCGTCGAGGATGCGGCTCCCTGCGGGCAGGGTACCCAGCGCGCGCAGCAGATCCTCGCGGGCGTGACCCGCCCGTGCCAGCCGGTAGGCCTGGCGGCCCCGGGTGAAGTCGATGCGAAGCTCGAGCGGACGCGGGGCCGGCGTGACCAGGGACAGGCCCTCCGGGCCGCAATGGAGCTGCACGCCGTCCGGATCGGTGTCCTGGTCTTCGATCACCTGGCCGTCGGCGAGCAGCGCCTCCGCGAGCGCCTGCGCGTGGCCGCCACAACCGGGGCTTCGAACCAGTCGCACGGGCAGTCCGACGCTCAATAATGCGGTGGAGGCGGCTCGCCGGCAGGGTCCGCGGCGGGGCGGTCCACGAGCGCCTGCACCCGGTCGACCAGTTCCTGCAATTGCCGAAGCAGGCGGGCGTTGGTCTGTTGCAGGAGCCGCAGTTCCTCTCCCTGCTGCTCCAATGCGTATTCCTGGTGAGCCATGCGGATCTCGAGTTCCTCGATCCGGTGCTGCAGTTCGCTGCCGGAATCGCTCACGGTTTCACCACGTTGCGCGGACGACCGGCGAGAAAGGCTTCGATGTTCGCACGGACCTCGTCGAGCACGTTCTGGCGGGCGCCTCGCGCCGCCCAGGCCGTGTGCGGGGTCAGCACCAGATTGGGGATGTCCGGGGCGAGCAGCGGATGTCCGGGTGGGGGCGGCTCGGGCTCGAGTACGTCGATGCCGGCACCGCCGAGGTGCCCGGCACGCAGGCTCTGGGCGAGTGCCTCGGGGTCGACTAGGCCCCCGCGGGCGGTGTTGATCAGCAGGCTTCCGGCGGGCATCCGGGCGAGCCGGCGGGCGTCGATCAGATTCCGGGTCGATTCGGTCAGCGGCAGGTGCAGGCTCAGCACGTCGATTTCCGGAAGCAGGTCGTCGAGTTCCGGGCGGTTGTCCGTCGCCGGCACGTCAGGACGCAGGCTGCGCGCGAAGCTGACCTGCATGCCGAAGGCTTCCGCGAGTCGCCCGGTGGCCTCGCCGAGTACGCCCCGGCCGACGATCCCAAGATGCATCCCCGCGAGCGTGCGGACCGGGTGATCGAGCAGGCAGAACTGATCGGATGCGCTCCAGCGCCCGGCCCGGATGTCGGCCCGGTAGGCATCGATCCGCGTCACCAGCGTCAGCAGCAACGCGAACACGTGTTGGGTCACCGAGTCGGTCGCGTAATCCCGGGCGTTGCAGACCGGGATCTCGCGCTCGGCGGCGGTACCGATGTCGATGTTGTTGGTGCCGGTCGCGGCGGCACAGATCAGCTGCAGGCGCGGCGCTTGGGCCAGTAGGTTTCGATCCAGTGCAACCTTGTTGGTGACCACCACCTCGGCCTCACGGATTCGATCCGCCGTCTCCCGCGGCCGGGTGGTGTCGAACAAGGTCCATTCTGGCAGCGCCCGGTGCAGCGGTTCGAGGTCGAGGTCGCCCCGGTCGACCGTACTCAGATCCAGGAAAACGCCCTTCATCTCAGGTTTCTCCAGGCCCCGAACGACAACAGGCCCCGCGGAGCGGGGCCTGTGCGCGAGCGTGGGCCGGCTCAGCTGTCGCCGGTGAAGGCATGGAACAGGTTGAGCAGGTGCAGGAACATTACGTACAGGTTTGCGTATAGCGACACCGTCATCACGATGTAGTTCGCGTCCGGATCGTGGATCATCCGGCTGGTGTCGAACAGGATCGCCGCGGACAGCAGCAGCACGACCGCGGCCGAGATCGCCAGCGACAGTGCTGGGATTGCGAGGAAGATGTTCGCGACGATCGCGACCAGCGCGAGCACCAGGCCCACGATCAGGAAGCCGCCCAGGAAGCTGAAGTCCTTGCGGGTGGCGAGCGCATAGCCGGACAGCGCGACGAACGCGACGGCGGTCGTCGCGAGGGCGTTGCCGACGATCTGCGGGCCGTTCGGCAGGCCGAGGTAGGCGGTCAGGATCGGACCGAGAAAGAAGCCCAGCAGGCCCGTGAACGCGAAGGTCAGCAGCAATGCCCAAGCGGAGTTGCGCACGGCATGGATCGCAAACGGGCCGCCGATCAGCACCGCGATCATCACGATCCAGTGCACCGGGGGCGCGTTGATCGCCATGGCCACGAAGGCGGTGACCGCACTGAAGGCCAGGGTCAGCGACAGCAGCAGGTAGGTACTGCGGATGACTTTATTGGTGCGGATGGTTTCGGTAACCGACGTGGTGCCGGTACGCGCGTGAGCGAGGCGTTGTTCGGACACGGATGGTTTCTCCTGTTGAGACGACAGACGCCGCACAGTGTAGCGGCAGGACGCGTGGCGTGCAGCCTGCCTGCCGTTCACTACGGTTTCGCCCGGGGGCGGGTTCAGTCCGAAGACTCCTTTTGGTTCTTCGCCGCTTCCTTCTCCTTTTCGGCCGCCACGCGTGCCTGAACCGCGGCGATGGAGGCATCGGTCGAGCGGAAGATGTTCTCCTTGCCGATCACCTCGTCCAGCCCCGTGCGCTCCATCACCTCCAGCACCTGCGCCTTCAGGCCGGCGAAGACGAGTGTGATGCCCCGGGCTTTCAGACGGTCTACCAGCGAGTGAATAACCTCTTCGCCGGATGCGTCGATCTCGTTGATGCCCTTGGTGACCACCACCAGGTATTTCGCGTTCGGGTGTCGCGCGGCGAGTTCCAGCACCGCGTCCTCGAAGTAGGGCACGTTGGCGAAATACAGGGATCGGTCGAAACGCAGCAGGCCAATGTCCTCGCTAGCCTTCAGGCCGTAGCGCTGGGCCTCGCGCAGGGTGCCATCGGAATACCGCGCGAGTTCGGAGACGCGCGGGCGCATGCTGCGGTACAGGAACAGCGCGACCGCGAGCCCCACGCCGATCAGGATGCCGATGTCCAGGTGGGGGGCGACCGCGAGCGTCGCGACGAAAGTCACGATCGCGGCCGCACCGTCGTGTCGACTGGCAAGCCAGGCGTGGTGAATGGCTTTGAAGTTGATCAGCCCGATCACCGCCATCATGATGATCGCTGCCAGCACCGCCTCGGGCAGGTGGTAGAACAGCGGGGTCAGGAACAGCAGCACCAGCAGGATCAGCACCGCCGTGAAGGTCGAGGACAGACCCGTGCGCGCACCGGCGTTCAGGTTCACCGCCGAGCGCGAGAACGAGCCGCTGACCGGATAGGCTTGCGTGAAGCTGCCCGCGATGTTGCCGAGCCCCTGGCCGATCAGTTCCTGGTTCGGGTTCAGGCGCTGCCCGGTGCGGCCCGCGATGGCCCGGGCGATCGCGATCGCTTCCGTGAATCCGACCAGTGCGATTACGAACGCGGTCGTGAACAGTGCCGCGACGGTGGTGATGCTGAGATCGGGGACCGCAAACGTGGGCAGCCCGGCGGGGATGTCCCCCACTACCTTGCCGCCCGCGTTCATCTGGACCGACTGGCCGTCGATCCCGTCGACGCGCCAGGTCCGCCCGTCCGTCTGCTGTTCGGGGTCCAGCGCCTCGTCGGTGACGAATCGCGGGGGTTGGTCGTCAGCGGCAATCATCCTGAAGTGGACGTCACGAAGCGCCTGGCGCGCCTGTTCGGTCGCCTCGCGGACCTTCTCGGCCTCGATCCGCAGCAGATCCGCTTCGTAGCGCAGGGCAGCGGCATCGCGCGGATCGGCGCGCTCGATTACCGCCTCGCGCTCGCGGATCTCCCGGTCGATCCCGCTCTTTCTGTCCTTCAGTTCGGACCAGGACTCGATCTGTTGCGCGGCCGTCTCGGGTGCGATCTGGGCCAGCGGCACCTCGGCCTTGCGTTCGAAGCCGACCATCCAGCTCAACGCAGTGGTGATCACAACCGCGGCGAGCACCGCCGGCACCTTCGGCATGATCCGCTTGAACCCGACCATGATCGCGATTGCACCCAGTCCGAAGGCAAGCGTGGGCCAGTGTAGCCGGCCGATCTCGGCCAGCATGCCCGCCAGCCCGACCAGGAAATGGCCGCTGGTATCGATCGGCACACCCAGCAGCTTGTTCAGCTGAGACAGGCCAATGATCAGCGCCGCAGCGTTGGTGAAGCCCACGATGACCGGATGCGAGATGAAACTGACCAGCGCCCCCATCTTCAACAGGCCCATCGACAACTGGATGATCCCGACCAGGAACGCGAGGACGATCGCCAGCACGATGAACTCGCCGGAACCGGGGGAGGCGAGCGGGATCAGCGCGGTGGCAGTTAGCAACGACACCACCGCCACCGGACCGGTCGAGAGCTGGTTCGACGAGCCCCACAGCGCGGCCACGACCACCGGCAGCAGCGATGCATACAGTCCGTACACGGGTGGCAGCCCGGCCAGCTGCGCGTAAGCCATGGACTGCGGCACCAGCACCAGGGCCACCGCGATGCCGGCGGACAGATCCGCCTTCAGGGTATCCTGGTTCGGCCGTTGCCAGCGCATGAACGGGAAGAAACGCAGCAGAAGCGGATTCATCGGCGATCTTTGCTCCGAGCCGGGGCCCGCTGGTTGCAACGGGCAAGGAATTTCACCGTCCGGCCCGCCACACGCGAGGCGATTGTTGGCTGGGCCGCGCCGGGGCCGCCATCCCAGGCGGGACGCATAACTCGTGGTCAATGGATGGCCGCGGAAGTATATCCGGCTGCAGACCCATGGCTCCAATGGATAATTGTGATGCAACACATAGATATCAGTCGATCAGTCAGTCGGTTGGGACGTTGCCAAATCGCGGATCACTGCCGACAATACGTCACCGGGGAGAAGTGGCAGAGCGGTTGAATGCACCGGTCTTGAAAACCGGCAGGGGTGCAAGCCCCTCGTGGGTTCGAATCCCACCTTCTCCGCCAGTTCACTGTAGCAGCAAGTCAAAGCCCGTCAGAATATGGAGCATAAGCGCCTGTTCTGACGGGCTTTACCCTTTCTGGTCCTGTAACAGGTTGTCGCAAGAAGTCGCGTCCAATGCTATCCTCTTTGTGGGAACGGTTGTGGGAACGTGGCCCCATCCGATCTTGGGTGGTGGTCTCGGACCCGGTTTGTGGGACCAGTTGTGGGGCGGACGAACGGATGCCACTGAGATCGAAGGAGTTGTCCCCAATCGAACTCAAGCGCCTGGTCGAGCCCGGGCGCTATGCCGTCGGTGGCGTCGCCGGTCTCTACCTCGTGGTGAAGCCGACGGGGGCGAAAAGCTGGGTTTTCCGGTACGCGCTGCCGATCACGCGCACGAGTTCGACCGGCCGGCCGTTTGCCGCTCGCCGTGATGCCGGCCTCGGTGCCTACCCTGACGTCACCCTTGCCCAGGCTCGAGAGAAGGCGCGCGCTCTCCGGGAACAGATCGCGAGCGGGGTTGATCCCGTCCAGGCCCGCCGCGAGGCCCGCGCGGCCCGGGCCGCTGCCGAGGCGAAGGCGTTGACCTTCGACGAGGCGGCCCGCAAGCTCCTGGCCGCCAAGACCCGCGAGTTCCGCAACCCGAAGCATGCGCTCCAGTGGTCGGCGACGCTGAACGCCTACGCCAGCCCAGTACTGGGCGCGCTCCCTGTGGATGCCATCGAGTTGGCGCATGTGGTCGAGGCTCTGAGCCGGGACGATTTGTGGACCACGAAGCCCGAGACGGCTTCCCGGGTCCGCGGCCGAATCGAGGCGGTACTGAACTGGGCGACCGCCAGTGGCCACCGATCCGGCGACAACCCGGCCCGCTGGCGGGGAAACCTGGACGCCGTGCTGCCCAAACCAACCAGGCTGAAGCGTGTTCGGCACCACAAGGCGCTGCCGATCCCGGAAATGCACGACTTCATGATGGCCCTGCGCCAGCGCGAAGGCATGGCCGCCCGGGCGCTGGAATTCCTGATCCTGACCGCCGCCCGGTCCGGCGAGGTTCGCGGTGCAACCTGGGCCGAAATCGACTTGCAGGCCCGGACGTGGACGATTCCCGCCGACCGGATGAAGGCCGGCCGCGAGCACGTGGTTCCCCTGTGTGATGACGCCATCCGGTTATTGAAAGCCCTGCCGCAGCACGAAGGCTGCGATCTGGTATTCGCGTCCCCCCGGCTCGGGCAACTGTCGGACATGAGCATCAGCGCGGTCCTGCGCCGCATGAAAGTGGACGCGGTGCCGCACGGGTTCCGGAGCACGTTCCGTGACTGGTGTAGCGAGTTCACCAGCTACCCGCATGAGGTGGCGGAAATGGCACTGGCGCACACGATCCCGAACGCGGTCGAGCGCGCCTACCGCAGGGGCGATCTTCTGACCAAGCGCCGCCGGCTCATGGAGGACTGGGCGAAGCTCCTGAACGCGCCACACGGGGCGGCGGAAGTGCTGCCGATTCGGCGCGAGGGGGGCGCGAAAATTTAACGGTCGACTATTGTTTGCCGGGGAACCGGGGGAACCGGGGGAACCGGGGGAACCCGGGGAACCCTCAATGCTACTCATTGAAATTACTGAAATTGTCAGCTCCCCAGCGGTTCCCCCAGCGGTTCCCCGGGGCTGAATCCCGGGGAACCCCGGGGAACCCTGGGCACGTGAAGGTGTAGCGGCTGCCGACAGATGCGGCCGCGCAGTTGCGCATCGAATCATGTCGTGACAATAGGATGGCATCGGCGAAACAACACGGAGGCGCCGATGACCGACCACACCGCAGTACCGACCACCCCATCCACCGCCCCTACGCGCCTGCGCCTGCTGCGCGATGTCGACGTGGCGGCACGCTACGGGATCGCGCGCCAGAGCGTATGGCGATGGGTACGCGACGGGATCATCCCTCCACCGGTCCGGATCAGCGAGAAGATGACCCGCTGGCCCGCGGACGCGCTCGATGCGCATGACCGCGCTCGGGGGCTGCTATGAGAACGGGGGATAGAGCCCGCCCGGGGTGGCGACCCCGGGAATCGGGCGGGAGCATCGGCGAGCACCGACACGCACATGATACTCGCGCGCATACCGGGACCTGATTATCAGGGAAGCTCCGCAAATTGGAACGGGCCGTCATCGAAACCACCGTCATCGCGAGGCGCGAAGCAACGTGGCGATCCAAACGGCGTTAGTCCTCCCCGCGCCGCCTGGATTATTCGCTGCGCTCACCCTGCGGGCCAGCCCGCGGCTGTTCAATGCGCTACGGGCAGGAGTGACAAGCGACGCTCGCAATGACCACCGAGACGGAACGCTGTCGTGCTCGCTGCGGAGGTTCCGTGATAATCAGGTACCGGGATGCTACGTCCGCCGCGCGGCCGCCTGCCGCCCTACCTGCGACGGCACGCCGACCGGCTGCGGGCCGATCCATCAGCGACCGCGTGGGTCGCGATCGGCCCCGGAGCGTGGCGCTGGGCGCGGGAGCGTGCGGGGAGTCGGCTCGTGGCGCTCGTTTGTCCGACCGGCGAAGATCCGCGGGCGTTTGACTGGCGCCCCTGCGCCGGGCACGACCCGGTACTGCTGGTCCGCGCCGGTCCGACCGACGGCGACCAGGTGCGTGGGCTGATCGAGGCGCTGATCCGCGACGACACTGATCGCGTGCTCGATGCGACGACCGGGGCGCTGTACGTGGCGCAGGAGGTGGCCCATGCCGCATAGCCCCGCTCCGACGATCGAGATTGCGCGAGTGCGGCCGGAGCCCGAGCCGTGGCCGGACCTGATCCCGCTGGACACGCCACGACTACCGCGCCTGGCACCGGACGTACTGCCGGGCTGGGCCGGGGCATTCGCGGCTGAGCTGGCCGCATCGACCGAGACGCCGCCGGAGCTGGCCATCGGGCTGATACTGGCGACCTGCTCCGCGGCTGCCGCGCGCCGTTTGCGGGTGCTGGTTCAGCCGGGCCACATCGAGCCCGCCAACCTCTGGGTCGCGGTCGCCCTGCCGCCCGGAAACCGCAAGTCGGCCGTCCAGTCGGCGGCGACTGCGCCGCTGCTGGCCTGGGAGCGGGATGCAGCCCGGGACATCGAGCCGGAGATCCGGCGCACCACGTCCACGGTCGCAACGATGCAGGCCCGAGTGAAGGAACTGCGCGCCCGCGCCGCGAAAAAGGGTGACATGGGTGCCGCTGATGAGGCGTCCGACATCGAGGCAGCAATGCCCGAGATCCCCCGACCGCCGCAACTGTGGACATCGGACGCAACCCCGGAGCGCATGGGGGTGCTGCTCGCCGATCATGGGGAGTGCATGGCATGGCTGTCGTCGGAGGGAGGCATCTTCGATCTGCTGGCTGGCCGCTACTCGAATGGCATCCCGAACCTCGACATGGTCCTGAAGGCGTGGAGCGGGGACGCCGAGCGCGTGGACCGCGGCAGCCGTCCGCCTGTCTACCTGACTGCCCCGGCCCTGACGCTGGGGCTGTCTCCGCAGCCCGACATGCTGCGCGGGCTGGCGACGATGCCCGGTTTCCGCGGTCGCGGGCTGCTCGGGCGCATCCTGTACCTGCTGCCACCGTCCCCGCTGGGGTACCGCACGCTGACCCCTGCGCCGCTGCAGGACGGCACCCGGGACGCCTATGCTGCTGGCGTACGGGCGATGCTGGACTGGCCCGCACTGTCGGATGACGACGGACGAGAGCGGCGATACCTGCTGCGCCTGTCGCCGGATGCCCGTGCCGCGTGGCTGGAGTTCGCACGCGGGATCGAGGCCGACATGCGCCCGGGGGGTGAGTTCGAGCACGCCACGGACTGGGCCGGGAAAGCCCCGGGGCAAGCGGCACGGATCGCAGCGGTGCTGCATGCGACCGAGTACGCCCGCGGGAAGCCGTGGGACGCGGAGATCAGTGCGCTGACCATGACTGCCGCGCTGGAGATCGTCGCGACGGTCGCCGTGCATAGCCTGGCTGCGCTGGATCTGATGGGTGCCGATCCCAGCATCGCCGCGGCCCGAAAGGTATGGGACTGGATCGAGCGGGGCCGGCATGCGCGCGTCACGATGCGCGACGCCCACCAGGCGCTCCGCGGGACGTTCCCGCGTGCGCGCCATTTCGCCGAGGCGATCGAGCCACTCGAGGAACGGGGCTATGTCCGCACGGTCGATCGCGCCCAACCCGGCGGCGGCAGGCCGTCTACGGTGATCGAGGTGCGGCCGGACATCGCGGAGGGCTGGCGATGACCTGGCGCGCATACCTGAGGACGGACGGCGGAGAGCGAAATCTAACCCCCTATGCTCAAAACGCTCAAAACCCTCAAAACCTCCGCCCCGATGGCGGTCGCGAACGCGCCACTGGGGGTTTTGAGGATATTGAGGATATTGAGGATAGGCCACGGGAAATCACGCGCCTGGCCCCGGGCCAGTCTGCGACAGCGACACTTGCGACTGGTGCGACACCTGGGCAGCCAGTGCCACCGTCGTCCACCGAGTCGCGGGCCGGTCCCAAGCGCACTCTGACAGAACTCCGGATCGCCCTGGCCCGAGCCGCCGAGGGGCTGCCGGTCACGCTTTCTGAGCTGCTGGAGGCATTCGGCGAGGAAGGCGCCGCCGACTGGGCGGAGGGCTACGAGCCCCATTGCCATCCGCGGTTCTTGCGCGCCTTCGCCGTCGCCGTCGCCGAGCGGCTGGCCCGGGAACGGAAGACCCAGCCCGCGCCGCCCCCTGCACCGGCTGCCCGCACAGAGCGCGATGTCGGCCCGCTGGACGGACTGCCGCTGCTGCGCGAGGACTGGAAGTTCGTCGATGCCCGCACTCGGTTTCGACGCGACCGGGACGCCCTGCTGGCCGAATATGCCCGCCGCTGGCGCGAGGCTGCCGACGCTGAGCCGGTGGAAATCCGCAAGTCGAATGCTGGCCGATACGCCGCGAACGCATGGCTGCGGGGGGTGACGCGATGATCTACGCATCCGTGCATGGCCGCCTGGGCGCCGATCCCGTGGCGGGCGAGACCAAGACCGGCAAGCCGATGGTTCGCGCGTCGGTGGCTATCGACGTGACCCCGCACAACGCCGAGGAACCGGTGTGGGTATCGCTGCTGGCCTTCGGGGCTGCCGCCGAGGCCCTGGACCGGGCCGCCAAGGGCGAGATGGTCACAGCCCAAGGGCGCATGACCCGGGGGCGCTACACCGGCCGGGACGGCAGCCTGCGGGAGTCCTGGACGCTGATCCCGGACGCGGTGCTGACCGCGAGATCGGCGCGGCCGTCCGGCAAGCGGAGGGCGACCGCATGAACCCCGATCGCGATCGACCCGGCCCGCCTGCCTGCGCGCGCCCGGGATGGTCCCCGTTCCGGAGAAACCCGTTCCGCCTGCGACCGCGCCGCAAACCGAAGCCGAAGGAGTGATGACCATGACACAGCAACGCGACCTGTACCGCCCGAAACCGGGCCGAAAGCCCCGACGAGCCGGTGGATTCCGCCGGGCGGAGCCGCCGAGAACGCCCAAAGACACGAGTTGGGAGATGCCCGAGGACTTCCAGCCGGCCGCAACGAGCAAGGAGGGTCAGTGATGGGAGCAGCAAGCCGCACGAAAGGGGCTTCGGGTGAACGCGAACTGCGCCGGTTGCTCGAGGCCGAGCTTGGGCCGGGGATCGCTCGGAACCTGTCCCAGACACGGGATGGCGGGCACGATCTGGCTGGCGTCGGTCCCTGCGCTGTCGAGGTGAAGCGGTACAAGCGGGCGACACCCTCTCTGCTCGCCGCGTGGTGGACGCAGGCTGAGGCTCAGGCGGAATCCGCCGGTCTACGTCCTTGCCCTAGCCTGGAGGGAGGATCGCGCGCCCTGGCGTGTCCTGGTGCTCCTGGAGGACGTGCGACCGGGGCTAGGACCGTGGCCCGGGATCGACTGGACAGCGGCCGTGACGCTGCCTGCGTTCGCTGCGCTGGTGCGGGAAACGGGGAGGGCAACCGATGTCGCAGCGTGACCCTCGTAGTTACAACACCTGGCGGATCGCGCTTGAGGATGGCGACATCACGCCGATTGAAGCGCTACTGCGCTGGACGTATGTCGCGATGTCCCGCCGGGTGATGGATCTCGAGGAATACACCCGGCTGGTGACCAAGACACTCCCATCCGTGGAGTGGCACCAACCGGGCGAGGAAACGGAATTGCCCGGGTATTTGCCGGTGACATGGACCTGCGCCGCCGACTTCTTCGAGTGGGCCGACAGCTACCTTGGGCACATCTTCTCCCTGGGCTCATTCCTGCGCGAGTACATCGCCGAGCACGACCCCGGCAAGAAGGCCCGGCTGGTGCAGTCCAAGCAGGCCGACATCGCGACGAAGGTCCGGGAGGCTGCGGAGAATCCGTTGCCTGCGAACCCGGTAGCGGAAGGCAAGGCAGGACCGGGAAGGGGGAATAAAACGGGTGACAATGTAACCCGTTTATCTCGCGGCAATGACCAGACCTACACCCTCCGCCGCCTGGCCCGCGATAACCCCGAACTGCTGGGCAAGGTGGAAGCCGGCGAACTGACCGCCAACGCTGCGGCGATCGAGGCCGGGTTCCGGAAGCCTACCAAGAGCATCCCGGTGGACTCGGCAGAATCCGCAGTCCGGGGCACTGCTGCGCGTGTTCCAGGCGCCTGAGATCCAGGCCGCGATCACCGAGGACAAGGAGCCGAGCGCGGGGTCGATCGAGGCCGCGAAGGAAGCGTACCTGGCGCTGAGCGACGATGAACTGCGCGCGTTCCTGGAGTGGCAGGGAAAGCAGGCCAGCGGGGGCGACCAGTGAGCGCCCTGCTGAAACTGCTGCAAGCCGATGCCGCGGTCGCCGAGGCCCGCATGCTTGATGGTCGGCTGGTGGTTCGCATGGTCCGCCGGGCGCCGTCCGAGGACTGGAGCTGCGTGGACAAGCTGATCGGCGAGTTCGGACCGAAACGAAAGCCCCGGCGCCGCCGTCGGGCTGCATGACCAAGGGAGACACGAGACATGAACCACGAAAGCCGCGTAGCGAAGGCGCTGCGCACCCTGAATACCCCGGCCCGCCGGGCACCGATCGTGTGGACCGGGGCGCGCATCCAGGAGGAATTGGCGAAATCCCTGTTGCCCCTTGCCCGCCGGCAGCGCCGGGAACTCGAGGAACGTCGCGAACTAGAGCGCGAAGCCCGGCAAATCCGGTCCCTCGGTCCCGCGGGCGATGTCGCGCAAGCGCGGTTGGCCCGGATTGCCGTGCGAATTGCGGAGATCACACCGGAGCCGGAACCCACGCGGAGACAGCGCCGGGAGTACCGCAAACGCCTGGCCGAAGAACTCGCCGACCTGCGCCGCCGTGCCGATCGCTTCGACCACGATCCTGCCTGGGCCGAGGTGCTGGCCCGGGAAACGCTCGCCGAGCGCCGCGCACAGCTTGCGGAACGCCGCCGCGCGTCGTGATGCGACCATGAACCTGTACGACGTACCACGGTGCCGACGGGCGCCACAACCGAGGACCGAGACATGCTGAACACCGATCCCTACGCGGAACTCGACCGCCTGATTTCCGACTTCGGCAAGGCTGCCGGGCTCCCTGATCTTCCCGACCGCCGACCACCGAGCCGGCAGTTCACGGACTCGGGCCGAAAGCTGCGCGACTATGGCGACGATCGCCAGCGCCAGCTTGAGCAGATCCGCCGAGAGCGCCAGCAGATGAAGGCGGACTTCGAGGCCGGACGCATGCAACCGCTGGACGTGATGATGAAGGAGACGGCGCTGAATCAGCGCGAGTCCGCAGTCATGACGAAGGTTGCACCGCTGGTCGCTGCTGGTGCTCGCATGGCTGGGGCCGCAGCCACGCCGCGTGAGCGCGAGGCGCACTGATGGCCCGCATCCACGGTCCCAGGCACCTGGAAGGGCTGCTGCGCACGGTTCGCGATCATCAGCGCCAGCAGGACACGCTGATGAAGGCGCACGCAGCCCAGCGCCGCGCCCTGGGCGAGATGCTGCAGCGGCCCGACGTGAATCCCCTTGATGTCATGCGTGCCGAGACGGCACTGAACCACACGGCCCCGGTCCTGACGGTCCTGCGCCGCTGACCCGAATTCTCGTTCGCCTCCTGCCAGACTTGCCCGGCCATGTGCCGGGTTCTTTTTCCCCTTTCGGCCCGGTTTCGGTTGCGTTTCGTAGTGTATCGTATATCATATTACGTGAAGCAATACGATACGATACGAACCGGGAGAGACACCCATGGCCCGCCCAGGGATCACCTACGCACAGGTTGCCGAAGCCGCCGAAGCCCTGGCGGCTGCCGGCGAGAACGTGACCATTGCCCGCGTCCGGGACCGGCTCGGCACGGGATCGCCGAACACGATTCACCGGCACCTGACCGCCTGGCAAGACACGCGACCGGCACCGAAACGGCCCACGGAGCTACCCGAAGCCATCCAGGCCGCGATCCTGCGCGAGATCGAGCGCCAGACGGCCGAAGCCAAGGCCGAAGCGGAATCCCGGCTGGAGCAGGCGCAGGCTCGGGCAGACGAGCTTGCACGGGCGGGGGAGGCGCTGGAATCCGAGGTGGCCGACCTGACCGAGGCGCTGGCCGCGATGCGTGCCGAGCGGGATACCGCACAACTGAACGCCGAGGGGCTGGCCGAGGAAATCATGGCGCTCAAGGCCGAAGTGGTCCGGGAGCGCGAAGCCGCCGAGTCTGCCCGCATCCAGGCAGCGGAAACCCGGCTGCGTGCCGAGGGACAGGCCGAGGCCCTGCAGGAAGCCCGTGCCGAGGTTGCCCGGCTGCGCGAGGCCCTGGAGCGAGAACAGGCCGCCCGGGCCGAAGCCAGCGGCGACATGACCACCCTGCGCGGGGAACTCGTGCAAGTCCGGACCCGTGCCGACACTCTGGGCGAGGATCTTCGCGAAGCCCGCACCGACCGGGACCGGCTCCGGGAGGTCCTGGAAGCCGAGAGGCAAGCCCGCGAGGCGATCGCACAGGAAGCCGCCGAACTGCGCGGCGAATTGAAGGCGCTGCGCACGCGATCGAAGCAAGAAAAACGCCCCATCTCATGAGCCTGACAGACGGGGCGACTCACCACAGCCAACCGAGGAAACCACGATGAGCACCGACCACAATACCAGCACGACAACCCGCCTGATCGACCAGCCGGACATCATCGCCAGCCGCGCGCTGGCCCACCGGGACGAACTGCGCGACGTTCCCGCCACGATCCGCACGGCCGCGGGGATGTTGCGCCGGGATCTGTCCGACCGCCACGACAACGACGCCACCCCGATGACCGATGCCGAAGTCGATGCCCTGCTATCGCTGATCGAGACCGCGGCCCGGCGCCTGGGCGAGATCAACATCCGCTGCGTTGGCGAGGACGACTCCGATGCCGCGCCCGAGCGCTTCATGCGCGCGCCCTGTGATACCGTTTCCGCAGCGTAACCGCGGCTCAGGAGGTGGCCCGTGAGTGACGTTCGATTCAGCGCCGATCCCAGCAGCGTCCTGCGTGCGATGCAGGACATCCAGCGCGCCATCCAGCGTGCTGGACAGGAAGGCAAGGCCTTCTCCGAGATGGACCTGTCGCACCCGGAGCTGAAGGATCTCGAGCGCGATATGAGCCGGCTGCGTTCCAGCATGCTCGCGCTACAGCGGATCTCGCCTGGAAGCCAGTTCACGCGTGGCCTGCGCGATTCGGGCCAGGCGGGTCGCGATCCGTGGGCGGTGGACTGGGGGCGGGCGTTTCCGGAGCAGCAGCAGCGGGACAAGGCGCTGCATCGGCTGGTGCAGGGATCCGGGCATGCCTACGGTGGCGATGGCGGCCAGCGTCCACCGGGCGGGGGCGATTTCGCGGCACCGATGGGTGGTTCGCTGGGGACGCTCGCACGCACGGCGCTGCCTATCGCAATGGGCGGTGGCCTTGTCGCCAGCCTGATGCGAGGCCTGCGTGAGGCCGACCAGACCAGCGATGCCACCGATACCCTGATGCGCTTCGACGAGCTGGGGCGCACCTTCGACGAACTGCGCGACAGCGTGACCGGGCTGGTGACCCAATTCGGGCTGGCCAATGCCGAGGCCGCCCGTCTGACCGAGGGCTACGCGCGTGCCTCCGGCGAGGTGGAAGGCGCCACCGATGCCGTCAAGGATTCGGTGGCGCTGGCCCGCGGCCTGGGGATGAATGCCGAGGGAACCACGCGCTCGTTCGGCACCCTGCAGTTCGCGGGCGTGTTCGAGCGCCAGGACCGGCGCGAGTTCGCAACCCTGCTGGCCGAGATGATCGGCCGGTCCGGAATGTATGCCCGCGGCGATGAACTCCTGGGTCAGGTGACGCGGATGGCGGACCGGATCTGGGAATCGACGCTTGAGGCGCCCAACACGCGGGCGATCATGCAGGCCTACTCGGCGATGTTCGACGTATCGGCCGCGACCGGCAAGACCGCGTTGAAGGGCGGTGCCGGCGAGCGCATCCTGGCCGCGGCCGATACCGGGATCCGCAACATCGGTGGCGGTGAGGCTGGCGAGTTCTTCATGTACCGGGCGCTGTCCGGCGTCACCGGCGACATCTACAAGCAGCGCTACCTGCGCGACTACGGCGCGTTCGGCACCCCGGGCCAGGCCTTCGGTGGCGACGACAACCGGACCCTTCTGCAGATCGTGATGGACCAGTTCCGGCGCGATGCCGCGAACCTGAACAACCCGTATGCGTCGTACTCGGCGCTGGGCGGGTTCTTCGGGCTGTCCAGCCGGCAGGCTGAGGCCATGATGGCGGTGGACAAGCAGATGCGCCAGTCGGGCCTGGGCAACATGCAGTCGCTGCTGGAGCAGTCCGGCGTCGACCTGTCCGAGATGGACGCGTCGGGCCTGGGGCAGATCGCGAAGATCATCGAGGAAGCGCGTGCGGCCGGGCCGGTGAACGTCGAGGACGTGGCCGACCGCATCCGGAGGGCGGACGAGGAAGGGCTTATCCCGACCGTATCCACAAAGTGGAAGAGCGAGACTGCCCGCCTTTCCGACCAGCTCGAGCAACTGGTGCGCGACGCCCGCCCGTTGCTTACCAACCTGACGGGCTACATCGCGGACGGCCTGGGTGTAGTGAACGACTTGATCGACGAGCTCAAGAAGATCAACGAAAACCTCGCGTGGTTCCGCCGTGGGGGTAGGGTTGGGGCAGGGGTTGGACAGGCCATCGATGACGCGGCCCGGCCCTTGCTGCCGACCCCTAGGTCGAGCATGAGCCAGGAGGAACTGAGACAGGAACGCGAGCGCTGGGAGAACCGCGGCCCGTTCTGGTTCTTCCGCCGGCGCCGACCTGAACCGGAGTTGCCCGAACCAGAGCCCATCGAGCCAGAGCCGTCGGATGATCTGTCCTGGCTGGGGCGCATCGGCCCGGGCGATGAGCGGGAGACCCCGGAATCACAGGCCGCCAGACGATTCGGCTTGTCCGGGCTGGGACGCATCGGCCCCGGGATCATCCCGTGGTCTGACCTGCACACGGTCGGGCCGGGGATCGGCTCGACCGATGGAATCCCGTCACGGGCCGCGATGGAGCGCGTGGACGCCCATTACAGCCTGCCTCGGGCACGATCTGGGCGCTGACCCGTACCGAGAGCAATCACGATCCGAACGCGGTCTCCCATGCGGGGGCACAAGGGATTGCGCAGTTCATGCCGGGCACCGCCCGGGACATGGGCTTGAACGACCCGTTCGACCCCTATGCATCCATCGAGGCGGCCGGGAAGTACATGCGCCACCTGTGGGACAAGCCGTATATCCACACGCTGGAGGATGCCCTGGCGGCCTACAACGCCGGCCCCGGCAACTTCCGGGACGAAGGCGCCTACTACTGGCGCGAGCCTACCGAGCACCGGGAACGCTTCAACCGCCACTTCAGCGCCTACCAGCGCAACAACCCGGATCCGGTCAATGTGGTGGTGCACGTCCATCCGCAACCGGAGGGGCCGCCGGAAGTTGAGGTCGAGGTCGATGGCCGCGTCCGGGACACCAGCGTCGGCGAAGGCGCCTACCATCTCAGCGACTTCGCGTTCGGGTCTGGCTGACCAGTCCGTCATTCCCATCTGAGCCCCGGCACGTCCGGGGCGCATTCGTCCTGCCGTGAACTCGATCTGGTAAGCCGGCGCCCGGGTGGTCTAGCCTCAAGGATGTCCGTGAACGGTGTGGAGTGTCGTTGATGTTCAAGGTGGGTGTACTGCGGCTTGTCCTGGCTGGCTTTGTTCTCTTGCCGCTCATTGCGGCGATCATTCTTGCCGGTCACGGAGTTGTGTACGCCCAAACGCGAACGGCCCTTGAAGGCGAAACTGCACGATCGCTTGTCATCTACGAAGACCCGAAAGCACAGTGCACGCCCGCCAGGTCCAGCTACCATTTTTCAGATTGCGTACACGCGCTGCATACGAGCCAGGAAGAGCTACTTAGAAGATTACTCCCCCAAGCTCGAGATCACGCCGTTCGTTATCCTCGTGAATACCTGAACACGCCGGAGGATTGGCGTGAGAGGCAAGCGAGGGAATTTGATGAGATTCAATACCATTGGCGCAAGTTCGTTGAACTTGACTGCGGCCTTTACGACTCGCAGCGTGCATCTGCGGGCTCTAACCGAATGCTGGCCTGCAAGATTGTACGAATCGGACAGCGTGCCCAGCGTCTTAACGCTCTTCATCAGTTGGGGTTAGAGCTGACGGTAGCCGAGCCACCGACGGAAGCGGTCGATGTGGCTGAGTCGGAATCGTGGCACGCTGAAAACCGAGATCGCGAGTGTATGCCCTTCCAGAGCCCTGCGTTTTGGCTTCAATACCATCGTGAGAATGGAGAGGATCCATCGGCGCATGATGTGCTTGATGAGAAGGGGAATCTGACGGCCGTAGAGATCAGAACGCCAGTAAACGCATGGCAGTTCCGCCGCACCGTGATCTACCGCACACTCAAGGATTGCACTCGGGCGCTTGAAGAAAAGTACGCCATCCCGGACCGGTGGCGCTGAAGTCCAAGCAGGCCGACATCGCGGCGAGGGTTCAGGAGTTGCGCGAGCAGAACCCGGAGGCGACGCAGAGGGAGATTGCGGAGGCTATCGGGGTAACCCAACAGCGAGTGTCACAATCAATTGATTGTAACCACAAGCAGAAGGCATCCCAGCGCCAAGCCGCCCGCCAGCTCTACCTGCCGCAAGACCCGGAACGCGCAGTAGAGAAGATCCGCGCCAAGTTCGGCGAGGAATTCATGCAGCAGATCCAGGCCGCGAGCACAGAGGACAAGGAGCCGAGCGCGGGGGCGATCGAGGCCGGAGGACTACTGCGCCAGGATGCTCGGCTCGCGGTTTTCGCTCGCGCTGTGGGCATGCAGCCGAAGCCGGAGGGCTCGCACGACCTTCATGATCGTCGCGAACTCCGGATTCCCTTCAGCGGACAGCGCCTTGTACAGACCCTCGCGAGCCATGCCGGTATCCCGGGCCAGTTGGGTCATGCCGCGTGCTCTGGCAATGTCTCCGAGAGCGACCCGGATCAGGCTCCCGTCCCCTGGATCTTCAGCGAAGCAGGCGTCGAGATAGAGCGCCATCTCTTCGTCGGTGCGGAGATGGTCCACCACGTCCCAGCGCTTCAGCGTCACGTTGGTCATGTCGTTAGTCTCCAATCTGCCGGGCCAGTTCGGTGGCTGCGCGGATGTCCCGTCGCTGGGAATCCTTGTCGCCACCAGCCAATAAGATCACGATCTCGATGCCCCGCTGGGTGAAGTAGATCCGGTATCCGGGTCCGCAGTCGATCCGCATCTCCTGCACGCCCTTGCCGACCGCCTTCACGTCGCCCATGTGACCCATCTCTACGCGCCGCAGCCGGGCTTCGATCCGGGCCTTGCCCTGCCGGTCCCGCAGGGACTCGAACCACGCATCGAACGAGCTGGTTGTCTGGATCGTGACCATTGGACCGTATTGTGAACCATCGTTCACTCTTGGTCACGCGCTGATATGTCGTGATGACAATCTTCCTCTACCGGGTCGGAATCAACCGAAACCCGGTCAACCGAGGAAAGACCGAGATGCAAAACACCATGCTGGAGAAAGCCCGCGAGCGCGTGGCCCGAGCGAAATCCGAACTGGACGCCGCCGTCGCCGCTGGCGAGGACACGACCGCGATCCGTGCGACCCTGGACCTTGCCGTCGAAGAGATGGACCGGCTCGAGGACCAGGTAGCCGTCGAGAACCGGGAATCGGCAGCCGCCGCGCAGGATGCCGTCCGGGGCGCTGCTGAGGCCAGCGCCGAGATCCAGGAGATCGTGGACCGGGTGCTGGCGATCGCCAAGCCTGAGATCGAAGTACCGCCGGAGCGCGCGGTGGACCTGCTCCTGGCGCAACAGAAGGCCCAAGCCGAGGATTCTGCGATCAAGGCGCACCGACACAAGGTCGGGGAGCTTCGCGATCGCCTGGAGCGCCTGAAGGCCGAGCGTGCCGAGATCGGGCAGCGACGGGCTGCCGGCGATGAGCGCGACGACGATGCCCAGCGGGTACACCTGCTGGCGACCGATGCCGAAGCGCTGGAGGATCTGATCGCGCGAGTCGAAGCCGAAGCACCAGTCCGCGATGAACTCATCACGAAGGCGCTGATGGAGTGGGAGCGCGGCTGGACCAATGCGGTCAAGGAGGTTCGCATTCACGCGCTGGCGCTGACCTGCCAGAGGCTCGAGCTGGCGCTGATGGCAGCAGCGACCGCCCACCGGGATGCTGGCGGTATCAGGCGCATGGACCCGCGTCTGGCGCAGTGGGTGCGGTGACATGGCCGCCCCTACTGGACGCAAGCCTGGCCGACCGCGGAACCTGGCGCGCACGGCACGTCTGGCGGTTCATGATCGCCTGGAGCCCGAGGTGCCGGGACTGGTGGACGCCATGATTCGGCAGGCGAAGCTGGGCGACACGCAGGCTCTGGCCTGGTGCCTGGACCGGACGCTGTCGGGACCGGGTAGTCTGCCCGCCGATGGCTGATGACCGGCCGGACCCGGAAGGCTGGATCGTCACCGACCACGTGTGCCGGTACTGCCTGGGGTGCGTCCTGGAAGGCGAGCGGGCCGACGGCAGCATCGTTGCCCGCTGTGCCGACTGCGGCGCCCGGGGAGAGGGTGGTTATGTCGCGCTCTGCTCCTGCGGTGCCTCATTACCGAACGGCCGGCATGCTGGGCTTGCCTGCGTGAAGAACAAGGCTCAGAACCCCGAGCAATCCGCCGAGATCATCGTGGCCGAACGAGTATCCTGTGAAGGTGCACGTGAGGGAGGATGAACCATGCCGGCACTGACCCTGGACCAATGGGGAACGGCCCGAGCCGAGTACGAGATGGGCATGTCCCTCAACGCGGTCGCTGCTCGCCATGATGTGAGCCGGTCGGCGGTCCAGAAGCGTGCGAAACGCGAGCGCTGGCAGCAGGCCACGGCCGGCACGATCTACCGCGCGGTGGCCGACAGGGTGGCCAGGGTGCCGGCTGAGGCTACCCCGGAAAAAAGGGCCGCTGCCCTGGACGAGGAAGCCGGTCGGCGGGCCGTGATTATCGACCGGCACCGAGACGAACTCGAGGCCGCACGGGTGATGGCCCGGGCCGCGAAGGAGAGCCACCAGAACGTCGGGGATCAGATTCCCGCGGACATCAAGGATCCGATGGAGCGGCAGCAGTTACTGCTGGCCATGAAGCGTGCCGCCTTCGAGGGCCTGAAGGCCGCGAAGATCCACGTCGAGACCCTGAAGCTGATCCAGGACGGCGAGCGCAAGGCCTGGGGGCTGGATATGCCGGTGGATCTGAGTTCGATGACCGACGAGCAGCTTGCAGCGCTGGCGGCCGGGCGGCTGCCGGTCTGAGCGCCTACCGGCCGGAATAACCCAGCGGGGGCTGGCAGTCAGGGCCGAAGGCGGTGTACCTGGTCGAACAACTGTCCCAACCCGGGGCTCGCGTCCCGTGTGCGGTCCACGACCTGCCTGGCCCAGTCGAAGTATTCGCGCTTGCGCTCGGTGGACCAGTCGGCCGGTGGGGTGGCCGCAATATCCCGCAGGTTCGCGATCTTGTCGGCGAGCTTCACCAGCTTCGCGCGTGGAGACGCATGGGCTGCGTGTTCCACCTGCAATTGCTTCCGCTGGTCCTTGGGCAGGGTCTTGTCGTCGGTCACTTCGGCGACGATGGTCGCAATCTCCGGCCCGAAAGCGTCCTCGAGTTCTTCCAGGGTGGTTTCGGTGTCTTCGATCGTATCGTGCAGGATGGCGGCACAGAGAACCGCGGGGTCAGTGACGCCGGCCTCGTTGGCCAGAATATCGGCCAGCGCGATCGGGTGGTTGATGTAAGGCGAGGCGTCGGCATCCTTCCGCCGCTGGTCGCGGTGCTTGTGGGCTGCGAAGGCGAGTGCGCGAAGGATCAGGCCTTCATTCATCGGCGCCTGCCTTGGGATCCTTCTTCGGCGCCGGCTGCTTCACCTTCGCGAGTTCCGCGTCGATGCGCCGGTCTACCTCGGCAACGTCGATGCCGTAGTCCGCAGGGTCCACCTGGCCCATGATCTTCTTCAGCCGGCGGTCCATGCTTTCGCTCATGCTGTCGATCGAGCCGCCCATGGCTGCCTCCGTCTGTTTGGTCTGTCCACCATTATTGTAATGGTTCTGCTGGGATTCCGTGCCGTTTCCGGTGCGTTTCGTCAGGCCGGGACCGACGGGCCGCCGTGAGACCATGAGACCGTTCTGAGACTGCCGTGAGACCGCTGTGCCGGGGTTTTTCGTGGGTGGGGGGCTGGTTCCGGGCTTCCGGAAACCCCGAGTTTCCCAAGAGGGGTTTTGAGGATTTTGAGGATATTGAGTATAGGGGTTCAGAATTCGCAGCCGGGGCGATACAGTGGCCCCCGGATACCAGCAGGGAAGCCCCGGGGTCCGCCCCGCCAAGCGTTTTTCCTTTGTGGGAACGGTTGTGGGAACGATCAGAAATCCGCTTTCAAGCTATTGAATTTTTGGCTCGTATGGCGGACACCTTCTCCGCTGGTGGTGGCGGGAGGAGTGTACCAATGCCTGTCCGGCTGTGATGAAGCGTAAGGGGAACATTTTTCGGTGGGCGAGCTTGTTGCTGGCCGTGTCCCTACTGTCGGGGATGGCCGTGTTCGGGCAGGACTTCGCGCCGCAGGCACGGCACGCGGAGATGCTCGAGCGCATCGAGCGCTCGCCGCTCCCCGGACGCATCGAACTCGAGTCCACCGAAGGCAACCGGGAGATCCTTGGGAAGATCCATGCGCTGGTGCCCTACGGCTTCGACGAGGTTGCCGGCGTGCTCGGTTCGGCGGCGAGTTGGTGTGAGACTGCGTTTCTGCATCCGAACGTCAAGGCCTGTACCCACGACGAGGGCGTCGACCGGGCATCGACGCTGCATCTCTACGTCGGTCGCCGGTTTTTCGAAGCGCCCGACGAGGCCGCGGCGCTGCAGTTGCTTTTCGAAGCCACTCGTGTCGATGAGGGTTACCTGGAAGTATCGGTCGGTGGCGCCCGGGGTCCCCATGGCACCCGCAACTTTCGGATGCAGCTCGAGGCGTTTCCGATCGATGCGGACGAGACGTTCGTTCGGTTCCGGTACTCGGTGGAAATCGGGGCGCTGACCCGCTTTGCGCTAAGGGTTTACTTCGCGACCGGAGGGCGGCATCGCATCGGTTTCAGCCTGGACGAAGACGGAGAGCCGGTGCGTGGCCTGCGCGGGATGATCGAGCGCAACGTGATGCGTTTCCATCTCGGTCTGAAAGCCTATCTGGAAACCCGGCATGAGCCGCAAGCACGGCGTCTGCAGGCGCGCCTCGAACGCTGGTTCGACCTGAGTGAACGGCACCCGGAACAACTGCGCGAGCTGGACCGCGACCGCTACCTCGATCAGAAACGGCGCGAGTGGAGACAGCAGCAAAGACTTTAGATGGTGCGGGATCGATGCCGGGAATGACCCCGCCCGTCAGATCTCACAGCGCACATGCCGCGTCGCCCCCGTGCTCGATCCAGCCGTGGATCATGCGCGGGGTGGTCGTTCCAGCCGCGCAGCGGCCGTGAGCGTCGACGCAGATCACGCCCCCCTGGCCGGCGAACTTGGTGCCAAGCCGCGCGATGCCGTATTCGACGGCAGTGGCGGCCTCGAGGCCACGAAACTCGATTGCGGCCGCGATGGATCCGGCGATCAGGCTGCGCAGGAGATCCTCGCCATGACCGGTCGCGGAAATCGCGCAGGTGGCATTATCCGCATAGACGCCGGCGCCGACGATCGGTGAGTCCCCGACCCGGCCCAGTCGCTTGTTCACGGTGCCCCCAGTCGACGTCGCTGCCGCCAGATGGCCGTGCTGGTCGCGTGCGATGGCGCCGATGGTTCCCTGAGGAAATGGATCCTCGGTCCGCGGCTGTTCGGGGACGCGACGGCCGCGGACCCGAGCCCGCTGTAGTTCCCGCAGGCGCTCACCGGTAATGAAGTACGCTTCGGGGCTGGTCAGGATGCCGCAGCGTTGTGCGAAGCGCAGAGCGCCGTCCCCAGCTAGCAGGACGTGTTCGCCATCGTCCATCACCCGGCGTGCGAGCCGGATCGGGTTGGCAACGCCACGGACCGCGGCGATGGCGCCTGCAGCGAGCGTGCGACCGTCCATGATCCCGGCGTCGAGTTCCACCCGGCCGTCTTCGTTCAGAGCCGACCCGCGACCAGCGTTGAACAGCGGATCGTCCTCGAGGTGTGCGGCACAGGCTTCGACCGTATCGACCGCGCTCCCCCCGCGCGCGAGGATTCCTCGGCCGTGTTCGAGGGCGGCCCGGATGCCCTCGAGCAGGGCCGCGGCGACCCGTGGATCGTCGGCCTGTTTCAGCAAGCCTGCGCCCCCGTGCACCATCAGGGAGTACGTCCTTGTCCGCCTGCCGTCTGTCGGTCGGGCCATCGGTTCCATGTCAGCCAGTCGGGTCGCCGATGGCGGAGTCGGTTCGGACCGTCAGCCACTGCTGGAGCACCAAGGCAGGGACAGGCCGGCTTGCCAGGTATCCCTGGTAGACGCCACAGTTGTGATTGCGCAGGAACTCGAGCTGCGCGTCGGTCTCAACGCCCTCGGCGACGACCGTCAGCCCCAGGCTGCGGCCCATCGCGATGATGGTTGCGGCGATCTCAGCCGCACCCGACGTATCGGGTATTTTCTGCACGAAGCTCTGGTCGATCTTCAGCTCGTCTACCGGGAACCGCTGCAGGTAGGCGAGCGAGGAATAGCCGGTGCCGAAGTCGTCGATCGAAATGCGGACGCCGAGCGCCTTCAGGTCGTGCAGGATGCGGGCTGCGTCCGGGCCTTGTTCCATCAGTGCCGTCTCGGTGATCTCCAGGTCGAGGTGCCGGCCTGCCAGGCCGGTCGACTGCAGGATGCCGTCCACCAGCGCCGGCGTGTCGTTCAGCTGGATCTGTCGTGGCGAGAGGTTCACCGCTACCGTGTCCGGGCCGTGCCCGTTGGAAAGCCATTCCTGCATCTGCCGGCACGCGGTCTGCAGCACCCATTCCCCGATCCGGGTGATCAGACCCGTTTCTTCCGCAACAGGAATGAACTCGTCCGGGAAAACGAGCCCGATGTCGGGATCCTGCCAGCGCAGCAGGGCTTCCACGCCGACGACACGGCCATCCGAGATTCGCACCTGGGGCTGGTAGTGCAGCACGAACTCGTCGTTCTGTACCGCGCGGCGCAGCCGTGTCTCCAGCGACAGCCGGTGGATGGCTGCGTGTGTGAGCGCCTCGGTGTAGAACTGGAACGTGTTGCGGCCCAGTTCCTTGGCCTTGAACATCGCCGAGTCGGCGTTGCGCAGCAAGGCCTCGGGGTCCACTCCGTCCTCCGGGCACAGGCTGATACCGATGCTGGCGGTCATGAAAACCTCGCGGCTGTGATCCAGACTCATCGGCTCCCGGATCCAGGCCAGTGTGTCGCGCGCCATCGCAGCGGCATTCTCGGGCCGGTCTGTCCGTTCCATCAGGATCACGAACTCGTCGCCGCCGGTGCGTGCCAGGTGGTGGCCCCTGGGCAGCCGGGCTTCCAGCCGCTCGGCGATCCGCACCAGCAGCCGGTCGCCCATGGACAGCCCGAGACTGTCATTCACGTGCTTGAAGCCGTCGATGTCGATTAGGAGCACAGCGGCATGGCCGCCATGCTGCTGGATCCGCTCGGTGACCTCGGTAAGCCTGGACTCGAGCAGCACCCGGTTGGCGAGCCCGGTCAGCGAGTCATGGTGGGCCAGGTAATCCGCACGTCGCTGGCTCTCGCGCAATTCGGCCAGGTCGGTGAACACCCCCACGTAGAATTCCGGGGAACCGTCGGTGCCCGGGACCGCGTCGATGGTGAGCAGCACCGGGTAGATCTCGCCGTTGCGGCGGCGGTTCGTGACTTCTCCCTGGCAGTGGCCCGTTTCGGTCAACTGCCTCCATATCCCCCGGTAGAACGCGTTGTCCTGGTGGTCGCTCTTCAGTAGTCCCGGGCTCTTGCCGAGTACTTCGGAGGCCGGGTAACCCGTGATTCGCGTGAACGCCTGATTCACGGCGATGATGCTCCCTTGCGCATCCGTGATGGTTACGCCGTCGCGCGTGTTTTCGAACACCATGGCTGCGCGGCGCAGCGCGTCTTCGGCTTCCTTGCGGTCGGTGATGTCCTGGAATACGCCGTTGAGCCGGGTCACCCGGCCTGCTGTCTGTTCCGGGACACAGATCGTGCGTGCCCAGATCGTTTCACCTTTAGCGGTGATCCAGCGGAATTCGCGATCGTAGGAATGCCCGCGGGTCATCGCGTCCTGCAGCAGCCGTTCCAGTTCCGGACGATTCTGCGGGTGGCAATAGCGCGTCGTTTCGTCGAGAGTGGGCCGATGGTCGTCCGGGAGGCCAAGGATCCGGGTCATTTCCGGGGTCCACACCAGCGTCTCGCTCGCGAGGTCGAATTCCCAGCCGCCGACCCCGGCGATGTGTCCGGTGGTGCGTAGGAGCGCCTCGCTTCTGCGCAGCGCGTCCTGAATGGCCCTTCGCTGCGTGACATCGCTCATGTACCCGTGCCATACCGTGCTGCCGTCCGGCAGGCGTTCGGGCGTCGAGTGGGTCTCGACCCAGATCAGGCCCCGGTCGGGGTTCTGAAGGCGCAGTTCCTCGCGCCAGTCGGTCAGATCCCGGGCCGACCGCTGCACGGATTCGACGAACTGCGCACGATCCTCGGCGTGGATCAGGGAGATCGCCTGCTCCGCGTCCTCGCGCACGGACTCGGTATCGTGCCCGAACAGTGCCCGGGCACCAGCGCTGAGATAGCGGAAACGGGGGGTTCCATCGGGCAGCATCTGAAACTGATAGACCATGCCCGGGATCTGCGCGGTGATTTTGCGCAGCAGGCGGCCGCTGGCTTCGGTGCGCCGGCGCTGTTCGCGCAGCCGCAGGTTCTGGATCCAGGCCAGCATCAGCAGCGCGAGCACCAGCGCGGCCGCAGCCGCCCCGGTCATCAGCAGCAGTTGGTGCTGCCGCCAAAGGTCTTCCAGCGTAATGGTGGGAGGGCGGTCGTAGGGGGGCAGTCCCAGTTCGCGCAGCAGGTCGTCCACCACATGGTAATCAGAGGGCACCTTGAAGCCGTACAGGCCGGCCGCCTGGGCCGCCGGATGTTCGGGCCGGAGTGATAGCAGGGCGATGCTGATATCGGTGAGCAGTCGCTCGTCGAGGTGTGGCAACGCGACGAGCGGCCATTCCGGATACAGTCGTGTCGAGACCTGGAACGGGTATCCGGGAAGATCCTGGCGCCGGAGCACGTGCAAGCGGTCGATTCCCGGCGTATTCGTCTCCTGAAGACGCTCAAGCACGCCGCTCCGAAGGAACCCCGCGTCGGCGCGACCGGCAAGCACCGCATGCACTACGTGATCGTGGTCAGTGAGTTCGATCACGTCCAGAAAGGTGTCGGGTATCTTCATGCCCTCCACGATCAATTCGCGCTGAATGGCCTGATAACCACCTAGAAACTCGGTGCCAGGAATGGCTACGGTCTTGTCCCGGAGGTCGCGCAGGCTCGTGATGTCGTCCCGGGTGCGAAGCGTGATCACGGTTCCGCCCAGCAACGCCACCGGCTCCCCCTGGTGGAGTCGGATCACCGTGGCGATCGCGCCGGCCAGCGAGTGGTACTGCCGCAGCAGCTCGTAGTGGACCGGGTTGGTCAACAGCAGATCGAGCTGGTGCAACCGAACTGCCTCGTCCAGCCGCTCCCGGTCGAGCACGCGGATCTCGAACCGGTGCCTTGGGAGCTGTTCGTCCAGGTACTCCGCGAGCGGTCCGTAGGCACGTTCAACGACCTCCGCGGGCCGGTAGGCGAAGATGCCAAGCACCAGCGTCTCCTCGGCGTGGGATCCGGGCAGGGGCGTGACCAGCAGGAGCAGCAAGACGAGCCAGGGCCGGGGCGCACGCGGTCTATCGTTCATGCCGGGGAAGGTACGCGGCCGTGAACAGATCCTGCAGATCGGCGGGCTCGGTCAGGAGCCCCGATTCGGACATGACCTCAGAGAGGGTGGCGGCCGCCTGCGCGATGCGCGGGTTGCGCCCCGAAAGATAGCGTTCGTTCGCGTTCCGGTTGGGCAACTCGAGGCCGCGCAATCCGTCCAGCACGTGTCGCGCCGGAACTCCCATCCGGGCGGCCATGCGGAACGCCGCGTCGTCCCGGTTGCGACGCAGGTGGGTCAGTGCCTCGAAATGGCCGCGGGTCAGTTCTCGCAATGCCCTGCGCTGCCCCCGCGAGAGCCGCGATTCCTGCACGGCCAGCACGTCGAAGATGGTGTCCGGCATCTGTCGGCTATCGAAGATCGCGGTGAACCCTTCCCCGCGCAGCTCGCTGACGATGGGCTCGAAGGTGATCAACGCATCGATTTCGCCGGCGCGCCAAGCCTCGAGATGCTGGTCGTAGGTGATGGGCACGATCTCGACCGCTGATCGCGGCAGCTCGGCCGCGTCGAGCAGCTTGTGGAGGATCAGCGCCCCGAGCGCCGAGCGCTCGACCCCGATCCGCTTATCTGCCAGGTCGGCCAGCGATTCGATGCCCGGCCGCGCGAGTACTGCGTCGGCTCCGATGGATACGTTGAATACCAGCACGACCGTAAGCGGGAGTCCGTCCGCCCGCGCCCTGATGACTTCGTCGATGGTCAGGGCGGCCCCGAGAACCTTGCCGTGCGCCAATGCCTCGATCGACTCGGTCGCCGATCCCGTCTCGACCAGCGACAATCCGGCGTCGTGCAGGAATCCCATATCGCGTGCCATGAACATCGGTTCGTAGCCGATCCAGGTGTGTGCAGCAATGGTCAGCGGATCATGGCGCCCGCAGCCCGCCGGAAGGACCGAAAGAAACAGACTCGCGGTCGAGGCCGCGATCAGGGTGCGGCGCTGCCGGTTCACTGACGTCTGCGGGTGCCGCTTCCCGATCATCGTAATTTCTTTGGTCGGCCGGTGTTGAGCATTGCGGGTGAAGTTGCGCAGATCCGCGCTTCGATACCCCATGCACTGTATCCCCTTTTGGGCCGCTTCCGGAAGCAGGATTCAACCGATTCGCCGGGGCGTACGGATCGCGCAGCCCAGCAATGCAACCCCGGGCATGCTGACCGAGCGCGAAACCATCCGACGTTCACGTTTCCCCGACCCGTGGCGCGGAAGAGTGCAGTGGCATCCGCCCCTCGGCGTTCGGGTCGCCCCGGTGCCTACTGCACCCCCGGCAGTGGCGCCGTCGCTGCGGTCATGGGTCCGGATGCTGCCTCAACCGCTCGAGCATGCGTTGCCGGAAAGACTCGCGGGTGTCGGCGGGTTCGGTGGTGCGGAAACGGCCGTCTCCTGGAGCACGGTCGAACCGGTTGTGGCCGCCGAAGGCGCCGCCCGCCGTGCTGCGCTGTACCGTGATGTCGGTGTTGTTCCCGTCCCGGGTGATGACCTTATGCCCGTCGCGATAACGGATCACGCGCGATTCGGTGAACCCCGGACTGGCGTCATGGTGAATGACCGTCGTCGAACCGCCGGGCGTATGCACGTCGGCCGTGGCACAACCCGCATTCGCGCTGGCTGCCACCAGCATCGTGGCGATCACGAGGGCCGGTTTGAGGAGTGCGCTGGCCTGGTTTCGGTTGTTCATCGGATCTCCTCTCGTGTGCGTAGTGGCCGCGCCCGTCGTCTGGGCGATGCCGCCCCGAAGCCGGTGCATCGACTGCGGCCGGGTCTGGGGGCGCACTGGCCTGCCTGCCAACGGCGGTGCAGCCGGCCGGACGACGGGCCAGGGGGTGGACCGGTTCACCGGTGTGCCCGGGAGGCGGCAGCCGCGGAGCGCCCGGCGCGCTGAGCCGCGTGCCCGCGCTGGGTGTCGCCGGAACGGCCATAGGCATGGCCCTTGCCGCCGCATCCGCCCTGAACGGTCTGATTGATGTTGATGCGGCCGTCCTGGTGGGTCACGTTGTCGTTGGTGTCGCCGCACTGCACGGTGCGGTTGATATTGACCTGTCCCGTTTGGACGGTGGTGTTACCGTTGTCGCGAGCGGACGCGGTCGCGAGCAGGGCGGGAAGAAGTGCCAGGACCAGGACCAGGGTCAGGCTGTTCCGGGCGGTTGGCTTTTCCATCGGTTGTACCTCAAGTTAGGGGAACGGGTGCGAAATTGCTCCCGGGTGCCGGACCCCGGGGTGCACCCCACGGCTGGGGGCACTCGGCTCGGGATCCGAGGGCAGTGCGGTGGGCGGCACGCGGCCCGCGTTTCCGGCAGGCCGCGTCGCTGCCGCGTTTATCGCCCCGCCCGGTGGTGCCGGGAACCGGCCCAGTCGTGCTGATACTGGCGAACCTTGTTGTCGTTCACGCGCCCCCTCTGGATGGTTTCGACCGAATTGTGCTGCCCGGCCTGCACGGTGCGGCTGAAGGTCATGTCGCACTCCTGCCGTACCCGGGCATCGTTGACCCGGTCGCCCTGGATGGTCACGTTGAAGCAGGGTCCATGAGTACGTTCGCGCGGGGCGTCGCCGAATGCGATCGGTGCGGCCAGCAGCAGGGCCAGCCCGCTCGGGATCAGAATGCCTTTCATCGTTGGATGTCTCCGGTGGTATTCGCAGAAATGCCGGCACCCGCGGTCGGGCGCCGGCGCACGGTTCAGTTGCGGCCCCGTCCGCGCGTGAGGCTGCTGCGGTTCGAAAGGCCGGTCTGGTGCGTTTCGTTGTAATTGAACCGGCCGAACTGCCCGGTCTGGTTCCAGTTCTCGGTACCGCGCTGGCGGGTGCGGTTGGCATTGTCCCGGCCTTCCTGGTAGGTCGCGTTGTCGTTGTAACGCCCCGCCTGGTAGGTATCGTTGGTGTTGATATGGCCTTCCTGGATGGTGGTGTTGTAATTCGTCTGTGCCGATGCGGCACCACCGAATGCGAGAAGGGTGGCCGCGATGGCCAGGGACAGGAACTTGGGGTTGTTTTTCATGTGGCGATCCTCATTGGTTGGTACGGTGCGTTGCAGTTGCGCCGTCGTGATTCGCCCACTGGGTTTCTGCGTCATCACCGGGCGAAGTCTTCCGGCCGTTCCGGGTCCGGTATCCCGGTCCCCGCGACGTTCGGGAAGCGTTGTTCCCGTCGTCGAGGCCAGAATATCCGCGGTGATCTGAACAACCACTGAACGCCCTGGCGGGTAATGTGCGCGAGTTCACATTCGGTGCCGGCCCCCGGAACGGCTCGCGCTGTCGCCAACGGCGGGTGCGCCATCTGCCAGGGCCGGCAGGGCGTACCGGGTGATGGATCCCGGGCCGCGGCGATATGCGGCGACCACCGGCGCGGGGCATGCGGTACACGGGTAGGTTGGCGGGTGCAGCGTATCGCCAACGTTGCGCGGAGGCTGTTGCCGTGTGCGCCGGCCCCTGCGAGCCGGGGCGTGCGTTGACGGACGGGCACCCAAGAGACTAGATTGCCGAGGCAGGCCCCAGGGATCCCCAGGCGCGGCGTGCCGCCCGTATGCCCCCGCGCGCCGGGTATCGGGGGGTCAGGTGTGCTGCGGATAAGCCGCGCGGGAGCGCGGTCAGGGCACTTCGGTACTTCCGGGAAGCGCCCGTGTAGTCACCGGCACCGACACCGATCTCGAGGCGATCCAGGGATGTTTGAGAAAGATCCACGCACGTTCTCTCCCGAATACCAGAATCTGTCGCCGGAGCAGAAGGCGATGGTGAAGCTGGAGATCGCGCTCAGCAATTTTTTCCGCGCGTTCGAAGGCAGTGTGCGTCGATGGGAGCGGATGGTATATCCGTCGATGCTGATCACAGGCGTCCTGGTGCTGTCCGGTTTCTACCTGATCTACAATCTGACCGGAGACATGGCCCGGATGTCGCGCGCCGTGGACCCGCAAATGGAAGAGAACATGCTCGCGATGTCTGAGAACATCGCGCAGCTCTCCCAGAACATCGCGACGATGACCGGCGAGATCTCGACCCTGGTCGGTGTGATCCATGCGATGCAGTCGAGCGTCGCGAACCTCGACGGCAATATCACCGGCATGACGGCTTCGTTGGATATGGTTCAGAAGGACATGGCGCTGATGACACCGAACATCGTCGAGATGAACGACAGCATGACGGAAATGACGCAACAAATGACCCACATGAACCAGAACATGGGGGCCATGAATCAGAGCATGGGCCGGATCGGCCAGGACATCAGCCGCATGGCGCACGACATGAACCGGTTCACGCGCCCCGAGAGCATCATGATGCCGTTCATGCGCTGACGGCCTGCCTGCATCCAGCCCCCTGGCGGCAGGTGTGGCGCCAGGGGGCTGGAAACGACCGGGAACCGGGCGCCGTTTTCCGGTCAGCGCCTCAGCGCAGCGAGCGAGAGCTCGCCGGCCTCCTCCAGCGTCAGGAATCGCCACAGGCCGCCGGTGTCGAGCCGCGCGCGCAGGTTGTAGCGGAACCGGTCGCGGCGAGGGTCATTGAGCAGGTCGTTGAACAGCCGCACGCCGCTGAGCAGGTCGATACCCGCCTGGACCTCGATGATCGATTCCCCGTAAGCCGGCACGCTCGACAGATCCCCGGCGACACCCGTGATCAGCCGGTGTCCTTCGAGTTCAACGTTGTAGCTCATCCCCCGTAACGGGAGCGGCGAGGGGTTGGGGTTGACGACCCGCAGGCCGATGGCAAATCGGGGCGACAGGCCCTCGGAGGGCAAGGCCCGGAACGAGTCGAGCATCACCGACGGTTGCTCGTAACCGGGTCTCATGCCGGCGCAGCCCCCCGCAAGGGCGGCGGTTGCGGCAAACAGGAACAGGCGTCTGGCGGGTGACATCGGTTGTGGCTCTCCGGGTCGAGAATCGCGCCGCCGCGATCGGCGGGGTCTGGACGCCGACTTTGAGACATTGCCGGAGCCCCTGCAACTGCCAATGCACCGGGTAACGGGGCCGGGCGAGCGGGCTCCGCGACAATTCGGGTATGCTTCGGGCAGGCCCGATCCAGGGGAGCTTTGCGATGCTGCTGACCTTCCATACGCCCGCCTATGCCGACATCACGATGTTCGGCGATGTGGCGCAGACCCTGATCGAACGGATGGGACATATGCCGACCGTGCCCGGAGCGATCGCGGCGGAAGACGTGCCCGAAGCCCTGGAGCGATTGCGCCGTTCGATCGAGGAGGACCATCTCCGGAGCGTGCCGGAGCCCCGTCCGGACGCGGAGGACGACGAGGGCCGGGTCAGCCTCGCAAACCGCGCTCTGCCGCTGATCCAGCTGCTCCAGGCCGCGGCCGATGCCCAAGCGTACGTGATGTGGGATCGATAGGTCGGTGCGCCGGACAAGTGGGTGGCAGTCACAAGCCGGGATCGGTGGAGCGGCGCTGTGCCGAGGATCCAGAACCAAGAATGGAGGAAATGAATGAGCCTGACACACCTGGCGGTCATCCTGGTCGTCGGCGGCCTTGCGGGGTGGGTTGCCGGTATCCTGGTACACGGTGGGGGGCAGGGGATCGTGATCAATGTCGTGGTGGGGATCCTTGGGGCATTGTTGGGTGGCTGGGTCGTCGGTGCGCTCGGGATCGCCGTCACCGGCGGGCTGGGGAGCCTGTTCCTGACGGCGACCCTCGGCGCGGTGATCCTGCTCTCGATCCTGCGGCTCGTGACCCGGCGCTGAATCCGGGATTCGCGAACCGGCGCCGGCAGGATCGCTGTGACGGGCTAGTCGGTCGTGGCTTGCGCTGTCGATTCCGCTTCGGACTTCGCAACGTGCAGCCGGTAGTGGGCGTTGACGCGCTCGACATAGTTCCGCGTCTCACGAAACGGCGGAATGCCATTGTAGCGCTCGACTGCCCCGGGGCCGGCATTGTACGCGGCCAGCGCCAGGTCCAGCTGTTGATCGAAGCGGTTCAGCATCCGGTACAGGTAGGCCACGCCGCCCCGGATGTTCTGCTCGGGGTCGAAGCGGTCGGTCACGCCGAGCTCGACCGCCGTCGCGGGCATCAACTGCATGAGCCCGTGTGCGCCGACCCGGGAAACGGCCTGAGGGTCGAAACAGGATTCGACCCAGATCACGGATTTCACCAGCACCGGATCGAGATCCCGGGCAAGCGCCTCCTGCACGATGATGGCATCGTACGGACCCGAACCGACCGGCATCACGTCTTCGGCCCGGAGCCGGCAGCGTACGCTGGCTGTCGGACGGCCATAGGTCGCGATCAGCGTCAGGGCCTGGCCCTGCTGGCGCTGATTGGTAACCAGCCGTTTGCCGTCGGCCCCCTGGTATACGAACAGCTGGCTGGCCGAGCGTCCCGCACTGGATCCGGGCACCGAAACCTGCCGGTAGCTGACGTCCGATGGCGGCTGGTCGGTGTACACTCGTGTGCCATGCGCGTCGACATAGGTATACAGCTGGGCCCCTGCAATGGGCGCCCATGCGAGCAGAGCCAGGAAAAGGAATCGGATCAGGGTCATGCCGGGCGCTCTTTTGTGCTTCGTTTCACAATTTTAGCGTTTCGTGGTTGAACATTCAGCAGTGATGTGGGCGGGAGCGTTCGCCGGCCTGGCGGTCCGGCTCGAACAAGCATGTCCGCGGCGCTGGGCCGGGGTCGAGTTGCTGCCCACGGTGGACTCGACCAACCGCCGGCTGCTGGACAGTCCGGCCCTGGTCAGCGACCGGTTCCATGTCTGCGTCGCGCAGCAGCAGACCGCCGGGTGCGGCCGCCGGGGACGTGCCTGGATTTCGGCCGGGGGGGCGAGTCTGACCTTCTCGGTCGCCCGCGCGCTGCGTCCGGGCGAGCGGTCGACCGCGGCACTGGCGCTCGCGGCCGGGGTGGGGCTGACCCGGGGGTTGGCCGCCTGCGGGGTGAGCGGCTTCGAAATGAAATGGCCCAACGACCTGGTCACGCCCACGGGCGCCAAGCTGGCCGGCATCCTGGTGGAGGCGAGAGGGCGAGCCGCCGAGCGCGTGCCCGCGATCGTGGTGGGGATCGGCCTGAATCTGACGGGTGCCGAGGCACTGGGAGTGGAACGGCCGGTGGCGGATCTGAGCCAGATCGCGGGGCCTGCGGCGGTACGCATGTCCGGCCTGTTGGAGTCGATTCTGTGTGCGGTCGTCGACGCCTGGGACGGCTTCTCGGAATCGGGCCTGGCTCCTTTCGTGCAGGAGTATGCGCGAATGGACCACCTCGCCGGTCGCCGGGTCCGGGTCGTGGACAGCGGCGAGGAGGGCATCGTCGCCGGTATCGATGTGCGGGACGGGGCGCTGCTGCTGGAGCGCGCCGGGCGCCGCACCCGCCTCTACTCCGGCGATGTCTCGATCCGAGTGGCCCCCGATGGCTGAGACCTGGTTGCTGGATCTGGGCAGCAGCCGGCTGAAGTGGCAGGTGCGCTCGGACGCCGGCGAGATCCTGGCCTGCGGTGGCAGTGCCTGGCCGGGGGGCACGCCACGGCCCGAGTTGCCATCCCGGGCGCCGGATCGCATCTGGATGGCCCATGTCGGGCCGGGCGAACGCGCACAGGCGCTGCTGGCCTGGGTCCGGCAGCGCTTCGCGGCCGTGCCGGTACAGTACGTGCGCCCGGAGCCGGAGGGGCCGGCGGGCCTGCGGCTGGACTACGATCACCGGCAGTTGGGCGCCGACCGGTTCTGCGCGCTGCTGGGCGTGCTGGCGCGGAGTGGGAAACCGGCTGTGGTGATCGATGCGGGTACCGCGATTACCGTCGACGTCCTCGGTGCTGGCGGGCGTCACCTGGGCGGATACATCGCACCGGGCCTGAGGCCCGGGTGGGCCGCGGTGATGCGCCTGCTGCCCGGAGCGCTGCGCGAGCAGATCGGCGCGGCGCTGCCCGGGCCGGCGCAGCAACACGCCTCGGCGCATGTGGGGGCGCCGGGGCACGGAACGGCCGCTGCGCTGGAACAGGGCTGGAGGCTGGGTCTGATCGGTGCGGTCGAACGCCTTGGCGCCGCCGCAGAGACTGCGGCCGGCGCCGGTGCTCAATGGTGGCTGACCGGGGGCGACGCACCCTGGTTGGCCGAGTCGCTGGGGCGTCCGGTGCGGGTCGAGCCCGACCTCGTGCTCGACGGCCTCTGGCTGTATGCCTGCCGGTCAGGCGCAGGCACCGGGGAGCCACGATGATGCGCTGGGTGCTGCTTCTGCTGGTGTCGTTGAACCTGCTCTATTTTGCGTTCGGCCTGTATCGGAGCGATGCGCCCGATCCGTATGCCGATGTGCCGCCGATCGAGGTCTTTCCGGACGCGGTGATCCTCGAACTGCTCGAATTCGAACTGGATCCGCCAAGCCCGGAGCCCGCTCCCGTTCCGCGGACCGTGCCGCCCCCGGAGACGGATGAAATCGGTACCGCCCGCGTCGGGCCGGGGCGTCTGGACGTTCAGTGAACAGCGGCCGCGCCTCTGGTCAGTCCGCTGGCGTCGCTGCTGGCGCTGGGGATGCGCGCTCCAGGGCCCAGAACCCGAGTGCGGCGTCGTCCGGATCGGCGCCCGGCACCAGGCGCAGATGCGCGTGGACCCGGTCCGGATCGATCCCAGCAGCCGTAATCACCGTGTCCGGCAGGCGGGCGAGCCACCAGGCCAGCGCGGCCTGGGTCCGGACCTCCACCCAGGGCTCCAGCTCGCTGCCGATGCGTTCGCGGTAGCCTCCCAGGCCGGGATCGTGGAATGCGGCGATCGCGGCCAGGATCTCGCGTTCGCGCGCATTGTCCCTGTCGGCGGTGGTGCCGCGGTACAAATGCCAGGCGATTCCCGGCCAAACCTGCGCGGGGAGGTACCCTTCGAGTTCCGCGGGGCCATCCTCGGGCAGCGCGTGCAGGTATCCAGCCCTGGAGCGTAGGCGCTCGTCCAGCCCGTCCAGCGCCTCGCCGGCCCATGAGACCAGCGCCGGGTCGTCGAGCGCGTTTGCCGCGCGCAGCAGTGCGGCGATCGCCTGGCCCGAGGCGTCTGCGTAGGTCGTGCGGTCCACCGGAGGAGGGGCTAGGTTGTCGCGCACCGCGCGTGGCTGCGCGTAGTAGAAATTGTCCGAGTACTGGCTGGTGTAGAACCGGCGTTCCTCGGTGTCCCAGAGGTGGTTCTTTAGGTAGTTCAGGCTGCGCCGCACGAGCGTACGGTGGCGTTCGAGCCCAAACTCGGCGTAGGCGTCGGAGAACAGCCACAGAAACGCGGCGTTCTGCTCCAGGCGCTTGGACGTCTCGCGGGCGCGGTCCGGGTCGGTCTGATCCGGGTCGTAGAAAAAGAAGAATCCGCCATCCTCGGGGTCGGCCAGGTCTGCGACCAGGCGGTCCAGCAGGCCCGGCATGCGCGAGCGCCAGGCGTCCTGGCGCAGCAGGAAGCTGTAGGTCCAGGGCTGCGGGCGCTTGCTCAGCGTGCCGAACATCGCGCTTCCGCTCAGCCGGTCTGCGGCGGGATCGTAGACCTCGCCGAGCATGGCCAGAAACCCCTCGACCGTGTCGATGGGCTCGTCGTCCGGGGTCAGTTCGCGCCCGGTCACCGAGATCTGGCGCCGCCGCTCGGCGAGCACCTGGGCCAGGTCGCTCGGCCCGACGTGCCCGGTGAAGCGTCCCCGGACGTCCTCGTTCGCGTCCAGGATCACCACGAACGGCAGGCCCCGGCCGCCGTAGCGGGTGAAGAGATCGCGGCGGCGGTCCAGGTCGATCAGCACCGGGATGTAATCGCGCTCCAGTACCTCGACCACGGTCGGGTGTTCCAGGCTGTCATCCTGGAAGTCCCGGCACCAGGTGCACCATTGACCATGGAAATACAGAAACAGCGGCCGGTTCTCGGCCCGTGCCCGGGTAAACAGCGCGGGCGCGAACGAGTGCCAGCCGATCTGTGAACTTCGTGGATAATCGTGGTCGGGTAGTGCGGCCTGGCCGGCCGCCGTTGCCAGGCTGGCCAGCAGCAGCGTGAGCAGCAGCCACAGACCCGCTGCGGCTGTGTGGGGAAAGGCAACCGGCGCGACAGCCGTGCGCCGGGCCGTGGCAGGTCGTCTGCGTAATCTCATATTCATTCGGACGTTGCCGGGGCCCGTGCATTCCCCGGCACCCGCAACACAACCGGCTCAGGCCTGTCCGGAGGCCAGTCGTTGGCGGACACGATGGAGTACCTCGGCGCTGACGCGGCGCACGATCGGACCGGCTACCCGGCCGACGGTATGGTCCAGTAGCCGGCTGTTCAGGCTGTAGTCGATCACCAGCGTGACGTCGGTGCCCCCGGGCGCCGGGGTCAGCCGGTAGCGCCCGGTGTTCGCGATGCCGGTCAGGGAACGCCAGGCCAGGCGCAGCGGCGGTTCGCACTGGATCACCTCGACATCCCATTCGTAGACCACCCCGCTGATGCGAACCTGCCAGTGATAGCGTTCCGGGCCGATCGGCGTCACACGCTCGACCGCGCTGGTGTAGCGGGGAAAGTCTTCGACCTTGCGGATCATCCCGAACACCGTGTCCGGGTCTGCGGGCAACAGGGCGCGGGTTTCGATCGAGGGCATCAACGGGCCTCCCGTCTGCATTCGTGAATGGACCGTGCGGCGGTGCGGCCGCAGGTGGGCCGCCTGTGCGGCTCGGCAGCGTTGTTCCTGGGCATTGAACTCTGCGCACCCGGATCGGATACTGTGGCCGGACGCATCACCGCACCAGGGGACGACATGGGCGACACCGACAATTTCACGAGTCTGCGCAGTTCACGGTTGACGGCCGGCCTCACGGATGAGCAGGTGGAACGGCTGGCGGGCATTTCCCTGTGCCGTAGGCTCGAGGATAACGAGAAACTCTTCCAGGAGGGGGAAACGGACGATACCCTGTGCGTGATCACGTCGGGCCGGCTGGCCGTGACCCGCAACGTCGGCGGTGGCGGCGAGGTGACCCTGCATGTTCTCCAGGCAGGGGATCTGGCCGGCGAGATGGGCTTCGTGGGCGGGCGTCCGCACAGCGCCTCGCTGCGGGCAATGGGTCGGCCGACCGTATGCACCTTTACCCGGGCGGAGTTCGAGGCCCTGGTCGACAGCGATCCTTGGCTGGTGTACCGAGTGATGAAAAACATCGTTCAGGTTGGCCATGACATCCTGCACCGCATGAATGCCCAGTTTGTCGAGATGTCGAACTACATCACCCATCAGCACGGACGCTACTGAACGTACGTCCCGGGATGGCGTGCTTCACGCGTGCGGGTCACCCGGGTGCATCGCCGTCCTGCCGGGGCTGTCTCTCGGACCGGCGGGCGATCGCCCGCGTCATGCCGGCGAAGATGAAGCGGTGCGCCGGCACCAGTGCGTACCAGTAGAGCAGGCCCCAGACCCCCGCGGGGTGCCAGTAGGCCGTGGCGCGGATGCGGGTACCTGACCACTCCGGCACGAGCTCGAACTCCAGCACCCCCGAACCCGGTGCGCGCATGCCGAAGAAGAGCGTAAGCCGGCGCTGCGGTTCGATCCCGATCACCCGCCAGGAATCGACAGTGTCGCCGACCCGCAGCTCGTTGGGGTGCCGGCGCCCGTAGTTCAGCCCGGGACCGCCGACCATCCAGTCGAGGGCCTCGCGCAGCTTCCAGAGACCGTTCATGTAGAAGTACCGATTGCGGCCGCCGACGCGGCAGAGCGTGTCCCAGACGGCCTGCGGGGGCGCTTCCGAGTAGGCACTGCCGCCAGCCCGTTTCGCGTAGTAGGCATAGTCGGGCCGGTAGTTGCGGAACTGGAACGCGCCCTCGGTCCAGCGCGCGGCGACGGTGTGGCGGCGCTCGGCCTCGAAGGCCGCCCGCACCGCCTCGCGGAAGCCGAGCAGTGGTTGCGGGATCAGCCGGCGGATCTCGCTGTCGTCGGCAGTGAAGTCCTGGCGCATGCCTTCGATCAATGCCCGGGCGATCGGTGTCGGGACCGCGGTAACCAGGCGCAGCCACCACGACGACAGCCGGGGTGTGAGGACCGGGACCGGGATGATCCATGGCGGGCGGCGCCCGGCCTCCTCGGCCAGGATCCGCATCATGTCGGCATAGCTGAGGTACTCGGGACCGGCGGCGTCGAGAATGCGTCCCGCGGCCTCCGGAATCGCCGGGGCATGGACCAGATAGTTGAGGAGGTTGTCGAGCGCGATCGGCGGCGACTTCGAGTGCACCCAACGGGGCGTGAGCATCACCGGAAGGTGGAACACCAAGTCGCGCATCACCTCGAAGGCGGCCGATCCGGGTCCGACGATGATCCCGGCGCGGATCTCGGTCACCGGGACCGGTCCGCCGCGCAGCGCGTCGCCGGTCTGCCGGCGCGAGACGATGTGCTCGGTGTCCGCCGCCGGTGGCACCAGCCCGCCTAGGTAGACGATGCGCTGTACGCCCGCGTTGGCTGCGGCGCGGGCGAAGTTGCCGGCGGCCTCCCGGTCGATCGTCCCGAAGCGCTTGCCGACCCCCATCGAATGCACCAGGTAGTAGGCCGTATCGACGCCCTGCAGCGCCGGCGCAAGCGTTCCGGGCTTGAGGGCATCTGCCTCGACGAGTTCGATTCCGGACCACTGCCGGGCTTCGAGGACCGCGACCGACCGGGCGGCGGCACGTACCGGTGCGCCCGTGGCCAGCAGCCGCGGCACCAGGTGCGTTCCGATGTAGCCGCTGGCGCCGAAGACCAGCGTTCGACCCGGGCGACCAGTACCGGAACGGTAACTCATGCCAACACCAGGCGCAGGATCAGCCACAGGGAGAATCCCAGGGAATACAGTGCACTGTACCCCAAGAGCGGGTTCAGCTTTCGGCCATCCCGGCTGCGCAGGCGCAGGTTCATGTGTACTGCAGCGAGTGCGACAATCGTCCAGGCGGCCCAGGTCCAGAGTGGCAGTGCCAGGGGCAGCGCCGCGAGCAGCGGGCCGAGTGTCAGCGCCGCGAACAGCAGGCGGGTGCGTTCCGGCCCCAGCCGCACCGCGAGCGTCGCCTTGCCGGCACGCGCATCGGTGTGCCGGTCGCGCAGGTTGTTCACAACCAGGATCGCCGCCACGGGAAGGCCGACGAGCACGGCCGCGACAACGGCCTCGGGAGTAACCGGGCTGCGCTGGGCGAGCAGGCTGCCGAGCACGGCCACCGGACCGAAAAACAGCCAGACCGCGACCTCGCCCAGCGCGCGGTTCGCGTAAGGCCGCCTCCCGCCGCTGTAGCCGAGTACCGCGAGTACGGCGAGGCCGCCGAGAATCCAGAGCAGCCAGTGTCCGAAGACGATCAGCCAGAGCCCGGTCGCGATGGCGATGCCGAGGGTGACGACGAGCCCGGCGCGCAGTTCGGCTGCGTTCAGCAGGCCCGCCTGCAATGCCCGTATCGGTCCGACCCGGTCGGGCTGATCGACGCCGGAGAGACCGTCGAACAGGTCGTTCGCAATGTTCACCGCGAGCTGCAGCGCGACCGCGCAGACGACACAGAGCACCGCGGTGGCCCAGGAAAAATGCCCCGCGGCAACCAGTGCCTGTCCGAGCACCACCGGCCCCACCGCCGCCGGCAGCGTACGTGGGCGCAGGGTTTGCCACCAGATCGTTGTCTTGCGCACCAAACCCTCGCGTCCAAGGCAGCAGTTCTCCCGCCGGGGAGGAATAGCGCCCCCCAAGCGGGGCCGGGCAGAACAACCCCCTCTCCCGCGAGGGGAGAGGGGCGGATGAGCTCCCTCCCCGCTGGCGGGGGAGAGCTGGGGAGGGGGGGGAGCGCACGGCGTGGCCGCGGCGCACTCACCCTCACCCCGCCCCATGACTCCGAGCATTTTGTCCTCCGCCCTTCGGGCTTGTTCCCAGCTGTTCGAAATCTGCTCCCGGCGCCTCCGGGGACCGATTGGCAAATCTGTCCCCGGTTCTCTTGGCCACCGGGTCCCGCAAGCGGGAGAGAGGGCAACCCCGCGGCAATGGTCGAGCCGCCGGCCGGGCGGGTCAAGTGGCCCCCGTTGCCGCAGCGCGTCGGCGCGGCCTGGCAGCAATCGGTGCATCGCTCATCCAAATGGCGCCGAGGGAGCACGCACGGTAGGCTCGGGACCCAGTAAGGGCTCGCAACACATTCCAAGGGAGCAGCATGTCCGCAGAGTGGCTGGCGCAGGTGGTGCTGCCCTGGGTATTGGCCAGCGTGATGCTGGCGATGGGACTGAGCCTGCGCGGAGGCGATTTCACGCGCATCCTGCGACACCCGCGAAGGGTACTGGTCGGGCTCTCGCTGCAGGTGCTGGCATTGCCGCTGCTCGCTTGGGCGCTGGTGCTGGTGCTTCCGCTACCGGCGCTGGCGGCCGCCGGGCTTTTGCTGGTCGCGCTGGTTCCGGGTGGCGCGACCTCGAACATGTTCAGCTTCCTGGTGCAGGGCGACCTGGCACTGTCGGTTAGCCTGACCGCGATCGCAGGGCTCCTGGCCCCGTTCACGCTGCCGCTGATCATGGGCTGGAATCTGCAGCTGCTGGGACTCGCGGAACAGGGGTTCTCGCTGCCGTACTGGGCCACGGTCGGCCAACTGCTACTGGTTACAGTGGTGCCTGCGTTGCTGGGTATGGGGGTGCGCCGACTGCTCGCGGAACATACGGTCGCCACCCTGCTGCCGCTGGTGAAAGTCTTTACCGGGGTGGCCATGGTGACGGTGGTGGTGGCATTGTTCCTGGCGTATCAGCACCGCCTGCCGGCGCTGCTCAGCGTGGAGACGCTGGCGGTGCTGGCACTGTGCGTGTCGGCGATGACCCTCGGCTACCAGTTCGCGCGGCGTCTGCAGCTGCCAGCCGACAGCGTGCGTGCGATCACAGTGGAAGTGGGGGTGCAGAACGCCGGCATCGCGATGATGGTCGCATTCGCGATTCTGCAACTTCCGCAGCTCGGGCTGGTGCCGCTGCTCTACGGCATTCTGATGAACGTCCCGGTGTTCCTGTGGGTGTTCTACTGCCTCTGGATCAACCGCCACCCGACCCGACGCACCCAGCGCGTGAAGGTGGTGCGGTGAGGCAGACCACACTCGACACAGCCGCTCCAGGGCGGAAAAGGCCGTTGGCTGTCATCCACCGCACGGCGTTGCGGGCGTTCCACAACATCCAGGATGGCTTTGACCTCCCGTTGGTGGATGACGCTGTCAGGCCGCGCCGGCATTCGGCAGGAATCGGGTTGTGCGGATAAACGCCGCACCTGGGTTGCCAAGGCAATCGGCGATTGGTGCAACGCGATCCACTGGAATTGCGGATGGTCGGCTGGGAGTGGGCATCGATTCCACCGAAAAAAGCAGCCCCAAGCCTGCACAGCGTCCATGCTGTTCCGTCCTTCCCAGGTGAATCGTGTGTCCGTTGTGGGCAAGGGTCCCCGATCAGGCGCGGTAGCGGATCTCGGTGTTCTGAATCTCGCCGGTGGTGTCGAGCGACAGAGTGTCGACGCTCGGCGCACGGTTCAGGATGTAGGCCGCCATCATCCGGCCCACGTCATGGTTCTCCCGCTCCAGCGCGCTCAGTAGTCGGTCGCCGACGACGCGCAGGCGATCCTCGATCCCGGGCTGGCGCACCCACTCGCGTCCCAGCTGGCAACCCGCATCCATCTCGCGGTCCATCCGGTCGAAGAAGTCGCCGGCGTCGGTCACGATCTCGTCCGGCACGTTCAGCCTGTAGATCTGGTCGTCGATGATCACATTCAAGAACATGAGGTGGCGAGTGCTCCGTGTCGTTTGTAGCAGCGCATCAGAGTGACGGGTGAGCCGACTGCCGGTCAAGAAACGGCTGCGGGGGACGGTGGGCCATCGCCCGTGCGCAACCCGAATGCGTCGGCGCATCGACTGCCACGGAGCCGCGCCCGGTGCCCAGAAGGACCATCCGACATCCTGCTGGAGGCAGAGGCTCACCACTGGGTGACACATCCCGGCACATCGTGTGCGCAGAGGCGTTGGCGATGGTACCGGCTGAGCGTCTGCTCCCCATGGGCCGGACCGCCCCCAGGAGGGGGGCGGAACGGCGAGGAGCTCGAGTGCTGTGCCGGGGAGAAAAGCGAAAGGGCCGGGGCGATACCGCCCCGGCCCTTGAATGGCCGTGTGGGCCAGCAATGCCGGAAGCACACGGGGTGCCTCCGGAGTTCGGTCTCAGCTCACTTTGACAGTGACCCCCGGTTTGCCGTCCGGTCCGACCATGTGCACCGCGCAGGCGAGGCAGGGGTCGAAGCTGTGGATGGTGCGCAGGATCTCCAGCGGCTGGTTGACGTCATGCATTTGGTGATTGTCCATCAGCGCGGCCTCGTAGGGGCCTGGCTGGCCCTCCGGGTCGCGCGGACCGGCGTTCCAGGTCGTGGGCACCACCGCCTGGTAATTCGACAGCTTGCCATTGTCGATCACCGCGTAGTGGGTCAGTGCGCCGCGCGGGGCCTCCATGTAACCGACGCCCTTCGCATGTTTCGGCCAGCGGTTCGGATGCCAGAGTTCCTCGTTGAAGGTCTTCAGGTCGCCGGCGCGGAAGTTGGCGACCAGCGTCTCGTACCACATCATCATGTTGTCGGCGATGATTTTGCTCTCGAGCGTGCGCGCCGCGGTGCGGCCCATGGTGGAGAACATCGCCTCGAGCGGCAGGTCGAGCTGGGTCAGCGCCATCGTGGCGAGCTCGCGGGTCTGTTCGTGGCCTGCGGCATACATCATCAGCACGCGGGCGAGCGGACCCACCTCCATCGGCTTGCCGCGCCAGCGGGGCGACTTCAGCCAGGAGTAGTCGTTCTCGACGTCGAGATACTGGTACGGCGCCTTGGGTCCGGTGTAATTCAGCTTCGTCTCGCCATCGTAGGGGTGCAGGCCGACGTTCTTGCCATCCTTGTACTCGTACCACGAGCGGGACACGTACTCCTGGATCTGTTCGGGATCGTTCAGGTCGAGCGGGTGGATCTTCGACACGTCGCGGTCCAGGATCACGCCCGGCGGGATCAGGTAGCTCGAGACGTCGCCATAGCCTTCGGCCGGAAAGTCGCCGCAGGTGAGAAAGTTGCCGACGCCTTCGCCGCGCTGGAACCAGTCCTTGTAGAAGCTGGCGATGGCCAGTGTGTCGGGCACGTACACCTGGTCGATGAACTCCTGCATCTGCAGAATGACGTCGCGTACCACGCTCAGCCCGACATCGTTCAGCGAGGTCTGCCCGCTGCCGCCGGGGCCGCCGCTGAACGCGGTAGGCGCGCCGCCGACCACGAAGTTCGGATGCGGGTTCTTGCCGCCGAAGACCGCGTGCAACTTAGCCACGTCACGCTGCCAGGCAAGGGCGTCCAGGTAGTGGGCCACCGCCATCAGGTTCGCTTCGGGAGGCAGCTTGTATTCCGGGTGGCCCCAGTAGGCATTCGCGAAGATCCCCAGCTGCCCCGATTCCACCAGGTTCTTCACGTTCTTCTGCACGTCGGCGAAGTAGCCGGGCGAGGAGTTGCGGTAGGTCGAGATGGACTGTGCCAGTTCGGACGTGGCCTGCGGGTCGGCTTTTAGCGCCGATACCACATCCACCCAGTCGAGCGCATGCAGGTGATAGAAATGCATCACGTGGTCGAGCACGTACTGGGCTCCGCTCATCAAGTTGCGGATCAGCTGGGCGTTGGGCGGGATGGGGTAGTCGAGCGCGTTCTCGATCGAGCGGATCGAGGCCATGCCGTGCACCAGCGTGCAGACCCCGCAGATGCGCTGGGTGAACGCCCAGGCATCACGCGGGTCGCGGCCCTGCATCACGATCTCGAGACCGCGCACCATCGTCCCCGAACTGTACGCGCTGGTGATACGCCCGTCCGTGTCGGTTTCCGCCTCGATGCGCAGGTGGCCCTCGATGCGGGTGACGGGGTCAACAACGATTCGTTCCGAGCTCATTGCTTAGCCTCCTCCAGATTGTCCGCCACCAGTTCGAGCAGGCTGTTCATTTCCTTGCCCCAGTTCAGCTTCTCGCCGCTGTCGTCAAAGTTCTGACGGCAGTTGGAACAGCTCGTCACCATCATTTCGGCACCGGTGGCATCCAGTTGCCGGAACTTGGCGCCCATCACCTTGTAGCGCAGCGTGTCGGCCCGGTGGATGGTGATCACCCCGCCTCCGCCGCCGCAACAGATGTTCATGTCGCCACCGCTCTCGGATTCCTTCAGATCGACACCCAGGGCTTCGAGCACCTTGCGCGGTGCGGGCGTGGCGCCACCCCGGCGGGAGATCTGGCAGGGATCGTGGAAGGCGACCGTCTTGTCGAGCTTCTTCAGCTTGAGTGCCCCCGACTCCACGGCGTCGGCCAGGAACTCGGAGATGTGTTGGACCTGGAAGGGCAGGGGCTTGCCGTACATGTTCGCGCCCTGCCAGCGCAGTGCCTGGTAGGCGTGCCCGCACTCGGGCAGGATCACCAGCTTGGCACCGATATTCTCGGCCGTCTGGATGATCTTCATCGACATGTCGCGCTGCCACTCGAGGTTGCCGGAGAGCATGCCGAAGTTGGTCGCCTCGTAGCCTTCGGTGTGGAAGGTCCAGGACTTGCCCATCGCGTTCAGGATCTTCGCGGTGGCGGCCATCGATTCCGGGTACTTCTGGATCTCGATCGACGACATCAGCACCAGCACGTCGGCCTGGTCCTCGTCGACGTGCATCTCGACCTCGTGTTCGTCGCCCATCCATTCGATGCGGTCCTCGAACACCTGCGGCGTCGCGCCCAGCGGGCTGCCTTCGCGTTCGGCTTTCTCGGTCACCATGTACAGCTCATGCGGTACCAGCCCGGCGTGGAACATGCCGTGGCGCGCCATGCCGACCAGAGCGGCGATGTCGATGCTCATCGGGCAGATCAGCGTGCAGCGACCGCACATGGTGCAGGTGTCGTAGAGCAGTTCCTGCCATTCCTTCAACTCGTCGACGGTGACCTTGGGCTTCAGGTTGAACGCCTTGTAGAAGAAAGCCAGCGGGCCGGCCTCGCGCTTGTACGCCTGCTTGAAGGGTTCGATCTTCCAGATTGGCGTGAGCCGCGGGTCACCCCCGCTGGCCTCGTAGAACGGACAGGCGTGGGCGCAGGCGCCGCAGTGGATGCAAGCTTCCATGTAGGTGGCCGCGACGTGGCCGAAGTCCTTGGCGAAATTCTCCATCACCTTCTGGACGCGCTGCTCGTCGCTCATGGTGCCCTGAACGTCGTAACGCTCTTCGGGTTTCCGGACCGAGAGCCGCTTGGCCTCGAGGTCCAGGGCGATTTCAGTCGTTGTGTCGCTCATGCCATGCCCCCCCTGCGTGCGAAACGGGATCCGGTGGTGTAACGGGAAACCACGAACCAGAACGAGTGCATCAGTTTGCCGAATGGGAAGTAGATCAGCAGCAGCCAGACGCTGAGCAGATGGATCGCGAGCCCGGTCTCGTAGTGCGGCCACATGTTCCATTTGGTCATCAGGCCAGTCACGAACGGTGCCGTCGTCAGCGCCCAGGCCGCGTAGTCGTCGAAGTTCGAGATCAGCCGCTGGACTGGGTTGGTCAGCCGCTTGGCCAGCGCGATGAACAGCGCCAGCGTGGTGATGACCGCGGTCGCCGTGATCACGCCACCCGGAAGCGTCCACCAGGTGAAGCCAACGATGTCGGCGAAGAACAGCATGTGCGGCGTGCCGAAGATCAGCACGATGAACAGGCCGAGGTGGATGATATAGCCGACGATGTACTGGGTGCCCACTTTCGGCACGAACGGCTTGTATGGCCAGGCGTGCACGAACAGGCCCTTGATCCCGCCGATCCACGCGCCCTTCTGGCGCGGTTCGGACAAATCCTTCTTGTGTCGCAGCGCCCAGACGCCGACCAGACGCCAGAAGATACCCAAGATGAAGATGATGATGGCGATCTGCATCGCGGGGCCGCGTGCAAAGTCGAGGAGTGTCATGGCTACTTACCTCCCGAGATCTTGTCCTGATTCTTGCGCGACATCACCGCGGAAGCCGCACCCAGGGCAACCCCGGCGGCAGCGGCGATCGCGATGCCTTCAGCGGAACCCCACTGGCCGGCGGAAAGCGGCTTGTAGAAGCTGTCCTTGTCCCAGAAGTTGGGTTCGGAACAGCCGATGCAGCCATGGCCCGATTGGATGGGCCAGCTCAGTCCCTGGTTCCACTTCACCGAGGCGCAGGCGTTGTAGGTGATCGGGCCCTTGCAGCCGAGCTTGTAGAGGCACCAGCCCTTGCGCGCACCTTCGTCGTCGAAGGTGTCGGCGAACTTGCCCTGGTCGTAGAACGGGCGGCGGTAGCAGCGGTCGTGGATGGTGTCGCCAAAGAATGCCTTCGGGCGCTTGAGGCTGTCCACCTCGGGCAGCGCACCAAAGGCCAGGAAACTGGTCAGCACGCCGGTCATCACCTCGGGCAGCGGCGGGCAGCCCGGGACGTTCAGTATCGGCTTGTCGGTGATGATCTGGTCGACGCCGACCGCGCCGGTGGGGTTCGGTCGCGCCGCACCGACGCCGCCAAACGCCGCACAGGTACCGATGCTGACGATCGCAGCCGCACCTTCGGCGACCTCGCGCAGGGATTCCAGGTGGGTCTGGCCGTGCGACACCGAGTAGACGCCGTCATCCTTCAGCGGGATCGAGCCGTCGACCAGCAGCAGGTATTTGCCCCAGTTCTCCTCCATCGCCACCTTCAGCGCCTCGATCGCCTGGTCGCCGGCCGCGGCCTGCAGCGTGTGCTGGTAGTCGATCGAGACGAAGTTGAACAGCAGGTTCTCGACGGTCGGCGCGAACGAGCGCGTCAGCGACTCCAGGCACCCGGTGCACTCCTGGTAGGGCATCCAGATCACCGATTGGCGCCGGGCCTGGGCGAGGGATGCGGCCATCGCCGGCACCATGCTCGCGGGGATCGCCATCGACGAGGCCACCGCCGCGCAGAACTTGAGGAACGAGCGCCGGGTGATTCCCTGGCGGCGGAGTTCCTCGCCCAATGTCATTTCGTGCTCTTTCATGCCGACCCCCTCTGTGCAAGTCGTTGCTGAATGCGAGTGGTCACTGCTGGTTCCTTGCTGTCTGTTCGAACAGTTGCGTGAAGCGTTCGGCGCTGGCCCGGATGTCCTCGGCGTGGGTCTCCAGGATCATCGGTACGGCGCCGATCTCGATCTGCTCGGCGACGTAGTGGTCGCCGTCATGGAAATATTTGACCCACCAAACGCCGGGGAAAGCCGTTTCATAGACCTCGGTAAGCCCGGAGGCGAGGATTTTCGCCTCCACCTCTCCGCGCCCGAGCCTTTCCCGCAGCAACTCGCGGTCGACCTCGCTCAGCGGCAGGTTGCCGAGTTCGACCACCTGCCGCTCTCCGCCCCCGACAACGGTGGACAGGTGGTCGGCGATTTCGCGCAGCAGCGCCAGTGCCATGCCGCCGGGCTCGGCCTCGTTCGGGCTTCCTTCGAATTTGACGGGAATGTCTTTCAGGCTCATGACTGCCACCGGTTCACGATGTCCATCACCGCCTCGCAGGCCGCGGGAATGGCCTGGGCCACGGCGTTGGTCGGCCGGTCGCCCCAGTCCATGTCTTGCGGCTGGATCCCAACCAGTGCCCGGCGCCGGGGCAGCAGGCCCTCGAGCGCGGTGACCGCGAGCAGGTCGGACAGGCTGACCTCGTGCACGCTGCTCCGGGGGCCGGTGGTCACGAACTGATCCATCGCATCTCCCTCGAACACGCGGATGGCGCCGGGTGCGGCGCCGAGCGCCGCGGTGTCCACGACGATCAGCGAGTCGGTCGCGACGATGGCACCTGCGAGGGAGAAGCTCAGGGTGCCACCGTCCATGAACTCGACGTCCTCGCGCCCGGCATGCGTTTCCGCCAGCCGGGTCACCACGTGGACACCGGTGCCTTCGTCGGTCAGCAGGATGTTGCCGAGGCCCAGGACCAGCGTGGTGTCGGCCTTCTGGACCGCGGGTGACCGGGCGGTAGGGGTGGGGCTGGCTTCTCGAATAATCATGTCCGCTCTGCAGTCTCCGGCTACCCTGCCGGGTGAAACGAGGCCAGATCCGTATGACATCCTCGTAATTTTTATGAAGAAATCAGCGTTCTCTTATGTTGAGTCAAAGCATGCGTGAAGCGCCTCCGGGCGGCGGTGATCTAGATCATATTCGGCCCGGTTCCATTGTGGGAAGGTGGCTTGGAGACGTGGAAGTGTCATGCTCGGTCCCCTGGCGCGGGGCGGAGTTCGCGGGTACCTGCGGAGGGTACGTTAGCGGGCGAGTCCGGTCGAGCCGCCGGATCCTTGGCGGGCGTAGCGACCGCCGGCGGTGCCGAACGTGCTGAGGATCTCTCAAGGATCCGGATCGGGTGTAGGCCCTGGAGTGTGACTGGCGATGTGTCTTGGAATCCCGATGCAGGTGATCGAAAGTGGCGAATTCACCGCGCTGTGCGAACGGCGCGGCGAACAGCGCCGGCTGAACATGATGCTGGTGGGAGCGCAGCCGGTCGGGACCTGGGTACTGGCGCTCAAGGACCACGCCCGCGAAGTACTCGATCCCGAGCAGGCGAGTCAGATAGACCAGGCCGTCTGCGCGCTGGAGGCGGCCCTGCGCGGCGAGGGCGGGGTGGAAGACTACTTCCAGGACCTGGTGCTCCCTTCCCAGATCGGACCTCCGAAGCAGGTGGGGTAGGGCATGGACGAACGATATGCATCGGGGGCGTCGGGCGGCGGAGCGGGTAGCGGCGGGCAGGGCCTTCCGCCGCGGCCGTCCGCCGCCCGTGAACCGGTGTCTGTGGAAGCCGACGTCGAAGCTTGGGCCGAGCGCGTCGAGCAGGCTTTTCATGCGATCGAGGCCGAGCGCATGCGCGCGATGGCTCTCGTCAATCCCGCGCTGCAGGTCGAAGCCGTGGGGTTTCGCCGCATGCGCGGTGGCGTGCTCGGTGTGCTGATCACGCCGTGGTCGATGATCCTGTTGCGAATACCCGACGCCGGCACATTGCGCGTGGGTGCGACCGCGGCGCGCGATTTGCCGCGGGGGGCGGTGGACTTTGTCGGCGCGTACGAAGACAGAATCGGCGCCTACGAGAGTTGCTCGCTGTTTTCGCCGATGTTCGATTTCCCCGACCAGGCGACCGCCCGCGCGGTCGCCGACGAAGTGCTCGCGCAGCTCTGGGCGACGACGGACGAGATCCCTGCCGCGCGGCCGCAGGCACGCGCCGGCGGCGGCCCATTGGCCGCGCTACGCCGCAATGCCGATCACGACCTGGACCGGCGCGGTTTCCTGCGGGGAGCCTTTCTGCGTGACGACCCCGATTCCCGCTGAAGGCCGGGTCGAACTCCGGATCCGGTGGAACGGCGATGCGGTGACGGCTGCCACCGTGCAGTCGCACCGTCCGCAGCCGGGGCGTCTGCTGCGCGGGCAACCGCCGGCGCAGGCTCTGGCAGTGATCCCGCGCCTGTTCAGCCTCTGTGGCGATGCCCAGGCGGTTGCGGTCGAGGCTTTGCTGGCCCTGCGGGACCGGGGCGCGATCGACGCAGGCCAGCGTGCGGTATGGGCCGGGCGAATCCGGCTGGAATTCCTGCGCGAGCATCTGTGGCGCCTGGGACTGGACTGGACGCGGATGGCCGGTTCGGGACCGCTCGCGGACCCCCTGCGGGCGCTGCTGGCCGCGCAGGAACGGTTTGCAGCCGACCCGGAGGCCGCGCGCTCCTGGGCGGCGGACACGCTACGCGCCCTGTTCGGATCGCGCCCCGGCCCGGGAACGGCCATGCAGGATCCCGACGGCTTCGGGCGCTGGCTGAGTCGGGATTCGGCGCCGCTGGCCGCGTTGCTGCGGGAACTCGCTCCCCGGCTGCAAGGCCGTGGCGTGTCCCGCGCACCGCTCTTCGGTGCGACGGATCTGCAGGCCTGGGTCGCGCAGGCACCCGCGCGCCTGCAGGCCGATGGGGATTATCACTGGCGGCCCGATCACGAGGGGCGCGTCTTCGAGATGGGACCGCTGGCGCGGCTGCGGGCGCATCCGGTGCTGGCGCTCGCCGATGGCCGCGCCGACGCCTGGCACCGGGTGCTGGCGCGGGTGCTGGAACTGGGGCAGGGGTTACAATCCCTGGTGGACGAAAAACCGTGGCCGCATGCACTCCATGGCGAGACTGCGCTCGGCCAGGCAGTGGTGGCGCTGGAGATGGTACGCGGGGTATTGCTGCACTGGGTGCAGGTCGAGGATGGACGGATCGCAGAGTACCGGATCGTTGCGCCCACCGAGTGGAATTTCCACCCGCAGGGGCCGGCGGCGCAGGGGCTGATCGGGATCCGGGCGGCCGGCGAGGCGGCGCTGCGCGAACAGGTCGCGCTGCAGGTGATGGCGCTGGATCCCTGCGTGCAGCACCAACTGGAGATCGCGGATGCATGAGATGTCGCTGGCCGAGGGGATCCTGCAGATCATCGAGGACCAGGCCGCGCAGCGCGGTTTCCACCGCGTGCGACGGGTCCGGCTCGAGGTCGGAGAACTGTCCGGCGTGGAGCTCGACGCGCTGCGGTTCGGCTTCGATGCGGTGATGGCCGACAGCATCGCGTCAGGAGCCGTGCTCGAGATTGTCGAGGTGCCGGGAGAGGGCTGGTGCCTCGACTGCAACACGACGGTGGCGATCGGCGCACTGTTCGACGCCTGCCCGCTGTGCGGCAGCTACCGCGTGCGTGCGTCCGGTGGGATGGACATGCGGGTCCTAGATCTGGAGGTTGAGACCGTCGCCGATTGCACCGAGGCTGCGGAGGGACATGCGCGCTGAGAAACGTTCGCGGTTCCTGCGAAAGGCTTCGCGAACGTGAGCCAGCGCAATATCGCCGGCGACCGTGCGTGGCAAGTTTGAAGACAGGGAAACTGGCTCCAGGTGGGATCGGGGCACACAATGACGGTCTGCGGCCACCTCGGTAGCAGGAACGGTGTAGTCGACGATTACAGGAGGCTGTGATGTGTACGGTATGCGGATGCGGGGAAGGTGAGGCCCGGGTCGAAGGACAGGCCGTGCGCGGCCACGAACACGAGCATCGCCATGCCGATGGCACGGTGCACAGTCATTCCCACGCCCACGCCCACGCCCACGCCCACGCCCACGGCGCGGCACATGAACATTCACACGAACATCACCACGAGCATCGGCACGCGGACGGCACGGTTCACAGTCACGCGCACGATCATGCGGGCGAACACCTGCACGGGCACGAGCACCATCACCACCATGAGCATGTGCACGAGCACGCGGATGGTACAGTGCACCTTCACGTCCACGATCACGCCGACGAGCACGGCCACGGTGCGGGGCACGACCATCGGCACCGGCATGCGCATTCCCACCAGCATGCGGATGGTACCGTGCATGCCCATCCGCACGACCATGCTGCGGCCCACGGTCACGGCGCCGATCACGACCACGGGCATGGGCAGCCCCACCAGCACGAGCACCGCCACGCCGACAGCACCGTACACAGTCACCCCCATGATCACGATGGCGCCCACGGCCACGGGACCGCGCACGATCATGTCCACGCCGGCGAGGCAATGGCCGAGCGCGGTGATGATCTGCACTACGGCCACGGGCCGGCCCACGTCCATGCGCCGGGAATGACCCAGGAGCGCATGGTCCGGATCGAACAGGATATCCTCGGCAAGAACAACGCCTACGCGAACAGCAACCGCGAACACTTTCAGCGCCACGGCATCCTTGCGCTGAACCTCGTCTCCAGTCCCGGTTCCGGCAAGACCAGCCTGCTGACCGCGACCATCGAACGCCTGCGGGGCCGCTACCCGATCAGCGTGGTCGAAGGCGACCAGCAGACCAGCCACGACGCCGAGCGCATCCGCGCAACCGGCGCACCGGCAGTGCAGGTCAATACCGGCAAGGGCTGCCACCTCGACGCGCACATGGTCGGACACGCCGTGCAGCACCTGAAACTCGAGGGGCGCGGTCTGCTGCTGATCGAGAACGTCGGCAACCTGGTCTGCCCGTCGGCGTTCGATCTTGGCGAGGCGCACAAGGTGGTTATCCTCTCGGTCACCGAGGGCGAGGACAAGCCGTTGAAATACCCGGACATGTTCCACGCCTCCGACCTGATGATCCTGAACAAGGTCGACCTGCTTCCGTACCTGGATTTCGACGTCGAGCGCTGCATCGAGTACGCGCGCCGGATCAATCCGGATCTCGAGGTATTGCAGGTCTCGGCACGTACCGGCGAGGGCATGGACGCGTGGGTCGCCTGGCTGGATCAGGCCATGGGGCAGGACGCCCCCGCGGAATCCGCCGAGGAACTCGAAGCACTTCGCCGCCGCGTCGCGGAACTCGAGGCCCAGCTGCAGGAGGCCCGGCAGGGGCGCTGAACCGGGCATGACGTCAGCGTGAAAAGGCAGCCACGGAAGGACACGGACAGAACGGAAAATGGCTGATATTCAATGTCTTGCTCTATTTCCGTGTGCTTGCGTGGCCCGTTTTCATCCTTCGGTGTGCCTCGCGGCCGAGGGCATGAGAGTTAGCGTGAAAGAAGCGTCCCGGCGACGGAAGAGGCCGAAGGCCGTCATCGGCCATGCGGCGTTGGCAAGAACCAGGAGCGTGCGACAGCCGCGGTACTCGTCGGCGGATGACGGCTTTCGGGCGCTTCCGCCATACGCGTGCCTTGTGGTCCGGAGTGGCTGCCCGCGCCATGATCATTAGGACTGACCCCATCCGCCGCCATGTCCGCGTGCGCGGCCAGGTGCAGGGCGTCGGGTTCCGCCCCTACGTCTACGGCCTTGCCGTCGAACTCGGCCTGACCGGATGGGTCCTGAACGACGCGGCCGGTGTCGATCTCGAAATCCAGGGCGACCCGCAGGCCGTCGCGGACTTCCTGCGCCGCATTGCCGCCGAGGCACCGCCGCTGGCCCGCGTGGACGCGGTCGAGACGACCGAGCGTGCGCCGGAACCGCCGGATGGCGAACCCGCGTTCCGGATCGCCCCCAGCCGCGCCGGCGCGGTACGCACCGGGATCACTCCGGACGCCGCGGTCTGTGCGGCCTGCCTGGAAGAGCTTTTCGACCCGAACGACCGGCGCTACCGCTACCCGTTCATCAACTGCACCCACTGCGGTCCCCGCTACACGCTGACTCGAGCGCTCCCCTACGACCGCCCGAACACCAGCATGGCGGCGTTCTCCCAGTGCCCGCCCTGCCAGCACGAGTACGACGACCCGGCTCACCGCCGCTTTCACGCGCAGCCGAACGCCTGTCCGGACTGTGGTCCGCGCCTCACGCTGCTGAAGCCGGACGGTGCGCCGATCGCCGCTGCCGATCCGCTTGCCGAAACCGTGCGTCGGCTGAAAGCGGGCGAGATCCTGGCAGTGAAGGGCCTGGGTGGTTTCCATCTGCTCTGCGATGCGCGCAACGCCGACAGTGTCGCCCGTCTGCGTGCACGTAAACACCGTGAGGAGAAGCCGCTCGCGGTGATGGCAGCGGACCTGCGCGCACTGGACGGCCTGGTGGAAATCGGCGACGCGGAAGAACAGTTGCTGCGCTCCCGCGACCGCCCGATCGTGCTGCTGCGCAAGGCGCGGGAATGCGACGAGACGCTTCCCGGCGTTGCCCCTGGGCTTGCCTGGCTGGGGGCGATGCTCGCGTACACGCCGCTGCACTACCTGCTGTTCCACGAGGCCGCGGGACGCCCCGTCGGCACTGCCTGGCTCGAGGCGGAGGATGTCGACCCTTGGCTGCTGGTCTGCACCTCGGCCAACCCTGGCGGTGAACCGCTGGTGACCGATAACGCTGAAGCCGTGCAGCGTCTGGCTGGCATCGCCGACGCGCTGCTGGTGCACGACCGCGACATCCTCGTTCGCTGCGACGACTCGGTGATCCGCGTCGGCGCCGGCGGCGCGGCCTTCCTGCGCCGCGCGCGCGGCTACACGCCGAACGCGATCCGCCTGCCACACAGTGGTCCCTCGGTACTGGCATTGGGTGCCTGGCTGAAGAACACCCTCTGCGTGACCCGCGATGACCAGGCCTTCCTGTCCCCGCACATCGGCGACCTCGACAACGCCGCGACCTGCCGTTCGCTGGACGACAGCGCGCGGCACCTGCTCGGCATCCTCGAGATCCGGCCCGAACGCATCGCCTGCGATCAGCACCCGGATTTCTACAGCAGTCAGCTTGCGGCCGCGATGGCGGCAGAACTCGATGTCCCGCTGATCCGCGTGCAGCACCACCATGCCCATCTCGCGGCGGTACAGGCCGAGCACGGACTCGAGGGCCCGGTACTCGGCATCGCGATGGACGGTGTCGGTCTGGGCAGCGACGGGACCCCCTGGGGTGGGGAGCTGCTGCGCCTGGACGGTGCGGATTTCGAACGTCTCGGCCACCTCGCACCGCTCGCGCTCCCCGGCGGCGACCGCGCCGCGCGCGAGCCCTGGCGCATGGCCGCCGCCGCGCTGCACGCGCTGGGCCGGGGAGGGGAGGTCGCCGCGCGCTTCCCCGAACAGCCGCTGGCGGTCCAACTCGCCGAAGTGCTGGAGCGCGGCATCCACAGCCCGCTGAGCACCAGCCTCGGCCGCCATTTCGACGCCGCCGCCGGCCTGCTCGGCCTCAAGCCCGTTCAGCGCTTCGAGGGCCAGGCCGCGATGTTGCTGGAGGGCCTCGCCGAATGGTACGGCCATGCCGAGCCAGTTGCGGATGGCTGGCATATCGAGGCCGACCACAGCCTGAACCTGCTGCCGCTGCTCGCCTGGCTGGCGGACGTTGGGCAGCCAGGCGGCGCGCCGCTGCGTCCCACCGGAGTACAGGTCCCGACATCCGGAAATACGGGAACCAGCTTCCGCACTTCAAACGACGCTGCCACCGAACACGGGTGCTCGCCGCCGCTTTCGTTTACTCGAGATCGATGCGCCCGCCAGGCGTACGCGGCCGCCGTGTTCCATGCCACGCTCGCTGCCGCGCTGGCCGGCTGGATCGGCCCGGTCGCCGAGGCCACCGGCATTCGCCACCTCGTCTTCAGCGGGGGCTGCGTGCTGAACCAGGTCCTGATGACCGAACTCGAACGGCGATTGACCGCCGTGGACGTCCATGTCCACCTCCCGCGCCTCGCGCCTGCCAACGACGGGGGTCTCAGCCTCGGCCAGGCGTGGATCGCGATGAACGCACGATAGGGGGCGGCTTAACCCGAGTTATGCACGGGAGCAGAGAAAAAGTCTCCTTCATCCGATCCGGACCCGATCGCAATTCCGGCTACACCGCTCTCGCGCTGTTCCTGCATCAGTCAGGCATCCGTGGCCCGTTTATCGGGCGGGATTTTCATCACTGCCTGGTCGAACTGGCAGTACGTTGTGCTGGGTTTGACCCTCCTCACGACGCTGCTCGTGTACGGCGTGCCTTGGACCTGGCAGGCGTGAGGTCGATGGGCGATGAGCGGTAAACGCATGCAGTCCGCCAGGCGCCGCCGGGTGCCTCCATCCGCGGTGCTGCTCAGCTGGAACGGCACGCTGCCTTGGTTTGCGCCGATGCGCGAGGGCGGCCCGGGACGACCGATCTCGCTTGCGCTGAACACCGTGATGGCGGTCTTCCTACTGTTCCTGGGAATCGACCAGACGGAGAAAGGTGGGCTTGGAGGGGCGGGTCCGGCGCTGATTCTGCTGGCCGTCACCTGGCTGGGGTTTCTGGTGCTCTGGCTGCTGATCAAGGGCATGCTGCGTGGTCGGGATGTGACGTTCGTACTGGACACGAAAGGGGTTCATATCCGGCCCTCGGTAGGCCAGAGGAAGCTGGACCGGAGGATGTCGCGGCTGGTTCGGATCGTGTTCCTGTTCACCTGGAAAGGGGGGCAATGGGCCGCATGGCTTCCCTCAACCCGGTGGCGCGAGATCCGCGAGGTGCTGTTCGATGACCGTTCGCGCGAAATCCTTGTCCGTGGAGGCGCGTGGGATATCCGCCTGCTCTGCGATCCCGGCCACCATCGCGACGCCCGCGCGATCATCGAGGCCCGACTTCCAGCACGTTCGCGGGTGAGGACGTCGTCGTTCGGCGGCGAACTGTAATCGCAAGGCGGGAGGCCGGCTACTTGATCGGCACGATATTGCCGCTGGCGGGGGTGATGTCCTTGGCCTGCGCCAGACGGAGGAGGTCGGGAGGTACGTTCCAGCGTTCCCCCTCGTCGGTGACCACGGTCACCGTTTTCTTGTTGTACTTGACCAGCAGGCCCGTCACCCGGGGGCGCCCGGGTGGGTCGAACATGACCCGTTGCCCGATGTTGAATTTCATCATCGCGCCGTGGGCGCGCATCTGTTGGAGGAACTTCAGACGCTCGACGATCCGGTGGTTCAGGTTGATCAGTTCCGCTTCGGTGAGTTCGTCGATATCGATCTGGGGCACGGTATCATCCTCAGGATCCAGGGTATCGCACAGTTTATCGGGGGAGGGCAGGAAGCGAAATCGCGGGTCGTACGGGTTTGAGCAGCAACATGTGACGGGGTAGACGCGCCGCTCTGTTGTGCGGCAAGGCCTGCGCGCGAGTCTCCCGCCGGCCTGTCCCCTGCCGGTTTCGGGATCGCCAAGGAGCCCACGTGCAGCACGATCGTCAGTTCGGAGCGCATTTCACCCGAATGTTCCATCGACGCGGCATGGCTCCTCGCCGTGCTCGGTCCGCGGCCGGGCCGCGGTATCTTGCGCTGCACGCGGGGAGAACCGAGAATCGGCACATGTGTCTAGCGATCCCCGTGAAGGTGGTTGAACTGCTGGAGGCCGAACAGGCCCTGGTCGATGTCGGCGGCGTGCGCAAGGAAGTCGACGTGAGTCTGGTCGATGGCGTGGCTGAGGGCGACTACGTGATCCTGCATGTCGGTTTCGCGATCAACCGTCTCGACGAGACGGAGGCGCAGCGCACGCTCGCGATGCTGCGCGAGATGGGTGTCGAGCCGGGAGCCGCGGCGTGAAATACGTCGACGAGTTCCGCGACGGCAAGGTCGCCCGCAATCTCGCGAGGACCATCGCCGCCGAAGTCCAGCCTGAACGCCGCTACCACCTGATGGAGTTCTGCGGCGGCCACACGCACGCGATCTCGCGCTACGGTCTGCGCGACCTGCTGCCGCCGGAGGTACGGTTCATCCACGGCCCCGGTTGCCCGGTCTGTGTATTGCCGGTCGGGCGCATCGACAGCGCGATCGAGCTGGCGCGCGACCACGGTGCGATCCTCTGCAGCTACGGCGACCCGCTGCGGGTGCCGGCATCGGGGCGCATGAGCCTGCTCCGTGCGAAGGCCGAGGGTGCGGACATCCGCATGGTTTACTCCAGCGCCGATGCGCTGAAGATCGCGCGCGAGAATCCCGATCGCGAGGTCGTGTTCTTCGCGATCGGCTTCGAGACCACCACGCCGCCGACCGCGGTGGCCTTGCGCCAGGCCCGCGCCGAGGGGCTGAAGAACTTCAGTGTTTTCGTGAACCACGTGCTGACGCCGTCGGCGATCCAGAACATCCTCGAGTCGCCCGAGGTGCGCGAGCTGGGCACGGTGCCGCTGGACGGCTTCATCGGACCTTCGCATGTCTCGACGATCATCGGCAGCCGGCCCTACGAATTCTTCGCCGAGGAGTTCCAGAAGCCGGTGGTGATCGCCGGCTTCGAGCCGCTGGACGTGCTGCAGTCGGTGCTGATGCTGGTGCGCCAGTTGAACGAGGGCCGGGCCGAAGTCGAGAACCAGTTCAGCCGTGCGGTGACCCGCGAGGGCAACCTGAAGGCGCAGGCGCTGGTCGCCGAGATATTCGAGCTGCGCGACCGCTTCGAGTGGCGCGGGCTCGGCGAGGTGCCGTACAGCGCGCTGCGCATCCGCGACGCGTACCGCGATTTCGACGCCGAGGTCCGCTTCGAACTGCCGTACCGCTCGGTTCCGGACCACAAGGCCTGCGAGTGCGGCGCGATCCTGCGTGGACTGAAGCAGCCGCAGGAATGCAAGGTTTTCGGGACCGTCTGCACCCCGGACAACCCGCTCGGCTCGTGCATGGTCTCGGCCGAAGGCGCCTGCGCGGCGTACTACACCTACGGACAGTTCACGAAGATAACCGCGGTCGCCGAGGCGTCGTGAGCGCGAACCCGAAGACGGTGAAGCGGGGCTACATTCGCCCGCTGGACCTGAAGCACGGCAAGGTCGAGATGGCGCACGGCGGCGGCGGTCGCGCGATGGCGCAGCTGATCGACGAGTTGTTCCAGTTGGCGTTCGACAACCCCTGGCTGCGCCAGGCGAACGACCAGGCACTGCTGACCCGGCCCGAGGGCCGGATCGTGATGGCGACCGACAGCCACGTGGTCGCGCCGCTGTTTTTCCGGGGCGGCGACATTGGCAGCCTGTCGGTGCACGGTACGATCAATGATGTTGCGACCAGCGGCGCGCGCCCGCTGTGGCTCTCCGCCGGCTTCATCCTGGAGGAGGGCTTCCCGCTCGCCGATCTGAAGCGCATCGTCGACTCGATGGCGGCGGCCGCGAAGGCGGCGGGTGTGCCGATCGTCACCGGCGACACCAAGGTCGTCGAGCGCGGAAAGGGCGACGGCGTGTTCATCAACACCACCGGCGTCGGTGTGGTGCCGGACGGCATCGAGATCTCCGGGGACCGTGCGCGTCCCGGCGACAGAATTCTCGTCAGCGGCTTCCTCGGCGACCACGGCGTCGCGATCATGTCGCTGCGCGAGAACCTGAGCTTCAGCACCAGCATCCAGTCCGACTCGGCCGCACTGCACGAGCTGATCGCGGCGATGATTGCGGCCGCGCCGGGTATCCACTGCCTGCGCGACCCGACTCGCGGCGGGCTCGCGGCGACGCTGAACGAGATCGCACGGCAGTCGGGCGTGGGGATGACGATCCGCGAGGACGATATCCCGGTACGCGAAGAGGTCGATGCCGCCTGCGAACTGCTGGGGCTCGACCCGCTCTATGTCGCCAACGAGGGCAAGGTGGTTGCGGTCTGCCCGCCGGAATCGGCCGAGCGGCTGCTTGCTGCGATGCGTGCCCACCCGCTCGGCCAGGATGCTGCGATTATCGGCGAGGTGGTGGCCGACGAACACGCGTTCGTGCAGATGCAAACGAGCTTCGGCGGGCGCCGCAACGTCGATTGGATCTCCGGCGAACAACTCCCCCGCATCTGCTGATCGGCCGCTGTCCGGGTGACGGGTCGTGCTGGCAGCGCGGTTGGGGTAGTTCAGGGAACCTGTGTTTACCCGTCTGGCCACGGGTGACCCGCTCCATTCCCCGTGGTGCGACACCGAAGCCCGGCAAGCGGGGGTTACCCCGAACCCGTACCGCGCCTGCCGCGATGCCCCGCCGCAGGCTGGCCCGCAGGCCGGACGCAGCGAGTAATCCAAGCGGCACACGAGACATCAGTAGCGTATCGATCGCCACGTCCCGTCACGCCGCGCTCGTAGCTAAAGGCTTCGCTCCTCGCGACCTGATTATCACGGAAGCTCCGCAAGCTGGACTGGGCCATCTTCGAAACCAGCGTCATCGCGAGGAGCGAAGCGACGTGGCGATCCAGAGGGCGATGGTCCCCCCCCGCGCCGTCTGGATTATTCGCTGCGCTCACCCTGCGGGCCAGCCTTCGGCTGTTCAATGCGCTGCGCGCATCAGTGCCGCGCTTCGCTCGCAATGACGACCGACGCGGAGAGGTATCGCACTGGCTGAGGAGGTTTCGTGATAATCAGCTTCCCAACCCCGGGCCGGGGAAGGCGTTCGCGGAGAAACGGGACTGCGGCACGGCACGTTGGTGCTGTGGTAACCCACTGATTTTACTGGAGTCTGGAAATTTGTTTCTCAAGAGGCCTCGCGATGCCGAATCAATCTGCCTTTCCCGTCGCCCGTCGCTCGGTCACCTTGGGGTCAGGAGCTTTGCCCCGTTGGTGGGCACGCAGTTGCCGAACCCGGTCGAGGCCCTTCTGGCGCTGGGCGTGGACGACCTCGAGTTTCGCCTGGATTTCCTGGCGTTCGTCCGGGTCGGGGTGTGCCTCGAGCTTCGCGCGCAGCCGCGTCTCCTTTTCCTCGAGTTTCTGTAATACCTCCTGGATTGACTCCAGTTCCGCACGCTGTTCGGCCCAATCCTTGTCCAGGAAATGACCGAGGCGTTCAAGAAGCTTTCGGGTCTTCATCGGCGTGTTCCCCGGGATGTGGACGTTCCGCGGCACCGCTGGCCATGCGCTCGATTTCCTGCCGGTCCAGTGCCAGACGTTCGTCGGCCAGATGGTCGGCCGGTTCGTCGCTGAGCAGCAGTGCGTGGGCGGCATCAATCAGGTTTTCGGCAATCGTATAGGCGTAGGCCTCGTCATTCATCAGCGAGGTGGCGATATGCGCCGACAGGTGGTGGTCGCGAATCGCCTGGTTGATCTTTTCCATCAGGCTGCGGTGCGATGTTTCAAGCGAGAGTTTGAGCGAATCGAGTGACAGGCTGGTGACGGCCCCGGGCTCCTGGTTTCGTAACTGCCCAATTTCCCGCAGGAGCCTGGCAAGCTGCAGGCGCAGCGCATCATAATGCCGTCTCACCATCGGGTCGAATGCGGTGCCATAGCGCGCTAGGTTCTTGTGCAGATGCTTCATGGCCTTCACCGCCTCGACGATGTCGCGGCTGGCCTGCTGCAGCGCGTAAAGCCGCCGGACCCAGTGTTCCGACAGCTCGCGCCGCTGCTGCACATCCGCGATGAAGGCGACGATGGCGCTGTGCAGGCTCTTGATCTTCTGTTCGTAGGCGTCGTCCACGTCCAGCGGCATGATCCTGCGGGTATTCCGGACCGCCTCCGTCAGGGACCGCTCGGAGTCGATGACCGCACGGCGCAGGCTGAGTCCATGGGCGATCAGCCCGTGGGCATTGTCTAGCAGGTGCCCGACCTCCCGGCGTACCGCGGTTACCGCGGTTGCGGGTGTCTTCAGCGCATCCTCATAGAGGTAACGGGGCTGTTCGGCCGGACGCGGTGCGAAACGCACGCGCCGAATCAGTTCGCGTTCCAGCATGCGCACGAAGGGGGCCAGAATCGCGACGCCGAGCAGGTTGAACAGGGTATGGAACAGCGCCAGCTTCAGCAGGTAGTCGTCCTTGGCAATGCCCACCATGCCGGCGATCCGCTCCACGGCCCAGGCCATCTGCTCGATGAGCAGGATCGCGATGGCCGCGGTCAGCACGTTGAACAGCACGTGGGCGACCGCGAGGCGCCGACCGCCGAGGTTGGCGGCCATGCCCCCGGCCGCAGTGGTGATCGCGCTACCGAGGTTCGCGCCAATCGCCAGTGCCAGGGCATTATCGTAGGTGACCTGTCCGGCTGCCAGCGCGGCGATGGTCACCAGCAACGTCGCGTGGCTGGACTGCATCACGACGGTCATCAGCATGCCGATGGCGGTGAATAGCAGTACGCCGGCGAGTCCCGGAACCGCGTAGGCGGCAAGGTCGAAGCCTTCCTGGAAGGCTTCGAAGCCCTCCTTCATGAAATGGATGCCAAGGAACAGGAAACCGACGCCGAGGAACAGGTAGCCGATCCCCTTCAGGATGCGGTCCCGGTTCAGCAGCAGGATGACGCCGAACACCAGCATCGGCGCCGCATAGGCGGCGATGTCGACCCGCAGGCCGAAACCGGCGATCAGCCAGGCCCCGGTGGTGGTGCCGAGGTTCGCACCCATGATCACGCCGATGCCTGCGGCGAGGCTGATCATCTCGGCGCTGACAAACGAGATCGTGACCAGCGAAACCAGTGTGCTGGACTGCATTACCGTGGTGGTCACGATGCCGAAGCCGATACTCTTCCACAGGCGGTCGGTCGAATGGCGCAGTGCCGACTCGAGCGTGCCGCCGGTGAAGGTCTTGAAACCGGTCTCGAGCGCGATCATGCCGAACAGGAAGAGGGCAACGCCGGCGGCGACATCGCTCAGATGCGGACTTGCCCAGAATGCCCAAGCCAGCAACACGAAGGTGACTGGCAGCAGGGTTCGGCGCATCACGGGTCGGCTCAGCCGAAGGCCGCCTTCGGATCGGCAGGGATCGGCGACGCGGTACGCTCCTGCAGAAACTCGAGGATCTCATAACGGCGGCCGACGAAAACCGGCGCGGCCCCGGGTTTGCGCCGCAACGCGTGGTCGTATTGCGGATCGTAGTACTCGTGGAGGAGGCGGCCGATCCAGTCCCGATGCACCTCGGCGGAGCCGGTGCGGCGATGTTCGTCGAGCGCTTGTCTAAGCGCGGTGTTCAGCGTCGAGTGCCGCTGGCCCCCGAGCCGGTTGCGGATCCGGTCGAGGGCGGCAAGCAGTTCGGCACCGAGCCGGTCGAGCGCCTGTTCGGGTCCGTAGAAACGGGAATACTCGCCCAGCGGATCGACGATATAGTCTTCCAGCGTGACCTGTATCCGGCTGGACATCGGTTCTTCGATCAGCACGCGCGGGGCTGTCTGCATCCGGGCAAACAGTACCGGGGGAATCAGACGATGGCCGATCAGCTTGCTTTCGTCCTCCAGCACGACCGGCCGGACCCCGCCGGTCGCTTGGCGGGCGTGCAAACGCAGGAATTCGATTGCGATGGCGTTCTCGAAATCGATCTGGGTCGGCTGGCCTCCGGGGCGCCGGCCGAAGGCCGAACCCCGGTGCCGCGCATGGCCTTCCAGATCGACAGCCTGTTCCATGGCCGCGATTACCCGCGTCTTCCCGCAGCCTGTGCGTCCGGCGAGCGTCCAGATCGGGATCCCCGGCAGGGTCCGTGCGAGGCTTTCCAGCAGGAACCTGCGCATCGCCTTGTAGCCCCCACCGAGCCTCGGCAGCGGCTGCCCGGCCTCCGCCAGCCACCGCTGCACCGTGGCGGACCGCAGGCCACCACGGAAACAGTAGACCCGCCCGTCGGGGTGGCGCGCGTGCCAGTCCAGCCAGGACTCGATGCGTCGCTCGCGCTTTTGCCCGGACACCAGGCGATGTCCGAGTTCGATTGCTGCCTGCTCCCCGCGCTCCTTGTAGCAGAGGCCGACTGCGTGACGCTCCGCGTCGTCCAGCAGCGGCTGGTTGTCGGCCGTGGGGAACGCGCCCTGCCGGAATTCTCCGGGCGAGCGCACGTCCAGCAGCGGAATGCCCTCGAGAAAAATCCGCGCATAGTCCTGGAGGATGACGGTGTCGTTCATGGCACGAGCTTACAGCGGAGCACGCGGTCGAGACCACCGGACGGGGCGGCGCGGCCGCGGGCGGGCCCCTGAGGTGCCCTGCACGGGGCATTCAGCGCCCGCGCTGTCGCGATACTCAGTCGTTCGTCGCGTATTTTCGTGCGGCATCGGCAGGGTGGAGGTGAGCCACGCCCTCATGGCAGTCAATGCAGGTGTTGTCGGTAGTTTCCATCCGTTGGTGCATCCGTTCGGCCCGGGCGCTCTGACCGCTGAACGAGTCGACGTGGTGGCAGTTGCGGCAGGCCTGCGAGTCGTTGGCCCGCATCCGCTCCCAGACGCGTTCGGCCATCTCGCCGCGCCGGGCCTCGAAACGCTCGCGCGTACTGATCGAGCGCAGCACGAACTCGTGGTAGCCGTCGCGGATCCCCGCCGTGGTCTTCACGATCAGCTTGTCGGGGTACTGCTTCGGGATGTGGCAGTCGGCACAGCCGGCACGCATGCCGCTGGGGTTGGAATAGTGGACCGATTCCTTCCACTCGGGGTAGATGAACTCTTCGTGCGAGTGACAGGCGGTGGCACAGAAGGCGTCGGTGCTGGTGGCCTCGATCGCCACGCTCGAGCCGACCATCGTTGCTGCACCGACCAGGAACGCCAGAAAGCCTCCGAGCGGGATCCCGAGCAGCCATCGCGTTCGCGGCCAGCCCCACAGGCCGCGGCGTCGGGTCTTCTTCGGCTGGACGGGCATGGCGCGATGCTCCTCAGTGCTGGCTACGGATTGCAGACCTTGCGGCCCCGGTTGAGCCTGCGCCCGGGGACGCGTTGCGGATGGCCTCCGGTCGATGGCGTGTCCGTCCTGGGAAAACGCGAAGTCTGTCGTTCACACAGCGCCGAACACGATCCGACTGCCCGCGCGGTGCAAGCCGTCGTCGAGCACGGGATCGGATCAACCGGAAGTATAGGTTCCAATGGTAGATACCCGGTGGGACGAATGCCAGCCGCGCGGGTCTCGGGAGAGCCCGCCTACCGATGGTCGGAGGCAAGGCTGCCGCCGTGCGGTGATCTACGATTGTGGGAGAGATTCGGCGCAAGATGATCACAACAGGAGAGCTGGGATGGCAGGCATTGTCGTGGGTGTGGATGGCTCGGACGGTGCCCGGCGGGCACTGCGCTGGGCGCGGGAGGAGGGTGTGTTGCGGGGAACGGAGGTTCGCGCGGTGTTCGTGCTCGATCGCCGTTACGTCGAGCCCGAATGGGCATCGCTGATGGCCCCGCCGGTCGAACAGCTCCACGAGGAGGCCGGGCGCCTCCTTCAGGAGACGGTGGAGCAGGCTGGCGGGCCGGAGGTGGATCTGTCGCAGGAGGTACTGGTCGGGGAGGGGCACGGGGCCGCGAAGGCGCTCCTGGATGCCGCCAGTGATGCCGACCTGCTGGTCGTCGGTTCACGCGGCCGCGGCGGCTTCCAGGGACTGCTGCTCGGTTCGGTCAGCCAGCAAATCCTTCACCACGCGCGCTGCCCGATCGTAGTGGTGCCCGCGGGATGACTATCCCGCGGGCGGGCAGGGGCCGTGGCTGCCGTCAGTTTCCGGCGCTGACGGGGGAGTCTTCCGCCGTTGCGCCGTTGCGCATCCGCTCTTCCACCTCGTCGAGATTGCTGCGGATGATTCGAGCCTCCTCGGATCCCGGTTCGAACTGGGAAGCCAGCCGTTCCCAGTAATCCTGGGCTTGCGGGTAGTCCGAGGATCGGAACGCCGCGAGACCGGCAAGCCACAGGCCGTTCACGTGGTCCGGCTCGATGGCCAGGGCCTGTTCGATGAATGGCTTCGCGCGTGCGGAGAGATCACCCCCATCCAGCGAGCCGAGCAGGTCGGCATAGGTGGTCAGGATCTCCGGATCCTGGTTGCCGCCGTGGCGAATCGCCTGGGCATACGCGCCGGCGGCCGCCCTCGGCTGTTCGAGGAACAGCAGCGAGCGCCCGAGGAGTGCCCAGCCGTCGGGATCCTCGGGGTTGGCTTCCAGTCGCGCGCTCAGCGCCTGCACGGCAGCCTCGATGCTGCCGTCCATGCCGCCGGGCTCGGTTCCCGCCGTCTGTTGCGGAGCGCTGGCCTGTGGATCGAGTCCGGCGGGCCCGCTGCCGTAGGCCTGGTAGATCAACACCGCCAGTACCGGCACCGCGACCAGGCTGACGATGCCGCTTGGCCAGCGCCAGGATCCCTGGAGTCGCTGCGAGCCCGCCGTTTCGCGGTCCTCACTCATTTCCAGCAGACTGCGCTGGAGGTCGAGCCGGGCGGTCGTGTACTGCGCTTCGGAGATCGCACCGGCTTCCCGGTCCGCTTCGAGCTCGGCGAGTTGTGCGTGGTATACGTCGACTGCTGCTGCCATGCCTTCGGTCGAAACCGCTTCGTTCCGAGGGGAACGGGCGCGCAGCATGGGCACGAACAGGAACAGCAGGGACACGGCCGTGAGCACGGCCGCCATGGACCAGAACAGCGTCATGCCTGCCCTCCACGATCCTCGTCGAGCAGGCGTCGCAGACGCTCCTCCTCGTCGGCAGAGAGCGGGGCAGAAGTAACCCGGCTCTTGCGCCGCCACAGCACCAGGCCGAGCACGGACAGGCCCAGCACCAGCAGAATCACGGGTCCGTACCAGAGCAGGTAGGTGGTGCGATTCACCGGTGGGCGGAACAGCACGAAATCACCGTAACGCGCGACCATGTAGTCGACGACCTCGCCGGTCTCGGCGCCGTCCTTGACCATCAGCGAGATCTGCCGTCTCAGGTCGGAGGCCAGTGGCGCGTTCGACTCGATCAGGTTCTGGTTCTGGCAGACGGTACAGCGCAGCTCGCGTACCAGTTTCTGGTAGCGGGCCTCCTGTTCAGGGGTCTCGAATACCAGCGGTTCCGACGGCGGTGCGGTTGGGCCCGCGGCGAGGTGCGTGGGCGTGGCCAGGGCAAGAGCCCCGAGGCACAGCAGCGCAGGGATCCAATGGCGCGCAGTCATGACTCGGCCTCCAGTTTTCGATAAAGGGGAAGGATTTCGTTCTGAATGACGTCGGGCGTGATCATCCCGATATGCTTGAAGCGGATCATTCCGTTGCGGTCCATCAGGAAGGTCTCGGGAGTCGCGTACACGCCCCAGTCGATCCCGACGAGACCGCTTTCATCGAAGCCGATCGCGTCGTAGGGGTCGCCGAACTGCGTGAGGAAGCGCAGCGCATCCGAACGCGTGTCCTTGTAGTTCAGCCCGTAGACCGGCACCCCGGCGCGCCGCAGTTCCGCGAGCATCGGATGTTCCTGGCGGCAGGTCACGCACCACGAAGCCCAGACGTTCAGCAATGCCGGCGTGCCGAGCATCTGCTCGCTGGAGAATCGAGTCTCGGGATCCCGCAGTTCCGGCAGATCGAACTGGGGGGCCTCGCGGCCGATCAGCGGAGAGGGCAGGGCCCGGGGATCCAGGCTCAATCCCACCCACAGCAGCCCCACCAGCGCGAAGAACGCGACCAGCGGGAGCACAAAGCGGAGTTTCATTTCTGCAAGTCCTCCTCAGGCCACCCTGCCCGAATATGTCGGTCAGCGTGGTTCTGCGATTCCCGTGCACCCGCGAAGGCGGGGCACGGATCATGGTGTAGACGCGACCAGCAGGGCACCGTTCAACCCGTCGCTGCCGTGCTGGGCCTGGCGGCGGTGTCGGTGTCGTCGTCGGGCAGATCCTCCTCGCGGCGCACGCGCACGCGGTAGCGGCGGTCGGTGGCGGCCAGGAAGCCGCCCAGGCCCATCAGCACCGCGCCGGTCCAGATCCAGTTCATGTACGGCTTGTATAGACGCGCATCACCCAGGCATCCCCGCCCAGCGGCTCTCCCATGTTCACGTACAGGTCCCGGAACAGCCCCCGGTGCAGCGAGGTGTGTGCCATCGGCATGTCCTGGCTGAAGTAGTCGCGCATCTGCGGGCGCAGCGTCGCCAGGCGCCGGCCGTCGTCGCGGTACACCGCGACCGTCGCCTGTTCGGCGCTGTAGTTCGGCCCGTCGATGTGTTCCAGCGCATCGAGCCGGAACGCGTAGCCGCCGACCTCGACCGTCTCGCCCACCGCCATGCGCACGTCGCGCTCGTCGTCGTAGCCGAGCACGAAGGTGACGCCGATCACCAGCAGTGCGACGCCGATGTGCGCGATCTGCATGCCGGCGTAGCTGCGCCCGAGCCGCTTGACCCGGGTGCCGAAGCCCTGCGTGCTGCCCGGGCGCCGGCGCAGGCGCTCGACCAGGTCCTTCAGTGCCGAGCCGATGATCCACAGCCCGAGGAAGGTGCCCATTCCGGCAAGCAGCGACCAGCTGCCGACCGCCAGCGGCCAGAGCATCCCGAACACCAGGCTGAACCCGAGGATCCAGCGCAGCCGCCACAGCTGCTCGGTCGGGCTGTCCTGCTTCCAGCGCAGCCGCGGGCCGAACCCGAGCAGCAGCAACAGCGGCAGCATCAACGGCAGGAACACCGCCTCGAAGTACGGCGGGCCGACCGAGATCTTGCCCAGACCGAACGCGTCGAGGAACAAGGGGTACAGCGTGCCCAGCAGCACCGCCGCTGCGGACACCGCCAGCAGCACGTTGTTGGTCAGCAGCGCCGACTCGCGCGAGACCAGCCCGAAGCTGCCGCCGAGACCGACCTTGCCCGCGCGCCAGGCGAACAGCGTCAGCGAGCCGGCGACGACCACGCCATGAAGCCGAGCAGGTACAGCCCGCGGTCGGGGTCGACCGCGAACGCGTGCACCGAGGTCAGCACCCCGGAACGCACCAGGAGCGCGCCCAGCAGCACCAGCGAGAAGGTCAGGATCGCGAGCATCACGGTCCAGTTCTTGAACCCGCCGCGCTTCTCGGTCACCGCCAGCGAATGCAGCAGCGCGGTACCCATCAGCCAGGGCAGGAACGACGCGTTCTCGACCGGATCCCAGAACCACCAGCCGCCCCAGCCGAGCACGTAGTACGCCCACCAACTCCCGAGCGCGATGCCGAGCGTCAGAAACGCCCAGGCGACCGCGGTCCAGGGCCGCGACCAGCGCGCCCAGGCCGCATCGAGCCGGCCGCCGATCAGCGCGGCGATCGCGAACGCGAACGCGACCGAGAAGCCGACATAGCCCATGTACAGCATCGGCGGGTGGAAGATCAGCCCCGGGTCCTGCAGCATCGGGTTGAGATCGCGCCCTTCCATCGCCGCCGGCAGCAGGCGCTCGAACGGGCTCGAGGTGAACAAGGTGAAGCCGATGAAGCCGATCGCGACCAGGCCCATCACGCCCAGCACCCGCGCCAGCACCTCGCGCGGCAGGCTGCGGCTGAAGGTCGCGACCGCCGCGCTCCACAGGCTCAGGATCAACACCCACAGCAGCAGCGAGCCCTCGTGTCCGCCCCAGACCCCGGAGATCTTGTACTGGGTCGGCAGCAGCGAGTTGGAGTGGGTCGCGACATAGCGCAGCGAGAAGTCGTCGGTGACAAAGGCCCAGGTCAGCGCCGCGTACGCCAGCGCGACGAAGAACAGCTGCCCGAACGCGGCGCTGCGCCCCACCGCCATCAGCGCGACGTCGCCGCGTGCGGCGCCGATCAGCGGCAGCGTGCCCTGGGCGATCGCCAACAGCAGCGCCAGGATCAGCGCAAACAGTCCAAGCTCGGCAATCATGCCTCAGTACCCCCCGGAATAACCGCCGGAATAGCCGCCGGGCGTGCCGCCGGGATGGCCGCCCACCGCAGCGTCGGCCGCACCGACCGTGCGCGCCTGCTCGCGCTGCGCGCGCTCGATCGCCTCCGCCGCCTCCGGCGGCATGTAGGTTTCGTCGTGGCGCGCCATCACCTGGCTGGCCTTGAACACCCCGCCGTCCTGCAGACTGCCCACCGCGACCACGCCCTGGCCCTCGCGGAACAGGTTCGGCAGGATGCCGTGATACACCACCGGCACCGCCACCGCGGTGTCGGTCACCCGGAAATGCACCGTCACCCCGTCCTCGGCCCGCTGCACGCTGCCGTCCTCGACCAGCCCGCCAATCCGGAACGTCCGCTCCATCGGCACGATGTCGGCGACGATGTCCGACGGCGTGTAGAAAAACACCAGATTGTCCCGAAAGGCGTTGAGCACCAGCCCCGCCACCACCGCCAGGCTCGCCAGCCCGCCGGCCACCAGCAACAACCGCTTCTGTCGCGTCTTCATCGCGTACCCTCCTGCTCGTTCAACCGGGCCATGCGCTTGAGCCAGCCCATCAGACTGCGCCGGCGATAGCGCAACTGCACCAACTCCACCAGTAACAGCCCAGCCATCACCAAATACGAGCCCCAGACATAGGGCGCATACCCGCCCATCGCCAGAAACTCCATCATGTCTCACCCTCCAGCCGTTCCCGTACCCAGCGCGCCCGGCGCTCGCGCTCGAGCACCTCGATCCGCGCCCGCGCCAGCACCACCGCAATCGAATACATCCAGCATGCCAGCGTCATGATCAGCAAGGTCACGAACATGATCGTCGCCATCGTCGGCGCCTCGGTCACCGTGATCGACGCCCCCTGGTGCAAGGTGTTCCACCACTGCACCGAAAAATAAATGATCGGCACGTTCACCACACCCACCAGCGCCAACACCGCACTCGCGTTCGCCGCCCGCTGCCGATCGTCGATCGCCGCGTGCAACGCCATGTAGCCCAGATACAGAAACAGCAGAATAAGTTCCGACGTCAGGCGCGCATCCCAAACCCAGTACACCCCCCAGGTCGGCCGCCCCCACAACGCCCCGGTCCACAACGCCAGGAACGTGAACAGTGCCCCCGTCGGCGCAATCGCCTTCGCCATCACCTCCGCCATCTTGATCCGCCACACCAGCCCGATCCCGGCATACACGGCCATCAATACGTACAGAAACATCGACATCCACGCCGCCGGCACGTGAATGTAAATGATCCGGTAACTGTCCCCCTGCTGGTAATCCGGCGGCGCCACCACCAGCCCCAGGTACAGCCCGATCACGAACAGAATCACCGTCAGCCCGGCAAACCACGGAATCATCCGCCCCGCCAGATCGTAGAAATTCGCCGGCGCCGTGAACCGGAACCACTGGATACCCCTTTCCGACACGTCGGTACCTCCGTCAGTCGAGCATGATGCGCAGCGCCGCGGCGGTCGCCCAGGGCGTTGCGAACAGGGCAAAGGCGAGCAATGCGCCGAGCAGCGACAGATGCGCCTGTGCGCTTGCGCCGTGCATCACCGCGTCGACCGCGCCCGATCCGAGGATCAGCGGCGGCACGTACAGCGGCAGAATCAGCAGCGCGATCAGCACGCCGCCGCCGCGCAGCCCCAGCGTAAGCGCGGCCCCGATCGCGCCGATCAGGCTCAGGATCGGCGTGCCCAGCAGCAGGGCCAGCATCAGGATCAGGATCTCCTCGGCCCCGAGGTTCAGCTGCACTGCGAGCAGCGGCGAGATCAGGACCAGGGGCAACCCGGTGATCAGCCAGTGCCCGGCGGTCTTGGTCAGGACCAGCAGGCCCAGCGGCTCCGGGACGAGCAGCAGCTGTTCCAGGGTGCCGTCGCGATAGTCATCCGAGAACAGACGTTCCAACGACAGCATCGTGGCCAGCAGCGCCGCGACCCAGAGCACACCGGGCGCGAGCGTGCGCAGGAACTCGGGATCCGGCCCGACGCCCAGCGGGAACAGCGCGACCACGACCACGAAAAAACCGACCACGGTCAGCGCGTCCTGCGGACGGCGCAGCGCCAGGGTCAGGTCGCGCCGCAGCAGGGCGAACACGGATCGGAACATCGGCTTAACCGAGATGCAGGTTGTGACAGTCGCCGTCGATGTCGACAGCCTGATGGGTGGTGATGATGATCATCCCGCTCCGCGTGAGATGGGACTCGATCGACGCGCGCAGCACCTCGATCACCTGGACATCGAGCGCGGCGTAGGGTTCGTCCAGGATCCACAGCGGGCGCCGCTGCAGCAACAGTCGGGCCAGCGCCACCCGCCGCTTCTGGCCCTGGGAGAGGAACCGGGCCGGCAGATCCTCGTATCCGGCGAGCCCGATGCGTTCCAGCATCCCGAGCGCGGCATCGGGGTCGGTGGCGCTGCCCCCGATGCGGCCAGCGCTGGTGATGTTCTCGGTCGCGGAGAGGTCGTCCTTCAGCGCATTCAGGTGCCCCAGATAGCCCAGGCAGGAACCGGTCCCGCCGTCCACGGACTGGATCGGCTCCTCGCCCCAGAAAACCTGGCCTTCCGCAGGGCGCGAGAGGCCGCTCAGGATACGAAGCAGGCTGGTCTTGCCGCTGCCATTGCGCCCCGAGACCTGCAGCAATTGCCCCGGCGAAAGCGTGAAGTTCAGATGCTCGAACAGGCGGCGATCCCCGCGTTCGGCCGCGAGATCGACGGCCCGGAAAGTCCTGTCGGCCATGGAGTTCAGTTCAGCAGTCACGCGGCCCCTGGGGTCTGGTCATGCATCTGAAAGCGCCCGCATTGTGCCCGATCAGGCGCCGGGGCGGTACTTGGGGGGACAGGTACGGCCACGAATTCGGCGGCTAGTGTCTCAGATCCTGCCGTGGAATCAAGATGGGTAGACCGGGACGGCCGGTTTTCGTTCCTTCTCCAGAAGCAGGAAGGGGGCCGTTGCCGGCCCCCCAATAGCGGTTGCTGGCGCGGAACGCGCGCCAGGTTGCCGCAGAGCTAGAGCCGGGCCTCGTAGAAGGCCATACGGCGGGACTCCAGCAGTTCCTCGTCGTCCGTGAGTTCCATGATCCGGGGCTTCATGCCCTCGAACACCAGGTTGTACAGCATTTCCGCGCGCACGACGGCCGGCTGCACCGGGATGTCATAGCTGATTACGCGCCGCTCGTGCGGTTCGAGGCGCGAATCCCGTCCGACCTGAGTAGCCACCGGCGGCATTGCCGCCTTGCCCTCGTCATCGGCCAGCTGGTAGAAGAGGTAGGCCTCCGGCGCCTCTTCCTGGGCGTGCGTCTCGAAGTTCTGCCACAGCACGTTGCCCGTGGCGTCGAGCGCGGTCACGCGGACCTGGATGTTCCGGAACGGCGCCCCGGTCGGCATCTTGTGCGGCAGCTGGTTCTGCATCACGACGTCGGCACGCACGCCATCGCCATTCGGCTGTACGTCGACCGTCAGCACCACCGCGCGCGCCAGCATCGCCGGGTCATGTCCGCCTCCCATGCTGTGGTTGGCGAAACCATCGGCGACCGGCATGTGGCAGGACTGGCAGGTTACCTGCGCGCCGCTGGCCTCGATCTCGTCGCCGGTGGCACACAGCGGCACGCCCTGCGGGTTGGGCCGCAGGTGATGGCAGCCGAGGCAGAGTTCCGAGCTGCGCAGCATGCGCGGGTTCGCGTCCAGCGGCAGCGCCGCGGGAACGGCCTGTCCGAAGGCGTCGAGGGTACCGGTCGGCAGATGCGGATTGCTGCTGTTTCCCGGCTCCTGGAGCTTGTCGAACGGGAAGCCGGTCGCCGCCTGAAGCTGATCCGACGTCTCGTAGGCCAGGATCCCGAGCCGCAGCCCACCTTCGGGCTGGCGTACGCCCTTGTAGCCCGAGATCTGGTGGCAGGCGACGCAGTTCACGCCCTCGGCATAGGCGTCCTTAGCGTCGAGTTTCGTGACCTTGTCGGCCGCGGCGTTGGGCGCGTGGCACTGCAGGCAGACCGGAAAGCGCTGCGAGCGCTGATGCACCTGCCCTTCCTCGCGCGGATCGCCGACTTCCTGCCGGTAGAGCAGCTCATGGATCGGGTCCCGCAGCGCGGTGCTCTTTGCGTGCATCGAGCCCGACCACTGCTCGTAGATGTCTTCGTGGCAGCCCTGACAGACGCTTGCCGATATGTGGTGAAGCGGACCCTCGATGTGCAGTTCCGCGGCCACGGGCTCGAGGCTGGCGTAGTACGCCGCCAGGTGCACGAACTGCTCGTCGGTCATGTTCGCGCTGAGCACTCCCATCGTCGCACTCTCGCGCTCTCCCGCCTTGAACATGCGCATCGTGCGGACGAAGGTTTCCTCCGACATTCCCGCCAGCGGCGGGTTGAGCGCCATGCCGACGCCGCCGGCGCCGTGACACGCCGCGCAATATTGGTTGGCGAGTTCCTCGCCGGTCGCAACGTCGCCCTCGGGGAGGGCGTGGGATATTCCGGCCCAGCCCAGCACGAGGCTCGCTGCGAACAACAGCACGCCTTGTTTCATGATCTTCTCCTGTTGGTGTCGTTTTTGCCTTTCTACTTGCGTTGTTATCGAATCTTCGATGCCTGGCATGAGTCGCCAATCCAGGCCTGCGTGGGATGCTGCATTTCGAGGTGCTGCAGATCGGTCTCGACGCGCGAAAAAGACCGCGGCGGGACATCCATCATTGCTGGACGCCTTGCGCCTGCGGCCTGTTGGTCGCTTGCCTCGGTCTCTTGGGTGGACGATCTACCCTTTCCGAAGTACCCCCCTGCTGCATACCCCCGCTGTATATAGTCCAGGCGCGATCGATAGGGGGTGATCGTTCGAAAAAATCAGCGCCTGTTCGGGTGGTCGTCGTAGATAGTCGAATTCCCGGGGCGGGTCGCGGGATCCACACGAGGACGTTTGCCCGGTGTTTGCAATCGGGCCCGGAGCCACGTAGAACTCGCGGGCGCACCGGGCGCGTGGCCCGGCGGTGACGAGAGAGGAGCGGGCATGAAACAGAAGTCGAAGGCAGCCCCCGGTGTCCCGGGGTGGGCGAAGGTTCTGATCACGGTGGCGGTACTGGTCGGGGCCGCGGCGCTGATCTTCACGCAGTTGCCGCGTGGCGCGTTCTCGACCGACCTGTCGCTGATCGGGCAGGGGAAACCCGTCGCGGTGGTCGCGCGCGACATCAGTTTCGTGGCCGGCGCCGAGGTGATGGACCTGATGAACGGCGTCCGTCATGAATATGCGGATCGGATGGAGTTCCTGGTGGCGCATCTCGGGCGTCCCGAAGGGCAGGCCTTTGCCCGTGACTACGACGCGGCCGATGGCACCCTGGTGGTGTTCGCTGCCGATGGCTCACGGGTGACCTCGGTGCGCGCGCCCCGTACGGATGCCGAACTGCGCCGCGCGCTGGATGCCGCGATCGATCGTTGACGCTTGACGCGCCGCGGGGTACTTGCTGTCGGCGGCTCCGCGCCTGCGGCCGGAACGCCGCCGGTTCGGTACGCGCGATGCCGCGACCGTGGTTCGGGATCGCCCACCCCGGGGTAGTCGCCGTTGCTATACTGCCGGCACGCTTCCTGCCGGAGCCCTCCGGCAGCCCGGCTGGGCGGGACTGCGTGTTTCCTCCCGGTGGAGATGGCGGAGGGTGGGTAGTTCCGAAAGGCCCGTGCCGGGCGTGACGGGGAGTCCCGATGATGGCGCACGCCGATTTCGACTCGTTCCTGCAGGAACTCCGGGGCATCGTTCCACAATCCAGTCTGATCTCGGATCCGCTGCGTACGCTGGCCTACGGGACCGACGCGAGCCTGTATCGCCTGGTCCCGCGGCTCGTGGTCCGGGTGGGCGGAGAGGATGAGATCCAACGCATCCTTCCGCTGGCCGCCCGGCACGCGGTGCCGGTGACGTTCCGCGCTGCGGGAACGAGTCTCTCGGGGCAGGCGATCACCGATTCCGTGCTGCTGCTGATCGGCGACGAGTGGCGCAGCTGGAAACTGGCGGGCGACGCCTCGACGATCGCGCTGCGGCCCGCGGTGATCGGCGGGCACGCGAACCGCATCCTGGCGCCCTTCGGGCGCAAGATCGGGCCTGACCCGGCGTCGCTGAACGTCTGCCACGTCGGCGGGATCGCGGCCAACAATGCCAGCGGCATGTGCTGCGGGACCGCGCAGAACAGTTACCGGACGCTGGAAACCATGCGCGTGATCCTCGCGGACGGCGCACTGCTGGATACCGGCGATGCCGACAGCCGGGCCGCGTTTCGCGCCAGTCACCGCGAGCTGCTCGCAGCGCTGGAGGGATTGGGCCGGAAGACCCGTGCCGACGAGGCGCTGGCGAGCCGTATCCGCGACAAGTTCCGGATCAAGAACACCTGCGGCTACAGCCTGAACGCGCTGGTCGATTTCGAAGATCCGGTGGACATCCTGCAGCATCTGATGATCGGATCCGAGGGAACCCTGGGGTTCATTGCGGAGATCACCTACCGGACCGTTCCCGACCCGCAGTACAAGGCGACCACGCTGATCCTGTTTCCCGATATCCGTACGGCCTGCCACGCGGTTGGCATCATCAAGCCGCTGCCGGTCGCCGCGGCGGAACTGATGGACCGGGCTTCGCTGCGCTCGGTCGAGGACCAGCCGGGCGTTCCGGGACTGCTGAGGGAGCTGGACGATCAGGCGGCCGCGTTGCTGGTCGAAACCCGCGCCGGCGATCCGCAGCGCCTGCAGGACCAGGTGGCCGCGATCACGGCGGCCCTGAGCGCAGTGGCGACGCTTGCGCCGCTTACCTTCACCACCGACCGTGCAGAATGCGACCGGCTCTGGGCGATCCGCTCGGGCCTGTTCCCTTCGGTTGGATCGCTGCGCCCGACCGGCACCGCAGTGATCATCGAGGACGTCGCGGTGGCGGTGCCGCGCCTTGCGGACCTGACGCTGGACCTGCAGGAACTGTTCGGCCGGCACGGCTTCGACGGTTCGATCATCTTCGGTCACGCGCTCGAGGGCAATCTGCATTTCGTGATCACCCCGGACTTCGCCGAGCCCGGGGCTGTCGATCGGTATCGGCGTTTCATGGCCGATCTCAGCGAGATGGTCGTGGTCCGCCATGATGGTTCGTTGAAGGCCGAACACGGCACCGGCCGCAATATGGCACCGTTCGTGGAGCTCGAGTGGGGCGCGCAGGCGCATGCACTCATGCGCGAGATCAAGCGGCTGTTCGATCCCGCGAATCTGTTGAACCCCGGTGTGCTGTTGAACGACGATCCCCATGCGCACCTTCGTCACTTGAAGCCGATGCCGGCGGTCGACCCGTTGGTGGACAAGTGCATCGAGTGCGGCTTCTGCGAACCGACCTGTCCGTCGCGGGCACTGACGTTGACGCCGCGTCAGCGGATCGTCGCAATGCGTGAGATCGTACGGCTGGAGGGCGCGCGGGAATCGCGGGCCCTGCGGCATATGCGCAGGCTCTATCGTTACCAGGGTCTCGATACCTGTGCGGTCGACAGTCTCTGTGCGCTGGCCTGCCCGGTCGGCATCGACACCGGCAAGATGGTGAAGCAATTGCGCGGGCGTGGCTGGGGGCCGGTGGCGCACCGCGTATCGCGCTGGGTCGCGGGGCATTTCCGGCCGGTGACGGTCGTAACCCGGGGCAGCCTGGGGGCGGCGAATCTGCTGCACGCGATGCTGGGTACGCGGCTGATGTCCGGGCTGACTGGCGGTATCCGGCGACTCAGCGGCGGGCGTATCCCGCTATGGAACCCCTACATGCCACGCAGGGCCCGACCCGGGCCAGCGCCGCGGCCGACGGGTCCCTGGGCCCCCCGGGTGGTCTATTTCTCGAGCTGCGCGAGCCGGACGATGGGGCCCGCGCGAGGCGATCCCGAGGCAGAGTCGTTAGTACCGAAGACCGAAGCCCTGCTGCGCAAGGCGGGCTACGAGGTGATCCACCCGAAGCGGCTCGACGGGCTCTGCTGCGGGCAACCGTTCGAGAGCAAGGGCTTCGACGCCGACGCCGCGCGCAAGATGGGCGAACTGGAGACGGCGCTGCGCCGGGCGAGCCGTGATGGCCAGGATCCGATCGTGTTCGACACCAGTCCCTGCGCGTTCCGCGCGAAGCGGGATCTTGCGGGTTCCGGTTTGCGGATCCACGACATCGCGGAGTTCCTGCACGACTTCGTGCTGGAGCGCCTGGCGATTCGCAGGCTGCCCGAGACCGTGGCAGTGCACCCGACCTGCAGCAGCATCAAGATGGGTCTGCAGTTAAAGCTGACCGCGATCGCCGAGGCCTGCGCCGAACGCGTAGTCGTGCCGCAGCAAGTGCACTGCTGCGGCTGGTCGGGCGACCGCGGTTTCACTTTTCCCGAGCTCAATGCTGCCGCGCTCAAGGATCTGCGCCCGGCACTCCCGGATGTCTGCGAGTCGGGGTACTCGACCAGCCGCACCTGCGAGATCGGCCTGTCGCTGCACAGCGGCCGCTATTATCGCTCCATCGTGTACCTGCTGGACCGCTGCTCCACCTCGCGGAACGGCCCCCGATAGCGGGCGGAGACCGGCCCGCAGGAACGGCAGTTCAGCAGGTGAATTCAGGGCGCGATGTGGGTGTAACCCTCTGCGACCAGGTCGATGATCCGCACCGCGCCCGACGGCGTGGCCTGCGCCACCGGCAACAGGCGCGGCCGCTGACCCTCGCGTTGTTCCATGCTGTCCACGGTGATCTCGCAGTAGCTGAAGCGTACGCCCTGCGACTCGGACAGCGCGGTGACCCGTTGGGCGAACTGGCTGGTATCGCGCAACAGGGTCAGGCCCGGACCGAAAGCCACGACCTCCACGTCGACGTGATCCGCGCCGTAATGGTTGACCAGGTTGTTCGCGACGCTGAGGACCATCGACTGCCGGATCGGGTCGTGGTCACTCAGTTGCAGCGCGACGCGGACCGGGTCGGCGGGGCCACCGGCATCGGCCAGTACGGACGGCGCGGCCAGCAGCAGCGCAAGCATGAACAGCAGGGATCTTCGGGTTGGCATTGCGGGTTCTCCTGTACGCGGGTGGGGGTGCAGGTTTTCGTGCAGGGCCGGGTTGCTTCGAGGACTGCCGTGCCCGGCCCCGGCCCCGGGTTCCAAAATCCGGGTGCGGGCCGGCTCAGCCGCCGAGCAGGATGATCAGCTTGAACAGCAGGGCAGCAAGGACCGCGGTGGCCGGAACGGTGATAATCCACGCGGCTACGATGCGGAAAACCAGCGAACGTTTGACCAACTGCTGTTTGACGACTTTTTTCATTGCCTTGCGTTCCTTTTTCGCGAACAGCGGGGCCTCCGGGATTCCCGGGGAACGCGCCTTGATGTCGGCGAGCATCCGCCGTTTCTCCTCGATGGGCGCGGCTTCGAACCGGTGCAGGTACGCCTCGACTTTGGCCCGTTCCTCGCCCTCGTGTCCGGCGATGATGGTCTGCTCCATCTTCGCGTAGTTGGTCTTCAGGTATTCGCGCAGAAAACCGACGCCGAACAGGGCGCCGATGGTCACGTGGGTGGTCGAGATCGGCATACCCAGCTGGGCCGCGATGATCACCGTGATGGCCGCCGCCAGCGCGATGGAGAAGGCCCGCATCCGATCGAGCTCGGTGATCTCGCGGCCGACGGTGCGGATCAGCTTCGATCCGTACAGCGCGAGACCGGCCGCGAGGCCCACTGCGCCAAGGATCAGGATCCACATCGGAGTCGCCGCACGGGTGGCGATCTCGTCGGTCTTGATCGCCTCGTAGATCGCGGCGAGCGGTCCGATCGCATTGGCGACGTCATTGGCACCATGGGCGAAGCTCAGCAGCGCCGCGGCGAAGATCAGCGGCACGGTGAACAGGCGGTTGACGGCGCCCTTGGTGTTCTCCAGCGTCGCCGCACTCCGACGGATCGGCCCGCGGACGGCCAGGAACGCGGCGAGCGCGACCACGGCCCCGACCGGTGCCGCCTGTACCACAGGCAGCCGATACAGGTCGCCGAGGCCCTTGATCAGCATGAAAGTCGCGAATGCCCAGGCCATCAGGGCGACCAGCCACGGCACCACCTGGCCCGCGGCCTGATGCATCGCGCTGCGATACGTGATCTTGCGCTTGATCACGTAGAGGATGGTGGCTGCGATCAGTCCTCCCATCAGCGGGGAGATCAACCAGCTGGCGACGATCTGGCCGATCGTTGCCCAGTTGACCAACGCCCAGCCACCGGCCGCGATGCCGGCGCCCATCACCGCGCCGATGATCGAATGCGTGGTCGACACCGGGGCGCCCAGGGCCGTGGCGAGGTTGAGCCAGAGCGCGCCGGCAAGCAGCGCGGAGAACATCAGCCAGGCGAACTCGGAAACCTGCTCGATCTCCGCCGGGTCGATGATGCCGCCCTTGATGGTGCCGACCACCTCGCCGCCGGCGATGATCGCGCCGAGCGCCTCGAACACCGCGGCGATCACGATGGCCCAGCCCAAGGTGATCGCCCGCGAGCCGACCGCCGGGCCGAGGTTGTTGGCGACGTCGTTGGCGCCGATATTCATCGCCATGTAGGCGCCGACCACCGCCGACGCAACCAGCAGCAACAGCCCCTGCGGCGTCAGCGTCGGGATGCCCCGCGTCAGCAGCAGGGCATAGGCGAAGACGCCGATCATGAACACCATGCCTGCGGCCAGGCGCAGGTTCTCCGGGCTCCAGACCAGAGAGGCCTTTCTGTCGCCCAGCGGGTTACCGATTCGGAATGCCACGTGCCCCCTTTTCTTGTTACGGTTCTGTGACAGGGCGCAATGCTACTCCGAGTGTGTTGCTCCTGTCAGCGGCTCCGGGCGCGCGGGGCGAGCGCTGTGCTACTCCGGGATCATGCGGATGTAGCCGGTGGGGCATTCGTGGGCACAGATACCGCAGCCCTTGCAGTAGTCGTAGTCGAACACGTAGTGACTGCCGTCGGCGGCGATCTCGCGGGTCTTCAGCACCGACTGGTCCGGGCACAGGGTCCAGCAGTTGTCACAGGCCAGGCAGTCGCCGCACGACAGGCAGCGGTGGGCCTCGTTGCGCACGCCGCTGCCGTCCAACCCGCCCTCGATCTCCTCGAGCCCCTTGCGGTGTTCCGGCGGCAGCACCGGTTCCCGGGCTGCCGGCAGCGGTTCGAAGTAGTGCACGTTGAGATCGTCGAACGGGATCGGCTCGGGTGGAGCCCCCGGATCCAGGGGCTGCGCGGAAAGCCGGCGCATGATCCCCAGCGCTGCCCGTCGCCCGTCGCCGACCGCCTCGCTGACGGTGCCGTGATCGGAACGGGCGTCACCGCCGCTGAAGATGTTCGGATGCCCGCGCAGTTCGCCCCACCACGGTTCGACGTTCATCTGGCCGCGCTCGACCAGCCCGTTAAACCCCTCGGGGTCGACGTCCTGGCCGATCGCCGGAATCACGTGATCGACGTGGAGAACGGTCTCGGTGCCCTCGAACGCGACCCGGCGCAGGCGTCCGTCCTGGCCCACGAGTTTCTTCATGTGCACGAGTTCCATGCCGACGACCCGCTCGCCGCGCAGGATCAGCCGGCGTACGCCGCGGTGCTCGTGGATGGTCACGCCTTCCTCGATCGCCTGGGAGACCTCGCGAGACGTGGCCCGCATCGCGTCGTCTGCGGGGACATCCGGTGCCGGAACGCGCTGGTGGCTGATCAGGTGGACCTGTTCCACGCCCTGGCGGCGCAGCACGCGCGCCAGGTCCACCGCGGTGTTGCCGCCGCCGACGATCGCGACCGAGCGCGGCTGATCGGGCAGCGTTCCCTCGGCGACCCAGGCCTCGAGCAACTGCAGGCCAGTGTGCAGGTCTCCCGGCACCGCGAAATCGGCACTCCATTCACGACCCTTGCGCCGCCCGGGACCGAGAAACAGCGCCTGGTGCTCGGCCTGGAGTTCCTGCAGCGAGATGTCGCGTCCGAGCCGCGTTTGCGGGCGGAAGTCGATACCGGGCAGCGCGACGATCCGGTCCAGTTCCTGATCGAGGATTTCGGTCGGCAGACGGTAGCGGGGGATCGCGGTACGCATCGTGCCGCCCGCGGCGGGCATCGCGTCGATCAATGTGATACGGCAGCCGTTGCGCAGCAGGTGGTAAGCGGCCGAAAGCCCCGCCGGCCCGGCGCCGACCACCGCGACCCGCGGCGCCTCGGAACCGGGCGCTGCCACCGGATACGCCCAACCCTCGTGCAGGGCGCGATCGCCCAGGAAACGCTCGACGCCGTGGATCGTGATCGCGTCGTCATAATGCCGGCGGTTGCAGGCCGACTCGCAGGGGTGGTGGCAGACCCTTCCGGTGATCGCTGGCAACGGGTTGGCTGCGACCAGCGTTTCCCAGGCACCGCGCAAGTCCCCGACCTCGGCCTTGGCCAGGTAGGCCTGGGCGTCCTCGCCGGCCGGGCAGGCCGAATGGCAGGGAGCAGCGCGGCGTTGATGCACCGGCCGCTCCACCCGCCAGGTGCCGGTCTTGAAGTCGAGGGAGGTGCCGGGACGGGCGAAGGCGCCGCGGGGAATTTCGATCATGATCGGCTCGCTTGCATCGATGGATGGGGCAGGGGACGGAGCGATGGCATGCCGGAACGGGCCCGGGTCAGGCCCAGCGGTCGCCGCCGCGGTGTACCGTGTCGGCCCCCTCGGTGTCATAACTCTCGGGCCGGATACCCCGCAACTCGAAGCGTTCGATGTTGCGATCGGCGATCGCCTGCAGGTGTTCCAGTTCCTTCCGGGCCCGGTAGTCGTCGGCAAACAGGTGGCGGAAGCGGTTCTGCAGCCGCAGGTAGTCGGAGACCGGCCTCGGTTCCCGGATCGGCAATGTGCCGATCAGTTCGCCGCGTTCCATCTCGATGATCGGGAACAGGCCGGTTTGCACCGCCAGGCGTGCGACTTCGATCGTGGCGGCACCGTCGTGGCCCCAGCCGAGCGGGCAGGGCGAATGGATCTGCAGGAAGCTTGCCCCCTCGGTATCCATCGCGCGGCGCACTTTCTTGCGCAGGTCCGACGTGTAGGCCACCGAGGCGGTGGCGGCATAGGGAATATGGTGGGCCGCGATGATCGAGAGGATGTCCTTCTTCATGTGTCGCTTGCCCATGCGCACTTTGCCCGGCGGGGAGGTGGTCGTCATCGCCGCATGCGGCGTCGACCCCGAGCGCTGAACACCGGTGTTCATGTAGGCCTCGTTGTCGAAGCAGACGAACAGCACGTTGTGGCCGCGCTCCATCATCCCCGACAGGGCCTGGAAGCCGATGTCGAAGGTGCCGCCGTCGCCGGCGAAGGCAACCACCTGGGTCGCGCGTCCCTGCTGCTTCAGCGCGGCCTCCATGCCGGCCGCAACCGCGGCGACGTTGCCGAACACGGAGTGGACCCAGGGCAGGCGCCAGGCCGACTGGGGCCAGGGGGTACTGAACACCTCGAGGCAGCCAGTGGCGTTGGCCACGACCACGTCGGGGCCGGCGGCCTCGGTCGTCAGCCGGGCGGCGAGTGCCTCGCCGCAGCCCTGGCAGGCGCGGTGGCCGGATTCCAGACCGCGGAAACGGGGCTGGCGCGAGCGCAGCGTGTCGAGGGAATAGACGGGCTGTTCGTTCATGATCTGACCTCGCGGACCGCTGGGCCTCAGCGATCCTCCTCGGGTAACAGGGAAGGATCCGCGTCGATGATCGCGAACGGGGCCGGATCGCCTTCGCTGGTTGCGGCGGTGACCAGGCGTGCGTACAGATCGAGGGACAGGTCCCGGCCGCCGAGCCCGGCCGCGAAGTTGTGCACGCGCGGGCGCGTGGGCAGTTGTGCCAAAGCGGCCTGTACCTCGGGGCCGACGATGCCCCCGGCCCCCGGAGACAGCGCGCGTTCGAGCACGATCAATGTGTCGAGGCCGGCGCATGCCTCGCGCAGCGCCTGCGCCGGGAACGGGCGGAAGCTGCGCAGCTTCAGGAAGCGGGCACGAGGCAGGCCCGGATCCTCGTCCATCGCGTCCTCCAGCGTGCCGAGCACGGACCCCAACGTCAGGATGCCCAGGCCGGAATCCGCATCGCCCCGCACTTCCAGCAGCCCGCCGTACTGCCGGCCGGACACGGCACCCCAGTCGGCGTCCGCCTGTGCGATCTCCGCCTGTGCGCGCAGCAGGGCCTGGTGGTGAGCGTGACGCACCTCGGTGAAATGCTCGGGACCGACGAGCGTGCCGAGGCTGCGCGGCTCGGCCGGGTCGAGCCCGTGCCGGAAACGGTAGGGGGGCAGGAAACTGTCGACCTGTTCCTGCGCCGGGATCTCCAGCGGTTCCAGCGTGTGGGTCAGGGTGAAGCCATCGACACAGACCATCACCGGCAGTTCGCAGCGCTCGGCGATCCGGAACGCCTGGATGGTCGTGTCCACCGCCTCCTGGTTGGTCGCGCAGTACAACTGGATCCAGCCGGAATCGCGCATCGACATCGAGTCCTGCTGGTCGTTCCAGATGTTCAGCGGTCCGGAGAGCGCGCGGTTTGCACAGGTCATCACCAGCGGTACGCGCAGGCCGGCGATGTCGTAAAGGACCTCGGCCATCAGCAGGATTCCCTGGGACGCGCTGGCGGTGTAGGCGCGCGAACCGGCGACCGCCGCGCCCAGGGCGACTGAGGCGGCCGAGTGCTCGCTCTCGACGCTGACCATCTCGCACTCGAACTGGCCGTCTGCAACGAGCCTGGCGATGCCCTCGACGATATGGGTCTGCGGGGTGATGGGGTAGGCCGCGACCACCTGCGGACGGCACATTGCCACCGCCCGGGCCAGTGCCTGCGAGCCTTCAAGCGCCTGCGGCATGGGCCACCTCCCGCCAGCGTCCAGCCTCGACGGTTTCGGCGGCCGCCTCCACCAGCTTGCGATTCTTTTCCAAGATCGGCCCCTTGAACCGCTCACCGAGTGCATCGGTAAGTGCCGAGAGCGGCATCAGCCCGGTAAGCGTGATGAAGGCGGCAAGGAGCGCGGTGTTGGGTACCGGGCGCCCGATATGTTCCATCGCGAGATGGGTCGCAGGCATCGTGATCACCTCGTTGGGACCGCTGTCGTCGATCCGGCCGGAGGGCCCGTCGACCAGCACGGTGCCATCCGGGCGGATCCCGCTGAGTGTTCCCGGGACTTCCATCAGTGCCGGATCCTGGACGATCAGGAAGGTCGGCTCCCGGACCTGGCAGCGGCGGCGGATCGGTTGTTCGTCGATGCGGACGAATGCGGCAACCGGAGCGCCGCGGCGCTCTGCGCCAAACGCCGGGAACGCCTGGGCGTAGCGCCCCCCGTCGATTGCCGCAGATGCCAGCAGATACGCCGCCACCACGTTGCCCTGGCCGCCGCGGCCGTGAATCCTGATCTCGAGCATGCGCGCGTGTGTCTCCCTGTGACCTGTTCGGGCCTGCAGACCGAGTCGACCTCGTACGTGCCGGCGAATCCGAGTCGGCTCCCCGGCCTGGCGCGAGCGCTGCGGTTTCTCACTGGCGCCGGGGCGACCCGCGGCGCAGGCGGCCCCGCCCGGCGAGTTCTGAGAGTAGCAGACCGGCCGGGCGATTGCTGTGACAGTGCTGCTGTGGTGCCGCGCCGATTGCGATTCAGGTGCCAGCGCGTTTGAGCGCCGGCCGTGCGCATCACCCCGGGCCAGTGGTTGGCCGATTGTTGGAGCGTTACTGGAAAATATCGAATGAAGCCGTCGCCCAGGCTCGGACCCGCTAGACTTAGCGGATGGTCGAGAAAAAGGTCTTCCGTGGAGAGATGGTCAACGTCTCCGCCAGCGAGTACTGCGAGTCCCGGGGCACCCGCCTGAGTGACTACGAAATGCGGGGCGTATTCATGAAGGGCGGCTACAGCGGCAGCACGATCTTCGAGAGCTTCCGCCGGGACGTTCCGGTCGAAGCCGAGGCCGTGACCAATATCCGGTATCTTGGCACGGTGACCGGAGAGAGTTTCTTCTATGCCGCGCGCCGGCTGGAGGTCATGATCGGAACGGCGCTGATCCCGAAGCACCGAGCGCAAGGCGATCCGACCCCCGAAGATCGGTGACGCGGTGCGGCCGGGGTGGTCCGCGACCGGGGTGCTCCTTGGCTGCCGGACCGGGCAGGACGGCACAGCGGAGGAACGCGGGAATCCCGGGGCCGCGGACCGGTCCGAGGTGTGATGATGGCGACAACACTCTCCGATGTACGCGCAATGCTCGAACGGCTGGTCGCCTTCGACACCGTTTCGCGCAATTCGAACCTGGATCTGATCGACTTCGTCCGAGACCGTCTTGCGCGCCAGGGGGTCGCCGCCGATCTGATCGCGAACGGTGATGGCACCAAGGCGAACCTGCTGGCGACGGTCGGACCCCGGGTCGAGGGCGGGGTGGTGCTGTCCGGCCATACCGACGTGGTGCCCGTCGATGGCCAGGCCTGGACCACGGATCCGTTCCGTCTGGAAGAGCGCGGGGGGCGCCTCTACGGTCGCGGCAGCTGCGACATGAAGGGCTTTGTGGCGATCGCGCTGGCGCTGGTGCCAGAAATGAAGGCGCTGCGCCGGCCGATCCACCTGGCATTGTCCTACGACGAGGAGGTCGGCTGCCGAGGCGCGCCGAGCCTGGTCGAGGCGGTGGGCCGGCTCCCGCGGCCGGCGGCGGTGATCGTCGGTGAGCCGACGGGAATGCGGGTCATCACCGCGCACAAGGGCATCACGGTCGCGCGCACGCACGTGCGTGGGCACCAAATGCATTCGAGCCAGGCGCATCGGGGCGTGAGCGCGGTGGCCACCGCGGCGCGGCTGATCACCTACCTCGATGACGTCGCAGACGCGCGCGCGGTGTCCGGGCCTTTCGGGCCGGGTTTCGAGCCGTCGCACACCACCGTTCACGTGGGAGTCGTGCACGGCGGCACGGCGGTCAACATCGTCGCGCGCGACTGCCGGTTCGACTGGGACATCCGCTCGGTGCCGGGGGATGACCCGGCGCGGATCCTGAACGATTTCGCGGAGCATTGCCGGACGCAGGTCGAGCCCGCGATGCGCGAAATCGCAGCGGATACCGGGATTACGACCGAGATCCTGATGGAGGCTCCGGCCCTCGCGCACGAGGGTCGCAACCCGGCGATCGACCTGGCCTGTCGACTGAGCGGCCGTGAGGATACCGGCCGGGTGCCGTTTGCGGCGGAGGCCGGTCTGTTCCAGCGGGCAGGGTTTGCCAGCGTGGTCTGTGGGCCCGGATCGATCGACCAGGCGCATCAGCCCGACGAGTTCATCACGCTGGAACAGCTCGAGGCGGGTCTGCGCTTCCAGCAGCGGCTGGTGTCGGCTTTGTCCTGATCGCTTGCGAACATATCGCCTTGCCTGCTGCGGCTGACCCGGGCCACGGCAGCGCCTGCCTGCAAAGATCCCGGGAGCCGGGGCCGCCTCGATGGGTGAGCCGTGCCCAGGCAGCCGTGCCCAGGCAGTCGCGGATGGTTTCGACAGCAACGGTACGATGCCGATGTCCGATCAAAGCAACGACGACCCCGTGAATTTCAGCCGCCGTGTCCCGGAGGGCGATGACCGCCTGCGGCTGGTGTGCGACGCCTGCGGCTTCATTCAGTACGAGAATCCCCGGATCGTGGTCGGCGTGGTGGCCAGCTGGGAGGGTCGGATCCTGCTGTGCCGTCGGGCGATTCCGCCGCGCGAGGGATACTGGACGCTTCCGGCCGGCTATCTCGAACTCGGGGAAACCACCGAGGAGGGTGCCATGCGCGAGGCCTGGGAGGAAGCGAGGGCGGAACTGGAGATCGACCAGCTGCTGGCGGTGTACTCGATCCCCCGAATCAGCCAGGTGCAGATGTTCTACCGGGCCTGGTTGAAGAGTTCCCGGGTGCTGCCAGGGCCGGAATCGATCGAGGTGGGGTTGTTCCGGCAGGATCAGATCCCGGTGGACGAGATCGCTTTCCCCTCCGTACACTGGGCGCTGCAGGATCATCGGGAAACATTGACTGAGGCAGTGATCTCGCCACGAACGGCGCCCCCTACCTGAACGGGACGTGACGTTGAACCCCTCGGCGGCAGATGATGGTTTCCGGTTCCTTCCGCCGTGTGGTCGCGGGTGGTGCCAGGGCACGATGGAAGTCAGCGTAACCAGACGAAGTCACGGAAGACCGCAAACATCACGGAACACGGAGGGTATTCACGGTCGTTTCGGTGGGTTTCCGTGCCAGGCTTCACTTGCCGGGGTGTGTCGTGCCCGACGATGCGATTGGTGACGCGAGAATCGAGCGCGGGATGGGTTTTCACGTTGCGGGGCGGCAGGTATCGCCAGGACCGTCAGCAATGAGCTGGCGGGTCGTCGTGTTTCAGGGCGCGCCAAGAGCCGCCTGCAGTGGGAAGTCTCCCGTCGCGCGCGAACGACTCGTGGACGGGCTTTGGCGGAATGAAGACCGCCGTTCGCGCCTTCCGGGTGGGGTGTGCCGATGGCCAGGGAAGCTTGGTTCAAGAGAACCGTGACCGGTTCGGCGGGTGGAGCGATCGCGCCGAGTGCGGCAGCGGCGATGGCTGCCGGAGCGGTCGTCGCATTGTTCGGTCTTGCGGTGATGCTGGCGTGGCACGCCGGATACCCCGGGCTGTTGCCGTGGCAGGCGGACCTGGTTCCCGTTCACTACAATACGGCGCTGGCGCTGTTCCTGGTCGGCGGTGGCCTAATGTTGCTGCTCGTCGGCGTCGCCAGGGGCGCCGCGGTGGCGGGTGTGGCAGTCCTCGCTCTCGGGGCCCTGACCCTGTCGCAGTACCTGTTCTCGGTCGACATCGGAATCGATCAGCGCATCGTCGGGGCTCCCTCGATGCCCGCCACCTCGCATCCGGGGCGCATGGCACCGAACACGGCGCTGGGGCTGATGCTGACGGGGCTGGCGTTGGCGCTGCCGGCGCTCCTGGGTCGTGGCCGTGTGCTGCTGTCCATACTCGGTTCAGCGGGTGTGATCGTGTTCGGACTGGGGCTGGTGGCGCTCGCGGGTGACGCGATGAGGTTGGAGTCGGTCTATGGCTGGGGGGCGCTGACGCGTATGGCTGTGCAGACCGCGGCGGCGCTGGTGGTGATCGGAACAGCGCTGCTGTTGACGGCCTGGTACGAGGGTTCCCGCCGCGATGTGCCACTGCTGGGCTGGCTGCCGGTGCCTGCGGGGTTGGGCGTGTTCACGATCCTCGTGCTGGCATGGCAAGCATCCTTTGACATCGGCGGTGGCGCAGCAGCCCCGCAAGGGTGGAGTGTTCATGCGCTGCTGCTCTTGGGGGCGTTGCTGGCGTTCGTGCTCGCCGTTGCGCTGAACCGCGCCCATGTCGCGCAGGTCCGCTGGAAGGCCGCCGAGTCCGATCGCGGGGCGCTGCGGGCTGAGATCGCCGAGCGCAGGGGGACCGAGCAGCGGTTGCGCGCCAGCGAAAGCCTGGTGCAGATGGCCGCGAACCTGGCCCGTATCGGAGGCTGGGAGGTCGATCTGGAGGACGAGCGCGCGTGGTGGTCGGACGAGGTCTGCCGCATTCACGAAATGCCGCCTGGAACCTCGATTCGCGTGGATGAAGGTATCGCGTTCTACGCCCCGGAATGGCGCGAGCGGATCCGCGAGGTGTTCACCAGGGCGGCGCGCGACGGCATTCCTTACGACGAGGAGATGCAAATCATCACCGCATCGGGAAAGCGGCGCTGGGTGCGTGCGATCGGGCAGCCCGTGCATAACCCGGAGGGCACGATCGTCCGGGTGCAGGGAGCCTTCCAGGATATTACGGACCGCAGAAAAATCGAGGAGGCGTTGCGCCGCGCTGCAATGGTCTTCGAGCATACCCGGGACGGTGTGGTGGTGACCGATGCCGATGTGCGCATCCTGTCGGTGAACCGCGCCTTCACCGAGATTACCGGCTATACCGAGGACGAGGTGCGCGGGCGCAACCCCAGTGTGCTGGCGAGTGGTCACCACGACTCGGCATTTTATCGCAAGCTCTGGGAACAGTTGCGCGAGTTGGGTCACTGGCAGGGCGAGATCCGGGACCGGCGCAAGAACGGGGAAACCTACGCCGAGTGGCTGACGATCGACAGCGTGCGCGACGACGCCGGGAACGTCACCCATTACGTCGGCGTGTTCACCGATATCTCGGGGATCAAGGAAAGCCAGGAACGGCTCGAGTTTCTGGCCCACCACGACGCGCTGACCGGGCTGCCCAACCGCGTGTTGCTCGAATCCCGGCTCGCGAAGGCGCTCGAGCGCGCGCAGCGGCGCGGGCACCGGGTGGCACTGCTCTATATCGACCTCGACCGGTTCAAGGCCATCAACGATGGTCTCGGGCATCCGGTCGGCGATGAACTGCTGCGCCAGGTGCCGGACCGGCTGCACCCCCGGCTCCGCCGGGAGGATACCCTCGGGCGCGCCGGTGGCGACGAGTTCATGCTCCTGCTCGAGCACATGGATCGGGCGGACGAGGCGGCCCGCGTGGCGCGGGACGTGCTGGCGCTGCTGCAGGCACCCTTCACGCTGCCCAGCGGCCACGAAGTGTTCATCGGTGCCAGCATCGGCATCAGCCTGTTTCCCGATGACGGCGCGAGCAGCAGCGAGCTCGTCCGCAACGCCGACTCGGCGATGTATCGGGCGAAGGAACTGGGCCGAAACACCTTCCATTTCTATACCGAGGAGCTGACCCGCGCAGCGGGCCGCCGGCTGGCGATGGAGACCCGGCTGCGCAGGGCGATCGAGCATCGGGAATTCGTGCTGTATTTCCAGCCCCAGGTCTCGGTCGCCGATGGGCGGACGATCGGGGTCGAGGCACTGGTGCGCTGGAACGACAAGGAGAAGGGGCTGGTCGGTCCCGACGAGTTCATTCCGGTGGCCGAGGAATCGGGCCTGATCGCCCCGCTGGGCCTCTGGGTGCTGAAGGAGGCATGTCGCCAGCTCCAGGTCTGGCGGCATCGAGGGCTCGCCCTGCCGCAGGTAGCGGTCAATTTCTCGAGCCAGCAGTTTCTGCTGCAGGACGTGACGGCGCGGGTATCGGAGGCACTGGAACTCAGCGGCCTGCCTCCGGAGTTCCTGGAACTGGAGATTACCGAGTCCCTGCTGATGCGGCAGGGCGACTCGGCTCCGGCGATGCTGCGCAGTCTGAAGGATCTCGGCGTAAGGCTCGTGATCGACGATTTCGGGATCGGTTACTCGTCGCTGGCGTATCTGCGCGAGTTTCCGATCGACAGGTTGAAGATCGACCAAAGCTTTGTCCGCGATATCGAAACCGATCACAGCGCGCGCGAGATCGCGTCGACGGTGGTCGCAATGGGGCACAACCTCTCGCTAGAGGTATTGGCCGAGGGGGTGGAGAATGTTCGGCAACTGGAGATTCTGAAAATGCTGGAGTGCGATGCCTACCAGGGGTTTTTCGCCAGTGCCCCGCTGCCAGCCGAGGACCTGCCGGGCTGGCTCGCAGCCTGGCCTTCCCCATCGGGGCGTAGTAATACCTAGGTGGTCGGCAGGCTTACCCATGTCATATAGATTCGTCTATGTTCTAAGACCAAGGTTCGGGCAAGCGCGCCAGTCAGAGCGTGCAATTCCCGAATTCTCGACGATGGCGCTTGGAGGTAAGCAGCAATGGATCACCACGATGACGAATGCATCTGGGTGCGTACCGATGTCTGGCTCGATACGGGTGATGGTCTGCCGGTGAAGGTGCAAACGCGCAAACTGTGCAACAGTGGCGCATTCATCGAATATACCGGACCGATCGACGACGATGCCGTCGAAATCATCTTTCCGGAGTTCGGTTCCGATGATGGCGGCCAGCATGTGTTCGGTGTGGTGGCCGGGCGCTGGCCGGACGGGATCTGGGTCCGTTTCCAGCGCGATCTGCGGTCGTCGTCGGAGATGCTGATGCGCAATGGCCTTTCCCGGGCTGCGCGCTCGGTATATCCATCGATATAGATCCAGCACATCCTCCCGGTCGGGACCGGCCGGATCGTCTCTGCCCCGGGCGGGTTTGAGCCGCGGGTCACTGGCGAACGCGCGTGGCGACCCGCGCCCCGGGGCCGTGGCTCTTGCGGTGTTCAGGCTGGCCTGCGGCGGGTGCGCTGGAATCCAGGCGGGACGGATTACGTCCTCCAGGGGACGGCCGCGGCAGGGCCGTCCCTGTTTCGATGCTCGTGATCCTGGAGGATGCACCCATGTTCAGACTCGCTTCGAAAGCATTGACCCGAGGTTTGCCCGCACTGGCCCTGTTGGTCGTGACACCGGCCCTGCTGGCCAGCGACTTCCTGACGCAACGCGTGATGAGCATGGAAATGGCGCGGGATATCGCCCAGGCGACGGTCGACGCCTGCCGCGAGATGGGATACCAGACCAGCGCCGTGGTGGTCGACCGGGGTGGGCATCCGCAGGCGATCCTGCGCGACTCGCTCGCCGCGCCGTTCACGATCCAGATCGCGCACGACAAGGCGCGGGCGGTCATTCTGTCCAACGTCGCGTCGTCCGCGTTCCGGACCAACCGGAACGACATTCGCATGGAAATGAATCACGTGGACGGGATTCTGGTGCTCGACGGAGGTCTGCCGGTGGAAGTCGCCGGCAGCATGGTCGGAGCGGTCGGCGTTTCCGGTGCCCCCGGTGGTCACCTGGACGAGCAATGTGCTCAGGCCGCACTTGACGCGCTGGCTGACCGCATCGACTTTGCGATGTAAACCCCCGCCCCGCTGGCTCCTGGGTACCCGGCGTGCGGCCCCAGGACACATGCCCCGCCGGCGGCGTCGGTTTTACCGCCATGCGCCTGCACCCGAGGGGTTTCAGGATCGGGTTTCCTGGTCGGCCGATTCCGTCAGCGGGGTGTCGGCCCGCCGGGCATTGCCATTCAGCAGGCGTGTCCCCGGGACCATCCGGGGCAGGCTGTTGCCACCGTTCCCGCCGTTGCCACCGTTCCCGCTCGGATCGCGGCGCCGCATCTCCTGGCGGATCCGGAACAGATAGCCGGCCACCGCACCGCCCGAGGAACTGATCAGCAGCACGCCCAGCGACAGGAACTGCGTCAGCAGGAGCAGCGTACCCAGACCCGCCATCCCTGCGACTGCGCCGGCCATGCGCAGGCTCGACCGGGTCTTCACGCGCTGAGTTTCCCGCTGTACCTGCCGGCGCGCGTCCTCGGCGGCTTTTGCACGCTCCTGCTCGGTCAGGCGCCGGTGGCGCTCGCGCTCTCGGGCCAGGTGGGCCTGGGCCCGGATCAGCGCCTCGCGGTGGGCGCCACGAGCCATGGAGGCCAGCCACAGCGCGGCAAAAAGGCCACTGACCAGGCCGAGGGCGGCAAAGGTCAACGCGATGTCGGTGGACCCGGTGTGCCACCACGCCAGCACCAGTAGCACCGTGACCGCCTGCACCAGCGTGATCGCAAGGAAGTATTTCAGCGCCAGCGGCACCCGTAACCAGTTCGCCAATGCATCCTCCCGTTCGTTGTTGAGTCCATCGCCGGCCACGGGTTCAGGATCCGGGATCGGCGTATCTGCGCTCAGGCCAGCGCCTCCGTTTTGCCGCCGTAGCCCAGCCGCTCCTGTGCAACCAGCGGGACCAGGCCGCCCGGCCGGATGATACGGCCTGTGGGGTCCAGCCACTCGCAGTGCCGAATTCCGCGCGGGCGCGTTCGTGGTCCGCTTCCCGGACACAGGTTCAGGCTCCCGGCTCTGACGGTCCCGCTGCTGATGAAGGCGCGGCTTCAGGACGGTGGGCTCCGGATCGCGTGTCCTGGCTTGACGGTTCCCCCCGAAGTCTAGCCGACCCGCCGTAGCGGCGCGGCATGTTGCCGCGCCGCCAGCGTGGTCGGCTGCCGGGTACCCGCCGAGTACACAGCGCATGCCAACCCGGTCCTGCCAGTTCGGCCTTGACTCGCCGCGAAGCGGGGAGTAGGTTCGGCGCCCAGCGAAAGGCAGGGGCGCTTGCCCGGGCGATCCCGACGCGGACGTTCGCGACGGGCCGCAAGCCTTCCTGAAATCAGGTTGCGGTGCGTGCGGTGTCGAAGCCGTATCCCGTGGCCAGGCGCGGCGTTGGGGCAATGCCGCGCCGGACTCACCCTGACAAGCAACCGCATGGCTGCGGCCATCGGCGTGGGCTGCCGCATGCTCGTGTGCGCGGCGCAAATAAAAGAAGAACAGGGGAGCGCTGAAGGAGATCGAGGGGGTGTCCCCCGGGACAGTGATGGCCGGCCGTGCCGGTGATCCCCCGGGCCTGCCGTTGCTCGTGCCGCGCTTCCCGATACCACCACCAAAATGTCTCAAGGGGAGGCAGTGATGACGATGTCAGTGATGGGACTCGTGTTCGCGTTGCTATGCGGCGCGGTAGCATTGGTCTACGGCGTGTGGTCGATACGCTGGGTACTCGGGATGTCCGAGGGCAACGACGAAATGCGCCGGATTGCCCGGGCGATCCAGGAGGGCGCATCGGCGTACATGAAGCGCCAGTACACCACGATTGCGATGGTGGGCGTGGTGATCTTCGTGCTGCTCTGGCTGGTGATCAGTGCCGCCTCGGCGATCGGGTTCGTGATCGGCGCCGTGCTGTCCGGCGCCGCGGGCTTCATCGGCATGCATGTGGCGGTGCGCGCGAACGTGCGCACTGCGGCTGCCGCGATGAACGGGCTGGAACCCGCGATGAATGTCGCGTTCCGCAGCGGCGCGGTCACCGGTCTGCTGGTGGTCGGGCTCGGCCTGCTAGGGGTCGCCGGCTATTTCGCGATCCTGTGGGTGATCACGCCGAGTGGCGAGAGCGTGGGGCTGTCCCCGCTGGTCGGTCTGGCGCTGGGCGGTTCGCTGATCTCGATCTTCGCGCGTGTCGGCGGCGGCATCTTCACCAAGGGTGCGGATGTGGGCGCCGATCTCGTCGGCAAGGTCGAGGCCGGGATCCCCGAGGACGATCCGCGCAACCCGGCGGTGATCGCCGACAACGTGGGCGACAACGTCGGTGACTGCGCCGGGATGGCCGCCGACCTGTTCGAGACCTACGCGGTCACGATCATCGCGACCATGATGCTGGGCACGCTGCTGGTGCGCGACCTGGGTGTGATGGCGGCGGTATACCCGCTGGTGCTCGGCGGTGCTGCGATCCTCGCGTCGATCGTCGGCACATTGTTCGTTCGGGCACGCCATAGCGGCGAGATCATGAAGGCCCTGTACAAGGGGCTCGCAGTCTCCGGCGGCCTGGCCGCGATCGCGTTCCTGCCGATCACGATGCTGATGATCCCGGACAACGCGCTCGCCGGCAGCATCGGTGTCGAGAGCGGGGCGGTGATGCGCCTGTACGGGGCGGCACTCGTCGGCCTCGCGCTGACCGTCGTCATCATGATCGTGACCGACTATTACACCTCGACCTCGTACCGCCCTGTACGGCACCTGGCTGCCGCCTCGACCACGGGGCACGCGACCAACATCATCGCCGGTCTTGCGATCTCGATGAAGGCCACAGCGGCCCCGGTGCTCGCCGTCTGCGCCGCGATCCTGGCGTCCTATGCACTCGGCGGCCTGTACGGAATCGCGGTTGCCGCGACCGCGATGCTGTCGATGACCGGGATCATCGTCGCGATGGACTCCTACGGACCGGTCACCGACAACGCCGGCGGCATCGCCGAGATGGGAGATCTGCCCCCGGATGTGCGCGAGGTCACCGATGCGCTGGACGCGGTGGGCAACACCACCAAGGCGGTCACCAAGGGCTACGCGATCGGTTCCGCCGGCCTGGCCGCGCTGGTGCTGTTCGCCGACTACACTCACGGCCTGGCCGACCACACGGGTCTGAGCTACGTGTTCGAGCTGAGCAATCCGAAGGTGATCGTCGGCCTGTTCATCGGCGGCCTGGTGCCCTACCTGTTCGCGGCGATGACAATGGAATCGGTAGGGCGCGCCGCCTCGGGCATCGTCAACGAGGTGCGCAGGCAGTTCCGCGAGATCCCCGGGATCATGGATCGCAGCGCGAAGCCGGACTACACCAGGGCGGTGGACATGCTCACCAGTGCCGCGATTCGGGAGATGATCATACCGTCGCTGCTGCCGGTGCTGGTGCCGGTACTGGTCGGCGTGTTCCTGGGCAAGGAGGCGCTCGGCGGCCTGCTGATCGGCACCATCGTCACCGGCCTGTTCGTCGCGATCTCGATGACCACCGGCGGCGGTGCCTGGGACAACGCCAAGAAGCACATCGAGGACGACAACCATGGTGGCAAGGGCTCCGAGGCACACAAGGCCGCGGTGACAGGCGACACCGTGGGTGACCCCTACAAGGATACCTCGGGCCCGGCGATCAACCCGCTGATCAAGGTGATCAATATCATGGCACTATTGATCGTGCCGGTCCTTTGAGCGAGGCCCGGGCCCGCTTCCGCATCCGACAAGGAGAAACCAAGACCATGCCCAAGATTCGATTGCAGATGGCGCCGGAGATGGAACTGAAGATGGACCTCGACGTCGAGGGCGTCGACATCGACAGCCGCGACTGGGACGTGCAGCAGCACAAGGCAGAGGTGTACACGGAATTCGAACGCCGTATGAAGGAGGCTTTCCCGGAAGGCCTGCGGGTGCACAGCTTCGAGTTCGGTCTCGACCGGGGCTGGCACGAGGAACTGCAGGAAGAAGAGTAACCGGGCCGGCCGTTTCACGGCCGGCGGGACGGAGAGGCGGGGGCGGCGCGACAGCAGCACGGTCGTGGCCGCCCCCGATTCGTTTGGATCCGCGCGTGCATGCGTTCGAAGACCCGGGGCACCGCGATCAGGTTCGTGGGCCGAACCTGTACCGGACCCTCGCCCAACCGGCTGGTCGATCGAGCGTAGGCGATCACGATTCCGGGCGAGACCGCCGCGTAGTAGCCGACCGTGCGCCCAGCGTGTGTGACAGCGGCAGGAACGGCAGCACGCGGTCGGCGCGTTCGCCGACAGACAGCTCGGCCCCGCGAGGTGTTCAGCCTGGGTCTGCAGACCGACGCGCCGGGTGCGCCGGATGGCCGGCATTCAACAGCCAGGGTTCTGTCCGTCTTTCCCTCCTTTCCCGTATAGTCGCTTCCGCGAAATCTCCGGGGAAATCACATGGCCTTTGCGCCAGAAGAGCGCCTGGTTTGTGCCAGAATGGCGACGCCTTTGCCCGATCCGGAACCGAGCGTGTGACCCGGCCATGGAAGAGAACGAGTTCAAGACCATCTTCAGCGGATATGACCCGCAGCGCTGCCATTTCAACAAGGCGATCCTGCTCGGCTGTGCCGGCTGCAGCCGTTCGCAGCGCGTGCTGATTGCCGAGCGCGAAGCACTCAGCTGTCTGTCGCGGGCGGGCCACGCACGATGTGGCGAGTTGCTGGGCCTGTTGCGCGAGAAGGCCGCATTTGCGCTCGGCATCACACAGGTGGGCCAGCGGCTGCCGCATGGCAAGGAGATGAAGGTCGAGTGTGGCGGGCTGCAGGCGCTGTCTGTGCTTTCCGGTCATGGGCATCCCGACGACATCGATGCTGTGTTGCAGGCCGCGATCCGGCAGTACGGATCGCTGGCGGAGATTCCGTACGGGGAAGTGGTGCGGGCGGTCAGCCGGTATGCGCTGCGCAAGCGCAGCGGCAACGCCCGTCCGGACGGATAGATACTCCGGCCCCTGCGGGAACGGTAGGAGCCGATGTGATCGGTGCCTCGGAACGGGCTGCGGGGATCGCTTAAACTGCGAGTATGCACATGCGCTGCAGCCGCCCGCTGCCACGTGGAGCCATTGTCCATACGGAGGTCTTGAGATGAACCTGACGCTTGGCCTGACACCCATCGTTTCCCTGGTGGCGGGTATTCTGATCCTGCTGGTTCCCCGGTTGCTGAACTACATCGTGGCGATTTACCTGATCGTGATCGGTGTGCTCGGGCTGGTGAATTCCGGACAGGTGATGATGTGATCCGTTGCCCCCGAAGCCATCGCCAGACGAGGTGATTCATGAACGACAAAATGACCTTGAAGCAGGTGCTGGGGCTGTTGTGTGCGGTGCTGCTCGCCGCTGCGACCGTCGCGGCGCCCCTGCAGGCGTCGATGATCGGCACCGGCAGCATGATCGAACTGGAGCACGCACAGGCCGAACGTGAACGTCTGGTGGCCATGCTCGAGCGCAAGGACGTTCAGCAGCAGTTACAGGCGATGGGTGTGACCGAGGCCGATGCGGCGGCGCGCATTACGCGCATGACCGATGCGGAGGTGCGCATGCTCAACGAGCGCCTGGACGAGATGCCCGCGGGCGCTGGCGCCCTCGGCGTGTTGGTGTTCTTGTTCCTGGTGTTCGTGATCACCGATGCGCTCGGGGTTACGGACATTTTCCCGTTTGTTCATTCCCGGTGACCCGGCTGGGCACGGCCTGACTGCCGTGCCCGGGGTTCTTTGGTGTGCGTGGACGCTGTGACATTCGGGCAATGGCCTCCGTAGAGGCAGGATCGGTCGGCTAACCCGGTGGCAGCTTTGCAACGACTTACGTGCTCCAACCACCAGGGATTTTCTGGCCGAGGCATGGGCCACGATCACCGTACGCAGGGTATACAATCGCCGGTACCGGTGCGCGGCCCGAGCACCCGTAAAGACGTCGGGGCTGGCGGGCGTGATGTACAACGGGCGTGATGCACCATCGGCGGAGGTGGCGACATGGATCGGGAAACCCGCGTGCGCGTGATCGAGCATACCTGGATCACGATGTCCGACGGTTGCAGCCTCTCGGCCCGCATCTGGCTGCCCGAGGACGCCGAACAGAACCCGGTGCCGGCGATCCTCGAGTACATCCCCTACCGCAAGAACGACCACAAGGCGTTGCGCGACGCCGAGATCCACGGCTTCTTCGCCGCCCACGGCTATGCCGGGGTGCGCGTGGACTTGCGCGGCTCCGGCGACTCGGACGGGGTGCTGCGCGACGAATACCTGCAACAGGAACTCGACGACGGCCTCGAGATCCTGCGCTGGATCGCGGACCAGCCCTGGTGCTCGGGCAAGGTCGGCCTGTTCGGGTTGTCCTGGGGTGGCTTCAACGGCCTGCAGCTGGCGGCGCTGCAGCCGCCCGAGCTCGGCGCGGTGATCTCGGTGTGCTCGTCCGACGACCGCTACGCCGACGATGTGCATTACATGGGCGGCTGCCTGCTGACCGACAATCTCTCCTGGGCCTCGACCATGTTCGGCTTCAACTCCTGCCCGCCGGACCCGCGCGTGGTCGGCGACCGCTGGCGCGAGATGTGGCTGGAGCGGCTGGAGGACAGCGGCCTGTGGCTGCGCCAGTGGCTGGAACACCAGCGCCGCGACGACTACTGGAAGCACGCCTCGGTCTGCGAGGACTACAGCGCGATCGAGGTGCCGGTGATGGCGGTCAGCGGTTGGGCCGACGGCTACTCGAACACCGTATTCCGCCTGCTCGAGCATCTGCAAGTTCCGCGCGCCGGGCTGGTCGGGCCCTGGGGGCACAAGTACCCGCACATGGGCGGTCCCGGGCCGACGATCGATTTCCTCGGCGAGTGCGTGCGCTGGTGGGATCACTGGCTCAAGGGCATCGACCGCGGCGTGGACTCCGATCCGATGGCGCGGCTGTGGCTGCACGACGCCCGCAGCCCATTGGTGCCGGAGATCACCGGCGAGTGGATCGCCGAGGAGCACTGGCCCAGCCCCAATATCCATTACCGCGAGTTCGAACTGGCCAAGGGACGTCTGGTTGCCGGCGCTGAACGCACCGACGGCGCCGAGGATCTGACCATCCGCAGCCCGCTGAGCGTCGGCCTGTTCGCCGGCAAGTGGTGTTCCTATGCCGAGATCACCGACCTGCCCTCCGACCAGCGGCTGGAGGACGGCGGCGCGCTGGTCTTCGATACCGATCCGCTGGAGACCGATCTCGACCTGCTCGGGGACAGCGTGCTGGAACTGGAGATCTCGGCCGACCGGCCGGTGGCCCAGGTCGCGGCGCGCCTGTCCGACGTCGACCCCGACGACCGTGCGACGCGCGTCACCTTCGGCATCCGCAACCTGGCCCACCGCGACGGCCACGACGATCCCCAGCCGCTGGAGCCCGGGCGTCGCTACCGCACCCGCATGCGCCTGAACGAGGTCGCCCAGCGTTTCCGCCGCGGCCACCGCATTCGCCTGGCGATCTCGAGCTCCTACTGGCCGCTGGCGTGGCCGGCGCCCGAGCCCGCGCGCCTGACGCTGCATCTAGACGGCTGCCGCCTGCACCTGCCCGAGCGCCGCGCGCCCGCGGACACCCCAGTGCCGCGCGACCTCGGTGAACCGCGCCAGGCGCCGACCCCCGCACATACCCTGCTGGCACCGGCGCACCGCGAGTGGAAGGTGGAACACAACCTCGCGACCAACGAAGTCGCGCTCGATGTGACCAACAACGACCCGGTGCTGCACCTGCACGACAACGACCTGGTGTTCGGCCGCGATGTGCGGGAGCGTTACAGCTACCGCAGCGACGTCTACGACACCGTGCGCGGCGAGGTGGTGCACACCCGCCATTTCCGCCGTGGCGATTGGTCGGCACGCACGGTCACGCGCACTGTGCTGACGTCGACCCGCGATGCATTCCTGATCCGCGCGACGCTCGATGCGTATGACGGCGACGTGCGAGTGTTCGCCAAGAGCTGGGACGAGACCGTCCCTCGCGACTGCCTGTGATGCCGGCCGCCGCGTGCGGCCACCCATGAGCAACCCTTGCCGGGAGGAGTTCAGGTGAGCAGGAAAAACGTCTTCATCATCGGGCTCGATCCCTTCAACCGCGCCAAGCTGGAGCGCCTGCCGCAGGCCGCCGAATGCGATTTCCACGCGGCGCTGGACATTGCCGACATCCGGAATGTCGAGCAGTTCGACATGGCCGCACTGATCGACAAGGCCGTGCGCAATATCGAGTCGGCTGGCGGCTCGGTCGATGCGATCGCCAGCTATTACGACTTTCCTGGCACCGTGCTGGTGCCGGTCCTGGCCGAGCGCTTCGGCGTGCCCGGGCCGACGCTGGAGTCCGTGCTCAAGTGCGAGAACAAGTACTGGAGCCGGCTGGAACAGCGCAAGGCGATTCCCGAGCATATTCCGCAGTTCTGGCCGTTCGATCCGTTCGACGACGACGCCTGGAGCCACATCAACCTGCTGCCGCCATTCTGGATCAAGCCGATCAAGTCGTTCCGCTCGTTCCTCGCGTTCCAGATCAACGACGAGCGCCAGTTTCGCGCGGCGATGCCGGTCTGCCGCGAGCGCGGCGGTTTCATGAACGAGCCGTTCCGCTACCTGATGCGCCAGTTCGGTGCACCGCCGGAGATCGCCGAGATGCCCGAGAGCTTCGTCGCCGAATCACAGATCGGCGGGCGCCAGTGCACGCTCGAGGGCTACAGCTGCGAGGGCGAGGTGAACGTCTACGGCGTGGTGGATTCGGTACGCGCCCCGGACAGTTCCTCGTTCGCGCGCTACGAATACCCATCCTGCTTGCCGCTGGAAATCCAGCACCGCATGATCGATGTCGCGCGCTCGGCAGTACGGGGCATCGGGCTCGATCACTCGCCGTTCAACGTCGAGTTCTTCTACGACCCGAACGCCGATCACGTCTGGCTGCTCGAGATCAACCCGCGCATCTCGCAGGCGCACACCGATATCTTCGAGAAGGTGCACGGCGTCTCCCACCACTCGGTGATGGTGGACCTGGCGCTGGGGCGCAAGCCGAAGCCGATGGAACGCCAGGGTCCGTTCAACGTCGCGGCGCACTTCATGTTCCGCACCGTGGAAAGCGGGCGTGTAGTGCGTGTCCCGAGTCCCGGCGCGATCGAGCGCCTGAAGAGCCGCCAACCGGGCACCGAGGTGAAGATCCCGGTCAGGCCCGGGCAGCACCTGAGGGATCTTCAGGGCCAGGACATGTACAGCTACGAGATCGCCAACGTGTTCATCGGCGGGCGCGATCAGTCGGAACTGCTGGACAAATACGACGAGGCGCTCGCGGTACTGCAGTTCGACATCGAGAAGGATACCGGGACGGTCATTGCCTGAGCGCGTTGGCGACGGTCCGGGCGGGAAAGGCCCGGCACCCGGAGCTGATGCGTACGCAGCGCGGCGCGTGATCAACGGGTTGCTGCGCTCCGCGAAGTGGTGCTCCGCGAAGTGTCGCTGCGGGACAATGCGGGTGTGGCAGCGCGCGCTGGCGATCAGCGCGGGCCATGCGGCCGGATCCAGAGCGCGAACAGCCACCCACCGAGCGCGCCCGCCGCCGCGAGCGCGCCGATGCCCGAGGCAAAGCGCGCGGCGCCGATCATCGTCGCCGGGAGCAGCGCGTTCATTACCAGCAGCGCCCCGGCGATCGCGGCAAACCCGGCCAGCGCATGCAGTGCGATGCGCGCGCGGGGCCACCGGCGGGCGAGCAGGCCGCTGACCGGAAGCGCGACCAGAAATCCCGCAGCGACCAGCAGCGCGTAGGTCGGAGCGAAGCCCGCCAGGTCGTGCAGCGTGGTTTCGAGCCGCACCGGCCAGGGAATCGGGGCGCCCAGGCGCTGGATCATCGCCAGATTGAACTGGGTCTGGATCACGCTGCCGGCCGCCGCGGTCACGACGACCGCTCCGAACCACGCCAACGCCGCTCTGAGCCTTTGCATCCGATTGGAACTCCCCAGTTGTGTTACGGAACCGCCGCCGCCCGGCCCGATGCATCTGCTATTCTTGCAGCCACAACCCGCAAAATCATCCCGTGATGTCCCTCGGGAAGCGCAGAGGAATCCATCCTGTGATTGCGAGCGAAACGCGGCACGAATGCGCGTAGCGCATTGAACAGCCGAAGGCTGACCCGCAGGGTGAACGCAGCGAATAATCCAAACGGCGCGGATTGAATCAATGCTTTATGGATCGCCACGTCGCTCCGCTCCTCGTGACGACGGTTTAATCAGCATCCCATCCCCGGTCCATACCGGGGCAGGCGTTCGTGGAGAAACGGGGACTGCAGTGGGGCACCATCGACACTCTGGTAACCCACTGATTTCATGTTGTTCTGGCAGTTCGTTTGTCAAGAACGATTCCCTCGTTTGCCTGTGCCGTGGACTGCTGCTCGTGCTGTTCGTCGTTTCCGGGGGCGTCCAGGCGGTCGAATACCGGATCGAGACCGTCGCGTCCGGGCTCGAACATCCCTGGGCCATCGCTTTCCTCCCGGACGACCGGATGCTGGTGACCGAGCGCGCGGGCCGGCTGCGCATCATCGACGAGGGGCGCTTGCTGGACGCGCCGGTGGCCGGAGTGCCCGAGTCCTTCGTTCGCAGCCAGGGCGGCCTGTTGGAGGTGCTGCCCGATCCCGGTTTCGACGACAACGGCCTGATCTACCTGACCCAGGCGCACGGAACGGGCGCCGCGAACACGACGCGCCTGTTGCGCGCACGGCTCGACGGCGAGCGGCTGGCGGATGTCGAGGTTCTGTTCGAGGCACGCCCGATGCGTGCGACCCCCGTGCATTTCGGCGGACGCCTGGCGCTGCTTCCGGACGGCACGCTCGTGCTGGGTCTGGGCGATGCCTTCGACGATCGCGAGGACGCGCAGCGCCTGGACAGCCACACTGGCAGCATTGTCCGCGTGCATCGCGACGGGCGGGTGCCGGCAGACAACCCGTTCGTCGGCAGGGCCAACGCACTTCCCGAAATCTACAGCTACGGGCACCGAAACGTGCAGGGGATCGTCTTTGATGCGGAGAATGGGGTGCTCTGGGCGCACGAGCACGGGCCGCGTGGCGGCGACGAACTCAACCTGATCGAGCCCGGTGTGAACTACGGATGGCCGGTGGCGAGTCATGGCATCGATTACTCGGGGGCCCGGATCACGCCCTATACCTCGTTGCCGGGCATGCGTGACCCGGTGCGTCACTGGACACCGGCCATCGCGCCGTCGGGAATGACGCTGTACCGCGGCGATCAGTTTCCCGAGTGGCGGGGGAGCCTGCTGATCAGTTCGCTGGTGCAGCGCCAAGTGCGCCGGCTGTCGCTCGACGGTACGCGGGTGATCGGCGAGGAGGTGCTGTTCGTGGAAGTCGGCGAGCGCCTGCGCGACGTGCGTGAGGGCCCGGACGGCGCGCTGTACCTGCTGACCGACAAGCCAGACGGACGCGTGCTCCGCGTCACACGGGCAGACGCAGGCGGATGACCGCGGTCCCCGGCCGACGCGCACATCCCGCTGGCGCGGAATCGGTTTGGGAGGGGATGCACGGGGCCGGCAGATCCTCGATCCAGCCGGAACCCGGGCGCCACTCGCACGAGTGGCAGGATCGGATGGGAAGCGGGATCCACCTGTGCGCGACGGCCGCCAGCGGTGATGGGGTGGGTTTGTCCGGACCGCGCGACGGGAGGATTTTCGGTCAGCGCTCGCGCAGAGCCTCCCCCGCGCGGTTCAGCGGCTTGGTGAGGTACTGCCAAACGGTTTTGCGGCCGCTCCGGATATCGACCTGCGCAATCATGCCCGGTTCGATCGGGAACCGCCGCCCTGCTCGGTTGATCAGGGCATCCGACTCGGTCTCGATGAACACGCGGTAATAGAACACCTCGGGGTTGACCTCGTCGCGGATCGTATCCGGCGAGATACTGACCACCTGACCGTCGAGTGCGCCATAGGTCGCGTAGTCGTACGCGGTGACCTTGACCTTGGCATCCTGGCCCGGCCGGATGAACGCGATATCGCGCGGGGAAATCCGAGCCTCGATCCGCAGCTGGTCCTCAATGGGGACGATCTCCATCAATTGGCCGTTGGCCGGCAGTACACCGCCGAGGGTCGTGACGTGGATGCTCTTGACCACGCCACGCACGGGCGAGCGCAGGGTCTGGCGTTGGACCGCGTCGCGCAGGCCGCGCAGCACGGACGCAAGCGCCTCGACCTCGGTGCTGGCTCGTGCCATCTCCTCGCGGGCGCGCACGAGGAACTCCGATTCCAGTTCGTGCAGCTGACGCGTGAGGTCGGCCTCCTGGCGACGCAGCTGTAGCAGCTCCACCTGGCTTGCGGCACCCCCTGAGACGAGCCGTTCGGTGATGCGCCGTTCCTGCTGTACCATGTCGAGCGATTCCGCGAGTCCCTGCCGCGATTGCTCAAGGCCCTGCTGGCGCGATTCATACAACGCAGACTCCGAGGCGATCAGGGCAGGGTGATCCAGGAGTTCATCCGGGAACGTCAGTGGCTCTCGGTTCACCTCCGCTTCCAGACGGCTCGCGCGGGCAAGCGCCCCGCGATAGCGGGCCTCGGTCTCCTCGAGATCGGATTCGGAACGGGTCGGGTCGAGCCGTGCCAACGGCTGTCCGGGTGACACGGTGTCTCCTTCGAACACGTACAGTGCCTGCAGGATCCCGCCCTCCAGCGACTGGATCACCTGGGAGCGGGTATGCGGGATGACCGTTCCCTGCCCGCTGGAGACCTCGTCGACCGTCGCAAAGTACGACCAGATCAGGAACACCGTGATGAATCCTGCTGCCAGCCAGATGATCCGGGTGGCGCCAGTCATCGCCGAATCGTCGATCTCGTCGCGGTCGCTGTGTCGGTGGTCGCCGAGGACGTTGCCGCGGAGTAGGCGGTTGGCAAGGGATCTGGCCGGGATACGCCCCCAGAAAGCACGCAGCCGCTGGCCCCAGGCGACAGCATGCTGATGGGCCGCCTTGATGCCGGTCCGGAGTACCATGCTAGCCACCGCGTCGTGTTCCAGGGTTCGGACGTGCGGGCGTTCCCGATGCCAGACGTGCGAGAGCCTGCTTCTTGCTGTCGTCGAGTACGATGCGGCCCCGGTCGACGACGATGATCCGGTCGACGAGTTCCAGCACGCTGCGCCGATGGGTCGCGACCACGAGCGTCCGGCCTTGCGACCAGGCACCCAGGCTGGTGATCACCTGCCGCTCCGAAGCCTCGTCCAGCGCCGTCGTGGGTTCGTCGAGCAGCGCGATGCGTGGCTCGCGCAACATGAGCCGTGCGAGCAGAAGCGCCTGGCGCTGCCCGCCCGAGAGACCTTGTCCGCCTTCCTGGACGACGTGGTCCAGGCCGCTGGAGAGGCTGTTCAGCATCTCGCGTGCGCCCACCAGGGTCAAGGTCTCGAGCAGCGCCTCGTCGCGAGCGCCGGGGATCCCGAGCGTCAGGTTCTCGCGCACGGTGCCGTGGAACAAACGAGCATTCTGCGTAAGCAGTCCGACGTCGCGGCGCACGTCCGCAGGGTCCAGATGGGCGAGCCGTACACCGTCCAACAGCACCTGACCCTCAGAGGGTTCCAGCAGCCCGGACAGCGCCTGCAGCAGCGTCGATTTGCCGGCGCCGTTGCGGCCCAGCACGGCGATGCGCTCGCCCGGGCGAACGGTCAGCTCCTGTACCTGCAGCGCTGTCCCGGGTTCCTCGGCCGAGTAGCGGAAGGCTGCGTCCCGGAACCGATAGTGCCCGTTGAGTGCAGGCCGGTGTACGCGTTTGTCGCCTTCTGGATGGTCGACTGGCCGAGCCATGATCTGGTCCAGGCCCGAGAGGGCGATCCGGGCATGCTGCCAGCGGCTCAGCAACTGGTTCAGCTGGGCCATCGGTACCAGCATCCGCGATGCCAGGATCGACGCGGCGACCAGTGCCCCGGTCGTGAGATCTCCAGTCATGGCCATCGGCGCGCCGAACAGGATCACGACCGCGAACACGCCGGTCTGCACCGTCTGGCTCCAGGCCGTGAGCGAGTTGGTCAAGAAGCGCAGCTGCAGGTTGGTGTCGGTGGTCAGCGTGTTGTAGTGGTTCCACTGGTTCTGAAAGCGCGGTTCGGCTTGCAGGGACTTGATGTCGTCGACGCCCTGCACGGATTCGACCAGCAGCGCATTGCGCAGCGACGATTCCCGCATCGATGCGTGCGCGAGCTGGTTCAAACGCCTCTGGGACAGCAGGCCCGGGGTCACCAGTACCAGGAGACCGAGCAGCGGGATCAGCGCGAGCGGCCCTGCGAGATACCAGAACACGAACAGGAATAGAACGAAGAAAGGCATGTCCGCCAGCACCGACACGGTCGTCGAGGTCATCATCTCGCGGACCCGCTCGATCTCGCGGATCTGGTTGATGAAGGTGCCGGTCGATCGTGGGCGTACCGTGTTCTTCAACCGCAACGAGTGTCCGAAAATCCGGTCGGAGAGCCGCAGGTCGGCGCGTTTGCCCAGCACGTCGATCAGCCGGACCCGCGCTACCCGCATCGTCAGCTCGAATGTCAGAGCCAGCACGACCCCGCTGAACAGCACATACAAGGTCGGGAAGGACTCGGCGGGAATGACCCGGTCGTAGACCTGCATCGCGAACAACAGGCCGGCGAGCGACAGCGTGTTCGCGAGCAACGAGGCGACCATCACATGCCCGTAGGGGCGCAGGTCGCGCAGTACGATCTCGCGGAACCAGTGCTCGCGGTAGGGTGCGACGTACTCGTCCACGCGCGGATCGGCACCGGTCCGGGCGGGCCTGAGGGTCAGGATGCGGACGATCGAGTCTTCGATGCGGTCGCGGGGCAGGGGTTTCGATAGCCCCTGATCCTGAGGAAATGCAAGATAGTAGGCGTCGCCGTCGATTGACTCGAGCACGGCCACCTGCCTGTCCGAAAGTTCCACCACCAGGGGAAGCCGCCATGGTGTCGGCGCGTTCAGGGGCGGATGCTCGATCCTGAGGGACAGACCGAGTTGCCGGGCGATCGACTGCAGCACCCGGTCCGGGTCGTTGGCCCCGTGTTCCCAGGCCGTGGCCACCCGCACGTTCTCCTCGGAGAAGTCGCAGCGATAGTGGCGCGCGACCTGGAGAAAGGCATCGAGCCAGGGCTGGAAGGTTTCGATGCCCGATGGGGCTTCCGCTGCCAGAGTCTCCGCCTCGTCGGCAGCGCGGTTGACGTCGCCGGTACTCACGGCAGGACTTCGACCCCCTGGACCCGGGTGGTGTCGAGGGCGAACGCCTGGCGCAGTTCGCCGCCGCTGGCCAGGCAATCGACCTGGATGCGGCGCAGGTCGTAGACGGCGTTCAGCGCGTCGAAACGCGCCTGGTGATACTCCTGTTCGACGTTCAGAAGGTCGAGCAGCGAACGCGTACCGAGGGACAAATGCTGGGTGCGATACAGATCGCGGGTTTCGGCCAGATGCTCGATTCGGCGCTCGAGGGTCGCGATCCGGTCCTGTAGGTCCGCGGCCGTGCGCCGGGCGTCGTCGAGAACCTGCCTGGCGCGGATATGCACGGATTCGCCGGCCGCATCGGCCGCCTGTTGCCGGTATCGCGCCGCGGCCTGGTGGGCGCGGTTCGCGCCTCCGCGAAACAGGTCACTGCGCACGTTGAGCAAGACGCTGGACGCGGTCTGGTCGTCAAGGGCGCTGTCGAAGAAGCGGTCGACGCGAAGATCGAGCGAAACCGTGGGCAGGCCGGCGGCGCGGGCCGCATCCCGTTGCGCCTTGGCCTCCTCGCGGACGGCCCGGGCTGCTTGCATGCGGGGAAGGTCATCGATTTCGTCGCCGACGGTGGCACAGGCACGGGCGACCGGCGCCGGCAGATCCGGGTCGAGTACTTCGGGAGAGTCTAGCGGGACGTACACGCGCAGCCGGGACATCGCGTCGGCGAGGGCCGACGCGATCTCGGAACGAACCACCGCCGCCGCGTCCTGGCGGGCGGCCGCCTGGCGCACGTCGGACCGTGCCGCGGCGCCATCGCGGGCACGGCGCCGGGTCAGCTCCACCAGCGAGGAAACCCCCTGGACCTGGTCTTCGGCGACTGCCAGCAGCGCATGATTGCGCTGCACTTCGATCACGGCGTTGCCGGTATCCTCAGCCACCCGGTCCACCGCTTCCAGCAGTTCGGCGTGCCGGCGCTGCTTGCCGGCGCTTGCCTGATCCACCGCGCTGCCGGTCTTGTTGAAATCGTACAAGAGTTGGGACGCGGTGACGCTGGCGACGTTCACGTTGCGGTTGAGCGAGCTGTTGAACTCCGAGCGGGTGCCGACGGTGACCTGGGGGAAATAGGCGGAGCGCGCGACCGCGACCGCCTCGCCCTGTTCCAGCAATTGGGCAAGCGCCTCGGTGACCGAAGGGTCGGTTTCGACCGCCTGGGTGACCGCCGCGGTCATTCCGAGTGGCGGAGCCTGGTTCTGCGCCATGAGCGGCGCGGCGATCAGCAGCATGCTAGCGCCGGCCGCGGGTAAGATGCGGGGAACACGCATTGTCAGCACCATGAGGGTCTCGCGATGGGCGGCCGGGCAGCCCCCGGCGGCGCGACCGGCCGCCGGTCCGCCGCCGGGAACAAGATTGGCCCAGAATGCGGCGGGCCAGCCGCAAGGAGATTTCCGGCTGTGGCCCGCGCAGGGTGGACGTCCAGTGCCGAGCTTATACCATCGATAGGTGGTTTTGGTCCATGTCGTCCGCGGTGCCGGGAGGTGGGCCTTCGTCATGGTACTCGACCGTCATCGGGTCGGACTCGGCCCCGGACGGTGCGGGTTCACCTGCGGCGGATCCGCTGGCTTCATCTCCCATCGGAGTCGTATCGGGGCCCGGATCCTCGTCCATCAGCGCCTGCATCTCGGGGAGCGATTCCTCATCCGCTTCGGAGCCGCCTTCACTGGCTTCGTCGACGGAAGAATCCTCCATCGCTGCGAGCACGACCGCGTCACCGTCGGCCTGCGTGTCCATCGGCTGGATCGGCACTTCCTCTGCCTCGATGGTGATCGTCAGGGTGGCCTCCGCGGTATCGCCGTTGGGGTGCGTCAGCTTGTAGGTAAAGGTATCCGTCTGGCCGATGCCCTGGGCATCCGGGTTTGGCTCGTAGCGGTAGTTGCCGCTCGCATCGATGAACAGGGAACCGTATTCCCCCTGCACCGTCCGGCCTTCCGGGCCGACGACGACGAAGATCCCGCTCTCGGTCAGGATGCTGATGCTGGTGTCGGCGTGGCCCGGAATGTCGGGGCGGCCCTGGTCGCCGGGATCGGTGATCACGTTGCCGGTGATCGGAGAAACGCCGACCACGTCGAACTCATCGGGATTCACGAGGAACAGCTGGACGTCGGTCAGCGATGCACTGCTCAGCAGGCTCAGCACCGACGACTGCGAGAGTACCAGCTTGTATTCGCCGGGCGGCAGGCCGCTCTCGGCAACGGAACCGCTGGTTCCGAACAGCCCGAGCAGGTCGAGGCCCAGCAGAAACGGGTCGCCGTCCCATTCGCCGACCTTGACGAAGTTCCCGAACTCGTCCTTGCGCTGGAGTTCGACATGCAGGTCGTTGCCCAGGACTTGCAACAGAGAGGCGCTTTGTGCGCCGAAGGACAGAGCGCCGACGCTGCCTTCCGGCACCGTAAACTCGAGCTCATCGCTGTCGGTGCCCAAGAGAAACAACACGTTCGAAACCTCGAGGTCGTCGAGCTCCTGGGTCTCGAACGCGGGCTGGATCTGGATTCCAGCGGACGCCGAATTGTCGAACGCGAACAACGACGGGACGGCGAAGTCGGCGGGGTCGGATTCGCGGCCCTGGGCATCGCGCGCGGTGGCCTGGCCCTCGACGCCGACGCTGCTGCCGCCGGGGAAATCCGACGCCGGCACGAACCAATTGCCGGACGCATCCACCGAAGCGACGATTGGGGCACCCTGGTCATCGAGCAGGGGGTGGCCGTCGGCATCGTTCAGATGCACGGTCGTACCGACTTCGGCGGTACCGCCGACGCCCTCGAAGTCCGCCTGGGTGATGATCGGTGCATCCGGACCCTCGTCCGTCAGATCGGGGGCGAACACGATGCCGGGCAGCGATTCGACGCCGGCGTCGTTGACGATCCGAACTTCGAGCCGCTCGCCTTCGACGAACGGCTGCGCAAGGTGAACTTCGAAGGTGCCATCCGGGTTGACGAGGGCGTTACCGACAATGTTGCCCTGCGGATCGCGCACGACCGCCGTCAGGCCCGGGGTCCCCTTGCCGGTGACCATCGTGCCCTCGTCGTTGATCGCGAGATCCTCGGGCGGGGCAGGCCGGTCATCGGGCGGGTCGACGTCGGTTGGCGCGTCGACGAATACGGCGTCCGATTCGAGCCCGGTGTCGTCGTCCCTCAGGCGGACCTCGAGCTGTTCACCGTCGGTGAACGCCTGGTCCAGCAGCACCCGGAAGGTCCCGTCGCCGCGAACCTGCGCCTCGCCGACAATCTGGCCATCGGGGTTGCGCACCACCGCCACCAGGCCGGCTTCGCCTTCGCCCGTCACCACGGTGCCGTCGTCACTGACCTCGACGTTCTCGGGTGGGTTCGGTCGTTCCGCGGGGTCGATATCGGGTGCCTGTATTTCGAGCTGGTCGAGTACTGCGCCGTCCGCGTCATGCAGCGCGAGCATCAGGGTTTCCCCCCCGGTGAACGCTTCGTCCCACTCCAGATGGAACTGCCCCTGGTCGTCGACGTCGCCTTCGGCGAGGGGTGTGCCGTCGGGTGACCGAATCACCACCGTCAGATCGGGATGTCCCTCCCAGTCAACCAACTGACCCATCGCTTCCCGTCCGGAGTCTGCGATCGAAGCGCTCTCGAACCGGGGGTTGCGGGGACCGTCCGAGCTGCTCGAGCCCGCTGCGGCCGCCGCTGCCAATGCACCGAGCGCCAGTAGGGCTGCGGCTCCGGCGCCACCTTCGTCCTCTGCTACCAGAAGCCCGGTCAATTCGTTGATCTCGGTGAACGAGAACTCGGCCCAGGGTTCTTCGTACTGGCCCCACCAGAGAACCCCGTTGCTGTCCTCGGAGGATCAGTTCGTGGCGCCCTTCGGCCGGCGCGAAGAACCCGTCTACCGTGATCTCGCGTCCCGACTTAAGCAGGATGACCAGATCGTCGCCGATCTGGCGGAACGAAGCCACCTCCTCGGGCCCTACCGGGAGCTGGACAATACTCGCCGGTGCCTGCGTTAGTGCGAGCGCATCGATTGCGACTTCCGAGGATGCGCCGGTCGCCTTGTCGACAACGATTACTTCAGTAGAAGGCCGCATTCACTCACCTCTCGTTATGGTCGTTGGGTAGGCAATGCGACTGACAGCCGTCAGCAGCATGTGCACGGCTACCCGATTTCTTCTGGAAACCGTTTCCTGCCGCAGGCGGGTGATGCCGTTCGTTCGCAGGCCGGCTGATGTAGGTTCGGTTCGACGTCTTGGAGGATACCCAACCCATCGGTGCGAAGGTCCGCGTGTCATGCGTGGGATGAAACTCCGAGACTCCGATCTCTGTCACGGCACCTTGTAGGGCGCCGGCGCGCGGCCGGACGCCGGCGGAGATCACTCGGGCACCTCGCGCGGCGCTGCGCGTTCGACGACCTGCACCTCGACGCGGCGATTGGGTTGCAGGCAGTTCTTCAGTTGCTGGGTCACCTGGAATCCCTCGCAGAACACCAGAGGTTCTCGATGGCCGCGCCCTTCGGCCACCATGGACCTACGGGGCAGGCCGCGGGTAGCAAGGTAGGTACGCACGGCATTGGCACGGCGTTCGGAAAGCCCCTGGTTGTACGCGGGGTCGCCGATCCGGTCGGTGTGTCCGACGAGCGTGATCATGGGATCCGTGTATTCGTTCCTCAAGTGCTCGGCAACGCGATCGAGCTCGCGGCGCCCGTCCGGGGTGATATGGTCGCTGTCGAACTCGAACAGGACGTCCGCGCCCAGCGTGAGAACCTCGAACTCCGGGATGCGGGGCGGAACCCCCAGCTCATCGAATATGCGCTCACAGGCAAAGCGCCTCCAGGAGGTTTCGGCAACGTTGCGATTCCGGTCGAAACGCACCCGGAACTGGCAGACCAGGACATCGGTCCCGTCCGCGATGGGGAGATTGATGTTGTAGAACCAGTCGACGCCTGCCCTGCGCGACGCCTGGCTTTCGGGCATACCCAACCGATCCAGGACCCTTGCCTGCGGTGTTCCCGGGACCAGTTCAAGAAGCGTTGTTTTCTCGATGTCCTCGCCGATTCGCAGGAATCCTTCGCCCAGCCGCGAAACGGGAACTTCAAGATCGGGAAACGCACTGGCGACCCTGTCGGGAATGACGGCGAATGCGATCAATCCGACCAAGGCCAGCGAAACAATCCGGTGTTCTTTTAGTGATGGCCCCACAACTCCCCCCTTCAGATTCCGATGATCGACATTCGTGGGAACTCTCAACGAGCGCCCCGCATTTCGGGGGACCCCAAGCGTGTGTCGTACGAAAGTTTGCGCAGAAAGGATCTTCCAGCGGGGTCGTGTTGTCAACACCAGGACGGGCTGAGAAACGAAGGTTTTTTTCCGTGTAGAGAAGAGCTTGCATAAGGAGAAGAACAGTATAGTTTGACTGACCTTATCAGTAGTGACGATAGCAAGAACGAACTAATCACAAAGAGTCACCTGATTATCACGGAACCTCCGCAGCGAGCACGACAGACGTTCCGTCTCGGTGGTCATTGCGAGCGTCGCTTGTCACTCCTGCCCGTAGCGCATTGAACAGCCGCGGGCTGGCCCGCAGGGTGAGCGCAGCGAATAATCCAGGCGGCGCGGGGAGGACTAACGCCGTTTGGATCGCCACGTTGCTTCGCGCCTCGCGATGACGGTGGTTTCGATGACGGCCCGTTCCAATTTGCGGAGCTTCCCTGATAATCAGGTAGCCGGGAGGACGAACTCCGTATGGATTGCCACGTTGCTTCGCGCCTCGCGATGACGGTGGTTTCGATGACGGCCCGTTCCAATTTGCGGAGCTTCCCTGATGATCAGGTAGCCGGGAGGACGAACTCCGTATGGATTGCCACGTCCCGCCATGCTGCGCTCGCGGCCAAAGGCTTCGCGCCTCGCGATGACGGTGGTTACGAGACGGCCCGTTCCAGATTGCGGAGCATCGGTGATAATCAGGAAGAGTCATAAGGGCCTTCGTGCCAGTGGGCGGGGACGAGGTCAATTGAGTACAGCCGGCCGGCGAGGGTCGGGATTTCGTCTACGTCCGTGCGCCGGAGGGTCTGGAAGAACCCCCGGCTGGAGAACGGGCAACCATTGATGCGATCCGGCCGCGTGGGCTGCACTGCAAGCAGCGTCGTCACCTTGCCTGCCGGTTGTCGAGGGGTGTGGGGCGGGGTCTACGGGAAGTAGTCAGGGCGGGAATGATCGGCGTGCACGCCAGACAGCGCATCCGTGCGGCGCCCATGCCGCGGTGCTGGCCGTTCAGGGTTAGCGAGCAGAGGTGGTGGCGACGCTGGAACGCCGGTGAACGCTGTAGACATTGGCCAGCGACTGGATCCGGTCGAACAGACCGCTGAGCTGGCTCAGGCTTTCGACCTCGGCGGTCAGTTCCATGCGCACCGACCGGTCGATCGGATCGGTGCGCGTCTGGACCGCGAGCAGGTTCACGTTCGCGTTCGCGAACACGTTGCTGATGTCGCGCAACAGCCCGGGCCGGTCCTGTGCGTCGACCAGCAGGTCGACCGCCTGGGTCGGCGGTTCCTGACCCCAGCTCACCGCGATCAGGCGCGAGCGCTTCTCGTCCGGCAGGCGCAGGACGTTCACGCAGTCGCGCCGGTGCACCGACACGCCCTTGCCGCGGGTGATGAAACCGATGATCGCGTCGCCGGGCACCGGCTTGCAGCAATTCGCGAGCGTGGTCAGCAGCCCGCCGACGCCGCGGATGTGGATGTCGCCGCCGCCGGCCGGCGTGCCATCGTTGACCGGCCGGCGGCGCGGGCGCGGGGCCAGGATCGGCGTCGCCGCGTCGACCTGCAGCTTCTGCGCGACCTGCGCGGTGGTCAGATCGCCGGCGCCGAGCGCGACCAGCATGTCCTCGGAGCGCCGATAGCCGAGCTTGGTCGCGAGTTCGTCGTGGTCCACCTGGCTCACGCCGAGACGCTGGCACTCGCGGTCCAGCAGGTTGCGCCCGTTCGCCAGATGTTCCTCCTGGTTCTGCTGACGGAACCAGCTGCGCGCCTTGTTGCGCGCGCGGGTGGTATGCAGGTAGCCGAGCGCCGGGTTGAGCCAGTCGCGGCTCGGACCACCCTGGCGCGTGGTCAGGATCTCGACGCGCTGGCCGGAACGCAGGCGGTAGGTCAGCGGTACGATGCGTCCGTCGACCTTCGCCCCGCGGCAGCGGTGGCCTACCTCGGTGTGCACCCCGTAGGCGAAGTCCAGCGGTGTGGCGCCGGCCGGCAGGTCGAGCACCTCGCCGCGCGGGGTCAGCACGAACACCCGCTGGTGCAGCATCTCGCTCTGGAATTCCTCCAGCAGGTTCTGGTCGTCGCCATCGGATTCGAGCAGCTGGCGCAGCGAATTGATGGCCCTGGCCAGCGCCAGATCCTCGCGGCCGCCTTCCTTGTAGCGCCAGTGCGCCGCGACCCCGAGCTCGGCGAATTCATGCATCGCGCGGGTCCGGATCTGCACTTCGACGACCTTGCCCTCGGGCCCGACCACTGCGGTATGCAACGACTGGTAGCCGTTGTCCTTCGGGTTGGCGATGTAGTCGTCGAACTCGCGCGGCAGGTGCGGCCACTGGTTGTGCACGATCCCGAGCACGGTGTAGCAGGCGGAGAGGTCGTCGACGATCACACGCGTCGCGCGCAGGTCGGTCAATTCTTCCAGTGCCAGTTGCTTCTTCTGCATCTTGCGCCAGATGCTGTAGATGTGCTTCGGGCGGCCGTACACGCGGGCCTGGATGCCTTCCGCCTTCAGCGCCGATTCCAGCGTTCGCGTGAAGGTCTCGACATATGCTTCCCGGGCACGGCGGTTCGCATCGAGCCCGTTCGCGATCGCGCGGTACGCCTCGGGTTCCAGGATGCGCAGCGACAGGTCTTCCATCTCCCACTTCAGCGAGCCGATCCCGAGGCGGTTCGCCAGTGGCGCGATCACGTCCAGGGTCTCCTGGGCGAGCAGCTTCGTACCGGGTTCCATCTGCTTCACCGCCAGGCGCAGGTTCTGCAGGCGAAACGCGAACTTGATCAGCACCGCGCGCACGTCATCGACCATTGCCAGCAGCATGCGCCGCAGCCGCTCGGCCTGTTCGGGCCGCCCGGTCGGGGCCTCGAAGCGACGCCGCACCAGTTCGCTGACGTTTTCGGCCAGGCGCGCGACCACCTCGCCGAACTGCTGACTCATCTGTTCGTGCGTCAGACGCCGGGCAAACACCGCGGGAATCAGCAGCGTCGCAATCAGCGTCTGGCGATCGACGTTCAGCCGGCGCAGCATCTCCGCAACGTCCAGCGGGTGCGCCTGCAGCCCGGATTGGTCGACCGAGTCGAGCGCATAGTGGATGGCCGCCGAGACCTGGACGTCCGGGGTTTCGGACCCGGAAAAGTGGCGTGCAAGCGCCTCGCGCTCGAGTCCCTGCAGCTTCTGGTCGGTCAGCAGTGAGTGACGCATCGGCTCAGTATATCCACGCAGGCCGCGAAAGCACGCCAGCTCATTCCGGGCCGCGCAGCACCGTCAGCGGCGCCTGGTGCAGCACCTGGCGCGTGCCCAGCCATCCGGCCAGCCCGATGCCCAGTGCACCGCCACCGATGCCCAACACGAACGTCATCGGATTGACCGCGTAGTCGAAGCCGAACACCTGCCAGGCCAGCAGTGCTCCGACCGCGCTGGCGATCACCGCGGCGAGCAGGCCCGAGAGCAGCCCCAGCGTGCCGAACTCGGCCAGCAGCGCGTTGCGAATCTGTGGCCGGCGCGCTCCCAGCGTACGCAGCAGCGCCGTCTCGCGCCGACGTACCTCGCGGGTCGCCTGCACGGCCGCGTAGAGGACCGTCAGCCCCGCGAACAGCGTGAACAGGAAGACGTACTCGACCGCGCGCGTGGCCTGGTCGATCACGCTCCGGACCTGGGCCAGCAGCGCCGCGACGTCGATCGCGGTCACCGCCGGAAATTCCCGCAGCCAGCGGTTCTTGTCCGCCTCGCGTTCCGGGGGCAGATGGAGGCTGGTGATGTAGGTGCGCGGCTGGTCCGAGAGCAGCGCTGGCGGGCCGATCACGAAAAAGTTCACTTGGAAACTGTCCCAGTCGACGTCGCGGACGCTGGTGATACGCCCGCTCACCGGAACCCCGGCAACGCGGAAGGTGAGCTCGTCCCCGAGATCCAGTCCGAAACGCTCCATCAGGCCACTTTCTACGGACCATTCGTCGCCCGTGCTGTGGTCGAACCAACGCCCCGCGGCGAGGCGGTTGTGACTCGGCATGGCCTCGGCATGGGAGAGGTTGAACTCCCGTTCCAGCAGGCGGCGGGCGCGTTCGTCGGCGAAATCCTCGGCCCGTACCCGCTCGCCGTTCACCGCGACCAGCCGGCCGCGGATCATCGGTTCCATCTGTGGGCGCGGCAGCCCGGAGGCCGCGACGCGGTCCGCGAAGGCCTGTTCCTCGCCCGGCTGGATGTTGATGAAGAACAGGTTCGGCGCATCGGGCGGGATATTCCGTTCCCAGGCCGCGAGCAGGTCGACGCGCACGATCGCGAGCAAGAGCAGCGCGAGGATCCCGATGCTGAAGGCGACCATCTGGATCGCGCTCAACCCGCCCCGGCGCGACAGGTTCGCGAGTCCGAAGCGCAGCGCCATCGTGCCGCGGTCGCGCAATGGCCGGAGCAGCACGATCAGCACCAGGCCGAGCGCCCCGAGCAGCAGCAGCGCCAGCACGGTACCCAGCAGCACCCAGAGCGCGAGCGCCGGGTCCGCCGCCTGCCAGTAGAGCAGGGCGCCGAAGGTCAGCAGCGCGAGCAACCCGGACAGCCATACCGACACTGGTGGCAGGCCCAGATCGCGGCGCAGCACGCGCAGCGGCGGGACGCGGCCGATGCGCAGCAGCGCCGGCAGCGCGAAGCCGGCGGCGGTCACCAGCCCGACTCCGAGCCCCGCGGCGACCGGCCGCATGCCCGGCGGCGGCAGCCCGGTGGCCAGCCATTCGCCGAGCAACGTGCTCAGCACGAATTGCGCCGCGAAGCCCAGTGCCAGCCCGATGCCGCTGGCGAGCGCCGCGATCGCCAGTACGCGCAGGAAGAACAGGCGCAGCACGCGCCGTCCGCGGGCGCCCAGCGCGCGCATCACCGCAGCCGCATCGGCGCGTTGTTCGGCGTAATGGTGGGCGGCCACCGCGATCGCGGCCCCGGCGAGCAGCACCGCCATCAGCGACGCGAGCCCGAGGAAGCGGCGCGCGCGGTTCACGGCCTCGCGTAGTTCCGGGTTGGCGTCCTCGAGGTCGAGCAGGCGCTGCCCGGCGTCGAGTTCCGTCTGCATCCAGCCGCGGAAATCCTGCACCGCAGCGGGCGGCCCGGCGACCAGGAGTTGATAATGCACGCGGCTGCCCGGTCCGATCAATCCGGTTCGGTCGAGGTCGTCGAAATGGATCAGCAGGCGAGGTGCGATATCGAACAGGTTGCTGCCGCGGTCGGGTTCCAGCAACAGTTGCGCGTCGATCGCCAGCGGCAGCCGGCCCAGTTCGACACTGGCGCCGGGTGCGATCTCCAGCGCCTGCAACACGGCCCCGTCGGCCCATGCCGTGCCTGGCGTGGGGCCACGCGTACGTTCCTCCGGCTGCGGGTCGCCCGCGACCTGCGCCGCGCCGCGCAGTGGCCAGCCCGGATCGACGGCGCGCACCGACACCAGCAGCGACTCGTCGTCCGGGGTGAACAGCACGCTGGGCAGGGTCGCGCTGCGGATCGATTCGAGGCCGAGCGCGCGCGCTTCGCTGCGCCAGCGCTCGGGCATCGGCGCGTCCGAGACCACGGCCAGGTCGCCGCCCAGCAGCGTTGCGGCCTGCTGTTCCATCCCGCGGTCGACGCGGTCGGTGAAAAAACCCACTGCGGCGACCGCGGCGACCGCGACCACCAGCGCGGCGGCGAGCACCCGCAGCTCCGGGCTGCGCCATTCGCGCAGGGTATCGCGCAGGAAGCCGTACAGGCGCGAGCGGCCGGCGCTCATGCCAGGATCCCGTCCTGGAGGTGGATCACGCGGTCGCAGCGCTCGGCCAGCGCCGGGTCATGGGTGACCAGCACCATCGCGGCCCCGGTGCCCGCATCGCCCGAGCCGGCCAGGCGGAACAGCAGGTCGATGATGCGGGTGCCGGTGTCGGCGTCGAGGTTGCCGGTGGGCTCGTCGGCGAACAGCACTGCCGGGCGGTCCACGATCGCCCGCGCAATGGCCACCCGCTGTTGTTCGCCGCCGGAGAGCTGATACGGGTAGTGCGCTGCGCGCGCGGCCAGCCCGACCTGATCCAGCGCTTCTCGCGCCCGCGCGGTGATTGCCGTCGACGCCAGGCCATCGTGGGCGGGGTTGAGTTCGAGCGGCAATACCACGTTCTCCAAAGCGGTCAGTGCCGGCAGCAACTGGAACGACTGGAACACGAAGCCGACGCTTCCTGCGCGCAGCGCCGCGCGACCGTCCTCGTCGAGTTGGCCGATGTTCTCGCCGAGCAGGCGAACTTCTCCGGCACTCGGAGCGTCCAGACCGGCAAGGAGTCCCAGCAAGGTCGACTTGCCCGAGCCGGAGGCGCCGAGGATCGCAACGCTCTCGCCCGGCGCGACCGCGAGCGTGATTCCGCGCAGAATGTCCAGCGGGCCGCTGGGTCCGTCGATCCGCTTTTCCAGGCCCTGTGCCTGCACGATGGAGTTCGAGGTTGCATCCATGTTCCGTTTCCTGATCGCTGTCGCGAGAGCAATGGTACTGGCACTGACGGTGGCCGCGGGGGCGGCGTTGCCATGGACTGTCGTCGCCGCCGGAAATGCCTCGGATCCGGAGGTGCCCCATCGGCTGCTGGTCTTCGGAGACTCGCTCAGCGCGGCCCACGGGATCGCCGGAGACGCCGGCTGGGTGACGTTGCTGGAACGACGCCTGATGGACCGGGATGCGGCCTGGAAGGTTCACAATGCCTCGGTAGGCGGGGAGACCACCGCCGGCGGCCGAACCCGCCTGCCGACCGTGCTGGAGGATTTTCGTCCCGATCTCGTGATTCTCGAACTCGGCGGCAACGACGGCCTGCGCGGGCTGTCGCTGCGCGCGATGCGCGCGAACCTCGAGGCGATGCTGGACGCGATCGATGCGGCCGGCGCGCAGGTGCTGCTGGTCGGGATCGAGATCCCGCCCAACTACGGCCCGCGGTACACGGAACGATTCTCCGGAATCTTCGCCGAACTGGCCGAGGCGCGCGCGTTGCCACTATTGCCGTTCCTGCTCGACGGGGTCGCGCTGGATGCCGATCTGATGCTGGACGACGGCATCCACCCCGCTGCCGGTGCCCAGCCACGCATCCTGAAAAACGTCTGGGCGGAGCTCGAACCGCTGATCGTCCGGATCGAGCCGGAAGGTGTTCCGCAATCGTGACATCGGGACCCGAAACGCCAGGACCTCAACGCGTCGTTTCCCCCTTTCCGGACGGGGGCTCACCGGGCGGTGGCCCGGCTGCCGCCTCGCCCTCGGGCCGGCGGCCGATCGGGTAGCTGCCGACCGGACAGAATAATTGACGTCAGACATTCCGCCACGGTCGCGGTGAAGAGTATCGCGGCCAAAGTGCCAAGCAGAGCTGCGAACGCCGCCGCGCCCCGTATTGAGTGACGGTACCGTGTAAAGGACGTCTTCGTGCTCCTGACCGAAACGTGAGACTTCGCCGACCTTGCGATGTCTGCGAATTACGACTAACCCGTCTGGGATTGGAGGTTCTATGGCTACAACCGCCCCAGATGACCACACAATCTTTAATGATAAGGGTAGACCATGGGGCCGCATTGCTGGTGGAATCTGAGGGCAAGTGGCCGGGATGTCGGTTCGCAGAAGGGCTGTACCCCCCGGCGCTTCCTGATCGCACCCGAAACTCCTTTGCAGCAGCCACCCTGCGATGATGCTGCGGTTCCGGGCGTTGACAATGGCCCCGACCGGTTGATCGGGCGGATCCCCGTCCATGGATTCGATTTCCACGGCTGGGTCCACTCTTGCCCTGCCCGTAACGATCTGCCTTGGAGACCCGGAGTGCCGAGGGAAGGATCGCCAGACTGCGCATCTCGTCTACCGCTGCCAGATCTCAGGCACGGCGAAACGCTCGCCGGTCAAGGCTGTTCGCGTTCCTGGGCCTCCAGAAGTCGGGACAGGACTCTCGACGATCCAAGCTCCTGCGCGATGGCCGCCGCCGTTTGGCCTTCACGATCCCGAAGGCTGGGATCGGCTCCGAGGCGCAACACGCTCTCCGCCAGCGGCAGGTTGTCGTTGTGCGCGGCAACGTGCAGCAGGGTGGCGCCGTGCCGATCACGCTCGTCCACATCCCAACCGGCGGCGACCAGCATCTCGAGCAGGATCTCGCCCTCGTGGTATCGCCGCCACTCGATGAAGCGGACCGCGAGTTCCCTTAGCAGCGGGGAACTGCTGCGCTGCGGAGCCACCCCGTGCTCCAACAGCACGGGTACGAGAGACAGCGCGGCATCGGACCAGAGGTGATAGTGCAGGACCGTGTACCCATCGCGGTCCGCTGCGTTCGGATCGGCGCCTTGGCGAAGCAGGAAATCGGCCACCTCGCCGTTTTGGGCACACATCAGTGTGGTGCGACCCTTGTCATCGGCGATATCGATATCCAGCCCATGGCGTACCATCGCGCCGAGAAACTTGAGGTCGCCCTGCGCCGCGGCATCGCAAACGTCGTCGCGCCGGGTCGGGTCGTGCTGGCCGTGGAATCGCCACTCCGATGCGGGACCTGGCAAACCCTGGCCGATCGCTTTGCCGGTCCGGAGGGTCACGTCCGGGTCCGGGGCCAAGGGAACGGACCGTTCATCTGAAGCCTCGCAATGCTTAACCAGACCGGCTTCCTCAGGGAGAACGGCGGCCGGTTCCACCACGGCCGCTCCCGGAGAGGCGTTTGTGGACTGCAGGACCAGCAACAATCCGAGTGGAATAGCAACGCACAGGACCGCGACGCGGCACGTTCGAGAGGGCCGTGGCGTCCGTTCCGGACGGCATCGCCGGACCGTTGCCCGGCCGTGCTTGACCGCCGACCGGCGATGCAGGGAGGAGTCGGGCAGCACCGGGACAGCCCGACTCGCCCCTGAAAGGTGCGAGTGCGATGCCTCGATCATCGAACTGCCATCCGGTTGCGGACCGACCCCATCGGCACGGCGGCTTTCCCGTTATCGAACCGAAGGAGCGGGCGCGAATTCCGGGGTCAGGCTGTAGGACCCGGCACCCTCGGAAAGGCTGACCTGGATGAGATAGATGCCTGCCGTGAGTCCGGATGCATTGACCGAACGCGATGCACTGATTCCCTGGGCGTCGGCTCCGATCGCGCGCCGGTCGCCGGCGCGGAACAGATGCAGCTGGAGCCTCAACGCCTCTTCGCCTTGAGCGTTTACGGTCAGCGTGCCGGGCTTCGGCAGTGTCACCCGAAACCAGTCTTCGCTGTCGGTACCGCCGTCCCTTCGCCCATAGCCCAGGAGCCCCGCCTGCGCCTCATCCAGTTCGATTGCCCGCGCCATTTCGCGGTTATCGTTGGGTTCCGGATCGCTGGGAACGGTTTGCGGGTTGAAGGTGGGGGTCAACACGTAGGCCCCATGTCCATCGCTGCGCCGCAGTTGAATCAGGTATTCGCCTGCCGCTGCGCCGATCGGGCCGATCGCGCGTGTGGGCGCCGCGCCGTCGCTGTCGGCAGCCAGCGCGCGGGTGTTGCCAGCGGCGAAGAGTTGCATCGTGAGCGTCAAGGCCTCCTCGGCTTCGACCGCGAGCCGCAGCTGGCCGGGGTCGTCGAGCCGCAGACGGAACCAGTCCTCGTTATCGGTCGCCCACGGCAGGCCGTAGCCCAGCAGCCCGCTTTGTTCCGCATTGGGCATGATCGGAGCCGCCAGTTCGCGATGATCGTTGGGTTCGGGATCGCTCGTCCCGCTGGCCGCGACCAGTTCCGGCAGCAGCCGATAGGCGCCAAAACCGCCGGTGCGTTGCAGATGAATCAGGTACGTTCCGGGAGCCAGCGCCGAAGCGGTGGCCGCCCGCGTTGAGGCGGCCCCGTCGGTATCGGCGGCGAGCGCCCGCGTTTGACCGGCTGCGAACACGCTGAGCCGAAAGGCCAGTTCCTCTTCCGCCTTGGCGTTGACCTTCAGTGCGCCATGGGTGTCGGTCGTCACGCGGAACCAGTCATCCCGCTCGAAATTCGGAGGGATGCCGTATCCGAGGAGTCCCCGGGTTTCTGCGCCCAGCGCGATATCGCGGGCTGTGTCGCGGTGGTCGTTGGGACCGTGATCATCGGACACCGACGCGGGGACGAACGTTGGCAGGAACCGGTAGGCACCGTGCCCAGTGTTGCGGTGCAACTGCACCAGCCATTCCCCCGGCTCCAGCCCGCCCAGACGCAGCGACCGCGCCGATTGGGTGCCCGACCTGTCGGCCGCGATGCTTCGCGTCGAATCGATGTGAAAGGCCGACATCCGCACACCGAGGGTCTCGTCTCCCTGGACCGTGAGCTCCAGCGTGCCGGGCGATTCGGTGCGCAGGCGCACCCAGTCCTCGGTATCGGTCGCCGTCGGCGTGCCGTAGCCCAGCAGCCCGACCCGGGGCGTGTCGAGCGCCGCCAGCGGAGCCTCGTCGCGACGGTCGGAGGCTACCGGCGGGGTGATCTCCGCCGCCGGTGCGAACGCGGTGTCGAGCCGGTAGCCGCCGTGACCGGAGCGTCGACGCAGTTGCAGCAGCCAGGTGCTGTCAGCCAGGGCTTCGGCCGTAATCGCCCGGGAGGCCGCAGTGCCCGAGGTGTCGGACGCCACCGTCCGGCCACTCTCCTGGTGGTAGAGGTAAAGCTGCAGAGCGAGTCCTTCGTCGCCCTGGACGTTGACCTGCAGTTGTCCAGGGTTGTCGGTGGTCAGTACGAACCAGTCTTCGGTATTGGTGCCTTCGACGTTGCCGAACCCGAGATGCCCCCGAACCGACGAGCTCGGTTCGATGCCCCGCGCGGTGTCCCGGGTGCCGTGCGGTTCCGGATCGCCGGGCTCCTCCAGCAGGGCGGGTTGGCTCTGCAGCACGAAGGTGCCGCTCCCGCTGCTGCGTCCCACCTGCGCGAAGTAGGTGCCCGCGGCGAGCCCATCGGCGCGAACGGAGCGTGTGGCGGATACGCCGGACTGATCGGCCGCGATCCTGCGTGTCCCGTTGAGATCGAGCAGGAACAGTTGAATGGTCAGGTCAGCGCCGGCTTCGGCCGTCAGTTCCAGGCTGCCCGGTGCCGCCAGGGTGATCTCGAACCGCGCTTCGGTCGTCTCTGCGTCGAGCGCGCCACGAAACTGTTCGCTCTCTTCCTGCGCCTGCCGTTCGAGTCCGGCGGCCGTGTCCGGCGCATCAAGACCGATCAGGTTGGGAAGATCGCTTGCCGCCACCGGGGCTGCCAGCAGCGGCGCAAGCAGGCATGCGGGTACCAGCGGGGCGAGCAGTCGCTGCGAAACCGAGCGGGAAACTGGTCGTGTTAGGCCGGAATCGTGTTCGGTACGTAGCATGGAATGTCCTCCTTTAATGGTGTTGGCAACGCAATCTCACCATTTCGGATTCGATCTCCGAGATCTGTGCCCGCCGCTCCGAGAGATCTTCTTCGTATTGTCTCCTGAGCAGCACGAGGGCACGTGCAGTCTTCTCTATCCTTTCTTGCATTTCGGCAATCATCCGGGCACGACCATCGTGCCATATGGGAATTTGTCTCGACCAATTTTCTACCCCGCTCGGGGCGTTTTGCTTTCTGTAAGACTCGATTGTGCGTTTGATTCCGCTGAGAGTTTTTGTGCGAAAGATTGTGAAGTTGTCATCCGTTACCCTTGCATCTTCGCCTGCGTCAATGAAATCCTGCAAATTATTACGTTCACGCTCCAAGCGCTCTTCTAATCCACGTTTGGAAGGGGGCCAATGGAAACGGGGGCTCTTTTGTTCATAGGTGCCCTTGTCCCAACTGGCTTGCAATCGTTCGAGTTGTCCATTGATCTGGTTCAGCCTTCCACGCAATCTCCGGCAGGCCGCTGGATCCACTTCCTCGTCTTGGATAGTCGGGGTTTCATCATCCGGCTCGGGCTGTGGTGGTACCGGTTCCGGGGCGGGTCGGGGCGGATCCAGGAAGTCATCCGTATTTGCGGCTACAGTAAGGAACTCCTGGAACGAGCCCCTGAACTCGCGCGAGGCGAGGCGGAACTCATCGGCTAACCGGATTGCACGTTCGGGGCTGATTTCGCCCAGCAATAGTGCTTCTGTAAGCCGCTCGACGAAATGATCGCGGGTAATAAACTCCCCGGCATGCCGTGGCAGCAGCTTTTGCATCCCCGAGGGCGCTTTGAGAAACGAACGCAACGGAACCAAACCGAGCGTGTTGGTGAGCTCCCACCAATCCTGCGCTTCCTCGAGCGACCAGGTGCCCCGTATGTCTTCCCAATCGCTCGGTCGACCGGTCGCGGCGGTACGGTCGATCGAGGCCTCGATCTGACGGCTGAGCATGGCGACGGTTTTCTGCTTTTCGCGTACTTCGCTGAGATCCATCCGTTTTGCGGTTTCGATTTGGTGTTCGACCTCCTTGAAGCGCTGCTGGAGTGCGGCAAGGTCCATTTCCCGGTACTCCTGCGGCCAGTCACTGCGTAGCGGCATGTCCAGCCGTCGCTGCTCAAGTCGCTGCAGCTCCTGTTGCAATTCCGCCTGGTCGCGCACGGCTTGTTGCGCTGCGGCGATTTCGCGGCGCAACTCGCGTTCCTGGGCGCGCATCGTGCTGTTCAAGTACCAGATGGTTTGCCGAAAATTGAGCCAGTCGACGACCGGCCAGATTCCCGGCTCGCCGTCGAACACGCGCATGCCCAGGTCGATTTTCCACAGGTGGAAACGCTCGTTCGCGACTTCGAGACGCTCTTGGGCCTGGACCAGTTGTTGCCGGATGTCATCGATGCGGCGCTGAATTCCGAGTAGCGAGTTCGGATCTTCTGGTCCGTCACCTTCGAGCAGCGCGCTCAGTGTGGCTCGCTCACGCTCGAGCTGGTCCCGTTGTTCCCAGGGCTCCAGTTTGATTTGAAGTCGCTCCAGTTGTGCAGTCAGCAGCTGAGTGGGGTCCGGGCGTGCGGGATCGGGATCCGCGAGGGCAGGGGTCGGGTAGAAGCCGGTCAAGAAAAGGCCACAGAGCATGGCGACCAGGCTGTGCGTCAGACGGGGGATGGTCTGCCGATGTATCGTGGTCTCGCGCCCCCCTGCTCGCGAAGGGAGACCCGGCAGGTCTCGCGCCGCCCGACGTTCACATGTCGCATGCATTTCTGGCAATCTCATGGCTGCTCACCCGTGGGCTCGACCCGCGAATCCGTCACCCGCCAGTCGTCGTCTCCGGTCCAATCCTCGAGCAAGAGCTCGAACTGGAAACGATCCCAATTCGGCGGCGCGTCGTGAAGTTCGAGGAAACCCTGCGCTCGGGCCCGACCGCCGACCGCGTGGAAACGCCGAATCTGGTAATCGAAAGCGCCAGAGTCTGGTTCGAGCAAAGGAAGAATCCCGTCGGGGAACTCGGCCACCGTCCTGCGCACGGCGTCGATGTTCCCCTGTTGTGCACCCTGCAGAAAGCGCTCGAGTGTCTCGAATGCCGTCTGGTAACCGGATTGTCGCCGATAGGTGTCGGTCGCCATCCGGATGCTGCGGGCCATGGCATCGTCGCGTGCCCAGTCGACCGGCGGCCGACCCGCTGCATCCGGTGCGCTGGTGTCCGCACCTCGAGCGATCAGTGTCGCGGCGAGCGCCGGGGCTCCATGGCGAGCTGCGAGGTGCAGGGGGGTAACACCATCCTCGGTCGAGGCGTTGATGTCCGCGCCGGCGTCCAACAGGACTTTGGCCACAGCCTCGTGCCCGCCTGTCGCTGCCAGATGCAGGGGTGTCAGGCCTTGCCCGTCCCGTGCCTCGAGCTGGCGCATAAGGTCTACGAAATCGTCGAAACGCAGGGCAGGTCGTGGCGCGCTCAGGCCTTCGCCGAGCACCGTGGGCGGCGCCTCTCTTGCTTCAGTCCAAGGTGGTAACGACGGCTGTTCGAGGAGGAATTCGACTGCTGCGACGTGGCCGTGAGCCGCAGCATGGTGCAGCGGTGTGCGCCCGTATGCATCCACGGTCGTCACGTGGTTCGCCAGGTGCACCAGATCCCTCAGGCGATCCAGGTCGCCATCGCGTGCCGCGCGAATAAGGCGTGCCTTCGCGGACGGGAACTCCGCCACCTGCCGAGTGGCGGGTGGCGCTCGGGCCGCGTCCCGCGTATCCGGGAACAGCCAGATCGCGTAGACCTGTTCGCCGTCGACTCCGAGCACCGCACCGGAAGCCCGGTGGGAGCGTAGTTCGCCTTGGCGGGTCGGGTGGGGGCGCGAACCGCTTGCGGGCCCGAGTGCCAGTGCCGCCTCCAATTCGTTGACGGCCAACGGAACCCGAGGTTCCAGCATCAGTTGTTGCAGGATCCCGTCTTCGTCGAACCCGGCCAGCAGGCGGCTCAGGAACAGGAGATCAAGTACTGCGCCTTGGTCCCAGGCAGCCTCGGTCTGGGAAGACGTACCGGGCGTACCTAGTGCTGCTCGAACCAGGTCGCGTGGGCTCTGCCCGACGGTCAGCACGTGAAACCGGACACCCCGAGCTGGTGTATTCGGGCCCAGCATCTCGAGCAGGCGTTGCCGGGCGAGTTCGGGGGGCTCGGTCATCGGCGTTCGCAACCGTGGAGCCTCGCCGGCTCGTGCCAATGCGATACCTGCGGGGTTGGTCAGCGCCTCAGGAGAGATGGTTGCGGGTTCCGCAGGCCCGCCAGCCGTGGTCGCCGCGTCCAGCGGCGACAGGGCAAGAAAAGCTGCGGCGATCAGACAGCCCGCGAGCAGGGCTGGCCAAGGCTTGGAGCAAGGTTCGCGTTCGTGCTCGGTGTTCATGGGATTTCCTCGCATCGCCATTCACCTATGCGGTGGGCCCCAATCAGTGTCGGCCATTCAGACCGGTCGCCACCGGGATCGCGGTTCCGATTACCACCCCGGAGTGCCACCGGCACGTGTCGCGGGCGGCCGTTGCTGAGGCGCTGGATCTGTCCAGTACGCAGGATCCCGATCGGTCCGGTAGCCCAGAATCGAGGGCGTTCTGGAACCGTTGGAAGGTGAGCCCACGGTCGACGAGCATGGTGTTCTCGATCTGCTGGAAGAGCGCTGCCAGCGCGGGTGAGGGCTGGAAGCTATAGGATTGCTGGGCCATGCCGGGCGATGTCATCACCAGTAGTACTATGGTGGCGAGTGCCCAATAAGCGCGCAGAAGGCGAGCACGTCGATGGGTTGCAGTTCGGTATGAACGTTTATCCATGATCGTAACTCCTTCTCAAAGGATCCGGCGCCATCTGCTGGTCAATCATCGCTGACGCATTCGTGGATCACATGCAACGACGAAGAACCAAAGATTACTATCTGTCGTGCACCAACCGAACCTCGAAGCTGTAACCGCTCTTAGAGCCCCACCCGTCTATGCCAGCGTAGAAGCTGACACCCCATGCGCGGTCTCGAGGGGGGAGCGGGAAAAGGCGAGGCCGACCAGAAAAAGCTTTCTGGAGTATTGGGAAATGCCTCGGTAACGATCGTTGGCCGCTGGAATTGGCCCCGGCAGCGGTCACGGGTGTCGTGGTCGAAAAACCGCGCCGGTTCACCGCTGGAGCAGAACACCAGCGTTCGCAGCTCCTCGATGGTGGGCAGCCGCCAGCCTGCGATTTCGCTTGCCGCCTGTTGTGCTTCCCTCTGCGTGTAGCCCGTAGCCTCGCCCACGCAGGTTTGCCCGTCCCAGGTATGTCCCAGACTACAGCGCTGCCATTCCAGGCCGGTGACAACATCCCGCACGATTGCACCCTCAGTACCGATCACCTCGTAACGCTCGGCAATGGTCTGGATCATCTCCCCTTGCGTCATGCATCGTCCGTCCACGCAAACTGTCTTGTCGTGGCATTCTGCATAGCGTTCGCAGCAGGGGTTGCCAACCCGCCCGCAGGCAATGCAGATTGGGGCGCCTTCGTTGAATAGGCTAAAGCCCCGACACGGGTCCGGACCGGGGCACGGCGGTAGGCCCTTATGTCCGCATTCCCGGGTCTGATCGGGAGCAAGTCCGCAATACCGTTGTCCGCCGGGTCCGGGTATCGGGGCGTACCCGAGGTGTTCCTCATAGCAAATGGGCGGGTGATCGCAGGCGATGTTGCTTTCCAGCAGCTCTCCGTTCGGCCCGTACCGATGTCGCCAGATCTCATCCGGCGTCTGCTTCTCCACGAGGCGACCGGCCGGGTCGTAGGCGAAGTGCAGTTCTTGGCTACGCGCGTATTCGAAGCGTGTGAGCGCGCCATTGGCATCCAGGGCGCGCAGGCGCCCGCCCGGAGCGTCGTAGTCGAACCATTGGTAGGTGCCGGTCGAAGCCTCCTGGCTCAGCAGCCGCCCGTCGCGATCATAGCTCAGGCGGACCGAGGATCCGTCGGGGTATGTTCGCTCGAGCAATTGCCCTGCATCGTTCCAAGCCCAGCTTTCACGCGTATCGGACGCGTCGGTGCGCCACAGTGGCCGCCCTTCATCGTCATGGGCTTGTACCCACTCATCGCCCCGAGAATCCGAGCCTCGCAGCGTCCTGCCATCGTAGGCGAACCACTCGGTCCGGCCGTCCGTATGCACCCGTTCACTCAGGCGCCCAAGGTCGTCATACCGGTATTCTTCCCGGCGTTCATCGGGATACTCGACGGCCTCCAGGCGCCCGATGGAGTCGTATCCGTAGGCCAGGGTGCGCCCGTCGACGTCGACCACCTCGCTCAGCAGGCTACGGTCATCGTACCTGTACTTGACCCGGCGTCCTTGGTCATCCTCCAAGCTGCGCAGTTTTCCGTCGGCATGGTAGGAGAATCTGAAAGTGGTCTCGGGGCCGCCGACCATCTCGGTGACCCGTCCCTGCTGATCCCGGGCGATGCGGATCCGATTCCCGTTGGCGTCTTCCCGCAGACGCTCATGGCCTTCGGCGTCGAATGCGATCCACGAACCGCCGGGGAGGGCCAGCCTGTATGCGCCCTCGTCGACGATCAGAACGGCGCCCTCCGGCCCGAGGTAGCCCCCCTCCCGGTCACCGCGGAAGGTCCATGCGCCTGCGGGGCTAGTGACGAGACGGCGTTCCGGGTCGATCCGATGCACCTGCCAGGCGAACTCAAGACTCCAGCCAAAGCCCAGCGTGTCTTCCAGAAGGCTGCTGTGGTAACGACGCGTGATTGGCACCAAACCCGTTGGTGTCGTTAGCCAGGCGTCCGTCTCCACGCGTTGCAGTTCACCCTGCGGGGATACCGTGGTGAACCCCGCAAGTGCTGGCGAGCAGAGTGCGGCGATCAGGATGGTGGCCAGTAACGACCATGGCAACCAGTGGTGGGAATGGCAAGTTGCCGGCGTGTCGCGCAGGGACAGGCGTCGCGATCTCGGTGTGCGTGCGTGCCGAGGGACCGGGCCACCGGGTTCGTGTTCGCTCACCGCATGATACCGAATGCGCCAGTTTCAACACACGACCATCGTGACCATGTCGCGGGCTGCCGCGTCTAGCGCCTGAATGTGCTTCCCAAAAGTATAGGCGTCTACCCGCGCTCGTGGAATGGTTTTTTGTGCGAAAGGTGGGGAGCACGGTCTCCGCTGTTGAGGGCTGGCTGGTTTAAACCGGCATTCCGGTACCATGCGTCGAGTCCTGGACCGCTGTCTTTGGCCGGAGGCATCGCATCGAATTCAAGACTCCAGCCCGTGAGGCTGTCGGGATCCTCGTGGATCCCGCCGATACGGCAGTCTACGACCTGTGGCCGAAGTTGCAGGGGTAGCTCGAATCTCAGTCTCCTGCCAGGCCGCGAGCATCGTTCAGGCTGCGCAGCTGCAGGAGGATCGCTTCGGGCAGCAGTTCCCGCAGCGCGGGATGGATGTCGTCATCGATCGGGCTTACCACCGGGATGGTCAGCGTCCGCGGCTGGCGGGAGAGCGGATCGCCATACTGGTTCGCCTGGATTCCGGGAGTTGAGCTGAGGTCCAGCAGGGCCACTTGCGGTCCGTCCGCGAGCACCTCGACCAGTTCCAGGGTGCGGCCCTGAAAGCGGCCGCGTATGCCGATCAGCGGGGTCAGCAGTGTGACGGCATTGCGAGGCCGGGGGGGTGTCGCGGTCATCGGGTTGCCCCGATGCGTTGGCACCTGCTGCGCAGGGCGAGGTCGATGTTCATCGGTATGCTCCGGATCTCCGCGGTCGGGGAGGGCGGTGGGCCATTTGCGCCATTTTCGCCCAGCAGGACCCGCGCGCTGCATTACCCCGCGCGCACCGTGGCAACATCGAGGCCCGCGATCCGCGCCCAAGGCGTTATAATCGGCCTTCAGGTCCCCGTAGCTCAGCTGGATAGAGTGGCCCCCTCCTAAGGGGCAGGTCGCAGGTTCGAACCCTGCCGGGGACGCCAGATTCGGGGCATGCCCGCCCGCTGGGGCGCGGCCCTCCCCGGCGTGTGGAGAGAGGCCATGCGGGTCCGAGCACTCACGCCCTTGCTTTTTTTGTGCCTGGTGGCGGCTTTCGGCCCGGTGCCGCCGGCGGCGGCGCAGGGCATCTTCCAGTGGGTCGATGAACACGGCCGGATGATCTACTCGGACCGGCCACCGCCGGGGCGGGAGTACCGGGAGCTCGGCCCCGTGCCGGATCCATCCGAGGATGAGATTGAGGCCGCCCGGGAGCGCGCCCGGGAATGGCGGCGGCTCGCGGACGCGTTGGCCGAAGAGCGGCGCCAGCGCGAGGAACGCGCCGCAGCGCGTGAGCCACCCTGGCCGGACCCGCCGGCCGCCAAGCCTCCGCCGGAGCGATCGGTCGAGATCCGGTACTATCCCTGGCCGTTGTACCGGCACTACCGTCCGGGCGGCTGGTTTCCTCCCGGACACCGACCGCCCCACCTGCGGCACCCGCCGCCCGAAGACCCGTCCGCGCGTGTTCGGGCACCGGAGTTCACGCAGCCCCGTCGAGCTCCCGAGTTCGTCCAGCCGCGTCGGGCGCCCGAGTTCGTCCAGCCGCGTCGGGCGCCCGAGTTCGTCCAGCCGCGTCGGGCGCCCGAGTTCCAGGCGCCGCCCTGGCCTGCTGAACGCCGGCGTTGATGCACTTCGGTTCCCCCGGTCACTGCCGTGCTCTTTTCGTGCCACGCAGCGCCCGGGCGTTCAGCGGGTCATCGGGCCAGGCGTGCTTCGGGTAGCGCCCCTTCAGGTCTTTCTTCACTTCAGCGTAGGTGCGCGCCCAGAATCCGGCCAGGTCGCGTGTCACCTGCACCGGCCGCCGCGCCGGCGAGAGCAGATGCAGAGTCAGTGGTACGCTGTCATTGCCGATCCGGGGCGTATCGGACCAGCCGAAAACCTCCTGGATCCGGACCGCGAGGACCGGGTTGCCAGGGTCGCCGTAGTCGATAGCTACGCGTGAGCCGCTGGGTACCGTCAGGTGGGTGGGCGCGATGCGGTCCAGTCGCTGCTGCTGCGGCCAGTCGAGCAGCGCGCGCAGCGCGGCGCCGAGGTCCAGCGTGCGCAGGTGGCTCATCCGGCCCATCCCGGTGACCCAGGGCGCGAGCCAGGTGTGCAGGATACGGCGCAGCCCCTCGTCGCTGACGTCCGGCCAGGCGTCGCCGTCCTGTGCGCGGGCAAAAGCCATGCGCGCGCGCAGCCTGCGGCTCTCCGGGGTCCAGGGCAGCGATTCCGGGCCCCGGGCCGCGACCGCGTCGAGCAGCATCCGGGCTGCGACCTCAGGAGCGACGCCGTCCAGCGGCCGGCTCTCGAGCACCAGCGCGCCCAGCCGCTGTTCGACGCGGGCGTTCACCGCTCCGGCGTCGGCGTCCCACTCCACGTGTTCTTCGCTGCGCACCAGTCCGGGGAGCAGGAACGCGAGGGCGGAGCGGTCCAGCGGTGCCGCGAGATGGATCAGCGCCTCGCGCTGGCCGGCATCCAGAACCGCCGCGACGATGCAGGGGGCCTGCGCGAGGTCATCCTCGCGCGGAAAAAACGCGCCGCGCCCGCTCGCCAGCAGGAAGCGGCCCTCCGGCCCCGGGCGGCGCAGCGCGACCCGATCCGGGTAGGCGAGGGCGAGCAGTGCGCCGGCGACCTCGGGATCGAGCTGCGCGGGCTCCCGGCATTGCAGTTGCTTCGCCCACCGGGCCGCCTGGGTACGGAGCCGACGGCGCGCTGCCGATGACATCGACGCGTCGGTTGCCGTCAGGGCACGCAGTCGGGCACGAATGTCGCTGCCGGCCAACGCCCGGTCCAACGGGTCGCGCTCCTCCAGCAGCGCAGCCAGCAGCGCCGCTTCGTATCCCAGGCCACGTTCGTTTGCGGTCAGCAGCATGTGCGCAACTCGCGGATGCGTGCCGAGCGCGTCCATCGCCCGCCCGTGTACCGTAACCGTGCCGGTGTCATCGAGTGCGCCAAGCTGTTGCAGCAGGTCGCGCGCCTGGGCCAGTGCGGGTGCCGGCGGGGGATCCAGCCAGGCGAGCTCGTCCGCGTCGGCGCCCCAGCAGGCGAGAGTCAGCGCCAGCGGCGCGAGGTCGGCCTCGAGGATCTCCGGTGACGCATGAGCAGGCAGCCGCTGCTCGTCGGATTTCGACCACAGGCGGATGCAGACTCCCGGACCCAGTCTGCCGGCACGGCCGCAGCGCTGGGCGGCGCTCGCCCGGCTGATTCGCACGGTCTCGAGCCGGCTCAGTCCGCGGCGCGGGTCGAAGCGCGGCCTGCGCGCCAGCCCGGAATCGATCACCACCGCGATGCCCTCGATGGTCAGGCTGGTTTCGGCGATGTCGGTGGCCAGCACGACCTTGCGCGTTCCCTCCGGTGCCGGACGGATCGCCTCGTCCTGGGCCTCGGGAGGCATCTGCCCGTGCAGCGGCGTGACCCGGATTCCGGATCCTGCCAAGGCCTCGAGCCCGTGGGTTGCGCGATCGATCTCGCGCCGCCCCGGCAGGAAGACCAGGATGCTGCCGGGGAGGGTCGCCAGTGCCCGTTTCACGGCGACTGCGGTTGCATCGGCCGCACGTGCGGGGGCCGGCGCCGGAGGGCGGTGGTCGATATGCACGGGATGGCTGCGGCCCTCGGTGCGGATGACCGGGGCGGCGGGCAGCAGGCGCGTGATGCCCCCGGTTTCCAATGTCGCCGACATCACCAGCAGCCTCAGGTCGGGGCGCAGCAGTTCGCGGGCCTGCAGGCACAGTGCCAGGCCGAGGTCCGCCTGCAGGCTGCGTTCGTGAAACTCGTCGAAGATCACCAGGCCGGTGTCTTCCAGCGCCGGGTCGCGCTGCAGGCGCCGGGTCAGGATGCCCTCGGTGACAACCTCGATCCGGGTGCCCGGTCCGACCTTGCGCTCGACCCGAGTGCTGATGCCGACCGTGGATCCGACGCGTTCGCCGAGCATCGTCGCCATACGGCGGGCCGCGGCGCGCGCCGCCAGCCGCCGGGGCTCCAGCAGCAGGATCCGGTCCCGGCGCCACGGTGCGTCCAGCAGGGCCAGCGGCACCACGGTGGTCTTGCCGGCACCGGGTGGGGCCTGCAGCAATGCGACGCCCGGGTCGTTCAGGGCCGCGGCCAGGGCCGGCAGGACCGTGGCGACGGGCAGCTCCGTATTCAAGCGGAGCCGTGACGGCGGGGGCTGGTCATGGCCGGGATCATAGCGGCGGTACGGCGCAACTGGCCAGCGGCGCCGAGGCCTGGCCGGCGCGATGCGTTTCGTGGCGCCATCTGGTCTGCCGCCACCCGGTCCACTAAACTGTCACCGGGATACTGCAGCGGAGGCAATTCATGCACGACGGCGAACCGGCGGTCGAAGTGCCGGAGGTCGATCCCTCGGTCGAACGGGTTGCGGATCCGCTGGCCGGGATGGGTCCGGTGCGCGCATGGATCGTCCGGCACGACCGCAGCCTGCTGTTCGCCTCGGCCTATGTCACCCTGACCATCGTGCTCAGCGTGTTCGTAAGCTATTTCTGGCTGCTGGCGGTGGTCGCTGTCCACATCCTGCTGGAGTGGCTGAAGAAGGGGTACCTGGGCTATCGGCCGGGGTTGCATCGTACGGCCTGGACCGTCTGGGATACCAAGTTCGACGTTGCGCTGGTGTTTCTCGCCTTCACGCTGCTGAGCTACACGGGTGTGAACGCCGGTGTGGCCGGGGCGCAGAGTGCGACGCGTGCCGGCCTGCTGGGAGGGCGCCTCGGCGCGGTGACGGGCCGGGCGGGTTCGCTGTTCGCGCGGCTGGGTCGGCTGCTGCGTGTCGGCGGCGCCTTCCGCGGCCTGGGTATCAAGGCGGTCGACGTTTTCTTCTCGGCGCGGGTGCTGCTGTTCCGCAAGGCGGACATGGCGCGGGCGGCCAGCGATGAGGGCTATCTCGCGCCCGGCGCGGCATCCGGTCGCGCACGCACGGAGAAGGAACGGGCGCAGGACGCCGAACTGTTGCAGATCCCCGAGCACCTGCCCTGGCAGCGCCGGCTCGGCGGCGCTGCCTGGTTCGTGCTGATCGTGATTGCATTCAATGTCGTCGCGGTACTGGCATCGCCGCTGATCACCGATCACAGTTACCTGAGCCTGTTTCAGAGCCTGGGAGCGAAGTTGCACCCCTGGCCTCTCTGACATTCGTCGCCTATCGTTTCACGGCGGGGCGTGCACTCGCCCCCTCCCCAACCCATCCTCGGTGACCGCAGGAGGGGCCCTTCTCGCCTCGCCCGCTCGCGGGGAAAAGGCTGTCGGCGTGGAGGGGCAGGGGCTCAGATCTCCTCGACCAACTGGCGGCGCAATGCATCCTGCTGTTCCGGGGTGAGTTCCCGGCCGTCGGTGTTGAACAGCAGGAAGATGTCCTCGACCTGCTCGCCGGCCGTGCTGATCCGGGCGGTGCGCACATTGACGTTCTGCTCGGCGAACACGCAGCCGATCGTCGACAGCAGTCCCGGGCGGTCGAGCGCGCGCACGCGCATCCGGGTGCTCGAGACGGCCGGCACGCCGGGGCCGAACTCGATCTGGGTGGCCACGTCGAAATGCTTCAGCCGGCGCGGCAGGCTGCGCTGGACCGCGTGGTGGTCGCAACGCGGATCGACCAGGCGCTCGCGCAGGGTCTCGCGGATCTCGTCCACCCGGAACCCGGGTTCCACCGCGTGACCCATGCCCTCGAGTACCAGGAAGGTGTCGAGTGTGCGGCCGCTGTGGGTGGTGATGATCCGGGCATCGACGATATCCAGCCCGAGCTGGGTCAGGGTGGTCGTGATCCGCGCGAACAGCCTGGGGTGGTCGTCGGTATAGACGAAGATCTCGGTGCTGCCGCGGGGTGTCTCGTGCCGGACCAGGACCAGGGGCAGGTCCGAGTCCCGGATGCCGGCAATGGCCCGGGTATGCCAGGCGATCTCGTCCGCCGAATGGCGCACGAAATACTCGACCTCGAATTCTTCCCAGATGGCCTCGACGGCTTCCTCGTCCAGGCCATGGCTGGCCAGGATCTGCAGGGCCTCGCGGCAGGTCTGGCCGATCTGCTCGTCGGTGTCGGGGGGTGTGTCTAGTCCGCGTTCGAGCACCAGCAGCGCCGCCTTGTAGAGGGTTTGCAGCAGCGAGGCCTTCCAATTGTTCCAGAGCTCGGGGTTGGTGCCCCGGATGTCGGCAATCGTGAGCAGGTACAGCAGGTCCAGCCGCTCCCGGGTGCGGACTTCGCGCGCGAAGTTCAGCACGACCTCGGGGTCCGAGATGTCCTTGCGCTGCGCGGTCAGCGACATCAGCAGGTGGGAACGGACCAGCCAGCTGACGAGGGCGGCGTCCTCGTTGCCGAGACCGTGGTGCTGGCAGAAATGCAGCGCGTCCAGCGCTCCGAGCTCGGAGTGGTCGCCGCCGCGGCCCTTCGCAATGTCGTGGAACAGCGCGGCGAGAATCAGCCGTTCCGGCCGTTGCACCCGGGAATAGATGTCGCTGGCGAGCGGTTGTTCATCGGCGAACTCGGGCAGTGCGAAGCGGCGCGTGTTGCGCAGTACGTTCAGCGTGTGCTCGTCGACGGTGTAGACATGGAACAGGTCGTACTGCATGCGCCCGATGATCCGGCCGAAGGCGGGAATGTAGGCTCCCAGCACGCCGTAGCGGTTCATCCTTCGCAGCTCGGTGGTCACGCCGCGGGGCGCGCGCAGGATCTGCATGAACAGGTTGCGGCAGACCGGGTTGCGGCGGAACTGGGCGTCGATCATATGCCGGTGGGCGCGGATCAGCCGGATCGTCGACGCGCGGATTCCCTGGACCTCGGGGTGAGTCTGTACCAGCAGAAAAGCCTCGAGCAGGGCCGGCGGGTAGATCATGAACACCTGGTCGTGCACCAGTTCCAGGTAGCCGCCCCGGATCTGGAAGCGCTGGTGAATTCGGTGTACCTCGCTCATCGAACCGGGATCCTGGAGGATCGCCTCGTTGAAATGTTGCAGCAGCAGCTCGTTCAGACGCTGCAGATCGCTGATGGTGCGGAAGTAGCGCTGCATGAACTGCTCGACCCCGAGGTTCTGGTGCTGGTCGACGAAGCCGAAGGTGCCGGCCAGCGTCCGCTGCAGGTCGAACAGCAGCCGGTCCTCGCGGCGTCCGGTGATCATGTGCAGCGCGAAGCGCACGTTCCACAGGAAGCGCTGGCCCTCGATCAGGTCGCGCAGTTCCCCCTCGCGCAGGAATCCGTGCGCGACCAACTGCTCGAGCCGCTCGGCAGCGAAATGCCGTTTACTGACCCAGCCGATCATCTGGATGTCGCGCAGGCCGCCCGGGCCTTCCTTCACGTTGGGCTCGAGGCGGTAGGCGGTCTCGCCGAAGCGCTGGTGACGCGCCTGCTGCTCCGCGAGCTTGGCGGCGTAGAACGAACGCGAGTCCCAGATGCGGTCCGGGTGCATCGCCTCGCGGAAGGCCTCGAACAACGCGCGCGCGCCGCAAAGGTGCCGGGCCTCGAACATCGTGGTCGCGATGGTGATGTCGTCGCGGGCCTCGCGCAGGCAGTCGTCGATGCTGCGCACGCTGTGCCCGACCTCGAGCCCGACGTCCCACAGGAAGGTCACGAAGCGGCTGATGGTGTCGCCGTGACGGGCCTCGGCGTCGCGCTCGGCGAGCACCAGGATGTCGATGTCGGAACCGGGATGCAGTTCGCCGCGCCCGTAGCCGCCGACCGCGACCAGGCAGAGGTCAGACTGTGCCGCGAACTCGAACTGCCGCCAGATCAGGGTCAGCAGGGCATCGACCAGCGCGGCGTGGCCGTGAATCAGGGCATCGATATCCGCCCCGTCCTGGAAGCCCTGGTGCAGCCGGTCGATGATGTCACGCCGGTACTGGCGGAAACGCGCGGTATCCCGGGGATGTTCGCGTAGTTCGTCGAGGCCCGGTGCCGCGCTGGCCGCTTGCGCGGACCAGACCAGCGCGGCAGGACTCATGCGGCCAGGGCCTGGGGCGGTGTCTCGCCTGCGCGCAGCGTCAGGATGTCGCAGCCGTCCTCGGTGACGAGGATCGTGTGTTCCCATTGCGCCGAGGGGCTGTGATCCTTGGTCACCGCGGTCCAGCCATCGGCGAGTAGCCGGGTGTGCCGGCGTCCGGCGTTGATCATCGGTTCGATGGTGAAACACATTCCGGGCTCGAGGCGCAACCCGGTGCCGGGCTTGCCGTAGTGCAGCACCTGGGGATCCTCGTGGAACGACTTGCCGATCCCGTGGCCGCAGTATTCGCGCACCACCGAGCAGCGGTGGGTCTCGGCGTAACGCTGGATCGCATGGCCGATGTCGCCCAGCGTCGCGCCGGGCCGAACCTGCTGGATGCCAAGGTACATGCAGGCGCGGGACACGTCCACGACGCGCTTGGCCTGGATGCCCGGCTTGCCGATGCAGAACATCTGGCTGGTGTCGCCGTGGTAGCCGTCCTTGATCACGGTGATGTCGATGTTGACGATGTCGCCGTTCTTCAGCTGTCGATCGCCGGGGATTCCGTGGCAGACCTGGTGGTTCACCGAAGTGCAGATCGACTTCGGGAAACCGCGGTAGTTCAGCGGCGCCGGGACCGCCTTCTGGTGGTTCACGATATAGTCGTGGCAGATGCGATCGAGCTCGTCGGTGGTGATCCCGGCCTCGACGTGGGGCGCGATCATTTCGAGCACTTCCGCGGCCAGCCGGCCGGCTACGCGCATGCGTTCGACTTCTTCCGGGGTCTTGATGGTCACAGGCATTCAGGGCTTCCGACCCGCGGCCCCGGATCGGGCCCGCGCGTTTGGTTTGAACCAGGGTCCTATGCTATAAAGCGCGCGCCCTCGGGGCAACGAAAACCCTAAATCCACACACGTATCGGCACGGTCTGTCGGGTGCCCGTCCCTCGCGGTTGGGTTTCAGGCCGGGATGCGTGGAGGCTCAACCCGTCAGGAGACTGTCATGTCATTCGTCACTATGCGCCAGATGCTCGAGGCCGGCGTGCACTTCGGCCACCAGACCCGCTACTGGCATCCCAAGATGGCCCCGTACATTTTCGGGGAACGCAATAAAATCCATATCATCAACCTGGAAAAAACGCTGCCGCTGTTCAACGACGCGATGAACTTCGTCGGCAAGGTCGCTGCCGATGGCGGCAAGATCATGTTCGTTGGCACCAAGCGTTCGGCGCGCGAGGTGGTTGGCGAAGAGGCGCGCCGCTGCGGCATGCCTTACGTGAATCACCGCTGGCTAGGCGGCATGCTGACCAACTTCAGCACCGTGAAGCAGTCGATCAAGCGCTTGAAGGACATCGAGGCGATGCGCGCCGACGGCAGCATCGACCGTCTGAACAAGAAAGAGGGGCTGATGCTGATCCGCGAGCAGGACAAGCTCGAGCGCAGCCTCGGAGGCATCAAGGACATGAATCGCATGCCCGACGTGATGTTCGTGATCGACGTCGGCTACGAGAAGATCGCTGTGGCCGAGGCGAAAAAGCGCAGCATCCCGGTGGTCGCAATCGTCGATTCGAACAACAGCCCCGAGGGAGTCGATTACGTGATCCCCGGCAACGACGACGCGATGCGCGCGATCCAGCTCTACGTGGCTGCCGTTGCGGACACGATTGTCGAGGCCAAGGGTGCGAACGCGACCGCGGTGAAGGAAGAGGAATTCGCGGCCGCCGAGTCCGGCGTCCAGGCCTGACCCCTCCTGCCGGCCGCAGCGCGGCGCGCGCGGCCGGCCCATTATCATTTCAGGAGTTTTTCATGCAGATTTCCGCTGCTCTAGTCAAAGAACTGCGCGAGCGCACCGGCGCCGGCATGATGGAGTGCAAGAAGGCGCTCACCGAAACCCAGGGCGATATCGAGGGTGCGATCGAGCTGATGCGCAAATCCGGCCAGGCCAAGGCGGACAAGAAGGCCGGCCGAGTCGCCGCCGAGGGCCGCATCGAGATCGCGGTGCAGGGTTCCGACGCGGTGATCATCGAGGTCAATTCCGAGACCGATTTCGTCGCCAAGGACGACAGCTTCCGCCAGTTTGCCGCTGCCTGCGCACAGGCGGCGCTGGCATCGGCTGCGTCCGACGTCGCGTCGCTGATGGCCGTGGAGGTGGACGGCCAGAGCCTGGAGGCCCGTCGTGCGGCACTGATCGCGAAGATCGGCGAGAATATCCAGGTGCGCCGCTTCGAGCGCGTGCACAGCGCCGGACCGCTGGGTGCCTACCTGCATGGCAACCGGATCGGGGTGCTGGTCAGCCTCTCCGGGGGCGACGAGGAACTCGCGAAGGATGTCGCGATGCATATCGCGGCCAGCCGCCCGGTCTGCGTCGACGCGGATCAGGTTCCTGCGGAGACCGTCGAGAAGGAACGCGAGATCTTCCGCGCTCAGGCGCTGGATTCCGGGAAGCCGGCCGATATCGTCGAGAAGATGGTCGACGGACGGATCCGCAAGTTTCTGGGTGAGATCACGCTGGTCGGTCAGCCCTTCGTGAAGAATCCGGACCAGACGGTCGGGCAGCTCCTGAAGGATCGCGGGGCCACGGCCACGGGTTTCGTGCGCTATGAAGTGGGCGAGGGCATCGAGAAGAAGGTCGAGAATTTCGCCGAGGAGGTCATGGCTCAGGCGCGGGGCGCGTAACGGTCCGCCCGGGTACAAGACGGGCGGCGCACGCCGCCCCGTTCCGACGCTATCCTAGAGTTTCCGTTCGCCATCGAGGAGCACCATGAATCAGGAAGGCCAGCCGGCGTACAGGCGCATTCTTCTCAAGCTGAGCGGTGAGGCCTTCATGGGAGCCCAGGAGTACGGCGTCGATCCGGCCGTGCTCGACCAGGTGGCGCAGGAAGTGGCCGAACTCTCCACACTCGGGGTCGAAGTCGGGATCGTGATCGGCGGCGGCAATATTTTCCGGGGCGCGGGTCTGGCCAAGGGCGGGATGGACCGGGTCACCGGCGACCACATGGGGATGCTGGCCACGGTGATCAACGCGCTCGCGCTGCAGGATGCGATCGAGCGGACTGGCCGGTTCTGTCGGGTGATGTCGGCGATCCGGATCAACCAGGTCTGCGAGGATTACATCCGGCGCCGCGCGGTGCGCCACCTGGAGAAGGGCCGGATCGTGGTGTTCGCGGCCGGTACCGGCAATCCCTTTTTCACCACGGATTCGGCTGCGGCCCTGCGTGCGATCGAGATCAACGCGGAATTGATGATCAAGGCGACCAAGGTCGACGGGGTGTACGATGCCGATCCGATGCAGCGCAGCGACGCCCGGCGCTTCGAGCGTCTGACGTTCGACGAGGCGCTGGAACGCCGCCTGGGCGTGATGGATACGACCGCGCTGGTGATGTGCCGGGACAACCAGCTGCCACTGCGAGTAATGAATATGTTTGCCAAGGGCGACCTGCAGCGGCTGGTGATGGGCGAGCCGGTGGGTACCCTGGTCGAGGGGGCCATTCAATGACGCAAGCCATCTTCAACGACGCAAGCCAGCGCATGGACAAGTCGCTCGAGGCGCTGCGCTCGGAGTTCACCAAGATTCGTACCGGACGGGCCCACTCCAGCCTGCTCGATCATGTGCTGGTCGAGTACTACGGATCGGAAGTGCCGATCAACCAGGTCGCGAACGTCAACGTCGAGGACGCCCGGACGCTGACGGTGACGCCATGGGAACGGAACATGGTCGGCAAGGTCGAGAAGGCGATCATGACGTCCGACCTGGGCCTGAACCCGGCGACGGTAGGCACCGTGATCCGGGTGCCGCTGCCGGCGCTGACCGAGGAGCGGCGGCGCGACTTGGTCAAGGTCGTGCGCGGAGAGGCCGAAAACGCCCGGGTAGCGATCCGCAACATCCGGCGCGATGCGAACCACGCGCTGAAGCAGCAGGTGAAGGACAAGGAGATCTCGGAGGACGAGGAACGGCGCGCCGGGGAGCGGATCCAGAAGCTGACCGACGAGCACGTGGCCCGCATCGACGAAATGCTGGCCGAGAAGGAAGCGGAGTTGATGGAGGTTTGATCTCCGCAACCCCGAAGCTCGCCGATGCAGGACCGGCCCATGTAGCGATCATCATGGACGGCAACGGTCGCTGGGCCGAATCCCGTGGTCTGACGCGCAGCGACGGGCACCGGGAAGGGCTGAAGGCGACCCGCCGGGCGGTCGAGTTCTTCGCAAATCGCGGGGTCCAAGCGCTGACGATTTTCGCGTTCAGCAGCGAGAACTGGCAGCGGCCCCGGGGCGAGGTGGACGCCTTGTTCGACCTGTTCGTGAGCGCGATCGAGGCCGAACTCCCGGAGCTCTCGGAGAAGGGGATCTGCCTGCGTTTTATCGGCGAGCGTGCGGATTTTCCGCAGCCGCTGCAGCAACGGATGGCCGAGGCCGAGGCCGCGACCGCGGCCAACGAGGTGATGACGCTGGTGGTGGCGCTTGGTTACGGGGGGCGCTGGGATATCCTGCAGGCCGCCCAGCGCTGGTTGCGCGACAGTGCGGGCGGTGCGCCCGACCCCGAGCGCTTCGAAGACTACCTGAGCACGACAGGCCTGCCCCCGGTGGATATGCTGATTCGCACCGGTGGCGAGAAGCGCATCAGTAACTTCCTCCTGTGGCAGTCCGCCTATGCCGAACTCTTCTTCCTGGATACGCTCTGGCCCGACGTCACGGAGCAGGATCTGCTGGGCACGCTGGAAACCTACCTGAAGCGCCAGCGCCGATTCGGCCAGACCCCGCATCAGGCCGAGGCCCGCGATGCTTAGGCAGCGAGTCGTCACCGCGATCGCGGTCATCGTCCCCGTCTTCTTGCTGATCGCGTTCGCACCGAGCGGGGTGGTCGCGGGCTTCGTGTTGCTGGTGGTCGCGCTGGGTGCCTTCGAATGGGCGCGGCTCGGCCGCTTCGCCACCAAGGGCACGCGTGCCGCGTTTGCGGTGCTGGTGCTGGCGGTGCCGGCGAGCCTGCTGCTGGCCTGGGGCGGTGCCGGGTGGACCGAGATGCATGCCTGGGTGCTCTGGCTCGGGGTCGTCTGGTGGGGGCTGGTGTTTGTCGGGCTGCCGACGTACCGTCCCGGGCTCGGCGCGGGAACGTGGGGCCGCTGGCTGCTGCGCGGTGCGGCTTTCCCAACGCTGGCCCCGGCAGCGCTGGCGCTGGTATGGCTGCATGCCAGTGCCCCGATGCTGGTGATCTATCTGCTCCTGCTGGTGGCGGCTGCGGACACCGGGGCATTCGTCGTCGGTCGGCGTTTCGGCCGCAGCAAGCTGGCACCCGACATCAGCCCTGGCAAGACCCGGGAGGGCCTGCTCGGTACGCTGGCTGCCACCGTCCCGGTGGCGCTGGTCGGTGCCTGGGGCTTCGGGCTGCTGGCCATGGATGCGCTGGTGTTCGTGCTGCTGGGGATCGTGGTGGCACTGGTCTCGGTTGCCGGGGATCTGCAGGAGAGCGTGCTCAAGCGTGAGGCAGGCGCAAAGGATAGCGGGGCCTTGCTGCCCGGGCATGGCGGCATCCTCGACCGGGTCGACAGCCTGACCGCCGCGGCGCCCGTCTTCGCCGCTGGGTTGCTATGGACCGCCCTGTTCCCGCAAGGGGGGGGGTAAGCGTGCCGCGGGAACGGGTTACGATCCTGGGATCGACGGGCAGCATCGGCGTTAGCACGCTCGATGTGCTGGCGCGCCAGCACGACCGCTTCGAGGTCTACGCGCTGACTGCGCAGTCGAACGTCGAGCGGTTGGCCGAACAATGCCTCGAGCACCGTCCGGCGGTGGCGGTGATGGTCGATCCGGAGGCCGGCGCGGCACTGCGCGACCTGTTGGCACGGGCCGGCAGCCTCACCGAGGTCCGAAGCGGTGCGCAGGCGCTGGCGACCGCTGCCGCGGCCCCGGAGGTCGACATCGTGATGGCCGCGATCGTCGGTGCTGCAGGACTGCTGCCGACCCTGGCGGCGGCCGAATCGGGCAAGCGGCTGCTGCTCGCGAACAAGGAGTCGCTGGTGATGTCCGGCGCGTTGCTGATCGATGCCGTTGCGCGCAGCGGCGCCCGGCTGCTGCCGGTGGACAGCGAGCACAATGCGATCTTCCAGTGCCTGCCCGCCGGCTATCGCTGTGCGGACCCGATTCATCCGCACGGTGCGCAGCGGATCTGGCTGACCGCGTCCGGCGGACCGTTCCGGGACCGCCCCCTGGAAACGTTCGACGCGATCACGCCGGACGAGGCCTGCGCGCACCCGAACTGGGAGATGGGCCGAAAGATCTCGGTCGATTCGGCGACGATGATGAACAAGGGTCTTGAGGTGATCGAGGCGCGCTGGCTGTTTGCGCTGGAAGCAGATGCCATCCGGGTGGTGCTGCACCCGCAAAGCATCGTCCACTCGATGGTGGCCTATAGCGATGGCTCGGTGCTGGCCCAGCTTGGCCAGCCGGACATGCGCACACCGATCGCGCACGCGCTGGCCTGGCCGGGGCGAATGGCGTCCGGAGTGGGCGCGCTGGACTTGCTGAGCGTTGGACGGCTCGACTTCGCCGAGCCGTCGCCCGAACGCTTCCCTTGCCTGGGACTGGCCTATCGGGCGCTGACGGCGGGCGGGACCGCCACAACCGTGCTGAATGCGGCGAACGAGGTCGCTGTGGCGGCCTTTCTGGACGAGAGGATGCCGTTCACCGCGATCGCGCGCGTGATCGACGACACCCTGGCGGCGATCCCGGTCGAGCCGGCGGATTCGCTGGAAAGGATTCTTGCGTTGGATGCCCGGGCGCGGGACTATGCTGGGGAATCCGTCGCAGGTCGCGCTACCGAGCAATGACAGACTGAATCGATGACTATCCTGACCAGCCTCGCCGCGTTCATCGTGGCTATCGGCGTCCTCGTCACCGTGCACGAGTACGGCCATTACCTGGCGGCCCGGCTGATGGGCGTGAAGGTGCTGCGCTTCTCCGTCGGCTTTGGCAAGCCGATCTATCGCCGCCTGTTCGGTCGCGACCGCACGGAGTTCGTGGTGGCGGCGATCCCGCTGGGCGGTTACGTGAAGATGCTCGACGAGCGCGAGGCGCCGGTTCCGGAGCGCGATGCCGGGCGTGCCTTCAACCGCAAGCCGCTGGCCGCCCGCAGTTTCGTGATCGTCGCCGGGCCGGCCGCGAATTTCCTGTTCGCGATGGTGGCCTATGCACTGATGTTCATGATTGGCGTGCCGGGGCTGAAGCCGGTCGTCGGGGAGGTGGAACCGGGGAGTGCCGCGGCGGCCAGCGGGATGCAATTCGGTGACGAGATCCGAATGGTCGGCCGACACCGGGTTCAGGACTGGGATCAGGCCAATCTGCGCCTGCTCGACCACGCGGTCCGCGCCGACGAAGTGTCGGTGGTCGTGATCGACCGTGACGGCCGCGAACGGGTGCGCAGTATCGCGCTGGAGAATCGGCGCGAACTGCTCGGCGAAGGCCAGTTTCTCACGCGTTTGGGCCTGCGTCCCTACCGGCCCGCGCTGGAGCCGCTGATCGGGAGCGTCGAGCGCGGTAGCCCGGCCGCGGAGGGTGGGCTGCAGCCGGGGGACCGCGTCGTCAGTGTCGACGGCGACGGCGTCGAGACTTGGGAAACCTGGGTGGCGGCCATCCAGGCGGCTCCCGGTCAGCCCCTGCAGCTGCGGGTGATCCGCAACGGCGATACGATCGAGCTGACCGTGGTTCCCGCCGAGGTCGAGACCGATGGTGAGCGGCACGGGCGCATCGGTGCGGGCGTGGATACCGATCAGCCGCAGTTGCGGGAGATCTCCACGCTGGTGCGCCTGGGGCCGGTGGACGGGCTGGTGGCGGGCGTGGCTCGGACCTGGGAGGTCAGCATCCTGACTCTGCGAGTGCTCGGACGGATGATCATTGGCGAGGCGTCGGTCAAAAACATCGCCGGACCGGTTACAATCGCTGAGTTCGCGGGCATGACCGCGATCATCGGTATCACGGCCTTCCTCGGGTTCCTTGCGCTCGTCAGTGTCTCGCTCGGTATCATTAATCTCCTGCCGATTCCGGTGCTGGATGGCGGCCACCTGATGTTCAATCTGGTGGAATGGATCAAGGGCAGCGCGGTCTCCGAGCGGACACAGCTGATCGGCCAGCAACTCGGGCTGGTGGCGATCGCCGGGCTGATGATGCTGGCGCTGTACAACGACATCACGCGCCTGTTCGGCTAGTCCGGCGGCGCTTGTGGCTCGATCTACCTGGCGACGGATATGACGCGACACCTATTGCAGACCTTGACGCTGTGCGGACTGCTGCTGGCTTCCGGGATGGCCTGGGCGCCGACCTACGTGATCGAGGACATCGAGATCGAGGGGCTCGAGCGCATCACCGCTGGAACGACGTTGACCTACCTGCCCGTTCAGGTCGGCGACGTGTTCGACGATGCGCGCAGCCCCGAAGTGATCCGCGCGCTGTTCCAGACCGGTTTTTTCAGCGACGTGGAGGTGGCGCGGCGCGGCGACGTGCTGGTCGTGATCGTGCAGGAGCGACCGGCGATCAACGACATCCGGTTCTCGGGCAACCGCGACATCCCGACCGATGCGCTGACCGACGCCCTGCAGGGGGTCGGTCTGCAGCGCGGGCGGGTATTCAACCGCACCATCCTCGACCGCATCGAGAACGAGTTGCGGCAGCAGTACCTCGCGCGCGGGCGCTACAACGTACAGATCGACATCGAGATCACCGAGCTGCCGCGCAACCGGGTCGACGTGGAGATCACGATCGCGGAAGGCCAGGTGGCCCGGATCCGCGAAGTGAACGTCGTGGGCAATGAGACCTTTGACGATCGCGCCTTGACCCGGCGGTTCGAGTCCGGTGTCCCGCGCTGGTGGGCTTTTCTGAGCCGGCGTGACCACTATTCCCGCCAGAAGCTCTCCGGCGATCTGGAACAGCTGCGCTCGCATTATCTCGATGAAGGGTTCCTGAATTTCGATATCGATTCCACCCAGGTGACGCTGACCCCCGACCGCAAGGATATCTACATCACGATCAACATCGACGAGGGCGAGCAGTACCGGATCGGATCGGTGGATCTCGCGGGCGATCTGATCGTGCCGGCCGAGGAGCTGCGCGAACTGATCGAGGTACAGCCCGGTGAGGTGTTCTCCCGCCGCGAGGTGGTGGAATCCGCCGAGCGCATCTCCCGCCGTCTGACCACGGACGGGTTCGCGTTTGCCAACGTGAATCCGATCCCGGAGGTTGACGAGGACACCCGGGAAATCGCATTGACCTTTTTCGTCGACCCGGGGCCGCGTGTATACGTGCGCCGGATCAGCATCACCGGTAACAGCCGGACCCTGGAGACCGTGTACCGTCGCGAGCTGCGCCAGATGGAGGGAGCCTGGTTCAATGGCGACCAGGTCGACCGATCGCGGGTCCGTGTGCAGCGTCTCCCGTTCGTCGAGAGGGTGAACATCGAGACGCGCCGAGTCGCCGGGAGCGACGACGAGGTCGATCTCGAGATTGCGGTGGTCGAACGGATGTCCGGGGCCCTGTCGCTCGGAGCGGGGTTCTCCCAGAACCAGGGGCTCTTGCTCACCGGCAGCCTGACCCAGGATAATTTCCTGGGCAGTGGCAACCGGGTCTCGATCTCGCTCAGCCGCAGCGATGTCTCGCAGCTGGTGAACTTCAGCGTGCTGAACCCGCATTACACGATCCACGGTGCGAGCCGCGGGTTCTCGGTCTTCTACCAGGAGCTCGACGCGGAAGAAGCCGATATTTCGCGTTTTGCGACCAACCGGCTCGGGGCGAACGTGACCTACGGCATCCCGCTGTCCGAGTTCGGGACCGTGACCATCCGACCGCAGTTGGAGGATGTCGAGATCGTCACGGTTGCGAGTACCCCGGGGGAGATCCTCGATTTCATCGACCGCGAGGGCGACCGCTACAACCTGTTCTCGACCGAGGTGTCCTATACCCACGATACGCGGGACAGCGTGATCTTCGCGGCTTCCGGTCGGCGGCACCGCGTCGGTGCCGAACTGGTCCTCCCCGGGAGTGACCTGCAGTATTACCGCTTGAACTATTCGGGTCAGGAAATCTTCAAGCTCTCCGATACCTACTCGCTCAGTCTGTCGGCGGGCGTCGGCTATGGTGACGGCTACGGCGGTACGGATGGGCTGCCTTTCTTCGAACACTACTTCGGTGGCGGTATCCGCTCGGTGCGGGGCTTCAAGGACAATAGCCTCGGACCGCGTGACAGCAACGACGAGCCCTTCGGAGGCAGCTTCCGCACCACCGGTTCCGTCGAGTTGTATTTCCCGCTGCCGTTTGCCGCGGACAACGACGCGGTGCGCATGAGCTCCTTTGTCGATGCCGGACAGGTATTCGAGCGCGTCAGCGACTTCGAGCCTGACGAACTTCGGGTGTCTGCCGGTCTGGCGATGACCTGGATGTCTCCGGTGGGCCCGCTGACGCTGAGCTACGGTGTGCCGCTGCGCGAGAAGAGCGGCGATGAAACGCAGAGCGTGCAGTTCTTGCTCGGGGCTGCGTTCTAGAACGGGACCAGGGATGCCCCGCATGACTGCAATTTCACCCATGTGGCAGGAGGGTGCATGAAGACTTGGACCGCCATCGTCGCCAGCGCGCTGGTCTACGGCGCGGTGTTGTGGCCGGGGGTGCTGGTGGCACAGAACGTGGCGTTCGTCACGATGAACCGGATCCTGGAAGATTCGCCTCAGGCGGCCCAGGCCATGCGCGAACTCGAACGCGAGTTCTCACCGCGTGATTCGCAACTGGTCGCCGAGCGCGAGGAGCTCCAGAAGCTGCGGGATCGGCTCGAGCGCGAAGGCGAGTTGATGACCGCGAACCAGCGAGCGGACCTGGAGCGCGAGTTCACTGCACGCTCGCGCGAATTCCGCCGGGCGCAGGAAAGCTTTACCGAAGACCTGAACGTCCGGCGCAACGAGGAACTGGCGAAGCTCCAGCGAATGATCAACGATGCGATCATCGATTTGGCCCGGGAACGGGACATCGACCTGATCCTCACCGAACGCAACGTGCTGTATTCCAGTGAACGTATCGACATAACCGATGACATCATCGCCGCGATGCAGCGTCGCCGGTGACCGCGGCCTTGCCGCACTGGAGCTGGGCGATCTTCTTGACGGACGGGTCCTCGGGTCCCCGGAGCGCCGCGGCTTTCGCCTGGCGCCGCTGGATCGGGCGGGTGACGGTGATATTTCCTATGCAACCGCCCGGCACCACATCGCGGCACTGAATGCGGCGGGAGGAATCGTCCTGCTGCGCGACGGCCTGGTCGCACCGGCGGAACTGGATACCTCCTGCCGCAGCTTTGTGCTGGTCGCCAATCCGCATGCCGCCTTCGCCCGGCTGAGCACGCTGCTGTACCGAAAGCGCCCGGTGCATTCGGGCGTGGAGGCCGGTGCGCGGGTCCACCCGGAGGCGGTCGTGGACCCGTCGGCCCGGGTCTGTGCCGGGGCCAGCATCGGCGCCGGTTCCCGCATCGGTGCCCGTGTCCATGTCGGTGCGGGCACCGTCATTGGCGACGATGCCGAAGTGGGAGCCGACGGGTACATTTATGCCAACTGTTCGATCCTGGACGGTGTCCGGATCGGATCCGGCGTAATCATCCAGCCGGGGGCGGTGATCGGTGCGGACGGCTTCGGATTCGCCGCGGATCAGGGAGAATGGATCAAGGTCGAGCAGCTGGGCACCGTGATCATCGGTGACGGGGTGGAGATCGGGGCCAACACCACCATCGATCGCGGGGCGCTGGACGATACCGTGATCGGCAGCGGTGTCAAGATTGATAATCTGGTCCATATCGCCCATAACGTACGCATTGGGGACCATACCGCGATCGCGGGCTGTGCCGGGATCGCGGGAAGCGCGCATATCGGGAAGCACTGCGCGATCGGTGGGGGAGCCGGTATACTCGGGCATCTCCAGATTGCCGACCACGTGACCATCCATGCGATGACGCTGGTGACGCGGTCGATCCCCCGCTCCGGGCACTATGCCTCGGGCGTGCCGCATCAGGAGGCCCGGGTCTGGAATTTCAGTCTGGCCGCACTCCGGAGGCTGGGTCGCCGCCAACGGCAGTGATTCAGGCCCGCACGGTAGGGTAGGGAGGGGTGCCGCCGGCACCGGAATCCAGAACAAACAGAAGGGAACGATCACGTGGACGGTCTGAGCATTCTTGAGGTGATGCGCTATCTTCCGCATCGGTATCCTTTCCTCCTCGTGGACCGGGTGACCGATTACCAACCGGGGCGCTACCTGACGGCGATCAAGAACGTCAGCTTCAACGAGCCCTTCTTTCAGGGGCATTTCCCGATCAAGCCGGTGATGCCCGGCGTGCTGATTCTCGAGGCTCTGGCGCAGGCGACGGGACTGCTGGCCTTCAAGACCGAGGAACACCGGGGGGTCAACCAGGATAAGCAGCAGTTGTACCTGTTCGTAGGTATCGACCAGGCGCGGTTCCGCCGCCAGGTCGAACCCGGCGACCAGCTGCTGCTGCGGGTGGAGCACGTGCGTACCGTGCGCGGCATCTGGCGTTTCACTGCCGAGGCGCATGTGGGCGAAGATCTCTGTGCATCCGCCGACCTGATGTGTGCAGGGAAGGACATCGACGCATGATCGACCCGCGCGCCGACGTCCACCCGAGCGCGGAGATCGACTCTTCGGCGCATGTCGGGGCCTTCTCGGTGATCGGCGCGAATGTACGAATCGGGGCCGATACCTGGATCGGTCCTCATGTGGTGATACAGGGTCCGACGGAGATCGGGCGCGAAAACCGCATCTACCAGTTCGCCTCCGTCGGCGAGGCACCCCAGGATCGCAGCTACCGTGGCGAGCCGACACGCCTGGTGATCGGGGACCGGAACGTGATCCGGGAATGCGCGACGCTGAGCCGCGGCACCGAGAAGGGCCGCGGGGAGACGGTCATCGGTCACGACAACCTGATCATGGCCTATGTGCACATCGCCCATGACTGCATCATCGGCAACGGCATCATCTTCTCGAACGCGGCCTCGCTCGCCGGCCACGTTGAGGTCCAGGACGGCTGCACGCTGGGCGGGTTCACCCTGGTGCACCAGTTCTGCCGTGTCGGAATGCATGCATTCACCAGCATGGGGGCCGCGCTGAACCGCGATCTTCCGCCGTACTGCCTCGCCAGTGGCAATTACGCCCGGCTGATCGGCATCAACAAGGTGGGGCTGCGCCGCAAGGGTTTCCCGGAGGAGGGCATTCAGGCGCTGCACCGGGCGTTCGCCGAGGTTCTACGGGGGCGCAGCGATCGCAAGGCCCGAGTCGCGAGCCTGCTGGCCGAGACCGACGTGGCCGAGGTCAGGCGACTGCTGGAATTCATTCAGACCAGCACGCGGGGCATCCTGCGTGCAGGGCGCAGCTGACGATCCGGGCGCTGCGTGCCGTCTCGAACAAGGAAGACCAGCCACGGAAGGACACGGAAATCACGGAAGATGAAACAAATCAAATCCTTTTTCCGTGTCTGTCCGTGCTTTCCGTGGCTCGCCTTTTCATGTTGCGGGGTGGCCGCTGGCCATGACAGTTGGCGTGAAAGTCACGGCCTGTCTCGTGTCCCTGGCGACCCGTAGGGCGGAAGAGCGCAGCGTCATCCGCCACATGGCGTTCGCAGTGCCCAGGCGCCCGCAGCATCCCCAACGCCGGTCGGCGGATGACGGCCTTCGGCCTCTTCCGCCCTACGCCTCTTTCATCATCGGGGGTGGCTGCCCGCGCCATGACAGTTAACGTGAAAGTCACGGTCATGGCCTCGCTCCTACACGGTGGATTCCAACGTCGCGGGCCACCCTAAACAGCACTGCGCCCCCCGGAGGCCAGCCCTCTGGCCGATCGCCTTTCATGGTCGGGGGTGGCCTAGGGTCATGAGAGTTAACGTGTTTCCCGCGCCGGTCGGGCCTTGGCCAGCATTTCGAGCGCGTCGGCCGCGGTCTCGCGCACCTCGGGATCCGGGTCGTTCGTGCAGGATTCGACCCACCCGATCGCATCGGTCGAACCGGTCAGGGCCAGGGCATGGCAGCCATCGGCGCGTACTCGGGGCTCCGGATGCCGGGTGAGCGGGGCGAGCGACTCCGCCAGTCCATCCAGCATGCCCGAATCCTGCAGCTCCTCGAAGGTTGCCATCACTCCGATCCGGACACTGAGCCCGGTGTCATCGTCGCCGAGAAGGTCCACCAGTCGTTGCAGCAATGCGGGATCCTGTCGAACGCGTTCTGCCACCTGGGACCGGCGCCCGGTCGCGAGCAGGTCGGCAAGGTACAGCGTCATGCCGTTTTCCTCGCCCGCCAGCCGTGTCCAGTGTCGGAGTTCTTCCAGCGTGTGGAGCCCCGCCAGGTCGAAGGCTCCGACGCGTGCCCATGGAACCGAGCGTACCGACAACTCGGCCGCGACCGACGGTGCGGCGGCGATGTTCACGACCTCGAGGCGGGCCAGCGTGCCTTCCTTGACCAGTGTGCCCAGCCCGTCGAGCATCGTGGCGCAGTGCGGGCACCCGGGCGCCACCAGCAGCAGCGCATGTGCCGGGGGGGCGTCGTCGGTTGGGTTGGTCTGGGCCATCGGCGGCTCCGTGTAGTAGGCGGGTGACAGTGCGACATCCTACGGCCTGATGGTCACCGGCTCCAGCCTCCAGATGTCGCGGCAGTACTCCTGCACCACCCGGTCGGAGGAAAAGCGCCCCATGCGGGCGACGTTCAGCATCGACATGCGCGTCCACGAGTCGGCATCCCGAAACGCTCGATCCACCCGGTCCTGGCAGTCGACATAGGACTGGAAGTCGGCCAGGAGCATGTAGTCGTCCCGGTGCAGCAGGTGATCGACCAACGGCCGGAACAGGTCCCGGTCGCCGTGCGAGAACAGGCCCTCCGCCAGCAGGTCGATTGCCTCTCGCAGTAGCGGATTCTCGCGGTAGCAGCCGTACGGGCAGTAGCCCGAACGTTTCAGCGCATCCACCTCGGCGCTGGTCAGTCCGAACAGGAAGAAGTTCTCCGGACCTACTTCCTCCCGGATTTCGACGTTTGCGCCGTCCAGGGTCCCGATGGTCAGCGCACCGTTCAGCGCGAACTTCATGTTTCCGGTGCCCGAGGCCTCCTTTCCCGCGAGCGAGATCTGTTCCGACAGGTCGGCGGCCGGGTAGATGCGCTGGGCTACCTTGACGTTGAAATCCGGTACGAACACCACCCGCAAACGATCCCGGACTGCCGGATCGCGGTTCACGACTTCGCCCACCGAGTGAATCAGCTTGATGATCAGCTTGGCCATGGCATACCCGGGGGCCGCCTTGCCGCCAAATACGAACGTGCGGGGCACCGGGTCCAGTGCCGGATCCATCTTGATCCGGCTGTAAAGCGCAATGATGTGCAGCACGTTCAGGTGCTGGCGCTTGTACTCGTGGATCCGCTTGACCTGGACGTCAAACATCGACTCGGGGTCGACTGCGACGCCGGTCTGAGCGGCGATGTACCGGGCCAGCGCACGCTTGCGCTCGAGCTTGATACGTCGCCATTCCGGGTAGATCTCCGGCTGGTGGGCATACGGCTCGAGCAGGCGCAGGCGTTCGGCATCGGCGGCCCAGCCCGGGCCCGCCACCCGGGAGAGCAGCGCGCAGAGGCCGGGGTTGCTCAGGTTGCTGAAGCGGCGCGGCGAGACACCGTTGGTCTTGTTGTTGAAACGCTCGGGCCACAGCGCATGAAAGTCGCGCAGGACGGTGTCCGTCAGGAGCCCGGTATGCAGCCGTGCGACCCCGTTGATCGAGAAACTGCCGACACAGGCGAGGTGCGCCATGCGCACGTACCGGGGCCCGGTCTCGTCGATCAGCGACAGCCGAGTGGCGAGCGCGTCGTCATGCGGGAAGCGTATGCGCACCTCGTCCAGGAAGCACTGGTTGATGTCGAAGATGATCTCCAGGTGCCGCGGCAGCGTCTCCTCGAACAGCGGCAGCGGCCACTTTTCCAGTGCCTCGGGCAGCAGCGTGTGGTTGGTGTAGGCGAATGTGCGGCGAGTCAGCTCCCAGGCCGGATCCCACCGCATGCCATGCTCGTCGAGCAGCAGGCGCATCAGTTCCGCGACCGCGATCGCGGGATGCGTGTCGTTCAGTTGCACCACGAAACGCTGGTGGAACCGGTCGAGGCTGTCACCGCTGCCCAGATGGATCCGGAGCATGTCCTGCAGGGAACAGGATACCAACAGGTAGCCCTGGAGCAGGCGCAGGCGCTTTCCGGTTTCCGGTTCGTCGTTGGGATACAGGACCCGGCTGACCGTCTCGGAGCGGATCTTCCTGCGCATTGCGCCCTGGTAGTCGCCGGCATTGAAGCTGCCGAAGTCGAAGGATTCGGTCGCTTCCGCCGCCCAGAGCCGCAGGAGGTTGCTGTTGTAGACGCCGTAGCCGGGGATCGGCGTGTCATAGGCGACACCACGGATGAGCTCGCCTCCCACCCAGCGCACCCGGCTGTGCCCGTGCGCGTCCAGGTACCGTTCGGTGTGCCCGCCGAGCCTGATCTCGAATGCGATGTGCGGGCGGCGCAGCTCCCACGGGTTGCCGTCACGTAGCCAGCTGTCGGCGACCTCCACTTGCCAGCCCTCGTCGATGCGCTGGCGGAAGATGCCGTACTCGTAGCGCAAACCGTATCCGATCGCGGGCAATTGCAGGGTGGCCAGCGAATCCAGATAGCAGGCGGCAAGACGGCCGAGCCCGCCGTTGCCGAGCCCCGGTTCCGCCTCTGCCTCGATCAGATCCTCCAGCTCGAGTCCGGCCCGGCGCACGGCCTCGCCGGCATTGTCGGAGATGCCCAGGGCGAGCAGGTTGTGTCCCAATTGCGGGCCTGGCAGGTACTCGGCCGACAGATAGCAGACGGTGCGGCTGCGTTCCGCCTTGTAGGTCTGCACGGTCCGGAGCCAGCGGTGCAGCAGGCGGTCGCGAACGGTGAAAGCGAGTGCGCGGTAGTAGTCCTGCTGCGTCGCCACTGCCGGGAAGCGGCCGACCACGTAGAACAGGTTGTCGAGCAGCGCCCGGTGCAGTGCGTCGACGCTGAGGCCAGTCCGGGTGTGTTCGTGTTCCGTCGGGGATGCGGTTTCGTCCATGGTGGTTTCAGCGTTTGCGAGGTGGCGGGGAGGGTGGTGGCATCGTCCAGCCAGGGGCTGTTCGCTGGCCGTCGAGCCCCGGTGCGCGGTGGGCTGCCTGAAAGTGTAGTCCCGATGCAGCGGAGCGGGCCGGCAACAATACGCGGGACTGTGTATAGGCTGTGTATCGCACGGTTCTGCGGAAGAAGGGAGCAGGCGCAACGGCGGTGGAACGTGCCCGGAGAATACCCTATGCTTTCGCGGAGTTCCGCAAGCCGGGTTCCGAGGGGGGCCGGCGGCCACTACAACAAGAACCGGAATGGGGGCTGGTCATTCGTCGTGAATCCGTACGCGATCTTCCTGTTGTATTTGCTCGCGATCCTGGGCTTTGTAGCGGTCACGCTGTTGCTGAACCGTGCGCTGGGGCCGAAACCCGCTGCCAGCGCGATGAAACTCGAGCCCTTCGAATGTGGAGCGGCTCCGGTCGATCGCATGAACGTGAAGGCGGTGCCGGTGAAATACTACGGAATCGCGGTGGTGTTCATCCTGTTCGAACTGGAGACGGTCTTCCTGTTCCTCTGGGCACTGGGCGCGCAGCCGCTGACCGGCACGCTGCTGCTGGTGTTCGGATTTTTCCTGCTGCTGCTCGTCCTGCTCGTGCTCTACGTCTGGAAATCGGGGCTGCTGGAGGACGTGCGCGCATGATCCGGTTGTCTTGCAGTGCGGAAGAACGCAGCATCATCCGCCATCCGGCAACGGGTCCGGTCTACTGCGTTCGGCGTCATGATCACCGCCGGAGGGCGGATGACGGCCTTCGGCCTTTTCCGCCCGGTTTGGAGGCGCTGGTTTCATGAACCCGGGTCACGAGAAGACGGGTGCTTTCGAGTACCTGACCACGCGCAAGGACGAATTGGTCGGCTGGGCCCGGAAATTCTCGATCTTTCCCTATCCCTTCGTCACCGCCTGCTGCGCGATGGAGTTCATGTCGGTGAGTTCGACGATGTACGACACCGACCGCTTCGGCGCTGCATTGCCGCGCTTCTCGCCACGCCAGTCGGACCTGATGATGGTGGTCGGCACGATCACCCATAAGCAGGCGCCGATCCTGAAGAAGGTCTACGAGCAGATGTGCGAGCCGAAGTGGGTGATGGCTTTCGGCGTCTGCGCGACCAGCGGCGGCTTCTACCAGAACTACGCGGCGCTGCAGGGAATCGACCGGATCATTCCGGTCGACGTGTACATTCCCGGCTGCCCGCCGCGCCCGGAGTCGGTGATCGACGGCATCATGCAGTTACAGGACAAGATCGCGAACGCCCGCCATCCGATCGTGAACGAGAAGTTCTGACCGATGAACACCGAACTGCTGGAGCGCGTGCGCGAACGGCTGGCCGGAGAAGGGCGCGAGGCGGCTTTGGCGCACGGTTTGCTGGCCGTGCAGCTGCCGCGCGACGCGCTGCTCGACACCGTTCGCGTGCTAAAGGAGAGTTTCGGCTTCGACCTGTTTCTGGACGTGACCGCGGTCGACTGGCCGGAGCGTGAAGCGCGTTTCGACGTCGTGTTCCACTTCTACTCCACCCGCGACCACGTGCGCGTGCGTTTGAAGACCGCGGTGACCGAGGTCGACCCCGAGGTCGATTCGCTGGTGCCGCTGTACGGTTCTGCCGCGTTCATGGAACGCGAATGCCACGACATGTACGGTATCCGTTTTCGCGGCAACGCCGACCTGCGCCCGATCCTGCTCTACGAAGGCTTCGAGGGTCACCCGCTGCGCAAGGATTACCCGAAGGACCGCGAGCAGCCGCTGGTGAGGTACCGCGAATGATGCCGCCTGCATCCAACGTAGGGCGGAAAAGGCCGAAGGCCGTCATCCGCCGCAGGGCGCCGGGGCGTGCCGGAGCGTGCGGTGCCCAGGTCGTGCGCCGCATGGCGGATGACGCTGCGCTTTTCCGCCCTACAGTGGGTCGCGGGCACTACGGGTAATGACGATGCGCGACACGGAGGAGACCTTGCCGAACCCGGTGCGCCCGGCATTCGAAACGCCGTCGACTGAGGACGGCGTGATCGTGAACATCGGACCCTCGCACCCGGCGACCCACGGCACGCTGCAGATCATCGCCGAGTTGAGCGGCGAGAAAGTCGTGCGCGCCGACGTGCACTGCGGCTACCTGCACCGCGGCTTCGAGAAGGAATGCGAGGCGCACACCTGGCACACACTGATCCCGTACGTCGACCGGCTGAACTACTGCTCGGCGCTGATCAACGACTTCGCGTACTGCGACGCGGTCGAGACGCTGATGGGGGTCGAAATCACGCCGCGCACCCGTTACCTGCGCACCTTGCTGTCCGAATACTCGCGCATCGCCGACCACATGACCTGTATCGCCGCGTCGGTGATGGAGCTCGGCGCGATGACCGCGTTCCTGTACCTGATGACGATCCGCGACTGGATCTACGAGCACCTCGCGGATCTGACCGGCGCGCGCGTCACCTACAGCTACGGGCGCATCGGCGGGCTCGCGCACGACTTACCCGACGGCTGGCTGAAGCGGCTCGAGGAGATCCTCGATGAGTACGAGGAATACATCGGCCGCATCCACGGGCTGATGGACCGCAACCGCATCTTCATCGATCGCACGCGCGACGTCGGCGTGATTTCCACCAAGGACGCGATTCACTGGGGTTTCACCGGCCCGATCCTGCGCTCGACCGGCGCACCCCGCGACCTGCGCAGGGACACGCCGTACCTCGCCTACGGTGAGCTCGATTTCGAGGTGCCGGTGGGGATCAACGGCGACAACTACGACCGGTACTACGTGCGCATGCGTGAAATGGACGAGTCGGTCTACATGATCCGGCAGCTGATCGAGATGCTTCCGGAAGGCCCGATCAATGTCGACGACCGCCGCTGCACCCTCCCGGAAAAGGAACGCGTGTACACCGAGATCGAATCGCTGATCAACCACTTCAAGCTGGTGATCGACGGCCCACAGGTGCCCGCCGGCGAGGTCTACCGCGCCCACGAGGCGGCCAACGGCGAGCTCGGGTTCTTTCTCGTCAGCGACGGCACCGGCAGGCCGCACAAGGTGCACGCGCGCGCGCCGAGTTTCGTGCACATGGGCGGGTTGCACAAATTGCTCGAGGGCTACCAGTTCGCCGATATCATTTCGACCTTCGGCACCGTGAACATGATCGGCGGTGAATGCGACCGGTGAAACACTTGATCCCCGAGTTCGAACGCCTGAAGACGCGGCTGCCGCCCGGACACGACGCGACGCTACTGCTGCCCTGCCTGCGCCGGATTCAGGAAGACCGCGGCTACATCGACAACAGCGACATCGACGGCCTGGCCGAGTACCTCGGCGTTCCGCGCATCCAGATCGAGGAAGTGCTGTCGTTCTACTCGATGCTGCGGCGCAGGCCGATCGGGCGCTGGCACCTGCAGGTCTGCCGCAACGTGTCGTGCTCGATGCGCGGCGCCGAGTGGCTGCTCGAGCACCTGAGCGAGCGGCTCGGCATCGGTCCCGGCGAGACCACCGCGGACGGGCGCTTCACGCTCTCCACTGTCGAATGCCTGGGCGCCTGTGGCACCGCGCCGGTGCTGATGGTCAACGAGGTCTACCACGAGAACCTGGGCACCGCGGATCTCGACGCGCTGATCGCGAGGCTGGACTGACATGACCGGGCGCAAGGTGCTGATGGACTTCGAGGTGACCGCGGACTCGCACACGCTGGCTGCGTACCGCGCGCGCGGCGGCTACCGGGCGCTGGCGAAGGCGCTGCAGACGATGCGGCCGCGTGACGTCACGCAGGAGGTCGTCGATTCGGGAATCCAGGGGCGCGGCGGGGCGGCCTTTCCGGCCGGGCGCAAGTGGCAGGGGATCGATCCCGACGACGGCCAGCCACACTACCTGATCGCGAACGCCGACGAGGGCGAACCGGGGACGTTCAAGGACCGCTGGGTGCTCGAGTTCGACCCGCACGCCCTGCTCGAATCCATGCTGCTCGCGAGCTATGCGCTCGGGGTGCGCCACGCGTTCGTGTACATCCGCGGCGAGTACGATCGGCCCTGGCGGCGCCTCGACGCGGCCGTCGAGGAAGCCTATGCCGAGGGGCTTTTCGGCGAGAACATCCTGGGCAGCGGGTTTGCCTGCGACCTGTTCGTTTTCCGCGGTGCCGGTGCCTACGTCTGTGGCGAGGCGTCGTCGCTGCTGGGCTCGATCGAGGGCACCCGTGCGTATCCGCGCAACCGGCCGCCGCGGATGACCGTGCGCGGCCTGTACCAGGCGCCGACGGTGGTGAACAACGTCGAGACGCTCGCGAGCGTCGCGTGGATCGTCCGCAACGGCGCGCGGGCATTCCGGGAAATCGGCACCGAGAAAAGCCCGGGCACCCGGCTGATCTCGGTCTCCGGGCATATCCGCAAGCCGGGCGTGTACGAGGTGGAACTCGGTTATTCCTGGGCGAAGTTCCTGCACGAGGATTGCGGCGGACTGCTCTGCAACAAGGCGCTGAAAGCGGTGATCCCGGGCGGCATCTCGTCGGCTGTGCTGACCGGGAAGGACGCGAAGGTGCTGACCGCGGGCGAGGTCGAGGACCTGACGCTCGATCACGAGAAACTGCGCGCCGCGGGTTCGTCGCTCGGGTCCGGCGGGATGATCGTGATTGCCGAAGGCACCTGCATGGTGCGCCTGCTGCAGATCATGCTGCGTTTCTACCACCACGAGTCCTGCGGGCAGTGCACGCCCTGCCGCGAGGGCACCGGCTGGATGCACCGCGTGATCGACCGGATCGTCGCGGGCCAGGGCCGTCCCGAGGACATCGACACGCTTTACCACGTCGCCCGTTTCAACGATGGCACCACGATCTGCGGCCTCGGCGATGCCGCGGGCTACGCGGCGACCGCGATGCTCGACAATTTCCGCGACGAGTTCGAGTACTTCATCGAACACCGGCATTCGAAGTTCGGGGGGAACCTCGAATGCCGGTGATCTTCATCAACGGCGAGGCGGTGGAGACCGGCGAGCACCGCACGGTGTTGCAGGCGGCGCTCGCCAACGGCTTCTACGTGCCGCATTTCTGCTGGCATCCGGAGCTGTCGATCGTCGGCAACTGCCGCGTGTGTGTGGTCGAGCAGGAGGGCAGGGGGGTCAACATCGCCTGCAACATGCCGGTGGTCGACGGCATGCGCGTCCAGACCGACTCCGAGCCGGTGCGCGCCCAGCGCAAGGCGATGCTGCAGTTCATCCTGCTGAACCACCCGGTCGACTGCGGCATCTGCGACAAGGCCGGCGAGTGCACCTTGCAGGACTACCATTACGCCTACAACGGCGAGCCGGCGCTGTCGCAGGACCCGAAGCTGCATTCGACCAAGTTCTACCCGCTGTCCGATCGGATCATCCTCGACAATGAGCGCTGCATCCTCTGCTCGCGCTGCGTGCGTTTCACCCGCGAGGTGTCGCAGTCGAACGTGCTCGGAATCGAGTACCGCGGCGATTCCGCGCTGGTGCGACCCGCCGAGGACCGCACGCTCGACGACGACCCCTACTCGGACAACGTGATCGACATCTGCCCGGTCGGCGCCTTGCTGTCGCGCTCGTTCCTGTACCAAGCCCGTGCCTGGTACCTGGAGCCGACGCCGTCGGTTTGCCCGGGCTGCGCGCGCGGCTGCACCGTGCAGCTCTGGCACCGCAAGCCCGAGTGGCGTGTGAAGGGCCTGGATCCCCGTCACAATACCCGGATCCTGCGCGTCACGCCGCTGGAAAACCCGCGCGTCAACGGACCCTGGATCTGCAACAAGGGCCGTGACCTCGGCGGTGCGCTGGAGCGGCCGCGGGCCGAGGTCGCGATGCTCAAGGGCGAGCCGGTGACGACGACGCGGGCGATCGAGGCGGCCCGGGAATTGATCCGCGCGTCGGGGCGTCGGGTCGCGCTGGTTTCGAGCGGGGGATCGAACGAGGAGTTGCGTGCGTTCCACAGTGCACTGGTGGCGAATTTCACCACCTTCGTGAAACCGGACCACCTCCCGCAGGACGGCGAGGTGGTCGAGGACGACCTGCTGATCCGCGCGGACAAGAACCCGAACACGCGCGCGGCCCGATCGCTGTTCGGCGACTCCCCGACGGAGATCTCCGCGGACACGGAGCTGGTCCTGGTCTGGGGTGAGGGAGCGGACTTCGGTGCGTTCCCGCGCGGTGCGAAGATCGTTCTGCTTGGTTCCTGGCTCGCGCCGGAGAACGGTTACGCCGACGTGTTCATCCCGCTGAGCATCCAGACCGAGCGGCGCGGGCATTACACGAACTTCCAAGGTGTGGTCAGCGCGTTCGAACCCTGCTGCTGGCGTCCCGACGGCGTGATCGACGCCGAGACCCTGTTCCCGCTACTGGCAGCACCGCCGGGGAGCACGGCATGATGCAGGATCTGGTCGTGCACGGCGTGTTCATCGTCTACGCGGTGCTGATGCTGATGACGGTCGGACTGATCCTGACCTGGGTCGAGCGCAAGCAGGCCGCGATCATGTCCGACCGGATCGGCGCCAACCGCGCCTACCTGCGCATCCCGTTCACGCAGGTGAAGCTGGTCTGGTGGGGCCTGTTCCACGGTCTCGCCGACGGGCTGAAGATGCTGTTGAAGGAGGACTGGAAGCCGCAGTCGTACGACCGCGTCGCCTACGCGCTCGCGCCGTGGTTCGCGTTCGTGCCGGTGATGGCGGTGTTCGCGGTGATTCCGTTCGGCGGGGAACTGGCCCCCGGCACCTTCTTTGGCTGGTTCGAGGGCCCTTCCGAGTGGTTCGGCGAACGCAGCTACGCGATGCAGGTGGCGCCGCTCGATGCCGGACTGCTGATCGTGTTCGCGCTCGGTGGCATCGCGGTGATCGGTGCAATGCTCGCGGGCTGGTCGTCGAACAACAAGTTCTCGCTGCTCGGCGCGGTGCGCGCCGGCTCGCAGATGATCTCCTACGAAGTGGTGATCGGGCTGACCGTGATCGGGCTGATCCTGATCTACGGCACGGTGAACCTGGTCAGCATCGTCGAGCAGCAGTCGGGGCTTCTGTTCGGGTTCCTGCCGGCCTGGGGGATCTTCGTGCAGCCGTTCGCGGCGATCCTGTTCCTGGTTGCGGCGCAGGCGGAAAACCAGCGCATCCCCTTCGACCTCCCGGAAGCCGAGTCGGAGCTGATCGCCGGCTACTTCACCGAATACAGCGCGATGAAGATGGGCCTGTTCATGTTCGCGGAATTCATCCACATCGCGATCATCGCCGCGCTGTTCACCACATTGTTCCTCGGCGGCTACAACCTGCCGTACATGAACGACGCGGGCTTCCTGCTGCCCGGCGGATTCGAGATCGCGCTGCCGCACGTGCTGGTGGTGATCCTGCAGATCACAACCTTCTGGGTGAAGGTCTTCCTGATGTGCGGGTTCCTGATCCTTGTGCGCTGGTCCCTGCCGCGCTTTCGCTACGACCAGCTGCTGCGTTTCGCGTGGCGCTTCCTGCTGCCGCTCGCGCTGATCAACCTGGCGGTGACCGCGATCGCCGTCTGGGCACTGCGGGGGGTGGGATCGTGATGGGTGGGGTCAGGTTTGCAGCGGCTTCTCGGCCCGGAACCTGGGCCGGGGCAGGGGCAGGGGCGGGACCGGGCTGGGGACAGCCGGACCCGCTCAAGCCGTCCATGGGCGCTCGAAGTCGGCCATCCATGGCCTCCTACGGTCCGGTTGTCCCCACCCCGGTCCCACCCTCGAAGGTTTGGCAAGGACCACAAGACCGGAGGCCCGATGGGGTGAGCGGATGCGTAGGGCGGAAGAGGCCGAAGGCCGTCATCCGCCGTTCCGGCGCCTGCGCCTGCACCGGGGTATGCGGTTTCACCCGCAGCGGTGTGGCGGATGACGCTGCGCTCTTCCGCCCTACGCAGTGGCGTGGGGGGTGCGTATGAACGCACCGCAACGCGGACAGCCGGCCGGCCGAAAGACCCGCCCACAAGTGATCGACCGGCGGCGCAAGTACTGGAACGAGCCGAAGCTCGGGTGGTGGGAGAGCTTCTACCTGTTCGAGGTGGTGCGCGGGCTTTCGGTCACCGGCGGCGTGTTTCTGCGCAACATGAAGCGCTGGATGACAGGCAAGAAGGGGGCCTTGACCGCGTATTACCCGGAGGAGATCCGCGCCGACTACGCGCGCCACAACCGCGGCAAGCACGTGCTGACACAGCGCCCGGACGGCCGCCCGCAGTGCATCGCCTGCAATCTCTGCGCGACCGTGTGCCCGGCGCGGGTGATCGAAATCGAGGCCGGCTTCGACCCCGACGACCCGGCGCACCCGAAATACCCCGAGCGCTTCGAGATCGATTACTCGCGCTGCATTTTCTGCGGCTTCTGCGTCGAGGTCTGCCCGGAAGACGCGATCCGGATGGTGCCCACGGTTCCCGGGTTCCCGGTACCCGATCGCCGCGCGGGAATGTGGCTCGGCAAGGAAGAGCTGCTCAGCTGGCAGCCGGCCCGTGACGCGGCGAAGCCCTACCCGCCGAAAGACGGCAGCGGTGGTGAAGCCGCCGATGCCATGCCCAGGGGGAACCGATGATCGGGTTCCGCGGGGTGTTCTTTCCGGGGCGGTCTGCCGTTGCCGGATGCGCGCCTGCGGCGCGTGCGCGTGCAAGGCACGTTCCTGATATGGATCGCATCGCAACGATCGGTGCCAGAACGTCCTTTCTTGGGCGCAGATGTTGCCAGAATCCGACGACCGCACCGATGGCGATGCCATCCATGAGGCCTACAGCCTTCGCAGAGATATGTGGGAGCGTGCCTTGCACGCGAAAGGGCGTAACCGGGGGTCGCGGGCCTGCGCCGACCAACGGGGGAAAGGGATGACGATCGAAACCGTGTTTCTCGGCATCTTCTCGTTCGGCGCGCTGGCCGGGGCGGTGGCGCTGTTCTTCCTGCGCCACCCGATGCGGGTCGCGCTGGCGCTGATCGGCACGATGCTGTCACTGGCCGCGATCTATGCCCAGCTCGGGCTGCACGTGATCGCGGTGTTCCAGGTATTGATCTACGTCGGCGCGGTGATGGTGTTCATGGTCTACGCGATCATGCTGCTCGACGTGCGCGATCGCTCGTTCACCGAACGGTTCTCGCCGCTGCTCGTCGCCGGGCTTGCGGGCCTCCTGCTGCTGGCCGGCGTGCTGGTCGACGGGCTGCTGCGGGGCGAGCCGATCGTCGCGGTCGACGTGCCTGCAGACACGTTCAGCGTCGGTGCCTTCGCGACCGCGTTCATGGACGAGTACTGGGTGTTTTTCGCGCTGGCGGCGGTGTTGCTGCTGGTCGCGGAGATCGCGGCCAGCGCGGTGATCGAGATCCGGCGCCGGGGGGAGGACCAGGCCGCAGCCCGGGCCGCGCAGCTGCGCCGCGGCGAGGAGGGGAAGCATGGCTGACGCCAACCTGCTGCTGGCGGTTTCGGGAATCCTGTTCACGCTGGGTCTGGTCGGCGTGATCGTTCGCCGCAACCTGCTGGTGATGCTGATGTTCCTGGAACTGATGCTGAATGGCGTACTGCTGAGTCTCGCGGTGTTCACGCAGCTGCTCGGCGCCGAGGCCGGTGCGGTGCTGATGTTTCTGGTGTTCACGGTGGCGGCGGCCGAGATCGCGATCGCGGTGCCGATCGTGCTGCTGCTGGTGCGCGCGGGCCACACGCTGGATCCGGGCGCGTACGCCCGGTTGAAGGGCTAGGGCGATGGACGGGATGCTGACCCTGCTCGTGCTGCTGCCGCTGGCCGGATTCGTGCTGAACGGCGTGTTCGGCCGGCGGTTCGGTACCGGGTTCGTGAACGCGGTGGGCGTGGGCCTGCCGTTTCTGGCCTTCGTCACCGCGCTCTGGGCCTGGCGCACGCTGGAGGCCGGCGGCGGGGCGCCGATCGTCGAGACCGTGTTTACCTGGGCGGTGGTCGGCGAGTACGTGTTCGAGGTGTCTTTCTACCTCGACCGCCTGAGCGCGGTGATGGCACTGATCGTGACCGGGGTCGGGGCGCTGATCCACCTGTATTCGATCGGCTACATGAAGGGCGACGAGGGCTACGCGCGCTACTTCGCGTACCTGAACCTGTTCCTGTTCTTCATGCTGCTGCTGGTGCTCGGCCGCTCGCTGCTGGTGCTGTTCGTCGGCTGGGAGGGGGTGGGTCTCGCATCGTACCTGCTGATCGGCTTCTGGTTCCAGGACGCCGCGAAGGCGCGCGCCGGGCGCAAGGCCTTCATCACCAACCGCGTCGGCGACGCCGGCTTTCTGCTCGGCATGTTCCTGGTGTTCGTCTTCGCCGGCACATTGGAGATGGATGGGATCAACGAAGCCTTCGGCGCCGGGTTGATCCCGGCGGGAATCGCGACCGCCGCCGGGATCCTGCTGTTCATCGGCGCGACCGGCAAGTCGGCGCAGATCCCGCTGCATGTCTGGCTGCCGGACGCGATGGCGGGTCCGACGCCGGTCTCCGCGCTGATCCATGCGGCGACGATGGTCACCGCGGGCGTGTATCTGGTCGCGCGGCTGTCCGGTGTGTACCTGGAGACACCGGCCGCTTCCACGCTGATCGCGGTGATCGGGGTGTTGACCGCGTTCCTGGCCGCGACCATCGCGCTGGTGCAGACCGACATCAAGAAAGTGCTGGCGTATTCGACGATCTCGCAGCTCGGCTTCATGTTCCTCGCGCTCGGCGTCGGTGCCTACGGTGTGGCGGTGTTTCACCTGTTCACGCACGCCTTCTTCAAGGCCGCGCTGTTCCTCGGTGCCGGCAGCGTGATCCACGCGTTGAACGGCGAGCAGGACATCCGCCGGATGGGCGGGCTGGCGCGGCCTATCCCCTGGACCTTTGCGACCTTCGCGATCGCGACCGCCGCGATCGCCGGACTGCCGCCGCTGGCCGGTTTCTTCTCGAAGGACGAGATTCTGTGGTTCGCGCTCGCGAGCGGGCAGGGCGGTGCCGCCTGGCTCTGGGCGCTCGGGTCTTTGACCGCGCTGCTAACCGCGCTGTACATGTTCCGGCTGCTGTGGCTCGTGTTCCTCGGTCGCTCGCGGATGGCACCGGAGACCGAGCGCCACGTGCACGAGTCGCCGGTCACGATGACCGGTGTGCTGGTAGTGCTCGCGTTCTTTTCGGTGATCGCGGGCTGGTTCGCATTGCCGCAGTATCTGGAGCCGCTGCTGCCGCTGCCCGAGCTGTTGCCCGAACGTGCGGGGCTGCATTTCGCGCAGGTGGTGTTCGCGGTGCAACTCGCACTGCTCGGCCTGATCGGCGCCTGGGTGCTGTACCGCGACGGTGGGCGGCCTGCCGAGGCCCTCTGGGCGCGGGCAACGCGCCTGCATCGCGTGCTGGAGGGCAAGTATTTCGTGGACGAGCTTTACGCCCGCCTGCTCACGCGGCCCTGGCGCTGGGTGTCCGACCGGGTCTTCCTGCGCCTGGGCGACCGGATCCTGCTGGATGGCACCCTGCATGGCCTCGCGGCGCTCGCCCGCGCGGGGGCCGCGGCGCTGACGCGGGTGCAGAGCGGAAGTCTCCACTGGTACGCCTGGATCACGCTGTTCGGGCTGGCCGCGGTACTGATCTGGATGTGGCGCCATGTCTGAGATCATCGCGGTGAACCTGCTGCTGTTCCTGCCGGTGCTCGGCGGCGTGTTGCTGCTCGCGCTGCCGGAGCGCCGGCCGGATATGGTGCGCGGGCTGTCGCTGCTGGTGCTCACCGCGCAGCTCGTGCTGGCAGCCTGGCTCTACCTGCAGTTCGAAGCCGGTGTGCCGGGGCTGCAGTTCGAGACGCGCATTCCGTGGATTCCGGCCTGGGGCGTGCATTACCACGTCGGCCTCGACGGGCTGAACCTGTTGCTGGTGCTGCTCACCGCCTTCCTCGGGCCGCTGGTCGTCGCCGGTGCATTTACCTCGACCACGCGGGACGTGAAGCTCTTCCACGGCATGGTGCTGTTCCTGCAGTTCACGATGCTCGGCACCTTCCTGGCGCAGGATCTGTTCCTCTTCTACCTGTTCTGGGAAGCGATGCTGATCCCGATGTTCCTGATCATCGGGATCTGGGGCGGCGAGCGGCGTATCTACGCGACGCTGAAGTTCTTTCTGTACACGGCGTTCGGCAGCATCCTGATGCTGGCCGCGGTGATCTACCTCGCGTTCACGGTGCTCGCCCAGGACGGCACCCCGTCGTTCGCGTTCACCGACCTGTACGATCTCGGCCTCGCGGTGGATGTGCAGCTCCTGCTGCTGGCCGCGTTCGCGCTGTCGTTCGCGATCAAGGTGCCGATGGTGCCGCTGCATACCTGGCTGCCGGACGCGCACGTCGAGGCGCCGACAGCCGGCTCGGTCATCCTGGCCGGCGTGCTGCTGAAGATGGGCACCTACGGGTTCCTGAAGCTGGGCTTTCCGCTGTTTCCCGACGCAGCGCAACTCGCGACGCCGCTGATCATGACGCTGGCGGTGCTCAGCATCATCTACGGCGCGGGGCTAGCATTGGTGCAGGACGACATCAAGAAAATCATCGCCTACTCGTCGGTGAGCCACCTCGGCTACGTGATGCTGGGGCTGGTCAGCTACAGCCTGCTCGGCGTGCAGGGCGCGATCATCCAGATGGTCAGCCACGGGCTCGTCGCGGGTGGGCTGTTTCTGATGGTCGGCATGATCTACGAGCGCTGCCACAGCCGCGACCTCGCCGCCTATGGCGGGTTCGCGAAGCTGCTGCCGGTGTACTCGGTGTTCTTGATGCTGCTGACGCTCGCCGCGATCGGCCTGCCGACGACCAGCGGCTTCACCGGCGAGTTCCTGGTGCTGCTCGGGGCGTTTCACGCGGCGTGGCCGCAGTTCGAGCAGGGAATCACGTATCCGTTGGCGCTTGCGTCGGCGGCGGTGCTCGGCATCGTGCTCGGTGCGTTGTACATGCTGCGTCTCGTGCGGCGGCTGCTGTTCGGCGGGCCGCGCGCACCCGAGGCCGATGGCGGTGTATTGCGAGACCTCAGCCTGCGCGAGATGGGCATCCTCGGTGCGCTGGTCGCCGCGATCTTCTACATCGGCCTGTTCCCGAACGGCTTCCTGCAGAAGACCGAGCAGGCGGTCATCGAGTACCAGCAGCGGGTGTTGCCGGCGCAAGGCGGGGAGGATCGGCAATGACCCCGGACGGCCTGCTGCTCGCCGCGCTGCCCGAGCACCTGCTGCTGCTCGGCATCCTCGCGATCCTGACGATCGACCTGGTGTCCAGTCGGCCGCGTGACCCGTTCATGCCGGCGCTGATCACCGTACTCGCGGCCGGTGCCGCTGCCTTCTCGCTGCACACTGCTGGCCACGCGGGCGCACCGTTCCCCGGGCATTTCTCGGTCGACGCCGACGCGTTCGCGGCAAAGACACTGCTGTTCGGGCTGGCCGTGCCGGTGCTCTTCCTGGCGCGCGCCGAGCGCTTCGACGGCCGTTTCGCGATGCTGCTGCTGGCCTCGCTCTATGGCGCCGGGTTGCTGCTGTCGGCAGACAGCCTGGTGATGTTGTTCTTCGGGCTGGAGCTGCTGTCGTTGCCGCTGTACGCGCTGGTCGTGCTGACGTTCCGCCGGCCGGAGAGCGCGGAGGCCGCGCTCAAGTACCTCGTGCTCGGCGGTGTCGGTACCGCGGTGCTGCTGATGGGCGTGTCGCTGACCCTCGGCGCCACCGGCGGACTGACGGTCGACGATTTCCGCGCCGCGCTGGCCAGTGGCGACGTTCTCGCTCGGGGCGCGGTGGTGCTGGTGGTTGCGGCATTCATGCTCAAGGCGGCGATCGTTCCGTTCCATGCCTGGGCGCCGGACGCGTACGAGGGTGCCAGCGTTCCGGCCACCGCGTTCATGGCGACGATCGTGAAAGCTGCGGTCGTGCTGGCGCTGGTGCGGCTGTTCGGGCCGGCCGGTGCCGGACCGGGGCTGGTTGCGGTGCTGATCGCGCTGCCGCTGCTGTCGATGGTCTGGGGCAACCTCGCGGCGATGCGCCAGCAAGGGTTCCGGCGCCTGATCGCGTATTCGTCGATCGCCCACGCCGGCTACCTGTTCCTGGCCCTGCTCGGGCTGCCAGACGCGCGATTCGAGGCGATGGCCTTCTACGTGCTCGTCTACGGGCTGACGACGCTGCTCGCGCTGGCCTGCCTGCCCAGCGGCGAAGACTGGCTGCGCGACCGCCTGAACAGTCTGAAGGGCCTGTACCATCGCGACCCACGTGCGGCGATCCTGATCGCGGTCGCGATGCTGTCGCTCGCCGGCATCCCGCCGTTCCCCGGCTTCGTTGCCAAGTTCCTGATCTTCCGCACCGTGATGGACGCGGGCCTGGTCGCGGTCGCGGTGATCGGATTGATCGCGAGCTATCTGGGCATCTACCTGTACCTGCGGGTCATCCAGTACATGTTCATGAATCCGGCGGCGTCGCATCCGCGCACCGAACCGGCGAGCGGCCATGCGGCTGCCGCTGCGCTGTTGCTCGTTGCGGCAGTGGTGCTGGTGGGTGTCTTCCCCGGGGTAGTGCTGGGCTGGCTGTAACGCCGGGGGTTACCGGCAACCGTCGAGGGGATCGGTCCGCGCGTCGTGGCCCGCTGCCTGCGCCGGTTCGCCAGGCCGGTCAAAAGAATCCCGTTGTCTACTTCGCATGGTTGGCCCGGAAAACGCAGGGGAGGGCGCAGACTATCGGCCGACCGGGCGCGACCCTGACGACCGTGACACGCCTGCGCGAACATCCACGCGTCCTCCTCCCTATGGGCCGGCGGGATGCGAACGGTGAGCGTCGTTCCGTCAACGGGTGACGGCGGCGCCCGGATTGCCGAAACGTTCCTCGAGGTATTGGATGATGTCCGAGGATTCGTACATCCATTCCACCCGGCCGTCCGGATGTTCAATGCGCAGGCAGGGCACCTGAATCTTGCCGCCGCCCTCGAGTAGCGCCTGCCGGTGCTCGGTGTCGAGCTGCGCGTCACGCAGTTCGATATTCAGCCCCAGGCGCTTGATCGCACGGCGCGTCTTTACGCAGAACGGGCAGGCGACGAACTGATACAGGGCCAAGTGCCGGGTTTCGGCATCCACCTTTGCCTGTTCAGCCGGGTCGCGCTCCATGCTCTTCGGTGTGGTCAACTTGTCACCCAGAAGCAGGATGGGGGTCAGCACTGCACGCAGTGCGCGGAAGAAGGTTCGGATCAGGATGCGCATGGCGCGCAAGGATGCCATGGTCGGGAGTTGTCATCCAGTCCCGTTCTCTAAGGCTTCGCCCGCAGCCCCGAAATCCCCGGTGGCAGGTCCCCCGCAGGGCTGCCACCGCGGCGTGGTGCTCAGGGCTGCATCAGGCTCGCCAGGAGCTCGGGCTGGCAGTTCAGATACTCGGACGACGCCAGCCACTCCTGATCCGGATAGTACGAGAACATGAACTGCCCGTCCTTCAGGTGATCGACAACCGCGTCGGCGATCTCGGGGCGCACGGCAGGGCAGCCCTGGCTGCGCCCGATGCGGCCCTGCCGTTCGATCCAGGCGGGATCGACGTAATCGGCCGCATGGATCACGATCGCGCGGGTGCGGGCGTTGTCGTTGATGCCCGGCTCCAGGCCGTCCATCCGCAGCGAGTAGCCGTGGCGCCCGTAATAGCTTTCCTGGGTGCGGAACAGGCCGATACTGGACTGGTGGCTGCCCCTGACGTTGGAGAACCGGGTCGCGAGGTTGTCGCCGGAACCCTGTCCGTGGGCGACGAGTTCCTCGAGCAGCAGCGCCCGGCTGTGCAGGTCGAAGATCCACAGCCGCGGTTCGGAGGAGGGCAACGAGAAGTCGATTACCGCCAGCCGCTCGGCCGGGCCCGTCCCGCTGGTGATTGCGCAGTGCATCGCAGCAACGGCCTTGGCCAGCACCACGCGGTTCAGTGCCGGGGCCTCGGCGGCGAGCGTTTCCACCAGGGCACGATCGGCAGTCGTCGCTGCCGCCGGGTTCCACAACAAAAAGGCGATCGCGGCTGCCAGCAGCAGCCGGCGCAGGGTCATCGGCATTCGGTACCTTCCTGAAATCGGGTTGGTGCGGATCACCGGGCGGGCACGCGAGAGCGCCAACTGCCCGATCCACGAAATGAACACAATGGCGCATCGCGCGGTCCACTCCATACAGGGTCGTGGTGGCCGCCAGGCGCCGGTCCGGATGCGGCGGGCCCCTTCGGCCGCCGCGTTTGGCGCGACATGGTACCAGCCCCGGGAGGCGAGAAAAACCGTTGGTGGCGCTCGGATACATGCTGGCCCTGCTCGTTGTGCTGCTGCCCGCGGCGGTGACGGCAGTCGACCATGGCGGGGAGACCACCGCAGACCGGATTCGGATGGCACTGGTTGCGTCTCCGGCCGCAATGCGTTGCACGGCGCCCGGGGACCACCGGTCGGAGTGGTGGGAACCCGGTGCGCTGGCACGTTTCTATCGCGACCGGGACTACCGGCCGTTCTGGAACACGGGCGACCGCCTGGATCAACTGCTTCGGGCCCTGGATGGGCTGGTCGATGACGGACTGGATCCGCGGTCGTATGGCGCCGCGGCGATCCGCCGGCATCGGGCGGACGAGCAGCACGCGGTGCACGACGTCGCCTGTCTCGACCTACTGGCCACGGATGCGTACCTGAGCGCGTTCTTCGACCTGGCGCTGGGGAGCCTGGACCCGGCCCGGATGGAACCCTTGTGGCGCGCCCCGGGCGTGCGCCGCGCGGAGCCGGACTGCGAGCGGCTGATGGAGATCGCGGTCAGCACGCCCGACGACGTCGCCGCCGGCTTCGCCCGCGCGCGCCCCGCGTCACGCGAATACCATCTGCTGCGCGAAGCCCATTCCCGGCTCCGGAGGCAGGCAGAGGACACCGACTGGCACCGTATCCCGGACGGGCCGCTGTTGCGCGAAGGCATGACCGACGGGCGCGTGCCGGCGCTGCGCGCGCGACTGGAGGCATTTGCCGGGTCAGCCGCTCACCCTGCACCCGTGCCGGCGCTCCGCGCGCGACTGGAGGCTGCAGGTTTCGACAGCAGCGTGGAGTCCGGCGCTCCGGTCGAGCGCTACGATGCCGCACTGGCCAAGGCCGTCGCGGACTTCCAGCAGATGCACGGCCTGGCGGTCGATGCAATCGTCGGGCCGGCGACGCTCGAGGCACTGAATACGTCGCCGGAAGCCCGGCGCGCGCAGATCGCGGTCAACCTCGAGAGGATGCGCTGGCTGGCCGGGGAGCAGGAAGACATCTACCTGCTGGTGGACGTTGCCGGGGCCCGGATCTGGTACTTCCGCCACGGCGAGGCGGTCTGGAACTCCCGCGCCCAGGTCGGCCAGCCGACGCGCCGGACCCCGATGCTGAAATCCGAGATCACGCACCTGACATTCAACCCGACCTGGACCATCCCGCCGACGATCCTGCGCAACGACGCGCTGCCCGAGATCCGCCGTGACATCGGCTACCTGGAGCGCAACCGGATCCGGGTGCTCGATCGTGCCGGGAACGAACTGCCGCCGGAAAGCGTGGACTGGACCGATCCTGGCGGTATCATGCTCCGCCAGGACGCGGGGCCACACAGCGCACTGGGGCGTGTGGCGATCCGTTTTCCGAATCCCTTCCATGTGTACCTGCACGACACTCCCAATCAGCAACTGTTCGCCGCCGATCAGCGCGCGTTCAGTTCCGGCTGCGTTCGCGTCGAACGGGCGATGGAACTCGTCGACCTCCTGGTCGCGGACGGGACCGATGACGAAGCCGAGCGGGTCGAGGCATTGCGCGCGGGCCGGCGCACCGTGAATTTCGACCTGACGCGCCCGGTGCCGATCCTGATCGCCTACTGGACCGCCAGTGTCGACGACCGTGGCGAGGTCGTGTTCCGTCCCGATCTCTATGGACGCGACGACGCGCTTGCCCGCGCCCTGTCGGCAAGGCAATCCGGCCGCCCCGTACGTCCACCCTGTTCGTTCCAGGCCGCAACTGCCCAGTCGCCGTAGGTTGTGCCACAGGCACAACGCCTCGCGTCTCGGGGGATCCGTAGGGCGGAAGAGCGCAGCGTCATCCGCCATGCGGCGTTCGCAATGCCCCGGCGAGTGTGGCAACCCCGGCGCCGGATGGCGGATGACGGCCTTCGGCCTCTTCCACCCTACGCCTGTTCATGGTCGCGGGTGGTGGCCGGGCACCATGGCAGTCAGCTCCCGCAGCCGATCAGTTCCAGCTTCTGCCCCGGCCGGATCAGGTACCGGGGCCCCGCGATGCCGTTGGTGTGGGCGATGCCCCGGGTGCTAGGACAGCCCTGCTCGCTGGCGATGGTCGAGAGCGTATCCCCGGAACGCACCGTATAGATGCGCGTCGCCAGCAGATCCCGGCGTTCGTCGCGCGAGTCGTGCAGATTCTGCGCGAGATCCCGCCGGGGGCCGGCGACGCAGTGCCGGCGGTAGGCACCGACCAGCGCAGCCGGGGCCGCCAGGCGGGTGCCGGCCGGCAGGCGCTGGTCGTGCTCGAAGCGGGGGTTGAGATTGCGCAGGGTGCGGAACCAGCCGGCACGCGTGCCGTCCTGGCCCAGACAGATCGCGAGTTCGCCCAGCGTTTTCGGGTGCTGCAGTTCGAAACGGGTATGGGCAGTATCCGCGCGTGGGAACTCGAGTCCGTATTCGTTCGGGTGCAGGAACAGCCAGGCGGCTGCCAGCACGTAGGGCACATATTCCTGTGTCTCGCGCGGCAGTTGCCCGAAGATCGCCGGGTTCCAGAAGCTTGGGTCGTCACTGCCTGCAACCAGCCGCCGAATGCGGCCCTCACCGCCGTTGTACGCGGCGAGGGCAAGCGCCAGGTCGTCGTCGAGCTGAGCGAACTGTTCCCTGAGGTAGGCGACGTTGGCCCGCGTAGCCGCCGTCGGATCGAAGCGCGTATCGAAGCCATCGTCGTGGCCGAGCCCGAAGCGCCGTCCGGTGTGCGCCATGAACTGCAGCGGCCCGGCCGCCCCGGCCCGGGACACGGAATGCACCCGGCCGCCCGATTCCTTCGCGAGGATGCCGAACAGCAACGCCTCCGGCAGTCCTGCCGCCTCGTAGGTCGGCCACATCAGCGGTCGCAGGTAAAGGTAATGCTCGTAGGCATCGATCAGCGACGGCCGCATCCAAGTCAGCCAGTCGTGCAGCGCGGCCCGGACCAGACTGTTGAGGTCGATGAGTTCGATCAAGTCCCGGCCGTCGAAGGGAGCGGTGGTGTCCGCAACGTCCGGTTGCAGCACGGCCTGCGGGGTCTCTGCGTCGAGCTCGGGCTGGAGTTCAACGTACTCCTCGGCCGCTCCGGCGAGCACATCGCTGCGCAGCGTCAGCAGGTTGTGATAGGCGGCCATGAAGCGCTGCACTTCACAGCCCGAGGTTTCGGCACAGACCGCGCCTGCGGCAGCGAGATCCGCGATGGCGCGCTCGATGTTGTCCCGGCCCGCGGCCGGCTGCCCGGTGCGGATTTCGTCGACTCCGGTTTGGTAGCGGGCCGCCACCGTGTCGACCACCCGGTAGGCCCCGTCGATCGGTTCTTCCTTGGCCGGAGTCACGACCGCCGTGAAGCCTAGCCCCCAGCCGACCGCCAGGAACAGTGCTGCCACCCCAATAAGCCTGATCATCACGCTAGCTCCGCAGTTCCAAAAAAGGCAGAAGCCAACCCGGCCGTCATCGCGATCAACGCAGCCTTTAGCCGCGAGCGCTGTATGGCGAGACGTGGCGATCCATCCGGCGTAAATCCACCTGATGTGGCTTGGATTGCTCGCTGCGCTCGCTCTGCGGGCCCGCGTGCGGCTGTTCAATGCGCTACATGCGCAATGACGACCGCCGTCCAGCGGTGTTTCACTCACCGCAGAGTTTCCATGATAGAGGAAAAGCTCGGCCGTCAGGTTCCGTGCCTCGCGGAACCACCCGGCCGACCTTCTCGCTGCACCCCGGTCGGGTTGCGGTCGTCGACGCGCGGAGCCGCCGTGCGGATCGCCGCTCCCGGGAGCTCGCGCGCCCAAGATCCGGATCCTGCTTGCAATCCCGGACCCCGGGTCCATACTCGTTGGAAACCCCGAAGAGGAGGCCACGCATGTTTCTCAAGGACAGCAGTAACGGCCACCTGGTGGAGGTTCTGGACACGGCGGCGCTGTTCGACCCGTCGGAGACGCACTTCGAGGGACGCTACAACTGGGGAGAGGATCTTCCGGATCCGGAACCTTTCGCAAAGGCCGCGATGATCTTCCCCTCCGGCGAGGCGCTGCCCCGCTGCTGGCTCGACACCCATTACCGGGACGACGAGTTGCGTCGTTGACGGTCAGCGCGCGCGGCGACCACTCCCGACCATGAAACGAGCGCAGACGCCATGGATCGCATCGCAATCCATGAAGTCTTCGAGGTCGCCCACTATCCGCACCAACGAAAGGTCCTCATTGGAACAGAGAGTTGCCATGCGATCCCAATCGGGGCGGAAGAGGGCGGAGGCCGTCATCTGCCGTTCCCTCGCCGGAACTGTCGCGGGCGCCGGACACGCCGAACGGCGGATGATGATGCTGCTGCGCGGATCCGCCCTGCGGATCGCCGGGATACGGACGGTGTTTTCCGTCACGTCGACTGCCATGACCGGTGGCCACCCCTGACAATGCCCCCCTTCCCTGCTTGCGGGGAAGGGGGAACAGGATCATCGGGCTGTGCATTGCACCGGGGGGCACCCGTCCTGACGTACCATGGCGCACTCGAGGATCGTTCGGCCTGAAAGGGGACTGCCGTGAATACGTCGTTGATCGTTACGCTGATCGGACCGGATCGCCCGGGACTGGTCAGTGTCGTTGCCACCCGCGCGCAGCGCGCGGGGGCGAACTGGATGGAGAGCCGGATGGCCCAGCTCGCCGGCCAGTTCGCAGGAATCGTGCGGCTGGAAGTCGATTCCGACGCTGTTGAGCAACTGGAGGCGGCGCTGCGCGGGCTCGAGGCCGAGGGCTTGCACCTGACGATCGAGCGCGGCCGCGAAGTTGCGGAGCCGTCGATACGGCGCGTGCGGCTGAATCTGACGGGCCACGATCACCCGGGAATCGTGCGGGACATCTCCGGCGTCCTTCTGCGGCACGGAATCTCCATCGACGGGCTGGAGACCGGATGCGAGCCCGCGCCGATGTCCGGTCATCCCGTTTTCCGGGCGGAAGCCGACCTGGCCGTTCCCGCTTCGGCCGATCTTCATACCCTCCAGGACGACCTGGAGGCCTTGGCCAACGAGCTCATGGTCGATTTCGACCTACACGACGCGGCGCATCGCGAGCCGCCGAATCGATCGAACGCAGCCACGGGCCGCTGATACCCCGCGATTTCGAGTAGTCGGCCGCCACTGTGCTAGCCTTTTGGGATCGCCGGCCGGGGCGACCCCGGCCGCGCGCCGGCATCGCCGGGCGCGTGGACTCCGGACCAGGGAGGGCAGGGCTTGGGATCGTTTCGTTTCCTGCACGCAGCGGACATCCACCTGGACAGTCCGCTGCGCGGGCTGAGCGGGCACGAGGGCAGTGCGGCAGAACGCATCCGCACCGCGACCCGCGAGGCGTTCGTCCAGCTCGTCGGGGATGCGATCGACCGGCGGGTCGACTTCGTCGTGATCGCCGGCGATCTCTACGACGGCGACTGGCGCGACTACCGTACCGGGCTGTTCTTCGCGGCGCAGATGGGGCGCTTGAACGAGGCCGGCATCCCGGTGTTCCTGCTGCACGGCAACCACGACGCCGAGAGCCAGTTGACGCGCCGGCTGACGTTGCCGGACAACGTCCGGGTGTTCGGTGCGCGCAGGCCCGAGACCTTCCGGCTGGACGCTTGCGGGGTCGCGCTCCATGGTCAGAGCTTTGCACAGCGGGAACTGCGCGAGAATCTGGTGCCCGCCTATCCGGATCCGATGCCGCATCATTTCAATATCGGCGTGCTGCATACCGGTCTCGGCGGGCTCGGCGGGCACGAGAACTATGCGCCCTGCGCGCTGGGCGATCTGCTCGCGAAGGGCTACGACTACTGGGCGCTGGGACACGTGCACCAGTTCCAGATCCTGCACCCGCGGCCTCCGGTGGTGTTCCCCGGCAACCTGCAGGGGCGCCATATCCGCGAAACCGGCGACAAGGGGGCCGTATTGGTCACCGTGGAAGCGGGCACGGCGGTGGACGTGGCGCCGCTGGCCGTCGATGTCGTGCGCTGGAGCCGGGTTCAGGCGGATCTGACCGGCGCCGGCAGCCTCGGCGAGGCGGTCGAACGCCTGCAGGCGGCGATCGCCGATGCCGTGGCGGCCGAGGGGCAGGGGCGCCTGCTCGCGTGCCGGGTCGAATGCCAGGGATCGACGCCGATCCACGGCGAGCTGCAGGTGTCGGGCGACCGCTTGCTCGCGGAGGCGCGGGCGGCGGCAGTCGGGCTCGGCACCGATGCGGCCTGGGTGGAAAAGGTCGTGGTGGCGACCACGGCGACCGGAGCCGAGCGCACCGATCCCGCCGGCGAACTCGAAGCGCTCTGGCAGGAGGCGGCCACGGACCCGGAATTGCTGGCGCGGCTGGCCGAGGATCCGGGGGCGATGCTGCGCCGGCTGCCCTACGAACTGCGGGCCGAGCTGGAACCGGATTCGATCCTGACGACCGCCCTCGCGGAGGATCCCGCGGCGCTGGCGACGGCCGTGGTGCCCTGGCTTTCGCAGCGCCTGGCGGGCGAGGGCGAGGAGGACTGAACATCGTGCGAGTCGCCCGGCTGGACCTGCTGCGCTACGGACACTTCACCGGACGGTCGATCCCGCTGCCGCAGAACGGCACGGATTTCCACATCGTGTTCGGGCCCAACGAGGCCGGAAAGTCGACCGCGCTGGCGGCGATCGAGGATCTGCTGTTCGGGATCCCGATGCAGAGTCGCTTCGGCTTTCTGCACGAATACCGCGACATGCGGGTCGGCGCGCGGCTCGAGCACGATGGAGCCTCGCTTGAGATCGTGCGCCGCAAAGGCAACCGGGAAACGTTGCTGGACACCGACGAGGTGGCCATTCCCGAGGGCGAGTCGGCTCTGGCCCCTTTTCTCTCGGGTGCCGACCGCGCGTTCTTCGAGCGGATGTTCTCGCTGGACCATCCACGGTTGCAGCAGGGCGGGCGCGAGATCCTGGAGGCCAGGGACGAGATCGGACAGGTGCTGTTCTCGGCAGGCGCCGGCATCGGCGGGCTTCGCCAGCGGCTCGCGGCGCTGGAGCGCGAGGCGGACGCGATCTGGGGTCCGCGCCGTGCGGCGCGCCGCCGGTACACCCAGGCGGTCGATCGGCTCGAGCAGGCCGACCGCGAACTGCGCGAACACACGCTGACCGCGAGCCAGTGGCAGAACTACCGGGAGAGGCTCGACGCGGCGAACCAGGCCTACGCCGACGTCGCCGACGAACTCGAACGCCGTTCGGCCGAGGCGCGCCGGGTGGCGCGGATTCGGCGCGTCTACCGGGAGGTCCGGCAGCGGTTCGAACTCGAATCGCGCATCGCCGACCTGGGCCCCGTGATCGAGTTGCCCGAAGACGCCGGCGAGCAGCTGGCCGACGCCGAACGCGTCGAGGCCGATGCCGGCATTCGCATCGAGATCCTCGCCGACCAGCTGCGGCAGGCGCGCGAGCAACTCGCCGGGATCCCATGCGATCACCGGCTCCTCGCGGCCGAAGACGAAGCCGAGCGTCTGCAGGTCTGGGGCATCGAGGTCGCCCGCGGGCAGCGCGATCTGCCCAAGCGCGAGGCCGAACTCGACGCCGCCGGGCAGGCGCTGAGACGGCTCGCGGCCGAACTCGGCGTTCAGGCAACCGAAACGGAGGCGATCGTCGCGGCGATCCCCTCCCGCGCCGCACTCGCGGCGGTCCGTGTGCTGGGGCAGCAGCGTGGCGGGCTTGCCGCAGCGCTCGCGGCGGCCGATGCGGCCCTGCGCGACAGCCAGGCGCAATGCGAACACCTCGACCGGCAACTGGCCGCGATCCCTCCGGTGCCGGACCGCGAGCGGCTCGCTGCGGTCGTCCGTGCAGTGCGCGAACTCGGCGATCCGGGCGCGCGGTTGCAGGCCGCGCAGGCCGCCGCGCGCGACGCCGCGACACGGGTCGAGCAACTTGCAGTGGCGTTGCATCCGCCGGTGTCCGCGATCGCAGGGCTTCCGGAAGTGCCGGCGCCCCCGCTGGCGGCGATTCAGGCGCAACGGGACCGGATGCGCGAACTGGACCAGCGGCTGGCCGACCTGAGTCGCGAGCGCGATGCAGCCGGCGTCGAGCTGACGCGCGCACGGCAGCAGTACCAGGAGGCGTTGACCGCTGGCGAGGTGATTACCCGCGACCAGCTGCAGGCGGTGCGGAAGCACCGCAACCGGCTGTGGCGCCTGGTCAAGGCTCGGCATCTCGGAACCGGCGCGGTCTGCGCCGAGGACCGGGAATGGATGGACCGGTCCGGAGCCGATCCGCTGACTGCATTCGAACCCGCGCTGCACGAGGCCGACGCGGTGGCTGACCGGCGCTTCGAGCAGGCCGAAACGCTCGGTCGGCTGGACGAGCAGGCGCGCCGCATCCGGGGCGGCGAGGCGGTCGACGCGGAGCTGCGCGGCCAGCAGGACCGCCTGCTGGAACAGCAGGCCGCGCAACGGGCGGAATGGGCGCAAATGTGGGACGCGGCCCCGTTCGCGCCGCTCGATCCCGACACGATGCTGGACTGGATGGAAACCCGGCGCGGGCTGCTCGACGCCCTGCAGGCGCAGGCCGCCGCGCAGGCCCGGCTCGAATCGGAACGGCAGGGCGAACAGGCGGCCCGGAAACGCCTGCTGGAGGCCATGGCCGACGTCGGCGGTACGGGGGACGAACTCGCGGCCGAACCCGTGGCCGTGCTGCTGGAACGCGCATCCGAGCGACTGGCGCGTCTGCAGGAGGCCGCACGCGAGCGCCAGACGCTGCAGCAGGCGCGCGCCGAGGCGGAAAGGGACCGGTTGCGTCGCACGGCGCAGCACGGCAGCGCGGACGCGGCGTGGCAGGACTGGCGGCGGCGCTGGGACAGCGCGGTGACCGGGCTTGGTCTGCACGCGGGCGCCGAGGTCGAGGAGATCGACCGGCAACTCGCCAGCTTCGAGGAAATGCGCGAACTGGCCCAGCAGATGGCCGCGTTGCAGCACGATCGTATCGACCGGATCCGCGCCGATGCCGCCGAGTTCGAGCGGGCCGCCGCGGCACTGCTGCCCCGGGTCGCCCCGGATCTCGCGGCCCGGCCCGCCGGCGACGCGGTGCGAGTACTGAAGCAGCGCCTCGATGCCGCCCGGGCCGCGCATGAGCGCGAGCAGGAGCAGCACAACGAGATCCGGCGGCTGGAGGAAGCGCTCGCTGCGCGCGAACGGGATCGCCGCGCCGCACACGAGTCCATCGGGCACCTGCTGCAGGCCGCGCGGGTCGAGCGCATCGACGAACTGCGCGAGGCGCTCCGGCGGTCCGATCAGTGGCGCCGGCTGAACGGCGAACGCGACCGCGTGGTCGCGTCGCTGGAGCGCGAGGGCGACGGCCTGCCGCCGACAGCGCTGGCGCAGGAATGCGCGGACGTCGACATCGACCGCCTGGCGGCACAGGAAGAGACGCTGCACGAACAGCTGGCGGAGCTGCGGCAGCGCCTGGCGGCCAGCGCCGAACGGCGTTCGGAGGCGCGCGAGGCCTTCGAGGCGCTGGGTGGCGGCGACGCGGCTGCGCGTGCCGCGAGCGAGCGCCAGGAAGCGCTGGCGGAAATGCGCGATGCGGCCGAGCAGTACGTGCAGGCGCGCACAGCGGCCACGGTGCTCCGCTGGGCCATCGACCGGTACCGGCGCCGAAAACAGGGGCCATTGCTCAGGCGCGCGGGCGAACTGTTCGCGCTGTTGACCCTCGGCACGTTTCAGGCGCTGCGGGTCGACTACGATGATCAGGACCGTCCGCAACTGACCGGCCTGCGCGACGGGAACCGGGCGGTGCCGGTGCTCGGACTGAGCACCGGCACCGCGGACCAGCTCTACCTGGCACTGCGGGTCGCGTCGGTCGAGGATTATCTCGAGACTGCACCGACACTGCCGTTCGTCGCGGACGATTTGTTCATCAACTTCGACGACGCGCGCGCCGGCGCCGGGCTGGAAGTGCTGGCCCGGCTGGCGCAACGCACGCAAGTGCTGTTCTTCACCCACCACCGGCACCTGGTCGACATCGCCCGCGAACGCCTGGGCAGCGCGGTGCAGGTGGTGTCCCTGGCCGAGGGTGGCGGATAGTGGCAGATGCGGTTCGTGCAGCGAATGCGGCGAGCGGCCGATCAAGATATTCCCGTGCCGGGAGATCGGCGGGAAGCTGCATCCGGCGGCATCGGGACAGCCGCTTGACGGGGCTTTTCGTGAATCGTCGCAGTGAACTCGCACCCGCTCCTCGGATCGGCGATGGTCCGATCCCGAACCTCCGGCCGAGGCTGGGCTGCCCGACCTTCCGCCAGACCACCCGGAATGGACGGCCGCGCGCATTCCGGGCAAAATCGCCGCCGAACCAACCATGGCGACGACCCTTCACATGGCAGACAGCCCGGCCCATATCCTGATCCTCAGCCCCGGAAAATCGGGTAGCACCGGGCTGTACTTCAAGATCAAGAACAGCCTGGAATCGTGCACCGGTGTGTTCGAACCGCGGGATTTTTCCGACGTGGCGCCGCACCTCGAGGGTGCCCGGCCGGTGCTGGTCAAGGCCCTGCTCCGCCCCTCCCGTGGTTTTCTCGGGCCGATGCTGGCTGCGTTCGACAGGCGCATCTTTCTCGTCCGCGATCCGCGCGACCTGCTCATCAGCGCGTTGCTGTACACCGGGGTTCACGACTACCTGTGGAGGCAATCGGACGCGGATATCCGTGCCGCGTTCGCGACGCTGGCCCGAAAGCACGAACATCCCCGCGAAGTGACGTTATCCGAGCTGTTTGCCCGGCTCTGGGGAGTGGCGCAGGAAGAGGTGGTCGCCACCAGCCGTGAACTCGGGGCACTCTCGGTTTCGCTCGCCGACGCGAGGCCTGGCGTTTTTGTCTTTCGCTACGAGGATTTCGTCGCCGACCGCCTGGCCGAGTTGGAGGCATACTTGGGTTTCCCATTGCAGGGGAGTTCGGACGTCGGCCCGGAGTTCCAGCGTGTCGTGCGCACTCGCGGCAGCGGCGCATGGCGCCACTGGTTCACCCCCGAGGATGTGGCGGTGTTCGGGCCACTGTTTCACGATTACGTGCTTCGCTTCGGTTACGATCCCGATGACTGGACGCTCGCCGAGGATCCGGTTATCGAACGGCGCCATGCTGTCGACTACGTGCAGCGGATCCTGAATGAGCGGCGGCAGAAGGAAGGACTTCCAGCCTTCGTCGGGTGAGTGCCGCAGGCTGTAATGCAAAGATGGAAGATGGAGATGGAAGATGGAAGGCGGTACTGGAAAATGGATGACGGTAACGGACGAGGCAATCCATTGAGGGGCATTTCTTTCCTGGCGGGGATCCGTAAGCCGCCCGAAGGTCACCGGTTCCGGGTTGGCGAGGCCCTTCGGCCGGCGCGAAGCGCCAAGACGACGCTGTGGAAGTGCGCCGGATGAGGCCGGCCTTCATCGGTGGTTTTCGAAGCGGGACGACCCTTCTGGTGAACCTGCTCGGCCTGAACCCCCAGGTGGCGGCGTGGTTTGAGACCAAGGAAGTGGCCGAAGCCCTGCGCTGGCTCAGGGTGTTGGAAGATCCACAACTTGAGGCGGTCGAGGCTGGGCTGGTTCGACCGGCCGAGCCCCCCGGCTTCGCACCGGCGGCGGTTGCGGCCCGGATGGAAGCGCAGATGCAGCGCACCTTTCAGCAGATCCAGGGACAGGTTCCGGATGGCAAGGCGGCATACGAACAATACCCCTTGGGAAGTGACCGGATCCTGTATTCCGTTGCGGAGGCAGAAGCGGAGTTGGCTCGCTGGCGTTCGGAGGTGGAAGCGGCGTCGTCTCCCGCTGCGGTCGCCCGTGCGACCGGCGCGTTGATCACCGCACTGGGTCAGCGCCAGGCGGAGCTGGCGGGTCGCCGCTATTGGATCAACAAGACCCCCGAACTTCCCCGTTTCGGCGGCGAACTCCGTCGGTGTCTCGGGGAGTGTCGGATGATCCTGATGATCCGCGATGGCTGGGAAGTGGCGCAGTCGGCGAACGCGTTGGGCTGGGCGAGCGTGCCGGAGCTTGCGGCCTGGTGGCGGGGGCTGATCGAAGAGAGCCGTGCGGCAGGCGAACCGGGCGCCTATCTGGAGATTCGCTACGAGGATCTGATCGCAGCGCCTGCCGAGACGCTCGATCGCGTATTGGGTTTTCTGGGCCTGCACGGTTCGGGAGAAGCATTGTGCCGCGTCTACCACCTTCTGGGTGGTGAGTTCGAACGGCGTCCGCCATGGCAGGACGGTGCCGACGGCGATCGTGCCGCGTTTGACGCAATCGCCGGCGACCTGATGCAGGAGTTGGGGTACTAGCCAGGTACGGGTAGTGGGGCAGGCAGGCGGAAGGTCGGCACCCGCTCGCTGCGCCGGACACGCCGCCGCTGCACGGTCGAGTTCGAACGCGGTGGGCTGCTCCTGCGCTTGTCCGTTTTGCCCTGCGGTCAGCGCGTTGCCCGCAGGGTTCACCGCCGATCATCGCCCGCCCACGAGGGGGGATCGGAGCACCCCCCGGTTCAGGCCGGACCCAGGGCCTTGAAGCTGAGTCGCAATTCCTCGCGCCAATGGCGCCCGTCGTTTCCCGTCAGCGCCCGCAGGGAGTCTTTGTCGAGCAGCGAACACGGCGGGCGGGCGGCCGGTGTGGGGTATTCGCGGGTCGGAATGGGCTCGACGCGGCAGCCGGCGACGTCGAACCCGTTGCGCAGGGCCTCTTCCTGGATTGCAACCGCGAAATCGTACCAGCTCGCCACGCCGGCGTCGGTCCAGTGGTGGATGCCAGACCCCTGATGCTCGATGCTCGCCACGACCGCAGCGGCCAGGCTCGCGGCATGCGTCGGCGTCCCGATCTGGTCTTCCACGACCCGCAGCGTGTCCCGCTCGCGCAGCAGTTTCAGCATCGTGCGCAGGAAATTGTGGCCCTCGGCGGCGTAGACCCACGATGTCCGCACGATCAGCGCCCGATCGCCCAGGATGTCCCGGGTAAAGGTTTCACCGGCGAGTTTGCTGCTGCCATAGACGTTCAGCGGCCCGGTGGTGTCGTCGGGGCGGTACGGGCGTGCTGCTGTACCGTCGAATACGTAGTCGGTGGAAACCTGGGCCATGCGCGCACCCGAGCGCGCCGCCGCCCGCGCGAGGTGCGCGGCGCCCTCGGCATTGATCGCGAAGGCGGCGTCCCGATCGGTCTCGGCGCGGTCGACGGCGGTGTACGCCGCCGCGTTGACGATCCAGTCGGGCCGGGAGCCGGCCACCGCAGCCGTGACTGCGGCGGCCTGCGTGATGTCCAGCGACCTGCGGTTGAACGCCAGCCACTCGAAGCGATCGCCCGCACAGGCCTGCAAGGCCCGCCCGAGCTGCCCGTCGGCGCCGGTCAGCAGGACCCGTGTCCGGCGGCGTGCCGCAGCCGCCATCACGTTGCAGTTCCTTCGTAACCGGGCAGCTTCGCGGGATCGATCGCGTGCAGGCAGGCGGCCTGTGCATCCTTGTCCGAGACGCGGGGTTCGCGGACCGGCCAGTCGATCCCTAGCGCGGGATCATCCCAGCGAACGGAGAGCTCGGCCTCCGGGTGATAGCGATCGGTGCATTTGTAGCAGAAAAGTGCGCGTTCGCTGGTCACGCAGAACCCGTGGGCGAATCCTTCCGGAACCCAGAGCTGGCGATGGTTCGCGGCAGAAAGATACTCGCCCACCCACTGCCCGAAGGTTGGCGAACCCACGCGGACATCGACCGCGACGTCGAACACCTCGCCCTCGAGCACGTACACCAGCTTCCCTTGAGGATGCGGGTTCTGCAGGTGCAGTCCGCGCAGGATCCCCCGCCCAGACGCGGACACGTTGTCCTGCACGAATGCGGCGGGGATTCCGAACTCGGCATAGCGTGCGGCGTGGTAGCTTTCCATGAAGTAACCGCGAGGGTCGCCGAACACCTTCGGTTCGATCCGCAGCACCTCGGGGATGCGCATCGCGGTCACGATCATGCGAACACCGGCTCTTCGAGGATGCTCAGCAGATACTGGCCGTACCCGTTGCGTGCCAGCGGTTCCGCGAGACAGCGCAGTTCCTCTGCACCGATATACCCCATGCGGAACGCAATCTCTTCCGGGCAGGCGATTTTCAGCCCCTGGCGCTTCTCGATGGTCTGGATATAGGTCGATGCCTCGAGCAGGGATTCGTGCGTACCGGTATCCAGCCAGGCCATACCGCGCCCCAGAACCTGCACATCGAGCAGCTCGCGCTCCAGATACCAGCGGTTCACATCGGTGATTTCCAGTTCGCCGCGCGCCGAAGGCCGGAGCTGTGCCGCCACTTCGATGACCTGGGAGTCGTAGTAATACAGGCCGGTGATCGCATAGCGCGAACGCGGTTTCGATGGTTTCTCGTCGAGCGCGACCGCGCGGCCCTGCGCATCGAAAGTCACCACACCGTAACGTTCAGGGTCGTGCACAGGGTAGGCGAATACCGTACTGCTGCGGGTGTCGCGATTCGCCTGCACCAGCTGCCGGGTCAGATCGTGTCCGTAGAAGATGTTGTCCCCCAGGATCAGCGCGCAGGGGCTCCCACGGACAAAATCGGATGCGATCAAGAATGCCTCGGCGATGCCGCCCGGCTTCGACTGCACCGCGTATTCGATGGAGATGCCCCAGCGGCTGCCGTCCCCCAGTAGCTGTTCGAAACGCGGCGTGTCCTCCGGCGTGGAGATCAGCAACACCTCGCGGATACCCGCCAACATCAGCGTCGTCAGCGGGTAATACACCATCGGCTTGTCGAACACCGGCAGCAGTTGCTTCGATACGACGTGGGTCACCGGATACAGGCGGGTGCCGGAGCCGCCCGCGAGAATGATCCCCTTGCGAGCGGGCAGCGAGGCCCGCTCGGGTGCGTTTGGTAAATACATGGTGCGTTGGTCTCGTCAGCCAGGGTGGCGGGTTGGCGGCTCCGCGGCTGCGCCCAGCCGCTCCAGCCGGTAGGCGCCCGAAAGCACACGGCGCCACCAGGGTTCGTGGTCCAGATACCAGCGCACGGTCTTGCGCAGGCCCGACTCGAAGCTCTCGCGGGGAGACCAGCCGAGTTCCGACGTGATCAAGCCGGAATCGATCGCATAGCGGTGGTCGTGGCCCGGCCGGTCGGCGACGAAGGTGATCAGGTCGCGGTGGCTACGCCTGCCCGAATCCGCCCCGAGAGAGCCGGGGCGCAGCTCGTCCAGGAGCGCGCAGAGCATCTCGACCACCTCGATGTTGCGCCGCTCGCAGTTGCCGCCGACGTTGTAGGTTGCGCCGGGCCGGCCGCGTTCGAGCACCGTGCGCAGTGCGCGCGCGTGGTCGTCCACGTACAGCCAGTCGCGCACGTTGGCGCCGTCGCCATACACGGGCAGGGGCCTTCCGTCGAGCGCGTTCAGGATCATGTGCGGGATCAGTTTCTCGGGAAACTGATAGGGGCCGTAGTTGTTCGAGCAGTTGCTGGTGACAACCGGGATGCCATAGGTGTGGTGCCAGGCGCGTGCCAGATGGTCGGACGCGGCCTTGCTGGCCGAGTACGGCGAGTTCGGCTGGTAGGGGGTGTCCTCCCGGAATGCGCCGGAATCGCCGAGCGAGCCGAAGACCTCGTCGGTGGAGACGTGGTGAAAGCGGAAACGCGCCCGGGAATCCGCTTCCAGCGCCGACCAGTAATCGCGCACCGCCTCCAGCAGCGTGTAGGTTCCGACCACGTTGGTGTCGATGAATGCAGCCGGTCCCGTGATCGAGCGGTCCACGTGCGACTCGGCAGCCAGGTGCATGACCGCGTCCGGGCGGTGTTCCCGGAAGACCCGGGCCAACGTGCCGGCGTCGCGGATATCGACCTGCTCGAAGGCATAGCGGGGCGAGTGCGCGACCGGGGCCAGCGAATCGAGGTTTCCTGCATAGGTGAGGCTGTCCACGTTGACCACGCGCACGTCGCTGTGGTCGATGAAATGCCGCACCACCGCCGATCCGATGAACCCTGCGCCCCCCGTCACCAGTAGGGTATATGACATGGGCTGTGTGCTGGAATGTCCAAAATGCCGAACAAGCCGCTTAATATACCATGGATTTTCTGCCTGTCGGGTTTCGTGTTCCGTCGATTTGTGCGGTCGTTTGCCTGTATGATGCGCGGCTTCCGCGATTTTCGGGGGTGGTCGGAAATCGACCTGTCCGGAATCGCCGGGGCCGCCGCTTGTGGCTGCCGGCCTTTAGTTTCCTGTGTGCATGGGTGTGACAGCTGTGACCTTTCTGGAATGGAGCCCTTGTCCGGGCCCCGGCCGCGCCGGGGTTCCGGCGCGGCGCTGCGATGAACCGGTGCGGTGGTGCCGCAAAGCGCGGGCATGACGCGTGCCAGTGGGGGAACCGTGGACGTGCTGGTCCGGTCGATGGGGCGGCCTTCGCTGGTCCGGGCGATCGAGTCGGTGCGGGCGCAGGAAGGGGTTTCGTGTCGCGCCATCATCCTCGCTGCGCACGGCCAGCCGATCCCTGCGGGTCTGCTGCCGGCCGGTGCGCCGTGGGTGCAGGTGCTTGCGCCGGAGCGGCCACTCGGGCGCGCAGCCGCCGCGAACCGGCTCCTCGACGCGGCGCAAGCGGAGTTCGCACTGTTTCTGGATGACGACGATTGGCTGTTGCCGGGGCATTTGCAGCGCCTTGCCGAAGCGCTCGCGCGGCACCCCGGCGCCATTGCTGCGCACGCCGGGGTGCGCTGTGTGGCGGACGCCGAAGGCACCGAACGCCTATGCCGCGTCTATGACGCCGATCTCGACCGCAATCTGATGCAACTGGAGAACCAGCTTCCGATCCATTCGACGCTGTTCCGTGTCGAGTCCCAGCGTGCCGATCCCGCCGTGCGCTTCGATGAAACGCTCGATCACTTCGAGGACTGGGATTTCTGGCTGCAGCTTCTGCAGCGCGGGGATTTCGTTCGCGTTCCGGGCGTTTCGGCCGTCTACGTGCTCGATGCCGAACGGGGGTCCGGGCACGCGGATACCGCCGACCCGGAGCGGCGCCGACGGCTCGCCGCGTTCGGCCGCCGTCAGCTCGCGCGCTGGCAGGGCGAAGACGTCGCCGACCTGATCGAGACGATGGCGGCGCAACGCGTGCGGCTGGGCGACCTCGAGCAGCGCCTGGACCAGGAGCGGGCCCGGGGGGAAGGACTCGAGCGGCAGTTGACTGGCGAGCAAAAGCGCGTGGCTGAGGCGGCGCAGCAGCTCACAGAAGCACACAATGCGGCGCGCCGGCTCGAGGAGCAGCGGCGCACGCTGCAGGCAGAGATCGACGGCGAGCGCCGCACGGCCGAAACCGTTCGTGCGCAACTCGAAGCCGAACGTTCGGAAAACCGGGCGCTGGCTGCGGAGATGCATGCGCAGCGCCGCGAGGCGGAGCACCTCGCCGTAGTTCGCCGAAATCTGCTGCGCCAGGTCGAAGGCCTGAATGCGCATATCGCCGGCATCCACCAATCCCGCTCCTGGCGGCTGACGCGGCCGCTGCGGGCCGGTCGGCGGCTGGTCGGCTGGGTGGGCGAAGGCGGGGTCGGCGTCCTCTGGAACAACGCCTGGCTCGCTTCCCGGTCCGAATTGCGCCGCCATGGCTGGACAGGCGTGTTCCGGCGCAGCCCGTTCTACCTGCGCAACCTGCGGCGCCTGACGGCCGTGATGGCGTTCCGGAATCGGGCTTCGGGGGACAATCCGTTCATGGGCGCCGCTCCTGCGGTTCCGGGGCCCGTGCGCTTGCATCCCGATCTGCTCCAATCGGTCGAACCCATCGAGCAGCGGGTGTCCGTGGTGATCCCCACCTTCAACGCCGGTGCCGAGTTCGCTCTCCTGCTGCGCAAGCTGAAGGCGCAGCGGGACGTGCGCGAGGTCGAGATCGTGGTCGTCGACTCGGGGTCCACCGACGGCACCGCCGAGCGCGCCCGGGCGGCCGGCGCGCGGGTGGTCGCGATCCGCCAGGAGGAGTTTTCGCACAGCCGTGCCCGAAACCTGGGAGCGCGGGCGGCGACCGGCGACCTGCTGCTGTTCATGGTGCAGGATGCGTACCCGGTCGGCGACCGATGGATTCATGGCATGGCCCGGTGGCTGGCCGATCATGCCGCCGAGGGGGTAGCCGCGGCATCGTGCTCGGAGTACAGCCGCAGCGACAGCGACCTGATGTACGACAGCATGATCGCCACGCATTACCGGTTCCTGGGCTGCAGCGAGGGCGATCGCATCGGCAGGTTCACCGGGTCGGACCATCTCGCGCTGCGCACCCAGGGCCAGCTCTCCGACGTCGCGTGCATGATCGGACGGGAGCTGTTCCTTCGGTACGAGTACCGTGGCGATTACGCCGAGGATCTGGATCTCGGCATTCGGCTGATCCGTGCCGGGCACGCGGTGGCGATGCTCGCGTCGATCAAGGTGATCCACTCGCACAACCGTGCGCCCTGGTATTATCTCAAACGCACGTTCGTCGATGTCGTGTTCCTGGTACAGGTGTTCGAAGACTTCGAGATCCTGCGCTGTCCCTCGGCCAGCGCGATGCTCGCTGCGGTGGAGCGCGCTGCGGCTGTCCTCGGGCGCTGGCTCGAAGCGACTGTCGAGCCCCGGGTGACCTGGAGTATCGCCGGGTTCAAGCCGCGCGAACTGCTGCGCTCGGGGGCGGTGGCGGCGGAAGGAGCCGGGACCGGAATCGGGGATGCGTCCGTCGACCGCTTCCTGCAGACGCTGCGCGAGAGCCGCGAAGCGCTGCCTCCGGCCGCGGGCGTTCACGAGCCTTTCACCGAGATGCTGCTCGGTCGGCTCGACCATGTTCAGCAGTTTGCGCTGTCGATCCACCCCTCCGAGGACGGGCGTGTCCGCACCGAGTTTGTCGAGGCGGTGCGCAAGACGTTCGCCGGAACGGTGGGGGCGGCCCTGGCGTATCTGTATCTGGACCGCCGGGACGCAGCGCCGGACGATGTCGATCGCAGATGGGTCGATGGGCTGTACCTGCAGCTGAAATCGGGGGTCTGATGCGGATCCTGTACGTTGTCCACCAGTTCTTTCCAGAGTTTCACACGGGGACCGAGCGCGTCACGCTGAATCTCGCCCGGATGGCGCAGCGTGCCGGGCACCGGGTTCACGTGCTCAGCTGCGCCCTGAACCCGGAGGGGCTCGGCTGGAGACGGGCCGATAGCCTTTCCGGGGGCTGGGAAGGGTTATGGGAAGGGGTGCCGGTCGTGGCCATCGACCGGCGAGCGCTCCCCGCCGCTGTCGAGACCTCGTTCGACGTCTCCGAACGTTCCGTGAACGAGCTGCAGGCCTGGTTTCACCAGCAGCGTTTCGATGTCGTCCACGTGATGCACAGCATGCGCATGGCATCGGCCGTAGCCGCCGCCCAGCGGGCCGCGATCCCGATCGTCGTCACCGCCACCGATTTCTTCCTGCCGTGCCTGCGGATCAACCTGATCGATGCCGAAGGGCGGGTCTGTACCGGCCCCGACGGCGGCCGCCGCTGCGTCCAGGGTTGCGGCAACGCCGCCTGGACGCCTGCGGCGCTGCGCGGACGCTGGGAGCACGCACGGGCGATACTGGCATCCGCCAGCGTGCGGGCGGCCCCGTCTCCCTATGTGGCGGCGCGCATGCAGGATGCGTTTCCCGGTCTGGACTTCCGGGTCGTGGCGCATGGCGTCGATCTGCGGGCCATTGCCGATGCAGAGCCACCGGAACAACCCGGTGCCAAGCCCGCTCTGCGTCTCGCCTACGTCGGTTCGATTGTCGAGGCCAAGGGTCTGCACGTGTTGTTGGAAGCGATGGCGAAGGTGCCCGATGCTTCGCTGCGGCTGATCATTGCCGGACGCGCGCACGAGGCCGCGTATACCCACAGGATTGCGCAGCTTGCCGATGCCGACCCGCGGGTCAGGCCACTCGGCCTCCTTGCGGCGGAGGAGATTGCGGCGCTGATGCGTGCGACCGACCTGCTGTGCGTGCCTTCGCTGGTTCCTGAGAGTTTCTCGCTGGTACTGCACGAGGCGGCTGCGGCGGGCGTGCCGGCGCTCGTCAGCGCGCTTGGCGCGCCCGCAGAGTGGGTGCAGGCCCACGGCAGTGGCGAGGCACTGCCGCCAGGCGCCGTGGATGCCTGGGCGCAGGCGCTGCGGGCGGTTGCGGAAGATCCGGGCCGTGTAGCCGGATGGCGGGAATCGGTGCCGCTGCCGGCGCGGATCGAGGAGGAAGCGTTCTTTTACGAGAATCTCTACCGCAGTATTCGTCGGGCGGGTGCGGCATGATGGGAGAGGCAGTCCTGGATCTGGACATTCCGGACGAAGAGCTCGCTGCCTGGCTGGTGACGCAGGGCCGGCTGCGTACTGCAGACCTGGAGCGCTCGCGCCGCCTCGCCCAGAGCGAGGGACTTGCATTGGCGGCGGTGTTGCTTCGCCTTGGTGTGGTCGGCGACCGCGACCTTGCCGACGCACTCGCGGCGCTGACCGGCGTCGCCATCGTGCGTGCGGAGGACAGCCCCGATTTGCTCGAGCCCCCCGCAGATCTGCCCGAGCGTTTTTTGCGCGAGGTGCGCGCGGTGCCGCTCGGTGAGGAAGACGGCCGGCTGGTGCTGGCGCTGGCGGATCCGAGGGACCGTTTCGTGCTCGATTCCGTTGCGCTGGCAGCCGGTCAGGAAGTGACGCCGCGGATCGCCCTTCCGGCCGACATCACGACGCTGCTCGACCGCCTTGCGCACCAAAGTCTCGCGCCCGACGCGGCGGATGCCGTCTACGACGACGAGGTGCGCGAGGAGGACATCGAGCACCTGCGCGACATGGCCAGCGAAGCCCCGGTGATCCGGCTGGTGAACGCGATTTTGCAGCAGGCGGTCGATGCGCGCGCCTCGGACATTCACATCGAACCCTTCGAAGGCAGCCTGAAGGTGCGCCTGCGCATCGACGGCATCCTGCACGAGATCGACGCACCGCCGGCCCGGTCCTCCGCGGCGGTGATCTCCCGGGTCAAGATCATGGCCCGGCTCAACATCGCGGAGCGACGGTTACCCCAGGACGGCCGGATCAAGATCCGCATTCTTGGCAAGGAGCTCGACCTGCGTGTATCCACCGTGCCTACGCTCTACGGCGAAAGCGTCGTCCTGCGCCTGCTCGACAAGGAAAGCGTGGTCCTCGATTTCGAGACTCTCGGCTTCGAGGGGGATGCGCTTGCGCGTTTTCTCGACGTGCTGAATCTGCCGCATGGCATCATTCTCGTCACTGGTCCGACCGGCAGCGGCAAGAGCACTTCCCTTTACACGGCGCTGTCGCGGCTCAATACTGCGGAACGCAAGATCATCACGGTCGAGGATCCGGTCGAATACCAGCTCGACGGCGTCAACCAGATCCAGGTCAAGCCGCAGATCGGCCTGACCTTCGCGACGGCGCTGCGGAGTATCGTGCGTCAGGATCCGGACATCATCATGGTCGGCGAGATGCGCGACCTCGAGACCGCGCAGATCGCGGTCCAGTCCGCGCTGACCGGCCACCTCGTGTTGTCCACGCTGCACACGAACGACGCGGCGGCGAGCATCAGCCGGCTGCTCGACATGGGGGTCGAGGAGTACCTGCTGACCTCCACCGTCAACGGTATCCTGGCGCAGCGCCTGGTGCGCAGGCTCTGCCCCGACTGTCGCGAGCCGGTCCACCTGGTGCCCGAGCTGGTCGCGGAAACCGGTCTGGAACGCTTCGCACCGCCGGAAGGTCTGCAGGTGTACCAGGCGGTTGGCTGCCCGGCCTGCGCGCACACCGGCTTCCGCGGTCGGCTGGCGATCACGGAGTTCCTGGTGATGAGCGATCCGATCCGCAGCCTGGTGATGCGGCAGGCGCCCGCGGGCGACATCGCGAAGCAGGCACGGGAGGAAGGCATGCGCACCCTATACGAGGACGGTCTCACCAAGGTCGCGCGCGGCCTGACCACACTTGACGAAATCCTGCGGGTGACGGAGAGCTAGCCGGTCGTGCCACTGTTCCATTACAAGGCATCCACCGGTGAAGGCGAGGTCGTCGAGGGCGAATACGAGGCGCCCGACGCGCAAGCGGTGGTCCGTTATCTGCAGTCCTCCGGGCAGATCCCGATCCGGGTGCGCGAAGCGCACGGCATGGCCGCACTGCACCTGCCGGGCATCGGGCGGAACCGGCGTGTCCGCGCGCAGGACCTGCACGCGTTTACCGAAGAGCTCGCCACGCTGCTTCGGGCGGGACTGCCGCTCGAGCGTTCGCTGCAGATGCTGGTGGAACTCTCGGGGGATTCGCCTCTCGGCGGTCTCGTGGCGCGGGTGCTCGACCGCGTCCGTAGCGGTTCGTCCTTGTCCGACGCACTCGAGGCACAGGGCAGCGTGTTCTCGCGTCTCTACGTGAACATGGTCCGGGCCGGCGAGCTGGGCGGTTCGCTGGATGGGGTACTGACACGCCTCGCGGACTATCTGCGCCGGTCGCGGGAACTGCGCGAGACCATCGTATCGGCGCTGGTCTACCCGGCGATCCTGGTCGTGGTGTCGGTGATCTCGGTCCTGGTGTTGCTGACGTTCGTCGTGCCGCATTTTACCCAGCTGTTCGAGGATGCCGACCAGGCGTTGCCCCTGATGACGCAGGTGGTCGTCGCCAGCGGCGATTTCATGGCCGGATACGGCTGGACGATCCCGATCGGAGCCGTGCTCCTGTACCTGTTCCTGCGCCGGCAGCTGCGGCGTCCGCAGAGCCGGTTGCGCTGGGACCGCCGCCTGTTGCGCCTGCCGCTGTTCGGCGATCTGATCCGCAAGCTCGAGACCGCGCGCCTGTCACGGACCCTGGGCACGCTCCTCGGGAACGGCGTACCGCTGCTGGCAGGGCTGTCGATCGTGCGCGAGACGTTGGGCAACCGGGTGCTCGCGGAAGGTCTGGGTACCGCCGTCGACGGTCTCAAGGAAGGAAAGGGCATGGCCGATCCGCTGCTCCAGGCAGACGTGTTCCCGAAGCTCGGCGTGCAGATGATCAAGGTCGGCGAGCAGACCGGGCGTCTCGAAGACATGCTGATCCAGGTCGCCGACGTCTACGACCGCGAGGTCCGCACCGCGATCCAGCGGATGCTGACGCTGCTCGAACCCGTGCTGATCGTGGGCCTGGGTCTGGTCATCGCGTTCATCATCATCTCGATCCTGGTGGCGATTGTCAGCGTGAACGAACTCGCCTTTTGAACGCCGGTCCAACGCCGGTAGAATTCCCGCCGACTGACCATCCAACCGACACTGGAAGTGAATGAAAACGATGATTCCGATTCCTGCGACGCCGTTTCCGGCGCGCGCCGCCGCGGGCACCCGTGTTCGCGGATTTACCCTGATCGAACTGCTCGTCGTCCTGGTGATCCTCGGGCTGCTGGCCGGGCTGGTGGGTCCGCAGGTGATGCGTTATCTCGGCGAGTCGAAGACGCGCGCCGCCCAGGTGCAGATCCAGGAATTGAGTTCCGCGCTCGATCTATACCGCCTGGACGTCGGCTCCTATCCGACGACCGAGCAAGGCCTGTCGGCACTGGTGCGGGAGCCCTCAGGTGCGCAGCGCTGGAACGGCCCCTATCTGCGCAAGCGCGAGGTGCCCGAGGATCCCTGGGGCAACGCCTATCGTTACCGGTTTCCCGGGCAGCACGGTGCGTTCGACCTCTGGTCCTACGGGGCTGACGGCCGTGAGGGTGGTGAAGGCGAAAGCGCAGATGTCGTGAGCTGGGAGTAGCGACGGTTTTGGTCGCCATGTCCCGGACCGTCGCGGTCGGCGATCGCCGGGGGTTCACGATGATCGAATTGATGGTCGTGCTGGTGATCCTTTCGGTGGGGCTGGTACTCGTCGTGCCGCGTTTCGACGGGGCGCTGGCGGGGCTGGAGATCAAGGGTGCCGCCCGCGACCTCGCGTCGGGCCTGCGCTACGCGCGGGGCCGCGCCATCGCCTCCGGAGAGCCGGTCGGCTTGTTCGTCGATGTGGAACAGGGCCTCTACTGGATCGGCGACGACGCCCGTCAGCGCAAGCTCCCCGGCGGCATCGACCTGCGGATGGTGACAGGAACCACCGAAGTCGTCGGCGACAGCGTGGGCGCGATCACCTTCTTCCCCGATGGTTCGGCCACCGGCGGCAGGCTGACGCTGGCGGCGGGGCAGCGTCGCTATCGGGTCGACGTCCAGTGGCTGACCGGGCGGGTGGGCATCACCGCTGGCGGCGGAGCCGGCGGCGATGCCTGACCGAACCCGGCGGCGGACGTGCCCGAAGACCCGTCCGGGGCGGGGCCGAGGGTTTTCGCTTCTCGAAGTGCTGGTCGCCTTCGTGCTGATGTCGGTCACGCTCGCGGTGCTGTTTCAGGTGTTTTCCGGCGGCTTGCGCCTCTCGGCGCAGGCTGGGGAATATGCCACCGCGCTGCGCCTGGCGCAGAGTCAGCTCGCGCTGGCTGGCGTCGAGGAACCGTTGCAAGTCGGGGAAACCCGGGGCGACTTCGGCCGCGACGGCTACCGGTGGCGCCAGACGGTCGCACCCCACGAATGGATCGATGGCGGTCTGGCACAGCCCGCTGGGCTGGACGCCTTCCTGGTCACGCTGGAAGTGTATTGGGGCGAGGCACGGCCGCGATCGCTACAGTTGACCACACTCCGGGTGGTGGCGTCCCGATGACGCGCGTGCGGTGGCGGTCGGGTCCGGCGCGTGGATTCACGCTGCTGGAGGTGATGATCGCGCTGGTGCTGCTCGGTCTGCTGCTGAGCCTGCTGTTCTCGGGGCTGCGCCTGGGCGCGGGAAGCTGGGATGCCGCGGAACGCGCCGGCCGCGAGGTCGCCGACCGCATGCAGGTGCTCGAGTTCATCGACCGCAGCCTGGCGCGCGCCGAGCCGGTGTTCCGGCAGACCGCGGACCAGGGCCCGGTGCTCGTTTTCGAGGGGCGCCCGGATGGTGTCGACTGGGTGGCGGCCCTGCCCGGGCACCGCGGCGGCGGCGGCCTGTACCGCCTCTCGCTCGAGGTGGCGGGTGCAGGTACCGCGGAAGCCGCGCTGGTCCTCGGGCAGCGCCTGTTCCATCCGGATACGCTCGCGGCGACGCAGACCGACCGCGAGACCCTCGCCGACGGCGTGCAGGAAATCGCGCTTGAGTATTTCGGCACCCAGGCGCACGGCCGCGAACCGAACTGGACCGACCACTGGCGGGCGGACCGCCTGCCGCGTCTGGTGCGGATGCGCATCCGCGACCGGGAAGGCGAATGGCCGCCGCTGATCGTCGCGCCGCGCCAGGATTATGGCGCCCAGATCTGGATCACGGAGCCGCGGCCATGACGCGGAAGCGGACGCTGGCAGCGCGCAGGCGCCGGCGCGGGGTTGCGCTGGTCACCACGCTGTGGATCATAACATTGCTGACGGTGATCGCCGGCAGCCTGACGCTGGGCATGCGCCGGGAAGCCGGGATCGTGCACTACCTGCAGCAGGTCACCGAAGCGCGCACGCTGGCCGAGGGCGGCATCCACCACGCGGCGCTGATGCTGAGCCACCCGCAGCCGGAACAGCGCTGGAGCGGCGACGGCGCGCTGCGGCGCATCGTGCTCGGCGACCGGGAGATCTGGGTCCGGGTCCGCGATGCGGCCGCCTACGTCGACCTGAACCACGCGCCGGGCGAGCTGCTCGACGCGCTGCTGCTTTCGGCCGGAGCCGACGAAGCCGCGCAGCGCAGCCGGCTGGTCGACAACATCCTCGACTGGCGGGATCCGAGCCCGGAGCGCCGGCTGCATGGCGACGGTGCCGCAGGCTATGCGGCCGCCGGGCGTGCCGACGGCCCGCGCAACGGACCGTTTCCGGCGGTCGAGGAGCTCCAGCGCGTTCTTGGCATCACGCCGACGGTCTATCGTCGGGTTGCGCCATGGCTGACGGTATATTCCGGGGTTGCGGGCATTGCCCCGGAGATCGCGGACCCGCGCCTGCTGACCGCGCTGTCGGCTGCGGAGCCGGTGGTCCTGGACGGCTTCGTGCAGGAACGCGAGGCGGCGCTTGCACAGGGGAGACCGGGGCCGGCTTTCCCCGGCGCGTTCGCGCACGTAGCCTCGCCCGCCGGAATCGCGTATATTGTCGAGTCTTTCGTCGTGCTGCCGGGAGGGGGCTCCGCGGGCCTGCGGGCCACACTCGTTCCTGCGAATGACGGCGGCGGGAAGCCCTTCACGATCGTGGCCTATCGCGATCGCGGCCGCGTTACGGGGGCAGGCGATGGGGCGAGCAGGTGAATGTGGAAGTGAACCGGAAATCGGCAGGGGCGGCAGTCGCCGCCTTGTGGCGCTGGTGGTGGGGCGAATTGCGCGCCCTGCTGCCGCGCCGCGTGTTTCCCGAACGCGAAGCGCTGGTGCTCGAGCTCGGCGGCGAACAGGTCGTCGCATCGGTGCGGGCCGCAGGTGGCCGTCGGGAACTGGGCGCTTTCGCGCTCGCCGAGATCGAATCGGCGGGAGCGTTTCCCCGGGAGCTGCGCCAGGAACGCGCACGGCGTGACCTGGAACTGGTGTTGCCGCCCGGCCAGGTGCTCGCGAAGACGCTGGATCTTCCGCTGGCCGTCGAGGAGAACCTCGCCCAGGTAATTGGCTTCGAAATGGACCGGCACACGCCGTTCAAGGTCGATGCGGTCTACCATGCGTTCCGTGTTCTCGAGCGCCGGCCCGCTCAGGGGCGGCTGCGGATCCGGCTGCTGGTGATTCCCCGCCCGCGGCTGGACGCGTGGCTGGACCGGCTGGCCGCGCTCGATCTCCGCCCCGACCGCGTGCTCGCTGCAGGCGAGAAAGCGATCGATCTGCTGCCACGCGGGCCCCGGGCGCAGGGCAGTGCTGCGGCCCGGGCCAATACCTGGCTGGCGCGGGCGGTTGTCGTGCTTCTGGTCGCGGCCGCGCTCGTGCCGCTGGGCTACCTGCGTCAGGTGGTCGTCGTGCTGAACCATGAGGTGTCGCGCTACGAAGGCGTCGCGCGCCAGGTGGAGGAATTGCAGGCGCGCCACGGGGATCTGCGCCAGCAGGCGGAGTTCCTGGTGCAGCGCCGGCTGGCGCGGCCGTATACGGCCGAGGCGCTCGACGAGCTGGCCCGGGTGCTGCCGGACGATACCTGGGTGCAGAGCCTGGAGCTGTCCGGAAACCGTGTCGACATCGGCGGCTTGTCGGAATCGGCGTCGGGGTTGATCGAGCGGATCGAGGCATCGCCGATGTTCGAAAGCGTGTCGTTTTCGGCCCCGGTCACGCGTGACCGCATGGGCGGTGCCGCCGACCAGTTTCGGATTACCGCGCGTATCCGCAGGGCCGACGGATGACGCTGGAAAATCTGCAGCCGCGCGAGCGCCGCGCGCTTGCGCTCGGGATCCTGCTGCTCGTGCTCGTGGCCGTCGGCGTGGGCGTGGTGAAGCCGGTCGTCGACCGGTATCGCCTCTACCACGATGCGGTTGCCGACCTCGGCTTCCGGCTCGAGCGGCTGGCGCAGGTCGCGGCCCAGGGGCCGGCACTCGATGAACGGGTCGCCGATCTGACCGAGACGGTGCGCAGTGCCGGGCTGGCGGTCGAGCGGGAGACGCCGGCCCTTGCCGCCGCCGATCTGCAGCGCCGCCTCGGCGAGGTCGTGGCCGACAAGGGGGGCAACGTGCGCTCGACCCTGGTCATGGCGCCGCAGGAAGAGGAGGGCTTCGTGCGCGTGGCGGTACGGATGCAGATGAGCGGCGACAGCGAGGTGCTGGCCGAGGTGCTCGAGGCGGTGGAATCAGCGCGCCCGCTGATTTTCGTCGACAACGTCCGCATTCAGGGGCGGCGGGGCGTGGTGCGGCGTGGAACGCCCGACCCGGGCGCCGAGCAGGTCGAGGCGCAGTTCGATGCGATGGTCTTCATGCGAGGCGGGGAATGACCGTGCGTGGCGTCCGCGTCCCGCTGGCGCTGGTGGCGCTGCTGCTGCTGGTAGCGCTAGCCGTCGAGGCATGGTTGATGCATCGCTGGTACGAGGAGCGGCGCGACGCACTGCTCGCGACGGTACAGCGGGAGCTTCCGGCGGTGGCGCCTGCCGACCTGGCGCTGCCGGTGCTGCCGGAACTGGCGCCCGCGCTGGAGCTGCGCGACCGTCCGCTGTTCGTGCCCGGGCGCCGGCCGCGTGTCGACGAGGCGGAGGCCGTGCCGGCGCCGTTGGAACGCAGCCCCGAGGCCTGGGTGCTGACCAGCACCGTGATCGCGCCCGAAGGGCGTTTCGCGATCGTGCGCGATCGCGAGAGCGGCCGCAGCTTCGTGCTGCGCGAGGGCGACGCGCGGGGAGACTGGGTGCTGGAAGCGGTCGCGGCCGACCAGGTCGAACTGCGCTCGCAGGCCGGGACCATGATCCTGCCGCTGCGGCCGGAACGGCGGACCGGAGAAGCCGCCCGGCGTATCGGGGATCAGGTGCCGGACGGCAGGCTGGAAGAGATTCCAGGCAATATATTCGAAGAGGACACAAATGGTATCGGGAACGAAGGGTAGAGTGCGTGTGGCCGGGTCGCCCGGGGCAGCGTGGCGGGTTGCTCGGCTGGCGCTGCGTGCCGGGGGGCTCGTCGCGGCCGCGCTGTTCCTGTGGTCCTGCGCGACGCTGGAGCCTGACAGCGGATCCGGCGGACCGCGGACACTGCCGGGTCAGGCGACGCCGCCGCCGGATGCCGCGTTGCCCGGTACACCGGCCGCGCGCCAAGCGCCGGATGCCCCGGGCGGGCTGCGCGCGGATGCGCGCATCGAGGACGAAATTCTCCGGGGTTCCGGCGAGTTCTTCGACGCCGAACGCGCCGCGCGTGCCGTTCGTGCCGAGGAGCCGACCGGAGACGTCTCGCTGAACTTCGAGGCCGCGGACCTGCGCGAGGTGGTCAGCTTCGTGCTGGGCGAACTCCTGGAGCTGAACTACCTGATCGAGGACGGCGTGCAGGGGCAGGTCACGTTGCAGACCACGCGGCCGTTGTCGCGCGACGCGCTGTTGCCGACCCTCGAGCAGATCCTGCGCCTGCGCGGGGTGGTGATCGTTCCGGTCGATGGAGTCCACCAGGTGATGCCGCGCGACCGGGCGCTGCAGGGCACTGTCGCGCCGGGGCTTCGGGCGGGCGACCCCGGTTTCGGCGTGCGTATCGTGCCTCTGGAGTACATCGGTGCCGCCGAGATGTACAAGATCCTGGAACCCTTTCTCACTCCCGGTTCGGCGGTACGCGTGGACCGGAACCGCAATCTGTTGATTCTGGCGGGGACGCGGCGCGAGCTGGCGCAGTGGCTGGAAACCGTCGAGATCTTCGACGTCGATTGGCTGAAGGGGATGTCCGTTGGCCTCTTCACGCTGAAGAATGCCGAGGTGGACGCGGTGGCCGATGCCTTGCAGCGCGTTCTGGCCGATCCGGAGTCTCCGGTGTTCGGGCTGTTCCGCCTGATCCCGGTGCAGCGACTGAACGCATTGCTCGTGATCACCCCGCAGCCGCGTTACCTCGACGAGGCGAAGGAATGGATCACCCGGCTCGACCGCAGCCGCGACGTGCACACGCCGCGGCTGCACGTCTACCGGATGCAGAACGGCAAGGCCGCGGACGTTGCCGAGGTGTTGACGCAGGTCTACACCGGCTCGGGGGTGCCCCGCGCCGAACCGGAGGCCTCGCTGGCGCCGGGCATGACCGCGGTCGAACTCGGCGGCACGCAGGAAGCATCGGCCGAACGGGCCGGCGGCCGGTCGGTTGCCGAGGCGACGGTGATCGATGCCGGGACGGTCTCCGGCACGCTCGACGGCGAGGTCCGCATCATTGCCGACGACCGCAACAACGCGCTGCTGGTGCTCGCGAGTGCGCGCGATTACGAAGTCATCGAGGCGGCGGTCCGCGAGCTGGATATTCCGCCGATGCAGGTGTTGGTCGATGCGACCATCGTCGAAGTGACCCTGTCCGACGAACTGCGATACGGGCTGCAGTGGTTTTTCAAGGACAACCTCGGCAGTGGTTATCGGGGTCGCGGCATATTCGGGTCGAGTGACTCCGCGACGCTTGCGCAGACCTTTCCCGGGTTCAACTACTCGATCGTCGACAGTGCGAGCCAGGTGCGTGCGGTGCTGAGCGCGCTGGCGGAGGACTCGCTCGTCAACGTGCTGTCCTCGCCGTCGGTGATGGTGCTCGACAATCAGACCGCCGTGATCCGGGTCGGCGACCAGGTACCGGTGCGCACGACCGAGACCGCGTCGGTGGTGACCGACAGCCCGGTGATCGTCAGCAACATCCAGTTCCGCGACACCGGCGTGAGCCTCGAGGTCACCCCGCGGGTGAACGCGGGCGGCATGGTGCTGATGGACGTGAAACAGGAGGTCAACGATGTGGCGCGCACCACCACATCGGGCATCGACTCGCCGACGATCCAGCAGCGCCTGATCGAGAGTTCCGTCGCGGTGCAGAGCGGCGAGACCGTGGTACTGGGCGGGCTGATTCGCGACAGCAACAGCCGTACCGAGACGGGGGTTCCGGGTCTGCACCGGATGCCGTTGTTCGGCCCGCTGTTCGGAACGACGCGTACCTCGATGCAGCGCACCGAACTGCTCGTTCTGATCACGCCGCAGGTCGCGCGCGACGTGACCGAGACGCGCGTGGTCACCGAGGAGTTCCGGCGCCGGATGGAGGGGCTCGGTGACTGGGCTTCGCAGCCTGCGCAGGCGCCCGTTGAACCGGCGGCCGGAGTGAACGCAGAATGAACTGCGGGAGCCACCCCGCGGCAGCCCGCTAGGGCGGATCCGGGAGGGACGGGGCCGGTGCCGGGGAAGGGATGCTGATGGAAGAACGGCACGTACCCTACGAGTGTGTGCAGGCACTGGGTCGCGGCCCAGCGGTGGTGCTCGCTCCGCATCCCGACGACGAGGTCTTCGGCTGCGGCGGGGCGATCCTGCGCCACGTCGATGCGGGCGATCCCGTGCGCGTGATCGTCGTCACCGACGGGGCGGCGGAAGCCCCGCCTGACAGCGGCAGTGCCGTCGACTACGCCCGCGAGCGCCAGCGCGAGAGCCGGGCGGCGGGCCGGTTGCTGGGGTATGGGGATCCGGAGTTCTGGGGGCTCCCGGACCGCGGCGTCCGTTATGGCGAGTGGCTGGTGCAGCGCGTGGTCGATACGCTGCGCGGGTCCGGCACGCGCCTGCTCTATGCGCCCTCGGTGCTCGAGATGCACCCGGACCACCGGGCGCTTGGCATGGTGGCGGCGGAGGCGGTGCGCCGCGTCGGCGGCGAACTGCGGCTCGCGATGTACGAAGTGGGGGTTCCGCTGCGGCCGAACCGGCTGCTCGACGTGACCGATCTACTGCCGCGCAAGCGCGCGGCCATGGCGGTGTTCGCCAGCCAGATACGCCAGCGCGACTACCAGGGGCATGTCGAGGCGCTGAACCGGTTCCGGTCGTATACCCTCGGTCCCGAGGTCGAGGCCGCCGAGGCGTACTGCGTGGCCACCGCGGCCGAGATCGCCAAGGACCCGATGGCGCTCTACGCGAGCGCGGCGCGCTGGGCCGCGGAACGCGGCCTGCCGCTCGACGAACAGACCCAGCCGTTGGTATCGGTCGTGGTGCGCAGCATGGGGCGTGCGGCGTTGCAGGAAGCGCTCGATTCGCTGGCGCTGCAGACCTATCCCCGGGTCGAGGTCGTCGTGGTCGACGCGCTCGGGCGCGGGCATCCGCCGTTGCCCGAATGGTGCGGTCGCTTCCCGCTGCGCTCGGTGGCGGCCGGCGTGCCGCTGTCGCGCAGCCGGGCCGCCAATCGGGGGCTGGACGCGGCCAACGGAACGTTCATCGCGTTTCTCGACGACGACGACCTGCTCGATCCCGACCACCTGGCCGGGCTGGTCGGGCATCTGCAGAACCATCCCTCGCTGCGCGCCGCGTACGCGGGCGTGCGCGTCGTCGACCGGGGGCCGGAGGGGCAGGGCGGGATCGTGCGGGTGATGCACGAGCCGTTCAATGCCCACCGGCTGGCGTACGAGAACTTCATCCCGATCCACGCGGTGGTATTCCATCGCGACCTGCTGGCCGCCGGATGCCGGTTCGACGAGGATCTGGACGTCTACGAGGACTGGGATTTCTGGCTGCAGGCCGCGTGCCATACGCCGTTCGCCCGTGTCGACCGCCTCTCCGCGACCTACCGCAGCGGCGGCGGTTCCGGCGTCGGGCTGGTGCACGCGCGGTCGGCCGATGCATCGGCACATCGCCAGCGCCTGTACGCGAAATGGCGCGCGCGTTGGGACGCGTCGGCGCTGGACGCGATCTTCGGCGAATACCGCCGCGTGCGCCAGGAATCGCTCGAGCGCGAGCAGGCACGGCAGCGCCTCGCGGAGGAAACGGCGCGTCAGCGCCACGCGCTGGAGGCGCAGCAGCGGCTGCACCAGGCGCTGGCCGAGCAGCATCGGGACCTGCAGGACCGTAGTGCCGGGATGCAAGAACAGCATCGCCAGGAGATCGACCGCCTGCGGCAGCAGCATCGCCAGGAGATCGATGCCGTTGCGGAGCAGCATCGGCAAGCGGCCGCGCGCCTCCAGCAGCTGGAACAGGCGCACTCCCGGCGCCTGGTCGTGCGGGTGTATCGCCTCCTGCGCCGCGGGCGGCAGCGGCTCGGGCGCGTCCGGTCGCCGGGCGGGCGCCGGTGAGCCGCCGCAGTGCTTCACCGGCGCCCATCCGATGGCGCCTGGGCGCGCCCCGTCGCCGGATCGATCAGCGCCCTGGGCGACCCCCGGCGCTGCGCGAATCGCCCGCGCCAGCGACATCCGGCGCTGCAGCCACTGCCGGAGCCCCGTGGCCGTGCGCGTTTCCTGGCCGCGCCAAACGTCGGAGTCTTCGGTCTCGCGCTCCACCGGGATACGACTCGACCGCTCGGTCCTCGAAATACTGCGTTGTGCCCGCTCGCCGGTAGAAAAAAATCGTCGACCCGCGGGGTGCAGCCCTTGCGCCGCGGTTGCCGTCAGTCTACATTAGCTTTTAGGGAATCGGTTCAACATCCCCGATGCGCAGGCGGGCAGGAGCGTACGTCATGGAAGCTTTCGGACCGGGTTATCGACTTGCAGCCCCCCCCCCGCCCCACGGCAGCGACTTCACAGCGATACCACGCCCGCGCGCCCGCGCGGTGGGGTTAACGCGTGCGGGATAAGCGGCGCGTCTCCGGGCGGGGCGCGCTCCGATGACATCTACGGGGCTGGAGATCCCGGGTTGCACGCCTTGACAGTTGGGCCGCCGGCCGCGTAGTCTTGCGCCAGGTGTTGGTTTTGCGCACCGGGTGTTGTAAATGGGCGTCATCTGGGTGGGCGCCTTTTGTGGAAACGAACAGGGCAATAAGGAGAAGCGATCAGATGAAGACGGCATTGAAACTTGTCGCCGCGGGAGCCGCGGTGGGCATGCTGTTCGGGGCTGGGCCCGTCCAGTCGAACAGCGATGGTAAAGATGGTAAATATGACAACTGCTGGTTTGTGGCTGAACGAGCGGGGATCAGCGAAAGTCGTGCAAAGCACATCTGCGGCAAAGTTCCCAGTGGCTATAAGGTTCCGTATGTAGAAATGTGCGCCTTGGCCAGCGATGACGCGATCGTCCTCTCCTCGGAATGGGAGGACCACTCGATTGCCGGCGTTCCGGTGCCTAAGAACCTCCACGAAGGGTGGGTGATGGGCACCTGCGACGTGGTTCAAAAGGACAACAGCGATTAGTGATGCGACTGGGCCGAGATCGATGTCGGTCAGTAACCATGTTAGATATACCAGCTAAAGATCAATAAGGAGCCTCAACGATGAAAAAGAAAGTCCTGTCTCTCGCTCTGGGTGCGGCGCTTGCGCTGGGTGCGACCCAGGCCCAGTCCGACGAACTGCTGTTCCCGTATTTCAAGACCGGGGCGGGCAGCTTCTCGTTCCTCTCGCTGCAGTCGTCGCTCGGTGGCTTTATCAAGCGGACCGTCATTGACGGCGCAGCCCCTCCGGCTGCGTGGTCTTCCGGGAACATCCCCGGTGTCGGGATCAATAGCCCCGATTTCCAGGCGAACCGGCTGCACTACGTGTGGCAGTACGAGGATCCGGTCAACGGCACCTGCTGGCACAACGACGCGTCCGGCAGCATGTCCGACTTCGACCTGATCCAGCAGACCGTGAACGACCCGTCCTTCAGCGGGCTCGACATCGCAGGCCTGACCGGTGATGCATCGTTCCCGGCCTATCTGTTGATGGATCAGACCGAGGGCTTCCTGATCGTTGCCAACGACGATCCCGAGGCGGCCATGTGGGGTCAGATCATCATCGTCGACGCCGCGGACGGTTTCGTGACCGCGTACAAGGGCATCAATGACATCGCGAACGGCGGCGCGCTGTCCGGCGGCCAGGCGATCGGCAACTTCAACACGCTGGGCCTGACCACGCATCTGACGCACATGTACAGCTGGTACCCGACCGGCCCGGTGGATACCGAGTGGTTCGTGCTGGTCACCGGCACCAACATGGCACGGCTGCCGAACTGGGACGGCGAGGTGCTGATCCAGCCGCTGTTCGGCGGTGTCTGGAACCGCGACGAGGTGTTCAACTCGGGTGCCCGGACCAAGCGCGTGACTTGCTACGACACGATCACGCGGGACGACTTCCTGACCGCTCCGGGGCAGAACCACACGCAGAGCGGCGGGATGTACTGGGCGTTCAACGATCCGCGTCTGAACGAGAATCTCTTTGGAACTCCTTTCAATGCGGGTGATAGCTGCATCGGTGCCGGTATTTTGCCTGGAACCGACGTCGCTGGTGTTGCGGAATGCCGTGCCACGGGCACGCTCGTGACCAAGTTCGAAAGCACGAATGCGATGGGCGTTCCGATGAAGACGATGAGCGAGGAGAACCCCTGGCCGAACATCCGCTGATCGAGGCGCGGATCGCGTGACGGGGCGGGCCTGCGGGCCCGCCCTTTTTTTCGGAAGGATCGGTAGGTTTTGCGAGGTACGATTTGATGCGTTGGTATTGGATGGTGTTGGCGCCGGCCCTGCTGCTGGGTCCCGGCGTGTCGGCAGCGGCCGAAGACGGGACTGCGGGGGATGCCGGGGCCGAGTCGAAGGCAGAAGCGTCGGTGGGCGACGCATTGCCGCGTCCGCGGCCGGCGATCGCTGCGCCGGGCGGGCGCGTGCCCGAGCAGGCGGCTGGGGTCGCGATGGCGGACGGCAGTCCGCGACTGTTGTTTCTGAACCCAGAGGGCCGCGTCGTCTACCGCGGCCGCGGCGCCGACACCGTGGTCGACGATGACGATGAGGTCGAGAAACCGGGCGGCGGGTATTTCCAGGTGCACTCGCGCCCCGAGGGGCTGTTCCTGCTCTGGTGGCAGAAATTGGACGACGCCGGCAAGCACCTGTACCTGCGCCGGGTACTCGAAGACGAAGCGGAGGGCACGCCGGTGCTCGGCGAACCCGTGAAGGTGAACGCCTCGAACGGCGTGCTGCCGCCGCCGCAGCTGGCCAGCGACGGCACAGGGCGCGTCGCGGTCGTCTACCACGACGAGCGCGTGGCGCGCTACCGGGTGTTCGTGACTATCTCGCGCGACGGCGGCGAGACCTGGCCGGAGCAGGATGTACTGCTCGACCGCGCCGAGGGGCGGGCGCCGGTCGCCTTCGAACCGTTTGTCACGGTTTCGGGTGAGCGGCTGGTCGTGACCTGGCGCGAGTTGGTCGGCGGTCAGCAGGAGGAAGGGACGCGTTTCATGGTGCGCGTATCCGACGCAGACTGGGAGGAATGGAGCGAGCCGCGCGAACTGGCGCGTTTCGATCAGGGATTTTTCACCGGTGACGTGCTGGTCGACGCCGACGGCACGCCGGTGATCCTGGGCTACCATCAGTGGGAGCGCCCGGGCTTGTACGGCTTTCGCTCGCCCGATGGCGGTACCACCTGGGAGGATATCCCGCCGCTTCCGGGCACCGAGGAACTGGACGAGGTCAGCCAGACCGTCGCCGCGGTGCACGACGGCGTGGTGCATGTGCTGTTCACCTGGCGGCCCGAAGGGCGCAACGAGTTCAACCGCCCGTTCGGCTACCGGATCGGCGCCGGCCGGCTCGATGCCCGGGAAGGTGTGTGGCTGGGCGAACTCGAGCGTCTCGACGTCGGCAAGGATCCGGATCTGACGCGCTCGTGGAACCCGGCGTTGGCGGTGACGCCTGAGGGTACCCTGGTCGCGGCCTGGGAGGATTACCGCGAGGTGCGCGCGAACATCTACCTCAGCCGCTCGGTCGACGGCGGCGAGAGCTGGAGCCCGGCTGCGGCGGTCGAGGCGGCAGGCGATGGGCCGCGCAGGTTTCCCGCATTGCACGCCGAAGAGAACGCGGTGACGCTGTTCTACGAGCAGTTCGAGGGCCATCGCGAAGCCCGGCGCGCGTTCCAGATGGTGCCGCTCGGCGACGATGGCTGGGCGGTCGATGCGCTCGCGGCCGCAGCGGTCGGCGAGGGCGAGGCCACGCGCGAACGGCTGATGGAGCGCGTCGCCGAGTTCTGGAAGCTGCGGGTCGAGGGCGACCACGCAGCGGTGTACGATTACTTCGACCCGGCGTACCGGGCGATCGTCAATCGTCAGGGTTATACGTCGGCGCAAGCGCAGCTGCAGTTTCTCGAGCAGGAAGTCGTCGGCGGCGATGTCCATGGCCGCTTCGGGGCGACCGTGACCCAAGTCAAGATTGCGGTTCCCGAAACCATCGTCGAGGGCGAGGCCTTCGAGATGGAGCCGCGCGAGGATCACGTGCCGCAGGAATGGGTCTGGATCGACGGCGACTGGCACGTGGTGTTCGGCGGCGGCGGCCGCGGCGGCCGTTCGCTCCTGAAGTACTGATGCACGCAAGAGCCGGAGGTGCGGCGGGGGGTGATCTTCCCGCCGCGCCGGCGAACGGCGGGGTCAGCAAATGCGTGCGCTGACGTTTGCGCCGCGCTACCTGCGCCGTACCGTCGACGGAATCGGCGGGCCGGCGGCCGCGCTGTGGCGCGAGCGCGATTTGCTCGGCCTGCTGTTCCGGCGCGACCTGCGGATCCGGACCTCGGGGACGCTGCTCGGCGGCGTGTGGATGTTCGCACAGCCGGCGCTGCAGGTCGTGGCGTACTGGTTCCTGCTGGAACTCGTGCTCGGCGTGCGCTTTCCGGGCGCGGTGCCGTTCGTCGACTATTTTCTCGTGGGCATCGTCGCTTGGCTGATGATCGCGGATGTCCTGAACCGTTCGCTCGCGGTGCTCGGCGAGTTCGCGCCGCTGTACGCCCGCGCGGTGTTTCCGTTGCCGATTCTGCCGCTGCTGCCGGCACTGGTTTCCGGTGCGGTGTACGCGGTCGCGTACACCGCGGTGATCGCGGTGGTGAAGGGGCCGGGGGCGGCATTGCTGGCGCCCGGCGTGATCCTGGTGCTGCTGCTGTGGCTGGTGCCGCTGTGTTATCTGCTCGCGCTGGTCGGCGTGTTCCTGCGCGATCTGGCGCAGGTGTTTCCGTTCCTGATCACGATGACGTTCTTCCTGACCCCGATCCTGTATATGCCCGAGATGCTGCCCGAGGCGATGCAGGCGGCGATGGTGTTCAATCCGTTCGCCGATCTGATGGCGCTGGTGCACGGGGTGTTGCAGGGCACCGAAGTAACGCTCGGCAACGTATTGCGCCCGCTGGCGCTTTGGCTGTTGCTGCTGGGGCCGGCCTGGGTATTGTTTCACCGGGCGGTTCCGCATGTGCGGGAGGCGTTGTGACCGCGATCCGGCTGCGCGGCGCGGGGCGTTCGTACGCACTCTATGAACGGCCATTGGATCGGCTGCTCGAGGTGGTGACGCAGCGCCCCCGGCATCGGGAGGTGGCGGCGTTGCGGCCGGTCGACCTGGACGTGTCTCCGGGCCAGGTGCTGGGGCTGGTCGGCAACAACGGCGCCGGCAAGAGCACCTTGCTGAAGCTGGTCGCGGGCACGCTGACGCCGAGCTCGGGTACGGTCGAGGTGAACGGCACCGTCGGCGCGCTGCTCGAGCTCGGCGGCGGGTTCCATCCCGAGATGAGCGGCCGTGACAATGTGTTCCTGAAAGGCGCGATCATGGGCGTGGGGCGCGACGCGATGCGCGAGCGCTACGCCGAGATCACCGAGTTTGCCGGGCTCGGCAAGTTCATTGACCAGCCGGTCAAGACGTACTCGTCCGGAATGTTCATGCGCCTGGCGTTCGCGGTCGCGACCTGTATCGAGCCCGACGTGCTGCTGATCGACGAGGCGCTCTCGGTGGGCGACGGCGCGTTCGCGCGCAAGTCCTTCGACCGGATCATGCAGTTCAAGAACGGCGGTCGCACGATCGTGTTCTGCTCCCATTCGCTGTATCAGGTGGAGGCGATCTGCGACCGCGTGATCTGGCTCGACCAGGGCCGCCTGGTGCGCGATGGCGAGCCTGCGGCAGTGATCGCGGCGTATAGCAGTTTCATGAATACCGATGCGCTGACGGCGACGGCCGACGTGGCTGCGGAAGTGTCGCAGAACGCGGGCGCGAACGATGCAGCGGACGCGCACGCGGACGCGGCGGCCGATGCAGCGCCGGCGCAGGAGGTCGCCGAAGCGTCGCAGCAAAGGGAATTCTCGGCGGTGGCACCGGTCGGGATCGCAGCGGGAGGCGCGCGGCTGCAGTCGGTGACCGTGCGCGTCGACGGGAATGCCGGCCGGCGCGTTGCGGTGCGGTCGGGTCATTCGGAAGTCTGCGTCGAGGTCGATTTCGTTTCGGATCCCGCGATTCCGCCCCCGTCGGTGGCGGCGGCGGTCACCCAGATGGACGGCCGGATCGTCTGCAGCGCCGGCACCCACAACGACGGAGTCGTGCTGGAACGCGACGCCGAAGGTCGGTCGTGGGTGCGGCTGTGCTTTCCCCGGATTCCGATCCTGAAGGGAACCTACGGGGTGAATGTCTACCTGCTTTGCGAACGCGGGATCCATTGCTACGAGCGGGCGATCATGGTCGCCGAGCTGAACGTGACGCAGGCGGGGCTGGAACAGGGCGTGGTGTCGCTGCCGCATCGCTGGGAGGCCCTGGAGGAGCGGATCCTGGCGAGTGTGGGCTGATGGGCGAACGCCACGGATGCGCCGGCTGGCCCGAGGCGTTGCAGGAATGGCTGCCGGAGCACGGTGCGGTGCGCGTGCTGCAGCGCGCCGGGCTGCCCGTGGTGCCTGCGCAACTCCCTCGACTCGAAGAGGCCGAGCAGGTGCTGGAGCCTGCGCCGGCGCAGGGGGGCTGGCTCCCGGTGGATGCCGACCCGCCCGCGCCAGCGGAGCCGTTGGCCGCGGTGGTGGCGCTGGGCAATACGCGCGCCCGAGATGTGCTGACGCTTTTGGGCAGGGCCTACCGCTGGCTCGAGGCCCGGCGGCCGGCTGCTGCTGCTCGATTTTTTTGTCGGCGCGCAGCGACGGCCAGGGCGTGCCGGGTGGCTGGTCCGCGAACAGGTGCTGAGCCTGGCCTCGCGCGCAGGGTTCCGGCTGGAGGGACAGTGCGCGGTGCAGCTGCCGTGGGCCGGGCCGGCCGGCGAGCGCGGCGCTGCGGCGGCCGGGGAGCTGCTGGTGCTCGCACGCGAGCAGGCGGCGGGGCGCTGGCGGGTGACCTACCAGGAGCCGGAGTTGTTGCCGGAGGTGCAGGCATTGTTCCAGCGGGTGTTCGGCCACCCGATGAGCGAGGCGCTGTGGCATTGGAAGTACGGCCAGGGGCGGGGTCAGGGGGCATTGACGCTGCGCGACGGCCGTGTGGTTGCGCATTATGGCGGGCTGACGCGCGAGGTGCGCTTTCTGGGGCGCAGGGAATGGGCGGGGCAGGTCGCGGACGTGATGGTGGAAGCGGGTGACCGCGGCGTGCTGACACGCCAGGGAGCGTTTTTTCGTGCGGCGGCCAGCGTGCCGGAGACCTGCTCCGGGTACGGGAGCAAGCACCTGATCGGGTTCGGCTTCCCGAACCGGCGACATTTCACGCTGGCCGAGCGGTTGGGCCTGTACGCCGAGGTCGGGCGCATGGTCGAGCCTCGGTGGCCGGCCGCCGCTGCGACGAACGGACGGTGGCGTCTGGCGGATCTGGCGGAGTTGCCGGCCGGGCGCGCGGCGCGTGCGGTCGAACGGCTCTGGGCCGCGATGGCGCGTGATCTGCAGGAGGCGATCGTCGGCGTACGCGACTACGCCTGGCTGCGCTACCGCTACCTGCAGCACCCGGAGTATCGCTACCGGGTTTTCGGCGTGCGCCGGCGCTGGCGGCCCGGCTGGCGGGGCGTGATCGTGCTGCGCGAGCACGCGCAGCGGGTGGAGTTGATGGATCTGGTCGGGTCGCTTGGGTCGTTGCCGGAGTTGGTGGCCGCAGCGCGGGACTGGGCGGCGGCTGCCGGGTATCCGGAAGTGTTCGCGTGGATCACGAGCACACACGCGGCGAGCCTGGGCTTGGACGACGCCACGGTGACCGATCCGGATGTCGTGGTGCCGACCAGCATCCGGACGCCGGGTCCGGCGCCCGCCGAGTTGAACGGGCGCTGGTGGCTGATGTCGGGCGATACCGATTTCCGGTAGGAAGTCGGTGTTCCCGGGCGGGAACGCGTGTGCATGACCGCGGCCGCATGCCGAAGGGAAGTGCTCGTGCGGCGATGCCGAGGGCGGCGTGAAGACGCAGGGCGACGTGGGGCCAGGGGCCGAGCACGACAGTGGGTGTCGGGCCTTGACGCAGGCGGGAGTTCGCCGCGCGTCGGCGCGGTGCCGCCGTCAGGCTCCAGGAGCGGGAGGCGTTCGGTTTCCCCCGTGACCAGCCGGCCGGAACGGGCCCGGTGCGGGCCGTCGATGGGCGGATGGCGGCCGCGCTGGGCGCGATCGCATTAGTCGGATCCGACGGTCATTCCCGGATCGGGGTCAGCCCGGCTGGACCGTGGTCTGTGCCATACTTTTCGTGAATTCAGCGTCGTTGCCGCGGCTGGGGGGTCGACATTGGGGTTTCATGTGTTGCCGTTGGTGTTGAACCGATGGGCGGCGTTTCTGCACGACCTGCTGTGGGTGCCCCTGGCGTTGTTGCTGGCATTCCTGGTCCGCTTCGATCTCCAGTTTCTGGACAGCGGCAGCCACCTGGCGGCGTTCGTTCTGCTGCTGGCGCTGAGCCTGCCGGTGCAGGCGGTCACGTTTACCTATTTCGGCCTCTATCGCGGCATCTGGCGCTTCGCGTCGGTGCCGGACATGATGCGGATTCTGCGTGCGGTCTGGGTCGGGGCCGCGGTCACGATGCTGCTGCTGGCCGTCTCCGGGCGGGCGGGCAGCCTGCCGGTGGCGGTGCTGGCCGCGTATCCGCTGTTTCTGACGATCGGGCTGACGGCGCCGCGGCTCACGTATCGGTGGTTCAAGGATCATTACCGGCCGTCCGGGAACCGGCGCCGCGCGCTGGTGATCGGCGCGGGTTGGTCCGGCGACCTGCTGGTGCGAGAACTGATCAAGACCCGCGCGTATCTTCCGGTCGGGTTCTTGGACGACGATTCGCGCAAGCTGGGACGCGACCTTCATGGTGTGCCCGTGCTCGGGCCGATCTCCGAGCTCGACGCGCGGCTGCGCGAGCTGGACCTGCATATCGTGCTGATCGCGATGCCGGGGGCTGGCGCAGCGCTGATGCGCAGGATCGTCGATGTGGCGGCTCACTACGGTGTACCGTGCGTGACTTTGCCGTCGCTGGAGAAACTCGCGGATGGGCGTGTGGAGGTATCCCGGCTGCGCGAAGTGGAGCTCGAGGATCTGCTCGGTCGTGAGGTGATCACGCTCGACGACGCGGGCCTGCACGCGTTTCTCGAGGGCAAGCGGGTGCTGGTGACCGGCGCGGGGGGCTCCATCGGTTCGGAGCTGTGCCGGCAGGTGGCGCGTTACGCGCCACAGTGCCTGATTATGCTGGAACACGCCGAGTACGGACTGTACGCGGTTGAGCGGGACATGCAACGCCTGGATGGGGGCGTTGCGTACGCGGCGCTGCTGGGGGATGTGACTGACCCGGTGCGCATGCGCCAGGTGTTCGACGCGCATCGGCCGCAGGTGGTGCTGCATGCCGCTGCGTACAAGCATGTGCCACTGGTCGAACACAACGCGGTCGAGGGCGTCAAGGTGAATGTGTTCGGCACGAAGCTGGTGGCCGATCTCGCCGCAGCCTATGGCTGCGAGAAGTTCCTGCTAGTATCCACCGACAAGGCGGTGGGGCCGACGAACGTGATGGGGGCGAGCAAGCGTATCGCCGAGCTGTATTGCCAGAGCGTGGCCGAAGCGGGAGGCGCGGCGTTCATCGTCACGCGGTTCGGCAATGTGATGGGGTCGACCGGTTCGGTGGTCCCGCTGTTTCGACGACAGATCGCCGAAGGCGGCCCGGTTACGGTCACGCATCCCGAGATCACCCGCTATTTCATGACGATTCCGGAGGCGGTGAGCCTGATTCTGCAGGCGGCAGCGATGGGGTCGGGCGGCGAGGTGTTCGTGCTGGATATGGGCAAGCCGATCCGGATCCGCGATCTGGCCGAGGAAATGATCCGCCTTTCCGGACACGAGCCCGGACGGGATATCGAGCTGCGCTTCATCGGCCTGCGCCCGGGCGAAAAGCTGCACGAAGATCTGTTCCACGAACACGAGAACCCGATCGGCACCGGCCACCCCAAGATCCTTCAGGCCCAGGCGCGGCGTGTGAGCAGGGGTTGGGTCGCGCCGCGGCTGCAGGCACTGGAACAGGCCTGCAGCCGGTTCGACGAGGCGGCACTGCAGAACGTGCTGCGCGAGCTGGTGCCCGAGTACCAGGCGGCGGCACCGCTCCCGGCGGCAAGCGTGCCGCCCCCGGCAGCAAGCGTTCCGCCGGCGGCGGTGCCGAAACTGGCCGTGGTTCCCGGTATACACCCGGGCGGCGCCTGATCGTATCCGCTGCGCAGGCGCGGGTTAGTCCTGTGAAAGCACCACCGCGAACTCCTGCGCGAGCTCGGGCTGCACGGTAATCGCAGCCGAGACCTTGTTGCTGAACGGGTTGACGCGCGAGCCGGGAATCGGCTCGACGCTGGCGCCGTAGCGCCGGGCCATCACCAGTTCCCATTGGCGCCCGAGCGGCACGAACCCCCCTGTGTACCAGTTCTCGAGATTGGGAGGCAGTTCGTTCCGGTAGTAGAGGGTCAGCTGCGCTTCGAACTCGGGCACCGTGCTGCGCAAGGTCCATGCCCGGTCGACGCCGTCTTGAGCCGGGTCGGGGCGAACCTCGACGTCGATCTTCCCCCAGGCTTCGATCGTGTCGACGGGATCGAGGCGGGCAATGGTGAAGCCGGCGCGGTCGGTGAACACCAGCGGCTCGCCGGCGCGGACGGTACCCAGGATTTGGCGCGAGGCCTGGTAGCGTTCGCCATCGATTGGCGGCGAGATCTTGCGTTCGATGAACGCGTAGCGCAGTGCAACGAAATCGCGCAGGAGTTCCAGATGCAGCTCGGGGACGCCCTGAACGCTGTGGTGGTTCTGCGGGTGGACCTCGAACGCCGGCGAGGGCCCGGGGGCACCCGGCGCGCGCAGCACGCTGGGACCGATTTCGGCCCACGCTGCTTCGATCTGCCGCTCGAACCACGACTCGGTAAACGCGTTGCGCATCAGGTCGCGCATGCGTGCGTCGAGCGTTTCCCGCAGCTCGGGCGTGTTCAGGAACAATTGCACCAGCCGGTTGCCCCAGGTGTCGGCCAGCGGATACTCGTAGGCAAAGAAGTCGTTGGCGATGCCGTAGTCGGCGCGGGTATGCGAGCCGAAGGAGAGATCGTGATCCCAGGGAATCACCACCCATCGGGCATCTTCGCGCTCGTGGTCGAGGTACAGCCAGTAGTCGTCGCCGAAGGAGTCGATGTCGCCGATCAGGAAATGGATCGCGAGCCAGTCGATGAAGACGTCGGTGTCGAACCGTTCCCGGAACGCCGCGGCGAACGCCGGGCCAGGGGCCGCCTGCTCGACCCAGAGCAGGAGTTGTTCGAGGTCGCTCCAGCTCGGGGATCCGCGGCTGTTGAACGCGTCGGCGAGCAGGCTCGCACGCTCGCTCTCGGGAATCGTGGACCATGGGAATCCGAACGCGGAGGTGGCATCGACGCGCGGATCGACCCCGCGCAGGTCGCGGAACTGGTCCCGGACCAGCGTGCCGGAGGGGTTCAGGCCGGCGTTTCGCAGCAGATCCTGGTCGACCCGTTCAATATGCAGGTACAGCCCTTCGTACACTCCGTTGATCGAGAGGTCGAGGTATCGCGTGCGCGACGCGGGGCGTTCCAGCTGGGCGAACATGCCCCAGGTGAGATGTTCGCGCATCATCGACGGATCGGTGTACATCGCGTTCGCGTTCATGCGTTCGCTGCCGAACAGCAGATCCTGCTCGCCATCGAAGCGGATGTTGAACGATTTCTTGGGCAGAAAGCGGGTCGAGCTGCCGCGAAAGCGCATGTTGACGTCCGCAGGCGGGCTGTCGTCGCCGAAACGAGCCACCGCCGGCAGCCGGTCGTTCGACGTCGGGTCGCGCGCGTAGAGTTCGGCGAGGTCTTCGGGTGCGAGGGTCAGATCGAGAGGCACCACGGGCAGCAGCGGTACGTCCGCTGCGTCGCTGGAGCCGGAGCCCATGCAACCGGCGGTCATCGTGCTGAGGAAAAGTACCAGCGCGAGCCCGGTCACCCAGCGCAGATATCCATACGGTACGCGGCCGAAACCTTCCATTGGGAGCCTCCCTGTGACTCTTGGATGTGTTATAGGCGTCTTATGAGCGTCGCTGTTGTTGCAATGGGCTGCTGAAACTGCGGTGCCCACGAATGGAGCGTAGCAGGGACCGGTCGTTCGGCCAAACGGGTGGTTCGTTGGGGAGCAGCCCCCGACGACGCACTGTGGTGACGCTGCGCCGCCTGTGACGATGAGAATCTCTCTCCGCGCTTGTGGGTTGGGAGGGGCGCGGCACGCGATTTTCCCGCGAACTCTTTAGCCCGCGGGCGTGCGGCACCCCGAAGGATGAAAACGAGCCGCGGAAGAACACACATGAACATCGATACCCGATCGAAAAACAACCCGTGTCGGCTTCGGGGGCGGCAACTGATAGCGGCTTCCGCAAGTGGCCGGCGTGGCGCATGACGCGGTTTCGCCCATTTTGCCGAGGGCGGCCGGTTCGCCTATGCTGCGTGGCTGCAAGACTCCATCGGATCGCTGGGATCTGGGGCTGCCTGAACAGGGAATCGGACCGCCGCGGCGAGGAGGGGGTACTGAACGTCAACGCGAAGGCGGGGCTCGCGAGCAGGCTTTTTCGCTACGCGCGGGGGGATGGCAGTGGACCGAAGTGACGCACGCGGACCGCAGCGTGGTTTGGTGCCGCAGGTCTCGGTGATCGTGGTGAGTTTCAACAGCGGGCCCCTGCTCGCTGAATGCGTGCATGCGGTGTGGGCATCGACCGTCGCGGTCGAGGTGCTGGTTTCGGACAACGGATCCGTGGACGGCAGCGTCGACGACTTGATCGCCACCGCGGAGGCGGGTACGGCGTTGCGCGTACGGCGCAATGGCCGGAATCTCGGCTTCGCCGGCGCCGCCAACGCCGCGCTGCCGCAGGCCCGCGCGCCCTGGCTGCTGTTCCTGAATCCCGATTGCCTGGTGCGCTCCGACACGCTCGAGCGCATGCTGGAGGTGGTTTCGAAATGCCCCGAGGTGGGGATCGCGGGCTGTCTGATCCGGAACCCGGACGGCAGCGAACAGGCCGGATGCCGGCGGCGCGAGCCGACCCCGTGGCGCAGTCTCGCGCGGGTGCTGCACCTGAACCGGTGGCGCCCGGACGATCCCCGTTTCCGTGATTTCAATATGGTGGCGGAGCCGCTCCCGCTCGAACCGGTCCCGGTAGACGCGATCTCCGGGGCCTTCATGCTGGTTCGCCATACGGCGCTGGCGGCGGTCGGGCCGTTGGATCCCGGCTATTTTCTGCATTGCGAGGATCTGGACTGGTGCCGCCGTTTCCGGGATGCCGGCTATACCGTGCTGTTCGTTCCCGGGGTCGACGTGCTGCACCACAAGGGCGTGAGCAGCCGGGGACGTGCGGTACGCGTCGAGCTGCACAAACACCGCGGGATGCTGCGCTATTACCGCAAGTTCTTTCGCGAACGCTACCCGCGGCCGCTGATGTGGCTGGTGCAGTCGATGGTCTGGGCGCGCTTCGGCGTGCTGGCCGTCGTGCTTGGGCTGCGCCGGAGGCGGACGTGAACACGGTGCTGGTGACCGGGGCCGGCGGCGTGGTCGGGCACTTTCTGCTGCCGCGGCTGGCGCGGGCGGGCCTGCGAGTTCACGCGTTGAGCCGTTCGCCACGATCCGGTCAGCACGTGGTCTGGCACCGGGGCGATCTGAGTACCGCCGGCTGGCACCGGAGCCTGCCGCGCATCGATACCGCGTTTCACCTCGCGCCGGTGTGGCTGCTGCCGCCGATGCTGCCCGAGCTCGAGCGGCTGGGTGTGCGGCGCCTGGTGGCCTTCAGTTCGACCAGCCGGCACACCAAGGCGGATTCGCGCAGCGCAGCCGAGCGGGCCCTGGCTCGCCGGCTTGCGGACGCTGAGTTCCGGATCGCGCGCGAGGCCCGGTTTGTCGAGTGGACCGTACTGCGGCCGACGCTGATCTACGGCGCTGGTCTCGATCACAACGTCTCCGGCGTCGCGCGTTTCATCCGCCGCTTCGGGTTTTTCCCGGTCGCCGGCCGGGCCGGCGGGCTGCGCCAGCCGGTGCACGCGGACGACCTCGCGCGCGCCTGCATCGCGATACTGGAGCCCCGGCCTACCGGCGGGCGGCTGATCGACCTGGGCGGCGGCGAGGTGCTGACCTACCGGGAGATGGTGCGGCGTGTGTTCGACGCACTGGGCCGGCGGACCCGGATCGTTCCGGTGCCGCCGGGCATGCTTCGGGCTGCGGTGGCAACTACGGCCCGGTTCGGTATGAGCGGCCATCTCGATCCGGCACTGGTCGACCGCATGGCGCAGGACATGGTCTTCGACCTTGCGCCCGCGAAGTCGCTGTTCGGGTACGCACCGCGGGATTTCCATCCCTCGGCGCCGGACCTCGGAGTCGACGCCTGATGCGCCGGCACGATGGTTGCCGAGCCCGCCGCGCGCAAGCGGGCCTGGCCCGCTAGCGTTTCCCGGTGGGGCCAGGGCGGCAGCGCGGCCAGGGCCGCCCCTTGTCGAGCGCCTGCCAGATGGCAGCGCTGCCGGTTCGGCGCTGGCGCTGGATGCGGCCGCGCTCCCGCCAGACCCGCGGCAGAGCGCGCAGCGCATCGCGCTTGGCGCGCCCGATCACCGCTGCGCGACCGCGCACGGTGAACAGCACGATGGTTGCCAGGTTCAGCAGCAGGTGTCCGGGAAGCAGCGGCCAGAACAGGATCGCGGGCATGTTGCGGACGAAGGTCCAGACCAGGTTACGGTGGCCGTGATAGATGGAGAAATCCGAGTGCCGCCCGGTGACCGCCGAACCGATATGGCGCACGCGGGCGGCCGGGGCGTATACGCAGCGGAAGCCGGCCAGGCGCAGCCGAAACCCGAGGTCGACATCCTCGAGGTAGCAGAAAAAGTGCTCGTCGAATCCGCCTGTGGACTCGAACGCGTCCCTGCGATACATCCCGGCCCCGGCGCAGGCCGAAAAAACTTCGCCGTCGCCGGCGTCGGCCGGGTCCACCGAACAGCCCTCGGCACGGCGCCAGACGCGCCCGCTCAGGTGGTAGACGTCGCCGGTGCCGTCGAATCGGTCGGCGGGCGTCACTTTCAGCATGCAGCTGGCGAAAGAGGCTGCACCGGGGTGCGCCAGGGCCGCCGCTGCCAGGGCCTCGAGCCAGCCGGTTTCTGGGAACGCATCGGGGTTCAGAAAGGCCAGCCAGTCGCAGTCGCCGAGTTCCCGGGCGCCGCGGTTCGCACCTCCCGCGAAGCCCAGGTTCTCGTCGAGCATAACGAAGGTGACCCCGGGAAAGGCCCGGCGCCGCGCGGCAGCGTCGAAATCCCTGCTGGCATTGTCGACCACGACGGTTCGGGCGGGCTGGAGGGTCTGTGCGGCGAGATGGCTCAGGCAGGTATCCAGGAGCTCCGGGGAGTTCCAGTGCACGATCACCACACCGATGCGCGGCGCACTCATCCGGCCGCCAGGCTCCGGCGGCCTCGGTACGGAAGGCGGCGGGTGTCCCCGCGTGGGCTCCGGTCGGGCGGGTTTTCCGTCGAGTCGCGGCGCTGCGTGCGGCCCGAGGTGGCTGCTTCGAACATCGGCCGATCTTACCATCGTCGCCACGGCGGGCCCCGGCCGGCGCGGACGGAGGGCCTGCGGCGGCCTCGCCGTCGGTCGGGGTACCCCTCGGTGTACACTGGGCGCCCATGGAAGGCTTGCTAGCCGTTGCGCTCAGTCTCGGACTCTCGGCCGGGGGCACCGCCTACCTGGCGAGCCCCGGCGCGCGGCTGCAGTGGATGGATCATCCCAACGAGCGCTCGCTGCACCAGTGTCCGGTGCCGCGCACGGGGGGGCTGGCGATATTGGGCGGGCTCCTGGCCGGTTGGGCGGTACTGGCCGCGTTCCGGGTTCTGCCGGCATGGCTGGGTTGGATCGCCGCGGCAGCGGCCCTGGTGGCGTTCGCCTCGCTGCTCGACGACCGGCGCGGCGTCGGGGTCGGGCCGCGGCTGGCGGCCCACGGGCTTGCGGCCCTCGTACTGCTGTTCGCGGGATTGTTCCCGGAGTCCCTGACCTTTCCGGGCTGGATCTGGATCCCGGCGGGCTGGGCGCTGGCGATTCTGGGCACTTTGTTCGTGGTCTGGATGGTCAATCTCTACAATTTCATGGACGGGATGGACGGTTTCGCCGGGGGCATGGCCGCGATCGGCTTCGGCTTCATGGCCTGGCTCGGTTGGAACGCGGGCGCCGATGGGTTCGCGCTGGCCAGCCTTTGCGTGGCCCTCGCGGCCGCCGGCTTCCTCTGGTTCAATTTTCCGCCGGCGCGGATCTTCATGGGCGATACCGGGGCCTCCACGCTGGGCCTGTTGGCTGCGGCCCTGATGCTGTGGGCGGAGCGCGACGGGATCTTCCCGCTGTGGACCGGAGTGCTGATCTTTTCGCCGTTCATCGTCGACGCCACGGTGACCCTCGCGGCGCGGGCCGTGTCGGGCGAGCGCGTATGGCAGCCGCACCGCCAGCATGCGTACCAGCGGCTGGTGCGCTCGGGCTGGACGCATCGGCGTACCGTGCTGGCCGAGTACCTGCTGATGGCCGCCGCGGGCCTTTCGGCCCTGGCGCTACTGGACGCGAAGGCAGGTGTCCAGGCGGGCGCTTTACTCGTCTGGACAGGGGTTTATGGCATAATTCTATTTTGGGTATGGCGCCGTGACTGGCGCGGGTGGGGGTAGACCCTTGGGCTTTCACATCTTGCCGTTGGTGCTGAACCGATGGGCCGCGTTCCTGCACGATCTGGCATGGGTGCCACTGGCGCTGCTGCTGGCCTTCATGGTGCGCCTGGATTTCCAGTTCTTCGGTGGCGATTTCCTGGGCATGTTCTTGCTGCTGCTCGCGTTGAGCCTTCCGGTGCAGGCGGTGGCCTATATGTATTTCGGTTTGTACCGGGGGATCTGGCGGTTCGCGTCGGTGCCCGACCTGATGCGAATCCTGCGCGCCGTCTGGGTGGGGGCGGCGACGACGATCCTGCTGCTGTTCCTGCTGCGCCGAGTCGGGGACGTGCCGAGAGCGGTGCTACTGGTGTATCCGGTGTTCCTGACGATGGGTTTGACCGCGCCGCGGCTGTTCTACCGCTGGTTCAAGGATCATTTCCAGCCGAAGGGTAGCCGGCGCCGCGCCTTGATCGTGGGGGCGGGCTGGTCTGGCGATCTGCTGGTGCGTGAGTTGATCAAGTCGCGGGAGTACCTTCCCGTCGGGTTTCTGGACGACGATCCCCGCAAGCTCGGCCGTGATCTCCACGGAGTGCCGGTGCTCGGTTCGGTGGGGGAACTCGACCGCCTGCTGCGCGAGCTCGATGTCGAGATGGTGCTGATTGCGATGCCCACGGCCGACGCTCGGCTGATGCGCCGCATCGTGGACGTGGCGGCGCACGAGGGCGTGGCCTGTGTGACGCTGCCGTCGCTGCGCGAACTCGCGGACGGACGGGTCGAGGTTTCGCGCCTGCGCGAGGTCGAGATCGACGACCTGCTCGGTCGGGAGGTCATTACGCTGGACGACGCCGGGCTGCACGCTTTCCTGGAAGGGAAGCGGGTGCTGGTGACCGGCGCCGGGGGGTCGATCGGGTCCGAGCTGTGCCGCCAGGTGGCGCAGTACGGGCCCGAGCGCGTTGTCATGCTCGATCACGCCGAGTACGGGCTGTACTCGATCGAACGGGACATGCAGCGCCTGCCTTCGCCGGTCGATTTCACACCGGTGCTGGGGGATGTCACCGACGCAGTGCGGATGCGGGAGGTCTTTGCGTCGTTCCGGCCCGATATCGTGCTGCACGCCGCAGCGTACAAGCACGTGCCGCTGCTCGAGGACAACGCGGTCGAGGGCGTGAAGGTCAACGTGCTGGGCACGCGCATGGTGGCGGATCTCGCGGCGACGCACGGTTGCGAGAAGTTCGTGCTCGTGTCCACTGACAAGGCGGTGCGCCCGACCAACGTGATGGGTGCGAGCAAGCGCGTCGCGGAGCTCTATTGCCAGAGCGTGGGCGAAGCGGACGGCACTGCGTTTATGGTCACACGCTTCGGCAACGTGATGGGATCCGCCGGGTCAGTGGTACCCCTGTTCCGCCGGCAGATCGCGGAGGGCGGGCCGGTCACGGTCACGCACCCGGACATCACCCGCTATTTCATGACCATTCCGGAAGCGGTCAGCCTGATCCTGCAGGCGGCTTCGATGGGCGCCGCCGGCGAGGTGTTCGTGCTGGATATGGGGAAGCCGATACGAATCCGGGATCTGGCCGAAGAGATGATCCGGTTGTCCGGGCACGAGCCGGGGCGCGACATCGACGTGGCCTTCATCGGATTGCGGCCCGGCGAGAAGCTGCACGAGGAGCTGTTCCATGAACACGAGAACCCGGTGGGTACCTCGCACCCGAAGATCCTGCGGGCCGAGGCGCGCAAGGTCAGCGCACAATGGCTGGTACCCCGGCTCGGCTCGCTACAGCGGGCCTGCGCCGGACACGATGAGCCGAGGGTGCAGGGGCTGCTGAAGGAGCTCGTTCCGGAGTTCCGGCCGGCACAGCCGGCCGCTGTGCCGACGCCGGAGTTTCGGCCGGCTGAGCCCGCCACGGTCGCATTGAAGGTGGTCGGGGGAACCGAGAGATCGCACTGAGCGGCGGTTCGAGGCCCGCCGCAACAGCCCGGGCCGTGATGCGGGTGGGCGTTGCGGCTGCCTTCCGGCGTTCGGCGAGGCGTGCCGAGGACGGCCGGGACCGTACGGCGGCCGCTGGGACGACCGAATCAGTCGGAGCCGCCGAAGACCTCGCGCAGCAGGTCGGTGGTGCGTGCGGCAGGATCTGCGCGGATCTTCTTCTCTTCCTCGGCCAGCAGCACGAACAGGCCGTCTACCGACTTGCGGGTGACGTAGTCCGGCAGGTCCAGCGCATCGGCGGTCTCGAGCGCTGGCAGCCGCTGCTTCGCCTGTTCCGATAACGCGGTGAATGCGGCGGTGACGCCCTGTTCCTGCATCGATTCGGCAATGATCGGGCGGAATTCATCGGCGATCGGGTCGCCTGCGCGCCGGCGCAGGAATCGGGTCGCGCCATCCGGAGAGCCGACGAGGATCGAGCGGGCATCGTCGATGGTCATCTCGCGCACGGCGTCGACGAGAATCCCGGCCGCCTTTGGGGCCGCTTTCTCGGCAGCGCGGTTCATGCTCTTCTCGAAGGCGTCCACCTGCCGGCCCAGCCCGATGCCGCGCAACATGCTGCTGGCATCTCCGAGGAGACCGGGCATCGGGATCCGGATGGCCGGGTTGCCGAGGTATCCGTCGGTCTTGGATGCGGTCTCGACCGCCCGTTGACTGCCGATCGCCAGCGCCTCCTTCAGGCCGGCAGCGAGCGTCTCGTGTTCCACCCCGACGGGCACCGAGGGTGCCGCCTCGTCGGTCGCGGGTTCGGAGACCGGCGGCACGACGGGAAGGGTGCCCTTCAGGCGGTCCGCCCAGGGCGCCTGTGCCAGGGCGAGGGAGGGAAGGGCGCCCAACGCGCAGGTCAGGGCGATGGCGCCGGCCAATCGGTATCGAACGTTCATCGTATGGTCCACCGTTGGTTGCATCGCCGGACCGCGGGCCGGCGGGTCGACAGCAGGAGTATCGCTCCCCGGAAGCCGGCGGCGGGCGGAACCCGGCCGGTAACCGGAAGCACACGGATACGCAGATTGGCGCAAAGACCGGCACGGGTCAATCGCGCGCAGCAGTGCCGCTATGCGATCGCACAGGCGTGCATGGTGCCAGACACAATAGAAAGCGGGCCCCGGCCCAGGGATGGATCCGTCGCAGGAAGGTTGCGCCTTGCGGCGAAAGCCATCGTGCAGCGCCAATGCAAACAGGCGCATTGGGGCGCCTGTTTGCATGGGAATGGTGGTGGAGCGGAGGAGGATCGAACTCCCGACCTTCGCATTGCGAACGCGACGCTCTCCCAGCTGAGCTACCGCCCCGATCCGAATATCATAACAGGCCTCGGCCCGGCGGGGGAAGCACCTGCGGCTTCCAGCGACGCGCGAGCCTGCGCGACCCATGACGATGAAGATCCCCGTCCTCCGTTGCGGCGCGTGCGCTGGGAGGGGGCATTGCCAACGATTTTCACGCTACGCTGGCTTTTGTGGCCAGCGGCCACGCTGAAAGACGAAAAGGCGAGTCACGGAAAGCTACGGACAGACACGGACATAGGGTCCGATCCGTTTCATCTTCCGTGATTTCCGTGCCCTTCCGTGGCGGTTTTTCACAGTAACGGCCGTTCCCAGTGGGCCATGCGGAAGACGCGCTTGGTGCGTCGCGATCGCGCGTGCACGGAGTCCAGGGGCGGGTTGACGATCAGGGTGGGTCGTCGAGTCGGCCGCGCTCGAGCATTTCCAGCGCGGTCTCGGCCACTCTGCGGTCGGCGCCGCCGGGGCCGAGCCGCTGCCGCACCTGATCCAGCGATTCCCGGATGGCTGCGAGCTTCTCGGGGTGGTCGAGCCAGTCGAGCGCTTCGCGGCACAACGCTTCGGGATTTGCCGCGCGTTGCAGGCGCTCCGGAACCACGCGCCGTCCGGCGACGATGTTCGCCAGCGCAACGTGCGGAACCCGGATCAACCGGGAGAACAGCGCGTAGCTCAGCGGTGCCATGCGGTAGATCACGATCATCGGCGTGCGCAGCAGCGCGGCCTCCAGGGTCGCGGTGCCGGAGCTGATCAGCACCAGCTCGCTCGCTGCCATGACCTGGTGCGCCCGTGCGTTCCCTTCCAGCGTCGAAATGGGCAGATCGCGGTACGGGGCCAGCGATTGCAGGATCCCGACGCCGACGCCGGAGGCCAGCGGCACTGCGAAGTGCAGGTCCGGACGCAGCCGGTGGAGACAGCGGGCGGTCGCCACCAGCACCGGCCAGTGGCGCCGGAGTTCGCCGCTGCGCGAGCCGGGCAGCAGTCCGACCACGCGGGTGGCCGGGTCGAGTTGCAATTCCGCCCGCAGGTCGACCCGCGGGCGTTGTACCCGGTCGACCAGCGGGTTGCCGACATAGCGCACCGGGATTCCTTGCTCCCGGTAGATGGTTTCCTCGAACGGGAACAGCACCGCCATCGCATCGACGCAGCGCCGAATCCGGTGGATGCGCTTCTGCCGCCAGGCCCAGACCTGCGGGCTGACGTAGAAGAGCACCGGGATGCCGAGTCGGCGCGCGTGTTCGCCTAGGCGCAGATTGAATTCGACGTAGTCGACCAGCACCAGCAGTCGGGGGCGGGTCTCCTCCAGATGGCGCTGCATCCGGCGCAGCAGCCGGCGCAGGCGCGCGTACTGCGTCAGCACTTCCCAGAGGCCCATCACCGCGAGTTCGGACACGTCGATCAGCGTGTTCGCGCCCGCCGCACGCATCTGCTCGCCGCCCATGCCGGAAAAGGCGACGTCCGAACGCCGTTCGGACAGGGCCCGGATCAGGCCGGCGGCGAGACTGTCGCCGGAGGTTTCGCCGGCGCAGACGACGACATGGGGCTGCGTCATCTTAGTTCACCGCATGGGCCGGCCCCCGGCGGGGCCTGCTCGTCGGGACGGCTGGGTGTTCGGCCTCAGGCGAGTGCCGCGCGGATACATTCGCCGATGGCGTCGATCTGGGCATCCTCGAGTTCCGGAAAGACCGGCAGGGACAGGCAGCGTCCGGCCACCGACTCGGAAACCGGAAGGCTGGGCGGCGGCCGGGTGCGATCGTCGAACGCGGCCTGGCGATGCAGTGGGATCGGGTAATAGATCGCGTGCCCGATGTCGGCCTGCTGCAGTGCGGCCATGATCGCGTCGCGGCGATCGGTCAGTACCGTGTACTGGTGATATACGTGGACGCCGATCCCGTCCTCGTGGGGGATCTCGAGATCCAGTCCCGCGAGGGCCTGGGCATAGCGGGCGGCGACGCGGCGCCGCTCGGCGTTGTAGCGGTCGATGTGTCGCAGCTTCACGCGCAGGATCGCCGCCTGGATTTCGTCCAGACGGCTGTTGTAGCCGATCTCGTCGTGGTGGTAGCGCACCTTGGAACCATGATTGCGCAGCTTCAGCAGGCGCTCGGCGGCCGGGGTGTAGCCGGTGGTGATCAGGCCGCCGTCGCCGTAGGCGCCGAGATTCTTGCTGGGAAAGAAACTGAAGCAGCCGAACGCGGAGGCACTGCCGGTCTGGATGCCGTCGACGCGGGCACCGAACGACTGTGCACAGTCCTCGATCAGCAGCAGCTGGTGATCTTCCGCGAGCTGCGTCAGCGCCGGCATGTTCGCCGGTTGCCCGAACAGATGGACCGGCAGGATTGCGCGCGTGCGCGGGGTGATCGCGGCGGCCACGGCATCGGGGTCGAGGTTGAAGCTGCGCGGGTCGATGTCGACGAACACCGGCTCCGCGCCCACGTACCGGATCGCCTCGGCGGTTGCGATAAACGTGAACGGCGTAGTGATGATTTCGTCGCCGGGGCCGAGGTCGGCCGCCCGCAGCGCCAGGTGCAGCGCATCGGTTCCGGACGCGCAGGTCACCGCATAGGGCACGCCGAGGTATTCCGCGAGTTCCGATTCCAGCGCCTGCACGTTCGGGCCGAGGATGAAACGGGTGCTTTCGAGTACCTCGGCGATCGCCGCGTCGATTTCGCCGCGAAGCGCCTGGTACTGCCGTTGGAGATCCACCATCGGGATCATGGCTATCCTCCTCCCTGGGGGCGTTTTTCGTCCCGGGTCATCACGTTCAGATTGGAATAGACGAGGTCGGTGATCCGGATCGCGGCCTCCAGTGCACGCTGCCCGGCCCGGCCACCGACGACCACCGGCTGCTCGCCGCGAATGGCGGCGACGAACGCGCGGATCTCCGCCAGCAGTGCGTCGGCATCGTCGAACGCCAGTTCCTCGGAAAGAATCTCGGGTACGCCGATCTCCGGATCTTCGTCGCCGAGATGATGCAGCGACAGGATCCGGTTCTGGAAGTCGATCGACGCATAGCCATGGGGCTGGAAGATGCGCATCCGGCGTTCGGACTTGGTGCTCACGCGGCTGGAGGTCAGGTTGGCGACGCAGCCGTTGGCGAACTCCAGGCGTGCGTTCACGATGTCGATGTCGCTGGTGAGGATTTGTGCGCCGGATGCACGCAGGTCGATCAGCGGGGCATTCACGAGATCGAGCACGATGTCGATGTCGTGGATCATCAAGTCGAGCACGACGGACACGTCGGTCGCCCTCGGCTTGAACGGCGCAAGCCGGTGGGATTCGATGAACCGCGGGTTCAGCGGTGTCTCGAGCAGCCGGCGCAGTGCCGCATTGAACCGCTCCAGATGCCCCACCTGCAGCACCACGCCGTGCTGATTGGCCAGAAGGTTCAGCGCATCGGCTTCCTCGACGGTGGTCGTGATCGGTTTCTCCACGAGCACGTGGCAGCCGGCATCGATGAAGTCGCGCGCGATCGGATAATGCAGCGTGGTCGGCGCGGCGATGCTGACCGCGTCGACGCGCCCGAGCAACTCGCGGTGGTCCAGCACCGCTGCGCAGCCGTGCTCGGCGGCGACGCGCTGTGCGGTTTCGGCATTGCTGTCGGCGACCGCGACCAGTTCGGTCTCGGGCAGCAGGGCATATTTCGCCGCGTGCCACCGGCCGAGGTGGCCGACGCCGATCACGGCACAGCGAAGGGGAGTTGAGGACATGACGGGTTCCGCCGAATTGTGGGTCGTTGCTGTGATAGTGTAGCGCGCCGAAGCGGCGGCTGCGGGCGGGAACGTCCCGCGCGGCGCGGGCAGCGCCTGTGCCGGGGTGGTCGGGGTAGTGTACGCAATCCGGTCGGAGGGTTTTCGTGCAAGAGGGGAGCGCCGGGTGCATGCAGCGGCAACAGGACGATGAACGGATCGCTGGCAGGCTCTGTGCCGGCGTCGACGAGGTCGGGCGCGGGCCGCTGGCCGGGCCGGTGGTCGCGGCCGCGGTGATCCTTCCCGCGGGCTACGTGCTGTCTGGACTGACCGATTCCAAGCGCCTGTCGGCGCGCCGCCGGGAAGCGCTGGCCGCAGCGCTGCGCGACGAAGCGCAGAGCTGGGCGTTGGGCAGCGCCAGTGCCGCGGAGATCGACACGCTGAACATCCACCATGCGACCTTGCTGGCGATGCGCCGGGCGCTGCTGGCGCTGCCGCGGGCGCCGCGGCAGGTGCTGGTCGATGGCCGCTTCGTCCCGGAAGGCCCCTGGAACGGGACGGCCGTCGTCGGAGGCGATGCCGCCGTGCCGGCGATCAGCGCTGCCTCGGTGCTGGCGAAGGTGGCGCGGGATGCGTGGCTTGCGGAGCTTCACTTGCAGTACCCGGCCTACGGTTTTGATCGCCACGCGGGTTATCCGACGCGCGCGCACCTGGCGGCGCTGGCCACGCATGGGCCGTGCCCGGAACACCGGCGCAGCTTCGGGCCGGTCGCGCGGCAGTTGCGGCTGGCGGCGGGAGCAGCCGGGCGATGAACGGCTTCGTGCACCTGCGGGTCCATTCCGAGTATTCGTTGGTCGATGGCCTGGTGCGCCTGAAGCCGCTGGTGCAGGCGGTTGCCGGGGCCGGGATGCCGGCGGTGGCGGTGACCGACCACTGCAACCTGTTCGGACTGGTGAAATTCTACCGCGCCGCGCTGGTGGCCGGGGTGCAGCCAATCGTCGGCGCGGACGTGCTCCTGCGCGACGCGAGGTCGGACGGATCGCTAGCGCGCCTGACCCTGCTGGCGCAGAACGATGTGGGCTATCGGCATCTGACCCGGCTGATCTCCCGCGCCTGGCAGGAGGGGCAGGAGCGCGGCGTGCCACGGCTCGACTGCGCGTGGCTGGAAGGCGCCAGCGATGGCCTGATCGCGCTGTCGGGCACCATCGACGGCCTCTTCGTGCAGGGCTCGGGGGCCCCGGTTCGGCTCAGTGGCGAGGTGCTCGCTCCCTGGCTCGCGCTGTTCCCCGACCGCTTCTACCTGGAGCTGACGCGCAGCGGCCGCCCCGGCGAGGAGGCCTGGATTGCGGCCGCGCTCGACGCGGCGGAGGCGTTCGGCGTCCCCGTGGTGGCGACGAACGACGTGCGCTTCCTGGCCTCGGAGGATTTCGAGGCCCACGAGGCGCGGGTCTGCATCCACGACGGCGTAGTCCTCGCGGACCCACGCCGCCCGCGCCGCTACAGCGAACAGCAGTACCTGCGTACACCGGAGGAGATGGCCGAGCTGTTCTCGGATATCCCGGAGGCGCTGGCCAACGCTGTCGCGATCGCCCGCCGTTGTAGCGTGCGCCTGACACTGGGCGAGTCGGTGCTTCCCGACTTCCCGGTGCCGGAGGGGCGCTCGGTCGACGAGCATCTGCGCCTGACGGCGGCCGAGGGGCTGGACGCACGGCTCGAGCGTCACTGTTTCGCGCCGCGCAGCGATTACACGCAGCGGCTCGAGCGGGAACTCGACGTGATCTGCCAGATGGGGTTCCCCGGTTACTTCCTGATCGTCGCGGATTTCATCCGCTGGGCGCGGAACAACCGGATTCCCGTGGGTCCGGGCCGCGGTTCGGGTGCGGGTTCGTTGGTGGCTTATGCGCTGGGAATTACCGATCTGGATCCATTGCGTTACGAACTTTTATTCGAGCGCTTTCTGAACCCGGAGCGGGTGTCGATGCCGGACTTCGATATCGACTTCTGCATGGATCGGCGCGACCGCGTGATCGACTACGTGGCCGAGCGCTACGGCCGCGACCGGGTATCGCAGATCATCACCCACGGCACCATGGCCGCGAAGGCGGTGGTGCGCGACTGCGGCCGCGTGCTCGGGCACGGCTACGGCTTCGTCGACCGGATCGCGAAGCTGATCCCGTTCGAACTGGGCATGACCCTGACCCGGGCGCTGCAGGAAAGCGAGGAGCTGAAGGCGCTGTACGACGAGGACGAGGAGGTCCGGGGCATCCTCGATCTCGCGCTGAAGCTCGAGGGCCTGACCCGCAACGCCGGCAAGCACGCGGGCGGGGTGGTGATCGCGCCCTCGGCGCTGACCGACTTCTCGCCGCTGTACTGCGAGGAGGGCGGGGGCAGCCTGGTCACCCATTTCGACAAGGACGACGTCGAGGCGGTCGGGCTGGTCAAGTTCGACTTCCTCGGGCTGCGCACGCTGACCATCATCGACTGGACGCTCGAGTCCATCCGCCAGATGCCCGGGCAGCAGCCGGTCGATCTGGACCTGATTCCGCTGGACGACCCGGCCGCCTTCCAGCTGCTGCAGGCCTACCAGACCACCGCGGTGTTCCAGCTCGAATCCGGCGGCATGAAGGACTTGATCCGCCGCCTGCAGCCGGACACCTTCGAGGACATCATCGCGCTGGTGGCGCTGTATCGGCCCGGGCCGCTGCAGTCGGGAATGGTCGACGACTTCATCGATCGCAAGCACGGGCGCGCGCAGGTCGAATATCCGCACCCGGATCTGGAACCCATCCTGAAGCCGACCTACGGCGTGATCCTGTACCAGGAACAGGTGATGCAGATCGCGCAGGTGCTGGCCAGCTACACGCTGGGCGGCGCCGACCTGCTGCGCCGCGCGATGGGCAAGAAGAAGCCGGAGGAGATGGCGAAACAGCGCGAGATCTTCCTGAAGGGCGCGCTCGCCCGTGGGGTGGCCGAGGCGACCGCGACCTACATCTTCGACCTGATGGAGAAGTTCGCCGGCTACGGTTTCAACAAGTCGCACTCGGCCGCCTACGCGCTGCTGGCCTACCAGACCGCCTGGCTGAAGGCCCACTACCCGGCGCCGTTCATGGCGGCGGTGCTGTCGGCCGACATGGACAACACCGACAAGGTCGTCGGCCTGATCGAGGAATGCCGGAGTCTGGGCCTGCGAGTGGAACCCCCGGACGTGAACCGCTCCGCCTACCGGTTCTCGGTACGGGATGCCGGGACCGTCGTGTACGGTCTTGGCGCGATCAAGGGCGTCGGCGAGTCCGCGATCGACACGTTGCTGAAGGCGCGCGGCGACGACGGCGCGTTTCACAGCCTGGTGGACCTGTGCCAGCGCGTCGACCTGGGCAAGCTGAACAAGCGCGTGCTCGAGACGCTGATACGGGCCGGGGCGATGGACAGGATCGGGGCGAACCGGGCGACCTTGCTGGCCGCGATGCCGCTGGCCGTGGCTGCCGCCGAGCAGGCCGGGCGCAATGCCGAACTCGGGGTGGTCGATCTGTTCGGCGAGCCAGCCAGCGCGGTGCTGCCCGAGTTCGAGACGCTGCCCGAGCTCGATGACGACGAGCGCCTGCGCGGGGAAAAGGACACGCTGGGGCTGTACCTGACCGGCCATCCGGTGGCGCGCTACCGGGAGGAACTCAGGCGCCTGACCGGGACCACGCTGCAGGAACTGGAGACCCGTCTCGAAAGTCGCCCCGACCGCAACGCGTATCGGGGGCGGCAGGATACGGCCCGCATCGCCGGTCTCGTGGTCGGGGTGCGGCTGCGCAACAGCCAGAACGGGCGGATGGCGGTCGTCACTTTGGACGACCAGACCGGGCGGGCGGAACTCGCGCTGTTCGGCGAACACTACCGAGAACACCAGTCGCGCCTCGTGCCCGATTCCCTGATCGTCGCGGAGGGCACGGTCATGCTGGACGACTACGCAGGCGGCATCCGCATGCGCGCACAGCGCGTGCTGACCCTGGACGAGGCGCGGGCGGAATGGGCGCGGGTGCTGGATCTCAGCCTTGCGGCGGTGCGGCCCGAACACATCCATTCGTTGCATCGGGCGCTCACCGAGCACGATCCGGGTTCATGCCGGCTGCGCATGCGCTATCGGTGCGGCGATACCTGCGCCGAACTGCGCCTGCCCGAGGAGCTCCAGATCCGGCCGGACGAGCAGCTGCTGCGCCGCCTGCACGAGATCCTGGGCACGCAGAGCCGGGTCGCGCTGATCTACGGAAACGCCTGAAAACGCCGGAACGGGGGGCAGACTGAGCGCCCCTGGAGCGTATTCGGTACAATTCGCGGTTTGAACGGCCAGGAATGGGACGCGGCATGAATCCCGATTTTCTCGATTTCGAACAGCCGATTGTCGAGCTGGAAGCCAGGATCCAGGATCTGCGTTTCGTCGGCGACGATGCCGAAGTGAACCTGCAGGAAGAGATCCAGCGCCTCGAGGAGAAATGCCTGAGCCTGACCGAGAGCATCTTCGCGCGGCTCACACCCTGGCAGGTTGCGCAGCTTTCCCGCCACCCGCGCCGCCCGTATTCGCTGGACTACATCCCGCAGATCTTTACCGAGTTCGTCGAACTGCGCGGGGACCGCGCCTTTGCCGACGACCCGGCCATCGTGGGTGGCCTCGCGCGGCTCGACGGTCGTCCCGTGATGCTGATCGGGCACCAGAAAGGGCGCCAGACGAAGGAGAAAATCCATCGCAACTTCGGCATGCCGCGGCCCGAAGGGTATCGCAAGGCGCTGCGCCTGATGGAACTCGCCGAGCGTTTCCGGCTGCCGGTGTTCACGTTCATCGACACCCCGGGCGCCTATCCCGGCGTCGGGGCGGAAGAGCGCGGCCAGAGCGAGGCGATCGCCCGCAACCTGATGGTGATGGCGCGGCTCGATACCCCGATCGTCTGCACGGTGATCGGGGAGGGGGGTTCGGGCGGCGCGCTGGCGATCGGCGTCGGCGACGCGACGATGATGCTGCAGTATTCGACCTACTCGGTGATCTCGCCGGAGGGCTGCGCGTCCATTCTCTGGAAAAGCGCGGAAAAGGCACCCGAGGCCGCGGAAGCGCTGGGGATCACCTCCGAGCGTCTGCGGGACCTGGGGCTGGTCGACCGGGTGATCGACGAGCCCCTGGGCGGGGCGCATCGCGCCCCGGAAATCATGGCGACCCGGATCAAATCGGCGCTGCTCGAGACGCTCGAGGAGCTCGAAGGCCTCGACGCGGAGCGGCGCCTGGAGCGGCGCTACCAGCGGCTGATGGACTATGGCGCGTTCCAGGAACCGGCAGGCTGACGCGGTCACGGCGGCGCTGCGGGCCTTTCTCGCGGATCAACCCGAAATCGACGCCCTGCGCGTCGCGTTCAGCGGCGGCCGGGATTCCACTGTGCTGCTGCACGCGCTCGCGCGGCTCGACTCCGGACGGGGGCTGACCGCGATGCATGTGCACCATGGCCTGCACGAACACGCGCAGGCTCAGGCGGAACACTGCCGGCGGTTTGCGGCCCGGCTCGGGGTGGACTGCGAGGTGCGTAGAATCCAGGTTCCGGGAGGCAGCGGTGAGGGGCTGGAGGCGGCTGCAAGAAGATTGCGGTATCAGTCGCTTGCAGAGGGTTTGTCAATCGGATCCTGCGTTCTGACCGCGCACCACGCCGGGGACCAGGCCGAGACCTTCCTGCTCGCGGCGCTGAAGGGCAGTGGCCCCTCCGGTCTTGCCGCGATGCCGCCGCTGCGCGCGCTCGGATTGGGCTGGCTAGGCCGGCCGCTGCTCGGCGTCGGAGCCGCGGCCATCGCCGCCTATGCGCAGGCACAGGATCTGAAATGGGTCGAGGATCCGAGCAACCGCGACACCCGCTTCGATCGCAACTACCTGCGCCGGCGGATACTGCCCCTGCTGACGCAGCGCTTTCCGGTCGAACCGCGGCTGGGTGCCGCCGCGGGTCTGCAGGCGGAGGCGGTCGAGGTGCTCGAGGGTCTGCTCGATCCGATCCTCGATCGCCTGTACGGCCCCGTGCCGTGGACGCTGCGCATGGACGCGTTCCTGAGGCAGCCTCCCGGCCGTCGATCCTGGCTGCTCCGCCGTTTCCTGGAACGTGCCGGCGCCCCTGCGCCCCGGCGCGGACCGTTGCTCGAGTTCCTGCGCCAGCTCGCCGAGGCCAGGCCTGATTCCAGCCCCGGACTGCAGTGGAGCGGGTGCAGCCTGCGCACCTACCGCGGTGTGCTGTACCTGCTTCGCGCGGGGGAACTCGCGCAACCGGCACCACCCGGCACGCTTCTCGACTGGCCATCGGGGGCGCCGGAGATGACGCTCCCCGATGGCCGCGTGCTGACCACAGCCGAACTGCGGGCAGTGGGGATCCACTCGGGCGAAGGCGTGCGCATCGGGTTCCGGCAAGGCGGCGAGGTGCTGCGCACGCCTGGCGGGCGGCGCTCGCTGAAAACGCTGATGCAGGCGCGCGGCATTCCACCCTGGCAACGCCCGCGGGTACCGCTGGTGCGCCTGGGTGATGAATGGGTCGCGGCCCTGTGGCAGCACGCGGAGCGTAGCCCGGATCGGTCGGCGTGCGACCATTCCCCTGCGGCGGCCGTGATGCCGAGACGCCGCGGGCCTGTTGCAGCGCCGGCTGATGGGCGCCGCGAGTCGGGGAGCGCGCGCGCGCCGAGCGATTCCGATTGAGGGTTGCGTGCGCTTTTGATAACCTTCGCCGGCGTTCCGGCCGCTTGCCGGCCGTAGATCGACGGGTTCCCGCATGACGCGTTACGTATTCATTACCGGAGGCGTGGTGTCGTCTCTGGGCAAAGGCATTGCATCGGCATCGCTCGGTGCGATCCTCGAGGCGCGGGGTCTGAAGGTCACCCTGCTGAAGCTCGATCCCTACATCAACGTCGATCCGGGGACCATGAGCCCGTTTCAGCACGGCGAGGTCTTCGTCACCGACGACGGAGCCGAGACCGACCTCGATCTGGGGCACTACGAGCGTTTCGTGCGCATTCGCACCGGTCGGCGCAACAACTTCACCACTGGCCAGATCTACGAGAACGTGATCCGCAACGAGCGCCGCGGTGACTACCTCGGCGGCACGGTGCAGGTCATCCCGCACATCACCGACGAGATCAAGCGCTCGATCCGCGCTGGCGCCGCGGACGCGGACATCGCGCTGGTCGAGATCGGCGGAACCGTGGGCGATATCGAGTCGTTGCCGTTCCTCGAGGCGATCCGCCAGATGGGCGTGGAACTCGGTCACGAGAACGCGCTGTTCGTCCACCTGACCCTCGTCCCGTTCATCGCGGCGGCGGGCGAGATCAAGACCAAGCCCACCCAGCATTCCGTGAAGGAACTCCGTTCGATCGGGATCCAGCCGGATGTGCTCCTGTGCCGCACGCACCAGCCGCTTCCGGAAGGGGAACGGCGGAAGATCGCGTTGTTCACGAACGTCGAGGAAAGGGCGGTCATTTCGGCGGTGGATGTCGACAACATCTACAAGATCCCGCTCTGGCTGCATTCCCAGAAGCTCGACGAGATCGTGTTGCGCAAGCTGCATATCGAGGCGCCCCAGGCCGACCTGTCCGACTGGAAGCACGTGGTGACGGCGATGGAGTTTCCCGACTCCGAGGTCACGGTCGGCATGATCGGCAAGTACGTGGAATTGACCGAGTCCTACAAGTCGATCAACGAGGCGCTGACGCATGCCGGGATCCATACCGGCACCCGGGTACGCATCCGCTACGTCGATTCCGAGAAACTGGAGAGCGCCGAATCCGGGGGGGTCCCCGAACTCGACGGGCTCGACGCGATCCTGGTTCCTGGAGGGTTCGGCGCCCGCGGCGTCGAGGGGAAGATCGAGGCCGTGCGTTATGCCCGCGAGCAGGGCATTCCCTACCTCGGGATTTGCCTCGGCATGCAGGTGGCGGTGATCGAGTTCGCGCGCCATGTCGCGGGACTGGATGGCGCGCACAGCACCGAGTTCGCCCCGGACAGCCCGCACCCGGTGATCGCGTTGATCACCGAATGGCAGGATCGCGAGGGCCGGGTCGAACAGCGGGACGCGGCCAGCGACCTGGGCGGCACGATGCGCCTGGGTGCGCAGAGCGCGGCACTGGAAGAAGGTTCGCTGATGGCGCGCACCTACGGGAGCACGCGGATCCAGGAACGCCACCGGCACCGCTACGAATTCAACAATGCCTACAAGCAGCGACTGCAGGAAGCCGGTCTCGTGTTCTCCGGGCACTCGGAGGACGGCGCGCTGGTCGAGGCGATTGAACTGCGCGAGCACCCCTGGTTCGTCGGCTGCCAGTTCCACCCCGAGTTCACGTCGACGCCGCGCGACGGGCATCCCCTGTTCACCGGTTTCGTCGCCGCCGCGCGGCGTCACCAGGAAGCCAAGGCGGGCCGGGCACAGCCGCCCGTCGCATGAGAGGTCCGATGCAACTCTGCGAGTTCGAAGCCGGTCTGGATCGGCCAATCTTCCTGATTTCGGGTCCCTGCGTGATCGAGTCGGAAGGGCTCGCGCTGGATACCGCCGGAACCCTGAAGTCGGTCACTGCAGCGCTCGGCATCCCGTTCATCTACAAGTCGTCGTTCGACAAGGCCAACCGTTCGTCCACCCGCAGCTTCCGCGGGCCGGGGCTGGAACAGGGCCTGCGGATCCTCGAGAAGGTGAAGCGGGACCTGGGGGTGCCGGTACTGACCGACGTGCACGAGGACACCCCGCTGGACGAAGTCGCCAGCGTGGTCGACGTGTTGCAGACCCCGGCGTTCCTCTGCCGCCAGACGAATTTCATCCAGAACGTCGCACGGCAGGGCTTGCCCGTGAATATCAAGAAGGGCCAGTTCCTCGCGCCCTGGGACATGGACAACGTCGTCGACAAGGCGCGCGAGGTCGGCAACGACCGGATCATGGTCTGTGAACGCGGTGTATCTTTCGGATATAACACATTGATTTCCGATATGCGCGGCCTGGCCGTGATGCGTCGTACCGATTGCCCGGTCGTGTTCGACGCGACCCACTCGGTGCAGCAACCGGGCGGGAAGGGCAGCGCTTCGGGGGGGCAGCGGGAGTTCGTCCCGGTGCTCGCCCGCGCCGCCGTGGCGGCCGGGGTCTCCGGGCTGTTCATGGAGACCCACCCGGACCCGGAGCAGGCATTGTCCGACGGCCCCAACGCCTGGCCGCTGGCGCGCATGCAGGAACTGCTCGAGACCCTGGTGGAACTGGATCGCGTCGTCAAGGCGCGACCGTTCGCCGAGGCGGCGTTTGATTTGGGCTGAGCGCTGCCGCCAGCGCACGCGCCAACACCGGATTCCACTCCCGGGCGGGTTCCGGGAGTCCAGTCTTCCAAGGAGAAAGTCATGTCGCAGATTGCCGAGATTCACGCCCGGGAGATCGTCGATTCCCGGGGCAACCCGACCGTCGAGGCCGACGTCGTGCTGGACTCCGGCGCCCGCGGGCGCGCGGCCGTGCCGTCGGGCGCATCCACAGGAACGCGCGAGGCGATCGAACTGCGCGACGGCGGTGACCGCTACGGCGGCAAGGGCGTGCAGCGCGCGGTGGGGCACGTAAACGGCGAGATCCGCGACGCGCTGCGGGGTGCGGAAGCGGACCAGCAGGCGGTGGACCGGCGCATGATCGAACTCGACGGGACCGCGAACAAGGAACGCCTCGGGGCGAACGCGGTGCTCGCGGTGTCGCTGGCGCTGGCGCATGCGCGGGCGGCGGACGAGGGGCTGCCGCTGTTTCGCAGCCTCGGCGGTCCGCATGCCAACCTTCTGCCGGTGCCGATGATGAACATCATCAACGGTGGCGCACACGCCGGCAACAGCGTGGACATGCAGGAATTCATGATCGTGCCGGTCGGGGCCGCCAGCCTGGGCGAGGCCGTGCGCTACGGTGCCGAGGTGTTTCATGCGCTGAAAAAGGTGCTGGAGGGGCGTGGGCTGGTCACCGCGGTGGGCGACGAGGGCGGCTTCGCGCCCGATCTGCCGTCGAATGCCGCCGCGATCGAGGTGATCCTGGAGGCGATCGACAGCGCCGGTTTCAAGGCCGGCGACGACATCTGGATCGGGCTGGACTGCGCGAGTTCGGAGTTCTTTCGCGACGGGCGTTACCATTTGGCCTCCGAGGGGCGTGCGTTCACCGCCGACGAGTTCACCGACTACCTCGCGGACTGGGTCGAGCAGTACCCGATTCTGACTATCGAGGATGGCATGGCCGAGGACGACTGGGCCGGCTGGAAGACGCTGACGGATCGGCTCGGCGATCGCGTTCAGCTGGTCGGTGACGACCTGTTCGTGACCAACACGTCGATCCTGCGGGACGGCATCGACCGCGGCGTTGCCAACTCGATCCTGATCAAGGTGAACCAGATCGGGACGCTGACCGAGACCCTCGAGGCCATCGGCATGGCCCGCGCGGCGAACTACACTTCGGTGATCTCGCACCGATCCGGCGAGACCGAGGACGTGACCATCGCCGATCTCGCGGTTGCGACCGGAGCCGGCCAGATCAAGACCGGGTCGCTGTCGCGCTCGGACCGGGTTGCGAAGTACAACCAACTGATCCGCATCGAAGAGATGCTGGGCGCGCGCGCGCGCTACCCCGGCATCGCCGCGTTCCGGGCCGCGGCTTCGGCACCATGACCGCGTTCCCGCCGCTCCCGGATGCCCGGCTGCGGAAGTGCCGCCGGGAGGCGATCTGAATGGGATCCCGGGCGGTGCGTTCCAGCACCGGCGTGGCCGCACGCATGCTGCGTGTGTCAGGGTGTGGCTGACCGGATCGATGTGGGCGCGGGTACCGGCTGATGCGCTGGGTCATGGGACTGCTGTTCCTGGCGCTGCTGGCGTTGCAGTGGCCGTTGTGGTTCAGCGAGGGAGGGTGGCGCGATGTCCGGGAACTGCGCGACGTGAAGCGGCTGCAGGAGGCGGAGAACGAGCGGCTCAGGGCCCGGAATCGGGCGCTGGAGGCCGAGGTCGACGATCTGCGCAGCGGCACCGAGGCGGTCGAAGAAAGGGCCCGGCGGGATCTCGGCATGATCCGGGAAGACGAGACGTTCTTTTTCCTGATCGGATCGGAGGTGGCGCCCGGGGCGCCCGCGGGCAATCATGGTGACTGAGGCCGCCAAGCCTGCGTATTGGGCCCTGATCCCGGCGGCCGGGGTCGGCCGGCGCATGAACTCGGATCGGCCGAAGCAGTTTCTGACGCTGGGCCGGCGCACGGTGCTGGCGCATACGCTGTCCATTTTTCTCCAGCATCCCCGCATCCGCGGGGTGGTGCTGGTAGTCGGTTCGGGAATCGACCCCGATGCACTGGACCTTCCCGAGGCCGGCGGACGCCTGTTTCAGGTCACCGGAGGCGCCGAGCGTGCCGATTCGGTGCACAATGGGCTCGCCTTTCTGGCCGAACGGGCGCACGCCGACGACTGGGTGCTGGTGCACGACGCTGCACGCCCCTGCCTGCCGGCCGAGGATCTGGACCGCTTGTTGCAGACCCTGACCGGAGATCCGGTGGGGGGGCTGCTGGTGGCGCCGAGTACCGACACGCTGAAGCTGTCGGATGCGGCGGGCCGGGTGGAACGGACTCTGGATCGCAGCCGGGTCTGGCGGGCCCTGACGCCGCAGATGTTCCGGTTGGGCGTGCTCCGCGATGCGCTCGCGGCGGCCGCGGCGGCCGGCGTGGCCGTCACGGACGAAGCGAGCGCGATGGAGCGGGTTGGATGGCATCCGCGCCTGGTGGAGGGAAGCCCGGTGAACATCAAGATCACGCGGCCCGAGGATCTCGAGATCGCGCATCTCTATCTTTCAAGGCAAGACCGACTGGGAGACCGACCATGAAGCGAATTCGCGTAATCGATGCCGGCTTCGTGTCGCCACTGGAGTCGATGGCCATTTTCCATGCCGTGGCCGAGATGATGGGGCCCGACGACGACCCGGTGGTGACGCTGGTGAACCCGACTCGTCCGTTCGTGTCGGTAGGCCTGCATCAGGACGTCGAGCAGGAGGTGGACACGGCCTACTGCGAGCGCCAGGGCCTGCCGCTGATCCGGCGCGATGTCGGGGGCGGCGCGGTCTACCTGAATCGCGACCAGATGTTCTTCCATTTCGTGTATCCCCACCGGTTCGCGCCGGCCCGGGTCGAGGCGATCTACTCGCATTTCGTCGCGCCGGTACTGGCGACCTACCAGGCACTGGGCGTTCCCGCGGTGTTCCGCCCGGTGAACGACATCCACGTGAACGGGCGCAAGATCGGGGGCACCGGGTCGGCGCGCATCAACGATGCCACCGTGATGGTCGGCAGCTTCATGTTCGATTTCGATATCGACACGATGGCGAAGTGTCTTAAGGTGAGTTCCGAGAAGTTCCGCGACAAGCTTCGCCAGGGGATGCACGACTACATGACCACCCTGACTCGGGAATTGGGGCAGGCGCCGGAGCGCGAGCGCGTGAAGACGCTGTTCCTGGACGCCGTCGAGACGCATCTCGGACTGGAGCCTGTGGCCTCCGAACTGACCGATGCGGAACGGGAGGCGCTGGTCGGGGTCCGCGATCTGCTGCAGGATCCGGAATGGACCCTGCAGAGCGGTCGGCGTCTCGTCGCGTCCGGCGTGAAGATCGCCGCAGGAACCTACCTGGTCGAGGGGATGCACAAGGCCCGCGGCGGGCTGATCCGCACCCGCATCCTGACCCGGGACAACGTCGTCGACGACATCGAGTTCTCGGGTGATTTCACCGTGTTTCCGTCGGATGGCATCCAGCGGCTTGCCGAGCGGCTGCGCGGTGCGGTGCTGCCGACCAGCGCCGAGGCCGATGCCGCGCGGCTGCAGGGGCGCATCGCGACCGCGATGAGCGATCTGGGATTGGACATCCCGGGCGTCGGGGCCAGCGATTTCCTCGGTGCGATTCTGCAGGGGCTGCATCGTGAGTGATCGGCCGGACACCTGCGGAGACGGGGCATGACCCCGTACTACTGCGAGCGGACTGCCCCGGGCTGGTTTGCGGAACCGCTGAACACTGCCTCGGGGCTGGCGTATTTCGTCGCGGCCTGGCAGTCGTGGAAACAACTCGAGCGTGCGCGCTGGCGCGAGCAATGGGATTTGCACCTGCTCGCCGCGCTGATGGCCGCGGTGGGTCTGGCCGCCGTGCTCTGGCACGCGAGCGGCATTGCCTGGCTGCATTGGCTTGACCGCGCCGCGCTGGGCGCGTTCGTGATCGCGTACTGGAGCGTGTTCCTGGTGCGCACGCAGCGGCTCGGCCCGGGCGGTGTGTCGATTGCGTGGCTGCTGACCGCGATCGGGTTGGCGGCGCTGGCGACCGGCCTGCCCCTGGAGGTGTTCGGAGGCACGGGGGGCTATGTGCCACTGCTGGCGCTGCTGTTGGTGGGGATCGGGCTGGCGGCACGCGTCGACCGGCGTCTGGCGCGCGACCTGCTGCTGGCCAGCGCGATCTTCCTGCTCGCCCTGGTGGTCCGGGCACTCGATCTGATGCTCTGCGACTGGGCGGTGGTCGGAACCCACTGGCTCTGGCACCTGCTGACCGCCGGTGTGCTGTTCGTGCTGGTGGACGGAATGATCCGCCACGTCCGGCTGCGCGAGATGCAGGCGGCGCAGGCCGCGGGCTGAGGTGGAGGGACGCGGACGATGGGATCGGAACTGCGCATCGGGCAGGGCTTTGACGTCCACGCGTTCGGCGCGGGCGATCACTTGGTGCTCGGAGGCGTAAGGATCCCGTTCGACCGGGGATTCGTGGCCCATTCCGATGGCGACGTGCTGCTGCACGCCCTCTGCGATGCGCTGCTCGGGGCCGCGGCGCTGGGGGACATCGGTCGGCACTTCCCCGATTCCGACCCCCGGTTCCGGGGTGCGGATAGCCGGCGGCTGCTGGCCGAGGTGCTGGCTCGCGTCCGGGCCGAGGGCTGGGTCCCGGTGAACGTCGACAGCGTGATCATCGCCCAGGCGCCGAAGATGGCCGCGCATATCCCCGCGATGCGCGAGCACATCGCCGCCGACTGCGGACTGCCGCTGACCGCCGTGAACGTGAAGGCCACCACCACCGAGCGCCTCGGCTTCACCGGCCGCGGCGAGGGCATCGCCGCGGAAGCCATCGTGCTACTGCGCCGGGCGTCCGCCTGACTCGACGACTTCTCGAAGGCGCTTCTACGGTAAGTTCCCCAGTATCTCGTTCGTGGTGCCTTCGTCCGTGGACCAGACGGAGTTCCGCGCAGCGGGGCCTTTGAGTACAAAAGGCACCTTTTGTGCTACCTTGAGGTGCATGAAGCCGATCACCTGGGATCCGGAGAAGAACAGGCAACTGCAACAGGAAAGGCATGTTTCCTTCGAGGATGTCGTGTTCCATATGTCGGCAGGCGGCATTCTGGATACGTTGGAGCACCCGAATCAGGAGCGTTATCCAGGCCAGCAGATCCACGTGATCGAAATGGAGGGGTATGCCTATCTCCTACCCTTCGTGGAGTCGGAAGACGAGGTCTTTCTGAAGACGATCATTCCGAGTCGGAAAGCGACCAAGATTTATTTAGGAGGTCCGAGATGAGCAGGCTGGATCAAGACGAGCACGAACTCTTGGAGGCTTTTGAGGCCGGCGAGCTCAAGCAGGCACCCGATGCAGCGGACATCCAGAAACGGCATCGGGAATACGCGGAAGCGATGTTCAGGAAGGACGCACGGATCAATATCCGGCTTTCCTCCAGGGATCTGCGCGGCCTCCAGAAGAAAGCCCTGGCGGAAGGCATTCCCTACCAGACCCTGGTCGCAAGCATTCTCCACAAGTACGTCGAAGGTCGCCTGCGCGAGGAGCGGTAGTGGCGTAGGGCGGAACACGCTAACGTAAGGCGCAAAAGGGGGTGGTGTGGAGGTGGCCCCAGGACCGTGCCTCGGCGGATGCGGAACCCCGCTGCCGGCGATCAGCCCCAGAAGCCCAGCAGCTGCCATTTGCCACTGCGCAGATCCCGGAAGAGCCAGAGCAGCCGTCCGTCGCGGTCGCGTGCGAGCGCGTAGTCGCGGCGCTGATCGTTGCCGTCGGCCCACCAGCCTCCCTCGAGCCGCCCCAGCCATGCCGGCGCGGCCGGTGCGGCACAGGGCTGCGGCGGGCACAGCCAGAGCGCCGCGCCGGCCGCATACTGTGCCGGGGTCACCGCCGCCGGTGCATCGCGTGGCGGGTTGTCCGCGGTGCGTTCGGCCTGCGCATGTTCGGGCAACGGGTGGAGTGTCGGTTCGAGCCGCAGCACCGCGCGATCGCCGAGGCGGGCCCGGATCCGGGCCAGCAGCGTGGAATCGTCAGGCGCTCCGGAGGCGGACGCATGGAATAGACCTGCGGTATCCGTGGTGCCGGGCAGCAGACATCCCGGGTGCAGCCGCAGGGCACGCACCGGTGCCGGCAGCGTCAGCCGGGAAAGACGGATGTTCCACAGTTCCAGCCAGTCGTCCGCGCGGCTGCCGGCGTGGCTGCGTTCCAGTGCCAGCCGGGTCGTGCGTTCGCGGTGCAGAAGGTCGAGTTCCAGGCGCTGGACGCCACGCTGCCGGGCACGCAGCGCGTGTTCCATTTGCAGCAGCAGGCGCCTCAGCGGAAAGCGCAGCGCGCCGGACGTGGTGATCTCCCGGTCGAACTCCAGCTGAAAGACCGGGGTTTCCGGCGGCCGGAACCGCGGCAGCACTTCCGGGGTGTCCCCGAGCAGCCGGTCGAGCAGCACCGGCAGCACGGTTCCGTGGCGCTGGGCGAGTTCCCCGCGCGGAAGACGCAGCAGTTCGCCGATCCGGCGCAGGCCGACGGCCCGCAGCCCGGCGAACGTGTGCCCGGGCAGGGGCAACGCGGCCAGCGGCAGCGGCGACAGCGCGCGACGCAGCGCGTCGCGGTTCGCGGGCCGCGCCGCGCCGCGCTGCCCGGCCAGAAGCCGCGCTGCCGCCGGTGTCCGGGCAATGCCGATCCGGGCGCTGTAGCCGAGCCCGCGCAGCGTATCCGCGATCTGCCGGGCAAGCACTTCCATGCCGCGGAACAGGCGCAGGCTGCGACCGATCTCGAGCAGGATACGCGGCCCGTCCGGTTCCGGGCAGACGTGGTCGCTGAACTGCAGCAGGACCGAGGCGAGTGTGTGCAGGTGCAGTTCCAGGGTGTCGGGGCGGTGTTCGACCACCGTCGGCGCATTCAGTACCGCCAGCGCGTCGGCCAGCGGCATCCCCGGCACGACGCCGGCGCGGCGCGCCGCCCGGTTGCCGTCGTGTACCCGGGGCCGACCCTGCTCTTCCACGACGATCAGCGGCCCCGGCTGGGCATTCCCGGTCTGCACCAGGGCATCCAGTGCCAGGTGCGGAAGCCAGACCGCCAGCCACAGCGGCCGGCCGGGTTCTGGCCCCGGATAGGGAGCCACCCGGGACGCTTCCGGCAGCAATGCGAGCTGAATGCGGCCGCTGTTCCCGGCCGGCGGCACTCCCGGCCGTTCAGCTCCCGTCTTCATGGGGGTGCCGCATGTTCGGCCCCGGCGGCGGCCGATTCCAGGTGGCCAGGGAAACCCGTATCGGCCGCTCCTGCGGCGGCACGCCGCCGGTGCATTTCAGGATCTGCAGATACAGGTGGTCCTGCCGTGCCTGCCAGTGGATACGTAAATGGGCCGGGGAGGGGTGTCGTGCCGCCGGTGCCGGGCGGTAGACGAACCCGCAGGCATGAGCCGAGGCCGCAGCCAGGCGCAGCCGGCGCAGCGAGGCGCTGCCGGCATCCCGCAGCCAGGCCAGCAGAACCCCGGTGCCGGGAGAGCGCAGCACCTGCTCGCAGCACCAGATGGCGTCGTCGCCGCTGCCGGCCCGGATCAGCAGGATCCGTTCCGGATCCATTCCCAGTTGCCGCCAGCCGAGTGTCCAGGGCGTGGCGGGCGGCGCGACCAGCACGATCCGCCGATGTTCGCGGGCGCAGTCCGCGAGCACCGGCAACAGCAGCCGCGTCTCGCCGCTGCCGAATGGGCTCCCAATCAGCTCGATCAGCTGTCCCTGCGGCCAGCCGCCGCGCAGGGCCTGGTCCAGCGCCGCGATGCCGCTGGGCCGGACCGGGGTCCGGGTGGCCCCGGCGGCGTCTCCGCGCCAGATCCGGGGGTGGGACAGCAGTTCCTCCAATGCCGTCATCACGCGCTTTCCGGTGACTGAATCTATTCCTTCAGCGCGCGCAGCACGCCGACCCCGATCCCCTCGATGACCAGTTCCCGGTGGCCGGGGTCGATCGCGATCGGCGTGAAGTCGGGGTTCGCCGGCAGCAGGCTCACGCGGTCTCCGGTGCGCTGGAAGTACTTCACCGTGACCTCGTCGTCGATCCGGGCGACCACGATCTGCCCGTTCCGGACCTCGGGGCTCTGCCGCACCGCGAGCAGGTCGCCGTCGAGGATTCCGGCATCGCGCATGCTTTCGCCCCGAACCCGGAGCAGGTAATCCGGACGCGGATGGAACAGCCGCGGGTCGACCCGGTAGCGGCCTTCCAGGTGTTCGACGGCCAGGATCGGCGCGCCGGCGGCGACCCGCCCGACCAGGGGCAATTCGTCTGCCGGTCCGGAACCGCGAGGCAGGCGGATCCCGCGGGCACTGCCGCTGACCAGTTCGATCGCGCCCTTGCGGGTCAGCGCACGCAGGTGGCACTCGGCCGCGTAGGGCGAGCGAAAGCCGAAGGCCCGGCAGATCTCCTCCCGGGTTGGGGCCGAGCCCCGCTCCTCGACCTGCCCGCGGATGAACGCGAGGATCTCCTGCTGGCGCGCGGTGAGTTTCATGGCTGAAGCCGTCGCTGGATGCTGTTCATATGAACAGTATCCAGCGACGGCTGAGCCGGTGCAAGTGGCGCTGTTGTGTCTGCGGGCCGCGCCTTCCGCGCAGGTTGTGCCGACGCAGGACGCACGACCCCGGCGCTTGGCGCATGTGCAGGCGGTGGGGGAGATGCCGTGCCTGCCTGCCTGCCTGCCTGCGTGCGGGCCGTGTCGTCAGCGGATCAGGCGGTGGCGGATCAGCGCGGTGGCGGCGACCAGCGCGGCGACGCCGTAGGCGGCGATCACAGCCAGGTGGAGGCCGACCTGGGTCGGCCAGGAACCCGTCATCAGCGGGCGCACGACCTCCACCACGTGGGCCAGCGGCAGCGCGAATGCCAGGTGCTGTACCCAGTCGGGAAACTCTCGAAGCGGGAAGAAAACGCCTGAAAGCAGTAGCATGGGTGTAACAGCTAAAGTGAAATAATAGAGAAAGAAGTCATAGCTGCGCGAGAATGCGGTGACCACCAGCGCCAGTGAACCGAAGGTGAACCCGGCGAGGAACACGATCGGCAGTGCCAGCAGTGCCCGCGGGTCGCTGACCAGGCCGAGCAGACTGGCGACGATCAGGATCGCGCCGGAACTGATCAGCCCCTTGGTCGCGGCCCAGACGGCCTCGGCGAACACGATGTCGTCCAGCGTCAGCGGCGTCGCGAGCATCGCCAGCCAGGTGTTCTGTTCGGCCATGCGCGTGTAGGCCGAGTACATCCCCTCGAAGCTCGCGGTAAACATCGCGCTGGAGCAGATGATCCCCGAGGCGATGAACACCATGTAGCTCATGCCCTCGACCTCTCCGACCAGGCGCCCGAAACCGTAGCCGAACGCCAGCAGGTACAGCACCGGTTCGCCGAAGTTGCCGAGCAGAGACGGCATGATGAGCTTGCGCCAGACACGCAGGTTGCGCCGCCACACCGCGACAAAGCGCAGGCTCGGCCGCAACAGCAACGGTTGCAATGCGTTGTGCATCTCAGTCGCGCAGTTCGTGGCCGGTGAGTTTCAGGAACACGTCCTCGAGATTGCCGGCACGGGTCGAGTGGGCCAGCCCCGCCGCCTCCAGCGTACCCCGGACTGCCGCGGGATCGGCGGTGTAGATCAGCCAGGTGTCGGCGATTTCGTGCATCCGGGCCGGCAGGTCGCCGCGTTCGGCCAGGAATTCGCGCGCGGAAGGCGTGTTCAGGCTGATCACCCAGGGTTCCACGTGGGCCGCGATCAATGCCCGCGGCGAGTCGCAGGCGATGATCCGGCCGCGATCGATGATCGCGACGCGGTCGCAGAGCTCCTCGGCTTCTTCCATGTAGTGTGTGGTCAGCACCAGCGTCACCCCGCGCTCGCGCAGCCGCCGCAGCTGGCGCCACAGGTGATGCCGCGCCTGCGGGTCCAGGCCGGTGGTCGGTTCGTCGAGGATCACCAGTTCCGGGGCGTTGACCAGCGCCCGCGCCAGTGTCAGCCGGCGCTTCATGCCGCCGGAAAGGGTATCGATGCGCGACTGGCGCCGGCTTTCGAGGTTCGCGAGTTCGAGCAGGTCGCCGACGCGCCGCTCGAGGGCCGGACCCGAGAGCCCGAAATACGAGGCGTAGGTGAACAGGTTTTCTTCCACCGTGAAATCCGGGTCCAGCGTGTCGAACTGGGGCACCACGCCGAGCCGCAGGCGCACCTCGCGCTCGCACTCGGGGATCGGGTGCCCGAGCACCTGCACTTCGCCCTCGTCGATCGGCGTCAGCCCCAGCAGCATGCGCAGCGTGGTGGTCTTGCCGGCCCCGTTGGGTCCGAGCAGGCCGAAGAACTCGCCGGACGGGACGGTCAGGTCGACGCCGTCGACCACGGCGACTCCGTTGTAGCATTTGCGCAGGCCGCGGATGCCGATCGCTGGCACCCGATCCGCCGAGCCGGTGTCGGGTCGGGCGCCGGTGGGTTCGGATTGCGGGTGTATCGCCGATTGCCTCGGCGATGCCTGGGGAGTTGGGACCATGACGTGGGGCGGATTCTCCGGGACGGGCGGTGGCCAGGGACGGGGCAGGGCAGTAGCATACGGGAGCACAACGCCGGCAGCATCCGCGCGGGCGGCGTGCCAGGGGGCGCGACAGCCGTGGGCTTCGGATATTCATGAAGAAGATCATCATCCTGGGTGCCGGTCAGGTGGGCTATTCGCTGGCCGAGGCGCTCGGTGCCGATGGCCACGAGATCACCGTGGTCGACCGGGATCCCCGGTGCCTGGAGGTATTGCGGGACGATCTCGGCGTGCGGGTCGTGGCGGGGTTCGGCGCGCATCCGCCGGTGCTGAAGGCCGCGGGTGCCGAGGACGCCGAGCTGCTGGTCGCGGTGACCGACTCCGACGAGGTGAACATGATGGCCTGCCAGGTCGCGTCGACGCTGTTCAACGTCGAGACCCGGATCGCCCGGGCCCGGGCCGAGGACTACCGACGGTATCCGCAGCTGTTTGCGCGCGACGCGGTGCCGGTGGACATGCTGATTTCCCCCGAGGAGATTGTGACCACCCAGATCCACCGGCTGATTCAGCACCCCGGGGCGTTGCAGGTGCTGGATTTCGCCGGCGGCCGGGTCGCGCTGGTCGCGGTCCGCGCGTACCGCGAGGGTCCGCTGGTCGGGCGCGAGCTGCGCCGGTTGCGCGGGAGCCGTACCGGGGTCGAGACCCGGGTGGCCGCGATCTTCCGGCGCGACCGCCCGGTGCCGCCGGACGGTGACACGGTGATCGAGGGCGACGACGAGGTCTTCTTCGTTGCCGCCAAGCGCAACATCCGTGCGGTCATGTCCGAACTGAGGCATCTGGAGCGGCCCTACCGGCGAGTGGTGATCGCGGGTGGCGGCAACATCGGTCGGCGGCTGGGCGAGACGCTGGGCGAGGACTACCACGTGAAACTGATCGAGCGCGACCCGGCCCGGGCGGCGCTGCTCGCGGTCGATCTGCCGACGGAAATCCTGGTGCTCGAGGGCGACGCGTCCGACGACCGTTTCCTGGAAGAGATTGGCGTGGAGCACGCGGACGTGTTCTGCGCCGTGACCAACGACGACCAGGCCAACATCTTTGCCGGCATGCTCGCGAAGCGCCGCGGAGTGCGCAAGGTGATCAGCCTGATCAACCGGCCGAGCTATGTGGACCTGGTCCAGAGCGGTACGATCGACATCGCGATCTCGCCACAGCTCGTCACGGTGGCGGCACTGCTCGCGAAGGTGCGAGAAGGCGGGACCACGGCCGTGCACAGCCTGCGCCGCGGCGCGGCCGAGGCGATCGAGACGGTGGTGCACGGGGATGCGCAGACTTCGCAGGTCGTCGACCGCACGGTGGCCGATCTGGAACTGCCCGGGGGCACCAGCATCGGTGCACTGGTGCGTGGCGACGAGGTAATCATCCCGCATCACGACACCGTCGTCCGGGCCGGAGATCACGCGATTCTGTTCCTTGCGGACGCCGCTCAGGTTCCGGCGGTGCAGCGGCTGTTCCAGCCCAGCCCCCTGTTCTTCTGATCCGATGCCGACCGGTCCCGCTCACCCGTTCCCTTCGAATCCCGGCGTGCGTTGCGGATGATCCAGCTCGCCACCACCTTGCGGCTGCTCGGCATCCTGGTGACGCTGTTCAGCCTGACCATGCTGCCCCCGGCGCTGATCGGCTGGATATACGGCGAGGCCAGCCTCTGGGTCTTCCTGCACGCCTTTTTCATTCTGCTGGCGGCCGGTTTGCTGATCTGGGTTCCGTTTTTCTGGTCCCGCGGCGACCTGCATGTGCGCGACGGGTTCGTGGTGGTGGTGATGTTCTGGCTGGTGCTGGGTATTTTCGGGGCCTTGCCGCTGCATCTCGACCCCGCGCTTCATATCTCGCTCACGGACGCGGTATTCGAATCGATGTCCGGCCTGACCACCACCGGCGCGACGGTGATCGTCGGCCTCGACGACCTGCCGCGGGCGTTGCTGTGGTACCGGCAGCAGCTGCAGTGGCTCGGCGGCATGGGGATCATCGTGCTGGCCGTGGCGATCCTGCCGCTGCTGGGGATCGGCGGCATGCAGCTGTTCCGCGCCGAGATGCCCGGCCCGCTGAAGGACAACAAGCTCACGCCGCGCATTGCCGAGACCGCGCGCAACCTCTGGTTCATCTACCTGGGTCTGACGGTTGCCCGCGCGCTCGCGTACTGGGCGGCCGGAATGGAGGCGTTCGACGCGGTCACCCACTCGTTCAGCACGGTCGCGATCGGTGGGTTCTCCACCTACGACGCGAGCATCGGCCATTTCGACAGCGCCCTGATCGAATCCGTGGCCGTGGTCTTCATGCTGTTGGGCGGGATGAACTTCGCGCTGCATTTCCTGGCGGTGAGGCGCCAGGGTCTCGCACCCTACGCGCGGGACGAGGAGGTGCGGTTCTACCTGCTGCTGCTTGCGGCCGGCGCCGCGATCGCGGTTGGCTATCTGCTCTACGCGGGAGTGGTCGCCGACGCCCCCGAGGCACTGCGCCAGGGGATCTTTCATGCCGTATCGATCGGCACCACCACCGGCTATGCGACCACCGAGTTTCACCTGTGGCCGGGATTTCTGCCGGTGATGCTGGTGTTCCTGTCCTTTGTCGGCGGCTGCACCGCATCGACCGGCGGCGGGATGAAAGTCATCCGTGTACTGCTGCTCGCCAAGCAGGGATTGCGCGAGATCCAGCGGCTGATCCATCCGCATGCGCATATCGCGGTCAAGGTGAACGAGCGGGTGATGCCGGATCGGGTGGTCGAGGCAGTCTGGGGCTTCATGGCCGCCTACATTCTCGTGTTCGCGCTGATGACGCTGGTGTTGATGGCTTCGGGGCTCGATCAGGTCACCTCCTTCTCCGCGGTGGCGGCGACGCTGAACAATCTGGGGCCTGGCCTCGGCGACGTCGGCGCGAACTACGCCGGCATCAGCGATTTCAGCAAGTGGGTGCTCGTTTTCTCGATGCTGCTCGGGCGCCTGGAGATCTTCACCGTGCTGGTACTGCTGTCGCCCGCGTTCTGGCGGCGGTGAGCGAGGGGCCTGCGCTGGCCGCGTCCGGCGTCGCTATGCCACGCGGAGCGCGTGCGGCACCATGCCCGGCGGTGGCGTCCGCTGGGCGGGTACGCGTTATCGCCTGCGATCGCCTGCCGCCGAGAGGCCGTGCTCCGCGGCGGAACCCGCTCAGTGGTACCCGCGTACCGTGTTGTAGCGTTCGACCTGTTCGGGCGTGAGCACGTCGATCATGTGCAAGTGGTACCGAAGGTGGGTTGCGCGCAGCTCTCCCTGCGCACGGGCGGCCTCGAGTGCCGCGGCCAACACGTTTTCGGGAGTGGCATCGCCGTCGCGGAACAGCCGGTCCAGTACTTCTTCCGCGGCGATCAGCCGTTCGCCAAGTGCGCGCGCCTCGTGCTGCATCTCGGCGTACAGTTGGCGGGTCTGCCGCTCCTGCTCGGCCGAAAGATCGAGTTCCCGAGCCAGTTCCAGGGTGTGTACCGGGCCGGGGTACCCGTTGAGTTCGGCGGGCAGGGCCATCGACATCCCGCGCCCGGCCATCAGATCCTCGATCTGCTGGTCGGACAGGGCCTTGATCCGCCGATCCTGGAGTCCTGCATACGTGGCATGGTGATGATGGTCAGCGGCCTTGGTGCCGTGGCCGGCATTCGGGCCGGACGCGGTCTCGGCCGTGTGCCCGGGATCCGGGTGGATGTGCGATTCGCCGTGGCCCGGATGGGGGTGCGCATGGGGCGGTTGTGCCAGGGCAGGCAGGGCAATGCACAGGATCGGGAGCAACAGAGCCTTTTTCATCGATGGATTCTCCGGTCCGGTTCGTGGACCGCGATCATGGCGGCAACGGGCTCGCCGATATATGATTGGGATCATATGGAGCGGAACGCATCAGGCGACCAGCGATCTGCCGGGCCGCGTCGAACGGGTACCGGGTATCCGTCGATCGCCGGCGTGCAGCCGGTGCTGCGCCAGCTGCCGGCCGGTGCACTGTTGTTCCATCGCAACGCCCCGGCTTACGGCATCTTCCGGCTCGTGACCGGCCGGGTTCGTCTGGAACGCGTGACACCTGACGGTACGACGGTGCCGGTCCATACCGTGCGCCCTGGGGAACTGTTCGCGGAGGCGTCGCTGTTTTCTTCCTGCTATCACTGTGACGCGCGCGTCGTGCACGATGCCGAGCTGCATTTCTACCCGCGGACGGCGTTGGTGGCCCGCTTTCGCGGCGACCCCAATGCGTTGTTCGATTTCGCCGCTGGACTGGCTCGCCGCGTGCAGGGTCTGCGCACGCGGCTCGAGGTGCGGCAGGTGCGTGCGGCTGCGGAGCGGCTGTTACTGTTCCTGCGCCTGCAGGTGGACGCGGGAAGGTTCTACCGGCCGGAAGGTACCTGGAAGGACGTCGCCGAGGAAATCGGCCTGACCCACGAGGCGCTGTACCGCGCGCTGGCGAAGCTCGAAGCGACGGGGCGCATCGAACGCCTGCGTGGTGCGGTCCGCGTGCTTCGAACCAGACCCGGGTGAAGGAACGCGCGGCGAGGGGTTGTTTCGCCGGTAGGCTCGCTCTTGTGCTGTGGGCGCTCGGTTGCCAGTGGCCACCGCCGGCACCCGGGCGTTGCCGTCCGACCTCGCAGTGCTGGACTCGGGATCCTGGTTTCTGCGCCATGGCCCATGCCGGTTCCGATAGTGGCTGATTCCGATCCCGGTGTGACCGACCTGGAACTGCGCGGCCGCCTGGCGCTGCGGACCGGCGGCCGCGACAGCGAGTTCGGCGAACGCCAGAACGACTGGCGCGTCGAGGTTCGGGCCCGTTACCGCTTCTGAGCGCGAGCAAGGCCGCAGCTGCGCTACGCGATACCACGTACTCCATCGCGGCCTGGCCGTCGGTACCTTGTAAGCGGAGGGTACCAATATGAACCATTTCAAGATCAGAAAAACACCGGAGAATGCGCTCCGAAACGGCGAGTCGAGCGCTGCCATCCAGGCGCGGCCCGGCAGATCGACCGGCACTCGAGCGCCAGGCCGTGCCGCGCTGCGCTCACGGCTGAAGGCCCTGTTCGCGCATCGAGACCATGGAACCGTTCAGCGTTCCCCGCACGGCCGCGATGATCAGGCGGGGGGCGCGCTGCTTGCCGCGGGGTTCCTCGCCACGGCCATGCTCGCATTCGCGCTGTTCGCGCACGGCTGCTCGCCCAATAACACCTCGCCCGATAACACACGGGCTCAGACGATGAACGGCTTCGACGTATCGAACAGTGCGGTCCCGCTGGACGAGATCCATCGCGGCGGACCGCCGCGCGACGGGATTCCCGCGCTGACCGATCCGGAATTCATTGGTGCCGGCGGCGCCCACGGGTTGCGGGACGACGACCGGGTGCTGGGGGTCTTCCGCAACGGTGTGGCCAAGGCGTATCCGCTGGGCATCATGAACTATCACGAGGTCGTGAACGACCTGTTCGGCGCGGAACCGATCGCGGTGACATACTGCCCGCTGTGTTTCACTGGCATCGCGTTCCAGGCCGGGCAGCCGGACGGCTCGCGCCGGACGTTCGGCGTGTCCGGGCTGCTATATAACTCCGACGTGCTGCTGTACGACCGCGAGACCGAGTCCCTGTGGTCACAGATCGCGGCGCGCGCGATCGCAGGCCCTCGGCGCGGTGAGACGCTGGCGATGGTGCCGCTCGCGAATACCACCTGGGAAGCCTGGCATGCCGAGCATCCAGATACCCGGGTGCTGTCGCGCGACACCGACTACGCTCGCAACTATGATCGCGATCCGTACGCGGCCTATGCCGAGGACGAGGCCCTGATGTTCCCGGTCCGCTTCCGGATGCAGGCCATGCACCCGAAGACCCCGGTGCTGGGAGTGCGGATCGGCGACCATGCCCGCGCCTATCCGTTCGCGGAATTCCCGGAAACGGGCCGCCATCGCGTCGAGGACACGCTCGGAGGCGAGGTGATCACGCTCGACGTCGACGCGGATGCCCAGACCGGCCGTGTGTTCGATTCCCGGGGCGAAGAACTGACGAGTCTCATCGCGTTCTGGTTCGCCTGGTTCGCTTTCCATCCCGAAACGGAACGTTACACCGGCGATCCCCCGGCGGTTCCGATCGAGGATGGGGTCTGAGCCTTGGGGGGCTCGGCCTTGGGGGCGCGGCCTCGGTTGACCCGGTGCAAGGCAAGGCTCGGCCTTCAGGCCGGCGAAGGAGAACGCGACCGTTTGGGGCGGCTCGACGCCGCGCCAGCCGTCTAGCAGCCCAAGTCCGGCAGGCTGCTAGCGCGAAAATACAGCCACGGAAGAACACGGAACCCACGGAAGATGAAACGGATCAAGCCCTTTTTCCGTGTCTGTCCGTGCTTTCCGTGGCTCGCCGGGTCTTGGCAATCGGCCGGGGTACCCGGTGCGCCGCATGTGCAGGTGGGGACACCGGCCGGGACTGCGCTCCCGGTCCGCGGGATGGAGGAGCCCGTGAGGCTTGTCGTGAAACGGGATCTGCTCAATGCCGCTCCGAGGGCGCCGCGCGGGTGAAGATCGAATAGAGCAGCACCACGCCGATCGGATACAGCGACGCCAGCGCGACCAGTCCGAAGCCGTCCAGCAGCACGTCGTCGCTCTCCAGTGCGACTGCGAGCCCGACGCCCAGTGCGGCGATCACCGGGACGGTGACGTCCGAGGTTGCGATGCCGCCCAGGTCGAACGAAAAGCCCACGAGGTCGCGTGGCGCGAGCAGGGTCAACAGCATCAGCCCGAGCACCGTGAATACCAGCACGTGGTCCAGTGGCCATCCGGTGACCAGGCGCACGGTGCCGACTCCCAAGCCGAGTCCGACGCCCAGGGCCACCAGGCCCCGGATCAGCGGCGGATGCAGGCGCCGGGGCGCCAGCGTGCCGGCGCGCTGTGCCACCGCGATCAGCGCCGGCTCGACCAGTGTCGCGGCGAAGCCGAGCAGGAATACGAACAGGTACAGGAACACGGCGCTGCCGGCACCTGCCAGACCCGCGGCGAGATGCTCGCCGATCGGGAACAGGCCGAGGTGCAGCCCCTCGGTGAACGCGAACAGCCCGGCGACCAGGAACAAGAAACCGCCCGCCAGCCGGTGCGGATGCAGCAGCGGGCGGCGGATTACGAGCAGCTGGAACGCCAGGACCACCGCGACGATCGGCAGCAGGTTGCCGAGGATCCGCAGCAGGTCGGTCGCGAGCAGAACCAGCGCAGCGTGTCCCGCACGGCCGTCGTCCGCGGGCAGTGGAGCCGTTGCTGCCCCGGTGTAGCCCGCGAGCGCGCCCGGCTCGAACGCGTAGACGACGATCCCGTAGATCTGTACCGCGACCCGGGGCGCGAACACGGCCAGCGCGACCAGGCCGAAGCCGTCGGCCAGCACGCTGCGACCGCGCAGCGACGCCATCAGGCCGATCCCGAGCGCGGCCACCAGCGGCACGGTCACGATGTTGGCGCTGACCGCCCCGGCGTCGTAGGCCAGCCCGGTGACCTCCGGCGGCGTCAGGTAAGTAACGGGCACCAGCAGCAGGTAGCCGCCGATCAGGTACCAGTGGACGGGGTGGTTCAGTACCGCGCGCAGGATGCCGAGTGCGACCACGGCCCCCACCGAGCCGGCGACGACGATGCGCAGCGTCCACGCCTGGATCAGGCCGTCGCTGACGGTCTGCGCCTTGTGCGCGACCGCGATCAGTGCGGGCTCGGCGATCACCGCCGCGAAGCCGAGGCAAAAGCCGAACGCGAGCAGCCACGGCAATGAGCCCTTCTCTGCGAAGGCATTGGCGAGGCTGCGCCCAACCGGAAACACGCTCAGTTCGAGGCCGCGCAGGAACAGCCCGATTCCGACCGCGACCAGCGCCAGACCCGCGATCACGGGGAGGACCCCCTCCGGGATTTCGCGCAGCACCACCGCTTGGAACAACGCGACGACCGCGATCACCGGCAGCAGGTTGCGGCCGGACTTCAGTACGCCGCGCGCCAGTTCGCCGAACTCACCCATCAAGAATCCCTTGCCGTTCCCTGCACGCGATCTCCTGCCGAGCATCCGCCGGCCGTCTGCGCACTGCAGGTCGCCGAATCCGCGCGCCTCATTGCCCAAGAAGGGTCATGGTGCCCGAGTTGGCGCGACCTTCCCACCCGGGGCCGGCCCTGCCGGGCGGTGCCGGCCATTCCGGCGGCTATGGTATTGTCGGCGCAGGTTCGAAGCTGCGGGGACTGGCCGTGAAGGCGAAGCTTCTGGTGGCCGTGGTGGCCGACGAACTCGAGGAGGCGGCAAGGGAGATCGCGCGCGAGGAGGGTGCCCGCGGCATGACGCTGCTGTCCGCGCGCGGGATGAACTTCCCGGAACACATCACCTTCTTCGGCCTGACCTATCTCGGGATCGAGACGGTGCTGGCCGCGCTGCTGGACGAGGCCACCGCCGTGCGGATCGCGGAGCGGATGAACGTGGAGCTGAAACTGCTGGAACCGTTCCAGGGACTCGCGTTCTGCCTGCCGGTCGACGGCACCGGCGGGATCGACATCGACGCGCTGCACCGGCATATTGCCGAACACGCCCCGGCCGGTCGGCTGGAAGGCGGCGAGCGCTGAAACCCACCCCGGACCGACTTATCCAACGGACTGCACCGCGCCCGTGAGCCAGCTCAGGGAATTCCTGCACCTGCTGAACCACGCGTTCCGCAACCTGCTGCCGATCATTCTGGTGGTCAGCGTGTTCCAGTTCCTGGTGATCCGCCAGGTGCCGGACGCCTGGCTGCCGATGGCGGTCGGGTTGCTGGTGGTGGTGCTTGGCGTCGCGCTGTTCCTGCACGGGCTGGAACTCGGGATCTTCCCGATCGGGAAGAACCTGTCGAACGAGTTCGCGCGCAAGGGTTCATTGCCGCTGCTGATGGTCTTCGGCTTTTGTCTCGGCTTCGCGGCGGTGATCGCCGAGCCCGCACTGATCGCGGTCGCGAGCCAGGCCGAGATCATCAGCGAGGGACGCATCAGCGGGCTCACGCTGCGGCTGCTGGTCGCGGTGTCGGTCGGGCTGGTGGTCGCGCTGGGCGTGGTCCGGATCCTGCTGGGGCACAGTCTGCACTGGTACATGATCATCGGTTACATCGTGGTGGTGATCGTGACCTTCTTCGCCCCGGCGGAGATCGTCGGGCTGGCCTACGACTCCGGCGGCGTGACCACCAACATCGTCACCGTGCCGCTGATCGCGGCATTGGGAATCGGGCTGGCGATGTCGATCCGCGGCCGCAACGCGCTGATCCACGGTTTCGGGCTGGTCGGGCTCGCGGTGATGGTGCCGATGATCTCGGTGCAGATCTACGGGATCATCGTCTACAGCTTCGGCGAGGCCCGCGAGGTCGCCGAGGGGATCCGGGAAGCGGTGGATCCCGAGGTGTCCGAGGTGGTCCACGAGGTCGCCGGCAGCGTGCTGCTGGGGATGCTGCGCGACCTGATGATCATGTTCCGCGACGTGCTGCCGATCATCGCGGTGGTGCTGGTGTTCCAGTATCTGGTGATCCGCAAGCACGTGGCCCACTTGCACAAGGTGATGGGCGGTTTCGTGCTGGTGATCGTCGGGCTGTACGCGTTCGTCGTCGGCCTGAAGATGGGCCTGTTCCCGATCGGCCAGAGTATGGCGGAACAGCTGATCGGGCTCGACCGCTGGATTTTCGTCTACCTGTTCGCGTTCGCGATCGGATTCGCGACGACGATGGCCGAGCCCGCGCTGATCGCGATCGGTCAGAAGGCCGAGGAGGCCGCCAAGGGGAAGCTGAACGGCACGGTGATCCGGCTGCTGGTGGCGGTCGGCGTCGCGGTCGGCATCACCATCGGCGTGCACCGGATCATCAGCGGCGACTCGATCCACTACTACATCATGGCCGGCTACACGGTGGTGATCCTGCTGACCTTCCTGTCGCCGAAATACATCGTCGCGCTGGCCTACGACCTCGGCGGCGTGACCACCTCCGAGGTGACCGTGCCGCTGGTGACCGCGCTGGGCATCGGCCTGGCCACCCACATCGAGGGGCGCAACGTGATGATCGACGGCTTCGGCCTGATCGCGTTCGCTTCGATCTTTCCGATAATATCCGTGATGCTTTATGCCATCGCGGCCGAACTCGCCAACCGATGGAGAGGAACTGAATCATGAAATTTGCGCTGCTCGTCGCGATCCTCGCCGAGGATCTCGAGGAAAAGGCGATCGACATCGCCAAGAACGCCGGTGCCGGCGGGGTCACATTGCTGGACGCGCGCGGCATCGGCGCGAAGGAGAAGAAGACCTTCTTCGGGTTGACCTACGAGGGCTCGCAGGCGGTATTGATCTGCGTGCTGGAAAAGAAGCTCTCGCTGGCCGTGATGAAAGCGCTGACCGTGAAGCTCGACCTCGCGAGGCACTCCAAGGGCGTTGTGTTCACCGTGCCGCTGGATCACATCGCCGGGATCGACACCCGCCAGCTCGAGCGCTTCGAGGAGCGGATCAAGGACGACATCTGAGCACGCAGCCCCGAACGCCCCGCGGTGGCTGCGCAGTGAGCCAGGTCTTCCCGCTCCCGGGCCGGAGCCATACCCGCGAGCGGCCGTGGCCCCGCGCCCTGAGAGGGGAAACGAAAGCGCAGCTCCGGAATCGCCAGCACCACCGGCCGGCGCGGCGGGCGATATGCCGAACTCACCGAGGCGGGCCGCCTGCCGTGGCGGCTGCCCGATTTCCGACATTGCGAATGCACTGGAGACACCATGCTGGTTAAGGACATCATGCAGACCGAGGTAGTCACCATCTCGCCGCTGGCCACATTGCGCGAGGCGATGGCGAAGATGAAGGCCCACCGCGTGAAATCGCTGATCGTCGAACGTCGCGACGAGCACGATGCCTACGGGATTATCACCTACACGACAATCCTGGGGACGATCGTCGCCGAGGAGGGCGACATCGATCTGGTCAACGTCTACGACGTCTGCACCAAGCCCGCGCTGATCGTGCCCCAGGTAATGGACGTCAAGTACGTCGCACGCATGATGGTCGCCCAGAACCTGCAGCGACTGGTCGTTCTCGAACACGGCAATCTCGTCGGCTTGGTCACGATGAACGACATCGTCGGTGAGGTGTTGGCGATGGCCGAACGGAGCCACATCGAAGGGGCCGGGGAGTAGCCGGGTTGCGCAACCGTCGCTGGGCCGGCACCCAGACACCTCCGCCCGCGTGACCGCTTGGCCGGCGGCTCCGCGAGCGCGGCGGGGAAAGACCGGTTCGACTACACTCGAAACCAGGGACCGGAGGATGCCGCACGTGAACCCGGCCACCGGGGGCGTGCGGGCCTCGGGTGTTGCCGGGAGACTGGGCATGCACGCATCCGTGCGCGAATCCGCGAAGAACCGTATTCCCGCACTGCGCGGTGGCTGGGAGCATTTTCCCCACGAGGCCGACATGGGGGTTCGCGGGCATGGCGACACGCTGCCGGACGCCTTTGCGGCGGTGGCCGAGGCGACGATTGCGGTGGTGACCGACCCGGCCGGGATCGACCCGGCGGAGCGGGTCGAGTTCGCGTGTTCCGCGTCCGACCCGGACCTGCTGCTCTACGATTTCCTGAACGCGATCGTGTACGAAATGGCGGTTGGTGGACGGCTGTTTTCCCGGTTCCGGGTGGAGATCGAAGGCGAAACGCTGCGCGCCGAGGCCTGGGGCGAGCCGGTGGACGGCAGGCGCCACCAGCCGGCGGTCGAGATCAAGGGCGCCACCTTCACCCAGCTTGCCGTGCGGCAGGCCGCCGACGGCTCCTGGATCGCGCAGTGCGTGCTGGACATCTGACCGGCGCGCGCGCCAACTGCTGAATCCGGTCGGACCGGGGAGGGCAGAGACCATGGACATCAACCGATTCACGAAGGTATCCGATACGGCCTGGCGGCTCGAGCCGCAGGGCGCGATGCGGGTACCCGCGGTGATCTATGCCGACGAAGCGCTCCTGGCCGACATGGACGACAAGGTTGCCGAACAGGCGTCGAACGTCGCGATGCTGCCGGGGATCGTGCAGGCCTCCTACGCGATGCCCGACGCCCACTGGGGCTACGGCTTCCCGATCGGCGGCGTCGCGGCCTTCGATGCCGAGCAGGGCGGGGTGGTCTCTGCCGGCGGCGTCGGCTTCGACGTGTCCTGCGGCGTGCGCACGCTGCTGACCGGGCTGGATCACCGGGCCATCGAGGCAGTCCAGCCGCGACTGGCCGATGCATTGTTCGCGGGCATTCCGGCGGGCCTGGGCAGCACCGGCCAGATCCACCTGCGGGACCAGCAGATGACCGACATGCTGCGCGGCGGGGCCGCCTGGGCCGTCGAACGGGGTTTCGGCCAGCCGGAGGACCTGGAGCGGATCGAGGAACGCGGGCAGATGGCGGGCGCCGATCCCGAAGCCGTGTCGCAGCAGGCGCGCAAGCGCCAGCGCAACGAGATGGGCACGCTGGGGTCCGGCAACCACTACCTCGAGGTTCAGCACATCACCCGCGTCTTCGACCCCGAAGTGGCGGCCGCCTTCGGGCTTGCGGAGGGTCAGGTCGTGGTGTCGATCCATTGCGGATCGCGGGGCCTCGGCCACCAGATCGGCACCGAGTTCCTGCGCGAGATGGCGATCGCCGCCAAGGGGCATGGAATCGAGCTGCCCGACCGGGAACTGGCCTGCGCGCCGATCCATTCGGAAATCGGCCAGCGTTACCTGGGTGCGATGCGCGCGGCAATCAACTGCGCGCTCGCGAACCGGCAGATCCTGACGCATCTGGCCCGTGAGGTCTTCGCCGAGGTGCTGCCCGATGCCAACCTGCGCCTGCTCTACGACGTCTCGCACAATACCTGCAAGACCGAGCGCCACGTGGTCGACGGGCGCGATCGCGAACTCTACGTGCATCGCAAGGGCGCGACCCGGGCGTTCGGTCCCGGCCATCCGGATCTGCCCGAGGCGCTGCGCGGCGTGGGCCAGCCGGTATTGATCGGCGGTTCCATGGGCACCGCGTCGTACATTCTCGTCGGCACGAACGAGGGCGAGCGACTTTCGTTCAACTCCGCCTGCCACGGCGCGGGTCGGGCGATGAGCCGGCATCAGGCGACGCGTCAATGGCGCGGGCGGGCGCTGGTCGACGAACTCGCCGCCCGCGGGATCCTGATCCGCAGCCCCAGTCTGCGCGGCGTCGCCGAGGAGGCTCCAGGCGCCTACAAGGACGTGAGCCGGGTGGTTCAGGCGAGCCACGACGCCGGCCTCGCGCGCCTGGTCGCCCGGGTCGAACCGATGGTCTGCATCAAGGGCTGAGCCTGCCTCTGCCCAATTCCCTGCTCCACGCGGCCCGCGACTCCGGGCCGGGAATCCGCTACGCGCCGACGGTCCACCGCGGCTGCCCGCCGCGTCCGCTGGGGTATGCTGTTCGGCGGCTACATGGCCCTTGGTGCTTGGAAAAGTGAGCGCATAACCGAATGGCAATCAAGAAATCCGAACTCTACTCCTCCCTCTGGGCTGGCTGCGACGAACTGCGCGGCGGCATGGACGCGTCCCAGTACAAGGACTACGTCCTGTTCATGCTGTTCATCAAGTACATCTCGGACAAATACGCCGATTCCGACGATTTCGCCCCGCCGGTGATCATTCCCGAGGGCGCCAGCTTCGCCGACATGGTTCAGCTCAAGGGCAGGAGCGATATCGGCGACAAGATCAACACCCAGATCATCCAGCCGCTGATCGAGGCCAACCAGCGCCTGGCGCGCAGCGACTTCCCCGACTTCAACGACCCCAACAAGCTTGGCGAAGGCAAGGCGATGGTCGATCGCCTGACCAACCTGATCAGCATCTTCCAGAAGCCTGAGCTGAACTTCGCCAGGAACCGCGCCGAGCATGACGACATCCTGGGCGATGCCTACGAATACCTGATGCGCCACTTCGCCCAGGAGAGCGGCAAGAGCAAGGGCCAGTTCTACACCCCGTCCGAGGTCAGCCGCATCATGGCCCAGGTGATCGGCATCGCGCCTGAAAACACCAAGGCCGCCACCATCGCCTACGACCCGACCTGCGGCTCCGGGTCGCTGCTGCTGAAAGTGGCCGCCGAGGCCGGCAAGCACATCACCCTGGAAGGGCAGGAGAAGGACGTCACCACCGCCGGTCTGGCGCGCATGAACATGATCCTGCACGACTTCCCCACCGCCAACATCGTGCAGGGCAACACCCTGGCCAACCCCAAGTTCAAGGACGGCGAGCTGCTTCGCACCTACGACTACGTGGTCGCCAATCCGCCCTTCTCGGACAAGGGCTGGAGCGCCGGCATCACGCCGGAAGAGGACCCCTTCCAGCGCTTCGCCTGGGGCGTGCCCCCAGCCAAGCAGGGCGACTACGCGTACCTGCTGCACATCGTCCGCTCGATGAAATCCAGCGGCAAGGGCGCGGTCATCCTGCCCCACGGCGTGCTGTTTCGCGGCCATGCCGAGGCCGCCATCCGCAAGCGACTGGTGCGCTCGGGCTATCTCAAAGGCATCATCGGCCTGCCCGCCAACCTGTTCTACGGCACCGGCATCCCTGCCTGCATTCTGGTGCTGGACAAGGAAAACGCTCCGGCTCGCCGTGGCATCTTCATGATCGACGCCGCCAAGGGCTTCACCAAGGACGGCAACAAGAACCGCCTGCGCGAGCAGGACATCCACCGCATCGTCGATACCTTCAACAAGCAGGCCGATGTGCCGCGTTACGCCCGCATCGTGCCCTTCGACGAAATTGCCGACCCGAAGAACGACTACAACCTCAACCTGCCGCGCTACATCGATGCCAGCGAACCGGAAGACCGCCACGACCTGCACGCCCACATGAACGGCGGCATCCCCGAGCGTGACATCGACGGTGACCCGGCGGCTATCCCACCGGTGCCGGGCCTGGCCGCTTACTGGCGGGTCTTTCCCACCCTGCGCCGCAGGCTTTTCTCCCCTCTCCCGCTCGCGGGAGAGGGGCCGGGGGTGAGGGAAGGGTATACCCACCTCGCCGTCGAGCCCGCCGCCATCAAGCCCACCATCCTGGAACACCACGAGTTCGCCGCCTTCCGAGGCCGTATCACCTCACTGTTCAACGACTGGCGCAGCCGCAATCGTCCCGTGCTCACAGGCTTCGGCGTGGACGGCCTGCCCAAGGCCCTGATCACCGAAATCGCTGAAGACCTGCTGGACCGCTTCCGCGGCGCGCCCCTGCTCGACCCCTACGACATCTACCAGCACCTGATGGACTACTGGTACGAGACCCTGCAGGACGACGCCTACGAAATCGCCGCCGATGGCTGGGTGGCCAAACCCCGCCCAATGCTGGAGGAGATCAAGACCGGCAAGAAGAAAGGCCAGATGAAGGAGAAGGGCTGGGCCTGCGACCTGATCCCCAAGCCCTACATCGTCGCCCGCTATTTCAAAGCGCAGCAGGCTGAGCTGGACGCCCTGCAGGGCGACCTCGACACCGTCGCCGCCCAGCTTACTGAACTGGAAGAAGAACACGGCGGCGAGGACGGCGCCTTTTCCGAGCTGGACAAGATCAACAAGGGTGAAGTCAGCAAGCGCCTCAAGGCGCTCAAGGGCAATGCCGAGTACGCCGAGGAGGCCAGGATCCTCAAGCAGCGGACCCAACTCGACCAACGCCAGAGCGAGCTGAAAAAACTGATCAGGGACGCTGACGCCGCCCTCGACCAGCTCGCCTACGAGAAATATCCCGAACTCAGCGAGGACGAAATAAAGGCCCTGGTGGTCGACGACAAATGGCTCACCGCCCTGGAAACCGCCGTGCAGAACGAGCTTCAGCGTGTCTCCCAGACCCTCACCGCCCGCGTGCGCCAACTTGCAGAACGCTATGAAACCCCGCTGCCCAAACTGGCCGATGAGGTGGAGACCCTGTCGGCGCGCGTGGACGAGCACCTGAAAACCATGGGGGTGGCTTGGTGATGAAGGGCGAGGCAATGGAAGTGCGCGATGCTTCGCCGGGGTATGCACCACAGGTGGAAATGCGGGTGGTGCCCGACGGCTACAAGCAGACCGAGGTAGGGGTGATTCCTGAAGACTGGGACGTGGCTGCAGTTGATCAAAAGGGAGAGGTTCTCGCAGGGAAGGCATTGGCCATCAATGCGCCAGGAGTACAACGCCCATACCTTAGAACCAAGAATGTCTTCGACGGGCGAATTGACACCACTGATGTGCTCACGATGCCGATGACCGACGAACAGTTTAGGCAGTTTCAAGTTCAGCGCGACGATGTCCTGCTTAACGAGGGGCAGAGTCTGGAACTTGTTGGACGGTGCGCCATTTACAACAATGAGTATCCAGAGCCCTGTGCCATGCAGAATGCCCTCTTGCGTTTCAGGGCTCGAGCGGGCGTTTGCGCTAATTTCGCCTCGCATCTGTTCCGGTATTGTCAGCAAACGGGAGTCTTCGCACGAATTGCGCTCCAAACCACCTCGGTTGCACACCTTGGCGCAAGTCGATTTGAGCGGCTGCGTCTAGCTTGGCCTACTGAAGCTGAGCAGCGCGCCATCGCCACCGCCCTGAGCGATGTGGATGCCCTGCTGGAGGCGCTGGACCGCCTGATCGCCAAAAAGCGCGACATCAAACAGGCCACCATGCAACAACTCCTCACCGCCCAAACCCGCCTGCCGGGGTTTGAGGGGGAGTGGGCGGTAAAGCGGATGAGCGAAGTGGCTGACATAGATCCAGAAAACCTCAGCAGCTCAACTCATCCCGCCTACGCATTTAATTACATCGCACTTGAAGACGTGAATATCGGAAAGCTGGAAAGTTACTCTGAGGTCACTTTCTCATCTGCACCATCGCGCGCGCGACGAAAGTTGCGGGCTGGCGATATTATTATGGCGACAGTTCGGCCAAGCCTGAAAGCGCATTTGTACTTCAGTATAGCTGAGGGTGAGTGGGTTTGTTCGACAGGCTTCTGTGTTATTCGTTGCAGGCAAGAGGTGTCACAACCTGGTTATGTGTTTCAGCACCTTTTCGCGCACCCAATCAGTAAGCAAATAGAAGCATTAATCGCGGGATCGAATTATCCGGCAATAAGCAACAAGGATGTGCGCGACCTTGAACTGAGAACCCCGCCGTTCGAGGAGCAAGTGGGGATCTCTGATGTCCTGTCCGAGATGGACGCTGAACTCGAAGCCCTGCAACAACGACGCATCAAAGCCGCCGCGCTCAAGCAGGCTATGTTGCAGGAGCTGTTGACCGGCCGTACGCGACTAGTGGACCCAATACCGAAGGAGTGCGCCAATGGCTGAAACTGCACACACAAGCGAAATGACCTACACCAAGGCGCGTTTTATCAAATGCGCCTTGCAGGTCAATCCGGCCGACTATATCCGGTACCGAGGTCAGCAACAGACGCTCAGTGAGGATGAGTACAACCAGCAACTGCTGGAAGCGGCGCTGGAGGCCGGGGTTGAAGTGATCGGTGTCGCCGACCATGGTTCAGTGGCGGCGGTGGATAGGATTCGTGGGCTGTTTTCCCAGCACGGTATTGTGGTCTTCCCAGGGTTCGAAATCGCATCAAGTGAGAAGGTCCACTTTGTTTGTTTGTTTGATGAATCAACTGCCACTGATCTGATAAAGATGCACATGGGGGCGTTGAAAGTAGATTTTGAGCAGCCTGAGGTGCCGGTCTATAAGTCAGCCATTGAAATTATTGACTACGTCAATAATAAAGGCGGGTTCATCTATGCCGCTCACGTCACCAACGATGATGGCGTGCTCAAACGACGAATGAATCATGTCTGGAAGCACGAAAATTTGCGTGCTGCACAGATCCCAGGCTCAATCGGGGACCTTAAGGGGGTGGAAGGCGACTTCTACCGCCAGGTCTTGTTGAACAAGAATGCTGACTATCGGCGCCAACGCCCCATGGCGGCGATCAATGCCGCCGATGTCTGCAAGCCGGAACAGATCAAGGCCGATGGGACCTCGTGCCTGATCAAGATGAGCCGCCCCTGCTTCGCTTCGTTCAAGCAGGCCTTCAGTGATCCGGAGTCTCGGGTGCGGCTCAATTCCGACCGGCCAGAGCACTACGCCTCGGCCATCGAAGGGATCCGCTTCGTCGGCGGCTACCTGGACGAGGTGGATATCGAGTTCTCCGACCATCTGAATGCGCTCATCGGCGGGCGGGGCACCGGCAAGTCCACCTTGCTGGAATGCATCCGTTTCGCCCTGGACCTACGGCCCTTCGGCCAATCGGCACAAAAACAGCACGATGCCGTCATCAAGGCCAACCTGGGTCTGGAACGCGGACGGGTAGAGCTTTTCGTTCGTTCTGCGGCCATGCATGGCCGCCACTTCCAGATAAAACGTCGATATGGCGATCAGTCGGTGGTGTTGGATGAAGAGGGCAATGTCTCCCCCCACCAGCCCCATGATTTGTTGCCCGGCCTGGATCTGTTCGGCCAGAACGAGATTCACGAAATGACCCGCGATCGCTCAAGTCGCAACAAGTTGATGGAGCGCTTTCTGGATGGGGAGCAGGCCGACTATGATGCGACCATTGCCGAGGTTCTACAGCGGCTGAAGGAGAACCGGGAAAGCATCGTCAAGGCGTTGCAACAGCGCGAGGAGATCGAGGCGGATGTGGAGCGCCTGCCCAAGTTGCAGGATCAAGCGCGGCAGTTTCAGGCGCTCGGCCTGGACGAGAAGCTGAAGGTCATTCCCCGGCTGGAGAAAGAGAGACGACTCAACAGCCGTGGGACAGACGAAATCGATCGGCTCCGGGAGGCAATCAGCGGGCTCAAGGAGAGCCTGCCCGACACCACCTATCTTAGCGATGCCGCGCTGGAAGGTCTGCCCCATGCGGCCGTGCTGCGACGCCAGAAGGCGGTTCTGGACGGCTTGGTCGAAAAGGCGTGGCAAGCGATTGTGCAGCTGGAAGAGTCGCACCGGGAGTCAACACAGGGGCTGGCGCCGCTAAAGCAAGAGGTTGAAAAAGCCATTAAGGCGGAAGAGCAGAAATTGGAGGCGGCGTTCAAGGAGATTCCGGCCAGCCAGGGAAAAACCGGTCGGCAAATCGGTGCCGAGTATCAGGCCCTACTTCAGCGGATTGAGCGGATCCAGCCCAAACAAGCGATGCTGCAATCCCGCAAGGCCCAGATCGACGGACTATACAGCCGGCGCAAAAAACTCCTTCTGGAGCTTTCAGAGGCGTCCGGTGATCGCGCCGCCGTGATGCAAAAATCGCTAAAGCGTCTCAACCGGCGTCTGGACCAAAAAGTCCGGTTGATACTCACGAGTGAGGGGGATCGAGAGCCGCTGTTCGCATTCCTCTCCGCCTGTGATTTGGAGGGGGTGGGTCCCAAGCGTCTTGCCTGGGTAAAAGATGGCGACTTTTCGGCGGTATCCCTTGCTGAGAAGATTAGAACAGGCGCTGCTGCCCTACAGCAGACAGGGTGGGGAGTTACCCCCGGCGTTGCCGAGGCGTTGTGTCGCCTGCCGGAGCGCAAACTTCTGGAGATGGAGGAGCTGCTTCTGCCGGACCTCAACGAGATTGAACTGAACGTAACTCACGGTGGGCAGCATGTGCAATTTCGACCGATTGATGATCTTTCCACCGGGCAGCAGTGTACTGCTGTCTTGCACCTCTTGTTATTGGGCAATCAGGACCCGCTGATCCTGGACCAACCCGAAGACAACCTAGACAACGCTTTTATCGCCGAGCGAATCGTCAGCGAACTGCGCAACGCCAAACTGACGCGCCAGTTCATCTTTGCAACTCATAACGCCAATATCCCAGTGTTCGGCGACGCGGAGTGGATTGGCGTACTGAGCGTTGAAGAGGGCAAGGGCCGTATACTTCCGCAGCAGCAGGGGGCGATTGACCTGCCCGAAATACAACACCTTGCGGCCGATATCCTCGAAGGTGGCGAGGCCGCCTTTAATCAGCGTCGGGAAAAGTACGGCTTTGAATGATAGGACCGCACGCCACCTCCAGAGGAGAAACGCATGCTGAAGACTGAACTTCTGGAGATTATCGCTAATGGCGAGAACTCCGGTGTCGAGTTCAAGCGCGATGACATCCGACCGGAGCAGTTGGCCAGGGAGGTCGTGGCGCTGCTCAACTTTCAGGGTGGCATGGTGCTGTTGGGCGTTGATGACGATGGCACGATCTCCGGTATCCAGCGTGAAGGACTCGAAGAGTGGGTGATGAATACTATCCAGGCCCGGGTTCACCCGATGTTTCTTCCCTATTACGAAGAGGTCCGCCTGGATGATCAAAAAGTGGTGGCCGTGATCAGTTTCCCCCAGGGGATCTCCAAGCCCTATGTGGTGCGGGATCGGGGCAAGGAAGAGATCTATATTCGTGTCGGCTCCACCTCGCGGCTGGCCACCCGGGAGCAGCAGATGCGCCTGTTCGAGCTGGGCGGCATGCTGCACGCCGAGGTGATGCCGGTGCCGCGCACCGATATGAGCTCGCTGGATGATGCGCGGTTGTTGAACTACCTGCGGGACATTCTGCGTGATCCGGAGATCCCGGCGTCGGAGAAGGCGTGGCAGACCCGTCTGCTGGGCCTCGGTTTTCTCGCCGATGCGGGCGAGCGAATCTGCTGCACCATTGCCGGGTTGGTCCTCTTCGGCAAGAGCCCGCGCCGTTATCTGAGACAGGCGGGACTGAGGGTGTTCGCCTTTGAGGGTACGGAGAAGGCATATGGGGCAGAGCTGGACGAGATCCTGGATGCTCCCATGGTGGGTCGTTGGGATGTCACGGAGTCGGGAAAGGAGCTGGTGGACCGCGGCCTGATTGAGCGCTTTGTCGATGCCATCGGACCCTTTATCTCGCAGGAGGCCGGTGAAGTGGATAGCGGTTTTCGTCGCGAGACCGAATGGTTCTATCCGGTTGAGGCTGTACGAGAGACGCTGGTCAACGCACTGGCGCACCGGGACTGGACCCGTTTCGTCGAGATCGAGGTGGGCAGCTACGCCGACCGACTGGAGGTAATCAGCCCCGGGGCTTTACCCAACTCGATGTCCGTGGAGAAGATGATGGCCGGCCAGCGTTCGCCCCGGAACCCGTTGATCATGGAGGTGCTGCGGGATTACGGCTATGTGGACTATCGGGGGATGGGGGTGCGTACCAAGATCGTCCCCCTCACCCGGGCCCACAGTGGCAGAGATCCCGATTTTGTCGCCACGGAGGATCATCTCAAGACGACCCTGTATCGCAAATCGCCGGGAGGGAGCTCGTGAGCCGGACACCCGCCACAGACCCGGCGCTGGTCGCCGACCTGCGCCAGCTGATCGACGCCGCCCGCCAGCGGGCGGCGGTGGCGGTCAATGCCGAGCTGACGCTGTTCTACTGGCAAGTGGGTAACCGCATCAACCGGGAAGTGCTGCAGGCCCGTTTGCACCAATCCGTCGAGAATGCACGGGCGCGAATCGGCGCGGCAGCAGGCGAGGAAGACAAGGCATGAACCTGGTGGAACTCCTGGAGATCGCGGCTCGTGGTGAAGACAGCCGCCACCAGTTCAAGCGCAATGCCACCAATGCCGATGGCCTCGCCGCCGAATTGGCTGCTTTTGCCAACAGCGGCGGTGGCTGGCTGTTTCTGGGCTTCAATGACGATGGCAGCATCGCGGGGTTGAACGCCGCCGATATTCGGCGGTTGAACCAGCTATTGGGCAATGCGGCCTCACAGCATGTGCGCCCGCCGGTGCATCCGCTGACCGAGAACGTGCAGACGGATCAGGGTATCGTCATGGTGGTGGAGGTGCCCGACGGGCTGGCCAAGCCTTATCTGGACAATCAGGGCCGCATCTGGGTCAAGCAGGGTGCGGATAAGCGCCATGTGACCTCTCGCGAGGAGATGCAGCGGATGTTCCAGCGCGCCGCGCTGGTCTATGCCGATGTGGTGCCGGTGGCGGGCACCTCGACGGACGATATCGACGATAAGGCGTTCAGTGCCTACTTTGATCGGCGCTATGGGGCGAGCAGCGAGTTTTCCGGCCTGACTCGGGAGCAGTTGTTGCAGAACCTGGGCCTGGGCGATGGGAAGGACCTGAACCTGACCGGACTGATGCTGTTCGGCCGCAACCCCCAGCGCTGGCGTCCTGCCTTCGAGGTGAAGGCCGTGGCGTTTCCTGGCAAGGTGCTACACGACACCCGCTATCTGGACAGCGAAGACATCAAGGGCACCCTGCTGGAGCAGTTCCGGGGTGCCTTCGCTTTTATCAAGCGCAATTTACACCATGTGCAGCGCGGGCGCGGTTTCAACACGCCGGGGGAGCTGGAAATCCCCGAAATAGCGCTGGAAGAACTGCTGGTGAACGCGCTTATCCACCGGGACTATTTCACCAGCGCCTCGGTCCGCGTCATGGTGTTTGCCGACCGGGTGGAGATTGTCAGCCCCGGCAATTTGCCGGATAGCCTTAGCCCGGAGGATATTCGCCGGGGCAGAACGATTCGGCGCAATCCCACGCTCACCGAACACGCCAGCCATATCCTGCCGTATCGTGGCATGGGCAGCGGCATCCCCCGCGCCCTGGAAGCCTGGCCGCAGATCGATCTGGTGGATGATCCGGCAGGCAATCAGTTCAGCGCCGTGATCTGGCGGCCTGAGGCGGAGTGGACCGAAGAAGTGACTGACCGTAAGGCCACACCAGTCACCGACCAAGTCACCGACCAAGTCACCGGGGAAGTCACCGGGGAAGTCACCGGGGAAGTCACCGGGGAAGTGGAACGGTTGGCTAGAGCCATTCAGGGCGAGATGAAGCGATCTGAGTTACAGGCGGCCCTGGAGCTGAAGCACGAGGACCACTTCCGGGAAGCCTATCTGCGTCCCGCCCTGGACACTGGTGTTATCGAAATGACGATTCCGGACAAACCTCGTAGCAGCCGACAGAAGTATCGTCTAACCGCTTTGGGCAAGGTGCTACTGAAAGCCAGCCAGGACAAGAAGGAGTAGCCGCATGGTGAGCCGAGCCCGCCCTGAACGCCTGACGCAGAACCGCGTGGTCGATCTGTTCACCCGCACCGAGGCAGAAGGTGGGCTGGGTTATCGCCACTTGGGCGACTGGCACCAGCGTGAGAACAACCGGCCCATCGAGCCGGAGCTGTTGCGCGCCAATCTGCGCGAGCGAGGCTATTCCGAGGCGCATATCGCCGCAGCCCTGCAGAAGCTGGAGGCGGCCGCCGATGTCACCGGGGTAACGCTCTACCAGGCCAATCTGCGCAGCTACAACCTGCTGCGCTACCCGGTGAAGGTGCTGCTCTCTCCGGGGCAGCCGCACGAGGATGTGCATCTGATCGACTGGGAACGGCCCGAGCGCAATGACTTTGCCCTGGCCGAGGAAGTCACGCTCAAGGGCGGGCACGAGCGCCGGCCCGATCTGGTGCTGTATCTCAACGGCATCGCGGTGGCGGTGATCGAGCTCAAACGCAGTTCGGTGGAGGTGGCCGACGGCGTGCGCCAGCTCATTACCAACCAGGAACCGATCTTCAACGAACGCTTCTTCAGCACCGTGCAACTGTTGCTGGCCGGCAGCGATGCCCAGGGCCTGCGCTACGGCACCACCGGCACGCCTGAGCAATTCTTCGTGCAGTGGAAGGACGAGGAAGGTGGCGGCGAAACCTCGCCGGGCGTGTTGCTGGACAGGCCGCTCGTGCAGATGTGCGGCAAGCCACGGCTGCTGGATCTGATTCACAACTTCGTGATCTTCGATTCCGGCCAGAAGAAAGTGCCCCGGCCGCACCAGTATTTCGGTGTCAAGGCCGCTCAGGCGCGCATTGCCGAGCGCGAGGGCGGGGTGATCTGGCACACCCAGGGCAGCGGCAAGAGCATTCTGATGGTGCTGCTGGCCAAGTGGATCATGGAACACGACCCAGCCGCCCGCATTCTGGTCGTGACCGACCGCGACGAGCTGGACAAGCAGATTGTCGGCGTGATGCGCAATGCCGGGGTGGTGGGCGAGGATGATCCGTCCCCGCGCATTACCTCGCGCGCCCAGTTCGTGGAGAAGCTGGGCGCGACCACGCCCCGGCTGCTGTGCGCGCTGGTCCACAAGTTCGATCCGGGCGATCTCAAAGGGGATCCGCCTCCGGTACACGGGCGCTTCCATGTGTTCGTGGACGAGTGCCACCGCACCCAGGGCGGGGCCATGAACCGGCAGATGAAACGCTGGCTGAGTGAGGCGATCTTCATCGGCTTTACCGGCACGCCGCTGCTGCGCAAGGACAAGCAGACCACCCGCGAGGTCTTCGGTACCTACATCCACACCTACAAGTTCCCGGAGGCGGTGGCCGATGGCGTGGTGCTGGATTTGAAATACGAAGCCCGCGATGTGCCCCAGCGCCTGACCTCGCAACAAGCCATCGACAACTGGTTCGAGCAGAAGACCCGCAACCTCAACAACTATCAGAAGGCGGTGCTGCGCAAGCGCTGGGCGACGCTAGAAGAGCTGATGAGCGCCGCCGAGCGCAAGCAGCGCATTGTCGCCGACCTCATCGAGGACTTCAGCCTCAAGCCGCGCCTGAACAATGACCGCGGCACGGCCATCCTGGTGGCGGCCTCGATCTACGATGCCTGCCACTATTTCCGGCTTTTCCAGAACACCTCATTCGGCCCGCACTGCGGCGTCATCACCTCCTTCGAGCCCAACTACAACGCCATTTCCCGCGAGTCGGCCAGCAGCGACGAACGCTACAAGTTCGACACCTACAAGCAGTATGTGTTGGAGGACGGTCAGAGCACCGTGCAGTACGAGACCGAGATGAAGCGGCGCTTCATCGAGGAGCCGGCCAACACCAAGCTTCTGATCGTGGTGAGCAAGCTGCTGACCGGCTTCGATGCGCCCTCGTGCAGCTACATCTACCTGGACAACGAGCTGCGCGATCACAACCTGTTCCAGGCCATCTGCCGCACCAACCGGCTCGACGGCGACGACAAGGATTACGGCCATATCGTCGATTTCAAGCAGCTTTTCGGCGATGTGCAGCAGGCCATCGCGGTCTACAGCTCCGACGAGCTGGATCTGGATGACGGCGGTGCGGCCGAGAACAATGTCGAACTCAAGGACTGGCTGAAGGAAGGCCGCAAGAAACTCGACACCACCCGCGAGGCACTCAAATACCTCTGCGAGCCGGTGCCGCCGCCGCGCGAGGTCGAGCACTATCTGCACTATTTCTGTGGGGATGCGGGTGTGCCGGAGGCGCTGGACGATACCGAGGTGCTGCGGGTGTCGTTTTACAAGGCGGTGGCCAGCTTTGTGCGGGCGTTTTCCGCCATCGCCCAAGAGCTGGAGGCTGCCGGCTACACGGCGGGCGAGATCGCCGATCTGCAGGACGAGGTGGCCTTCTTCAGCGAGGTGCGTGCGGCGATCAAGCGCCACTCGGGTGAGGAGCTGGATGTCAAGCCCTACGAGGCGGACATGCGCCACCTCATCAATACCTATATCCAGGCCGACCCGGCCAGCAATTTGGGCGCGGTGGACAGCTACTCCCTGGTGGAATTGATCGTCGAAACCGGCATTCACGATGCGATCGCCAGGAAACTCAACCAGAAGGGAAAACTGTCGAAAAATGCTGTCGCTGAAGGCATCATCAACAACGTCCGTAAGACCATCATCCGCAACCAACTCACCGATCCGCGATTCTATGAACAGCTCTCCAAGCTACTCGATGATCTGATTACGGACTGGCGCAAGGAGACAGCGTCCTACAAGCAGTTCCTGGAGCGGGCCGAGGCGCTGGTCAAGAAGATGGCGCAGGGGCAGAGCGGTGAGGATATGCCGCCCGAACTGGCCGGCCGGCGCGAGGCCCAGGTGATCTATAACAATCTACCGGGCATCCTGGCCGAATCGCGCCCGGTCAGTGAGGTGCGTGAGCTGTCCCCGGACGAGGAACGACAGCCTCTGAAGATGGCGCTGGCGATCGACCGCGCCATGCGCGAAGAGGCTCCGGCCGGCTGGCGTGGCGACGATGCGCGCGAGCGGCAGGTGCTCAATGCGCTGTTCCCGATCCTCGGGCGAAACCGGCAGGCCACCCAAGCCGTGTTCGAGCTGATCCGGAATCAGGCGGGCTACCCATGACCGAAACGATCACCCTGGGCGAGATTGCCATTGAAGTGACTCGCAAGCCCGTGCGGAACGTGCATCTGTCCGTACACCCGCCGGACGGTCGGGTGACCCTGGTGGCTCCGAGTGAAACCCGCCTCGAGGTGGCCCGCGCCTATGCCATTGCCAAGCTGGGATGGATTCGTGATCAGCAGGCGAAACTGGAAAACCAGGCGCGGGAAACGCCTCGGCTATTTGTCGAGCGGGAAAGCCACTACCTGTGGGGCCGTCGCTATCTTCTCTCGGTGGAAGAGCGAAAGGCGCGCCCCGGCGTCAAGTTGGATCACAAACGCATCATCCTGACCGTCCGGCCCGGTGCCGACCTGGTCAAACGCGCAGAGATCATGCGTGCCTGGCAACGGCAGCTCCTGCACGAAGCCGTACCGCCCGTGATCGACAAGTGGGAGCGCAAGCTGGGCGTGTCGGTGGCCGGGTATTTCCTGCAGCGCATGAAAACCAAGTGGGGAAGCTGCAACCCGAGTGCCGGTCATATTCGGCTCAATACCGAACTCGTGAGAAAGCCCAAGGACTTGCTCGAATATATCGTTGTGCATGAAATGCTGCACTTGATCGAGCCTACTCATAACGAACGCTTCATCGCGCTGCTGAATGAGCATTATCCAGTCTGGCGCGAGGCGCGAAATGAGCTTAATGAACTGCCACTGGGCGCTGAGAATTGGTGAACGCTGTTCTTCGGTCCGTAGAACACTCGAGGCCCAACAAGGCGCTACGCCAAACGGCAATTCCACTGTGCTTTATGGCCGCCGATGAGCTTCAGCGTTCGGCGGCTACACCATGGGAGGGGCCGCCGGCCGGATAAGTCGATGCAGTGGAAATTGCCCAACTGGGACTGGAAGGCGTTTCGGGACGCTGTGCTGCGGCCGGAACCGGTACCGGCGATCGATGCCGAGATCGCCGCGCGTGCCCGCGAGCAGGCCCCGGTGCTGTGGCTGTTGGGCAAGGTGCAGTCCGGCAAGACTTCGATCATCCGCGCGGTCACCGGGCATCCGGATGCCGGGATCGGTCTCGGATTCCGGCCCTGTACCGCGCGTTCGCGCGTCTACGACTTTCCCGAGGACGTTCCGATCGTGCGCTTTCTCGATACCCGGGGCCTGGGTGAAGTGGACTACGATCCGGCCGAGGATCTGGAGTTGGTCGCGCGCCGGGCCCATGCGGTGCTGGCGGTGGTGCGCGCGATGGAACCGGAGCAGTCCGCGATCCTCGAGGTTCTGCACCGGGTCCGGCGCGAGCACCCGGACTGGCCGGTGATCCTGGTGCAGACCCGCCTGCACGACGGCTATCCGGACGGGCGCGACCATCCGCCGTATGCGGCGCTGACCACCGACCCGGCGCTCGAGAACCTGCGCCGGGCCCTGCAGACACAGGCAGCCGCCTTCGCAGACCTGCCGGGTCAGGGCGAGTTCGTGGCGGTGCCGGTGGACCTGACCCGGCCGGAGGAGGGGTTCACCGATCCGGAGTACGGGCTGGGCGCGCTGGTCGCGGCGCTGGACCGTGTCTGTGCGCAGGCGCGCGCGGGGATGCTCCGCGAACTGGCTGCGGCCGCTCGCGCTTCGCGCATGGGACAGGTCCATCCCCATCTGCTCGGCTACGCGACCGCGGCCGGGATCACCGACCTGGTGCCGGTGGTCGGTCTGGTGACGGTGCCGACCCTGCAGGGGAAGATGCTGCACAGCCTGGCGTCGCTGTACGGGCTGGAGTGGGATCGGCGCACCCTCTACGAGTTCCTCGGGTCGCTGGGTTCGGGTGCGCTTTTGTTCGCCGGCGCAACGTTCACGGCCCGGCAGATTGGCAAGCTGGTTCCGGTCTATGGCCAGACCGCGGGAGCAGTCGCCGCGGGTGCGGCCAGTGCCGCGGTCACCTACGCGCTGGGTCGAGCGGCCTGCCAGTATCTGGAACAGGTATGGATCGGCCAGCCGGATCCCGACGGGGTCGCGCGCACCTACCAGGGCGCCCTGAAGGAGGCGTACCGGATGTTCCGCCAGAACGGCGGTGCGTCGCCATTGGCCGGCCGGGGGCATATATGAAGACGGCGTGGATGCGTCGGCATCGGGTCTGGTTCGGGCTGGCGATGCTGGTGCTGTTCGTGCTGCCGTTCCTGGCCCTGATTCCGCTGGGCATGTTCTGGCTGTTTCAGCAGGGCTGGCTGCTGTACTGGCTGGGGGTTGCGGCGCTGCTGGGGCTGGCGGCGCACCTGCTGCTGCGCCAGCTGCAGCCGGCGGAGCCGGGATCGGAAGCGCAGACCGCGGCGCCCGCGACGGATTCGCCCCCCGAACCGGACTGGACCCCACGGGATCGGGCGGCGTGGCGCTCGGTGCAGGAAGTGGCGGCCGGCGCCGGGCCCGAGTCGATCAACGACCGCGAACGCATGCTTCAGCTTGCGCGCGAGACGATCGAACGCGTGGCCGCCCACTACCATCCCGACGATCCGCGGCCGATCTGGAATTTCACCGTGCCCGAGGCCCTGTTGCTGAGCGAGCGCATCGCGGCCCGGTTGCGCCGGGTGACGCTGGACAGCGTTCCCGCGGCACATATGGTGCGCGTGGGGCAGGTGGTGCAACTCTGGGAGCATCGCCAGCTGGCGCTGAAGGGCGCGCGCGTCGCCCGCTATCTGAACCGGATCTGGCGCGTGGCCCGGACCGTCGACCCGTTCTCGGCCGTGCTGGCGGAGACGCGCGACCGGGTCTTGCGCGCGGCGCTGGGCGAGGCCGGCGCGTGGTTGCGCGGCCGGGGCACGCGCATCTGGGTGGAGGAAGTGGGAAAGGCCGCGATCGAACTCTATTCCGGGCGGCTGCGGGCCGACGCGCGGCAGTTGCAGGAACTGGCGGCCGCCGATACCGGACTCGATACGGTCGCGGACGGAGCGATGCCGGGGGCGCTGCGGCTGCTGGTGGCCGGTCAGTCGCAGTCCGGCAAGTCGAGCCTGATCAACGTGCTGCTTGGCGAAGTGGCCGCGCCCGCGGATGTGCTGCCGGGAACCGCCGAGGCCTTGGGTTACCGGCTGCAGCGCCCCGGCGCCGGCGAGTTCCAACTGATCGACACCCCGGGGGTCGGCCCCGGCACCGATCTTGCCGACCTCGCCGAACAGGCATTCGCGTGTGACCTGATCGTCTGGGTAGTGGCCGCGCACCGCGCCGACCGGGCGCTGGACCGCGCCGGCCTGGACGCGATCCGTGGCCACTTCGCCCAGCACCCGGAGCGCAGCCTTCCGCCGGTGCTGATCGTGGCCAGCCACATCGACCGGCTGAGCCCGGCGCGCGAGTGGTCGCCGCCCTACGACCTGGAACGCCCGGCGGGGGCCAAGGCGGGTTCGATCCGGGAAGCGCTACTCGCGATCGGAGACGATCTCGGCGTGGAACCGGGCGATATCGTGCCGATGCGCGTCGATACACCGGCGGAAGCCTACAACGCCGATTTGCTGTGGGCGGTGCTGCAGGAGCGCTTGGTGCATGCCGGTCACTCGCGCCTGCAGCGTCTCCATCTCCGCGCCGGCCAGCGCGACTGGAAGAAGATCCTGGACCAGGCGGCCAACGCTGGCCGTCTGCTGACGCGGCTCGCCACCCACCGACCGCCCGCCTCGTAGGTTGTGCCGCAGGCACCGCAGGCACGACACCCACTCCCGAGCGTGATGCTGCGGTCACCATCCCAACGCCGGCACCACTCCAGGCGGTTTTGCCACCCGTAGCCAGTTAGATATGCTGCCCGCGTCCCGCCACCCGCGGCGCTGCAGGGCCTGGATGGGGGCAGTACAATGATTCTCCAGCCCATCACAGGAGGCGCAACGATGGCCAGCCCGAAGGTTTCGGACGATCTTCTGCCCGTCGGCTACGTCGGCCTGGGCATCATGGGCGCGCCGATGGTGCGCAACCTGCTGCGCGCCGGCGTTCCGGTACACGTGTGGGCGCGGCGACTCGAGCAGGCGCAGCGCCTGGTGGGCGATGGTGCCGTGCCCGAGGAGAGCCTTGCGAGCCTGGTCCGTACCGTGCGCGTGCTGTTCCTGAACGTTTCCGATACCCCGGACGTGGAAGGGCTGATGCTCGACGAGGGCGGCATCGTCGCGAACGCGCGGTCCGGGCTGATCGTCGTCGATCACAGCACGATCGACCCGATGCGGGCCCGGCACATTGCCGAAAAGGCCCGGGAGGCCGGCGTGACCTTCATCGATGCCCCGGTTTCCGGCGGTGAGCGCGGCGCGATCGAGGGTACGCTGACGCTGATGCTCGGCGGTCCCGAGGCCGACATCGACCGCATCGGCCCGTTGCTGGAACGGGTCGGGCGCACGCTGACCCGCGTGGGCGACAGCGGTGCCGGCCAGATCGCGAAGGCCTGCAACCAGTTGATCGTGGGCGAGACCCTGGTCGCGATCGGCGAGGCCTTCGCACTTGCCGAAGCCGCCGGCGTCGATCCGGCGCGTGTGCGCGAGGCGCTGCTCGGCGGCCTGGCGAACTCGAAGGTATTGCAGATGCACGGCCAGCGCCTGCTGGACGACGACTTTGTGCCGGGGTTCATGGCACACCTGCATGCAAAGGACATGGGCATCGTCGCCAACACCGCTGCAAGCCTGGGCCTCGACCTGAGTGGGGCCGAACGCGTCCGGGCCGCGCTGGCGCGCGCGCTGGAACACGGTCACGCCTACGACGATTCCACCATCCTCGCCCGCTACTGTATTCCCGAACGCTGAAGCGAACCCCGCCGCTTCACGCACTGTGGGCCCGGGCGCTTCGTCGTTCCCGGCGCAACATCGGGGTGTCCGGCTGCGATCGCAGGTTCTTGTGATCGGGGCTCCTCTGCCAGTCGGTCCCACCCCGGACCTTTGGTGTGAAATGACAGTCACGGAAGGACGCGGACAACACGGAAAATAACCGAAATGCAACGTCTTGGGTATTTTTCTGTGCTGGCGTGGCCCGTTTTCATCCTTCGGGGTGCCTCACGCCCGAGGGCTGGGAAAGAACGCCAAAGGATCCGACGTTCGTGTCGCGGCGCCTCGTAGAGACGCCGGCAGCCCCGGCAAATCGTGTTTTGGGGCGTGCGAGCGAACCGCGACGAGCCTTTCTCGCGGCCGGAACCACTTCCCAAAGGAGATATCGCCTTCCTGAGGGATTTCCAACTGTCCTATAGTTGTTTTGCAACACGCGGGTGGTGTTATTCGCCCCGCCCGAGCGAGACCTGACCGGGATCCCTGCGATGACTGACCACGGCGACGATGCCGCCAGCCTGACCCTCTGCCGGACCACGCAAGGACGGGTGCGGATCCTGCATCCCTGCAGCGACGACCCCACCGGCTCCGCTGGCCAGGGAAAGCCGCTCGGCTACAACCCGGTGCAACATCTTGCCATTGCGCTTGGCTGCTGCATGACCGAGTTCGCGCGCCGATTCCTCGAACGCCGCGATCTGCCCGAGACGCTGATCGCGACGCTCGACTGGAAACTGGACGGCCGCCACTGCCGGATCTCGCGCATGGACCTGACCCTGCGTCTCGCCACCGTGCTCTCGGGCGAGGACCGGCACATCCTTGACCGGATGATGAACCACTGCCCGGTGCACCAGGCGATGCACGGCAACGTCCCGGTACACATCCACCTCGAACGACTGGCCGACGAGGAACGCCGCCTCGCCGAGAACGACGGCTGAGCGCCATCAGGAACCGCGGCCCTGGGCTGGGCCGCAGGCCATGGAAGCGCCGGATGGCGGATGACGGCCTTCGGCCTCTTCGCCCTACACCTCTTTCATCCTCAGGGGTGGCCGCGTGCGCCATGAGAGTGAAATGACAGCCACGGAAGGACACGGAAATCACGGAAGATGAAACAAATCAAACCCTTTTTCCGGTGTTTGTCCGTGCTGTCAGTGGCTCGCCTTTTCATGTTGCAGTCCGGTAGGGCGGAATAGCGCAGCGTCATCCGCCACACGGCGTTCGCAGTGCCCAGGCGCCCCGGTCGCCCATGGAAGCTAACGTCGTGCGCCCAGCGCGGTCGCGGTGGTTTCGTCCCAGCCGACGCTCACCTGGCCCGAATGCTCGATCACCGGGCGCTTGATCAGCGTGGGTTCCGCCAGCATCAACGCCCGCGCGCCGCTTGCGTCGACGGTCGCACGCGTGTCGGCCGGCAGGCGCCGCCAGGTCGTGCCGCGGCGGTTCAGCAGGGCCTCCCAGCCCACGGCGTCGAGCCAGCGGTCCAGCGTGTCGGGGTCGAGGCCATCCTTGCGAAAATCATGAAAACGGCAGGCCACGCCGGCCTCCCGAAGCTCCCGGCGTGCCCGGCGCACCGTGTCGCAGTTCGAAATGCCGTAGAGCACGGGCTCTGCCGCGGTCATGCCCCAAGCCTCGGCAGGACACCGGGTGCCGTGGCTTGTCGTGGCCCGGGCATCAGGCCTGCACGTCCCGCAACAGCGCGTTCAGACCCACCTTGGCCTTGGTCTTCTCGTCCACGCGCTTCACGATCACCGCACAGTAGAGCGAGTACTTGCCGTCCTTCGAGGGGAGATTCCCCGACACGACGACGGCCCCGGCCGGTACCCGGCCATACGTGATCTCGTCCCTCTCGCGGTCGTAGATGCGGGTGCTCTGGCCGATGTAGACCCCCATCGAGATCACCGCGCCTTCTTCCACGATCACGCCTTCGACGATCTCCGAGCGCGCGCCGATGAAGCAGTTGTCCTCGATGATTGTGGGTGCCGCCTGCAGGGGTTCCAGTACACCGCCGATGCCGACACCGCCGGACAGGTGCACGTTCTTGCCGACCTGTGCGCAGGAACCGACCGTGGCCCAGGTGTCGACCATCGTTCCTTCATCAACATACGCACCAATATTCACGTAAGACGGCATGAGCACGACGTTCGGTGCGATGTACGCGCCCTTGCGTGCCGTTGCCGGCGGAACCACGCGCACGCCGCCCGAACGGAAGTCCCGGCTGCTCGTATCCGCGTATTTCGACGGCACCTTGTCGTAGTAGTTGGTGAAGCCGCCCTTGATGAACTGGTTCTCCTCGATGCGGAACGACAGCAGCACCGCCTTCTTCAGCCACTCGTGCACGATCCACTGTTGGCCGGATCTCTCGGCGACGCGCAAGACCCCGCGGTCGAGCTGGTCGATGGTTTCGCGGACCGCGTCCTTCACGGTGGTCTCGACGTTGCGCGGGGTGATCTCGGCACGGCGCTCGAAGGCGCTCTCGATGATGTTCTTCAAATCATTCATTTGAGATGGTTTCCTCTAGTGGAAATTGATGGGTGTTTCCGTTTTCGCAGTATACCGGACCGTGCTCCCCGAATACCCCAGCGCCACACGACACCGGGGCGCGGTCCATGTCCCACGTCGGTTGGTCGTGCCGCCACAGGAGGCGCAACGGCATTGAGCCTTGCGCGACGGCGGATCGGACCGTCGGGAAATGGGCCAGCACCTTGCGCCTGCGGTACACGCTACACGGGGGGTGTCCGGGTGATTTGGAGGGCACGCGTGATCGGGCCGTCGGGCCAGCCGAACTCGGCGTAGCCGCGGCGCAGATGGGCGAGGTACTCCTCGCGGACGGGGAGGCCGGCGGTTACCCGGGCCGGGTGGGCGACCCACGCGTGCACCAGCCAAAGCCCGTGACGACCTTCCGGGCGAAACGGCAGCCCGATGCGCAGGTAGTCGCCAGGCGTGCCCTCGAACCGGTCCATCGCCTCGAGTTGCTCATGGCTCAGCCGACACAACGCGCCCCGGCAGGCACCGGAGCCGCTGAAGTGCAGATTCGCGACCACCGAACCCCCGGTGGCGGCATGTTTCTCGAAACGCAGTTCGAAGTCCGGCAAGATTCCGCCAGTGCGGGAACCCACCGGCCCGATCCGGCGTTCGATGCGCTCGCGGCTGAGGTTCGACCCGTAGGCAACGACGGGTTGCGGCCCGTTCCGCTGTTCCAGCAGGTGGCGGCGGTAGTCCCCGTGGCGAATCCGGCCCGCGGGATCCGGTTCCCGGTTGAATACGTAGGTGAATGCCGGGTGGCCGGAGGCGCCGGACAGCGGTTGTACCGGCACCTGCTCGCGCAGGTACAGTGAGCGCTGCGCGTCCTGCGGGTCGTAATCTTCGATGCGGTCGATCCGCGCCAGCGTCGGTTCGTCCACGTCGTAGACCTCGCCGGTTACTCTGCCGCTGCCATGGCGCAGCCCCGGCCAGGCGCCCAGGTCGAACAGTTGTCCCGGAATCCAAGCCAGGCCCAGAAAGCGCGCATCGCGCAGCACCTGCGCGCGGGCCAGTCCGCGCAGCAGGGTTCCATAGGCGAACAGCCGGCAAGTCGTTTTTCCGTGCATTGCAGAGTGTTTCTTGAACGGGGTTGTTGCACTCGCGAGACTGCGCCCCAGCTTAAGAGAAATCGAACACCTGGGGCGGCACCGCCCCTCCTTTTTGCGGTAAAATAGGACCAATTCAGTACTGTTTAACCAGGAACGGCCATCACGATGTTGCGCATCAGCAAGCTCAGTGACTATGCGATCGTACTGCTCTGCGAAATCGCGCGCGAGCAGGACGGCCAGGGCGCGACCGCGCGGCAGCTCGCCGCGAATACCAGGATCGCGCTGCCGACCGTGATCAAGTTGCTGAAGCTGTTGAAAGACCACGGCGTGCTGCTGTCCATGCAGGGCCGCAACGGCGGCTACCGCCTCGCTCGGCCCGCGGCGCACACGAATCTTGCGGTGATCATCGAGGCGGTCGAGGGGCCGATCGCGCTGACCGAATGCATGAACGACGATCTCGACTGCCAGATCCATCACAACTGCAACACGCGGCCGCACTGGGCGCACATCAACGCGGCGTTTCGCCAGGCGCTGTCGGTCGTCAACCTGAACGATCTCACGCACGGCACGATGCCGGTACCGGTGTCCTGGGGCGAGCCCCACACCCCGGCACTGTGACCACACGACCCAAGACCCAATTCGAGGCGAGAACATGTCCACGCAACCACACGACGTCGAGCAACTCATCAAGCGCGAGTACAAGTATGGGTTCAGCACCGATATCGACCAGGAGGTGCTGCCGCCGGGTCTGAACGAGGACGTGATCCGCGCCATCTCGGCGAAGAAGCGCGAACCGGAGTTCATGCTGAACTGGCGGCTCGAGGCGTACCGCCACTGGCTGACGATGCGCGAGCCGAACTGGGCCCACGTGCATTACCCGAAGATCGACTTCCAGAAGATCTCCTACTACGCCGCGCCGAAGTCGAAAGACGACGCGCCGAAGAGCCTGGACGAGGTCGATCCGAAGTTGCTCGAGACCTACGAGAAGCTGGGCATCCCGCTGCACGAGCGCGCGCGTCTCGCCGGCGTCGCGGTCGACGCGGTATTCGACAGCGTTTCGGTGACGACGACGTTCAAGGAAAAGCTGGCCGAGGCTGGCGTGATTTTCTGCTCGTTCTCGGAAGCGGTGCAGAACCATCCCGAACTGGTCGAGAAATACCTCGGCACAGTGGTCCCGTCCGGTGACAATTACTTCGCGGCGCTGAACGCGGCGGTGTTCTCCGACGGCTCGTTCGTCTACGTCCCGAAAGGCGTGCGCTGTCCGATGGAATTGTCGACCTACTTCCGCATCAACGCGATGAACACCGGCCAGTTCGAGCGCACGCTGATCATCGCCGAGGAAGGTTCCCACGTGAGCTATCTCGAGGGCTGCACCGCACCTCAGCGCGACGAAAACCAGCTGCACGCCGCGGTGGTCGAATTGATCGCGCTCGACGACGCCGAAATCAAGTACTCGACGGTGCAGAACTGGTACCCGGGCGACGAGGAAGGCAAGGGCGGCATCTACAACTTCGTGACCAAACGCGGCGAGTGCCGCGGGCGCAACAGCAAGATTTCCTGGACTCAGGTCGAGGCCGGCTCCGCGATCACCTGGAAGTATCCGAGCTGCATCCTGAAGGGCGAGAACTCGGTCGGCGAGTTCTACTCGGTCGCGGTCGGCAACAATTTCCAGCAAATCGACAGCGGCACCAAGATGATCCACATCGGCCGCAACACCCGCAGCACGATCATCTCGAAGGGGATCTCGGCCGGCCGGGCAAACAACGCCTACCGCGGGCTGGTGAAGGTGCTCGGCGGCGCCGAGGGTGCCCGCAACTACACCCAGTGCGACTCGCTGCTGCTGGGCGACCGCTGCGGTGCGCACACCTATCCGTACATCGAGGTGAAACATCCGAGCGCGCAGGTCGAGCACGAGGCGACCACCTCGAAGATCGGCGATGACCAGATCTTCTACCTGAAGCAGCGCGGCATCTCCGAAGAGGACGCGGTGAACATGATCGTGAACGGCTTCTGCAAGGAGGTCTTCGGCGAACTGCCGATGGAGTTCGCGGTCGAGGCCCAGGCGCTGCTCGCGGTGTCGCTGGAAGGCGCGGTCGGCTGACGGCTGCGCCCCTGGGCGCCGTTCCGGGGATAGGCCGATGCGGTGGACGACACCAGCCCGCAAACGATGAACCAGAGACAACGGGAACACCGATGAACGTGCAGGAACTGATGGAAGCCTTCGAGATGCTTCCGGACTGGGAAGACCGCTACAAGCTGATCGAGGATCTCGGGCGGCACCTGCCGAACCTGCCCGAAGACCAACTGACCGAGGACAACCGGATCAAGGATTGCAACACCCGGGCCTGGCTGATCGCGCACCTGAACGACGAAAACCCGCCGAAGCTGGTGTTCGAGGCCGACGCGGAAACGGCGACGGTTCGTGGCCTGATGGCGCTGATGCTGCTGCCGTTCCGGGGCAAGACGCCGGAGGAAGTGCTGGCGACCGATCCGGACGACCTGTTCGGTCCGATGGGGCTCGAGAGCGCGCTCAGCCCGACGCGCCGCGCCGGCATGGAGGCGCTGCTGTTCCGCGTGCGCGAACTCGCGGTCGAGCACGCCGCGACCGCCTGAAGCGATGAGCTGCGTTCCAACAATGCGTAGGGCGGAACAGGCCACAAGCCGTCATCCGCCGATGCGGACTGCGATCGGGCACACACGAGAATTCAACCGAGGGGCCGAACGGCCTGAATGCTTTTCCCAGGAGAACACGCCATGCTGAAGATCCACAACCTGCAGGCCCAGGTAGGCAACACGCCGATCCTCAAGGGCATCGACCTCGAGGTGAAGCCCGGCGAGGTGCACGCGATCATGGGCCCTAACGGCTCGGGCAAGAGCACGCTGTGCCAGGTGCTCGGCGGCCGCGACGGCTACGAGGTCACCGGCGGCAGCGCCGAGTACCTCGGCAAGGATCTGTTCGAGCTCGAACCCGAGGAGCGTGCCCGCGAAGGCCTGCTGCTCGGCTTCCAGTACCCGGTCGAGATCCCGGGCGTGAAGAACATCTACCTGTTGAAGGAGGCCTACAACGCGCAGCGCAAGCATCGTGGCGAGCCCGAGGCCGACACCTTCCAGTTCCTGAAGCTGGTGCGCGAGAAGCTGCAGACCATGCAGATGGACGAGAGCTTCCTGCACCGGGCGGTGAACGTCGGTTTCTCCGGCGGCGAGAAAAAGCGCAACGAGATCCTGCAGATGCTCGTGCTCGAGCCGAAGCTCGCGCTGCTCGACGAGACCGACTCCGGCCTCGACATCGACGCGCTGAAGGTCGTCTCCGAGGGCGTGAACAAGCTGCGCTCCCCGGACCGGGCGATCGTGCTGGTGACCCACTATCAGCGCCTGCTGAGCCACATCGAGCCCGACTTCGTGCACGTGCTCTCCGGCGGGCGCATCATCAAGTCCGGCGACAAGTCGCTGGCGCACGAACTCGAGCGCAACGGCTACCAGGGCATCATCGAGGAGGCGGCATGAGCGCGAACGCCCTCAGCAAGCACTACGCCGACCAGGTCCAGCACCTGCAGGAAGTCCTCCCCGAGGGTATGCCCGAGTGGCTGGCCGGGCGCCGGCGCGGCGCGGCGGTGCGCTTCGCCGAAGCGGGTTTCCCGGATCCGCGCATGGAAGAGTGGAAGTACACCAACGTACGCCCGATCGCAACCAAGCCGTTCGTCGCCGCCGCCGGTGATGCGGAGGTTTCCGCCGATACCGTGCGGGCGCTGGGTTTCGGGGGCCTGGATGCCTACCGCATGGTCTTCGTCGACGGGCGCCTGCGGCGCGACCTATCGGATCTCTCCGAGCTGCCGGAAGGCGCGGTGGTACAAGGTCTCGGAGAGGCCCTCGCGACCGATCCCGATCCGCTGGAGCCGTTCCTGGCGACACTCGCGCACGACCGCTTCTCGAGCTTCGCGGCGCTGAACACCGCGTTCATGAACGACGGCGCGTTGGTGCGGCTGGCGCAGGGCATCCGCCTCGAGCGTCCGCTGCACCTGCTGATGCTCGGTTCTGCCGGCGATACCCCCATCTGGAGCCATCCCCGTGTGCTGATCCAGGCGGGCGAGGGCGCCGAGGCTACGGTGATCGAGCACTATGCCGATCTGCCCGGCGCCAACGGCTTCACCAATACGGTGACCGAGTTGCGCGCGGAGGCCGGGGCGCGGGTGCGCCACTATCTGCTGCAGGACCATGCCGACGGCGCCTACCATGTTGGCAGCGTATTCGTTCAGCAGCGCCGCGACAGCCGCGTCACCTCGCACAACGTCAATCTGGGCGGCCGCCTGGTGCGCCACGACCTGAACGTCGACCTGACCGAGCCGGGTGCCGAGATCGAACTGCTCGGCCTGTTCCTCGCCGGCGGGCGCCAGCACGTCGACACCCACACCCGGGTGCACCACCTGTCGCCGAACACCACCAGCCGCGAGCGCTACCGCGGCATCGGCCAGGGTCACGGCCGCGGCGTGTTCAAGGGCCGGGTATTGGTCGACCAAGGCGCGCAGAAGACCGACGCGCAGCAGCACAGCGCCAACCTGCTGCTGTCGCCGAACGCCGAGATCGACACCAAGCCGGAGCTCGAGATCTACGCCGACGACGTGAAATGCGCCCACGGTGCCACGGTCGGGCAGCTCGACGAGACCTCGCTCTACTACCTGCGCAGCCGTGGAATCGGTACTGAGCAGGCGCGCGAGATGCTGGTCTTCGCGTTCGCCGACGAGGTGCTGGAGAGCATGGACCTGGAGCCGGTGCGCACGAATATCGAGGCGCGCCTTGCCGCCCGCCTGCCCGGTGGCATGGCGCTGGAGGCCGCCGCGTCGGCGTAGGACGCTTCGCTCTTCCGCCTACGGGGAACACATCCGGTTTATCCGGCGATTGAACAGCGATTGAGGACACCAGCAGATGCACGTTCAGGAAACGATCAAGCTGAGCCGGGACTGCCCGGCGGTGGCCGTGCCCACGGGACAGCGCGTGCTGCTGGGCGAGGGCGGTGAGGTGGGTCTGGTGCAGGCCCTTGGTGGCTCCTACACGGTGATGGCGCAGGGTCGCCTGTTCCGCGTCGATTCGAAGGACGCCGATGCTCTCGGCAAGGAGCCGACGCCCCCGCCGCAACTGCCCGAGGACGCGTCCGACGAGAAGGTCGAGAAGCTCGTCTGGGACCAGATGCGCAACTGCTACGATCCGGAGATCCCGATCAACATCGTCGACCTCGGCCTGATCTACCGCTGCGACATCGAGCGCAACGCCGACGGCGGGCGCAAGGTGTCGATCGACATGACCCTGACCGCTCCCGGATGCGGGATGGGCAACGTACTCGCCGCTGACGTCTGGCAGCGGGTGATGGAAGTCCCGACGGTCGACGAGGCCAAGGTGGAACTCGTATTCGACCCGCCCTGGGATGCCTCGCGCATGTCGGAAGCCGCCCGCCTGCAGACCGGAATGTTCTGAGGCCCGAAGCGACGAGATACGGCCGTTTTCCATGACGCTGTTCACCCCTTTCCCGCTTTCGGCCGAGGGGCCGGGGGTGAGGGTGAGTCCAGTGTGGTCGGGCCGTGCATCGACCCCTTCCCAGAAAAGCTTCCACGGTTGCGGGGGAGGTGCCTTCTCCCGTCACCCGCTGGCAGGAGAGGGGCACTGGGTTGGAGCTGTCATGGACCCGAAAATGGCTGCGGCGCGGGCGTGCGCCGGGCGGGCAGGTTTCAAGCACAACGAATCTGGAACACGGAGTCAAGCGATGAGTGATTGGGTGAACGTCGCCCCTGCCGGAGAGATCGAACCGGGAAAACACCAACTCGTGGACGTCGACGACGTGCCGATCGCGGTATTCAACATCGACGGCAGCTACTACGCCATCGAGGATCTGTGCTCGCACGAGGAATACCCGATTGCGGAAGGCGAGGTAAAGGACAACCGGATCACCTGCCCGCAACACGGTGCGGAGTTCTGCCTGCGCACCGGCGCGGCACTGACGGCGCCGGCCTACGAACCCCTGACCACCTTTCCCGTGCGGATACATGAAGGCGTGGTGCAGGTGCGCGATGATCGCTGGGATTGAGTCATGCAAGGGCACAGCGCTTTGCGCGACGGCCCGTGCGGGGTGGGGTGACGCGGTGACAGTGCACCGACCGGAGGTTCCAACCCCGGAGCAACCGCAGGCTGGGGCGTATGGTCAAACGATACAGCACCACACGACACCGGCCCGCAGGCCGGGCAAAGCTCAGCGTGCGCGACAGGGCACGGCACCGCCGGCCGGCGGGCCGGAAGATTGGCAACGTGCCGAACACGACGCGGGCAGCGCCGCCACCGACCTGGTCACGGGCCGCAGGGCAGAACGAACGACACACCGAACACCAACGGCAACCGCATGGCCGAAGAATGACCAGGAGAACCTGCAGATGAACGCAACGGTGATAGAAACCCGGGACAACACCGCCGACGTGCCCGAGACCGACCGTGTCAAGGCAACCGACAAGGCGGTGCGGCATATCCTGAAACAGATGGAAACCGATCCATCCGCGATCGGCTTCCGGCTCGAAGTCAAGCGGACCGGCTGTTCCGGCTGGATGTACGTGGTCGACCTTGCCCGCGAACCCCGCGACGAGGACCTGATCTTCAATGTCGCCGACGGGCTGGACATCTTCGTCGACAAGAAGAGTTTCGAGTTCGTGCATGGCACCGAGATCGACTTCATTTCCGAGGGGCTCACCCGGCACCTTGTATTCAACAACCCCAACGTGACCGCCGAATGCGGCTGCGGCGAAAGCTTCTCGATCGACTGACCCGCCCGGCGTACCCGCGCCGGCCTGATCCCACCCAGCCAGTGCGCCCGGCGCATGGGCCGCAGGGCAGCGGCCGGGTCGCCTCTGGCCCGCTTTTCGCGGATCCCGTATCCTCTCGCCCCTGAACTGGCCTCGCAGGGACGCATACCATGTCCGGAAACGAAACGCTTGCCGTGATCGGCCTCGGCTACGTCGGTCTGCCGCTGGCGGTGGAGTTCGGGCGCCGCCGCCGGGTGATCGGCTTCGACAAGAGCGCCGAGCGAATCGCCGAACTGCGCGCCGGTCGTGACAGTACGCTAGAGGTGGAGGCTGCGGACCTGGCCCAGGCCACCGGCCTCGAGTTCACCACCGATCCGCGGCAGTTGCGCGAGGCGACCATCTACATCGTCACGGTACCCACGCCCATTGACGCGGGCCGGCAGCCGGATCTGGCGCCGCTGATGCATGCGAGCGAGACGATCGGCCGGGTGCTGAAGCCGGGTGACACCGTGATCTACGAGTCCACGGTGTACCCGGGAGCGACCGAGGAGGTCTGCGTGCCGATCCTGGAACGGTCCTCCGGGTTGCGCTACATCAGCACCGAGAGGAGGGGGACCGATCCAGAACTGCCCCCCGGACAGACCGTGGCCGCTGACAACGGCTTCTACTGCGGCTACAGCCCCGAGCGTATCAACCCGGGTGACCGCGAGCATCGCGTGACCACCATCCGCAAGGTCACCAGCGGCTCGACGCCCGAAGTCGCCGAGCGCGTGGACGCCCTCTACCGCGAGATCATCACCGCCGGCACCCACAAGGCGTCGAGCATCCGCGTGGCCGAGGCGGCGAAGGTCATCGAGAACACCCAGCGCGACGTGAACATCGCGCTGATCAACGAACTCGCACTGATCTTCAACCGCCTGGGTATCGACACCGAGGAGGTGCTGCAGGCGGCCGGCACCAAGTGGAACTTCCTGCCGTTCCGTCCGGGCCTGGTCGGCGGCCATTGCATCGGCGTCGACCCGTACTACCTCACCCACAAGGCGCAGCAGATCGGCTATCACCCGGAGATGATCCTGGCAGGCCGGCGCATCAACGACGGCATGGGCGCTTACGTCGCCGGCCAGCTGGTGAAGGCCATGCTCAAAAAGCGTATCCAGGTGGAAGGCAGCCGGGTGCTGGTGATGGGGCTCACGTTCAAGGAGAACTGTCCGGACCTGCGCAATACTCGCGTGGTGGACATCCTGCATGAACTGGCCGAGTACGACGTGCAGGTGGACGTCTGCGACCCTTGGGCCAGCGTCGAGTGCGCCCGCCGCGAATATGGTATCGAGCTGATCCGTGGCCCCGAACCCGGGCAGTACGACGCCATCGTGCTCGCGGTGGCGCACCGCCAGTTCAACGCGATGGGCGTTTCCGGGATCCGCGCCCTCGGCAGGCCCCGGCACGTGCTCTACGACCTCAAATACGTCTTCCCCGCGAACGAGACCGATCTGCGCCTGTAGGCGCGGCCGGCAGCCGTTGATTCCCCGCGTTGCGCCGGCTGACGCCAGGCCATCGTGGAACCTGCGGCCGTGCCTTGCATTCCATGACCGGCGACGCGGTGACGGCCGATATTGCCGACCCACGGAAAGCACGGACAGAGACGAAAAAAGATTTGATCCATTTCATCTTCCGTGACTTTCGTGTTCTTCCGCGGCTGGATTTTCACGCTAACTGTCATGCCGCCGGGCGCGCGGCACCCCCGATGATGAAAGATAATGGGCGTGCTGTCGCGTCGGGCTGAGGTCGCGATATTATCTGATGGCGCCGGACCGCGCACGCTAACGGGGGCGCGGTGCTGCCAGCGCCGGCGATCGCGCATGGGGTTGGCACGGCTACAGCCGTAACGCCGTGCGCAGATCGTCTACCCGGTTCGTCTGCTCCCAGGTGAAACCGGGTTCCTCGCGTCCGAAATGGCCGTAGGCGGCGGTCGCCGCATAGATCGGCCGGAGCAGATCCAGATCGCGGATGATCGCGGCCGGGGTCAGGTCGAATACCTCCCGCACCGCTTGTTCGAGGCGATCCTCGTCCACCTGCTGCGTACCGTGGCCGTCGACTCGGATCGACACCGGATCCGGTCGCCCGATCGCATACGCGAGCTGCACAGTGCAGCGGGTTGCGGCGCCTGCGGCGACCAGGTTCTTGGCCACCCAGCGCGCGGCGTAGGCCGCCGACCGGTCGACCTTGCTTGCATCCTTGCCCGAGAACGCGCCGCCACCGTGTGGACAACTCGCGCCATAGGTGTCGACGATGATCTTGCGCCCGGTGAGCCCGGTGTCGCCCTGCGGCCCGCCGATCTCGAAACGCCCGGCGGGATTGACCAGGCAGCGCATCTCCGGCGCACGCAGGGACTCGGGAATCACCGGCTCGATCAGGTGGCGGATGATCTCGCTCTCGACCTCGGCGTCGGAGATCTCGCCCTGTAGCTGGGTCGAGAGCACCACCGTTTCCACCTGCGCCGGGCGGCCATTCGCATACCGCACCGATACCTGCGACTTGGCGTCCGGACGCAGCCACGCGAATTCCGGAAGCCGGCGCAACTCCCGCTGGCGCCGCATCAGCCGGTGCGCCAGCTGGATCGGCAGCGGCATGCGTTCGGGCGTCTCGTCACAGGCATGGCCGAACATCAGCCCCTGGTCGCCCGCGCCCAGCGCGCCGCCCTCGCGATCCACGCCCTTCGCGATCTGCACCGACTGCCCGTGGATGCGGACCAGCACCTCGCAGCGGTCCGGGTCGATTCCGGGGAACCCCGCATGGTAGCCGGTGTTCCGGAGCACGTCCCTCGCCAGGCTCTCCAGTTCGTCCCGCACGCGTTCGAGATCGGCCTCCCGCGCGAGCCGGAACTCCCCGGCGAGCACCACGAGCCCCTCGGTCAACAGGGTTTCGCAGGCCACCCGGGCCCTGGGTTCGAGTTCCAGGCAGCTGTCCAGCACCTGGTCCGAGATCCGGTCGGCCAATTTGTCCGGGTGCCCGTCGGAAACCGATTCGGAGGTAAACAGCCAGGATCGTGTCATGCGGGGAAGGCCTCCACAGTGCGCCGGACAGCGGGATCAATGGGTGCCCATGGTGCCACCGGTCTTCGCAGGCGGCCATAGCCGGTGCATTCTCCGGCCTGCACGAACGACCAACGCAGGGCGGCATCGGAACAGCGCTGTAAAGTGCGCCAAACGCAGCAGCCCCTGGGGCAGGGCGGCCCGGCACTTACTGGCGCACCCACCGGTCGAACGCGCGAACTGCCGATGGCCCGGGGTCTGGGGGGCGGGTAGCAAGGCGACGCTACCGCCGGCCCCGCCCCCTAAGTAACCTTCGCGCATGCGCATGGCGTCGCCAGCGTCGAGCAGGTGGGTATGGAGTCCGGCACCGTGGGCGGCCGGCGATACCACGGCGACGATGCCCCGGGGCACCGGTGCGCAGGGTACCAAGACGTGGACCGGTGTACTTCTCCGATCGCTTGTCCAGACGCGTTTCGATGCGATCGCCCGGTTCGCCCAATGGGTCTTACCAGGTAAGGGTTTTCACGTTCGGGTCAAAGAGGATACCGAGTACTAGGTCGGGATTCCCCATTTCCACGCCTTCAATGAAGTCGGCCGGTGTGAGCCCGCCCGCCTGCGCGCATGCGGCACAGGCGATCACCCGCCCTCCATCCTTGATGAACGCCCGCATCGTGTCCTGGATGGAATGGCCGCTCTCCGTCATTGGTCCGTGCACATCGGAGGCCCGCTTCCTGTCTGCCAGGTAGATGCCGCGGACGTTGAGCCAGATCGCAACGGGTTCGTGTCCGGATTGGAGTACTCGTTGGTGGGCGAAGTAGATGGCCTTGCTTGCTGACCATGTATCGTCGGTAGTCAGGTTGATGAACAACCCCTGCCGGGGGTCATCGGCGTGCGCATTCGTTACCGCGAAGGCAGAGAGAAAAAAAGCCAGCAGGGCAAGAAGTGCAACAGATCGTTTCATAACGGTTCTCCGTTTTGTTGATGATTGTGTAGCCGCGGCTGGGTGCGAGCGGGAGATGCGGCTCGTAGCATTCCGCGCGCAGGGGTGCGGGCTGGCAGGCGGCACAGGGGCAGGTATCCCGTAGAGCACGATCCGCGATGGGGGACACCATGATCGGGAACAGCAAGGCGAATGACTTGCCCATTGCATGCCACCTGACGGCCAGCAACGCCCCGAACCAAAAGCAGAAACCATGCCAGTAACCCGGATGGCGGTCACGCTGGGGTTGCAAGCGTCGAACACCCGGTAAGATGGTGCATTTGACATGCCCATGGGTAGCTGCTGAGCCAAATGCAGCAGTTTGCGGTCCAGGCGAGGGCTCCGCTGGCGGCATTGCCCCTCCGCGTGCACAGCCACGTGGCAGGGGCTCATCGCGCCCGGTTCGGTTGCGGGCCAATCCAGCCCATGCTCCGCTAAGGAAGTGGGGTGGGTGCTATGAAGCCCATTCGGCTGCGCGGACAATCGGGCAGATTTTCCGCTCTGATTGGTGGTCGGAAAGGCCGCTCAAACCCGTCTGTTTTTCGAGGCCAGTGGTAATCCCGAAACGGGAATCGAACCCGTGTCCGTCGCCCCGACCAACAGCACACCCATTCAGACCCATTTCGAGATGAGGCGACCCGTCGTGCGGCGATTGGCGCCACCTTTCTCCGCATTTTTTGCGGCGAAAGACTTGCGTGTACGGAGAATGCAGCCCATAATCTCCGCATGAATAGCGGTGATTATAAATACATCTGGCAGGCCAGTGACTGGCCGAATTGGCGCTTCGACCTGGCAACGCTCGCCGGTCCCATGGCCGAGGTCAGCCGCGCCCAGGGGTTCTTGATGGGCCGCCTGGCCGACGTGGGCATGGCCCTGCGCGATCAGGCCAGCCTGGCGGCGCTTACCGAAGACGTGGTCAAGACCAGCGAGATCGAGGGTGAGCAGCTCAACGTCGAATCCGTGCGCTCGTCCATCGCCCGCAGGTTGGGCGTGGATATTGGCGCCCTGGCCCCGGTCGATCGACACGTCGAAGGCGTGGTCGAGATGGTGCTCGATGCCACGGCCAACTGCCATGCGCCGGTGTCGCGTGAGCGGTTGTTCGGCTGGCATGCCGCGCTGTTTCCCACTGGCTACTCCGGCCTTACCAAGATCAAGGTCGGCGGCTGGCGCGACGATGCCAGCGGTCCGATGCAGGTGGTGTCTGGCCCCATCGGTCGCCAACGGGTGCATTTCGAAGCGCCGCCCGCCGATCGCCTCGAGGCCGAAACCAGCCGCTTCCTCGACTGGCTGAACGGGCCATCGAACGAACCGCTGCTGCTCAAAGCTGGCCTCGGCCATCTGTGGTTCGTCACTCTGCACCCGTTCGACGATGGCAATGGCCGTATCGCCCGGGCCATCGGTGATCTGTTGCTGGCACGCGCCGACGGTAGCCCGCAACGCTTCTACAGTTTGTCGGCGCAGATCCAGCGCGAACGCAAGGCTTACTACGACATCCTGGAGCAGACCCAGAAACGGTCGCTGGACGTCACCGAGTGGCTTGCCTGGTTCCTCGACACGCTCCATCGCGCCGTCGATCAGGCGCAGCACACACTCGACTCCGTGCTGACCAAGACGCGGTTCTGGCAGCGTTGGGCGACCACACCACTGAATGGGCGGCAGGTGAAGTTGCTGAACAAGCTGCTCGACGGGTTCGAAGGCAAGCTCACCAGCAGCAAGTGGGCGGCTATTGCCAAGTGTTCGCCGGACACGGCACTGCGTGACATCAACGACCTGCTTGCACGAGGTGTGCTGCGGAAATCGGATGCGGGTGGGCGCAGTACCAGCTACGAACTGAACGATCTCCCGTCGTAGGCGCGTCGTCTGCATTGACTTGGCTGGCGGACCGAACAGCGCCTTCATGGACTCCTGCCAACTCATGCGCACGGTGACGGTTTGGGGTCGCGCACCGTCCCCCACGCCCGCGGGCAGCGGTTGTATGCCCTTAGCTACCCAATGCTGCGAAAGAACCCGCATGAACAGTCCCCGCGTAAGTCATTGGAAAAGCGTTAGAAAAAAGTTCCGAACTCGCGGACTTCGTTCTCGGCTTCCGCGCAAGGGGGAGAGAAAGAGGGCGGGGAGAGGGTGAAATGGCGCGGACACGGGCGTGGGGGTGGTGTTCTCCGAGTCCGCAGGTTTCCGCGGGAACCCGCGCAGACACGTAAGAATCCAATGAAAAAGGCACCCGTAGGTGCCTGTTTTCATTGCTGTGTTGGTGGAGACGGCGGGAATCGAACCCGCGTCCGCAAGACCTCCGCCCTCGGCTCTACATGCTTATCCGCGTCTTTGTTTTAACTGGTGGCTACCCGACGGGCAGGGAAGACCACCAGCGATCCCGGTTGAGTTTTAGTGGATCCGCCCCGGGAAGCTTCTCCACGATCCTGCGAGATCGACGCCCGGGTCTGGACGCGCAGGCGCGGCTCCAGTCGGACGGCACCCTACCGGGTTTTAAGCGGCGAGTGCGTAGTTGTCGTCGTTGGCAACTATTGGTTTGCAGCCGTTTTTACGAGGTCAGCTACAGCCTCGGCATGCACCTCAGGTTTCGTGACCCACGTCGAAGCCATGTCGTCCCCTAGGTAACGGTATGACAGTCTACCCCATTTCAGGTTCCCTGCCACCGGAAATTGTTTCGCCTTGGGTACAATGGCGCCTCATTCTGGCCCAGGGGAGTGCCCGATGCGGGTGTTCGAAGGTGGAAGTGCGTTCTCGCCGTTCCGGATCCGCCAGCGCGAGGCGCTGATGGACGCACTGCAGCCAGGAGCGTGGCAGCTGGCGGCCCGGTTCGTGTATTTCGTCGAAACCCGACGGCAGTTGGCGTCCGCAGAGACGGCCCAGCTCGAGGATCTGCTGCTGGGCGAGGGCGAACCCTGGGCGGGTGCCGGCTTCGATGCGGTGCGCTCGCTGTTCGTGGTCCCGCGGCTGGGCACGATCAGCCCCTGGTCGTCCAAGGCCACCGAGATCGCGTTGCATGCCGGCATGGAGGACGCGATCGGTCGGATCGAACGCGGCATCCACTGGTTCATCGGCGGCGACGCGGCGGCGGATCTGGCCGTCGACGCGCTCGGGGCACCGCTGCACGACCGCATGACGGAAACCGTGGTGGCGGACGCCGCGGCCGCAGCGGCGCTGTTCAGCGAGGAGGGGCCCCGTCCGCTGCGCAGCATCGATCTTGGGGCGGATCCGCAGGCGGCGCTGCAGGCCGCCAACCGGGAGCTGGGGCTGGCGCTGTCGGACGACGAGACCGCGTACCTCGCACGGGCCTACGCCGAGATGGGGCGGGCACCGACCGATGCCGAGCTGATGATGTTCGCGCAGGCGAACTCCGAGCACTGCCGGCACAAGATCTTCAATGCCGCCTGGACCCTGGACGGCGAGGCGCAGGAACAGACGCTGTTCGGGATGATCCGCCATACCTACAACGAGAGCCCTGGCGGGGTGCTCTCGGCCTACTGCGACAACGCCTCGGTGATCGAGGGCCACCGCGGCGTGCGGCTGATGCCCGATCATGTCAGCGGCGAGTACCGGCGGCAGGAGGTGGACCTGCCGATCCTGATGAAGGTCGAGACCCATAACCATCCAACCGCGATCTCGCCGTTTCCCGGAGCCGCGACCGGGTCCGGGGGCGAGATCCGCGATGAGGGAGCGACCGGACGCGGTTCCAGGCCGAAGGCCGGACTGACCGGATTCAGCGTGTCGAACCTGCGTATTCCCGGTTTCGAGCAGCCCTGGGAGGCGGACCACGGCCGCCCGGGCCGGATTGAATCGGCGCTTGGGATCATGATCGAGGGGCCGATCGGGGCGGCTGCGTTCAACAACGAGTTCGGGCGTCCTGCGGTGGCCGGGTATTTTCGGACGCTGGAGACCGAGGCGGGAGAGGGCCGCTTGCGGCGGCTGTTCGGCTACCACAAGCCGATCATGATCGCTGGCGGCATGGGATCCTTGCGGCGCGAACACGTTCACAAGCAAGGCCTGCCGGCAGGGACGCCGGTGGTGGTGCTGGGCGGGCCGGCGATGCTGATCGGGCTTGGCGGCGGAGCCGCATCGTCGGTGGCGAGCGGGGCCAGTGCGGAGCAACTGGATTTTGCGTCGGTGCAGCGTGGCAATCCGGAGATGGAGCGCCGCTGTCAGGAGGTGATCGACCGCTGCACCGCGATGGGCCCGGAAAACCCGATCCTGTCGATTCACGACGTCGGGGCCGGGGGCCTGTCCAATGCGATCCCCGAGATTCTCGACGACGCGGGCCGCGGGGGGCATATCGAGCTGCGCGAGGTGCCGTCTGCAGAACCCGGGCTGTCGCCGCTGGAGATCTGGTGCAACGAGGCCCAGGAGCGCTATGTGCTCGCGATCGCGCCGGAACGGCTACCGGCCTTTCGGACGATCGCGGAACGCGAACGGGCGCCGGTCGCGGTGGTCGGTGAGGCCACGGAGGCAGCTCACCTACGGGTGGACGACCGCCTGCTGGGAGTTCCGACGGTGGACCTGCCGATGGCGGTGCTACTCGGCCGGACTCCGCGCATGCACCGCAGCGACCGGCGCCTTCCCGGGCGGGGTTCGCCGTTCGATCCCGGTGCGCTCGACCTGGACCGGGCGCTCGCGCGCGTGTTGCGGCTGCCAGCGGTGGCGGCGAAGCATTTCCTGATCACGATCGGCGACCGCTCGGTCGGTGGTCTGACCGCGCGTGACCAGATGGTGGGTCCGTGGCAGGTACCGGTGGCGGACTGCGCAGTCACACTGACCGATTTCGAGGGTTTTACCGGCGAGGCGATGGCGATGGGCGAGCGGACACCGCTCGCGATCCTCTCCGCTCCCGCTTCGGGGCGCATGGCGGTGGGCGAGGTGATCACGAATCTGGCCGCTGCCGATATCACCGATACTGCGGAAATGCGGCTTTCCGCGAACTGGATGGCGGCCGCCGGCGTGCCCGGCGAGGACGCGGCGCTGTTCGATACCGTGCGCGCGGTGGGCGAGGAACTGTGCCCACGGCTGGGGATCAGCATTCCGGTGGGCAAGGACTCGCTTTCGATGCGCACAGTCTGGGAGCAGCACGGCAAGCCGCGCGAGATGCTAGCACCGGTGTCGCTGATCGTTTCCGGCTTCGCGCCGGTACGGGATGTGCGGCGCACGCTGACTCCAGTGCCGGACGCTGCGTCGGATGGCCCGCTGTGGTTGATCGATCTGGGCGAAGGGAACGCGCGCCTCGGCGGCTCGGCACTCGCGCAGGTGCAGGGCGAGGTCGGCGACGTGCCGCCCGACCTGGTCAGCCCCGAGCGCCTGCGGGGGTTCGTCAGCGCGATCCGGCGGCTGCAACGCGAAGGGCGGATTACCGCCTATCACGACCGGTCGGACGGAGGGCTGATCGTGACGCTGCTGGAGATGGCGTTTGCCGGGCGCTGCGGTCTCGAGGTGCAGGTTCCGGAGGGCGTCGAACCGATCGGCTGGCTGTTCAACGAGGAACTCGGCGCGGTGGTGCAGCTGGCCCCGGGAGCCGAGTCCGCGGTACGGGAAGCGTTCGATGCAGTGAGCCTGGCCACCCACCTGCACGCGGTGGCCGAACCGGATCCGGATGGCCGCGTGCGTGTACGGCAGGGAGTCGGCACATTGCTGGACAGCGACCGGGCGACGCTGCAGCGCCAGTGGCAGGAAACGAGCTTCGAGATGCAGCGGCTGCGCGATGCGCCGGACTGCGCGGACGAGGAACTCGCGCGGGTGGACCGGGACGGTGGCCTGAAGGCCGCTCTCGCGTTCGACCCGGCCGAGGACGTCGCCGCACCGTTCATCGCGACCGGCGCACGGCCCCGGGTCGCGATCCTGCGCGAGCAGGGGGTCAACGGGCAGCTCGAGATGGCGGCGGCCTTCCACCGCGCCGGCTTTACGCCGGTCGACGTGCACATGACCGACCTGCTGGCCGGACGGCACGATCTGGCGCAGTTCAAGGGGCTTGCCGCCTGTGGCGGTTTTTCCTACGGCGACGTTCTCGGTGCCGGTGGGGGCTGGGCGAAGACGATTCTGTTTCACGACGCGCTGCAAAACCGCTTCCAGGCGTTTTTCGAGCGCTCCGACAGCTTCGCGCTCGGGGTCTGCAACGGCTGCCAGATGTTCTCGCACCTCGCGCCGCTGATCCCCGGTGCGGAGCACTGGCCCCGCTTCGTGCGCAACCGGTCCGAGCAGTTCGAGGCGCGCCTGTCGCTCGTCGAGGTTCCGGAAAACCCGTCGGTGCTGCTGGCGGGGATGGCGGGATCGGTGCTTCCGGTCGTGGTTTCGCACGGCGAGGGCCGCGCGCGATTCGCAAAGGGCGGGGATCTGCAGCGGCTGGTGGAAACGCGGCAGGTGGCGCTGCGCTACGTGGAGGCAGACGGCCCCCCCGCCGAGCGCTACCCGGCGAACCCCAATGGATCACCGGACGGTGTCACCGGCTTCACCTCCGCGGATGGCCGGGTCACGATCATGATGCCGCACCCGGAGCGGGTGTTCCGCACCGTGCAGCATTCGTGGCACCCGGCGAACTGGGGCGAGGACGGCCCGTGGCTGCGGATGTTCCGCAACGCGCGGGCCTGGGTCGGCTGAAGCAGACCCGCCGTGGCGGGCGGTCAGAGCGCCGGACGATGATCGAGTCGAGGAGAGAAGAGGCCGAAAGCTTTGGAAAAGATATCCGTATTGATGGTGTGCATGGGCAATATCTGTCGTTCCCCGATGGCCCACGGGGTGTTTGTCGAGCGCCTGCGCAAGGCGGGCCTGGACGCGGTGGTGGAGGTGGATTCCGCGGGTACCCACGGGTATCACGTCGGTGCACCCCCGGATCGGCGCGCGCAGGCAGCTGCGGGCGAGCGCGGTTACGACCTCGGGGCACTGCGGGCCCGGCGCTTGACTCCCGAGGACTTTCATCACTTCGACTACATCGTCGTGATGGACGAGGAGAACCTGCACAATGCCCTTGCGCTGCAGCCCGCCGGCGCCAGGGCACGTGTGCACCGGTTCCTGGAGTTTGCCCCGCAACGCGCCGAACGCGAGGTTCCAGACCCGTACTATGGCGGAACCCAGGGGTTCACACAGGTGATGGACCTGGTGGAGGATGCGGCGACGGGTCTGCTGTCCCACCTGCGGGATCGGCACGGGCTCTAAACTGAGGCGCACGCGGCCCCCAGGTTACGGATCACCGGGGCGTGCCGCGAGGCCGTGGGGGCTGAGGCACTGGTGGCCCCTTCCCGCGCCGTGTCAGCACAAGAATCTCGACGAATTCCGGATGCGCGCGGGGAAGATCAGCCCAGCGTGATCCGCCGTGCGGTGTTCGGAGCGCCCCGGCGCGCGGCAACCCCAGCGTGTGCATGGCGGATGACGGCCTTCGGCCTTTTCCGCGCTACGCGTGGCGGAGGCGGGCCACTAGGGCCGAACAGCGCAGCGTCATCCGTCACTCGGTGTTGGCTCCGCCCCGGCGGGTGCGGTGGCGGTGCCACCGATGCCGGATGACGGATGACGGGCTGCGGCCTTTTCCGCCAAGCTTGTCAGCTGTCGTTCGCGGCCGGCTTGGGTTCGCTCGTCGCCGGCTGCTGCGGGTCGCCCGGCTCACTGTCGTCGGCGCCAGCGGTGTCCGAGCCGGAAGATACGGGGTCTGCCGGCTTGGCGCGGGCGCGGCGTTTCCGCGGCTTGGGCGTTTTCTCGCCGGCGTCGGCACCGGTCGGGCCCCCAGGTGTTTCGGTGCCGGCGTAGGCACTTTCCGGATCGCCGGATGCCGCGTCCGTGGCTGCTGCATCCTTGCTCGCGGAGCGTGGTTTGCGGGGGCGCCGGGGGCGTTTGGGCTTGGCCTCCTGAGGCTGTGCGACCCCGGTGCTCTCGTCCTCGCCAGCGGGTTCGTCGGCTGCCGTGGAGGCTGCGGATGGTCGCGGTTCCGGCTGGGGGGGCTCTGGCGGTTCCGCGGGTTCCCGGTCGGCCGCAGGCTGCTCGGCCGCGGACGGGGCGCGGGACGTGGGTGGCGCCGGTGTTGCCTCGGGCCCGGCGGCGTTCCCCTCCGGCTGTCGTTGCTGCGCTCCGGCGCTGTCGGCCTCGGGGGCTGCGACCACGGGAGAGCTCCGGCCTTCATCGGCTGCCGCTGGTGGAACCGGCGCCGCGGCGGATTCGCGGTCGGCATCCGATGGACCGGCCTGCGTCTGAGCAGAAGCCCGCAATTCGGCCGGCCCGGTGGCCTTGGTGCTTTCGGCTGGCGTTCGCTTCGGTTCCGCGGGAACCTCCGGAGTTTCCGGCGGGATGGACGCCGCCATGCGTGCGAGTGCGGCCCGCGCTTCGCGCTGGCGGATCTCGGCGGCGGTCGGCGAAGGCTCGGATGCTGCGTTCGATGTCGCACCGGCGCCGGTGGAATCCTGACTCGCAGGTTCGGCCGCAGTTGCGTCGGGTCTTGCTGGTGCGTCGGGTTTCGGGGTGAGGTCGGTCGGTACACGGGTGGCGGTGGCAGCAGGCTCCGCTGCCTCTACGCCCGCCGATGCGGCCGTATCCCGGCCGGATGCCGGTCGTTCGGTCTCGGTGCCCCCGGCGCTTTCGCTCTCGGCTCCGTTGCTCCGCCCCTTGTTGCGCCGCCGCCCGCCGCGGCGCGAGCGGCGACTGCGGGTGCTGCGGGACGCATCCCCGCGTTCCTCGTCTGCGGTCGTCGCGGATTCCGCAGGCAGGGTACCCGTGGCCTCATCACCTTGCGCTGCCTTGGGTTGATCCTGCGTGCGCCCGCTGCGGACCGACGCCGGTGCTGCGCCAGTGCCGGGGTCTGCCGGTTTTCCGGTCAGGGTTGGAGTTTCCTCCGCGGCTTGCGTACGCTCCTTCCGGCCGCGGCTGGAGCGCCGGCTGCGGCGCTTGTCCGGGCCGTCAGCCGTATCGGTCTGTTGCCCTGCGCCGCGCCGTGGCGCAGGCTCGGACTGCCCGGTGCCCGCGGGCTCGCTCTCGCCACCGTGCCGGGGCCCGGGGAACAGCGAGTTCCAGATGCGCGCAAAGAACCCGGGTTGAGCGACCGGAGTCGGAGGCGAGCGCAGGCCCTCGTGCGTTGCGGCAGCAGGGGCGGCGGCAGGCACCGGGCCGGGAAGGGCGATCCCCTGGACCAGGGGGCGCTCGGGCCGGCTGCGCCGGTCGTGCTCCGGCAGGGTTTCGTCGTCGGCGTCGTCCCCTAGCATTTCGAACGAGCTCTTGTCGGCCAGATCTTCGTCGCGTCCGTCATCCCGGACCCTGCGCAGTTCGAAATGAGGCGTCAGCAGTTGCGGGGCCGGAAGGATGCTCACGTCGACGTCGTGGCGATCCTCGATGTCGGTGAGGGATTCACGCTTCTCGTTGAGGAGGAAGGTGCCGACATCCACCGGCACCTTCGCGAGCACGAGGCTCGTGCGCTCCTTCATCGCCTCTTCCTCGATCAGGCGCAGGATCGAGAGCGCCAGCGATTCGACGCTGCGGATCTGGCCATGGCCCTGGCAGCGCGGGCAGGTGATGTGGCTGGATTCGCCAAGCGACGAACGCAGCCGTTGCCGCGACATCTCGAGCAGTCCGAAGCGGCTGATGCGCCCCACCTGAACGCGGGCCCGATCCATCTCGAGCGCCTTGCGCAGCCGGGTTTCGACCTCGCGCTGGTGCTTGTTCGAGGTCATGTCGATGAAATCGATCACGATCAGCCCGCCGAGGTCGCGGATCCGCAGTTGCCGGGCCGCTTCTTCGGCTGCCTCGAGGTTCGTGGTGAGCGCGGTTTCCTCGATGTCGCCGCCCTTCGTGGCGCGTGCGGAGTTTACGTCGATCGAGATCAGGGCCTCGGTGTGGTCGATCACCAGCGCGCCGCCGGAGGGCAGGGCGACCAGGCGCTCGAACGCGCTCTCGATCTGGCTCTCGACCTGGAACCGGTTGAACAGCGGCACCGGGTCCGAATACAGCTTGATCTTGCGCAGGCTGTTGGGCATCACCCGCTCGACGAACTCGAGCGCCTGGCGGTAGACCATCTCGTCATCGATGATCACTTCACCGACGTCATTGCGCATGTGGTCGCGCAGGGCCCGGATGATGACGTTGCTCTCCTGGTGGATCAGCGCCGGGGCATCGGCCTCGGTCGAAGCCTGCAGGATCGCCGACCACAGGGCCGTCATGTAGTCGAGATCCCACTGCAGTTCTTCCGGGGTCCTGCCGACGCCGGCGGTGCGGGCGATCACGCCCATGCCCTCGGGAATGTTCAGTTCGGCCAAGGCCTCACGCAACTCGGCGCGGTCGTCTCCTTCGATGCGCCGGGAAACGCCGCCTGCGCGGGGATTGTTCGGCATCAGGACCAGGTAGCGGCCGGCGAGGCTGACGTAGGTCGTCAGCGCAGCACCCTTCGTGCCCCGTTCCTCCTTCTCGACCTGCACCAGCAGCTGCAGCCCTTCCTTCAGGAACTCGCGGATGGGCTTGTCGGAATCCTCGGGGGCGCCGACAGCCGAGCGTGCGATTTCCTTGAACGGCAGGAAGCCATGGCGCTCGGCGCCGAAGTTGACGAACGCGGCTTCGAGACTCGGTTCGACCCGGGTGATTCGGGCTTTGTAGATATTGGCCTTCTTGCGTTCGCGCGAGGGCAGTTCGATATCAAGGTCGTAGAGGCGCTGGCCGTCGACCATCGCCACACGCAGCTCTTCCGGCTGCGTAGCGTTGATGAGAATCCGTTTCATTCATTGAGCTCGTCTGGGTGTCACCGCTCCCCGCGGACGACCGCACGAGCGGTACGCGCTGGCCGCCGGGCGCTGGCGCAATCTGCCGCGTCCGCCCCGTTGCGGGCAGGAGGGCATGCAGCCAGGCATGGGCGAGTACCAGCGTCAGCATGTGTTCGCAGGCACGTGCCAGGGGGGGCAGGACTGAGTTATAAGGTTAGGTATCACGTTCGCTTGTAACGCGGGCCGGCCGGCCAGGGGCCTTGCCGGAGGGTGATTCAGGGGCGGTTGCGCAGGACATGCGCAACGGGCCGAACGCCAATTTAGGGCAAAACTCGCTGACTGGCAAGCGAAAACAAGAGATCGTAGGTGTCGGCGGGCACCGGTGCATCCTCGCACCCTCGGTGCATGGCGTTGCGCCCCACGGGTTGCGCGTATCGGAGGCACGGGTAGATACTCCATGATTCGCCAAGCGCCGTAGGGTGGGCCAAGCGCAGCGGGCTCACCAGGGTAACCCCGGCGCTTGACCGACTGGACTGGCGGCGCGCAACGGATGCCGCCTTCCGGCAGACCGGCGCCGGGGTACTCCTCGCGGCATCCGGCTTTTTCACCATGCCTCGCCGGCAACGGGTAGACTGCACGCATGGAACATCAGCAAGGGCCACGCGTGTTGTCCGTGCCCCCCCAGGCCGAGGGACAGCGGCTCGACAATTTTCTTCTCCGGCACCTTCGGGGTATTCCCCGGAGCCTCGTCTATCGCCTGGTACGCAAGGGTGCGATCCGCATCAACGGCCGCCGCGCGAAGGTGGAAACGAGGGTGGCCGGCGGAGACCAGGTGCGCGTGCCGGCACTGCATGGCCCACCGAGCCCGGATGCAGTCGCGATTCCGGAAGGTGTGCTTCGGATCCTGCGCAAGGCGGTCGTGTTCGAAGACGACGACTACCTGGTGCTGGACAAGCCGGCCGGGCTGGCGGTGCACGGGGGCACCGGGCTCGCGTTCGGGCTGATCGAGGCGATGCGCGAACTGCGGCCCGGGGTGGCACTGGAACTGGGACACCGTCTCGATCGCGAAACCAGCGGCTGCCTGGTCCTGACCAAGAGCCGGCGTGCGTTGACCGCGCTTCATTCCGCTCTGCGGGCCGGTGGCGTGGAAAAGCGCTACCTGGCGCTGCTCGTGGGCCGCTGGCAGGGCGGGGCCCGGCACTGCGACCTGCCAATTGCGCGCGGCCGCGACGATTCGGGGCGACGGCGAATGCGCAGCCCGGCGCAGGAGGAAGGCGACGTGGCCCGAAGCGCGACGAGTCTGTTCACCCCGCTGGAGGGGTTCGGGGATTTCACACTGATGGAAGTCAACATCGGCACCGGCAGGACGCACCAGATCCGGGTGCATGCGAGCGCGCTGGGCCATCCGGTGGCCGGGGATCACGACTACGGCGACGCGGAGGCGAATCGCAGGGCGCGCGCGGCCGGCCTTCGGCGCATGTTTCTGCACGCGCAGGCGATCCGCTTTCCGGACTGGCAGGGCGAGATCCAGCTGTATTCCACCCCCCTTCCGGGGGATCTGCAGCCGGTACTCGATGCACTGGCCGGCGGTGACCGATGATCCCGCGCAGCGACGCGAATGCGCTGGCGCTGGTCGTGTTCGACTGGGACGGCACGCTGATGGATTCGGTGGCCCGGATCGTCAACAGCCTGCGGCAGGCCATCGGCGACATCGGTGCGGAACCAAGGAGTGAGGCCCAGCTGCGCGATATCATAGGCCTCGGGGTCCGGCAGGCGACCCAGGCGCTCTACCCGGGGACCGACGGCGCGTTCACGGAAGCGCTCGCCCATGCCTATCGTTCGCACTACCTGGAGCGCGACACGACTCCGACCCCGCTCTACCCTGGGGCCGAGCAGGTACTGGCCCAGCTCGCAGAGCGGGGTTTCCTGCTCGCGGTGGCCACGGGGAAGTCGCGGCGCGGGCTGGACAAAGCGCTGAAGGAGACGGGCCTTGGCCGGTTCTTCGATGCCACTGCCACCGCCGACGAACACCCGTCGAAACCCGACCCGGGCATGCTGGGCTATCTGGTCGATCGCCTGGGTGTGGACCGCCGGGATGCGGTGATGATCGGCGACAGCTCCTACGATCTCGAGATGGCCCGGCGGTTGGGTGTCGCCGGCATCGGCATCACCCATGGCGTCCACGGCGCCGAGATCCTGCTGCGCCATGCCCCGTTTGCCTTGGTCGGATCCCTGGAGGAACTCCCGCCGCTGCTGGAGGTGGGACAGGGCAGCGGCTGAACTTCGCCCGGGCGTCGTGATCTGTCCCGTATTGTTGCCGGAAGCGGTCGCCCGCAGACCCGGATCCGTCACCCATTTCGATTCCTGAAGGAAGAACGTCATGTCTACCTGGAACGCACAAGATCCTGTCCAGTGGGAGCGTCAGACGCTGGAGAAACTCCTGCAGGCGCAGGTCACCGAGCAGCGCCGGGCCCGGCGCTGGGGCATCTTCTTCAAGCTGCTCGTTTTCATCTACCTGTTTGCGCTGCTGTTCCTGGTTCGCGGTGCCGATCTGGGCCTGTCCGAGTGGCTGGACCGCTATGCGGAGCCGACCCGGCATGTGGCGGTCATCGACATCGAGGGGCTGATCGCGAGTGCGACGCGGGTGAACGCGGAAGACATCAACCGGACGCTGCGCAGGGCCTTCGAAGACGACGAGACCGCGGCCGTGATGCTGCGGATCAATAGTGGCGGCGGCAGCCCGGTACAGGCCGGGATGATCCACGACGAAATCCTGCGCCTGCGCGAGCTGCACGAGGCGATCCCGGTGTACGCGGTGATCGAGGACATCGGTGCGTCCGGTGCCTACTACATCGCAGTGGCGGCCGACGAGATCTACGCGGACAAGGGCAGCATCGTCGGTTCCATCGGCGTGCGGCTCGACAGTTTCGGACTGGTGGGATTGATGGAGCGGCTGGGCGTCGAACGGCGTCTGTTCACGGCGGGCGAGAACAAGGGCTTCCTCGATCCGTTTCTGCCGCTGCAGCAGGATGAGGTCGACCACATCGAGGGTGTGATCGGCCAGATCCACCAGCAGTTCATCGATGTGGTCCGCACGGGCAGGGGAGGCCGGCTTTCGAACAACGACGACCTGTTCAGCGGGCTGGTTTGGACCGGGGCGGACTCGGTCGAACTGGGGCTGATCGACGGGCTCGGCAATGATCGGTCGGTCGCCCGCGACGTGATCGGCATCGAGGAGCTGGTCGTGTTCAAGCCCAAGCAGAGGGCGTGGAAGATGCTGCTGGACGACCTGGGAATCGCGGTCGCGGACCGGATTCTGGGCTGGGAATCGATTCCGCAGTGGCGCTGACCGGTCGGCGCCGGGGACTGCCGGGCGCGCTGCACTCCGGCTTTAACTCCGGCTTCAACCGCGGGGTGGGGCCGGGCCGTTCCAGCAGCCTGTAGGACTCGCCCTGCGACCTGACTAGAGCCGGGTGACCCGGGCGATGATGCCGACCACCGGGTGATCGAGATAGAACAGGTCGTCGCCGGAATTCATGCGCTGGCTTCCGCGCACGGGGATCGCCAGGTAGATGTCGGGATCATCCCCGGGGGCGTGGGGCACGTGATAGGCCAGGTCGGTTTCCAGGTGCAGGAAGCGGCCGACCCAGACCCGAAGACGCCCCTCGAGTTCGTAGCGTTCGTGCTCCGGGATCACGGCCCACAGCCCTGTGGGCGCCTCGCCCGGCACGGATTCCGGTTCCCGGGTTCCCAGGTATCGCCCCTCCTGAATCCGGATCCACGGCGTCGAATGGAAGTCGCGCCCCAGCTGGTCCCAGGCCAGGCGCGCCAATACCCGGCCCTGGCCGGAGCGTTCGAGGCGGTCGGCGACATGATGCAACTCGAAGCCCGCGTGTGACGGGCGCACCGCGCCTTCGCCGATGCCGAAGCCCGACAGGTCGGCCCGCATCGGACGTGCGACGTCTTCGATGAACGCCCGGCTCTCGGGCCCCAGGTGTTCGAAGATGACGAGCTCGATGCGGTAACGCCGGCCGACCTGGGCGTGGCCGGCGGCGGGCAGCGCGGCCAATAGCGGCAGTGCCAGCAACTGGCGGCAGAAATGGCGTCGTGAGGTCAGGGGCATCGGGCGGTCCTCGTTCAGGCGGCCTTGCGTTCGGTCGCGATCTCGTTCAGCAGGCGTTCCACCGCTTGTACGCGGTGCTCCAGGTCCGGCATCTCGGCGTTGAAACGGAACGCCGTCTGGCCGTCCAGCCGGTAAGCCCGGGGATCGGACTGGACGAGCCGAATCAGCGCCGCGACGTCGATCTCGGGTTTCGGCCCGAACAGCAGGCGCCCCCCGGCGGGACCGAGTTCGAGCTTGCGTACCCCAAGGGACGCCAGTTTCAGGCGCAGCCGGGTCGCCGCCATCAGCGCACGCGCGGGATCTGGCAGGAGACCGAACCGGTCGATCAGTTCGATTTCGAGGTCGCGCAGCGCGGCGCTGTCGGAGGCGCTGGCAAGCCGCTTGTAGAGGATCAGGCGTGTGTGCACGTCCGGTACGTAGTCCTCGGGCAGCAGCGCGGGCAGACCGAGTTCCACCTCGGTGACCGAGGCGCCGGCGTTCTCGAGCTCCGGCATCTGTCCCGAACGCAGTGCATTCACCGCACGGTTCAGCAGGTCGTTGTACAGCGCGAAACCGACCTCGGTGATCTGGCCGCTCTGCTCCGCACCGAGCAGTTCGCCCGCACCCCGGATCTCCAGGTCGTGGCTGGCCAGTGCGAAGCCAACGCCGAGATCCTCGAGCGATGCAATCGCTTCGAGCCGCTTGCGTGCATCGGCGGTCATCGCCTTGGCCGGCGGCGTCAGCAGGTAGGCATAGGCACGGTGGTGCGACCGGCCGACGCGTCCGCGCAGCTGGTGCATCTGGGCCAGGCCCAGCCGGTCCGCGCGGTTCATGATGATCGTGTTCGCGGTCGGGACGTCGATCCCGGTCTCGATGATCGTGGTGCAGACGAGCACGTTGAAGCGGCGATGGTAGAAGTCCAGCATCACCTGTTCGAGTTCGCGCTCGCGCATCTGACCATGGGCGATACCGATGCGCGCCCCCGGCAGCAGTTCCTGCAGCCTTTCGGCGTTGCGCGCGATCGTCTCGACCTCGTTGTGCAGGAAATACACCTGGCCGCCGCGGCGCATCTCGCGCAGGCAGGCCTCCTGGATGATCGCGTCGTTCCATTCGTGCACGAAGGTCTTGATCGCGAGGCGTTCCCGCGGCGGGGTGGCGATGATCGACAGGTCGCGCAGGCCGGCCAGGGCCATGTTCAGCGTGCGCGGGATCGGCGTGGCGGTCAGCGTGAGCATGTCGACCTCGGCGCGCAGCTTCTTCAATGCCTCCTTGTGGCGCACGCCGAAACGCTGTTCCTCGTCGACGATAATCAGGCCGAGGTTGCGGAAGTCGAGCCCGCCCTGCAGCAGCTTGTGGGTGCCGATCACGATATCGACGCGGCCCTGCGCGAGGCCCTGCAGCACCGCGGCCTGGTCGCGCGCGCTGCGGAAGCGCGACAGCGACTCCACGCGCACGGGCCAGTCGGCGAACCGGTCGCTGAAGTTCTGGTGATGCTGCTGGGCAAGCAGCGTGGTCGGGACCAGCACCACGACCTGCCGTTGGTTCTGCACCGCGACGAAGGCCGCGCGCATTGCGACCTCGGTCTTGCCGAAGCCGACGTCGCCGCAGACGACCCGGTCCATCGGTTGGCTGGCCGCCATGTCCGCGAGCACGGCGTCGATCGCCTGGGCCTGGTCCGCGGTCTCCTCGAACGGAAACGCTGCGGCGAAGGCGTGGTAGTCGGGGGTCTCGACCACGAACGAAGTGCCGGCACGGGCGGCCCGGCGGGCATGGATCTCGAGCAGTTCGGCGGCGACGTCGTGCGCCTTCTCCGCCGCCTTGCGCCGGGCGCGGGTCCACTGTTCGCTGCCCAGTCGGTGCAGCGGTGCGTGCTCGCTGTCGGCTCCGGTGTAGCGGCTGATCAGGTGCAGCGACGACACCGGAACGTAGAGCTTGGCCCCGTCAGCGTATTCGAGCGCGAGGAACTCGGCGGGCTGGCCGCTAATGGTCAGGGTTTGCAGGCCGAGGTAGCGCCCGATTCCATTCTCCTCGTGCACGACCGGGGCTCCAGCGTGCAGGTCGCTGAGGTTCTGGATCACCGCGTCGGCGTCACGGGTCGGCTTCGCCCGCCGCCGCGACTGCTGGGCACGTTCGCCGAATAGCACCGACTCGGGCACTACCGCGATCGATTCGGGCAGCCGGAAGCCCTCGGACAGGCTGGCGACGGTCAGCATCACCGGGGCTCTGGCGTCCAGGAACCCCGGCCAGTCCTCCACGGCGATGGTGGCGACTTGCTGTTCCCGGAGTAGCGTGGCCAGCGCCTCGCGCCGGCCCGCGGACTCGGCGGTCAGCAGCACGCGCGGCTGTTCCGCGATGAACGCCTTCAGGTGCCCGGCAGGGTCCGCCCGACCCTGGCGGATGCCCAGATCCGGCAGCGGCGCGCGTCGGAACGTCAGGCTGCGTCCGCGTCCCGCCGGCAGGGGCGCCGGCTGCGGTCCCGTGGCCACGCCCGGGAGGCGTGCCAGGGATTCCTGCAGCGCGGCCTCGTCCAGGTAGAGTTCATCCGGTGCCAGCAGCGGCCGCTCGACCTGGTGGCCGAGCTGTTCGTAACGGGACAGCACCTCGGCCGCGAACCGGGACGCGGCGCCGGCGACGTCCCCGAACTGTACGACCCCGGAATCGGGGCAATAGTCGAACAGCGTATCGAGACCATCGAAGAACAGCGGCAGATAGGACTCGATCCCGGCAGAGGCAATCCCCTCGCTGACGTCCCGGTACACTGCGTGACGCGACGGGTCTCCGGCAAAGCGGGCCCGGTAGCGGCCGCGGAAGGCCTTGATTGCTTCCGGATTCATCGGAAACTCGTGGCTGGGCAGGATCTCCAGGCGTTCGATCTTTGCTGTGGAGCGCTGGGTCTCCGGGTCGAAATGCCGCAAGGAGTCGATTTCGTCGTCGAGAAACTCGACCCGCACCGGCGCTTCCGCACCCATCGGGAACACGTCCATGATCTCGCCGCGCAGTGCGAACTCGCCGTGCGTGAGAACCTGGTGTACCGGCTGATAGCCGGCATCGGCCAGCGACTCGCGCAGGCGGCTACGGTCGAGACCCTGCCCGACAGTGAGCACCAGGCACTGGCCGAGCAGCCACTGGCGTGGCGTCAGGCGCTGCATCAACGTGGCCACCGGGACCACCACGATGCCCCGCTTCAGCGCAGGCAGGCGGTACAGCGTGCGCAGGCGTTCGGAGACGATGTCCTCGTGGGGCGAAAAGACGTCGAACGGCAGCGTCTCCCAGTCCGGTAGTTGCAGAATCGGGATACTGTCATCGGTCGCAAAGAAGTTCCATTCCGCGATCCACTGGTCGGCGGCCTCGGTGCTCTCGGTGACCACCAGAAGCGGGCGTGGAAACTCCGGGACCGCACGCGCGAGTGCGAGCACCGAGGAGCTGAACCCCAGGGCCGCCCAGGTCTCGAATCCCGAGGACGGCAGGCGTCCCGGGTTCAGTGGATCGCGGGCGGCTTCGGGCATGATGCAGTCACTGTGGTCGGGTTGAAACGTGGAGTATACCGGGGCCGCGCCGTGGGTCGCAGCGGGCGGCGCGGCCCCGGGGGAAGGCCCCCGGCGCGGCGCGGATTAGTGGCGTTTCGGGGTCTTGCAGGTGCTCATACCCAGCAGGCCATAGGCGGGACACCAGCGGAACAGACCGGTGGCCAGCGGGATGATGCCGAGCAGCCCCCACAGGGTCTGTGGCCCGGTGAATACCAGCGACAGCAGTATCACGCCGACGATGATGCGCAGGCCGCGGTCGATGGCGCCAACGTTCACGGTGGGTGTCAGGGTCATGGTCCAGCGTCCTCCGGTTCTCGTGAGCGGTTGGATCGTCCAACGGCCCCGGGGTTCATCGGCTCAGTCGCAGAACCGGCGCAGCAGTCCGTCGTAGGCATCGATGCGCCGGTCGCGCAGGAACGGCCACTGGCGACGCACCTGCTCGGTACGCCCGGGGTCGATCTCGGCGTGCAGCGTTTCGGGCGACTCGGTGTCGGCCTGGGTCAGGAGCTCGCCCTGCGGGCCGGTAACGAAGCTCGAACCCCAGAACGCCGCTCCGGCGCCGGCCCCGGATGGATCCGGCTCGAACCCGACCCGGTTGCAGGCCAGCACCGGCAGGTTGTTGGCGACCGCATGGCCGCGCTGCACGGTGATCCAGGCCTCCCGCTGCCGGGCCTGTTCTTCTGGGGTGTCGTGCGGATCCCAGCCGATCGCGGTCGGATAGATCAGCATCTCGGCCCCGGCCAGCGCCATCAGCCGGGCGGCCTCGGGGTACCACTGGTCCCAGCAGACCAGCACGCCGAGCCGCCCGGCTGACGTATCGATCGGCTGGAAACCCAGGTCGCCCGGGGTGAAGTAATACTTCTCGTAATAGCCGGGATCGTCCGGGATGTGCATCTTGCGGTAGCGCCCGGCGAGTTGCCCGTCTCGTTCGAACACCACGGCGGTGTTGTGGTAGAGCCCTGCGGCACGGCGTTCGAACAGCGAACCCACCAGCACGACCCGATGCTCGCGGGCGATCGCCGCCAGCGCCTCGGTAGAGGGGCCGGGCAGGGGTTCGGCCCGATCGAACTCCGCGGGGTGTTCGACTTGGCAAAAGTAGGGGCCGGTGTGCAGCTCGGCCAGCACCACCAGCCGGGCACCCCGTTGCGCGGCTTCGCCGACGCGGGCCCGGGTCTCGGCGAGATTCGCTTCCCGATCGGAGGCGTTGCGGTGCTGGATCAGTGCGATGCGCATATTTGGAATGCTCCCTGGCCGACCTCAGGCCGGCAAGATACCCTGCGGAAACTGCATCGTCAGGCAGTGCAGGCTGCCGCCCTGGCGGATGATCTCGCGGCAGTCGATGCCGACCACGCTGCGGCCTGGAAACGCGGCCGCGATGGTTTCGAGGGCGATGTCGTCGGCCGGGTCGCCGTAGACCGGAACCAGTACGGTTTCGTTGATGATCAGGAAGTTGGCGTAGGTGGCCGCGTAGCGATGGCCGTCCTCGACGATCGGGGCTGGCAGCGGCAGCGGCAGCAGGCGATACGGCTCGCCCGATACCTGACGAAGATTCTCGAGTTCGCCGGCCATCGCGGCCAGATCCCGGTAATGAGGGTCGTTGCGGTCGGTGCACACGACGAACGCGATCGTCTCCGGATCGCAGAAGCGCGCCAGGGTGTCGATGTGGCCGTCGGTGTCGTCGCCTTCCAGACCGCCGTGCTCCAGCCAAAGCACGCGGATGGCACCCAGGTGTTGGCCGAGCTGCGCCTCGAGTTCCGCCCGCGACAGGCCCGGATTACGGTTGGGTTCGAGCAGGCAGCGGCTCGTCGTCAGCACCGTTCCGGCCCCGTCGGACTCGATGCTGCCGCCCTCGAGCACCAGGTCCACCGCTTCCACCGGCACCGTGCCGAAGCGTCCCTGCGCCGCGAGGTTGCGCGTCAGCAGATTGTCGTGCCCGGCCTCGAACTTGCCGCCCCAGCCGTTGAAGGTGAAGTCGAGCAGGATCGGCCCGTCGTCCTGCAACACGGTGATCGGGCCGTGGTCGCGCGCCCAGGTGTCGTCGGCCGGGGCGATGCCCAGCTGCACGCGGTCCAGGTCGGCACCAGCGTGTGCGAGTTGCGCCAGCACCTGCGCCCGGTGGTCGGCGTCCTGGCACACGACCAGCAGCGACTCGTGGCGCGCGATGCTCGCGCCGATCGCTGCGAACACCGGTTCCACGGCCGCAAGGCGCGGTGCCCAGTCGGTGCCGGGATGCGGCCAGGTCAGCTGGACTCCGCTCTGGGGCTCCCACTCTGCCGGAAGCCGCCGGGCCACGGGCGATCCGGTCACGGCGCCAGCGGGCAGTTCGGCTCGTGCACGACGCTGTGCAGCACGAGAGATCCCTCGAACACGACTGAGAAGCCCTTGTAATCCCAGCGCGAGATGTATGGCTGTGCGCGTGTGCTGGCGCCCACGGGGCCCAGTTGCCGCAGCGGTTCCCCATGCCGGGAGATTACGGTCTCGCGGTGTTCCCCGCGCCGGGGCAAGTTGAGTTGCCGGCTGACGTCGCGCGTGCCGGACTCTATCTGCACGGACTCTGCGAACGCCGGTGCGGGCGCTGACCACAGCAGACCCGGCGAGAAGGCGGTCGGCAGGCCCCACTGGATTCTTCCAGGCATCGGTGCATTCCTCGTGCAACGGTCTATGCGGATTCTAGCAGCCTGTCGGAGTTAGGCTGTTCCCGCTGCCCCGCTGCCCCGCTGCCCCGCTGCCCCGCTGCCCCGCTGCCCCGCTGCCCCGCTGCCCCGGTGGGAATGGCGGTGCATTTTTTCTGAGTTCTCGTCGTGCAGGCTCGCTGTGTGCGTCGAAACTGTGTAATGCTGCCGTCAGGTCTCCCATATCGGCTTGATATGGGTACCTCAATCCGACGGGCTGCCAGCATCCGGTTTCAGGGGTGAGTGCGCCCGTCATGCTGCTTCGCCGGCTGCCGCGGGCGGTCGATTCCCGGCGGGCGCGGTAGGCGCGCTGCCGGCCCTCTGGCATGATTTGCCGATGTTCAAGCCCCTTCCCGTTGCCATCGGCCTTCGCTACACGCGGGCAAAGCGCCGCAACCATTTCATTTCATTCATTTCCGTGGTCTCGATGGTCGGCCTCGTGCTGGGTGTGACCGCGCTGATCACCGTGCTGTCGGTGATGAACGGCTTCGAGCGCGAACTGCGCGAGCGCATTCTGGGCATGGCCTCGCATGCGACGATCCAGGCGCTCGACGGTTCCCTACGGGAATGGGAAGCTGTCCGGGAGCAGGTGGAGGGCGCCGACCCGCGGGTGCTGGCCGCCGCACCCTATGTCTCGGGCGAAGCGATGCTGAGCGCTTTCGGCAATATTTCCGGTGCGCTGATCCGGGGCATCGAGCCCGCGCTGGAACGGCGGGTGGCGCGCATCGGCGAGCACATGATCCGCGGTGAACTGGAGGATCTCGAGTCCGGCGAGTTCCGGATCGTGCTGGGACTGGAACTGGCTGCGCAGCTGGGGGTCCGGATCGGCGACCGGGTCGTGCTGATGGCGCCGCAGGCCGCGGTCACCCCTGCCGGGGTATTGCCGCGCATGCGCCGCTTCGAGGTGGTCGGCCTGTTCGAGGTCGGGATGTACGAGTTCGATCGCGGGACGGCATTCATTCACCTCGACGATGCGCGGGCGATGTTCCAGACCGGAGAGGGTGTCACCGGGCTGCGTCTGCACCTGACCGACCTGATGCAGGCGGGTGTGGTCAGCCGCGATATCGCGCGGTCGCTGGAGGGGATGTTCCGGGTGGGGGACTGGACTCAGCAGCATGCCAACCTATTCCGCGCGATCCAGATGGAGAAGGTCGTGATGTTCATCATCCTGTCGCTCATCGTTGCGGTGGCGGCATTCAATATCGTCTCGACGCTGGTGATGCTGGTCACCGACAAGCAGTCGGACATCGCGATCCTGCGCACGCTTGGGCTGAAGCCGCTGAGCGTGATGCTGGTGTTCATCGTGCAGGGTGCGGTGATCGGGCTGGTGGGCATCGTGCTCGGCGTGATCGGCGGTGTCAGCCTGGCGCTGAACATCGACGTGGTCGTGCCGCTGATCGAGCGGATCACCGGCACCCAGTTCCTGGCTGCGGATGTCTATTATATCAGTGATCTACCCAGTGAACTTCGAATGCAAGATGTGATTCGAATCAGTGTCCTGGCGTTTGTGCTGACGCTGCTGGCCACGCTGTTCCCGGCGTGGCGCGCAGCCCGCACCCGCCCCGCGGAGGCGCTGCGTTATGAGTGACGGAAACGCGGCGGCAGACGCAGTCGTACTGGAAGCGCGAGGGCTGGAGCGGCGTTTCCGCGAGGGCAGCCTCGATGTGTCGGTTCTGAAGAAGATCGATCTCGAGATCCGTCGTGGCGATCAGATCGCGGTGGTCGGGGCCTCCGGTTCCGGAAAGAGCACGCTGCTGCAGCTGCTCGGCGGGCTCGACTTGCCGACCGGGGGAGGGGTATCGATTCATGGCGAGGACTGGTCGGCGATGAGCGACACCCGGCGCGGCGTGATGCGCAACCGGCACCTGGGCTTCGTCTACCAGTTCCACCATCTGCTACCGGAATTCACCGCACTCGAGAACGTGGCGATCCCGCTGATGATCCGCGGGCTCAGCACCCGGCGGGCGCAGGCGGAAGCAGCCGGGTGGCTGGACAAGGTGGATCTGTCCGAGCGGGAACGGCACAAGCCGTCGGAGCTCTCGGGCGGGGAGCGTCAGCGCGTGGCGATTGCGCGTGCGATGGTCACCCGGCCGGCGGTGATCCTCGCCGATGAGCCCACCGGCAACCTGGATCGAGACCGGGCCGGGAAGGTTTTCACGCTGCTGCAGGCGATGAATCGGGAGACCGGAACTGCGCTGGTGCTCGTCACGCACGATCCTGCGCTGGCCGCACGCATGGACCGGACGCTGCATCTGACGGATGGGCAGTTGCAGGGCGCAGGCGACTGACGGCCGGAGCGCGCTTGCACTTCAGCCCGGTGGGCCGTTTCTTCCGGGCGCGTTGTCGCGGATGTCGCGATCGGCCGCAGGCCTCCGGTCCCTTGCGTAGGGGTTCTGCTGGCTGTGAACCAGGCGCCGGTGCAGCCGTGCGCGCCGAAGTTTCAGCCGTTCGACGACGCTGAACCACCAGAGCAGCCGAATCACGATGTAGCCGGTCAGCGATGCGGCCACGGCGAGCAGCAGGCTGCCGGTCAGCAGTGGCTTCCAAATTGTCAGGAGATCCCCGGCAAACCACTCCAGCGACATTTCGACCTGGAACGAACGCCGCGGCTCGTCGAGAATCCAGCGGCCGATGGTGTAGGCTGTATAAAAGATCGGCGGCATGGTCAGGGGATTGGACACCCAGACCAGCAGCACCGATATCGGCAGGTTGACCCGCACCACGATCGCGATCGTGGCGGCGAGCAGCATCTGCAGGGGTATCGGTAGGAACGCGACGAACAGCCCCACGGCAAACGCACCCGCGACGGAGCGCCGGTTCAGATGCCACAGATCCGCTGCGCGCAGGCGTGGCCCCAGCAACCCCAGCGCACGGTGGGCCCGGACCGACTCGTAGGCCGGGAACCACTTCTTGATCAGTTTCTTCGCCATCGTTCGCTGCACGCCGCCGGGCGCGGGGGTGGGTGCGGCCGGCCGGGAGGCCGGCGGGCGGCCCGTGGGCCCGCCGCATCCGATCATATTGCCGTTGCCGGTCGGATGGAACCATGATCCTACTGGCGTTCGGGGTACTCGGTGGGGCGGTTGCGGTGCATCGGTTCGCGTTGCTGCCCGACTGGCCCTGGGCGGCCCTGCTGGTGCCGTCACTGGCGCTGCTGTTCTGGGCCCGTCTGCAGCTGCCCGCCGGGCTGTTGCTCGGAGCCGTGTTGGCCGCGATCCACGGCCAGGCGTGGCTCGACCGGGCGGTGCCCTGGGAGATGGCCGGTGCCGAGGTCACCGTGTCCGGTCAGATCCACGGCCTTCCGGATCATTCCCGCGAACGCTCGCGGTTCGTGCTGCGCATCGACCGGGTGCATGCCGGGCCGCAGGAGTTCCGCGCGCAAAGGCTGCGGGTAACGCAGTTTCCGGCCGAGCCCGAACTCCGGGCCGGAGACCGGCTCAGCGTCACGCTCCGGATCCGGCCGCCGCGGGGGCTGCACAATCCTTCCGGTTTCGACTACGGCACCTGGCTCTACCGCGAGGGCATCCACGGCCTGGCGAGCGTACGCGGCGGGGTGATTCACGAGGGACGCGCGCACACCGCGCTCGTGTCGTCGACGTTGCACCGGGCCCGGGAGACGGTCCGGGACGCGATGCAGGCCGCCTACCCCGGGGCTCGGCACCCGGGGGTGATGCAGGCGCTGGTGATCGGCGAGCGCGGGGCCATGGAGGACGACGAGTGGCGCCTGTTCCTGCATACCGGGACCAACCATCTGATGGCGATCTCCGGCCTGCATGTGGGGCTGGTCGCGGGGTTCGCGGTGCTGATCGCACGTGTGCTCTGGCGACGGCTGGCCGGGCTGTGGCGGCGGGTCTCGATGGGGCTGTTTACCGCCGTCGCGGCCGTCGTCGCGGCCTCGATGTACGCGGGGCTGGCCGGCTTCAGCATTCCGACACAGCGCGCGCTGATTATGTTGCTGATGGTCACCGCGGCGATCGTCGCCGGCCGCGACCCGCTGTCGTGGCGCGTCTATGCCGCGGCGCTGTTGGTGGTAATCGCGATTCACCCGCCGAACGTGCTCGCGCCCGGGTTCTGGTTCTCGTTCGGCGCGGTGGCGGTGATTCTGCTGCTGGTGCAGGGGCGCGTGGGCCGACCGGGCCTGTCCGGCTGGCTCGGTCTGCAGGTATTGCTGGCGCTCGCGCTGCTGCCGCTGAGTCTCGCCTGGTTCCAGCTCGGGGCCTGGATCGCCCCGGCGGCCAACCTGATAGCGGTCCCGGTGGTCGGGCTGCTGGTGTTGCCGACGCTGCTTGCGGGCGCCGGACTCGCGCTGGTCTCGCCGGCACTCGGCAGCCCACTGCTGTGGTGGGCAGACGGCTGCCTCTTCCTGTTGCTGCAGGTGCTCGAATGGATGCTGCGGGTTCCGGGGGCGGTGTCCCAAACCGGTGTGCGCGCATTTGCGGCCGTGTTGGCCGGTGCCGGTGTCGTGCTACTGCTGTTGCCCCGCCTGCGCGTGCTCGCTCCCTGGATCCTGTTGGCCTGGCTGCCGCTGGTGCTGCCCCCGGCGCCACGGCTCGACGAAGGTGTGTTCCGTGCCGAACTGCTCGACGTCGGGCAGGGGCTGGCCGTGATCGTGCAGACGCGCCGCCACGTAGTGCTGTACGACGCGGGTCCGGCCTGGGAAGGCGGCTTCGACTCCGGGGAATCCATCGTACTGCCGGCATTACGGCGCCTGGGAGTGCGCCGCGTCGACCGTATCCTGGTCAGTCACGAGCATCGGGATCATCGCGGCGGGGTGGCGGCGGTGGTGGAAGCGATGCCCGTCGGGAAGGTCCTCAGCCGGCGCCCGGACCTGCACGAAGGCGAGGAGGCCTGCGAAGCCGGTCTTGCCTGGGAGTGGGACGGCGTGCAGTTCCAGACGCTGCATCCGCCGGCCTTCTGGGACGACGGCAACGCGGCCTCCTGTGTGCTGTCGGTACGCGGTCCCGGGGGGCGGCTGCTGCTGACCGGAGACCTGGAGGGATTGGGCGAGAGCGTGCTGGTGCGTGCCGAGCGGGAAGCGCTGGCGACCGACCTGCTGCTGGTTCCTCATCACGGCGCCCGCGGCGTTCTCGGGCGGGGTCTGCTGGAGGCCGCCGCACCGCGCGCCGCCTGGGTCAGCCGCGGTTTCGACAACCGCTTCGAGCATCCGTCCCCCGACGTGACCGAGCGGCTGCGGCAGGGCTGCGTGCCTTTGCTGGATAGCGCCGAGCGGGGGATGCTCTGGCTGGAGGCGGGGCCTGACGGCATTCGTCTGAGTCCGGGCAGCCGTGCCGAACGACCCCGGTTCTGGCAGCCGCCGGTGCCGCCGCTGCAACTGCTCCCCGACCATTGTCCCGATCCCGGTGACCGGTTGCGCCGGTAACGGTGGGAGCCATCCGGCCATTGAGTCGGCCATGTAGAATGGGCACGATGATCGATACGCTGCCCGATACCATCCGCCCGATCCGCTACGGCGACGGGGCGCTCTACCTGCTCGATCAGCGCCTGCTCCCCGGCGAGACACACGAGAACCGCTATGTGGATGCCGCCGGCGTGGCGGCGGCCATCCGGGATATGGTCGTGCGTGGGGCGCCGGCCATCGGCATCACCGCGGCATTCGGCGTGGTGCTGGCCTGCGGTGCGGCCGCTGGAAGCGGGCGGGCGGACTGGCGGGGGCAGGTAGAGCAGGCAATCGCGCAACTGGCAGCCTCGCGCCCGACCGCAGTCAACCTGTTCTGGGCACTCGATCGGATGCGGGAGGTACTGGCATCGTGCCCGTCGGCCGGTGAGGCCCACGCCCGGGCGCTGGCCGAGGCGGAGCGGATGCTGGCGGCGGACATCGCGGCCAACCGTCGCCTCGGGGCAGCCGGCGCGGAGCTGATCGAACCGGGACGCGCGGTGCTTACCCACTGCAACACCGGGTCGCTGGCGACCGGCGGTTTCGGGACCGCGCTCGGGGTTATCCGCTCCGCCTGGGCACAGGGCCGGATCCGCGAGGTGTTTGCCGACGAGACTCGCCCTTGGCTGCAGGGGGCTCGGTTGACCGCCTGGGAACTGCTGCACGACGGCATTCCGGTGCACCTGCTCTGTGAGGGCGCGGCCGCCAGCCTGCTGCGTTTGGGGCAGGTGGGCTGGGTGATCGTGGGTGCCGACCGGATCGCCGCGAACGGTGATACCGCCAACAAGATCGGAACCTACGGGCTGGCGCTGCTGGCCCGCGAACACGGCGTGCGTTTCATGGTGGCGGCGCCGGTCAGCACCATCGACTTCGACACCTCGGAGGGTTCCGGGATCCCGATCGAGATGCGTCCGGAATCCGAGGTGCTGGAATTGGCCGGCCGAGCCATTGCGCCCCCCGGATCCCGGGGCTGGAATCCGGCCTTCGATGTGACCCCGGCAAGACTGATCGATGCGATCGTGACCGAGCACGGCGTGGTGCAGCGGCCGGATCGGGAGCGGCTGGTTGCACTGCGGGAGGGGATCGCGTCGCGATGATTCCCACGGCGGTGCGCGCCGTGTGCCCCCCGCTATGGTAGAATTGCGCGTTTACTATCCCCGGAGCCCTCCGCGCGCCGATGGCTGAATTCGCCAAGGAAATCTTCCCGGTCAACCTCGAGGACGAGATGCAGCAGTCCTACCTCGACTATGCGATGAGCGTAATCGTGGGTCGGGCGCTGCCGGATGTCCGCGACGGTCTGAAGCCGGTACACCGCCGCGTGCTGTACGCGATGCGCGAACTCGGCAACGAGTACAACAAGCCGTACAAGAAGTCGGCGCGCGTGGTCGGCGACGTGATCGGCAAATATCACCCGCACGGTGATTCCGCGGTCTACGACGCGATCGTGCGCATGGCGCAGCCGTTCTCGGTGCGCTATATGCTGATCGACGGCCAGGGCAACTTCGGCTCGGTGGACGGCGACGCCCCCGCGGCGATGCGTTACACCGAAGTGCGCATGGCGCGCATCGCCCAGGAACTGCTGGCCGACATCGACAAGGAGACGGTCGACTTTGTCGACAACTACGACGGTTCCGAGCGCGAACCGTCGGTGTTGCCGAGCAAGTTTCCGCACCTGCTGGTCAACGGCTCGGCGGGGATCGCGGTGGGCATGGCGACCAACGTGCCGCCGCACAACCTCGGCGAGGTGATCGACGCCTGTGTGGCACTGATCGACGATCCGGAGATCGGCGTCGACGGGCTGATGGAACACCTTCCGGGCCCCGATTTTCCCACTGCCGCGATCATCAACGGTGTCGACGGGATCCGCGACGCCTACCGAACCGGCCGCGGCCGCGTCTACATCCGTGCCCGCACCCACACCGAGCCGCTCGAGGGGGGGCAGCGCGAGGCGATCATCGTCAGCGAACTGCCCTACCAAGTGAACAAGGCCCGGCTGATCGAGAAGATCGCGGAACTGGTGAAGGAACGCCGGATCGAGGGGATCAGCGAACTGCGCGACGAGTCCGACAAGGACGGCATGCGCATCGTGATCGAACTCAGGCGCGGCGAGGTGCCCGAAGTGGTGCTGAACCACCTGTTCATGCACACTCAGATGCAGAACGTGTTCGGCATCAACATGGTCGCGCTGGTCGACGGCCAGCCACGGCTGCTCGACCTGCGCCAGATCCTCGAAGCTTTCCTGCGCCACCGCCGCGAGGTCGTAACCCGCAGGACGATCTTCGACCTGCGCAAGGCCCGGGAGCGTGCGCACATCCTCGAGGGGCTTGCGGTTGCGCTGGCCAACATCGACGAGATCATCGCGTTGATCAAGGCCGCGCCGAACCCTGCCGAGGCCAAGGCCGGTCTGCTGGGGCGCGCCTGGCCGCCGGGCATGGTGACGACCATGCTCGAGCGCGCGGGCGCACATGCATCGCGTCCCGAGGAGCTGGCGGCCGAGTTCGGTCCGGGTGAGGACGGCTACCGCCTGTCCGAGGCCCAGGCGCAGGCGATCCTCGACCTGCGTCTGCACCGGCTGACCGGCCTCGAACAGGAGAAGATCCTCGACGAATACCGCCAGCTGCTGGAACTGATCGACGACCTGCTGGACATCCTCGGTTCCGGCGAGCGCCTGCAGGAGGAGATCCGCAACGAACTGCTGGCGGTCCGGGAGCAGTACGGCGATATCCGCCGCAGCGAGATCCGGGAAGCCCATGCGAACCTGACCCTGGCGGACCTGATCGGGGAAGAGGACGTGGTGGTTACCCTGTCGCACGCCGGTTACGTCAAGTACCAGCCGCTGACCGCCTACCGTGCGCAGCGCCGCGGCGGTCGCGGCAAGGCCGCGACCAGCTTCCGCGAAGAGGATTTCATCGATCGCGTGCTGGTGGCGAATACGCACGACACCATCCTCTGCTTCTCCAGCCGCGGCCGGGTCTACTGGATCAAGGTCTACGAGTTGCCGCAGGGGAGCCGGGCCGCGCGCGGCAAGCCGATCGTGAATCTGCTGCCGCTGGAACAGGACGAACGCATCAATGCGATCCTGCCCGTACGCGGCTACGCCGAGGACCGGTTCGTGTTCATGGTGACTGCGGGCGGAACGGTCAAGAAGACGCCACTGACCGACTTTTCCCGCCCGCGGACCGCCGGCATCATCGCGGTCGATCTGCGCGACGGGGACCGCCTGGTCGACGTCGCGCTGACCGACGGCGATCAGGAAGTGATGCTGGTGACCTCTGCCGGCAAGGCGGTGCGGTTCCCCGAGACCGACGTGCGTGCGATGGGGCGTGTGGCCTGCGGTGTGCGCGGGATCCGCATGGACGAGACGCACCGTGTGATCGCGCTGCTGATCGTCGGCGAGGGTTCTGCGCTGTTCGCGAGCGAGTTCGGGTATGGAAAACGAACCGGGTTCGATGAATTCCCGGTCCACCGGCGCGGGGGACAGGGGGTCATCGCGATCCAGTGCGCCGGGCGCAACGGCATGCTGGTGGGGGCCGCGCGCGTGCTCGACGATCAGGAAGTGATGCTGATCACCGATGCCGGGACGCTCGTGCGCACACCGGTCGCGCAGATCCCGCTGATCGGGCGCAACACGCAGGGCGTACGCCTGATCCGCCTGAGCGAGGACGAGAAACTCGTGGAACTCGCGCGCGTGGAACGGCTGCAGGGCGAGGATGACCCCGAAGAGGCGGATGACGACACGGAGCTCGGTGCCGAGGCACCGCCCGAGACCGACAATGGAGAAGCAGAATGAGTCGAGTATTCAATTTCAGCGCCGGACCCGCGGCCCTGCCCGAGAGCGTGCTGCAGCGCGCCCAGGCCGAGTGCGCCGATTTCCGCGGTGCCGGTATGTCCGTGATGGAGATGAGCCATCGTGGCAAGATTTTCATGGAGGTTGCGGAGAAGGCGGAACGGGATCTGCGTGCGCTGCTGAATGTCCCGGACGACTATGCAGTGCTGTTTCTGCAGGGTGGCGCGACCGGGCAGTTCGCGGCAGTGCCGCTGAACCTGCAGCCGGGTGGCCAGGCGATGGATTACCTTGACACTGGCGCGTGGTCGGGCAAGGCGATCAAGGAGGCCCAGAAGTACGGCCCGGTGAACATCGTTGCCAGCAGTCAGAGTCACGGCTATGCGTCGATCCCGGATTCGTCGACCTGGAAGCTGGACCCGGGCGCGGCCTACGTCCATTACACGCCGAACGAGACGATCGGCGGTGTCGAATTCCATTTCGTGCCCGAGACCGGCGATGTGCCGCTGGTCGCGGACATGTCCTCGACCATCCTGTCGCGGCCGATCGACGTCGCCCGCTACGGGGTGATCTACGCGGGTGCCCAGAAGAACATCGGCCCTGCGGGCCTGACGGTCGTGATCGTGCGCAGGGATCTGATGGAGCGCAAGTCGGCCGGGGTTCCGGCGGTGCTCGACTATGCGCTGCAGGTCAAGAACGACTCGATGTACAACACGCCGCCGACCTTTGCCTGGTACCTGGCGGGCCTGGTGTTCGAGTGGCTGATGGAGCAGGGGGGGCTGGCCGGAATGGCCCAGGTCAACGAGCGCAAGGCGCGTAAGCTGTACCATTTCGTCGACAACTCCGAGTTCTACCGCAACCCGGTCGAACCCTCGGCGCGGTCGTGGATGAATGTCCCGTTCATTCTGGCCGACGATGCGCTGGACGGCAGCTTTCTGAAGCAAGCGGAAGAGGCCGGACTTTCCGGCCTGAAGGGCCATCGGTCGGTCGGCGGCATGCGTGCAAGCATCTACAACGCGGTGTCCGAGGCGGCGGTGGATGCGCTGATCGAGTTCATGGCGGACTTCGAGCAGCGACATGCCTGAGCGGGGGGAGAACATGTACCGGATCCAGACGTTCAACAACATCGCCATCCGCGGTCTCGAGCGGTATCCCCGGGAAACCTACGAGGTCGCGTCCAGCCTGCCGGACCCCGACGCGTTCATGCTGCGCTCGCACAATCTGCACGAAACCCCGATTCCGGATTCGGTGGTGGCGGTCGGCCGCGCCGGCAGCGGCGTGAACAATATCCCGGTCGATCTCCTGTCCGAACGCGGCGTTGCGGTATTCAACGCCCCGGGAGCCAATGCCAATGCGGTCAAGGAACTGGTGATCGGCGGCTTGCTGCTGGCGGCCCGCAACCTGATCCCGGCGGCGGAATACCTGCGCGGACTCGACGGCGATCTGCCAGATTTCGAGAAGCGGGTCGAGGACGGCAAGAAACGTTTCGTCGGATTCGAACTCCCGGGACGCACCCTCGGGGTCATCGGTCTGGGCGCGATCGGCGTGAAGATCGCGAACGCCGCACGCGGGTTGGGCATGCACGTGATCGGCTACGATCCGAAGATTACGGTCGAGAGCGCCTGGCGCCTGGCGTCCGACGTCGAGCGCGCGCGCAGCGTCGACGCAGTCGTCAGCCAGGCCGACGTGATCACCTTTCACGTACCGCTCAACGACCAGACCCGCAATATCCTGGACGCGACCCGCATTCGCTCGTTGAAACCCGGTGCGATCGTGATCAACCTGGCGCGCGACGGCATCGTCGACGATACTGCGCTCGGCGCGGCGCTGGACGCAGGCCGCGTGCATGCCTATGTCAGCGATTTCCCGACCCCCGCGCTGATCCGGCACCCGCGGGTAATAACATTGCCGCACCTCGGGGCCTCCACGGTCGAATCCGAGGAGAACTGCGCGGTGATGATCGCCGATCAGCTCCGCGACTACCTTGAGCACGGCAACGTGGTGAATTCGGTGAACCTGCCGGCGCTCAGCCTGGAACGCAAGGGCGATTCCCGGCTTGCGATCGTGAACCGGAACCTGCCGGACCGGGTCGGTCAGATCTCGCATGTGCTGGGTCAGAACGGGGTGAATATCGTCCACCTGGTGAACGAGTCCCGCGGCAACTTGGCGTACACGCTGCTCGACGTCGAAGGGGCGGTCGACGCCGCGACCGCAGAGGCGATTGCCGGCATCGACGGAGTGCTGCGCTTCCGGATCCTCTAGTGAGCGGTTCCGACGAACTCGAGCGAGTGCGGGAACGCATCGACTGGATCGATGCGGATCTGCTGCGCCTGCTGAACGAGCGGGCCCGGTGCGCCGAGGACGTTGCCGCGGTCAAGCGCGGCCAGGGGAATCCCGTATTCTACCGGCCGGAACGCGAGGCGGTGATCCTGCGCCAGGTGCGCGAACGCAATCCCGGGCCGTTGCCGGGCGATGCGGTGGTTCGGCTGTTCCGCGAAATCATGTCCGAGTGCCTGGCGCTGGAGCAGCCGCTGCAGGTCGCCTACCTGGGGCCGGAGGGGACGTTCACGCACCTGGCGACCCGCAAGCATTTCGGCCATGCCGCGACCCTGCTGCCGCTGGCGTCGATCGATTCGGTGTTCCGCGAGGTGGCGTCGGGACGGGTGCAGTTCGGGGTCGTGCCGATCGAGAACAGCACCGAAGGGGTGGTGTCGCACACGGTCGACTGTTTCCTGGAATCGCCTGTGTTGATCTGCGGCGAGGTGGTGCTGCCGGTGCAGCACCACCTGTTGTCCTCGAGTGCGCGCCTGGAGGATGTCCGGCTGGTGATGGCGCATCCGCAGGCCCTGGCCCAGTGCCGGCAGTGGCTGGACCGACGATTGCCCGGCGTCGAGCGCCGCCATGCACCGAGCAACGCGCGCGCGGCAGACGACGCGGCCGGTGTGCCGGGCGCCGCCGTGATCGCCAGCGAGGTCGCGGCCGAGCGCTACGGACTGGAGATCCTGGCGCGCAACATCGAGGATCGGGGCGACAACACGACCCGATTCCTGGTGATCGGAAGGATCGAGACCGATCCAACTGGGCGCGACCGCACCTCGATCATGCTCAGTACCGCCAACCGTCCGGGCTCGCTGTTCCGCCTGCTGAAACCCATCGCCGAGGCCGGGATCAGCCTGACCCGGATCGAATCCCGGCCCTCGCGCTGCGTGAACTGGGAGTACGTGTTCTTCCTCGACCTGATCGGACACCAGCAGGATCCGGCGATTGCCGCATGCCTCGAGGAACTGCGGGAAAGCGCCGAAATGCTCAAGATCCTGGGAAGCTACCCCCAGGCGGCGACCTGAGGCATGGACGGCGAGCGGATGGCCGATATGCGGGGATGCCTTCGAAACCCTTTCCGAACCCTGGGGCACGATGACGATGACTGATTTTTCTTCGTTGGCTGTCGCGGGCGTGCAGGCGCTCCGTCCCTACGAGCCCGGCAAGCCGGTGGAAACTCTCGAGCGCGAACTGGGCATCCGTGAAGCGGTGAAGCTCGCGTCGAACGAGAATCCGCTGGGTCCGAGCCCGAAGGCCGTCGCGGCGATGCAGGCGGCGCTTGGGGGCGTGCACATCTATCCCGACGGCAATGGTTTCGCGCTGAAGCAGGCCCTGGCGGATCGCCACCGGGCGTCCCCGGCACAGATCACCCTGGGCAACGGATCGAACGAGATCCTGGAACTGGTCGCCAGGGCCTGGCTGGCCCCGGGACGCAGCGCGGTGTTCTCGCGCCATGCGTTTGCCGTCTACCCGCTGGTGGTGCAGGCGGTTTCCGCCGATGCGCGCGTCGCCGAGGCATTGCCCGCGGGCGCGGACCAGCCCTTCGGCCATGACCTGGGCGCAATGGCAGCGCTGGTGGACGAGTCCACCCGGGTGGTATTCATTGCCAACCCGAACAATCCCACCGGCACTTGGGTCGGGGGTGCCGAACTCGAAGCCTTCGTCGCTGGCGTTCCGGCACAGACGCTGGTGGTGGTCGACGAGGCCTACGCGGAATACGTCGAGGTGGCCGACTACCCGGACACGACCCAGTGGGTGGCGCGTTTCCCGAATCTGATCGTGACCCGCACCTTTTCCAAGATCCACGGCCTGGCCGGTCTGCGCCTCGGGTACTCGGTGTCGTCCGAGCCCGTCGCCGAGCTGCTGAATCGCGTACGCCAGCCATTCAACGTGAATACGCTGGCACAGGCTGCCGGCCTCGCCGCGCTCGGGGATCCGGGTCACGTGGAACGGAGCGCACGGGTCAACCGGGAGGGCCTGCGCCAGCTCGAGGCCGGGCTGCGCGAACGCGGCCTGGATTTCATCCCGTCGGTCGGCAACTTCCTCACCTTCGATGTGCGCCAGCCGCCCGGTCCGGTCTACGAGCGCCTGCTGCGCCAGGGCGTGATCGTGCGTCCGGTGGTCAACTACGGCTTGCCGACGCAGTTGCGGGTGACCGTGGGCCGGGCCGAGGAGAATGCGCGTTTTCTGCAGGCGCTGGACGCGGTGCTGGCGGCGGCATGATCCAGCGCCTGGTCATCTTCGGTGTCGGCCTAATCGGAGGGTCGCTGGCGCTGGCATTGCGCGAGGCCGGGGCCGTGGGCGAGGTCGTCGGCTGTTCCCGCAACCCGGAGAACCTGGAGGAGGCGCAGCGCCTCGGCGTGATCGACCGCTGGACGACCGACCCGGTCGAGGCCTGCCGCGACGCCGAGGTGGGCGTGCTCGCGGTCCCCCTGGGGTCGATGCAGGGCCTGGCCGCCGCGCTGGCCGGACACTGGCCGAAGGACGCGCTGCTGACCGACGTGGGCAGCAGCAAGCAGGCGGTGATCGACGCGGTGCGTTCCGGGTTCGGGCAGTTGCCGCGCAATTTCGTTGCCGGGCACCCGATTGCAGGGACCGAGAAGAGCGGCGTCGCGGCCGCGTTCCCCGAACTGTTCCGCGGGCGGCTGGTGATCCTGACCCCGGCGGACGAGACCAACCCGATCGCAGCGGACCGCATCGGAGCGATGTGGCGCGCGGCCGGTGCCCGGGTCGAATTCATGACCCCGGGGCATCACGATCACGTGCTGGCCGCGACCAGCCACCTGCCACATGTGTTGGCCTTCGCGCTGGTGGAGTCGCTGGCGCGACTGAGCGAGAGCGACGAGATTTTTCACTACGCCGCCGGCGGGTTCCGCGATTTCACGCGGATCGCGTCCAGCGACCCGGTGGTCTGGCGCGACATCTGCGTGGCCAACCGGGACGCAATCCTCGAGGTGCTCGAGCGCTTCCAGCGCGACCTGGACAGCCTGCGCGAAGTGATCGTACGGGGCGACGCACGCAACCTCGAGGCGCGTTTCGCGTTCGCGAAACAGGCGCGCGACCGTTTCAGCGAGAACATGCAAGTACAACTGGACCAGTGATCCCATGACATCGACCTTCCACCTCGCCCCCGGAGGATCCCTGCGCGGCAGCCTGCGCGTTCCGGGCGACAAATCCATCTCTCACCGCTCGATCATGCTCGGTGCGCTGGCCGAGGGTCGCACCACGGTCAAGGGCTTCCTCGACGGCGAGGACTGCCTGGCCACGCTCGCCGCGTTCCAGGCGATGGGTGTGCCGATCGAACGACCGGAACCGAACACGGTGATCATCGACGGCGTGGGCCTTCATGGGCTTAGCGCGCCGTCGGCTCCCCTGGACATGGGCAATTCGGGCACCGCGATGCGCCTGCTCTGCGGCGTGCTCGCCGGGCAGTCCTTCGACACCGAATTGGTGGGCGATGCCTCGCTGACCCGCCGCCCGATGCGTCGTGTGACCGCGCCGCTGACCACCATGGGAGCCCGGATCGACACCAGCGAGCAGGGCACGCCGCCATTGCGGGTACACGGTGGCCAGCGTCTGCATGGCGAACATCACACGCTCGAGGTGGCCAGCGCCCAGGTCAAATCGGCCGTGCTGCTGGCCGGGCTCTGGAGCGAGGGCGAAACCTGCGTGACCGAACCCGCGCCGACTCGGGACCACACCGAGCGGATGCTCGCAGGCTTCGGCTACGAAGTGCGCCAGGACGACCGCACCGCCTGCGTGACCAGCGGAGGGCGATTGAGCGCCTGCGCGGTCGATGTCCCTGCCGACATCTCCTCGGCCGCGTTCTTCCTCGTCGGTGCGAGCATCGCCCAGGGGTCGGACATGCTCCTGCAGCACGTGGGCGTGAATCCGACGCGGACCGGCGTGATCGATATCCTGCGCCTGATGGGTGCGTCGATCGAGGTGCTGGACCGGCGGGAAATCGGCGGCGAGCCGGTGGCCGACCTGCACGTGCGCTGGGCGCCGCTGCGGGGTATCGCGATTCCCGAGGAACTGGTGCCGCTGGCGATCGACGAGTTCCCGGCGCTATTCGTTGCCGCAGCCTGCGCCGAGGGCGAAACAAGGCTGACCGGCGCGAGCGAACTGCGGGTCAAGGAGAGCGATCGCATCCAGGTGATGGCCGACGGCCTGGCCACGCTCGGCGTGGAATGCGAGGTGCGGCCCGACGGGATCCGCATCCAGGGCCGGGAAATGCTCGGCGCCGGTGCCATCCAGAGCCACGGGGATCACCGTATCGCGATGTCGTTCGCGATGGCCGCGCTGCGGGCGACCGGGCCCATCGTGGTGCACGACTGTGCAAACGTCGCCACCTCGTTCCCGGGCTTCCCCGAACGGGCACGCGGGGCAGGCCTGGCGATCACCGCGGCATGATCCCGGTTCTGACCATCGACGGGCCCGGCGGCTCGGGCAAGGGAACGGTCAGCAAGCGTCTGGCGCGCGAACTCGGCTGGCACCTGCTGGACAGCGGCGCGCTGTACCGGCTGGTTGGCCTCGCGGCCCGCAACCGTGGGATCGACCTTGCAAATGACATACAACTTGCGGAAGTTGCGGAAGGACTCAATGCCCGGTTCGTGGTGCCCGACACCGGCGAACTGGTCCAGACCTGGCTCGACGGCGAGTGCGTCGACGAGCACCTGCGTTCCGAGACCGCGGGTGCGGATGCCTCGGTCGTGGCCGCGCTGCCGAAGGTCCGGACCGCGCTGCTGGCGCGCCAGCGGGCGTTTGCCCGCCCTCCTGGCCTGGTCGCGGACGGCCGCGATATGGGCACCGTCGTGTTCCCCGAAGCGACCCTCAAGGTCTTTTTGCACGCCAGCGCGGAAGAGCGCGCGAGAAGGCGTTACAAGCAGTTGATGGAACAAGGACTTAGTGCTAACCTTCGCGCCCTTCAGGAAGAAATGGAGGTGCGGGACCGCCGGGACTCCGAGCGTGCCACCGCGCCCCTGAAGCCGGCGGCGGACGCCTGGATCCTAGATTGCACCGATATCGGCATCGAGACGGTGGTTTCCATGATCCGGGAGCGCCTGCAGCAGGTGCTGCGCGCCGCAGACATGCAGTAGACCAGGCAGTATCCGTTCCCGCAGGTGCGGGGTGTGTTCAATCCAAGCCCGGCTGTGGCATCCCGCTGCAGACCGTTCCAATCACAGGTTCAACAAATCCATGACCGAAAGTTTTGCGCAACTGCTCGAAGAGAGCATGGCCTACACCCAGATGCAGCCGGGTGCGATCCTCAGTGCCACCGTCATCGATGTCGGGCCCGACGTCGTCCTCGTCAACGCCGGTCTGAAGTCCGAAGGCGTGATCCCCACCGAGCAGTTCATGAACGAGCGCGGGGAACTCGAGGTCATGGTCGGTGACGTGGTCGAGGTCGCGCTGGAGACCCCAGAAGACGGCTTCGGCGAAACCCGCATGTCGCGTGAGAAGGCCAAGCGCGCGAAAGCCTGGGATCGCCTGGAACACGCGATGGAGGAAGAGAAGTACGTCGTGGGCCAGATCTCCGGCAAGGTCAAAGGCGGGTATACCGTCGAACTCGGCGACATCCGCGCGTTCCTCCCCGGTTCGCTCGTCGACGTGCGCCCGGTGCGCGACACCGCGTACCTGGAAGGCAAGGAGCTGGAGTTCAAGCTGATCAAGCTCGACCGCCGTCGCAACAACGTGGTCGTGTCCCGTCGCGCGGTGGTCGAGCAGGAATACAGCGCCGAGCGCGAGGAGCTGCTGAAGAACCTGCAGGAAGGCATCGTCGTCAAGGGTATCGTCAAGAACCTGACCGACTACGGCGCATTCCTGGACCTGGGCGGTATCGACGGCCTGCTGCACATCACCGACATGGCCTGGAAACGGGTCAAGCATCCGTCGGACGTGGTCAACATCGGCGACGAGGTCGATGTGAAGGTGCTGAAATTCGACCGCGAGCGCATGCGTGTCTCGCTGGGCCTGAAGCAGCTCGGCGAGGATCCGTGGGAGAACATCGCTCGCCGTTACCCGACCGGAACCCGCATCTTCGGCCGCGTGACGAACATCACCGACTACGGCTGCTTCGTCGAGATCGAGGATGGTGTCGAAGGCCTGGTGCACGTCTCCGAAATGGACTGGACCAACAAGAATGTGAACCCGGGCAAGGCCGTGGCGATCGGCGACGAGGTCGAGGTGATGATTCTCGACCTGGACGAGGAGCGCCGCCGCATTTCGCTGGGCATGAAGCAGTGCCAGGCGAACCCGTGGGATGACTTCGCTGCCAATCACAACCGCGGCGAGAAAGTCCGTGGCACGATCAAGTCGATCACCGACTTCGGCGTGTTCGTCGGCCTGGACGGCGGCATCGACGGCCTGATCCACCTGTCCGACCTGTCGTGGCAGCAGCCGGGTGAAGAGGCGATCCGCAACTTCAAGAAGGGCGACGAGGTCGAGGCCGTGGTGCTGTCCGTCGACCCGGAGCGCGAGCGCATCTCGCTGGGCCTGAAGCAGCTGGATCGTGACCCGTTCTCGAGCTTCGTCGCCGAGCACGCGAAGGGCAGCATCGTTTCGGGTGTGGTGAAGGAGGTCGACGCCAAGGCCGCGGTGGTCGAACTGGCCGACGGCATCGACGGCATCCTGCGTGCTGCCGACATCTCGCGGGACCGCGTCGAGGATGCACGCACGGTGCTGAACGTCGGCGACAAGATCGAGGCCAAGTTCATGGGCGTGGACAAGAAGACCCGAGCCATCAGCCTATCGATCAAGGCCAAGGACGTCCAGGAAGAGGCCGAGATCATGCAGGACTACTCGAGTTCGACCGCCACCACCTCGCTGGGTGCGCTGCTGAAGGAAAAGATGGGCGGCGGCAAGAGCGACTGACCCCGGTCGGCGCTCGCTCCGGGGGGCTGCGGCCAATGCCCCGGAGCGCCCCATCCGGCCGCCGGGTTCGCCGCCTTCGGTGTCTTGTGCGCCAGAGGCGGCGTGGCCGGGGCCCGGCCGCGGGTGGGTGCAGAAAAGCACGACCGGACATCGGCAAGCCGGCATCTGACCGGCGGGGGCAGCGCTACGAGCCCTTCCGAAAAACGAAGAACACTGCAAGGGGGGAGTGGAATGACCAAGTCGGAGTTGATCGAACGGCTCGCGGAAAAGACTCCCCACCTGCCCGCCAAGGACGTCGAACTCTGCGTCAAGGCGGTGCTCGAGCGAATGAGCCAGGCCCTGGCCCATGGCGACCGGGTGGAGATCCGCGGTTTCGGCAGCTTCTCGCTGCATTTCCGTCCCCCGCGGATCGGCCGCAATCCCAAGACCGGCAAGGGTGTGGCGCTCGCGGGCAAATATGTCCCGCATTTCAAGCCGGGCAAGGAACTGCGGGAACGTGTAAACCAGGCCTTCGTGGAGTCGGACCCGTGATGCGCGCATGAGCGTGCACTGGCTTCTGCTGTTGTTGCCCGTCGCGGCTGCGAGCGGGTGGGCGGCCGCGCGCTATTCGTCGCCGCGGTCGAGCGCCGGGCGGGAGCCGCCGGTCGATCGCTACCTGGAAGGTGTGCGCTACCTGCTGGACGACCAGACGGATCGTGCGCTGCAGGCGTTCATCGAAGTGGTCGAGATCGACCACGAGACCTTCGAGACCCACCTGATCCTCGGCCGCCTGTTCCGGCGCCGTGGCGAGGTGGATCGGGCGATCCGTATCCACCAGAATCTCGCAGCGCGTCCGACGCTTACGGATGTGCAGCGGGCACGTGCAACTTTCGAAATGGGGCGCGACTTTCTTCTAGCCGGCGTGCTGGATCGGGCCGAGGCCGTGTTCCGGGAACTCGTGGATTCCCCGTCGATGGGTGTGCCGGCGCTGGAAGGCCTGCGTAGCGTGTACGAGACGCAGCGCGACTGGGTCCATGCGGTGGAGACCGGCCTGCGGCTGAAGGCGCACGGGGTCGCGTCCGAGGGGCTGCGCATCGCCCACTACGAATGCGAACTCGCGTTGCTCGAACTCGAGCAGGATCGACCGGACCGTGCGCTGTCGCACGTCGATCGTGCGCTGGGGCTTTGCCCCGGCTTGTCGCGGGCCCTGCTGTTGCGCGCGGAAGTCGCAGAGCGGAACGGTGATGTCGCGCTGTCGATCCGGCTGGGGCGCGAGGCCATCGAGCGGACTCCGGCGCTGGCCACGCTGGTGGTGCCGAAGCTGGAACGCCTGTACCTGAATTCGGGGCTGCCGGGGGCGACCGCCAGCCTCGAGGACACCCTGCAGGCGCTGGCGAGCACGCACAAGATCACGGTAGCCAGCATCGCGCTGATGCGCCTGTATCGACGCACCAACCGCCTTGAAGAGGCGCTGACCCAGCTGCACCGCATCCTGGCCCAACGTCCGGTGCCGACTTCCGGTCTGCTCGAGGCGGTGCGCTGGATGAAGATCCTTCCCGCGGTGCACACCTACAGCAGCGAGTTCGCAGCATTCGAGAAGGCATTGATGGAGCAGTTGCGCAGCCAGCCGCTGTACCAGTGCACCAACTGTGGCTACCAGGGGCGGGCACATGTATGGCAATGCCCGAGTTGCCGACGCTGGGACACACTGCGCGGCATCGACCTCGACCTTGACCAGCCGCCGAACCAGACTTTCAAGACACCATGACTGAACGCATGCAGAACGTATCGCAACCATCGGATCCGAGGCTCATCGTGGCGCTGGATTTTCCCGACGCCCGCGCCGCGGTGGATCTGGCGGGTCGGCTGGATTCCCGTCACTGCGCGGTCAAGGTCGGCTTTGAGCTGTTCGTCGCCGAAGGGCCCGCGTTGGTGGAACGCCTGCAGGAAATGGGCTTCCGGGTGTTCCTCGACCTGAAATTCCACGACATTCCGAATACGGTGGGTGCCGCCTGCCGGGCTGCCGCGCGGCTCGGCGTCTGGATGCTTAACGTGCATGCCGGGGGTGGGCTGGAGATGATGCGCACCGCGGCGGACGCGGTGCGTGCGGTCTCCCCACAGAGCCGCTTGATCGCGGTGACGGTGCTGACCGCGACCGATGCCGCCACGCTGCAGTCGGTCGGGGTCGACCGCAGCCCCGACGAACAGGTCATGCTGCTCGCGGATCTGGCGATCGCGCAGGGCGGTCTCGACGGGCTGGTCTGCTCGGCTCTGGAGGCCGAGCGGCTGCGCCGGACCCTCGGCCCGGCGCCGTGCCTGGTGACGCCAGGAATCCGGCCCGCCGGTGCCGGCGTCGACGACCAGAAGCGAATTTCGACGCCGGCAGCCGCGATCCGCGCCGGGGCCTCGCATCTCGTGGTGGGGCGCCCGATCACCCGGGCGCCGGACCCGGCGCAGGCCGCCGCCCACCTGCTCGCCGAGATTGAGACGGCTTCCGGGGGCTGAACCGGCCGCGCGACCGGCGCTTTCCCGTAACCCCCATGGATTGCATCGCGTCCCCGAAGTCTTCGGGATTGGCCCATATTCGCGCCAGAAAACAGCCCCTTGGCACAGATGGTTGCGATGCAATCCATATCCATGCGGAAGAGCGCAGCGGCCGCGGTGAACCCGGCGAGGGAACGGTGGATGACGGCCTTCGGCCCCTTTCGCCCCACGCGTCCACGTTTCTTTCGGTTTCGGGGGTGGTGGCCGAGCGCTGCGCCGGTTAGGATAACCGTGGTGCCTGGATCGGCACCGACCGTTTGAACCATGACATGGAGGTTGTACCCATGAAGAAGAGCTTTGCCGCTGTTCTGATCCTGCTGTTTTTCTGTCTGCCGGTAGCCTGGGCCTCCGGTCCGGTAAACCCGAACACGGCCTCGGTTGAGGAGTTATCCCAGCTCACCAACATCGGGCCGGCCAAGGCGCAGGCGATCGTCGCCGACCGGGAAGAGAATGGACCGTTCCGTTCGGTCCAGGAACTCACCCGGGTGAGCGGGATCGGCGAGCGCACGGTGGAGATGAATCTGGATCGGATCCAGCTGGACTAGGCCCTCGGCGGGCCGGGGTCTCCGCGGAGGCCCCGGCCTGCACCGGACAACCGCGCGGAGACAGAATGACGAAGAATGAGCAGCGTATTCGCATGGCGGTTTTTCCCGTCGCAGGGATGGGCACGCGCTTCCTGCCGGCGACCAAGGCGAATCCGAAAGAGATGCTGCCGATCGTCGACAAGCCCTTGATCCAGTATGCAGCGGAAGAGGCGGTCGCGGCGGGAATCGAGACACTGGTGTTCGTGACTGGACGCAACAAGCGCTCGATTCCGGATCATTTCGACAAGGCCTACGAACTCGAAAGCGAACTGGAACAGCGGGGCAAGACCCGGATGCTGGAACTGGTTCGAAACATCCTCCCGCCCGAGGTGACCTGCGTATATGTTCGGCAGGCGGATGCCCTCGGCCTCGGCCACGCGGTCGGCTGCGCCCGGCCGATCGTGCAACACGAACCCTTTGCGGTGATCCTCGCCGACGACCTGATTGAAAGCGAGCGGGGCGGTGCGCTGGCGCAGATGGTCGAGCAGTTCAACGACACCCAGTGCAGCGTGCTGGGGGTGGAGGAGGTGCCGCGGCAGGACACCGGCAAGTACGGCGTGATCGACCCGGTGGCGACCGATACCCCGGGCCTGTGGGACGTGAAGGGGATCGTCGAGAAACCCCGGCCCGAGGACGCTCCCTCCAGCATGGCCGTCGTGGGCCGCTACGTGCTGACGCCCCGCATTTTCGAGTTGCTGAAGGCGCAGGAGCCCGGAGCGGGAGGCGAGATCCAACTGACCGACGCGATTGCCCGCCTGCTGGAGCAAGAGCGTGTCACCGCCTTCGAATTCTCGGGCAGGCGTTTCGATTGCGGAAGCAAGCTGGGGTATCTGCAGGCGACCGTCGAATTCGCCCTCCAGCACCCGGAGTTGAGCGAAGATTTCAAGGCCTATCTGGACGCAAGAAGAGCCTGACCTCGCACCGTCGGACGTCCGCGGCGCGCAACCAGGGGATTTTCCCGGCCAACATGGCGCGGCACGACTGGCAGACCGGGTTCGGCATCCTCCGCTCGCTGGTGATCTACTGGCGTCCGGGCCGGCAGCGATCGCTGCGCCGTCTCTACCAACCGTTCGTCCCCGCGGGCGGTCTGGTCTTCGACATCGGCGCCCATCTGGGCGACCGCACCCGGGCCTTTGCGGACCTCGGGGCCCGCGTCGTCGCGCTCGAGCCGCAGCCGCAGCTCGAGCGCTGGCTGCGGCGTCTCGTGGGGTCACACCCGTCGGTCGTGGTTCGCCCGCAAGCGGTGGGACGTGCTGCCGGGCAGGCGCGGCTCGCGATCAGCCGCCTGCATCCGACGGTGTCGACGCTTTCGGCTGACTGGCAGGAAGGGCTCAGCCGTCGCAACCGCTCGTTCCGTCGTGTGGCCTGGGACCGGACTGTCTCCGTCGAGGTCACCACTCTCGACGCCTTGATCCGGGAGTACGGGGTACCGGATTTCTGCAAGCTCGATGTCGAAGGCTTCGAGGCGGAGGTGCTGGCCGGTCTCAGCCGGCCGTTGCCCGCGCTTTCGCTGGAGTTCGTGTCCGGTGCACTCGAGGTCGCCCGGGACAGTGTGCGCCGCCTCGCCGAACTCGGCCCTTATGCGTTCAACGCAATCCCCGGCGAGCGGCGCGAATTCCTGTTTCGCGGGTGGCGGCCACCGGACGCGCTGGCAGCCTGGCTGGAAGCGGGCGCAGGGGGTATCGCGTCCGGAGACCTGTATGCGCGGCTGCAACCCGCACGTGCCGGCAGTTGGCCCGGGCATGGCGCTTGACATCGCGGCATCGCAGACGAACCATGCGCTGATGACGCCGACCGGATTTCCGCTCTGGCAGCAGATGACCAGCCCCGAAATCGCCGCGGCTGTGACGCAGGATCCCGTCTTGATCCTGCCGCTGGCGGCGATCGAGCAGCATGGGCCGCAACTGCCCCTGTCGACCGATCTCGAAATCGGGCTCGGGCTGCTGGATACCGCGGCGGTCGCACTCGGCGACGACGTGGCGGTCTGGGTGCTGCCGCCGTTGGCGGTCGGCACCAGCATGGAACACGACGGCTTTCCCGGAACGCTGAGCCTCGAACCGGAGACTGCGCTGGCAGTGATCGAGCAGTACGGTGCAGCCGTAGCGCGGAGCGGGGTACGCCGGCTGCTCCTCTGCAACAGCCATGGGGGCAATACCCAGGTCATGGATCTCGCGGCGCTTCGGTTGCGGCGCGACCATGGCCTGCTGGTGGTCAAGTGCAGCTACTTCCGACTCGGGCACCCGGACGGCATCGGTCTGCCCGCGACCGAGTTGCAGCACGGGTGGCACGGCGGGGCCATCGAGACCGCGATGATGCTGCATCTCGCACCCGATTCGGTGCGTGCCGAAGGCGGCCCGGACACCGGATCGCTCGGGCAGCGGCTCGAGCACGAGTTCGCACTGCTGGGTCCGGAGGGGCGGGCTTCGTTCGCCTGGATGGCGCGGGATCTGCACGTATCGGGTGTGGTCGGCGATGCGAGCCTGGCGGACACAGCGCTGGGCGCACGTCTCGTCGCGTACTACGGCGACGCGATTGCACGCGTGATTCGTGAGACCCGGGCGTTCCCGCTCGGGGCACTGCGCCCGCCGGTCGCATGAACGCGCGCGTTGCTTCGGACCAAGAGGAGGGGCGCCGGGGCGTGCGTCCGGGTTTGGCCACCGGTAGGCCCGGATGAGCCCGGGGTCGCCCGAGGATGCCGCCTGGCGCGCGATCCTGGACCGGGTTCCCGGGCGCACGGGGGCGAAGTCCGGCAATGTGTCTCCCGCGGGTGCCGGATCTCAATCCGGGATCGAGTCGCTCTGGCAGATCTATCTTCCGCTCGCGTCCTGCGAGACGCTGGCAATCGCGCAGCTGGGGCAGACCCTGGATGGCTATATCGCGACCCGCACCGGGCATTCCCGGTACGTGACCGGGCCCGAGGACATCCGCCACCTGCACCGCCTGCGCGCACTCGTGGACGCGGTGGTCGTCGGTGCCGGAACGATCGCTGCCGACGATCCGCTGCTGACCGTGCGCAAGGTGGTGGGACCAAGCCCGGTGCGGGTGATTCTGGATCCCTCGGGTCGTGTGGATCCCCGCGCCCGAGTGTTCCGGAATGCCGAAGCCCGGACGCTGTGGTTGCGCAGTGCTCGGCGCGCTCCGTCGGTGCCGGCACCGCCGTCGGTGGAGACGGTCGCGCTGGAGGAACGGGAAGAGGACGGGTTCGCGCCGGCGGACATCCTGCGGCTGCTGGCAGAGCGCGGGTTGCCGCGGGTCTTGATCGAGGGCGGAGGCATCACGGTTTCGCGGTTTCTCGCCGCCGGCGTGCTCGACCGGCTGCATGTAACCGTGGCGCCGGTGGTGCTGGGTTCGGGGCGCGCTTCTCTGACCCTGCCCCCGGTGGACCGCCTGGACCAGGCACTACGTCCTCGCTGCCGTTATTTCCCGCTCGGCAATGACATGCTGTTCGACCTCGACCTGCGCCCGTGACCGCGCCGGCGTCCGCCAGGGCTCGGCGGAAGACCCGCGTACGGGCGCGATCCCGGTATCCAGGCAGCCTCGGCGGGGTCAGGGAGCGACCGATGGCAGCGCCAGCAGATCCAGGTGGCCGACGCAGAACCGAACGCGTCCGGAGCGGATGTCGCGTTCCCGCCGCTGCGCCCATGCACGGTAGCGTTCGCGATCGGCAGGAACCTGCTCGCAGGCGGCCGCCAGCCAGCCGCGAATCAGCGTGGTGGCCAGTTCTTCGCTCTCGCTGCCGAGATGCCAGGGGCTTCGCGCGATCAGAACCCGAAATCCGGCGGCCCTGAAACCTGCGGCGGCACACGCCGCGGCGCGGGGACCCAGCGCGGGGCCCAGACCCTTGTCACGCTGCTGGTGGGCGTTCACCGCCCGCCTCACGGCGCGGTCGTCGGGGTCGGGCGGCGCCCCCCACAGGCGTCCGTCGTAGCTGAGTGCGAACAGGGCGGCCGCGCCCATTTCGCGGCAGCTCTGAACCAGATCGTCGAGCCAGGACGCGCCCACGAGATCCAATAGCGCGGCGGCGGTGACGAGGTCCGGGAGCCGGGATTCGCCCAGTACGCCGCGCCACTGGCGCAGGTCGGCGCAAACGCTGCGCACGGTCGGTCCTCGGTCCGGGATATGCACCCGCGCGAGCAGCGCAGGATCGTGGTCGATCAGCGTCCAGTATTGTCGCACCGGCAGCTGCGGGGCCAGAAAGCGCAGGTTGGCGCCGGTGCCCGCTCCGAGATCGACGACGTGGAGGGGGTCGCGGCCCCGACTCCAGGCCCGGAACCCCTCGACCAATCTGGCCGACCGTGCGCGTCGATCGGCGGGTTCGCGCAGCGACAGCCAGTCCGCCTCGAACCGGCTGCTCATGGTCCCGCCAGCTCCCGGATCGCCGACGCGAGGCGTTGCGCGACCTCCGGCCAGTCGGGCAGCGTGCGGGCATGGCGCCGCGCCCCCTGGCCGAGACGGGCGCGGGCCGACGGATCCTGCAGGAGATCGGCAAGGGCCTGCGTCAGCGCTTCGAGATCCCCCGGGGCGACAAGGACTCCGGCGTGTGCCGGAACGGTATCCGGGATCGCGCCCCCATGTGTGCCGATCACGGGCAGACCGTGAGCCATTGCCTCGGCAAAGGCCATGCCGTAGCCCTCGTACCAGGAGGGCAGCACGAACAGACCGGATGAGTGGTACAGATACTCGAGTCGAGCCGAGGTGCATTCGCGGACCAGGTGCACCCGGTCGTCGATCCCGGCCTGGCGGATCTGCTCCCGTACCTGGCGCGCAAATTCCGGGTGCCTCTCCAGACTGCCGGCAATCACGCAGTGCCAGGGGATGTCGCGCAGCGCAGTGAGCGCGCGCACCAGCAGGTCCTGGCCCTTGCGGGGATCACCGTTCCGACGCAGAGGATGCGCGGGGGCGCGTGGGCACCCGGGGCCGGTGCCTCGATGGCCGCGGCGGTACCGGGCAGCACGCAGCGAATACCGATCCGGTCCGGTATCCAGGCCCGGAGCCGACGGGCGGTGTAGGGGCTGCTGACGATCACGCCACGGCAGTGAGCGAGGGCGCGGCGCTCGAGTGACTCCAACTCTGCAGCGCGCGCGGGCGACAGACCGGTTTCGTCACGGAGGGGGTGGTGCACCAGGGCGATCGGGTGCAGCCTGGATGCGTGCGCTGCCAGCGGGTCGGGCAGACCTCCGAGCGCCAGCCCGTCGATCAGCACCGGCGCTCCATCGGGCAACGCGGCGAGAAGTCGTGACAGCGCACGTTCGGCCTCCGGATCCGGACCCGGGAAACGCCCACCGAGTCCGTGAACGAAGACCTGCCACCCGAGCGCGCGCAGGCCTTCCGCCATGCGTGCGTCGTAGAGGTAGCCGCCGGTTCGCTGATTCGGCGGGCCGGGAACCACCAGGTGCAGGGTCGAGGTAGCCGGCGTCAAAGCGGTCCTTCGAAACTGGCCCAGGCCACGTGAGATTCGTGCAGGGTGACGCAGAGGGCGTCGATTCCCGACGCGGATGGGCCGAGTTTGCCGCGCTGGATCGCATCGGCAAGACGCTGATGGATCTCGCGGGCCAGGAACTCGGTGGTCGTGTTGCGGCCTTCGAAGTCGGGGTGATCGTCGAGGTTCTGATAGTTCATCCCGGCCAGCACCGCCCCCAGCTGGGCGCCTGCCAGAGCGATGTCGACCACCACCCCGTCCGCGTCCAGTTCCCTCCGACGGAAGGTCGCGTCGACGACATAGGTCGCGCCGTGGAGCCGCTGGGCGGGTCCGAACGCTTCGCCGGTGAAGCTGTGGGCAATCATGAAATGGTCACGGACGTTCACGCTATACATGAGGGCCTCCTCGGGGCCAGCCGGGAAAGGGGAACATGATCATCGAAAGGAAGCCCGGTGGCACCGGTTTCGGCCCGCCGAGCGCGGCCAGTGCGGTGGGTCGACGCCCGGGTTCACGGGTACCGCACCCGGTGGCAGAGCGTGTCTCCGGGGTCCGAGGCAAGCCGTGCGATGACCCACGGCAGATCCGCGAACCCGTCCTCGCCGGTCACCAACGGGTCGATGCGCTCGTCGCGCAGCAGTTCGAGAGCGAGCCGTATCCGGCGCGCATGATCCCAGCGTGCGGCGCGCGCCGCCGGGATCCGGCCGACCTGGCTGCTGCGCAGCACCAGGCGCCGGGAATGGAAGGCCTCACCCAGCGGCAGGGCCACCATGCGGTCCCCGTACCAGCTGAGTTCCAGTACGGTCGCCTCGATAGCGGCCGCGCCCAGCGCCTGGACCAGCCCTTCCGGCTGCCCGCTGGCGTGGATCACGAGGTCGGCGTTCATGTGCTCGACCGGCGCATCGCGGAACTCGAGTCCGAGGGCCGCGGCGAACCGATCCCGCCGCGGATTCGTGTCCACCAGCGTCACCTCGGTACCGGGAACGCGGCCGCATAGCCAGGCGGTCAACAGCCCGAGGACACCACCGCCGATGACCAGGATGCGGTCTCCAGCCAGAGGCGCCGCATCCCAGAACGCGTTGACCGCCGTCTCCATGTTTGCGGCCAGTACCGCGCGTTCGGGAGGCAGGCCCTCGGGCAGCCGAATCGCCGCGGCTCCCGGCACCCGGTACAGGTCTTGGTGCGGGTACAGACAGAAGACGTGTTCCCCGATACGCTCGGCCGGGCCTTCCTCGATCCGCCCGACATTGATGTAGCCGTACTTGACCGGCCCCGGGAATTCGCCGGCCTGGAACGGCGCGCGCATTGCGGTCCGCTGACTCTCGGGAACGCGTCCGGTGAACACCAGCGCTTCGGTCCCCCGGCTGATCCCGGAGAAGAGGGTGCGAACCAGCACGTCGTCTGGTCCGGCGTCCGGCAGGGACTCCTCGCGCAGTTCACCGCGGCCGGGGCCGAGCACCCAGAAGGCTCTTGCGGTTTTCGAGGCGGCGCGCATGGGGGTTCCAAGAATGCCTGAGTTCGTCGAATGGTAATCGGCGCCGCTGCCGGGTGCCAGCAAACCAATTGAGCGCGCAGGGGTCGAAATCGAGTGGACCGCCGCCCCGTCCCGGCCCGCGCAGTTGCTGACGGGTTCTTCGCGTCCGGAAACAGATGAACGCACCCAACGAACACGACTTTCCCGCGACGCCGCTGCGGCGGCTGCCCGCGCAGGCGAGCGCCTGGCGCCTGCAGCTGGCGATCGGACTCGGGGCCTGTGGAGGCACGGCGCTGCTGCTGGTCCACGCTGCGGACGTGCCGGGGACGGTCGCTGCGTACTCGCTGTTCGCGTACGCGTTGCTGGTGGGCGGGCTGCTGTATCGGTCGCCTCCCGTGTTCCTGCGACAGGGCCCGGGCGCCGCCAACGGCATCACGCTGCTGCGCGCCGCGCTGGCAGCGCCAGTCTCGATCGTGGCGCTGCATCCCGGCTCATGGGATACGCTCACCACGGTCTGGCTGATCGGCATCTCGGCCCTGGTCGTGACGCTGGACGCGGTCGATGGAGCGGTGGCCCGGCGTACCCGGCGCACGGGCGCGTTCGGCGCCCGCTTCGACATGGAGGTGGACGCATGGCTGATCCTGATACTGTCGCTGCTCGTCTGGCGTACCGGGCAGGCGGGTGCGTGGGTGTTGCTGATCGGGTTGCTGCGCTACGCTTTTGTTGTGGGTGGCTGGTATTGGGCCTGGCTCAGCGCGAGGTTGCCGCCAAGCCGCCGCCGTCAGACGGTCTGCGTGCTTCAGTCCCTGGCGTTGCTGGCGGCACTGGCACCGGTGATGCCCGCGCAGGCCGCCAGCATCGTGGTGTTGGCGGCGCTTCTCTCGCTGAGCTACTCGTTCGCGGTCGATGTCCTGTGGCTGTACCGCCACGCCAATGGCGCCCCGACACGGTAAGCGGGGGTTCGGCAGGCCGGCAATGCCGGATCCCGGGCAGCGGTGATCCGGGGCTCGCGGACCTTCGCGGTCGGTGGCTGTATCCCGCGATGGCTGGAGGCGCTTGATGATGATCCTCGACACGATTCGCAGCTGGTGGCCCTTCGGGGCCGTTCCGGAAGTCAGTGCGGAGGAACTCCGCAAGCTGTCCACGCGCGGGGGCGTCCAGATCGTCGACGTCCGCACCCGGCTAGAATTCCGGTATAGCCGTATACCCGGGGCGCGGAGCCTTCCGATCACGCATTTCACCCGTTCCGGCCTCCGTTCCCTGGATCTCGATCCCGGGCGCCCGGTCGTCGCGGTATGTTTGACCGCGCATCGCAGCGTCCCCGCGGTGCGCATCCTGCGCCGGCAGGGCTATGACGCTCGGCAACTGCGTGCCGGCATGCGTGCCTGGTGGCGCGCCGGGCTTCCCTGCGAAACCGGCTAGCGGTGAAGGCGCGCGACTGCTACTCCGGGCAATGAAGGAATCGGGGTAGGGTGAACCAAGCGCATCGGGGGTTGGCGGTGCCGACGCAGGAGCAGGAGGCACAACAACGCGCGCCCCCACAGCCTCCGATCCAGGGTCATTGTGCGGCGCCCGCGACTGACTTCGTGCCTTCGGCACCACTTGCGGCGGTGGGTGCGGGTGGGGCTTCACTTTTCTGAAGATTGCCATATAATTCTTTCCTAATGGATGGTTCGGGAACGCGATCAAGGGTCCCAACCCCCTGGACGAAAAACCGGCATTGCTTCAACCCGCGACGTGCGGCCCTTGGCGAAGCGGGAAAGATATCCAGCAAGGGCATCTTCGCAAGAAAGGAGAAACGTCATGCGCAAATCTCTGAAAGTTCTCGCTGCCTCCGCTCTCGTTCTGGCTTTTGCGGCACCGATGCAGTCCAGCGCCCAGTGGTGGGGGCCGGGCTATGGTTATGGCCCGTACTACGGTCCGGGATACGGCTACGGTCCGGGCTGGGGCCGCGGCATCGGGGACTGGTTCGGTCTGGGTGACCTGTTCGGTGATTTCGGTTTCTCGATACGCGGCAGTGGCCGTGGTCTGGGTCGCGGCTACGGCGACGGCTATGGCTACTATCACCCCTACTACCGCGGCTACGGTTACGCGCCGTACTACGGTCCGGCCCATCCCGCTCCGTGGGCGGCACCCGCTCCGCAGCAGGACGAGTCCGAGTAAGCTCCCGACCCGGGGGTGCCGTACGGAAAAGCCCGGTCCTCTGGACCGGGCTTTTTTTCACCCGGGAATCGGATGACCCTGCTGCCCCGGCATCGGGGGCTGAAGCGATGGTCGGGATCGGGTAGGCTTGCGCGTCCCAAAACTGCCCAGGAAGGGGTTGCGATGTGGTTCAGGAATCTCCGGCTGTACCGGCTTGCCCAGCCGTTCACGACCTCGCCCGAGGAGTTGCACGAGGCCCTGCAGGCCGCCGCGTTCCGTCCCTGCGGCAGCCTGGAACCGGAAACCGTTGGCTGGGTGCCGCCGCTGGGGCGGCAGGCGACTCAGCTGGCGCACGCCGCGGCAGACGCCATTCTGGTTTCCGCCCGCAGGGAGACACGCATGCTGCCCGCGTCGGTGATCAACGAGACACTGGCGGAGCGGATCGAGACGCTGGAGGCCGCCGAAGGGCGGGATATCGGACGCAGGGAGAAGAGCACCTTGCGCGAGCAGATCGTGCACGAACTGCTGCCCCGTGCGTTCACGCGGTCCAGCGTGACCGCGGCGGTGGTGCTGCCGCAGGATGACTGGCTGCTGGTCGACACGGCCAGCAAGGCCCGTGCGGAGGAGCTGCTGAGCCTGCTGCGCAAGGCGCTCGGGTCGCTGCCGGTGGCACCGCCGAAGGTCGGGACCGATCCCGCGAACTTGATGACGTCCTGGCTGAACGGTGCCACATTGCCGGCCGGGCTGGCGCTCGGCGACGAGTGCGAACTGAAGGAGGCCGGAGACGATGCCGGCGTGGTCCGTGTCAAGCGGGTCGATCTGCTCTCGGACGAAATCCGGACCCACCTGGACGTCGGGCGCCGTGTGTCCCGCCTGGCGCTGGTGTTCGAGGATCGGATGCGTTTCGTGCTCGACGACGAGCTGAATATCCGCCGCCTCGGCTTCGAGGACGAGGTTCTCGAGTCACTCGACGATGTCGACAGCGACGACGAACTGGTCCAGCTGGATGCGCGCTTCGCGCTGCTGAGCCTCGAGGTGCAGCGCCTGCTGCCGCAGCTGGTCGGGTGGTTCGGCGAGGCGGCTGAGCCGGAGAGCGCAGCGGCCTGACAACGCGCCGGCGGACCGCCGATCCAGGCGCCGGCCGTCGCGGGCCGGCGCCTCGTGTGCTACCTGGAGGGGTCGTAGTCGGTGTACTTGCGCGCGCTGCCGTAGACCTTCTCGACCGGGTACTTGCGTTCGTTCACCACGATCTTGTTTTCGACCGCGTCGGCGATGCTGACGCCGAGCTTGTCCGCCAGCCGTACCAGGTAGATCTGGATATCGGCGATCTCGGAGGCGACCTTCTCCAGTGTGCGCGCATCGAGCTCGGCGCTTTGCTGCTCGGTCAGCCACTGGAAATGCTCGATCAGCTCGCCGGCCTCTCCGGCGAGCGCCATCGCGAGGTTCTTCGGGGCATGGAACTGGTCCCAGTCACGGCGCTCGGCGAAGTCGCGCATCCGCCGCTTCAGATCGTCCATTTCCTGCCATTCCACCCGAAATCCCCCGGGTTCAGGCTGCGGCCGGAAGGCGGTCGCGGCGGCGCGCCTGCCACATTTCGCGCGCCAGCGCGGTCGCCGCCTCGGGTGTGGGCGCCCGGTTCATCAGGTGCAGCGCGATCGCCGCGGTGCCGACCACCGCGGCCTCGCCGTATTCCTCCTCGGTCTCGCCGCGCCAGCACCGGACCAGCCGATCGATGTCGAGCGTGTCTTCCCGGGGATGGCGCCGGGCGAACATCGCCGGCCATTCTTCTTCCTCGAGCACGCCCTCGCGCACGCGCTGCACCAGACAGGGCGAATCGGGATTACGCTCGATCTCGCCGCCTTCGCCCTTGATCACCGCGACATTGGCCTCTCCGAGCAGCATCGCCGCCTCCTGGTGCACCGGCCGGTAGCCGGGGTGGAAGATCCCCTGCATCACGTAGGGTGCACCGAACGGGTTGATGCTCCGAGCGACGGTGTGCACCGGCGAGCGCAGGCCCATCAGTGGCCGCAGTTCGATGATCTCGTGCAGTCGGGGACAGAGGTATTCGATGTCGAGATAGGCGAAGTTCTCCCGCCCCATGCGCTCGCAGGCCTCTTCGATCGACCGCGACGGGGGGATGCCCAGAGCGCCCAGCACGTCCCGGGTATAGATACGGCCGTTGGTATGCCCGCTGGCCCCGTGCATGAACGTGGTGATCCCGTTTTGTGCCAGCAGCAGCGTGGACAGCAGGTACCAGGGCAGCACGCGGCGCTTGCCGGCGTACGAGGACCAGTCCAGGTCGACCTCCGGGGCATCGGCAGGCACCCGGATGGCGTCGCGCACGGCGCGCACGAAGCCCACCAGCTCCTCGCGCGTTTCCTCCTTGACCCGCATCAGCATCATGTAGGCACCGAGCTGGACCGGTTCGACCTTCCCGTCGAGGATCATGCGCATGGAGTCGAACGCCTCCTGCTCGGTGAACGGGCGGGTACCGTTCTTGCCCTTGCCGAGGATGCGCACATACTGCGCGAAGGGATGTTCTTCGTACTGCGTGGGCTGGACCATGGGGTTCCTCCGGATTCGGGTTGCCGGATCCCTCTCCGGGGTGGGAAGGGGCGGCGCTGGCGCAGCATCATACCGGCGAGGAATCGGCGCGCAAGAAACGCCCCGGTGAACCCCCAGGATTTCAGCGCGATCGCACGGACGCCGCTGTGCCTGGCTCCCCGGGGGCGGCCGGGCGATGTCAGCGGCGATCCGGACCCGGGCCGTCGCCCGGGTTGTGTTTGGCCGCGGCCTCGGCCGCCGCCGAGGCATCCATCAGCCGCTTCATCAGGCCACCGATCAGGAACTTCAGGCCCACCAGCACCACGACCAGCGCGAGCGCAACCCAGACGAAGTGTTCCACCAGCCAGGCGGCCATCACCGGCACTCGGTGCGACCGGGCATCAGGAGGCCTCTCCGGCGACGGGCCGGAGCGCCCGGCGCGTCGTTGCGACTGGCTCGTCCGGGCCGCGCAGGCGGCGCAGTTGATGCGGGCGGGCATCGACGACGATGCCCTCGGAAGCCAGCACCTTGACCCGGTAGCTGGGACTGGTGCGGTAGCGCATGGACAGCAGGTCCATTGAAGTCCGGGGGGCGAGCGGGCTTACGATCACTCCCAGCGCACCGTTCCATTCCGTGTAGTAGCTGGCGTTCTGCATGATCACGAGTTCGCCGACCTTGAATGTCATTGTGCCTGCTCCCGTTCGACGGAGAGTTTCCAATCCGGCGCATGGCCCGTGGGCCGGTCCGGCTTGCCCTGCGGCCGGGCGACGCCGCCATGCCCCGGGAAGCGTCGATGCGCCGCGGTGCGATCCATGGGTCGAGTATAGCGGACGCGGCGCGCCGGACCGTGGTGCACCGGTGTGCGCGGGTTCATGGCCGCGGGTCGTCGAACCCGTGGATCGACTCGACATCTTCGGGCCAGGACACCACATAGCTGAACAGTATCGTTCGCGACTCGCCTGGAGCCCAGTCCCCGGTCCAGGCCAGCACCCCGAGACGGCCGTCGACGTCGCGCTCGGTGGGTGGCGTCGCCGCCGGGCTCAGCTCGACGGTAATGCGCTGGTCGCGGGGGACCGGCAGGCGGTCGAGCACCGTGACCTCCAGCGCGCGCTCGTGGCGATTGTCCACCGTGATCCGGTACCCCCGTTCGAGCCGCTGCTGGCGGCGCAGAAGGCCCTCGCGGCCGATGCTGTCACGCTCGATCTCCCGGTGAACCTCGATCCGGTCGTCGACGCCGAAGGCGAGCCTGAGGGGCGCACCGGGCGCCAGCGCGTCGAGGCGCGCCTGTCCTGCAAGCTGCCCGTCCTGGAACAGCGTCAACGGCCCCGGCAGCAGAGGCGCCTCGCCGGCAAATTCGGTTTCCGCGAACAGGTAGGCATGGGGCGAGAGCACGGGCACCGCGCGGCCCGAGATCGCCGCCTCGTGGCGGTGGCTCGCGAGGACGAACCGTTGCTGCCGGCCGTCGGGCGGCAGGCTCACGCGGCCCGGTACCCGGTAACGGGTGGCGAACCCGGTCGTTTCCAGCATTGCCTCGCTCACCGCCGCGGGCGCACGGACGGCCATCGTCTCCGGTGTGGCTGTGTCGTCGCGCATCAGGGCCCGAGGCGGCGGCCGAATGTCGATGAACCAGGGCGACAACCTGGGCAAGCGGCCGCCGAGCGCCGGACGAGCGGTCGCCAGATGCAGGATCACGTCGTCCCATTCCTCGCCGGTGTTCTGGCGCACCTCGGCACGCTGGACGAATTCCAGCAGCCCGTCCGCGGTATCGAGGCGCGCCTCGTAGACCGGTTTCCAGCCTGCCCCGGGGATCTCGTACTCGAGCGTGACCCGCGCCTCGCCCGCGGCGTTGGCCTGGTAAAGGATCGCGACCTCTGTGGTGTCGCGCCGCCCGGTGCGCAGGTTGTTGAGCTCGCGTTCGATGCGCTCGATCTCGGCATCGATATCGCGCAGGGCGATGTCGATTCGCGCGATCTGTTCGAGCACGTCGCGGGCGCCGTCACCGATCAGGCCCCAGGCACGGTGCCATTGATCGGGCGGCAGCCCGGGTTCCACCGCGCCGGCATGCTCGGTCAGATGCTCGATGAACGACAGCGTCATGGATTGGGCCTGCCGATCGTCGGCGAGCCTGCGGCGCTCGTCCCGAGCCACCTGCAGGGCCTCGGTCAGCGCACGTTCCTCGGGGTGGGCCAGATCCCGGCCGTGGACGGTCCGCGTCTCGACATGACTGAGGATCAGACCGTCGGGGCCTTCGGCACGCACTCGCAGGCTGTCCGGAACCAGCCGGGGAGGGAGCGGGTGAATGCGGATCGTCCCCTCACCGGCCACGATCGCCGCCTGGTGCTCGCGGATCACGGTGGCCCGGTCCGGATAGACGGTGACGGCGCGCACGCCAGCATCTGCAGCCAGAGATCCCGGGACGGAGAGCAGGACGGACAGGCACAGCAGCAGCAGCAGCAGCGGCGGCGCCGCACGATACATCGCGGATTTCATCGGCTGGGTCCTCCGGCACTGGGGGTGCTGGCCGGCGGGTCGCCGGCCGGTTCGAATCGTGTATGCGTCGCTACCGGGGCCACAGAATTCAGTCCTCGGTCAGGATGATGTAGCCCCCGGAGCGTTGGTCGCGCTCGAGGCCGATCAAGCCGGATCGGCCGGCTTCCTCGAGCAGTGCGCTGAACGAGCGAAATCCGTAGTAGCTTTCGTTGAACCCGGGTTTGCGGCGCTTGATCGCCTGCTTGACCATCGAGGCCCAGACCGGCTCGTCCTCGCCACGCTCGGCGTGCAGGGCCTCGGCGGTCTCGACGACCAGGTCGAGGGCCTCCTGCCGCCGGTCCTCGCCGTTCGGTTCCGCCGGCCGGGACGCTGCTTCGTCGCGGTCGCTGGCCTTCGCGGGCTTGCGCGCCTTGCGTTTCTGGCGGGCTGCCTCGCGCACCAGGTCGTCGTAGTAGATGAATTCGTCGCAGGCCGCGGTCAGCAGGTCGGAAGTCGATTTCTTGACCCCGACTCCGATCACCAGCTTGTTGTTCTCGCGCAGCTTGGCGACCAGGGGCGAGAAATCCGAGTCGCCGCTGATGATCACGAACGCATCGACATGTCCTTTGGTATAGCAGAGGTCGAGTGCGTCCACGACCATGCGGATGTCGGCCGAGTTCTTGCCCGACTGGCGCACGTGGGGGATTTCGATCAGCTCGAATGCCGCCTCGTGCATCGGCGCCTTGAACTCCTTGTAGCGGTCCCAGTCGCAGTAGGCCTTGCGCACCACGATGTTGCCCTTCAGCAGCAGCCGTTCGAGCACGCGGCGGATGTCGAACTGCGGGTAGTGGGCCTCGCGCACCCCGAGGGCGATATTCTCGAAGTCGCAGAACAGGGCCATGTTGCGGATTTCGGACGCACCGGGCATCAGGACGGCCCCCGTCGGAGTGAGTGGGTTTCAGAGTAGCAAGCGCATTCGGTGCAAGGCCACCGCAAGCGCTGTCCGTAAGCCGCCGCTCGCGGAACGGCGCTTCGGCTGGTGCGCCGAGCTGCATCCCGGAGGGCATCTCAGGGAGCGGCACTCGCCTTTCTTGACGGCTGTGCGGAGGCGGAGTAGGGTCGCGTGAACCATAGAAGGGCTTTAGCGAAGGGCTTTAGAAGGGCTTTGTTCCCGGGCCTGCCGGCGTGCCTCGCTCGTCTCCAGGGTCGGTCTTATCCAGCAAAAGCTCCGGAGGAGTGATGGAAGCAATCGCCACTGCAGTGCTGCATCCGCAGGTCTTCATCCTTGCGGTCATCGGTTTCATCGCCTTTTATTCGTCCTGCTCGGTCGGTATCCGTGCGGGCTGGCTGGCGTACCACCCCTCGGTATGCGGGACCGTCGGTGCATTCGGCGGCGCCGGCCTCGGGCTGCTCGTAGCCTCCGTCTAGTCTTCCCCCGGTAGCCGCCTGCCCGCGCCTGTCGCCGGGCGCGGGCAGGGTGCATGACGGGTCGCGGTCATGCTCCTTCCGGGAGTTCCCGGGCCGCCGAGCGCAGCCGGTAGTCGAGAGCCTGCCCGTCCAGCGGCTCGCGATGCACGACTTCAAGACGGCCCTCGCTGGCCCCCGTCGCGCGGGGTTCCAGGTCGCCGTCGGCGCCCACGCGGTTCAGCTGCATCCAGCCGTCATCGGTGCGCAGCACGCCCTTGACGCGGTCGTAATTCGCCGCTGCGATCCATCGTGCGAGGCGCTTCCGGTCGAAACACACACCGGGCCCGAATCGCCAGCTGCAGGAGTGAAACCCGTCGCTGCGACCTTCGACCCGTTGCCAATCGCCGGCGGCGACAGGGGCGTCGGGCGCTGGAGGCGTATCATCGCCGCGCTCCGGTGGCACCCCGAACACTGCCCCCGGCGCCGATCCCTCGGCCTCGCCCGGCCGCCGGGGCAGATTCAGCCACTCCGGATCCAGTGCGCCGTTCACGACCATCGGGATCTGGTGCGGGGCCGGCTGCTGCCGTGCGGTGAACCGAGCCCATGCCTGCCGGTCGTCCTCCGTGTACAGGTCCGCCTTGCTGGCCACCAGCACGTCGGCGACGCGTACCTGATCCTGCCAGGTGGCGTGCTCGCGGTGGCGCGGGGACGACAGGTGGCGGGCATCGACCAGCGTGATCGTGGCTCGCAGGTCGAACACGCCCCGGTAGCGATCTCCGGTCAGCGTCGCAATGACCTGGTCGGGATGCCCGAGGCCCGTGGGCTCGATCAGGATGCGGTCGGGGCGCTGCTCGCGAACCAGTCGGTTCAGGCCGACGGAAAACGCCTGGCTCGATACGCAGCACAGGCACCCCCCGGGTACCTGGCGCACAGCCACGGCGTCTGCTTCCCCCTGCAGCAGGGACTCGTCGACGCCGACCTCGCCGAACTCGTTCACCAGCACCGCCCAGCGCTCCGTTCGGGGCCGCAGCCGCAACAGGTGACGGATCGCGGTGGTCTTGCCCACGCCGAGAAAACCGGTGATCAGGTTCACCGGGATCGGCCGGGACACGAAGGTTCGCTGGGGCGGTGCGGGCATTGCGAAATCCGGGGACGGGCGAGGGGTGACGCACGGTAACCGCTGCAGCGGGTGCAGCAGACACCGACGCAAGCCTATCACGTGTGTGGCCGGCGCAGCCTCTGTCCCGCATCGGCATCGGCATCGGCATCGGCATCGGCATCGGCATCGGCATCCGCATCCGGATCCTGGCCAAGGTCAAGGGCATAGGTGCCGGCTGCATGGCACGATAGAGTGCATGTCACCGGGAGGAAAACCGAACATGCTGGAACTGCCCAAAGCCGCGCCTGGCTTCGACGATCCGATTGGCCTGCTGCGTGCCTGCCACGCGCGGATCAGCGAGCGCCTGGACCTGTTGGAGCGACTGCCCGAGTACCTGGATACCCATGGCCCGGATGCGTCGGCCCAGGCCGCAGCCCGGCGCGTGCTGGACTATTTCGACAAGGCCGCGGCCCACCATCACGAAGACGAGGAGCACGACCTGTTCCCGCTGCTGCGTGGCGCGGCGGGACGCCCGGGCTGGCAGGCGGAACTGCCAGCGGTGCTGGATCGCCTCGCCGCGGAGCACGGCACCCTCGCGCAGGACTGGGCCCGGCTGCGCCCCGAGCTCGATGCGCTGGCCCGGGGCGAGTCTGCGGCGGATCTGCGCTGCGAGGCGGTGATCGCCGCCTACCGACAACACATGGCGCTCGAGAACGAGCGGGTGTTTCCGTTCGCGGAGCAGCTGCTCTCAGCTCGCGAACGGGCGGCACTGGGCGCATCCATGCAGGCACGGCGAGGGATCGCGCCGGCCCCGGAGTAACCGGCACGGGCCCGGCACCGGGGCTCAGGTCTTGCGGGGGGTCAGCAGGATCGGCGTGTAGTACAGGGCGAACAGCGCGAACGCGCCGGACCAGAGCAGCCCGGTGGCCAGCAGCAGCCAGCCGGCCACCGGGAACGCAGCCATCGCCAGCCGGGCCAGCGCAGCCAGTGCGATCAATGCGAAGACAAGGACGATCACCGGGGGGGCTCCAGCGGCCGGCCGGTGTGGCCCAGCGACACTCGCGACATCATCCCAAGGATCAGCCCGCCCAGGGCTCCGACCATCAGCGCGTGGATCCCGATCGACCACGGTACCGGGGCGCCCAGCAGGTGGAGGCCCTGCAGCAGGAAGCCGACCGGGATCCAGAAATAGGAGACGTGCAGGATCCACAGCAGCGGCACGCCCGCCGTGCCCCAGGGTCGCCAGGCGACCAGCCGCACCAGGTTCAGCACCGCGGCGGCAAGCAGCAGCGGCGCCAGCACCGGATCGCGGCCGAGCCAGAGGTAGCCTGGAAGAATCGCGAATGTCGCCAGCAGCGTGGCCCAGTCCACCGCCGGCCAGCGCCGCACGCGCAGCTCCGGCAACCGGCGCTCGGTGAAGTAGGGGATCACCCGGCCGCCCATGAATACCAGCAATCCGGTCACGAGGTACACCGTCAGATGCAGTGCCGGCATCCCGATGCCTGGCAGCAGCCCGTGAAAGTCCAGATGGATCGCGAGATTCAGCGCCGCGAAGGCCAGCAGCAGCGGCACCAGCAGGTAGTTATTCCGGTTGCGGGCGCGCCAGAGCACGCGCGCGACGATCAGCGCCAGCAGCGGGAAAAAGGCAAGGTCGGCCACGCTGGTGAGCCACAGCGGGATCCAGTCGGGAAACAGGAAGCCGAGCCGGGCCAGCGTCCAGACCGCGAACAGCGCGCCGAGGCTCGCGGGGGTGGTCGACGTAAGCCCGGTCCAGTTCTGCGATGCGGTCAGCAGGAATCCGGCGATCACCGCCGCGGCCAGGCCGTAGAGCATCTCGTGACCGTGCCATAGGATCGGATGCAGGCTGCCCAGCGAAGGGCTGCCCTTGAGCAGGAAGCTTACCCAGAGCAGTACCCAGGCGGCGCCGAACCAGCCGGCAGCGAGGAAGAACGGGCGAAAGCCGATCGAAAACAGCGTGCGTAACATGCGCGGGAATCCTGAGGAGGCGCCGACGGCAGAGGGCATGGTTCCGGCCACCCCGACCATCAAAGACGCGTAGGGCAGCAGAAGCCGAAGGCCGTCATCTGCCGCTCCCGTGCCGATGTTGCACCGATCACCGGTAAAGGTCCAGACGCTGCGGGGGATGACGCTGCACTCTTGCGCCGGTAGCCCGAAACGTCACTCGTGCGATGGTCACGTCAACGGGGTAGGGCCGGCGTGGAAACTGATTGCGCTCGTCGCCGTTCGACGCCGTCGGCCGCGTGGTCAACCAGCGCCTGCAGTGGCGCTGGAATCCGTGTTAAATCAATGGTATCAAGAACATTTTTCACAGCTAAACCGAGCTCAGTGTCGCCGGAGAGGCGCAGGCGCCGGTGGAAGAACAGCGTGTCCGGGTCGGTCCGGCGCGCGACCAGCAGCAGGAGGTCGTCCGCGCTCGCCGTCACCGTCACGTCCGCTGGGCCTGCCCCGGCGCTGTGCAGGCGACCCCGGTCGAGCGTGAAACGCATCCGCAGCGTCGGCTCGGAGACCGTCACCGCGAGGATCCGACCCTCCAGCAGCTCCAGCGAACCGTCTTCCAGGGCCTCCGACAGCAGTTGCTGGGTCGCACGCGCGACCAGCGCCTCCGCCAGGGGATGAGGTAGCGCGCCGAGCGGCCACAGCAGGACGGCCGTGGAGGGGGCGGGCAGGTACGGCAGCGGGAGGGTCATCGCGTTCGCTCCAGAGGTGTGCGAGCAGGCGCCACGGCCGTCATGCCGGGCTGTCCGAACCAGTAGCCGTTGCAGCTGACGGCGGGTTGCCGGCCAAGTTCGTCGGCGGCGTCGGGATCCCCTTCGCGCGCCCGGTGCAACGCGTCCAGGGCCTCCAGCGTACCGCCCGAAAGCGGGCTGAAGCGCAGGATCTCGGCGCCCGCAGCCACCAGGTCGCGCCAGGCCGGCACCAGGTCGCATACCCGGCCCGACTGGGTCTGGATTCCGTTCAGGGTCAGGAACTCCTCGCCCTCGCGCGTAGCCACCGTAATTCCCGCCGGGTAATCGAGGCAGCGCAGCCCGCACTGGTCCTTCGGGAGGTCATGGTAGCGGGCGGTGAAACAGCGGGCCGACCAGGCCAGCGGCAGCCGGCCGTGCACGAGCACCTCGGTCTCGACCCAGGGCAGGGCGGCGTCGTCCAGGATGTCCTGCAGCGCGTCGCGCCCGAGCTCGACCGGCAGCACCCAGCGGCGCAGCCCCAGGCGGTGGTAGTGCCGCAGCGTCGCGGCGTTGTAGATGTTCACCGAAGGGCCGGTGGCGAACGGCAAGCGCTGTTCGTGCAGCACCTGCATCGCGGCCACATCGTTCGCTTCCACCAGGAATTCGCCGTTGCTGCACAAGCGGCGCACCACGCCCATTTCCGAGCGCGCCTCGATCAGCGTCAGCGTGGACAGCACCACCTGCTTGCCGGCGGCAGCCAGCTCGCGCCCCAGTGCGATCCAGTCGTCCGGGCGCAGTTCCCGGCGCTTCGCGCAGACGGTCTCGCCCAGGTACACGATGTCGGCGGGGCTGTCGGCGACGGCGGCGTAGAAGGCCTCGACCCGGTCGCGGGGCCAGAAGTACTGGCAGGGGCCGATCGAAAGGCGCGGGGTCGGATTCATCGCGGCGGCTTCCTCGTCAGTGCCAGGGGCGGTGGTAGGCGCCCAGCGTGGTCTGGCTACCCTCGGAGAGATCGGCCAGCGTGCTTTGCCATTCCGGGCGCGCGCGGTACGCCTCGCGATTTGCCAGGCAGGTGTCGATCGCCGCGCGCCAGATCGCGGTCACCTGCGCCACATAGGCTGGGCTGCGTTGCCGGCCCTCGATCTTGATCGCGGTGATCCCGGTATCCAGTAGCTCCGGTAGCAGCTCGAGCGTGTTCAGGCTGGTCGGTTCCTCGAGGATGTGGCCAACATGGTCCCGGACCTGGAAGCGGCCCTTGCACAGTGTCGGGTAACCGGCCCGCTCGCCGGCCTGGAAGCGGTCGATCAGCACCCCGTTCAGACGCGTCTCGAGCCTGCCGTCGGGCAGGTCCTGCCAGCGCACGTGCGCGGCGGGCGAGCAGGCGCCGACGGTGTTCGGGGATTCGCCAGTGGCATACGACGACAGCAGGCAACGGCCCTCGGCCATGATGCACAGCGAGCCGAAGCCGAACACCTCGAGTTCGATGTCCGTGTCCTGTGCCAGCGCCTTCACCTGGGCGAGTGACAGCACCCGGGGCAGTACCGCCCGGCGGATCCCGAACTGCTGCCGGTAGAACGCGAGCGCCTCGCCGCTGGTTGCCGACGCCTGGACCGAGAGGTGACGCGGCAGTTCCGGGTGTCGATCGGCCGCGTAGCCGAGCACCCCCGAGTCCGCGAGGATCACCCCGTCCACGCCCAGCGCCGCGGCATGGTCGACCGCCGCGGTCCATTGCGTCCAGCCCTTGGGCTGCGGATAGGTGTTGATCGCCATTAGCACCCGTCGCCCGCGAGAATGCGCATATTCCACGCCTTGCGCGATCGATTTCGCAGTAAAGTTTAACCCTGCAAAGTGTCGGGCGTTCGTCGCATCCTTCAGCCCCGTGTACACCGTGTCCGCGCCGGCATCGACCGCCGAGCGCAGCGCGGGCAGGCTCCCCGCCGGACAGACCAGTTCCATACAGCAAGACTCCGTTCGAACGATCCCGCAGTCTGCGAGGGGTGGTTCCAAGAAACCTTGATCTGCATCAATGCCGCGGGCGATGGGGACGTAGGCATCGATGATCTCTGGTTGCAGGCCTTGGAGCTTGAGGCGCTCGAGGTGGTTCCCGTACATCCGGTTGAAGTCGGACGGAGTTGCTGGTCTCATGGTCGTGCAGTCTCACGGTTCTTCCCGGAACGGCCCGTCAGCAATGAGGGGGCTGCATTCTGGATGTTACCCGGCGCGGCCGCCCTTCGCCGCGCAGCGGCTTCGTCCAACTGCTGCGTCCCCACCACGGTGTGCACCAGACCGGACACCGCGTTCACACCGAGTCGCCGCGAATTCCATGGCGGAAAAGCCCATCTGGGTCATGCACTTGCCTCCCGCCCATTATCCCATGCACCGGTGGTGGGTTCAGCCTCGGCAGCCACTTGGCGGCCGAATTGGTAACAGGCGCTTCGGGATTTCCGGAGTATCGTTCGGAGGAAGGAGTATCGTTCTGAGGAAATGGCCGCTTGAGCGGCTGAAACGAATGGGGCCGTGCATGCGGCTTCCCGGGCACGGACAAGGATCTCACCCTCAAGATCCCACGGGCCGACGTCGCCGACTTCATACTGAAGCAGTTGACGGATCGGACATACCTGCGCAAGGCTCCGGGGCTTTCGTAGTGAGTGCGTGACGGCATCGGGAAGCATCGCGGGTGTATCGGGAAGGATTGCGCGTCGAGGTGCAATTCCAGCGTGGATGCCGCTATAGTCCAGCTCGTTGCCACGGGACCACGGATCTGACGATGAAAGGAAGGACTGCGCAGGGCATGACGGCGGTGCTGGCGCTTCTGGGAGCCGGTATCGGGATTTCAACGGCGCAGGCAGGCGTGACGCCGGGTCTGTCGAGTGAGAAGCCGGATTCGCTGCACACGGCACAGGTGCCAGCTCCGGATTCGCGTCAGATCAAGATCGACGGAGTCGACGGCGTGGGTGTTCCCGCATCGCGCCAGCCGAGGATCGACGTTGTGGCACCTCGCGAGTCGAACCAGATCAAGTGGGAGTATGCACCTCACCGCGAGCGGCACCAGCTCAAGCTCGATCGTTGACGCGGAGGCGTTTCGGTCGCGGTGGCGCGAGCACGTGCCGGCGTTTCCGGCCGGCTCCCAGGTGGCACGGGCGATCTGCGCGGCGGGCAGGGCCGGCGACGAACCGGCAGGGTGAACGATGACCGGCGAGTTGTCCCGCACCTCGGCGTTTTCGTACGAATGCAAGGCCTGTAACCGCTGCTGCCGCGACAAGAAGATCCAGTTGAATCCGTACGAACTGGCACGGCTCGCATTCGCACTCGAGTTGCCGGTCGTCGAACTGATCGAGCGATTCACCATGGACGGCGTCCATCTGCAGCAACGGCCAAAGGGTACCTGCGTGTTTCTGGGACCCCGCGGCTGTTCCGTTCATCGGCATCGCCCGCTGGTCTGCCGCCTCTACCCGCTGGGGCGAATCGTAAATCCGGAAGGGGAGCGTTTCGTTCCGGTGCAGCCGCACCCGCGGTCCGAAGGCATCCACGGTGAGCACGGCCGCGTGGCCGACTACCTCGTCGACCAGGGTGCGGCGCCGTTCATGGCCGCGGCGGACGCCTACTATGCGCTTTACCTGCAGTTGGCCGATCTTGCTGCCGACGCGGCAGCGGATATCGACCGCATGGAACTGCTGGATCTGGACGCCACGGTCGTCGCGGACTGCAAGCGCCGCGGTGTAGCGCCGCCGGCGACGCTCGAGGAGCGCGTGCAGCACCACGTGGCCGTGCTGGTCGCACGCTGCGACAGCACGCAACGAAGCTGAACTCCAACGAGCTGAGCAGCAAGGGGGATCCCTTGGGTACCCGGTAGCTTGGCAGCGAGATCATCAAGGCCCTGAGCGACGTATGAGCCGCGAAAGCTAAAGCGGGTAGGGAGCACGTTTGACCCGCTTTCCGTTACCACGTGACATTCGGGCCCGGCACGCAGCCGGGGCCGGTATCCGGACCTGGTCCCCGCCTCTGTTGTGCCTGCCGGCACAACCTACGCTACCTGTGGAGCGTCCGAGTCTGGTCAGTCTGCGGGAAAACCCCCTGGGCACCACATCATCTGGCAGTCCGTGCGCCGGCCGGATCTGTGCGGTAGAGAGGATGTTCACCGAGCGCGGGTACGCGACAAGGGGCGCAGGAGTTCTCCGACGCGCTTCAGGCGCCACTCGGCGGCGCACGGCGCAGGCAATATTGGGTGACTTCATCATCGGCACAACCTTTCCGGGGAACACCCGGCAACTCACCAATCGTCCTGGTGGCAGCTGTCGCAATTCCCGCGGGCTGCGAATGCGGTCTCGCCGTCGTGGCAGCCGAAGCAGAATTGGTCGCTGCGGTGGTCGGCGCGGCTGATGCGCGCGGAGCGGCTGACGTCGAAGATCGACAGGTGACAGTTTGCGCAGCGCAGATCGGCGTCGGCGTGGGTGGTGCCAGAGAAGGTCACGTCGCCCGCGTCGTCGTTCAGGAAGTCGAGCGTCAGGCCCGGCGGCACCGCCTGTAGGGGACCGGCAACGGTGGCGAGCAGGGCGAGCAGGGACAGGAACACGGCGGTTTTCATCGGTCAGCCTCCCTGAACGGGGTGCCTGCTGGCGCCCGGCGGGCGAGGATTGCGATGGCCAGCATCGCAACCACGACGATGGCCTGGACCACGAAAACCCAGCTCGGGAAATAGAAGGTCGCGTAGACCTCCCAGCCGACCTCGCGCAGGATGTCACTGAGGTAGGTAGGGGCGCCGTGGAGGTGGCCGCCCAGCGTGCCGGTGATGGTCAGCAGTCCCGCGCCCAGCGCGCCCAGGCCGAGCATGATCAGGCGGTTGAGCAGCCCGTCCCAGACCCGTTCGCCGGCCCACCAGCGCAGCACCAGCACGGCGGCCCAGTAGAACAGCGACCAGGTCGCCGCCATCATGTGGTTGCGCCCGAGCGGGGTGGTCTGCAGCGTGTCGGGCGGCCAGACCATCAGGCCGATCGCGTAGGCGAGCACGCCGGTGATCACGCCGAGCACCAGGAACGGCACCAGCACTCGGTCAAAGGCCTTGGCCAGCGGTCCTTGCGACAGCGCGCGGACGATGAGAATCACGGCTGCGGCGGTCCAGAACGCCACCGGAAAGTGCACCATCAATGCGTGATAGGGACCCATTGCATCAGCTCCTGTCGCGGCCGAGAATCAGGCTGACCGAAAGCACGAAACTGGCGATCAGCAACAGGCCGGCCACGAGGCTGATCCACCATTGCCGGCGGATCTCGTTTTCGAACTCGATCTCGACTCCGTACTGTGCGAGCTGTGCCTCCTTGTGCCGGAATTTCACCGGCACGCCCTCCGCGATGTAGGGTGCGCCGGCGTGGATCTCGCTGGTCAGCCGCGGCCAGCTGACCTGGCCGGGGTAAAACAGGGTGATCTCGCGAACGTCGACGCGATCCCAGTCCGGTAGCTCGCCGTCGAATCGGGTCGCGACCCATTCCGCGGGCCGCTCGAGCCCGATCTGCAGCGGCATCGACACGTAGTGCCAGCGGCTCGCGGTCCCGTCCCGGTGCACCGCGACCGCGACATCGTAGATGCCTTTCGGATGCAGGATCTTGTCTTCCAGGGGGTAGCCGGTATCGAGGGCGCGGCGCAGCGTCACGTCCCAATGCCCGTCGGCCCAGCGGCCTTCACCCTGGACGCGGATCGCGGCGCGCGCCCCGGTCGGTTCGCGCAGGACCTGGCCCGGGATCACGGTGCCTTCGCGCCACTCGTGCCGGGAATCGAACCGGACCGCGGATTGCTCTTCAAGGTAGTAGGGTGTGGCGTCGTCGGTGCGGCCGGAGGTCACGTCCTCCCAGCGTAGCGCACGGATGCCGGTGCGCTCCGGGTCGAACATCAGCCGTGGCTGCTCAGCCGTGCCGTCCCAGTTGCTGGTGAACGGCCCGTCGCCCGAGTCGTAGAGACGGTACCAGGAGATGTGCTGGTCGTCCGAGCGGCCGATCGGGTTCGACAGCTGCGCCCGCCAATGCCAGAGATCGAGGAAATAGCCGGCGCCGTGCAGGCCGTCCAGCGTGGCGGCATCGGCGATCGAGTACCAGTCGTTCGCGTCGGTTCGGGTCGCAGGGAGGTACTTGCGCCGGTATCCGTCGTCTTCGCCGAGGGCGGGATCGTGGCGCGTGAAGTCGCGCATGTCGGCGCCGACCGTGATGTAGCCGCCGTAACGCTGGAATTCGGGCACGCTGCCGTCGTCGACCATCATCGTCAGGCGATCTTCGGTCAGGCCGTGCGGATCCGGACCGACCGGGGGGCGGTCAACGCGCTGCCAGCGGCCGTCGGTGTAGTGCAGCAGGTCGGCGAAGCGGTGCGGACGGTCCGCCGGCCAGCGGTAACGGAAAAGGATTTCCTCTTCGTTGAACGCAACCTGAAGCTGCAGCGGGACGGTCAACCGTTCCGGAATCCAGATGTTCCGCTCCGGATCGTTGTGGACCACGCCAGTCCCGTGCACGTACAGCGACAGGAGCATCACGCCCACGAACAGCAGGGAGACGGCGAGCAGCGCGGATCGGCGCCGGAGCATGGACGACCTCCTTGGGCCTTCGGGCCCTTCCGTTCAGGCGCCGGTCGGAACTGGCGCTGCGCCCCTCCCGGCCGGGGACCGGGAGGGGGGTTACAGGGCTGGCGCGTCCGGGACGCGGCCTAGAACCGGATGTGCGTGGAATGGTTAAAGGTATAGCGGGCTCCGGTCCAGGTGTCGACGTGAAAGCGCGTGAACGGCAGGCCGGTCAGCTCGAAGAACCGCGGCCAGCCGATGCGCTCCACCCATTCGCCCAGCCGTTCCCAGTCCCTCGCATCTTCCTGGTAGACGCGGAGAATCTTCTTTACCAGCGCGGAGACTTCCGGCCAGCGGGGGGGGTTGTTGGGCAGACCGGCGGCGACCAGCTTCTGGAAGCTCGGGCGGGAGCGCGCGTTCGAGTTCTTGCCACCGATCCAGATCGCGAGCTTGGAATGCTCGGGATCGTTGATCTGCATCGGCGGGCAGGGCGGGAAGCAGGCGCCGCAGCAGATGCATTTGCGCTCGTCCACTTCGAGCGTCGGTTGCCCGTTCACCAGCGCCGGCCGGATCGCCGCAACCGGGCAGCGTGCGACGACCGCGGGGCGTTCGCAGACGCCGGCGACGAGGTCATGCCTGATTTTCGGCGGCTTCGTGTGTTGCACGTTGACCGAGATGTCGGCCTGGCCGCCACAGTTGATCTGGCAGCACGAGGTGGAGATGCGCACGCGGTTGGGCATGCGTTCATTCACGAACTCGTCGTACAGCTCATCCATCAGCGACTTCACCACGCCGGAGGCATCGGTGGCGGGAATATCGCAGTGCAGAAACCCCTGCGTGTGCGAGATCATCGACACCGAGTTGCCGGTGCCGCCGACCGGGAAGCCTTCCTGCTCGAGCTTCGCGACCAGCGGGTCGACCTGAGCCGCGCTGCTCACCATGAACTCGATGTTGCTGCGGATCGTGAAGCGGACGTGCCCCTCGGCGTACTCGTCGGCGATTGCGCAGAGCTTGCGGATCGTGCCGGTATCCATCTGACGCTGGGTGCCGGCACGCACCGTCCAGATTTCGTCCCCGTTCTTCGCAACGTGGTGCAAAACGCCCGGCCGCGGCCGGTCGTGCCAGTCCCACTGGCCGTAGTTCTTGGCCATCAGCGGGTGCATGTAAGGGAACGCGTCTGGGACGCCGCTCTCGATCGCCTGACGGAATTGCTGTTCTGACATGATGTTCGACTCCTGATCTGGAACCCAATGGGATATGGTGTACCGCCGCTCGGGCCGGTCAGGCCGCGCCTTCGGCCTGGCGGGCGCGCCATTTTTCGGCTTCTTCGTCCCACTTGTCCGTACGGATGTAGGAGCTGGTGCGTGGGTGCACGATCATCGACGGATCCACATCGAGGCCGATGCCCTCGAGGAAGTTGGCGAGCCCGATCCGGTCGATCATTTCGCCGCAGCGCTCGTGCTCGAGCCCGTTCTCGGCCCAGAAGTCGATGATGCTTTCGCCCAGTGCGACCAGCCGGTCGAGGTCTTCCTCGGTGTCGAGTTTCATGAACGGTACGATCACGGTGCCGAACAGGTCACCGATCTTCAGCGTCCGCTTGCCACCGACGAGAATCGTCGCACCGCGGTCCTGGCCCGGTGAGAGCGCCTTGGTCATCACGTTGATGCAGTGCATACAGCGCACGCAGTTGCGGTTGTCGATCTCGATCGTGTCATCGTCCTTCAGCGTGATGCAGCGCGTGGGACAGCGGGTGATGACGTTGTCGATGACTTCATGCCGACCGCGCTCCTGCACGAACTTGCGCACTTCGTCCTGCTTGACCTGGATATCGTCGCGCCAGGTTCCGATCACCGCCATGTCGGCGCGTTGGATCGAGTTCATGCAATCGTTCGGGCAGCCCGAAAACTTGAACTTGAACTTGTAGGGAAGCGAGGGACGGTGCAGATCGTCAACGAACGAGTTCATCACTTTTCGATGCGCGTTCGCTTCGCTGTAACAGGAATGTTCACAACGTGCGCTACCGACGCAGGACATGGAAGTGCGCACCGACGGTCCGGCTCCGCCGAGGTCGAACCCCAGCTCGTTGATCGCATCGAACGCGGGCTGGACCTGTTCCGAGCGGGCACCCTGGAACATCATGTCACCGCTCTGGCCGTGCAGTGCGAGCAGGCCGGACCCATGCTCGTCCCAGACATCGCAGAGCTTGCGCAGGATGTCCGTATTGTAGTGCATTCCGGGGGCCGGCATGATGCGCAGGGTGTGGAACTCGGCCGCATCGGGGAACTGGTCAGCCACTTCCGAAAAGCGCGGGATCACGCCGCCGCCGTAGCCGCGCACGGTGAGGGTGCCGCCTTTCCAGTAGCCCTTGCGAGTCTGGTAGGAGTGTTCGAGCTGCCCGAGGACATCGCCGATCATGTCGCTGCGTTCGGCGAGCCGCTTCAGGCCCGTGACGAAGCTTGGCCATGGGCCACTCTCCAACTGGTCGAGATTGGGCGTTTCGTGTTTCTTTGCCATGGGTCACTCCGTCGTTGTAGTCAGGGCCCTGCCAGGCACGTGTAGAGACCGGATTGATGCCGGTGTGTGGTCCCGTCTACCTTAACAGTGTGAGTTCCTGCATCCATTTCCCGGTGTGCATAGCCAGATGGAGGTACCACGCGTACTCATTGAGCGCTTTGCAACACGTCATTATCGGCAAGTCATGTTGCAAGGATTGAGAAAATGAATCAGTGATCCGGATAGACTCGATGTGATCGGTCGGCGTTATCGCGTGGGCCTGAGAAAACCAAAGGGGGCATGCCTGGCGCTGCCCTGTTGAAAGGCGAGGCAAACGATGGCGGACGGACCGCAATCGACGGTTCAGCCAGGTACGCCTCTGGGGTTGCCTGGCTCATGCCAGCGTGGGAGCAAGGGTGCGACGCGCAGGTCTTTCGCGTCCGCCGGATGGTGTTGAGGTACTTCGGTGGTGCGGCCGGGAGGGATTGCTCGTCTCTGGCGAGCCGTCAGTTGTCGCGGGCGCCTTGTGCGACCCAGTCGCGCAGAGTGGCGATCTCGGAGTCGGGAAGCCGCTGGCCGCCATGCGGCATCGCGATCGAGGGATCCGCGCGGCCTTCCACCAGTTGGTTCAGCACACTGATCAGCGGATCGCCTGGCTCGACGATGGGGCCGTACCGGGTGCCAGCCATCAGCGCGGCGTAACTCGTGAGCTCGAGACCGCTGGCTTCGTATCCTGGCTCGCCCGGAACGTGGCATTCGACGCAGCGCTTGTCGAGGATCGGCTTCACGTCGGCGCTGAAGCTGACGACCCGCTCGCCGCAGCCAATGACGAGCACGGCACCCGCGAGGGTGATGCCAACCGCGTTCAGCACAGTGCGCGGTGAGCGGTGCGGCAGGGTCGTTTCGTTTCGATTCATCGATCCTGTCTCCCTGGAGGCGGGCACATCGAGGGTGGAGGCGGCCATGTACCATGAAGGTAGCCGGAGCGGGTGGTTCAGGCAAGGCGGTGCGCTCGATCACGGCCGGGTGGCTGCGGTGACGTAAAAGGTCTGCCGGTACGGACTCCTGACCTTGCATGCAGCTCTAGTGCCAGCGTGTCAGCGGGGGCAGATGGCTGTGGCCGTCCAAGTAGTTCGATGATGCACGTTTTGGGAACGGGGGAGGAGCCTTGAACGCGAAAAGAGATGCGAAGCCACGGGTGCTGGTCTATTCCTGCTCGGGTTGCTCGGACGTGGCACAGCTTGCCAATGAGGCCGCTCTGCGGCTGGACCATGCCGGGGTCGCGGAGATGTCGTGCATCGCGGGCGTCGGCGGCGGCGTGCCGGCACTGGTCAAGACTGCACGCTCGGGGCGCCCGATCATGGCGATCGACGGCTGTCGTCTGCACTGCGTGCTAGCGAGTCTGGAACGCGTCGGCGTACAGCCGTCCGAGCACGTCCGGCTGTACGAGCGGGGCTACCGAAAACGCCGGGGGCTGCGCTATTCCGAAGCCGATGCGGAGCATGTGGTCGCAGAGCTTGCCGAGAGGATCGCGGCGCTCGACTCCTGACCCTCCATGGCCTCGGGCGCGAGGGATCCCGAAGCATGACAGCGGCGGGCGGGACAGGCCGAAGGCCGTCATCCGCCATCGAGCACCAGGGGTGCCGCGGGCGCTACGCCGCTCCGAACGTCGCACGGCGGATGACGCTGCGCTCTTCCGCCCTACCCGTCGCTTCGGAAACCAGTCGTGTTGTTTCACGTCAACTGTCATGGCCAGCGGCCACCCTGCAAGATGAAAAGGCGAGCCACGGAAAGCACGGACAGACACGGAAAAAGGATTTGATCCGTTTCATCTTCCGTGATTTCCGTGCTCTTCCGTGGCTGGATTTCACGCTACGGGCGACGATATCGGGTGGGGCGGCGTGTGCGGGGTCGATGGGCGCGGCCTGCAGCCCCGATCAGTAGCTGGCGCAGAGCTCCCGCAGGCCCTCGAGCGCGGGCTGCAGCATCGGGGAATCGCTGTCGAGTGCGTAGACCACGTAGGCAGGGAGGCTGAAGCGGGGACTTCCAGGCGGGATGAACAGCTCGCCAGCGGCGATCCGGGGCGCGGCCATGCGTTCGGGAACGAAGCAGGATCCGCCGTTCTCGAGAATGATCTGCAGCCCCAGCCAGCCGATGTTCGCGGTCAATGCCGGCCGTTCGGTGTCGGGGAAGCTTGCGCTGTGCTGGGCGAAGAACGCCGGTCCCCAGTCGACGTGCACGTAGTTCTCGTCGAGCTGGCGTTGCTCCGGGTCCGTGCTCAGCAGCACCAGCTTCTCGTCGAACAGGTGCTCGACGTGGAGCCCGGGGCTGTGCTGCGGGGTGTACATCAGAGCGAGGTCCAGCGTCCCCTCCACCGCCCGGCGCATCAGGTCTTCCTCGAAGCCGATCTCGGTGCGTATGGAAAGCTCGGGAGCAATCCGGCGCATGTGTCCGACCCAGGCCGGCAGGTAGCCTTCCCAAAGGGCAATGCGCGCGCCGATGCTGATCGAGCTGGTGAACCGGCTTGGCAGCCCGACGTCGTGACGCGCCTGTTCGAGCGTCAGCATCAGGGCTTTCGCATGCCGCAGGAGCTGGCGCCCTGCCGGGGTCAGCGTGGCACCGGACCGGTTGCGAACGAACAGGCGGACGCCCAGGTAATGTTCCAGCCCCTGGATGCGGGTGCTCACCGTGGACTGTGTGACATGCAGCCGCGACGCGGCGTCGACGAAGCTGCCGTGTGCCGCAACCGCGAGAAAGGTCCGGATCTGTTCGGTTTCCATGCCCTCTCCGTGTGAACTGTGGGTGCGGTGATATCGGGAACAGTGATGGTAAGGCCGGTTGGATCAAGATTTCCATCAGGGATTGGTTGGGTTGATCTGTCGACAGGCGTGCTCCGCTGCTCTGGCGCAATTCGGTTGCAAGAAAAATTGCCCACCGGGGCATGGAAATCCGTGAGGGAAACGCTGAACAAAGGGGTTCGTCATTGCGAGCGAGGCGCAGGTCTTACGCGCGTAGCGCGTTGAATTGAACAGTCGCAGGCTGGCCCGCAGGGCAAGCGCAGCGAGTAATCCAGTCGCAGAAGGCAACATCCGTGCCTTATGGATCACCGCGTCCCGCCGCGCTGCACGCGCGGCTAAAGCCTGCGCTCGTCGCGATGGCGCATTGATGAGCACTCTCTGAGGGAAGGAAAGAATTGTGTGCGAACGCGCGAACGGTCACGGGCTCGGCAGTTGTCCAGTGCCTGAGCAGCGGCCGCGAGGCGGGCTCCCCACCGGGCACGAAATGGCAAGTGATGTGCGGGATCTGCGACCTCAAGCATCGAATTGTCGAATATCAAGCACAGATAAAATTCGTTTGTCATATCCTAGGGTGATCGATATCCTGAGTGTCACGCAAGGAATTGGTCATCCGCCCGCAGATTCTCGGTGCAGCTCCAGCCGACCGAGATTCCGCACCCGATGCCGCACTGACCGAGCTGCAGGCGCCGACCAGATTCAGGCTAAATGCGATCGGGAGAAACATGTTGCACGAGGACACAGGATTCCCCAGGCAGACGCAGATCGACCTGTCCGACGAGGATATCCGGGCCGCGATGAACGAGATTCCCGGCTACCTCGACATCAGCATGGGAGACTTCCGCGAGCTGTACCAGCACGCGTTCCGGCACGCGTTGGAACGGCTTTCCGGCTGTACCACGGCCGGGCAGATGATGGTCCAGCCGACCTGGACGGTCGGTCCCCACATGCTGCTCGACGAGGTCATTCACGGCATGGCGGAACGGGCGCTCAAGGGGTTGCCGGTGCTCGACGACAAGCGCCGTGTCGTCGGGGTGCTGACCGAGACGGACCTGCTGCGTCATTTCGGCGTGGCGACTTTCACCCAGTTCCTGCACCGATACCTGGCCGATCCCGACATACTGGAGCACTCGCTGTACGAGACCCCGGTGTCGGCGATCATGACCAGCCCGGTGCTCACCGTCGAGGTCGATGCGCGCTTCAGCCGGATCGTCGAGCAGTTTCATGCGAAACACTCGAACCGGCTGCCGGTGGTCGACCGCAATGGCGTGCTGGTCGGCGTGCTGTCGCGCAAGGATTTCATCCACGCCTTCCACCTCGAGGGCCTGGTATGAACTACTTGCGCAAGATGCTGGGCACCACCCGCGGCAACCTGCCGAGGGTCTCGAACACCGAGGTGTTCTGGTCCTGGTGCGGGGCGTTCATCGGGATCGCGGTGGTCGGGCTGCTGCATCAACAGTTCTTCGAGGGCACTGCCTACCTGCTACTGATCAGTTCCTTCGGTGCCTCGGCCGTGCTGCTGTTCGGGGCACCGCGAAGCCCGCTGGCGCAGCCCCGCAACCTGGTCGGCGGGCACCTGCTGTCGGCATTGATCGGTGTTGCCGCGTTCAAGCTACTGGGAGGCCAGATCTGGCTCGCCGAGGCGGGCGCGGTGGCGACCGCGATCGCGGCAATGCACCTGACGCGCACGCTGCACCCGCCGGGCGGGGCGACGGCCCTGCTCGCGGTGATGGGAGGCGAACAGGTCCACAGCCTCGGATTCCTGTTCGTACTGCTTCCGGTGGCCGCAGGCGCGCTGATCCTGCTCGCCGTGGCCGTTCTGTTCAACAACCTGCCCAAGACCCGGCGTTATCCCGAGGTCTGGCTGTAACGACAAGGAGAAAATGACATGCGCCGCCTGCGCCGATCCAGCCGCAACCCGACATCGGGGGATCCGGTCATCGACCGCCAGAACCAGGCGTTGTCGCGGATCCTGTTCGACATGGGTGACGAGCTTCGCGCGACCGAACACTGCCAGGACATGAACGAGTTCTACGACGACCTCGTGGACCTGGCGGAGCAGCGTTTCGACGCAGCGGCGGCTGGCACCCTCGACGTTCCCGAGGCCGACGAAGAGATCCGGGAGTTTCTCGCCGAGCGCATGCCGTTGCCCGCCCGCGACGGACCCGCCTGCCGCGACTGCGGGCTGTGCGAGAAGCTCGAGGATCGGGTCTGCGCATGGCTTCCGGAAACGGTGGAAGCCTGAGATTTGCCGCAGGGCAGGGTGCCTGTCTGCCCTTGGCACCAACCCGATCCCTGCATTGATTCGACATACCGACAAGAGGAGGCCGAGATGGCAACCGAGACGATCGAAAGAACCTACGTGACCGACGAAGAGGGTTACCTCGTCGATCCGGAGTCCTGGACGCCCGAAGTGGCGGAGCAGTTCGCCGAGCAGGAGGGCATCGCGCTCAGCGACGAGCACTGGGCCGTGATCCGCTTCATCCGCGAGTACTACGACGAGCACCAGATCGCGGTGGATGCCCGCTTCGTGATCAAGTTCCTCGACGACGAATTTGGCTACGGCGCCAAGGCCCACAATTACTTGTTCAAATTGTTCCCCTACGGCTATGTGAAGCAGGCCTGCCGGATCGCCGGCATGCGCCGCCCGCGCGCCTGGAGCACCGGCTGAGACTCGCATCTGCCGCCCCACACGAGTCCCCGCTGTAGGGCGGAAGAGGCCGAAGGCCGTCATCCGCCATCCGGGCGTTGGGGGTGGCACAGACCTTCGGGCTCCGGCACGCGCCGACCGGCGGATGACGCTGACGCTTTTCCGCCCTACAGATCGCCACGGCAAGGTAGGGCGGAAGAGGCCGAAGGCCGTCATCCGCCATCCGGGCGTTGGGGGTGGCACAGACCTTCGGGCTCCGGCACGCGCCGACCGACGGATGACGCTGACGCTTTTCCGCCCTACAGGTGGGCCGCGCGGGCGGTGGCGCGGTTATCGCGTCAGTGTGGCCGCCGCTGTTCGACCATCCAGACCGCGGCTTCGACCCGCGAGCGCAGATTCAGCTTGCGCAGCAGGTTCTTCACGTGCACCTTCACCGTGCCCTCGGTGATGTCGAGGTTGCGGGCGATGTGCTTGTTGCTCAGGCCGTCGGCGATCTGATTCAGGATCTCAGTCTCGCGTTCGGTCAACCCGGCCCGGTCCAGCGGCGTGGGCTCGTGTTCCCGACGCACGGCGCGCGCGAGATGCTCGGTCAGCCCTTCGCTCAGCACCAGATGCCCTTCGAGCACCTGGCGCAGGCGGTCGAGCAGGTCCTCCGGCTCCATGTCCTTCAGCAGGTAGCCGGACGCCCCGGCCCGCAGCGCTTCGACGAGATCCTCCTCGCGGTCGGAGACGGTCAGCATCACGACCCGCATATCCGGATCGGCCTGATGCAACCGCCGGAGCGTTTCGAGGCCGTCCATCTCGGCCATGTTCAAATCCAGCAGGACGAGGTCCGGCCTGATCTCGCCTACCCGGCGCAGACCTTCGGCGCCGGAACTGGCCTCGCCGACGACCTCGAAGCCGGTGCCTGGCTCCAGCAGTTCACGCGCGCCTTTCCGGAACAGGGGATGGTCGTCGATGATCACCACCCGGGCGTCGGCTCGGGGCTCGTCAGGTTTGGGACTGGGCTTTCGGGAGTGCTGTGGCATCATCCGTGGTGGTCTCGTGCAAGGGTTCAGTATAGGCCGCGGGAAGCGCGGCGGGTTCGAACAGCACCGTCACGATGGTGCCGCCATCTGCCCGCGGCAGAATGTCGAATTCTCCGTTCAGGTTCCGGGCGCGCTCGCGCATGATCGCGAGGCCGTAGTGGCCGCGTCTTCCGGCAGGCTGGGGCATGCCGCGGCCGTCGTCCTCGAGCGTCACCCGTATTCTGCCATCAGTTGCGGTCTCCAGGCCGACGGTTGCGGAACGTGCACCGGAATGCTTGATCACGTTCGAAAGCGCTTCGCGCACGATTTGCAGCACGTGGATTTCCTCGTTCACCCCGATCTGTCCGTCCGCCACCCGGTTGTCCAGGCGGATCGACAGCTCCCCGCGGTCGGCGAACTCGCGTACCGTTGCCTCGAGTGCCCGGTTCAGGCCCTGTTCGTCCATGCGGATGCGGAATGTGGTCAGCAGTTCGCGCAGTTCGCCGTAGGCGCTGTTCAGTCCTTCACGCAGGTCGCGCAGCGTAGACTCCATTTGGAACTCGCGCCCCGGGGTCTTCAGCATCCCCTGCAGGCGGCTCACCTGGATCTTCATGTACGTCAGCGCCTGAGCGAGCGAGTCGTGCAGCTCACGCGCGATGGTCGCGCGTTCCTCGAGCAGCGCCAGGCGGTTGAGCTGATCCGCGCGGAGTTGCCGGCCGATCGCGGTCCCGAGGTGCTGTGCGACACCCTCCGCGAGCTGGATCTGCCAAGGTTCGAGCGTGATGCCATCGGGAACCTGCATCCGCAGCAACCCGTGGGTGCGCTCGCCGTCGCGCAGCGGCACGGTCAGCACGCGCCCGTTCTCGGCCTGGCTTCGGGCGGGGCGGTTGAGACGCGTCCGCCCGTCCTCGAGGCAGTCGCGGCAGGACTCGAGGGTGCAGAACACCTCGGGCCGTCCGGCAGAGGATTCCGATGTCGCCATGCGGAAGCCCTTGCGGCCGTCGGGCTCGACCACGCAGACGCTGCCCGCACCCAGCCCGAGAAACCGCTCGAGCTCCCGCAGCGTGCGCGAATAACTGGCGTCCGCGGGATGAGCATCCTGCAGGTGCATCAGCGACCGGTACATCAGCGCGAGCGAGCGGTTGCTGCGCTCGAGCGCCCCGGTCTTCTCGCGGACCCGCGCCTCCAGTTCCTCGTAGGTCTGGGACAGGTCTTCAGCCATGAGGTTGAAGGTCGTGCCGAGACGACCGAGCTCGTCGTCACCGGTGTGCAGGGTCCGCCAGCCGAAATCGCGGCGCCGCACTGCCTCGGCGGCACGCAGCAACTCGCGCAGGGGTTGCAGCACCTCGGTCCGTACGAAGTACATCGTGATGAAAATCACCACAAGAGTCAGGAACAATGACAGGCCCTGCGTGAAGCGCAGCAGCTGCACCTTGGATTCGGTCTTCTGTTCGAGCAGGCGCACCAGTTCGTCGATCTGCCCCACGAATGCGTCGACCTGCTCCCGCAGATCGGCGACTTCTTCCGGGATCAGTGGACCGTCGACGGCAGCGAGTATTCCGGGTCGTATCGCCTGGTGCCAGACGCGACCCACCTCGTCGTAGGCCTGGCGGGCGGGCTCCGTCTGGCGTCTGGGCACGATGCGGGTCAGCGCCTCACTACGGTAGCGCGAGTCGAACCGGTCGAGGGCGCTCTCGACCCGTGCACGGCGGGCGTCGGATGTCTCGGCACGGGGTTCCAGCAACTCGGTGCTGATGATGTACGTCTGCATGCGCAGCGCACCGGCGCGGTTGATGGCGGTCGCCTCGCCGCGCAGCGTCTCGGCGATGATCACCGAGGAGATGATCCCGAACAATGCCAGCACCGCGATCAGTGTGAACGCGAGGCCGAGACGCAGCATCAGGGAACGTTTCATGTCGCGCACCATAGTAACCCTCTGGCCCGGGCCGCGCACAAAGCCCCCGCACGAGCCCAGCCAGTGGGTTCTCACCGGGGTTTTCCGGCATACCCATACCGGATTTTTCGTGCTGTGCAGGCGCCGGGACGCGCGCGTGGCCTGAGTAAAGAATAACGCAGATTCAAAGTTTTGCAGGATGTGGTCAGGAGTACCCACAACGGGTTAGTCGAGCAGGGAACCCCCCGCACCGGTACCCGAATGCGCATTTACCGCCCGGTGTACGGGGCGTAGAAAAGGCTGCAAGCCCAGCTTCAAAACAAGGGGAACAACCGTGGCGACCCCCCGCTACCAGCAGATCTCCGTACTCACGATGAACACCCTGGCCTTCACGGTGTGTTTCGCCGTGTGGACCATGTTCTCGATCATCGGCATCCCGTTAAAGGAAGACCTGGGACTTTCAGAGACCGAGTTCGGCATCCTGGTCGCGATGCCCATCCTGACGGGTTCGCTGATCCGGCTGCCCCTGGGCATGCTGACCGACCGCTACGGGGCGCGGATTGTGTTCACCGTGCTGATGGCGGTCACCATCGTTCCGATCTGGATGGTGTCGACCCTCGAGCAGTACTGGGCGCTGCTGGTCGCGGGCCTGTTCGTCGGCATGGCCGGCGGTTCGTTCGCGGTCGGCATCTCCGGTACCGCGCGCTGGTTCGAAAAGAAGAACCAGGGTTTCGCGATGGGGATCTTCGGCGCGGGCAATGCGGGGGCGGCGGTCACCAAATTCGTCGCACCGACGCTGGTCGTGGCCTACGGCTGGACCATGGTACCGCGTGTCTATGCGGTGGCAATGGCGGTGATGGTGGTTCTCTACTGGTTCTTCACGTTCAAGGAACCGGTCAGCCACCTGGTCGACAAGTCCGTGACGATCCGCGAGCAGCTCGCGGCGCTGAAGGATCCGAAAGTCTGGAAGTACAGCCAGTACTACTCGCTGGTGTTCGGCGGCTACGTCGGCGTCTCGCTGTGGATGACCAAGTACTACATCAGCGAATACGGCATCGGTATCCAGGTTGCCGCGCTGCTCGCCGCGATATTCGTACTGCCGTCGGGGGTGATTCGCGCTCTCGGCGGTTGGCTGTCCGACCGTTTCGGCGCCCACACCGTGACCTGGTGGGTGATGTGGACCAGCCTGATATGCCTGTTCTACATGGCCTATCCGCAAACCGAGCTGGCGATCCGCACGGTCGACGGCGGGACGCTGACCTTCAGCTTCGGCGGCAACATCTACCTCTTCACCGCGGCCCTGTTCGTGATGGGCATCGCCTGGGGCTTCGGCAAGGCCTCGGTGTTCAAGTACATCGCCAACGAGTATCCGCAGAATATCGGTGTGATTTCCGGGATCGTCGGATTGATCGGCGGCCTCGGCGGATTCCTGCTGCCGATCATGTTCGGCGCCCTCGTGGACGTCTTCCAGTTCAACCAGATCGTCTGGTGGTTGCTGTTCGGTGCCACCGGCGTGTCGCTGATCTGGATGTGGTGGACCGAACGCAAGCCGGCCGCCCCGGCGGCGGTGGGTACCCGGTGACGGCCGTGCCGGAAAACAACGACAAAGATAGCGACTGACATGGGAGCCAACTGCAATGGCCGCTGATATCAAAGAATGGGACGTCGAGGACAAGGCGTTCTGGGAATCGAAGGGCAAACGTATTGCGAACCGCAATCTCTGGATCTCGATCCCGAACCTGCTCGGTGCCTTCGCCATCTGGCTGATGTGGGGCATGATCACGGTGCAGATGATCAACCTGGGGTTTCCGTTTTCCCAGGCCGAACTGTTCACCCTGACCGCGATCGCCGGCCTGACCGGTGCGACGCTGCGCATCCCCGCCTCGTTCATGATCCGCGTCGCCGGCGGGCGCAATACGATCTTCCTGACCTCGCTGCTGCTGATTCTGCCCGCGCTCGGGGCTGGCTTTGCCTTGCAGACCCAGGACACACCGCTGTGGGTGTTCCAGCTGCTCGCGCTGCTCTCCGGCGTCGGCGGCGGCAACTTCGCGGCGTCGATGAGCAACATCAGCACCTTCTTTCCGAAGAACCGGCAGGGTCTGGCGCTGGGATTGAACGCCGGTCTCGGCAACTTCGGCGTGACCACGATGCAGATCCTGATCCCGGCCGTGATGACCGTCGGCCTGTTCGGGGTGATCGCCGGGGATCCAATGACCCTGCTGAAGGACAGCGGCACGCTGATCGGCAGGATCCCGGCGGGCTCCGAAACCTGGATCCAGAACGCCGGCTTCATCTGGGCGGCGATCATGATCCCGCTGGTGGTGCTGGCCTGGTTCGGGATGAACAACCTGCGGCCGATCACCCCGGAACCCGGTCACGCGATCACGGCATTCGGCAAGATTCTCAGCCTGTACCTGATCGGTTTCCTGACCGCCGGCGTCGGCCTGTACCTGTACCTGCCACCCCCGACCGGCCTCGGCATCCTGAACATGTGGATCGCGATGCTGCTGATCATCGTCGCGACGCTGTTCCTGATGCGCATCATGCCCGGAAAGATCGGGGCCAACTCCAAACGCCAGTTCACGATCTTCAAGGACAAGCACACCTGGTCGATGACGGTGCTGTACATCCTGACCTTCGGATCGTTCATCGGCTTCTCGATGGCATTGCCCCTGTCGATCACGGTCATCTTCGGCTTCAGCAGCGTCGAGGTGGACGGGGTGATGGAACGGGTCGCGAACCCGAACGCCCCGTCGGCGCTCACCTACGCCTGGATCGGGCCGTTCGTCGGCGCGCTGATCCGCCCGGTGGGTGGCTGGGTCTCCGACAAGGTCGGCGGTTCGATCGTGACCCAGATCATCGCTGGGGTGATGGTGATCGCCTCTGCCGCGGTCGGCTACATGATGATGCTGGCGTACAACTCGCCCAACCCGGAGCAGTACTTCTTTGCCTTCATCGCGCTGTTCATCGTGATCTTCGCGGCGACCGGCATCGGCAACGGGTCGACGTTCCGCACGATCGGCGTGATCTACAACCGCGAACAGGCCGGCCCGGTGCTCGGCTGGACCTCGGCGGTCGCCGCCTACGGCGCGTTCGTCGCTCCGCTGGTCATCGGTGAACAGATCCGCGGCGGCACGCCGGAGATGGCGATGTACGGCTTCGCGGTCTTCTACGCGCTGTGCATGGTGCTGAACTGGTGGTTCTACCTGCGCCGCAACGCCTACGTGAAGAACCCGTGATCCGCAAAGACGACCATTGCTGCGTCGACCGTGATGAACGCCCGCGCCATCGACTCCTGGGCCCCGGACGACCCCGCCTTCTGGCAGTCCCGGGGCAAGCTGATCGCGCACCGGAACCTCTGGATCTCGGTGCCGAACCTGCTGGTCGCGTTCGGGGTGTGGACGATCTGGAGTGTGGTCGTGGTGCTGCTGCCGCCGGCCGGGTTTGGCTACTCGACCACCGAGTTGTTCCTGCTGGCGGCAATGCCGGGCCTGAGCGGGGCGGTCCTGCGCCTTGCCTACGGGCTGGTGGCGACACGGGTCGAAGGCCGGCGCCTGACGATGATCACGACGCTCGCGCTGCTGGTCCCGGCGGTCGGGCTCGGGGTCGCGGTGCAGGATCCGCAGACGCCATACCCGGTGATGCTGCTGCTGGCCGGATTGTGTGGGCTGGGAGCCGGGAGCTTCGCGTCGAGCATGACCTCGCTGACTCTGCTGTTCCCCCGCTGGGAACTCGGCAGTGCTCTCGGCCTGAACTCGGGAATGGGCAACCTCGGCGTCAGTATGGCGCAGTTCCTGGTGCCGATCGTGGTGACGCTGTCGGTGTTCGGGGCATTGGCCGGGGCGCCGCAGACGGTGGAGTTGCGCGGCGACGCGCAGCTGCTCTGGCTGCAGAACGCGGGGTTCGTCTGGGTTCCGGCGATCCTTCTGTGCGCGCTGTTTGCACGTTTCGGCATGCACGAGGTGCCGTTCCCGCCCGCGCGGGAGGCCGGTGTGTCGGTGTACGCGCAGCGCCGGTACTGGGTGTTGTCCCTGATGTATCTGGGGACCTTCGGTTCGTTCATCGGCTTCACCGCCGCTTTCCCGCTGTTTGCGCACACGCAATTCCCGGAGATCGACGTGCTGCAGTACGTGTTCCTGGGGCCGTTGTTCGGTGCGCTCGCACGTCCGCTGGGCGGCTGGCTCGCGGACCGCTACGGCGGCGGGCCGGTGACGTTCTGGGCCTTCGCGCTGATGGGGTCCTCGGTGCTGGTGTCCATGAATTTCCTCCCGGGGTCGGCCACGGCAGGGAGCTTCTGGGGGGTGATGGCCGCGTTCATGGTGCTGTTCCTGGCCGCGGGACTGGGCAGCGGGTCGATGTTCCGCATCGTGCCCGACCTGATCGAGGGCGAGCGGCCGGAGCCGGCGCCGCGGCGTTCGATCCGCGAGTCGGGGCAGGTCATCGGCCTGGTCTCGGCGGTTGGGGCGCTGGGTGCGTTCGCGGTGCCGGTGTTGTTGGCCCTGGCGCTGGGCACCTCCGGGGGAGTGCACGGCGCACTGACGATGTTCGTGTTGTTTTACCTGGTTTGCATGGCGCTCACCTGGTGGTGTCACGTCCGTACGCGGTCGGACCCCGACTGGTGAGCCTCGACGACGAATGCGGTGGGCGCGCCGTGCCCACCCTGGTGTAACAGGAGAGTCCGAATGAGCCATTTTCTCGACCGACTGACGTTCTTCAACCGGGTCAAGGACCATTTCTCCAGCGGGCACGGAGAGGTCACCCGCGAAGACCGCCGCTGGGAGGACGGATACCGCCAGCGCTGGCAGCATGACAAGATCGTGCGGTCCACCCACGGAACCAACTGCACCGGTTCGTGCAGCTGGAAGATCTACGTGAAAAACGGGCTGGTGACCTGGGAGACTCAGCAGACCGACTATCCCCGGACTCGCCCGGATCTCCCCAACCACGAGCCCCGCGGCTGCCAGCGCGGTGCGAGCTACTCCTGGTACATCTACAGCGCGAACCGGGTGAAGTACCCGCTGGTCCGCAGCCGGCTGGTGAAGCTCTGGCGCGACGCGCGGCGCACGCTGGGCCCGGTCGAGGCCTGGGAGAGCATCGTCGAGGATCCGGCGAAGGCGCGTTCCTACAAGTCGATGCGCGGCCTCGGCGGTTTCGTGCGCGCGGAATGGGACGAGATCAACGAGATCATTGCCGCCGCGAACGTCTACACCGCCAAGGCCTACGGGCCGGATCGCATCTACGGGTTCTCGCCGATTCCTGCGATGTCGATGGTTTCCTACGCGGCGGGTTCCCGGTACCTGTCGCTGATCGGCGGCGCCTGCGGCAGCTTCTACGACTGGTACTGCGACCTGCCGCCGTCGTCGCCGCAGACCTGGGGTGAGCAGACCGACGTTCCCGAATCCGCGGACTGGTACAACTCGACGTTCCTGATGATGTGGGGTTCGAACGTGCCGCAGACGCGCACGCCGGACGCCCATTTCATGACCGAGGTGCGCTACAAGGGCACGAAGACCGTCGTGGTCTCGCCCGACTACGCCGAGGCGACCAAGTTCGCCGACATCTGGCTGCATCCGAAGCAGGGCACTGACGCCGCACTCGCGATGGCGATGGGCCACGTGATCCTCAAAGAGTTCCACGTCGAGAACAAGAGCGAGTACTTCACCCAGTATGCGCGCGAGAAGACCGACTTCCCGCTGCTGGTGCTGCTCGACAAGCAGGACGGCCACTACGTGAACGGCCGCTTCCTGCGCGCCTCCGACCTGAAGGATTCGCTGGGCCAGAAGGCCAATGCCGAATGGAAGACCCTGTCCCTGGACGAAACCTCGGGCCGGCTGGTCGTGCCCAACGGCTCCGTAGGGTTCCGCTGGGGTGAGACGGGCGACGATGTCGGCCGTTGGAACCTGGAAGCGAAGGATTCGGCCACCGGCGCGGAGGTGCAGCTCGCACTGACGGTGATCGGCGATTCCGATGAAGTGGTGCCGGTCGCGTTCCCGTATTTCGGCGGCGCGAAGCATCCGCATTTCACCCACACCGACCATGACACGCTTCAGGTTCGCAACGTGCCGGCGAAGAAGATCCAGCTGGCCGACGGTTCAGAAGCACTGGTTGCGACCGTGTTCGACCTGACCTGCGCGAACTACGGTGTGGACCGTGGCCTCGGCGGTGGGAACGTCGCCGCGAGCTACGACGACGACGTGCCCTACACGCCGGCCTGGCAGGAACGCATCACCGGCGTGAAGCGTGATCAGGTGATCACCGTCGCGCGCCAGTTCGCGGAGAACGCGGACAAGACCCATGGCAAGTCCATGGTGATCATCGGCGCGGCGATGAACCACTGGTACCACATGGACATGAACTACCGCGGCATCATCAACATGCTGATGATGTGCGGCTGCGTGGGCCAGAGTGGTGGCGGCTGGTCGCATTACGTGGGGCAGGAGAAGCTGCGTCCGCAGACCGGCTGGCAGCCACTGGCATTCGCGCTCGACTGGCACCGCCCGCCGCGGCACATGAACAGCACCTCGTTCTTCTACATCCATTCGAGCCAGTGGCGCTACGAAAAGCTGTCGATGCAGGAGATTCTGTCGCCGACCGCGAAGCCGGAGGACTGGACCGGGAGCCAGATCGACTACAACGTGCGCTCGGTGCGCATGGGCTGGCTGCCTGCCGCGCCGCAGCTTTCCGAAAACCCGCTGGCGGTGTGCCGCGAGGCCGACGCCGCGGGCAAGGCGCCCGCCGAGTACGCGGTCGAGCAGCTGCGCGCCGGCAAGCTCGGCTTCGCGTTCGAGGCCCCGGACGATCCGAAGAACATTCCGCGCAACCTGTTCGTCTGGCGCTCGAACCTGCTCGGTTCTTCGGGCAAGGGCCACGAGTACATGCTGAAGTACCTCCTCGGCACGACCCACGGGGTGCAGGGCAAGGACCTCGGCGGCGAGGGCCGCGAGAAGCCGGAGGAGGTCGTCTGGGCCGACAAGCCGATCGAGGGCAAGCTCGACCTGCTGGTGACGCTGGACTTCCGGATGTCCACCACCTGCATGTACTCGGACATCGTGCTTCCGACCGCGACCTGGTACGAGAAGCACGACCTGAACACCTCCGACATGCACCCGTTCATCCACCCGCTGACGGCGGCGGTGGACCCGGCCTGGGAGTCCCGGACCGACTGGGACATCTTCAAGGGGATCGCGAAAACCTTCTCGAAGGTCTGCGAGGGTCACCTCGGTGTCGAGAAGGACCTCGTCGCGTTGCCTCTGCTGCACGACACGCCGGCCGAACTGGGTCAGCCGCTGGAGGTAAAGGACTGGAAGCGCGGCGAGTGCGACCTGGTTCCCGGCAAGACGATGCCGGGGCTGGTGGTGGTCGAGCGTGACTTCCCCAACACCTACAAGAAGTTCACGGCGCTGGGGCCGCTGATGGTCAAGGCCGGCAACGGCGGCAAGGGCATCAACTGGAACACCGAGGAAGAGGTCAAGGCGCTCGGCGACATCAACTACGTGGTGACGGAAGAGGGCGTCAGCCAGGGGCTGCCCCGGATCGAATCGGATGTCGACGCGGCCGAGACGATCCTGATGCTCGCGCCGGAAACCAACGGCCACGTGGCGGTGAAGGCCTGGGACGCGCTGGGCCAGATTACCGGTCGCGATCACAAGCACCTAGCATTGCCGAAGGAGCACGAGAAGATCCGCTTCCGCGACGTAGTCGCGCAGCCGCGCAAGATTATCTCCTCGCCGACCTGGTCGGGACTCGAGGACGAGCACGTGTCCTACAACGCCGGCTACACCAACGTGCACGAACTCATCCCGTGGCGCACGCTGACCGGGCGCCAGCAGTTCTACCAGGATCACCCCTGGATGCGCGCCTTCGGCGAGCCGCTGTGTGTCTACCGCCCGCCGGTGGACATGAAGACGGTCGATCCGATCATCGGCACCAAGCCGAACGGCAACGGTGAGGTGGTGCTGAACTTCATCACTCCGCACCAGAAATGGGGCATCCACAGCACCTACACCGACAACCTGATCATGCTCACGCTCTCGCGGGGTGGGCCGATCATCTGGATCAGCGAGGTCGACGCGGCGAAGGTCGGCATCGAGGACAACGACTGGATCGAGGCCTACAACGTGAACGGCGCGATCGCCGCCCGCGCGGTGGTCAGCCAGCGGGTGCCGGAAGGCATGTCGCTGATGTACCACGCGCAGGAAAAGATCACCAACACGCCCGGATCCGAGACGACCCAGACGCGCGGCGGCATCCACAACTCGGTGACCCGCGCGGTGCTGAAACCCACCCACATGATCGGCGGCTACGCCCAGTTGAGCTACGGCTTCAACTACTACGGGACCGTCGGTTCCAACCGGGACGAATTCATCATCGTCCGCAAGATGAACAAGATCGACTGGATGGAAGAACGCGCCCCAGCCGCTCAAGCCGTGGAGGCTCGCTGAGATGAAGATTCGTGCACAGATCGCAATGGTGCTGAACCTGGACAAGTGCATCGGTTGCCACACCTGTTCGGTCACCTGCAAGAACGTCTGGACCTCGCGCGACGGGATGGAGTACGCCTGGTTCAACAACGTCGAGACCAAGCCCGGCATCGGCTATCCGAAGGAGTGGGAGAACCAGGACCGCTGGAACGGCGGCTGGCGCCGCCGCGAGGACGGGCATATCGAGCCGCGCATGGGCGGCAAGTGGCGGATCCTGGCGAACATCTTCGCGAACCCGGACCTGCCCGAGATCGACGACTACTACGAGCCCTGGGACTACGACTACGCGCATCTGCAGGACGCGCCGGAGTCGAGGGCAATGCCAGTCGCTCGCCCGCGTTCGCTGGTGAGCGGGAAGCGGATGGAGAAGATCCACTGGGGGCCGAACTGGGAGGAGATCCTGGGTACCGAGTTCTCCAAGCGCTCGAAGGACTACAACTTCGAACAGGTGCAGAAGGACATCTACGGCCAGTTCGAGAACACCTTCATGATGTACCTGCCGCGCCTGTGCGAGCACTGCCTGAACCCGGCCTGCGTCGCATCGTGCCCGAGTGGCGCGATCTACAAGCGCGAGGAAGACGGGATCGTGCTGATCGATCAGGACAAGTGCCGCGGCTGGCGCATGTGCGTGTCCGGTTGCCCATACAAGAAGATCTACTACAACTGGAACACCGGGAAATCGGAGAAGTGCATCTTCTGCTATCCGCGCATCGAGGTGAGCCAGCCGACGGTCTGCTCGGAAACCTGCGTCGGACGCATCCGCTACCTCGGAGTTTTGCTGTACGACGCGGACAAGATCGAGGAAGCTGCCAGCGTTGCCAGCGAGCGGGATCTGTACGAGAAGCAGCTGGAAATGTTCCTGGATCCGTTCGACGAGAAGGTGCTCGCTGCCGCCCGCAAGGAAGGCATCCCCGAGTCCTGGCTCACCGCCGCCCAGCAGTCGCCGATCTACAAGATGGCAATGGAGTGGAAGATCGCGTTCCCGCTGCACCCGGAGTACCGCACGCTGCCGATGGTGTGGTACGTCCCGCCGCTGTCGCCGATCCAGTCCGCCGCCGAGTCCGGGAAGATGGGTATGAACGGCATCATCCCCGACGTCGACTCGCTGCGCATCCCGGTGCGCTACCTCGCGAACATGCTGACGGCCGGTGACGAAAAGCCGGTGACGCTGGCGCTGAAACGCATGCTTGCGATGCGCGCCTACATGCGCTCGAAGACCGTGGACGGCGAGTTCAACCAGGCCGTGCTCGACGACGTCGGTCTGCGCATGGACCAGATCGAGGTGATGTACCGCTATCTCGCGATCGCGAACTACGAGGACCGTTTCGTGATCCCGAGTTCGCACCGGGAGTACGCGAGTGCGACCTACGACGCCTACGGCGAGCGCGGCGGTTGCGGCTTCAGCTTCGGCAACTCCTGCGCCGACGGGGCGACCAAGACCAGCATTTTCGGCACCAAGCGCCTGACCGACCGTCAGGGCAAGCCGATCCGGGTGGAGGTGAAGTCATGACCGACACGGATCGGATCGAACCGATGAAAACGCTGAAGGTGATCTCCCGGCTGTTGTGTTACCCGCGAGCCGACCTGCTCGGGGCGCTGGAGGAGCTGGCGGCGGCGGTGGAAGAGGAACGGCTGCTACCTCCGGAGCTGCGGCGGCGTATCGGAACGCTGATCGCCGAATTGCGTATCACGGACCTCTACGTGCTGCAGGAGGACTATGTGAACCTGTTCGACCGTGGCCGGGCGGTGTCCCTGCACCTGTTCGAGCACGTGCACGGGGAGTCGCGCGACCGGGGCCAGGCGATGGTGGACCTGGTGGACCTGTACCGCCGTCACGGCTTCGAGCTGAGCGCGCGGGAACTGCCGGACTACCTGCCGCTGTTCCTGGAGTTCGCCTCCGAGCGGCCGGTGAACGAGGCCCGCGAACTGCTCGGCGACGCGGCGCCGGTGCTTGCACTGATTGGCGAACGACTGGCATTGCGGGGCAGCCGGTATGGGGTTCTGTTCGACGCGCTGCTGGCCTTTGCGGGTGCGCCCGAGAACCTCGACGAGATCCGAGAGCAGGCGGCTGCCGAGGGCCCCGACGAAACGGTGGTGAACATGGACAAGTACTGGGAAGAAGAGGCGGTGACCTTCCTCGCGCCGGGCGGCTGCGGCAGCGGGCAGGCGACTGAACAGCCGATCCACTGGGTGAAGCCGGAACCCGCCGGCACCGTGCCCGCCAAGCAATCCGTCTTCGGAGGTTGACTACAATGGATTATCTGAACGAACTCGTCTTCGGGTACTTCCCGTATCTGGCGCTCGCCGTGTTCCTGCTGGGCAGCCTGGTACGTTTCGAGCGCGACCAGTTCACCTGGCGCAGCGGCTCGAGCCAGATGCTGCGCACGAAGAACCTGCGTCTCGCGAGCAACCTGTTCCACATCGGGATCCTGCTGCTGTTCTTCGGTCACCTGTTTGGTCTGCTGACGCCCGAGTGGGCGTACAAGGCGATCGGGATCTCGACGCCGGCCAAGCAGCTGATCGCGATCATCGCGGGCGGCATCTTCGGCCTGATGACCTTCGTGGGGCTGAGCATGCTGCTCTATCGCCGCCTGTTCGACGCCCGTATCCGGGCGACCAGCAGCGGGTCCGATCACTTCATCCTGGTCCTGCTGTATGTGCAGCTGATTCTCGGGCTTGCCACGCTGCCGCTGTCGATGACCCACCTGGACGGCGCGAACATGGTGGCGCTGGCGAACTGGGCGCAGCACATCGTGACCTTCCAGCCGGGTGCCGCCGCGTTCATCGTCGACACCCACTGGATCTTCAAGGCGCACATCGTCCTCGGGCTGACGATGTTCCTGGTGTTCCCGTTCACCCGGCTGGTGCACATCTGGAGCGCCCCCGTCTGGTACCTCGGCCGCAGCTACCAGCTGGTGCGCCGCCGCTGAACCCTCCCCGGAACTCCCTCCCTACGAGCGGGAGAGGGTTGGGGAGGAGGAAGCGCATGGTCATCCCCGCGTGCACTCAACCCTCACCCCCGGCCCCTCTCCCCGCAAGCGGGAGAGGGGGAGCAAACGCCCTCCCCGCCTGCGGGGGAGGGCTGGGGAGGGGGAAGTGCACGGCACCATGCACCCCCGAACCCGACCTTGATCCCGCATGCGGGAGGGGGACGGAGGCGAAGGCCGAAGCTTTCACAACGACCGACAACCGATGACGCAAAGACCGACTGGAGAATGCCCCATGGCCATCGAATTCAACGACACGACCATCGCCACCGACGAGGAAGGCTACCTCGTCGACCCCGAGGCCTGGACCTCGGGCGTCGCGGAACACATCGCCGCGGAAGAGGGGATCGACCTCACTGACGAACACTGGGCCGTGATCCGCTTCATCCGCGAGTACTACGACGAGCACCAGATCGCGGTGGATGCCCGCTTCGTGATCAAGTTCCTCGACGAGGAGTTCGGCTACGGCGACAAGGCCCACAACCACCTGTTCGAGCTGTTCCCCTACGGCTACGTGAAGCAGGCCTGCCGGATCGCCGGCATGCGCCGCCCCCGTGCCTGGAGCACCGGCTGAACGGCGCGGGCCATGCAGAACGACACCGACCCGCAAGGGGCGTAGGGCGGAAGAGGCCGAAGGCCGTCATCCGCCGTGCGGCACCGCGCGAACCCCGGCGGGTGTGCCTACCCCGAAGCTGAAAGGCGGATGACGCTGCGCTTTTCCGCCCTACAGCGGCTTGAACCGCCGGCGGTGGTTTTGGTCCCGCTGGACAGCAGGGTAGGGCGGAAGAGGCTGAAGGCCGTCATCCGCCGTGCGGCGCCGCGCGAACCCGGGCCTGTGTGCATTCACCGAGGGCGAACCGTGGATCACGACGCGCTTTTCCGCCTGACCTGAACATGAACCGGCGGCGGCTTTTTGGAACCCGACGGAAAGACGAGAGACGATGCCATGACGATAACCGTGAACGGTGTGGAGATCCCCGAACAGGCGATCCACCGCGAGATGCAATATCACCCCGCCCCGTCGGCCGATGTCGCCCAGTACGAAGCGGCCCGGGCGCTGGTGATCCGCGAACTGCTGCTGCAGGAAGCCCGCCGCAGCGAGTTGAGCCCGCCCCTTGATGCGACCGATCCGGAGGAAAGCCTGATCCAGGCATTGATGGCTCGGGCAGTCCAGGTCCCGAAGGCCGATAACGCGGCCTGCCGGCGCTACTACGACACGCACCGGGAGCGCTTCCGCAGCCCCGTCGTGCACCACGTGTCACATATCTTGCTCCCGGCGGCCCCGGACGATCATGAAGCTCGACGGGAAGCGATCGCCGGGGCTGAAGAACTGCTGGCCGAGATCGGCGATGATCCCGGCGCGTTCACCGCGGCGGCGATGACCCATTCCGCCTGCCCGTCGCGCGACGCGGGCGGCGACCTGGGTCCGATCGGCCGCGGCCAGACCGTGCCCGAGTTCGAGAAAGCGCTGGAGCGCATGGAGCCCGGCAAGATCGCATCGCGCCCGCTCGAGACCCGCTACGGCGTGCACCTGGTCTACCTGCGGGGTCGGGAGGGTGGCGAACAACTGCCGTTCGAGGCCGTGCAGGCCCAGGTGGCGGAGTACATGGAACAGCACGTGCTGCGCCGCGCCGTCGCCCAGTACCTGCAGCGCCTGGTCGGCGACGCCCGCATCGACGGCCTCGACCTGGACGGCGCCGACACCCCGCTGGTGCAATAGCCAAGCCTTGGCACCGCGACAATGCAGCCACGGAAGAACACGGAAGCCGCGGAAGGTGAAAGGGATTCACCCCCGTTTTCGTGCGAATGACGGCCAGGCCAGGAACTCCGATGGAATCCAAAGAGCACTGGGAAAAAGTCTACGCTTCGAAAAGCGAAACCGAGGTCAGCTGGTTTCAGGAACATGCCCGGCTGTCCCTGCAGATCCTCCGGGACGCCGGGGTGCCCAGGGATGCCGCGATCATCGACGTTGGGGCAGGAGCCTCGCACTTCGTCGACGACTGCCTGCGCGAGGGCTACCGCGACCTCACCGTGCTGGACGTATCCAAAGCGGCGCTGGCCGCGGCCCGCGCAAGGCTGGGGAAGCGGGCGTCGGACGTACACTGGCTGGAGGCCAACGTGCTCGATGCCGATCTGCCCGCTCATGCTTACGACGTCTGGCACGACCGGGCCGTGTTCCATTTCCTGACCGACTCCTCGGGTCGCCAAGCCTACGTGCGGCAGGTGCTGCGCGCGGTGAAACCGGGCGGCCTGGTCATCGTCGCGACCTTCGCCAAGGACGGACCGACCCTGTGCAGCGGACTGCCGGTGATGCGCTACAGCCCGTCGGCGCTTCACGCCGAGTTCGGTGCCGCATTCACGCTTCTCGGCCACCACCGCGAGGCGCACCAGACACCGGCTGGCAAGGAACAACCGTTCGTCTACTGTCTCTGCCGCATGGACAGCGGTGCGCTCGAGGCGAGTCCGGAGGACTGACGTAGCGCGAGGCGCAGCGTCGTACCTCGGTCAGACACCGGCGCCGATTCCCGGACGGATGGCCGTTGTGCCGGCTTAGCAGATAGACGTCACGAGCCAGTGCCGGCTTCGGAGCGGCCTGGCATCCGGTCCCAGTCGATGGTGACCGCGTTCACGGACTGGCAGGGCAGAAATCCCGCTTTTTCCAGCCGCTTTTTCCAGCCGCTTCATCCATGCGGGACGCCCGCCATGGGCCGCCAGCAGTTTTTCGAGATCGCGGCGAAACTCCTGTTCGCGTTCGGCGGCCTGCAGGGCCTCGGCGAGGTCCTGCAGGCGTTGAAGGGCCTCGTCGTAGGCGGCACCGGTGCGGCGCTCCAGGAGGGTGTCGATCTCGTCCCAGACACGATCCGCCTGTTGGGCCACAGTCGAGAGATAGCGTGCGTGTTCTGCCTGGCGCTTGGCCTCCTTGGCGGCACGCGCTTCGCGTTCGCGTTCCAGGCGCAGGCTGCGTGCCGCTTCCACGCCGGCCTCGATCTCGGCCAGCGTTCGTCGATCCGAGCGGGGGATCATCGGGTGCTGATTGCGTTGCCAGGCGAGGAACTCGCCGTGTAGCCTACGTTCCGCCGCCAGCGGCTGGCCCAGCAGCATCAGCCGCAGCGGGGCACGCAGGGCGTCGGCAGTCTGCGTGGCCAGCCAGGCGTCGACATCCGATTCTGCCGCTTGCGGCGACCGCAGCTCGGGACTTGCCACAGCGGCTGCGGCAACCAGGTCTGGGTCGAGCAGGAGAAACTCGGCCAGTGCCTGTTGTGCCGGGGTGAGCGCGCCCAGACCCGCCGGCCGTGGCGGTTCCGGCTCCTCCGCGTCGAACTCGCCCTCGCTGACGCGCGCAAGCCACCCGAGATAGAGCGGGCGGGTGTCTCCGCGCAACAGTTCCTCGCGCAGGGGCAGCAGGCGCGCCATCCAGCCGGGACCATTTCGCCCGAGGGTGGGAGACTGGTCTCGGCCGGGGGTGACGGCACGCTGCGGGTGTGGGATGCGGCGAGCGGGGAGCGTCTGCGGACGCTGTGCGGGCACGAGGGCTGGGTGTTGTTCTGCGCGTATTCGCCGGACGGCGCTCGGCTTGTGTCGGCGGGGGGTGAGGGGACGCTGCGGGTATGGGATGCGGCGAGCGGGGCCTGCCTGCGCGTGAGTGCGATTGCGCCGGCCGGGCATGTGGTCTGGGAGCCCGACACTCAGCGGATCATCGAGGCCGGCGGCGATTTTTGGCGCTGGTTTTCGTGGACCGGCATCGACCCCCGGAGCGGACAGATCACCCGTTACCCCGCCGAGTACCGCGGCCCGCTCCCGCAACCCCGCGAGGACTTCTACACCAACGCCCCGGCCCCGCGTTTCGGCCCCTGGTAGCCCCACGCCTGTGCGCTCCCCTTGCGTGCTCGAGCGCTGCAGTCATAGCCACGACCTCTCGGCCATCACCCGCGTTCTCTTGCCACTGAACTCTTGAGGACATCCAGGGCCACCGTTTCAAGTTCCTTGTCATCCGAGACCCGGAATGCCTGCCACCCTTGGAGTTGCTGCGGCGGTTCAACTTCGGTGCCGATGAGTACGGGAACCACGAGTCCGGTGCCGATCTCAAGGGTTAGCTCGATCTCCTGCATCAGGAAGAGGCTGGGGCGGCGTGAGAGGACGAACACCGCAACGTCTGCGTTGCGGATGCGCTCACGTATGGCGTGTTCCCACGGCAGTCCGGAAGCGATGTCCTCCGCTGTGGTGACCTTGGCACCGTGACGTTCGAGCACCGCCCTGATGTTCCGTATGGCCGGCATATCCCCGACGCTGCCCGACAGGAACACGGTGAGAGGCAGCGTCTCCGTCTTGGGCGCGACGCCTCTCGTGGCAGCGCGGCGCGGAGGGCTGCTGCCAACCAGATCGTTCGTGGCCATGCCCCGTTTCCGGGCTTTTCGTGGAACCTCCGAGTGTGTTGATTTGATTCTGGGCAGTCCTTGGTCTGGTTTCGTAGGCGGCTGTTCGAGCGTGAGCCAATGATGCCGCTTCAGGGTCTCACCGCTCTTGAGTGTGACTTCCGCAAAGATCTCGAACTCTCCCCAGCCGGCCGAAGAGATCCGGAAGTCCGAACTGCGATCGTCGGTGTGGCGAACCGGTGTGGGGAAGGTGGGGTGCAGCGTGTAAACCACATGCGACACGTCGTCGAGTTCCGCCGGAGATCCATCCAGCCAGACGGACCAGCGCCACCAGTTCTTGCCCTGGTAATGGGCGTCCTGTGCGATGCGGAGGCTCATGGCTGATTACCCACTGAAGAGAGTTTGATGTGCATCCATTGCGACGTGGCGACGGACTGCCAGACCTTGTTGTACTCTTGGACCTCCAACTGAATCAGATGCTCGTCGTCGACACCGTTGATGTAGAGGAAGGTACCGCCGCCCTCGGGCACCGGAGTACTCTCCCGCCAGTCAGTGAACTCGCCCCGTAGCCAGAGCCGATAGCGGCACCGGCTATTGTTGCCGGCGGCTCCGAGCCGCCGGGCCAGCATTGCCGGAAGCAGTTGTACCTTGACCGTGCGACCCACGGCGCGCTTCCACAGGCCGATGGTTTCCGAGAGGATCAGCAGGGATTCGACGGGTTGGTCGCGGTTCAGCGCGATCCGCTCATGCGGCTGGTACATGCCGCCGTTGTTAACTCCATCCTCGACCACGGCGATCGCCCGCTTGTTGTGGGCGCGGGCGTAGGCCAGTTCGTCGAGCACCCATTGGTGGGTGGTCCAGCCGCCACCCAGCAACTCGTCTCGACGCGTGAGCAGGGCCACGAGGGCGTCGCTGCTGTCGATTCTCCTTTGTACGGCCGGGGTAAGCTGCTCCCCGGCTAGACGTTCGCCTGTGATCGCCTGCACGTGGTGACTGGCCAGGAGCTGCTCGACGAAACCGACGAGGGCCTTGTCGTCGTCCCGGAAGGAAAACGCGAGAAAGATCTTCACCGAGCCCTCTTGTGGGTCGCCGAGAGGTACCGGCGCAAGTTTCCGTGCCAGGCGCGCCAGCGTACCCGATACGGAGGAACAGCGCCGAAGTGTGCGTTGTCACTCATTTCAGGCCGAGCAAGCGGCCGACCCGGCCGCGCGCGAGATACAGGCGGTCAAAGAATGCCAGGTGCACCCTGGAGGCGACAAATCCCGCGACCGCGATCAGTCCCTTGCGCAGGTGCCCCCGCATTGCGCGCTCCGGCTGGACCCACTTCAGCGCCGGGACCATGAGACCAGCCGCGATCAGCGCGAGTATCAGGACAAGGGCTCCCAAGGTAGGCGCCAGGCTCGGTAGCGGGGTGTTCCAGAACGTTGCCGTCAGCGTCGCGATTGCCAGCAGAGCGGCAATCAGAGCCGCCCAGCCGGCCACGCGAAATGCCGGGACCAGCCTCCAGACCTTGAAGAGGCGAGCCGCACCGACCTGGAGCTGTAACCCCAGATCCTTGCGGCGAACATCCGGGCTGTCGGGCGGTTGCCCCAGCAACTCCTCCAACGCTAGAAACGACCAATCGCCGCGCGGCGCGCCGACATCGTAGTCCCCCCAGGTGCCGGGCTGACCTTCCTTCTCGTGGCCTTGCTGCAGTTCGCGGAACTGGTGTTCCGTCATCAGGTAGCCGCTCAGCATCAGGGCGTGTGCCTCGACCTCGGTGAAGCTGTCCAGATCCGTACGCAGCGCGGCCAGTTTGGATTGCAGGTCACGATCCACGCCGTAAGGGGTGCGCTGACCGGTGTGTTGCGGCTCGGACCTGGGTTCGTCGGAGCCGATCCAGTCGAGGGGTTCGGACGCGAGATCCTTCTTCAGGTGCACGAAGAACAGCCCTTCGATCGCGCGGCTGTCGAGGCGGGCGACGAGATCCTGGTACTGGATATCGCGCACCCGCTTCATCAGGATGCTGTTCGCCCGTAACGGGACACCGACGAGCCTGTCGGACGGGTTGCTCTGGTCGTCCATCTGGCCCGAGGCGTCGCTGCACAGGATCAGCGTGCAGCCTTCGTCGAGCAGGCCGGCCACACCCTGGTTGTCGTGGACCCCACCGTCCACCAGACGCACGGTTCGTTCCGGGTACAGACCCTCGATGACCAGCGGTTCGAACAGGCCGGGCACACAGGCTGACGCGGCCACGGCGTGGCCCAGGCGATACTGGCGCAGGGCTTCGGTGGGCATGTCCCTGTAGTACGGGCGGCGCAGTCGCTCATTGACGTCCACCTCCGTGCCGATCAGCCCGGGCGGCTCGCCCATCCAGCGGGCGCTGAACTGCCAGGCATGTCCGGTGTTCAGAGACGTGGCGTTCAGCAGCAGCGCCGGCACCCTGGCGCGGCGCCGCCAGTTCGAGAACCTGGGTTTGAACGAGTCCGGATCGGATTCACCCGCCGGTTTGATCAGCAACTCGGCAAGGACACGCGGCTGGTCCAGAAGGTGCCCGTCGGCCACCCGGCCGTACAGCGCTTCTTCGAAGATCTCACCGAGTCGGTGGCTCCGGGAGCGGTCCTTGCGGAAGATCATGCGCAGATTCTCGCCCAGGCGCGCGAGTACCTGCATGCGCGGATTGCGCTGTACGCCGGCGAGGAACTGCTTTTGCAACTCGCTTACCATCGCCAAATAGTCGCTACGGGAAATCCCGCGGTCCGGATGGCTCTGAAGCCAATGACGCACGGCCAGGTAATAGTGCGCCCCGACGATGCTGCCCCCGGACACCGTGGACAGCACCTCGACGCTGCGCAGCACATCCGTTTCCGCCAGGCGTGCCAGCACTCCCAAATGGAAGAACGAGGCGCGAAAGCCGCCGCCCGACAGGGCGAGCCCAACCTTGCCCCGGTAGCAGGAAAGGGCCAGCTCGGTCTCCTCTCCCAACAGCTCGGCAAGCGCCTGCCACGCGGGATGCCATTTCACGCTGTCCCGATTCTCGATGGGTGCTTCGATGCCCTGGAGACGGGCCAGGGTGACCAGTTGCCGGAACGTGGTCTGGCGCTCCCATTCCTTCGTCTCGATGTTTCTGGCCTTGGCCAGCCACTCTCCCGCCTGGGTGTAGTTTCCCAAGCCGAACTGGATCTCCGCCAGCGTTGCAACGTACCAGTACTGCCCCTCAAGGGCAGGGTTCCTTTCCGCGGCTCGCGGTAGCTCGACGGCCATGTCCTCGCGCAGTGCTCGAGCCTTCGCGCGGAGGGCCTCGGCCTCGACCGGATCCGTGCCGGTGCGCGCGGCCACGCTCGCCGCGCGGGCCGCCAGCCGGTCGAGCACGAAAGCCGCGTTGACGCCACCATAACCCATGTCCTCTTCCGGGTTGCGCTCGTAGGCTGCCCGATAGAAGACCAGTGCTTCGTGCAGGTCCTCGAGCTTTCCGAACTGCTCCCACCGGCGCTTGTATACCGCTCCGCCCAGCGCCAGGGTTTCGGCGTTACGGTTCCCGGGATCGCGCAGGCCGATCCCCTCCAGCAACGCCAGGGCCTCGGCAAATCGGGTGGCTGGCGGCCGCTCCTCGTCCTTGTAGGCGCACAGGGCCAACTGCTGGACGATCCAGATATCGCCCGGGGCGTGGTGCCTGGCCCGGGCCAGGACCTGGCTTGCCAGAGCGAACTCCAGAGCGCCCTTCAATTCCTTGACGAGCTTCCGGAGCACGGACCCCTCCGGTGATGGCTGTTCCCCCTGCAGTAGGGTTCTGGCTTGCTTGATGGACTCGTCCATGTTCCCGTTCCCCCTGTTCATGTTCTGCGGCCCAGTACCCGCTCGATCTCCTCGGTCCAGGACGGGCTCTCGCCCCGGCGCAGGCGTGCCTCGCGGATCAGCCGGAGGTTGCGGGCGGTGGTTTCCGGCTCCCAGGGCTCCCGAATCGCGGCGAGCGCATCCGCGAGCGCGGCCTGCGCCGCGTCCTCGTCCTTGGCCAGCACGGCGAGTTCGAGCCGGGTGGCGTGATCCCAGTAGTCGGGTTTGCCCGCGGCGATGCGCCGCTCGACGGCATAGGCGACGACCGGGAGCAAACGCTCGCGGCGCGGATCCGGCGACTCGCGCAGCTCCATCAGCGTGACCGCGTTGACCCCCGGGTAGGCATCCCGCCAGTCGGTCTCGAAACCCTTCAGGTAGGCCTCGATCGCCTGGTTGAGCTGACCCCGCGCGAGCAGGGTATCGCCGTCCTTCAGTGCCCGTTCCCAGCGATCCTTGTACACGCGTCCGAGGATGCCGTAGGTCTCGCTGCTGGGCCCGCGCCGGGTGATCAGGTCGAGCAGCACGCGCTCGGCCTCGTCGCCGCGACCAGCGCGGTTGAGCGCCAGTCCAAGCTGTTCCTGAACGAGCACGGTGGCGGCCAGTGGCGGCGCCATCTTCGGCACCAGCGCGATCATGTCCTCCCAGGCCTTCACCGCCCGATACGACAGAAACAGGTCGATCACCACCCCCGACTCGACATCGGCGAGAGCGCCGAGTTGGTTCTCCACGCCACGTACGGCTTCGACGCCTTCGTTGCGCGCGGCGGCCAGGCGTTGCTTCAGCGACTCGGAATAGGCCACCCGCTCCCGGAATACGTCGGTCTTGAGCCGCTGGATGTCGGGGAAGCCCTCGACCAGTTGAAACACCGGGCTGTCGGTTGCCCCGTGGCGGGCCTCGCGCAGCCGCTCAGTCAGTGCCTCACGGATTACCGCCGTATCGACCGGGATGCCGTCGGGACCCAGCCGGTAGGGGATCGCGCGCAGCGGAGCGACGTCGAACGGGAGTTGCCCGGTGTCCTCGGCATAGAGAGTCACCGTGCTCGCCGGGCGCACCGCGTGCCGCAGACCCAGCTCGTAGAACACGTTCGCGTTGGCGGTGGTCAGGTCCGCCACCGCGTACTCGCACAGAATCAGCCGCTCGAACATCGGCTTGTGGATGATGCCCCCGGTCATTTCCTCGTCCGCGCGTAGCGGGTCAAGCCCGGCCTGCTCGATCGCGGGCGCGATCAGACCGCGGTAGATGGCATCGAAGTCCACCACGGTGCCGCCGACCGTAGGTTTCTTGCCGAAGGGCATCAGGACGAAGCAGAGGGGAAGCTGAGCGGCGGGCATGATGCGGTTTCTCGGTCAGAGTGGGGTGGTGTAAGGCAGCGTGGAGCATCTGCTCAAGCGACGATGGGCCATAGGATCAGCTCATGCTGGAAAGGTAGCGCTCGGCAATACGCGCGATTCGGGTGCCGCGATCGTCGGTGTGCCCGGAGTCCACGCGGGCCTTGTCGCCGTTGATCACTTCGCGAGCATTGTAGAAGTCCGCGACGTCGTCGTTGACGTACCTCGGCAGCTTGTGCGCCGGCCTGAAAGTCCCGTCGCGCATGCCCTGGACCAGAATGCGGGCCGCGATGCTTGGATCCTGGTAGGTGAGGTCTGGCCTGGAGAGTAGGTCGATTCCCAGCCTTTTCGACCAGAACCTGTAGTTGTGTCGGCCGGTGATCTGCACATAGCCCCTCCCACGAAAGCGGAAGCCGTCCCCTTTCTGTGTATTGTCGAGATCCTTACGTCCCTCGTAGCGCTTTTGATCAGGAGTGGGTCCCCAGATCTCAACCATGAACTTCCCGCACTGCGATTCGTGCTCAGAGGTCGCCAGCACGTAGGCAATCTGTGTTCGCGTATTCACTCCGCTGGCCAGGCACTCGGCCAGGATCACGGGGATGGACTCTTCAGCGAATCTGCGAAGTCCTGCGTCCACACTGCCGACGCAAGCTGCCGCCAAGGCATGAATCGTGGAACCGTCCAGCCATGTTAGCTCCTCGGGGACTGGCAAGGCTTCAATGGAGGGGGGCGCGAGCTCCTCGGATACCGCCGCTCCGGCGAGGCCCGGGATCAGCACCACGTCGCCTGGCGCGAGGAGGCGCGCACTGGCCTCGTCGAAAGGCTGACCATCGGATTGAAGCAACTCGTGCCAGCGGGCTCCGTTGCCCAAGTGACGGGCGGCAAGAGCGTAGAGCGTATCCCCAGGCTCCACGACCCAGCGGCGGTGCTCCGGAGGCTTGGTCGAGCGCCGGGGCGGCTTATCGCCGATCTCGATCCGATTCTTCTCCAGGTCGAACACAAGCGGCAACTCCAGAGCAGCCGCTGCCGCGGCTGCTCGCACATAGCCGTGGGACATCATCAATTCGGCCACCTCGCTCTCGGTCGCCTCGTCCGGGACCACCGTCTCGCCATCGAGAAACACGCCGTTCAAGAACAGCGGCATCGTGTGACCGGAAGGCAGCAGGGCCAGAGTGTCGCGGGAGGCGTTGAGGAGTTGCCAGCCTACATCCTGGACCAGGCTTTCCACCTTCAGGAACGCCTCTTCGTCAGCATGAAGCGAGCCCTTCAATGCCACACCCAGTATTTTTGCATCCAGATCCGCACCCAGCGATTCGTCCGGGACGACCCCGTCGATGAAAGCGCGTACCAGCTCGCGAAAGCGTTCGCCCACCTGTTCGGTGGGCAGCCGTGGTTCCCAGGGCAGGACCATGGGGTCCCACTTTCCCGACTGTGCCACACCGAGATTGCGCTGGACCTCACCATGGCCGAGCACCGTGCGTGACGTGACGGGAATCTCGTAGGCCACGCAGAGATCTGCCGCGGCCTGAGCCATGGTGCGCCACTGCCGTTCGGTCATTGGAAATCGTCCCGGATCGAACGGGCGTTCCCGCGCCCCCGCCATACAGCAAACCGTCAGGCCGATCGATCCGGTGTTGAGCCGCGCGGTATGCGCGGCGTATTTCCCATCGGTAGTGGACTGGTTGTCTGCGATGCTGTGTTTGCCCCGTACCAGGTTCCCGTCACCCTCAACCAGGATGTGGTAGTGCTTGCGATCAAGAGCGGAGGCTTGGTAGGTGCCGGCTGTCCAGTGACAGACGATGCGGCGCATCTGCACTTTGGGCATCCAGGTCTTGGGAATCTTGGACATGATTGCACCTCCTGGTGGGTTTCCTTTTTTGATGCCAGTCATTCAGAGCGCAACTGGATGGCGTCGCCCGCAGCGAACCAGATCTCGAAATGTCGCGGGCGGATCGCGGTGGAGTCGCCGTAGCGGCGGCTCAGATCGTTGAGCCGGAGCTGCGGTTCGGCAAGAATCTCGTTGGTGATCGCCAGCAGCTGATCGCCCTCGTTGCCGCATTCCTCAGCCCGGAAGCACCGCAGTTCACTGCGCCGCGGCGCGGCGTTCACTAATTCAATTCCCGGTGCTTGGATGCGTGAACCATCCTTCAAGCCCCGTTCTTCGAGTTGCCGTTCGAGTCCCTGAGCAGGTACGCGTTGCGCATCCTCGGCGATATGAACGAATACCCGCAGCGGAAAATCTTCTGCAGCCTGCGCGGGAATCTCTAAGGCATTAGCCTGATCTGAAGCTGTATCCCGAGGAAGTAGTATCCTCTCCTCGTGGCCGGGGGAAGTATACGGTCTCGTTCCCGGGTATGCGTTCACTCCCCCAGGCTTGAGTGCTGGTATTACAACCGCATGCGGCGAAAGGTCATGGTGCCGGGGCGGGTTCAGGCAGAACGGGGGCCGGCTCGCCTTTGCGCCGCTGCTGGACCACCTGAGCCAGGTAGGGCCAGGGCGAGACCCCGCGCTTGCGGCAGGTTTCGATCACGCTGACGAGGAGCGCGAAGGCCAAAGAACCCTGCTCGGTCCGGGTGCCCTGGCTGATGCGACGGCTGATCACCCAGTGCCGCAAGGCCTGTTCGGCCCAATTGTTCGTGATGGGCAACCGCGGAAACTCCAGAACGGCCCAGATCGCCTCCCAGTCATGGGTGAACTCGCGCGCCAGTTGCCGCGTCTTTTCGTGCGCACAGTCCCAGTGATCCACGCATAGGTCGTTGAAGGCGTCGAGCTTGCCGCGGTTTTTCTGGTACAGATCGGCCGGAGGCTGTGGTCCTTCCCGGGCCTGGTAGACTTGCTGGAGCAGGTCCTCGAACAGGGCCAGGGTGGCGGCACCAAACGGTCGCGCCAGTGGGTCGAGGCTCTGGTCCAGCCCATGGGCCTTGCGGATGAGATGCGCCAGGCAGCGCAAGCGGCGATCGTAATCGCGATAGGCCCAGAAGCCATCGCTCATCAACCAGCCAACGAACGCTTCGCCCAGGATCTTGTGCAGCATCCTGCGGGAACGCCTGCCGATGGCAAACAGGGTGGCGGTGGTGCAGGTAAAGACCCACAGCCACAAGAGCTGGTTTCCCTCTTTCCAGCCGGTTTCGTCGACATGCAGCAGTTCGGCCTCGCGAATCAACGGCACGATATCGCGCTCGATCACCGGCGCGACCGCGCGACCGGCTTCGTGCAGGCATTGGTGGATCGCCGCGATGCTCAGGGATACGCCCAGCCAATCGGCCAGAAACTCCTGGACACCCCGGCGCGAAACGCGCTGGCGCAGCGACAAGGCGCAGATCAGCGCCACCAGCATCGGACCGGCCAGGTGCCATTCGGTCAGTTCGACCTGCCAGTCCGTATTCTCTGCACAGCGTCCCGGTTCCGCATGCGTCCAATGGCCGCAGGAACATTGCCGTTGCAGATAGACGTGCTTGGTGTGACGGACTTCAAGGCCTGGGGAACCCGAAGTGGGGGCGACCACATCGAGTGCATAGCGACCATTGTAGCCCTTGGTCGGAGCATCCGCGGGAAAGGGCGTGCCGCAGCATCGGCAGCGATCGGGGCTGTGCAGGATCTCCTCCTGCACCGGCAACGTGACCAGACGGCCGCAACCGGGTGCGCCGGGCGCTTGCCGGGTTTGCCGGCGGGCGCCTTGTTCTTGTCGGAGGCGGGCGTGGTCGCCGCAGATGACGGGGTTCTGACGCGGGTGCCGTCGGATCTTCGGTTGGGTCCTCCGTCTCTGCTGCGCTGGCGGCTTCCCAAGGGGGCTGGCTGCTCGATGGCCGGGAACTGTTGGCCGGGTTTTGCCCCAGGCGATCATGCGCCTCTTTCAAATCCACCAGCAGATTCACCGCAAGCACGCGCAGCGCGGCTTCGCTCAGGGCCGCGATGAACGCCTCGTCGATCTGCCGAAGATCGTGTGGGCTCAGGCGCATCCTCCGCGACCCACCTCAATCCTCGGCCTCAACCGCCATCAGGGCCGAGAGCACCGCCAGGCGCTCCGCCGCGGGCATGGCCCGGTAGCGCTCGCCCCAGCTCGCGGCCTTGCGCTTGATCCGTTGCCGGTCGGTGAAGTTCTTGCCCGCATAGCGCGGCCAATGCACCCGATCGGGCGTGAAGTTGAACCAGAGTTTCTCGGTGCGCACCCGACCCTGGATCATCACCTGCACTTCCAGGCTCCGCCAACCCGTCAGATGCTCGTCGTACAGCGCCGAGGGGTAGCCCGACAGGATGACCGAACAGGGGAGCGACTGGAGCAGCGCAAGCAGCTCGAGATGGTCGGCCTCCTGGTATTCAAATCGATAGCGCCGCCGCGAGGTGCGGGTGGCATGCAGATACGGCGGATCACTGTAGACCAATTCCCGGCCCTGGAAATCGAACCCGGCCAGAAACGCATGCGCGCAGGCGTTCACCTTCTCGATCGGATAGGGGCCCGCAAACTCCCGCAGTGCTTGCGGGTCCAGGTCGATGCCAATATTGCGCAACGCCGCCGGCTTGCGCTGCATGATCGCCCCACCACCGAGATGGGTTTCGATGTAGGTGTCGTGCGGCGGCATCAAGGCAATGATCGATTGGCACAACCCGACCGTCGCCTTCGAACCGAAATAGCCGCCCATCGCACGCCTCCCATCCCCGTGATCATGGAGACCACCATAGCCGCGACGCGCTATACCGTCAAGTCATCGCAGCTTTCTCCAGGGGGGGCTGAACGGATACGTTCCCGGTTCGCCTTGCCACAACCGCTCACGTGCCAGTTCGCGTTGAAAACCCTCCGCCTCCGAGGAGGCCTGCTGTACTTGTGATTGCTGCCACCACCCCCAGCCCAGCAATCCCATAATGACGGGAAGGATGATCAGAGCGGCGGTGACGTTCTGCAATCTTCGCCGGCTGCGTTCGACGGCTTGGATACGCTTGCTTTCGCGCATGCTTGCAGCCAGAAGCTTTTGTACCCGCTCCCAGCCGCCGCCGTAGCGCTGTGCCCAGGCGGGGTTGCGACGTTCAAGCCACGCCGCACGCTCCTCGGTGGTACCTGGGCCAAGGAGATTCGCGCGGTCGCGTTCGAAGCTGTCGGCCTGAACCAGCAGGGCACGCCAGATCAACCCACTGCGGAACTCCCGGATCAGCCAGCCCTTCTCGGGATCGGCGATTCGTTGCCAACACCGGATCAGCGCCTCGTGGCTGATATCAATCCGATCCTGGGCCTCCAGGGGAGCTTCACCGTAGGGCCTCAGGAACGATACGCCATCCTTGCGAAAGGCTTCGAGTACGCAGCGGAGCGTGCCCTCCGTCGCTCCTGTCACGGCGAGTAGCTCGGACAGACTGCAGGGCCGCCGGATGGCGTGGCCATCGGCGTTGATTTCCGTGAGCGCTCGAAACAGATCTTCGATCAGGCGAGGTGAATCGCCGCCACGGATGCAAGTCTCCTGCGCAACCGCCATGACCTCGTCGGCGTGATCCGACAGGAGGCCATTGAGGCCGTGCTTCCCCTGGTAGTGCTCGCTCTCCAGACGCCAGCGAGGAGAGGTTGATTCAGCCCCATCGAGTTCCGGCTGCGGGTCGGCGGGTGCGGGCCTGTCTGTGCTGACAAACCTCTGATGCAGGCGCATCAGCCCGTGCTGGATCAAAGGCAGTTGGTCCTGATCGCCTCCGGAATCGGCGATGAGGCGATTCGCCAATTCCCGGCTCACCCAGCCTGAGTAGAGCTTTGCCGGCTCGCGGATCGCGCGCAACAGGTCCGCGTGTTCCATCCGTGGTAACAGGTACTGGTTGGCATTGACCGTTTCCGCAAGGCCACGGTATCGCGCGCAGGCACCCAGGAATTCCGAGCGCATTGTGAGAACCGTGTAGAAACCGGCCGGTGGGTTCTGTGCCAGGCCCACCAGCAGATCCGCGAGCAAACGGGCCTGCTCGTCACCATGGCGACGGGCGTGTTCGAACAACTCCTCGAACTGGTCGACCAACAAGCAGAAGGGGCGATCGGCATCCGCTCCCAGGAACTCCGCGAGATCCGCCACGGCGCCGGCCCCAAAATTCAGCATTCTCCGGATCGCGACGACCCGTTCCTCGAAATCATCGCCCGAATTCGGGGTGTCAGGGGTCGCCGCCAGGACCTTGGCGAGGTTCCACAAGGGCGCGTGACCCGGGAGCATGATGCCGACGTGCCAGACAGCACCTCCGCGGGCACTGTCCTGCTCCAGCCAGGGGAGGACACCGGCGCGGATCAGGGAACTCTTCCCGCAGCCCGAATCCCCGTGCACGACGACGAAGCGATTGTGGATCAGGCGGTTCACGACCGCATCGACCATGCGCTCACGACCGAAGAAAATCAGCCACTCGTGTTTCTCGAACGGTCTTAACCCGGGATAAGGGCGCGGGGGGCGGTCGGAACCGAAGGGGGTACCCGCCGGCTCCGTGGTACGGCCACTCATTCGTCGTGTCTCAGTTGTGCACTGTGGCCAGCAAGCCACTGTCGGACGGCAGGCGTCCAGGGGTCGTCGGTTGCATCCAGCCAATCGGCCTGGACATTGCGTGCGGTGGCCCGACGCACCGGTGTCACGATGCCATCTCCGACGGTGTTCAGAAGGCCGCAGGGGAGGGGACGGCTGGAACGCGCGCGCGCCGATTGCCGGTCATGCTTGCCGATCACGATGAGATCGGTGTCGACGGCGCGGGCGTCGTCGGTACCCAGAAGCAACACAGCATCGCTCTCAGCCATGATCTCCACGCGGCGTTCGCGGGCCTCCTGGCGCTTCACGGGATCTTTTTCAACGGTGTCAGGTTCACCGGGCACAATCGCGAATCCCTCCTGCGTCAGCGCGATCGCTGTGTCCTCCCATCTGCGGGCCTGGTCGACGCGGCCATGCAGGTACAACACCTGTCCATCGGTGTGAGCCAGTCGTTCCGCCCCGGCCCGAGCCTTGAGCTGTTCCTCGAGCACGCGCTGCATATCGTCGAGTTTGAGGTGAAGACGCCCGACGATATCGAGTAGCGCTTCGTCGAAATCCTGGCCGAAGGGGCGGGGGCCGGGGAGTACGGACCAGCCGAGCGGCCGGGCAGGAATCTTGCCACTGGTGTGGAATCGGAACCCCTTGAGCCGATGTCCACGCTGATCGGAAAAAACATCGGGCCACGTCTCCTCGGTGGGCAGGATCTGCACGATGACGACGCGCCCCTCGATGGGCAAACCCGTGGCGGTCTGGCGCTTGCACCACCATTCCCTTTCGTCCTCGCACCATGGGGACGCCAGGTAGTCGGGTGACATCAATACGAGCAGCAAGGCCGAGGCCTCGATTTCCCGGCGTAGCTGATCGGTGAGGGGCGCCAGGGGATCCACGCCATGCCCCGGGCGGTGCTGCTGGTCGAGGAAGATCCGCAGCGGTTCCCGGTACCTGCGATCGACCTTGAGTTCCCGCTCCAACTCAGCGGCGAAAGCCACCGACCAGGGTTGCAGATAGGATTGGCCGTTGCCATCGTCGCCATGGCTGTAGCTGACAAAGATGTCGTGCGAGAAAGGCGGACCGACGTAGCTCACCGGAGTCCCGCTTCGTGCCACCGGTTTGCCGCGAGAGGGGATGCGAAAAGCCGCCGCTGCCGATCGACCACGGATAGCAACGAATCCTTCACCTCGTCGGTGGGGTTACCGTACATCCTGCGTCTCCTCATCGTCCGGGAGCCGCGATCCTGTGTTGACGCGCCCAGGGTCCGGTTCCCCGCGGCGCTAACCCTTTTCGGGAATCCGCGCGTGTCACCCCTGTATCAAGAGTAGACCAAGCGTTGCCAAAACCAAGCGGGGCAGTATGGTACGGGGCACTGGGCAGGTCGTTAGCCATTGCTGGTCGGGGAACAGTTCCCGCTCTGCTCCCCTTGGGGGAGATGCGGGGCAGGCATGGGGGTGAATCCTTCGCGGCTAAAGGCTTCGTTCCTCGCGATGACGAATGAATCAGCGCTTCCCCACTTGAACATGCACATTCTCGGTTCCGGCGAGATCGCGAATCAGCTCCAGCGGCACGCGCAGGCGATCGGAATGCTGCACCAGCAGATCCGCCAGGGCATCAAGCTGGTCGAGCAGCATCACCACCGGTCCTTCCTGTGCGAGGACTCGCACACAAGCCGCGGGGCTGCCGGGCAACTCCAGGTAGTCTGCGAGAGCCATGTCGTCGGCCAGTTGTTGCGGCAGATAGTCCGCCTTGATACCGAGCACCGGAATCGATTGCTGTTCGAGGAGAGCGCCGAGGCGCGCGAGCAGTGCCGACTTGCCGCAGCCCGGCTCACCCAGCAGCAGGTGCACCGAATGAGTTGCTTCCCCGATGTGTTGAAGCAGATCGTCGAGTTCGGGGCGAGCCAGCCAACGGTCTTGGGGCAGGGTCGTGGGCCAAGAAAGCAGATCCCGAGAAGCACGCTGGAATCGCTCGCGCAGATCGGGTGCCGAAAGTCGGTTGCGACGGCTCTGCTTGTCAAGCTCGCGGTTCACCCCCATCCTGAGATGATCGCGCAAACCGGTGAGGTCCTCGAACTCGGCCGGACGAACTGCACGCCGAACCTCTCGGTGAAAATCCTCCAATGCCCCCAACGGCTCCGGATCCTGAATAACCGAGACTTGGGTATTGTGGATGGTGGTACGGAACAGCGCGACCACCGGGATGCCTGCGGAACGGGCGCGACGAAACTCCAGGTGGGTGATCGACAGCCCCTCCGGGTTGTTGTCCTCCGGTCGAAATCCGTAGCGGTGCCCCAGGATCAGCACGACGACATCGCACTCGGAAACGTCCTCCAGGCAGCTATGCCGCACAGTCTCGCTGGCCGCCGTGTAGCTGTGCACCGGCTGGTGGCCGGCAGCGGTCAGCCAGTCCATCGCGGCTTGGCGTTCGGCTTGCAGGTCGAGCTTCGTTGAGGAGATGTAGATCCTGGCCATGGGTTCCGTTTACGGCAGGCTGGCAACGCACGAATTCGCAACTTCCTTCCGAGATGTTACCCGTAGCCGTCAATGACACCAATTGCGTTCCACCCCATGGCAAAGCCCGGTCGCACCGCGAGACGACTGTTGCCTGGTTTTTCGCCGATAGTCTTGAGTAAACGACCGGCGGGTCGTTTCTCGGGGACTCCGGCAAGCGTGTGCCCTGTATTGGCCTTGGAATGACGAGGAGGCTGCCGAGGCTCTGCTATAAGGTAGGTGTCACAGCAGCAAGACCAGGGAGGGGATGCGATGTTGCAAACAACCATCACGCTGACTTTTACCACGCAGCCTGGGGCGAGTCGTGGACTGGCCCGTTCCGACCGGGCTTCCGAGTCCGAACGCGAATCCATCAACGAGTGCTCGGCGGGGCTGTTCGAGATCGATTCGATCGAGAGCTTCGAGGTCGGTGCTGCGCGAGCTGGCGGGGAGGTGGTCAGCAGGGACCTGGACCCCGGCGATGTCGTGCGAGTCGAGCTCGACGACGGCGGCGAGCTGTGGCTGACGGTGGAGCGATTGCAGGAGCTTGCCGGGCAGGCGGATGGGGATCTGGTGCTGGGTTCCGAAACCCCGCTGGCACGTGGCGGCGCGCCTTCGCGCGGGATTCGGCGGTGGCTGAGGCGCCTGTCGATCGTGCGGGTGCGCTGGAAGGACGAACTGAAGGATGCAGCAGCGACGCAGGCGGTGCTGACGGGGATCCGGAAGATCGAGGGGCAGTTGCTCGAGGGGCGCACGGGCCTTTATCGCTGCTTATTCCCCGGTAACGCGGAGGCCCCGTTGTTCGATGCGGTTCGGGGGGCGTTTCCGCGTTCCGACACCCCGATCCTGGTTCTGCTGCACGGCACGGCCTCGTCGACGCTCGGGAGTTTCAGTGGGCTCTGGGGCGCGAAGAGCAGCAAGGGGGGCGGGAAGGCTCGGGAGCGGTGGAACGCCTGGCGGGAAAAGGTGAACGCCCTGTACGGCGGCAACGTGTTCGCGCTGGAGCATTGCAGTCTGAGCGAGAGCCCGATCCTGAATGCCTGCACGGTGCTGGAACACCTGGCGCCGGACCAGCCGCTGCATCTGATCTCGCATTCGCGCGGCGGCCTGGTCGGGGAATTGCTCTGCCGGGGGCGGATCGGGAACCGGGCGGAGCCGGTTACGCAGGAGGATATCGACCGCTACCTTTCCGCGTACCGGAACGAGGACGGGAGTTTCCCGGCGGACACCGATTCCGTCGCGGCGCGCGTGCGCATCCGCGAGGAGTTGGAGCGGCTGAACCGTCTGCTCGCCGAGAAGCGCCCGCGGGTGGAGCGGTTCGCGCGGGTCGGCTGCCCGGCGCGTGGAACCACCCTGGCCGCGAGCCGGCTGGACGTGTATCTGAGCCTGGTGCTCTCGGGAGTGCAGCTCGTCGGCACGAAGTTCCTCGGTCCGAAGGCGGGTACGTTCATCGGCGGGTTGAAGAGCCTGCTGATCGCGATTGCGCGAAAGCGTTTCGACGACGGGCTGCTGCCGGGCATCAAGGCGATGGTGCCGGATGGCGGCATGGCCCGGTTCATCAACGATCCGGAATTGAGCGTCGATGGCGATCTCGCGGTGATCGCCGGCAACGCGGACGTGGGCGGTGGGCTGCGCCAGACCTTGCTGGTCGCGTTGACCAATCTCTACTACTGGCAGGGCAACGACTGGGTGGTCGAAACCGACGCGATGGTCGGCGGCCATCCCCGCGCGTTGCACCCAATGCGGTTCCTCGATCGTGGAGACCGCGACCAGCCGGTCAACCACTTCTCCTACTTCGCGAACGACCGGACCTGCCAGGCGATCCTGCGGGTGCTGGAGGGCACGCACCGCGCGCATCCCGAATTCACCTCGCTCGCGGACGAGCCGGTGAAGACCAAGAGCCGGGGCGAGCGCGCGGCGCCGCGAAACTGCATCACCGTGATGCTGCCAGGCCTTCCGGGCAGTCATCTGCGCGCGGACGATGACCGGGTGTGGCTGCATCTGGGGAACATCGCGTTGGGCCGTCTGCACCGGCTCGACATTACCAAGCCCGAGAGGGAGGTGGAGCCGGCCGGCTGGTTCAAGAGCCGCTACGCCGCGCTGCAGGCGGAGCTGGAGAGCCGGGGCCACCGGGTGGTGCCGTTCGACTACGACTGGCGCCTCTCGCTCGCCGACAACAGCCGGCGACTCGCCGAGACGCTCGGTGCGCTGTCGGTGGCAGCGCGGCGCGAGGGTCTGCCGCTGCGCATCCTCGCGCATTCGATGGGCGGCTGGGTGGCGCTGCACTGGCTTGCCACCGAGACCGAAGGCCTGTGGGACCGTCTGTGCGTTGAACACGACATGCGGCTGGTCATGGCCGGCACGCCGCTGCAGGGGACCTTTGACACCGTGCGGTTGTTGACCGCGCGGCATCCGCTGTTGCGCATGCTCGCGGCAGTGGACCTGAAACGCAATCGCTACGCACTCGCGGATCAGTTCCGCCATTACCCGGGCCTGCTGGAAACTCTGCCGTCACCGGCGGGCGAAGCCGGCCGACCGAATTTCTTCGACGACCGCGGCTGGGCGGTGATTGCGGATGCACTGAAGCGCAACCGCTGGACATCGCCGGAGCAGAGCGCGCTGCAGCAGGCCTTCGCGGTGCGCAGCCGGGTGGACGTGGAGGCACCGCCGCTTAATGCGAGCCGGGTGATCTATCTCGCGGGTCAGGATGAAAGGACCCCCAACGGCGTCGAGGGTTCGCGGGGGCGGCTCGCCTTTGCGCAGACTTCTGAGGGCGATGGCCTGACCACCTGGGCCAGCATTCCGGAGTGGCTGAAGGACGGGCACTGCTGGTACCTGCCGGGCGTGAAGCACGGTGACCTGCTGCGCGTTGGCAGTGCTTTTCCGGCGATCCGCGAACTGGTCGAGACCGGTAGCACCGGCCTGTTGCAGCAACGTCCACCCGCGGTGCTGCCGGGGAGAGTGGCGCGCGGGGCTCCCGCGGACGCGGTCGGAGTTTCGGAGGAAGAAATCGAGACGCCGTTTCTGTTCCCCACCGAAGACGAACTCGAGGCCGCCGCACTGCACGGAACGGCCTGGACCGCCGGTGCCGAGCGGGAAACCGTGGCGCCGTGCCATGTGCGCATCCGACACGGGAATCTGCTGTACGCCGACGTACCGGTGATGGTCGGGCACTACGAGCACGAAGGCATCACCGGTTCTGAGGATGTGCTGGACCAGCAACTGGATGGCCGCTTGCGTGCGTTGCACCGGGTGGGTTTGTACCCGGGGCCGCTGAATTCGGTGGAAATTCTGACGAAGCCCGGCGACGGTCGCACCGACGGCGCGGTGGTCGTCGGGCTGGGTCCGCTGGGCGGGCTGACCGCGCCGCTGTTGCGGCGGACCCTGCGTCATGCGCTGATCCGCTTCGCGCGGCAGCACGGCGAGTGTCAGCGCTATTGCCGGCATGATAGCGAGCTGAAGCTTGCGTCGCTGGTAATCGGCTCGGGCGCCGACGGCATCCCGCGCGAAGCCGCGGTGAATGCCTTGCTGGAGGCGGTTGTTTCCGCGAACCGGCAGTTGGCTGAGCTCGGTGCACCGTTGGTGCAGCAGCTCGATATTGTCGAAATGCTGGACGATGCGGCGATCGCCACCGCCCATGCCTGTGCCCGAGCGCGCAAATACCTGGAAGGGCCGCTGAGCTTCGACTTCTCGATCCAGCCGATGCCCGGTGGCCGCCAACGGACCGTTTGTGCCGACCCCGACCCATGGTGGCGGCGCATTCAGATCACCGTCACCGAGGACGACAACGGGCAGGAGGTGCTGGACTTTGCGCCGCTCACCGAGCGCGCCGGGATCGACGTGACGTCGCATACCGTGCAGAGCGCAATGCTCGACAGCTTGCTGGCCGAGGCGACCGCCGACACCGGGAGCGACTCGGGGTTGTCCACCGCGCTGTTCGAACTGTTGGTTCCCCGTGCCTTCAAGGCCCAGATCGAGGCGCAGGGCGGGATGGTGCTGCTGGTCGACGATGCTACCGCGCGCTTTCCCTGGGAGTTGCTGAACGATCGGCGCAGCCGCGAGACCGAGCCGCTCGCCTGCCGGATCGGGCTGGTGCGCCAGCTTTACCAGCGGTCCGACGGACCGGTCCCAACCGCGCGCAACCGCAAGGCACTGGTGGTCGGCGATACCCAGGCCGGCGGTTCGTTCGCCGAGCTGCCCGGCGCGCAGCAGGAGGCGAAGGCGGTGGCCGGTCTGCTCGAACGCCACGGCTTCGATGCCGGCCGGCCGCTGATCCGTGCCACAGCCGGTGAGGTAATCCGCACCTGGACGGTCGACGATTACCAGATCATGCACCTGGCCGGCCATGGGGTGCTCGACCACGCGATGGGTACCTCGCGCAGCGGCCAGGAAGTCCGCAGTACCGGGCTGATACTGAACGAGCGCAGCGTGCTGGGTCCGCTGGAGATCGCGGCCCGTGACCGCATGCCTGAAATCGTTTTCGTCAATTGCTGCCATCTCGGGGCGAACCGGGAACCACCGCCCGGCGGCCCGCGCAACGAACTGGCGGCCAATCTGGGGACACAGTTCATCCGTGCCGGGGTCCGGTGCGTGGTGGCGGCGGGGTGGGAGGTCGACGATGCGGCGGCGGAACTGTTTGCCAGGACGTTCTACGAACAGATGCTATCCGGGGAGACGTTCGGGCAGGCTGTGCTCAAGGCACGCCGGGCCACCTTCGACGCGTATCGACATTCCGACACCTGGGCTGCGTATCAGTGCTACGGCGACCAGTCCTTCCGCCTCGTCGAGCGCCACGATGATGCTGCGTCTGGCGGCAAGCGGGACTACTACAGCCCGCGAGAGGTCGAGGTCGAGGCCGCGAACATCCGCGCCGATCTGTTTCAGGCGAGAGGCGCGTCCTGGGAAAGGCTAGAGGAGCGCCTCGAAGAGATCGAAAAAGCTGTTGAGGATCATCCGCATCTGAAGACCGGGGCTTCCTGCACGGCCGTCGCCCTGGCCTGGTACGAGTTCGGGGCATTCGACAAGGCGATTCACTGGAGCAAAGCAGCACTGGCGTGCAACGACTCCGGCGCATCGCTGCGGGCCATGGAATGCCGGGCGAATGCGTTGGCTCGGCTCGCCGAACAGATGGCCATGAGCGCAGGTTGCGATGGTGACATTCACGGGCCCGGGACGGGAGACGGCGAAACGGGAGCGGAAGCCGTGGCGGACGAGAGCCCCATCACGGACGAGCGGCGCGGGGCAGTTTTCGCCGACGCGGAGTCGAACGCCAGTGAGGCTGTCGAACAGGCGCAGGAACTCCGGAAATTCGCCGATACCCCGGAACGCATCCAGATCGAGGCCAGTGCCCATAAACACCTCGGAATCGTTCGTTGGTTGAAGGACGACTCCGAGAGTCCCGGCTCCGGGCGCGAGCGCCGCGTGGCTCCGAAGCAGGTGCGGGAACCGCTGGCCCGTGCCTACGCGTGTCATCGCGAAGCCGTCGAACTGGCGTATTCGGTCAGTGGCCGATTCAGCGGTTACCCGTTGCTGAATGCCGCCGGGCTGTGGCTTTTTCTCGCCCAGCACGGCGGGCGATCCAAAGAGGTCGTCGATCTGCTGCAGCCGCGTGATTCCGTATTGGACGAACTCGACCGCCTTGGGCGCCAGTTTGAATCGGCGCCCCGCGCCGAGGGTCCGGAGCGTTTCTGGGATCGCACCGACCGCATCCATCTCGATCTCTACCGTGGGCTGCTGGCCGAGAATCTGCACGAGCCGGCCGAGGCGCCCCTTTGGAGGAATCTCGCTGAACGCTACCGGGAGGAGTTTCGGCTTGCCTCGAATCGCGAGCGCGATTCGGTGATCAAGCAGATCCGGCTGCTGGGCAGGATGCTGGGGAACAAACCACCGGCGCTGAAGGAGTTGCTCGACGCAATCAGCAAGCCGTGACGTTGGCCGAACCCATGAACCGCCATCCGCCATCAGGTGTCACGGCAGGCGCGGAGGAGCTTCTGCGACTGCATGAAGTCTGCGAGCCGCTCACCGTAGCCGGCGTAGTCGCTCGCGACCCGGTCTGATTCGCTGACCAACCGGGCACCCGGCGTTGCGGCAATCGCCGAAGGCATGATCGTCATTCGGATGTGATTTAGACGTCGGATTGATTCATACTCAACGGCGATCCTTTCCTCTGGAGACCGTGATGGGACCTTCCAACGCCCAGGCTTTCCTCGACCAGTTGCCGATTCCGGAGCGGGCCTTCAGCGATCCGGCCGACTACATCCGGCTGGTGCGGACCGGGATCCCGGGAGAAGTGGTGCGTCAGGCGGTGCAGTTGCTCGGCCATCGCGAGATGTTCGTGCGGCTGCTGCACACGAGTTCAGCCAACCTGAGCCGGTTCTATCGGCGCAAGGCGCTCGACCCGGTGGCCAGCGAGGAAGTGCTCGACGCGCTCCGGCTGTTTGCCGAAGCCGAGCGTGTCTGGGGGAGTCTGGATACCGCCGGGACCTGGCTGAACACGCCTGTCCCCGCCCTGGCAGGCGAGCGCCCGCTGGACCTGTTCGATACCTTCGAGGGTCGGCAATGGGTGCGTGAAGTCCTGCGCAAGATCGAGTTCGGCGAGTTCAGTTGATGCGGCTGTACCGCATCTGTCCCGAGCGCTACCTCGAAGACTACAGCGGCCGCGGCGCGAGCTACCGGGACGGTGCCCGCTGGAACAGCGCTGGCCACCCCGTGCTCTACTTTGCCTGCTCGGCTGCCACCGCGCTGCTGGAACTGGCGAACTACCTGCCATCCCCGCGCCTGGTTCCCGCCGACTACCGGCTGGGGGTGTACCAGCTACCCAACGAGATTGCACAGGAAACCCTTGCGCGCACAGCGCTACCGCCCGACTGGGCGGCCTACCCGTATCCGGAGACGACCCGGCGCAAGGGCGACGCCTGGCTGAAAGCGGGCAAGCATCTGATCCTGCTCGTGCCGAGCGCCGCGGTTCCCGGCGGTCTCGACAATATCGCCGTGTTCAATCCCGTGCATCCGCAATCGGCCAGGATTCGGCTGAACAAGGCCTACGCCGACCTGTACAACGCGCGCACATTCCGGGGAATCGGGGCCGAGGAGAAGTAGACGCATTGCTGCAGGCCACACGGCCCTGGGAGCCTGCGTCCGCTGCACGACCACTGTGTTCGGTTCCATGCAGGCGATCGCCTTGTGGCCACTTCGGAACTCGATTCACGGCCCGAATCGGTCTGGACCATGCTGCGATGCTCGATGTTACGACCGCCATGCAGTGGATCGGTATCCGTTCAGTCCCCCCCTCCCAAATCCGAGTGCGAGGGTTAGGAAAGCGCCTGTCATTGTCATTGCGAGCGAAGCGCGGCAATCCAAACGACGCAAATTGAATCACCGCCTTATGGATCGCCACGTCGCTTCGCTCCTCGCGATGACGCATTTTCCTGGGCAGGGGGGCGACGAGGATGCGGACGGGGGCCGAACGCATTTGTGGATCGTGGCGACTCCGCGTCGGTCTCGGCGCGATGCGGTATCCGCTCCCAGTCGAGGGTAACGATCTCGGCCGACCGGCAGGGCAGGCTGCCGGTCAGGTCGGAAATGTCGCGTCGCTCGGCAGCCCACCTTGGTACGGGGTCGGTTTCCCGTCTACCATGAAGCACGAAGCGATTCCGGAGTCGAGCGATGGTCGAAGCGGCACCGAGAACCCGGTTGAGCGTCAACGAATATCTTGCCGGAGAACTCGCCAGCGAGATTCGCCACGAATACGTGGGGGGTGAGGTGTACGCGATGGTCGGCGCGAGCGATCGGCACGGGCTGATCGCGGGCAACCTGTTTGCGGCGCTGCGTCCCCGGCTGCGTGGGACCCCCTGCCAACTGTTCATGGCCGACATGAAACTGCGGGTGCGGGTCGCAGGGGACACTGCGTTCTACTACCCGGACCTGCTGCTGTCCTGCGACCCGGAAGACCGCGAGACCTATTTCCGTACCCGGCCCTGCCTGGTGGTCGAAGTGCTGTCCGAAACAACCGAGCGCATCGACCGGCGCGAGAAGCTGTACGCCTACACTGCCATCCCGACGCTGCAGGAATACCTGCTGCTGTCGCAGGACCGGGTCGAGGCCGAGCTGCGCCGCCGCGCAGGCGACGGCTGGGAGGTACACCGGATCACCGAGGGTCACGTTTCGCTGACCTGCCTCGGACTCGAAGTGCCGCTGGACGCCATTTACGAGGACGTTCCGCTACCCGGATCGGGCCTACCGTCCGCATCGCCTTCCCGGTAGGAGGGCGCGCCCTCCCGGCGACCTGGCGCTGGAAATCCCATCGGCCAGGGGCTGGTCTCCTTCATCCGCGCCCGTGGGAGCGGAACGAATTTGACCACCGGCGGCGCATACGTGCCGATTGGGTGCGCCAATCGGCGCTGCGCAAGCCCCAACCGTTATTCCTGCCCCGGAGCCCGATGGCGGATGACGCTGCGCTCTTCCGTCCGACGTAATGGCTGCGGGCGGGTACAATGCTGGCCTTTGGTCGAACAGGGTTGCAAGTCCTGCGCATCCTCCTTCCGTCGCCCATCCCGGAGTCTTCATGTCCAGCCCGATGCCCCCGTCAACCGCCGTTCCGCACCCCGAGCCAGTCTCCGCTGTCGATCCGCTGCGCCTCGATACCGAACAGATCGAGGTTTTGGCACTGCCGGAAGTGATCCGGGCCGCGTTGCGCCACAGCAGCGAGCGGCGGGTGACGGCGCTCGACCGCACCGACGAAAGCCTCTGGGCCCAGGTCGAAGACGAGCAGACCGGCGAGAAGCTCGAGCTGGAGATCGTGGTCCGCGACGATGGCAGTCTGGGGAGCCTTTGTGGCTGCCAGGGGGCGGGACCGGACGATACCGGATTCGGCGCACCCTGCGTGCACGCGATCGCGGCCTTGTTCGCCTACACGCAGGGCCAGGGCGAGGCCGGGAAGCTGGCCGATGCGGCACAGGAGGCGCGTGCGGAGCGGATCGCGAAGGCGCGTTCCGAGGTGCGCGTGCAACCGTTGACCGAATCCGCCGGGGAGACAGGGAAGGGCCTCTGGTCGGCGCGCTCGATCCAGTCCAGCACCCATTTCCCGACCCGCTACCGGGTGCATATCCGCTCGCTGGAGCGGCGTGCGAATCACTGCACCTGCCCGGATTTCGCGACCAACCAGCTCGGCACCTGCAAGCACATCGAGGCCGTGCTGCACCGCATTCGCAAGCGCCCCGACTATGACACGCTGAAGGCGCTGCCGCTGGCCAGGCCTTACGTGCATCTGGACTGGGAATGCGATGATCCACCGGTGCTGCGCCTGCACCGGGCCGCCGGGATGGCCGCCGATCTCGAAGCCTTGCTGGACGAACACTTCGACGCCGGCGGGGCGTTTTCGCGACGGGTTCCCGACGACTTCCTGCGTTTCGCCGAGCGCGTTCGCGACCGCGACGATATCGATCTCGGCGACGACGCGCTGACGCATGCGCGGCGCTTGGCGGAAGACGCGGCGCGGGCGGTGCGCGCGGCGGAAATCCGCGAGCGTATCGACAGCGGCGGCGGTCATCTTCCCGGCATCCGCGCGCGGCTGCATCCGTATCAGGCGGAAGGGGTCGCTTTTCTGGCCGGCCGCGGCCGTGCGCTGCTGGCCGACGACATGGGCCTCGGCAAGACCTTGCAGGCGATCGCTTCGGCGTACTGGATGCGCCAGCACGACGGCGTGGAACGGGTGCTGGTGGTCTGCCCCGCGTCGCTGAAATTGCAGTGGGCGCGCGAGATCGAGAAATTCACCGGTCTGGAAGCGCAGGTGGTGCAGGGGCCGGTGGACACGCGCGGCGCGCAGTACCGCAACCCGAGCCCGTTCCATGTGGTGAACTACGAACTGGTGATGCGTGACCTGCCGGTGATCAACGACACGCTCCGCCCCGATCTGCTGATCCTCGACGAGGCGCAGCGCATCAAGAACTGGCGCACCAAGATCGCGAGCGCGGTCAAGCGGGTCCAGTCGCGTTACGCCTTCGTGCTCACCGGTACGCCGCTGGAGAACCGGCTCGAGGATCTGTACAGCCTGATGCAGGTGATCGATTCGCGCGTGCTCGGCCCGCTGTGGCGCTACCTGGTCGACTTCCACGTGACCGACGACCGCGGCAAGGTGTTGGGATACCGCAACCTGTCCGAGCTGCGCCGCCGGCTGCGTCCGGTGATGCTGCGCCGCGACCGTTCGCTGGTGCGCGACCAGTTGCCGGAGCGCATCGTGCAGCGCATCGACGTGCCGATGTCGGGTGAGCAGGAAGGCATTCACGAAGCCGCACTGAAGGCCGCCGGCCAGCTTGCGCAGATCATGCGTCGCCGGCCGCTGACGCCTTCCGAACAGAACCGGATGCTGGCGGCGCTGCAACAGGCGCGCATGGCCTGCGACGCCGCCGGACTGGTCGACAAGGAGACCGATGGGTCGCCGAAGCTCGACGAACTCGAAACCCTGCTCGACGAGCTCTGTCGCTCGGCCGGGCTGAAGGCCGTGGTCTTTTCGCAGTGGGAGCGGATGACCGAGATGGCCGAGCAACGCGTCCGGCGGCTGGGGCTGGGCTCGGTGCGCCTGCATGGTGGCGTGCCCACGCAGAAGCGTGGCGCGCTGATGGACCGCTTCCGCGAGGACGATGCGGTACAGGTGTTCCTTTCCACCGATGCCGGCGGGGTCGGCCTGAACCTGCAGAATGCGGCGGTGCTGATCAACCTGGACATCCCCTGGAATCCCGCCGTGCTGGACCAGCGCATCGCGCGTGTGCACCGGCTCGGGCAGAAGCAGAAGGTGCAGGCGATCCTGCTGGTTGCGCCGGGTTCCTACGAGGAGCGCGTGCTCGGACTGGTCGAGGGCAAACGGCAGCTGTTCGACAACGTGGTGGACCCGGAGGCGACCGAGGAGGTGGTCAGCGTGTCGCGACGGCTGGCGGAAATTCTGGCGTCGGATCTCGTGGCGATGGACACGCAGCGCGACGACGCCCCCGCTTCCGGATCGGACTCCGGCGCTGGTGCCGAGACGCCGGAAGTGATTTCGCCGGAACTGGAGCCAGGGGCGGAAGTGGCGGCCGAGACAGCGGCGGATGCTTCCCAGCCGGCAACGGCGGCGGAACGGGAGATCGCGGCCACCGGCCAGCCGGACCGCGACGCTGCGGTGCGCGACTGCATTGTCGCGATGCAGCGCGAGTTCGGAGCGCGCATCGAGCGCATTCTCGGCCAGCGTGGCCAGGCCGACGGCGGAATACAGGCGGGCCTGGTATTGGTGCTGGACCATGTCGACGAACAGGACGATCGCGCGATCGCGGGGCTGAGCGGCGATATCCCGGTTGCGTTGATCGATCGCCGTACCCTTTCCAGCCTGCACCGGCTCGGCGCCGCGTCGCCGCTGGCCGGGGCCGAACCCGTGTACGCGCCGGAGGAAGCGAAGCCGGCGCGGCCCGCGGTCCATCCGCTGGCGCGCAAGGCCACCGAGAACCTCGCGGCGGCGCGACTCCTGCTCCAGCAGGGTTCCGCGGGTCCGGCGCTGGACCTGCTGCTCGGCGCGCTACTGGCCGCGGCCGCACTGCGCACCGGTCGCAACGACGCGCCGACTCCGCAGCAGGCCGGCGTGTGGCTCTACGGGGAAGCGCTGCCGTCGGGCCAGATCGACCCCACTGATGCCGCGGTACTGATGCAGGCCCTCGCACTCGCCCAGGCCGGCGACAGCGTGCCGGAAGCATTGCTCGGCGGCATGCTGATCGCTGCCGAAACGTTCATCCAGTCCAGCCTGTCCGGTTCGGGAACAAAGGCCGTGGCCGGATCCTGAGCGGCGGCGGCGGCCGAGGTCGCCGCGATCGGGGCGCGCAGGCTTGCGAACGGTGCAGCGATCGGGCCTATAATTGCCGTGTATAAGCAAACGACGATACACGAGGAAACATCCAATGCCGACCTATGACTATCGTTGCGACACCAATGGGCGCGTCCTGGAAGTCAGCCACCGAATGAGTGAGAACCTCTCCACCTGGGGCGAACTGTGTGCGCGGGCCGGAGTCGATCTTGGCGAGACTCCGGCAGAGGCGCCGGTCCAGCGTCTCGCCACCGGCGGCAATATCATCCGTAGCAGCAGCCAGGGAAGCGGCGCCGCCCCGGCCTCCGCCTGCAGCACCGGAACCGGCTGTCCCACCGGGTTCTGCGGTCTGAATTGAGGCGATTTCTGACAAACCGGATACCGGCTTGACCGTCCTATGCCCCGCTGGGGCAATTCGCAATCCTGTGCGCGCAGGGGTGGAAACCCGACAGCACAGGCAGGAGGCTTCTGCAGGGAACGTCAGTGGTCCGCGTCGGTTTCGCCGCGATGCGGCATCCGGTCCCAGTCGATGGTGACGATCCCGACCGACCGGCAGGGCAGGGTGCCGGCCAGTTCGGAAATGTCGGGGCGCCCGTAGGCCCCGTCGGTCAGGCGGTACACCGTCACCGTGCGGTCGGTCGGGTGCACGACCCAGCATTCCGGCACACCGGCGCGCTCGTAGGCGCTGAGCTTCACGGTCTGGTCGTGCGCGGCGGTGGCCGGGGAGAGCACTTCGATCACCCAGTCGGGCGCGCCACGGCAGCCGCGCCGGTCGATTTTTCCGGGATCGCAGACGACGGTCAGGTCGGGCTGCACCACCGTGTCGATGGCATCGTCCGCCTCGTCGGCTTCCGGCAGGCGCACGTCGAACGGTGCGACGAAGACCTCGCAGCGATGGCCGTCGAGCGCATCGGCGATCTGGCGGAAGATATCCCCGACGAGTCGCTGGTGGTCTACTGACGGCGCTGGTGCCATCAGAAACGCTTCGCCGCCAATCAGCTCGTAACGTACGTCCTCCGGCCAGGTCAGGTACTCGCTGTAGGTGTGCTTTCTGGAATCTCGCAGGGGCAGTCCCATGTAAGCCTCCGCTGAACGTCGAGCCCGTACGAGTTGAAGCGTAGCAACTTTTCGCGGGCAGCACCCGGCCCTGCTCCAGCGCTCTGCCCGTGCATCCCGGCCGTTTACGCTTTGACTCACAGATCAATGCCTTTGGATTCTTGCGCTGGTTATCATGGGGCGTCAGGCTATCAGACTGAACGGCGATCGTGACCGGCACCGGTTTCCCGTTTACCATGAAACACGAAGCGATTCCGGGGTCCAGCGATGGTCGAAGCAGCACCGAAAACCCTGTTGAGCGTCGACGAGTATCTTGCCGGAGAACTCGTCAGCGAGATTCGCCACGAGTACGTGGGGGGTGAGGTGTACGCGATGGTCGGCGCGAGCGATCGACACGGGCTGATCGCTCTCAATCTCGCTACTGCGCTGCGTCCCCGACTGCGGGGGACCCCCTGCCAACTGTTCATGGCCGACATGAAATTGCGGGTGCGGGTCGCAGGGGACACCGCGTTCTACTACCCGGACCTGCTGCTGTCCTGCGACCCGGAGGACCGCGAAACCTACTTCCGTACCCGGCCCTGCCTGGTGGTCGAAGTGCTGTCCGAAACAACCGAGCGCATCGAACGGCGCGAGAAGCTGTACGCCTACACTGCCATCCCGACGCTGCAGGAATACCTGCTGCTGTCGCAGGACAGGGTCGAGGCCGAGCTGCGCCGCCGCGTCGGCGACGGCTGGGAGGTGCACCGGATTACCGAGGGTGGCGTTTCGCTCGCCTGCCTCGGACTCGAAGTGCCGCTGTCCACCATCTACGAGGATGTTCCGTTACCCGGATCGGGCCTACCGTCCGCATCGCCTTCCCGGTAGGAGGCGCGCCCTCCCGGCGACCTGGCGTCCGAAATCCCATCGGCCAGGGGCTGGTCTCCTTCATCCGCGCCCGTGGAAACAGAGCGAATTTGACCAACGGCGGCGCATACGTGCCGGATGCCCCCGTCTTTCGCCACCCCGCAGTCCGAGCAAGCACACGGCGTCGATCCGCTGCACCTCGATACCGAGCAGATCGAGGCATTGGCGATTCCGGAAGTGATCCCGGGCGGCGCTCGACCGCGACGCTGAGGTGCGCGACTGCATCGTCGCGGGCAGCGCCAGTTCGGCGCACGCATCGAACGCATCCTGGGGCAGCGGGGCCACGCCGATGGGCGGATCCACGCGGGCCTGGTGCTTGTGCTGGACCGCGTCGACGAGCAGGACGACCGGTCAGTGCAGCCCCTGAGCGGAAACATTCCGGTCGCGCTGATCGACCGGAGCACGCTGGCCAGCCTGCCCGGATCGGGAGCCGCCGACACCGCGGATCCCTGACTTGAGAGTATGGGCTGCTGCCGCAAGGGCAAACACCCTCGTTGGAACAGGAGTAGAGAAACCTGCCCGATTTCTCGGCCCATCACTTGATCCCGATCATGCGCATGGCGCCGGACAGGCGGTATACAGGGGTGTCCAAAACCCGGCCGGAGACCACCGATGCGACCGAATCCATTCGACCTCGACGACCACGACGCCTACCAGGCATGGCGCGAGCATAAGCTTGCCTCGGCGCCGACCCGGATCGAGGATCTGCTGGTCGAGGTCGAAGACCCGCGCGCCCTGAGCCCGGCCGAGCACGAGGCACTGCTCGGGCGCTGCCGCCAGAGCAACATGGCCGTCTACGCGAGCCGATTGGAGGAGACCGAGGGGACCGAAATCCCGCGTCGCTGCGGTGAGCAGTTCGGGCTGTTCAACCTGGACCACAACCGCGGCGCCGGGGCGGACGCCGTGACCTCGCTTACCGTGCAGAGTGACGCACTGCATGCACGCTACATCCCCTATACCGATCGCGCGATCCACTGGCATACCGACGGCTATTACAACCGCCTGGACCTGCAGGATCATGGCCTGCTTCTGCACTGTGTGCGCCCGGCCCGGCACGGCGGTGAGAACGCCCTGATGGACCACGAAATGGCCTATCTGCTGATGCGCGATACCAATCCGGATCACGTGCGCGCGCTGATGCAGGAGGACGCCATGCAGATCCCGAGGAACGTGGTCGACGGCGTCGAACTGCGGCCCGACCGGTCCGGCCCCGTCTTCATGGTGACGGCCGAGGGCAGGTTGCACATGCGCTACACCATGCGCAAGCGCAACGTGGTGTGGAAGGACGACCCGGCAGTCCGCGCCGCGGTGGCCTGGCTCGAGGAGCTGCTCACCGGCGATTCACCTTACATCTTTCGCGCCACCCTGCAACCCGGCTGGGGGCTGGTCAGCAACAACGTGCTGCACGACCGCAGCGCCTTCGACGACGACCCGGACCCGGCACGCAAGCGACTGCTGTACCGGGCACGGTACCACGACCGCATTCGTGGAACCTGAACCACGCCGACACCCTCCGCGGGCCCGGCGGCGTCGCGAAGCGGATACCGAGGGTGCAATTGTTGGCGGGATTGTGTGCGTTGCCGTTCGTCCTGTCCACATGCACGCCGTCGCCACGGACCCCTGTTGGGTCCCGAGCCGGGGGCTGTCGGGCCACGGGACCCGGCGGCGGTCAGCTCAGCGCGCGATCTCCCGCTTCGGGATCTGCCGGATGCGGTGGGGAGTCGCCGGATCCCCCAGTTCAAAGACGGCCAGCCCGGCGATCAACGGTGGTAATTCCGGCGGCCGCCCCGCCGCTGAAGATTGCCGCAAGTCCACCCACTCCCAGCAGGGCGCCCGCCAGGCGCACGCGGGTCAGCCCCTGACCAGGGAGCCAAAGGGCGGCCATGGCGCTGGTGGCGATGGGTGTGAAGCCGAAGATCACCGAGATCCAGCCCCACGGAATCTGCTGCGCGGCCCAGTAGGTGCTGAGCGTCGCGCCGTAAATCCCCAGGGCCACCACCATGTACACGCCAAAGGCATCCCGTCGCCAGACACGCAGCCTGGATAGACGTGCGATGGCCAGCGCCAGCACGGCGCCGATGGCCGCGCGTGCGGCCACGCCGAAGAGGAAGCCGGGACCGTCGCCGCTCCACTGAATGGCGAGCGAGGTGGTGGCCCAGATGAGGATCACGCCCAGATAGGCGGCCGGGACGGACATCGTGGCTTTCGCCTCCATGGGTGTCTGTCGATGCAAAGAGAAAGGGGCGGCAGGTGTGCGCCTGCGACCCCTTTGGGGCAAATCCGGATGGACGGTTGTCAGATGCGGTTACGTCTCTCCGAACGGCGCGCGCAGGCGACGCCCAGTAGCCAGCCAGTCGCGCATGCGTCGGACCTGTACGAGAAGCGTACCCATCCCGGCGGTGTCCGATGGCAGCGGGAGGGAGTCAAGCGCTCGCGCGCCACCCATGACGGGGGGTCGACCGGAGGGAGCCGGCGGCAACGAGGCTAGCACCGTCGCAGGGCTGAACATCAGGGTGCGCCGCTCACGCCATGGCAGCCGCACGCGGTGCGGGTTGTTGTCATGACAGCGATCGAACACGATGCCACTGCCCATTGCAGGGAGCCTTCGTTTTGATGCTGGCCAGCCTGGCGGGACCTTCCGCCAAACTCGACGCAGTGGAGTTCGCACTGGGGGTAGTCGGCGCTGGACGATGCGGCGCGAACCACACTCGGCCGAATGGCCGAGACCCTGAACCAACGACCGGCTGTGAAACTGCAGATTCGCGGCATCGCCGACCGCAAGGAGGACACTCTCGCTTTGACCCGCTTCACACGGCGGCGCAGAATCCGCGTGGAGACGTACCGCCGCATGCTGCGAAACCAGCGGCCCGACCGCATCGACGCCGTGCAAGTCACGGGGGCTGAATAGCGACAGTATCTGCCCGATCTCTACAAGGAAATGATCGGCCCCTGCTCCGCCCTGGGGGCAGGGGCCGAAGAGGAGCGCCTGCGCTTTGTCGAGGCCGCATTGCAGAAAAGCATCATCGTGGAAGAAGTGGAATTACGGGTCTTGGCTCAGGCCCACGCCATCCGGGAGTTTCTGGTGGATGCCATGGAACTGACGGAACGCCGCCTTTTGCTCATGGACGTTCAGACCGAGGCGGTCGAAGGCGCTGGCGCCATCGCCATCGTTTCCCGGCCCACCCTTGGAGGCTGAAGCCAGACGTGATCGACTTTTTTCTGAATGACCATGCGGTCTCCACCCGTGCCCCCATCGGGCGGCCGCTGCTCGATTACTTGCGCCGTGATCATTCCCTGACCGCCGCCAAGGAGGGTTGCCGCGAAGGAGACTGCGGAACCTGTCTGGTTTTGTTGGGGAGCCTCGATGCCAACGGCTTGACCTATCGCCCCGTCAACAGCTGCCTGTTGCCCCTCGGAGAAGTGCATGGCAAGCATGTGCTGACAGTGGAAGGTCTGAACCGGCCGGAGCTGACGCCTGTTCAAAAGGCCCTTGTCGAGGAGGGTGCCATTCAATGCGGGTTTTGCACGCCAGGCCTCGTCATCGCCCTCAGCGCCTACCTGCTCAACGCACCGCGTCTGGACACGGAACAGGTCCGGACTTTTCTCGGCGGCAATCTCTGCCGCTGCACCGGCTACGCCGGCATCCGGCGCGCAGCCGCGAAAATCAGCGCACAGTTCTCCCTGACGCACCTCAGCCCAAGACAACGGATCGCGGTGCTCATCGATGCCCGCGTTCTGCCTACCTGTTGCTCCCAAATGGCCGGTCAGCTCGGCCGGATCCCGCCATTGTCTGAACCGTCGCAACCGGGCGCGCTGCGGGTGGGCGGCGGCACTGACCTGTGGGTCCAGCGCGGGACAGAGCTGGAACAGGCGCGACTCAACCTTACTTTCGATTGCCCCGAACTCCACCGCATCCGAGAGGAGAACGGCCAGTGCCTGATCGGTGCCGCCACGAGTGCGGAGGAGATCCGCCTCTCCGCGGTGTTGCAGGGCTGCTTCACCGACCTGGCGCGGGATTTCGCCAAGGTCTGTTCCGAGTCGGTGCGCCAGTTCGCCACCGTCGGCGGCAATTTAGTGAATGCCTCGCCGATTGCCGACATGGCGGTACTGTTCCTGGCCCTGGATGCGGAGCTTCGGCTCACCGACGGGAGGGCGGACCGATGGCTTCCACTGCGGGCGTTTTACCGCGGCTACAAGCAACTTGCGATGGGGGAGAAGGAGTGGATCGAAGCGCTGCGCTTTCGCCTGCCGCCCACCGGCACCGTCTTCAGCTTCGAAAAAATCAGCAAGCGCCGCTATCTGGACATTGCCAGCGTCAATTCAGCTATGCAACTGCACATCGACAACGGCATCATCGCCGTCGCTCACCTCTCTGCCGGCGGCGTCGCGCCTTATCCGCTATATTTGATCGAAACCTGCCGGATCTTGAAAGGGCGGTCCCCCGATAGAGAAACCCTCGCCTTGGCGTGCGATACCGCCATGGGAGAGGTCGCACCCGTTTCCGATGTGCGCGGCTCTTCCGATTACAAGCGTCTTCTGCTGCGCCGGATCATCACAGCCCATTTCATCAAGTTCATCGGCACCGAGGTCGCGGTTTGATCCGATTTGACGACTCCGCGCTCCATGCCCGCGGCGAAAGCCGCTTCGTGGACGACATACCCGCGCCGACGGGGCTTCTTCAGGCTGCCGTGGCCACTTCCCCGGTGGCTCACGGCCGCGTCCTGGCTATCGATACCGCCGCCGCCTTGGCCGTGGACGGTGTGCTGGCGATATTCACCGCCCGGGACATTCCCGGTGAGAACCAGATCGGCAACGTCATCCCGGACGAGCCGCTGCTGGCCGACACCGAAGTGACCTATGTGGGCCAGCCCTTGGCCTTGGTGGTGGCCACCTCCGCGGAGGCCGCACGGCTGGGGGCGCTGGCTGTCGATCCCAATATCGAGGTCTTTCCGGCCCTGTTCGACGCCAGGGAAGCCTATCGTCAGGGCGCACTGATCGCCCCGGAACGCTGTTTCGCCATAGGCGACACAGAAGCGGCGTGGGCGCAGTGCGATGTCATTGTCGAAGGCCGTGCCGACTCCGGCGCGCAGGAGCATGTCTACCTGGAGACCCAGGCGGCGCTGGCCGTACCGGTGGAGCAGGGCCAGCTCAGGCTGTTTTCCGCCACACAGTCGCCCGGTGCGGTACAAAAGACGGCGGCGCGGGTCCTCGGCTGCCCCATGAACCGGGTGGAAGTGGACGTGCTCCGGTTGGGCGGCGGCTTCGGCGGCAAAGAGGATCAAGCCACCGGTTGGGCGGTGATGGCGGCGTTGGCGGCGGACCGCTTGCAACGGCCGGTGAAACTGGTCCTTGATCGCCGGGAGGACATGACCCGCACGGGTAAGCGCCACCCCTATTCGTCCGATTTCAAGATTGGCCTGACCCGCGATGGCGTGATAGTCGCTTACCAGGTGCGTTTCTACCAAAACGCCGGAGCTTATGCCGACCTTTCCACCGCCATCCTGGAACGCAGCCTACTCCACGTCACCAACGCCTACCACATTCCTAATGTCACCGCCCATGGTGCCAGTTGCCTTACCCATCTGCCGCCCAATACGGCATTCCGAGGTTTCGGCGCTCCTCAGGCCATGTTTGTCATGGAAGCCGCCCTTTACCAGGCGGCCGTCCGCATGGGCCTCGATCCGGCGGTGATCCAGCACCGCAATCTGCTGAACGAAGGCCATGTGCTGCCCTACGGAATGGCGGTGGCAAACGCCCGCTCCATGACCTGCTGGCACGAACTGGAACGTCGGTGCCAGCTGGAACGTCAGCGCGCCGCTGTCGACCGCTTCAATGCCGGCAGTCACTGGGTAAAAAAGGGCTTCGCCCTGATGCCCATTTGTTTCGGAATTTCCTTCTCCAGCACCTTTCTCAACCAGGCCAGCGCCCTGGTGCATGTGTATACCGACGGCAGTGTCAGCGTCTCCTGCGGCGCCGTGGAAATGGGCCAGGGAGTCAAAACCAAAATCCAGCGCGTGGCGGCGCGGGTGTTTTCTCTACCTCTGGAGCGGGTGAAAGTGGAAAGCACCAATACCACCCGCATCGCCAACATGTCGCCCACCGCCGCCAGCGTCAACGCCGACATGAATGGGCAGGCCACACGCTTGGCCTGCGAGGTCATCGTCGAGCGGCTGAAAAGCGTGGCCGCCACGCTCCTCGACGCCGACGCAGCGGACATCAGCTTGCGGCAAGGCACGGTGCATCGTCGCGGCGCCCCCACGGCGCTTGACTGGTTGAGCCTGATCACCGAGACCCATGCACAGCGAGTGGCTCTCTCCGCCCATGCCCATTACGCAACCCCTCACATCTATTTCGACCGCCAGCAGGAGAAGGGACGACCGTTCCTCTACCACGTATTTGGCGTCGCAGCGGTGACGGTGAGTCTGGACTGCCTGCGCGGAATCTATCAAGTAGAAGGCGTGAATGTGGTGCACGACGTGGGTCAGAGCCTCGACCCCGTGGTCGACCGCGGCCAAGTGGAAGGCGGCGTGGTGCAAGGGCTCGGCTGGATGACCCTGGAGGAGATCCGCCATGACGCAGAGGGTCGACTCTTGACTAACACCCTCACCACCTACAAGATCCCGGACATTCAGTTCGCCCCGGAAATCACTGTGCATTTCCTGGAAAACGCCGACAACCCGTCGGGACTGTTCCATTCCAAAGCCATTGGCGAGCCGCCTTTCATGTACGGCATCGGCGCCTATTTCGCCCTGCTAAACGCTGTGCGTGCCTTCCGGGCGGACGTGGAGCCGACTTTCGACGCCCCCTGGACACCGGAAAAGATCCTCATGACACTTTGCGACGATGGGCATTGAGCGAGGTGCTGTTTGACTGATAGCCAGACCCTCTGGACTTGCCTGGCACAGACTCTGTCTCGAGGCAAACCGGCCATGCTGCTCGTTGTGGTCGACCATCGGGGCAGTAGTCCCGGCACCACAGGTGCGAAGATGATCGTGAGCAAAAGCGCCGTCTGCGGCACCGTCGGGGGCGGCGCCGTGGAGCAAGCGCTGATCGAGCACGCGCGGGAAGTCATGGCGGCGGGTGCTGCTGCCCCGACCCTTGTACGCCATGACCACCATGACCACCATGGCGGACAAGCCGGCTTCGTTTCGGGCATGCTCTGCGGCGGATGCCAAACCACGCTCTTGTACCCGGGCGATAACCGTTTGCTGGCGGCAGCCGAGGGGATCCTGGCGGCCCTCGAGAACGGGCAGCGCGGCGTTTTGCGCCTGACGCCGGCGGGCGTGACGTTTGAACCCGGCACGTATGTTCCGGAAGATTCCCATTTCGTTGGAAACGGAAGCCAATGGTGTTACGAGGAGAACGCCGGACTATGGACTGCCTACATCATTGGCGGTGGCCACGTGGGTCTGGCGCTGTCGAGGGTTCTGGCCATGCTGGATTTTCACATTACGGTGATCGAGCAACGGGAAGGCGTCGAAACCTTTCGGAAAAATCGCTTCGCCCGGAATAAGCTCGTAGCCTGCTACGACCGCGCCGGCGCCTTGATTCCGGGTGGCCGAAATTGTCATGCTTTCATTATGACCCACGACCATGATCTCGACCAGTATGTGCTGGCCCAGCTCATTTGCAAACCCATGCGGTATCTTGGGCTCCTGGGCAGCCGCCGCAAAGTGAAACGTACTCTCGGAAATCTGGGATTGAACGGGAAGAACATCCCGCCCTATTTTTACGCCCCAATCGGTCTCCCCATCCACAGCCACAAGCCTGCGGAAATCGCCATCAGCATCGCCGCGCAGGTGATCCTGCTGCGCAATGCCATGCTGGCCCAGGCGCCGGTACCACCGCCATAGACCCGTCTTGCCGGTCATTCCAGGAATTCGATGCCCGCGCGATGAGCATCCCGGCTCGCGCGTGGCACGCACCAGCGCGACCACGTACTGCTCGATCAGCGGCGACATCGACACTCGGATCCTGTCGGGCCGATGCCGGGCTCCGATGGGCCGCGCGGTCGCGGCGCAGGATCTCGAGTTCTTGGTCTTCTGACGGGTAGTCGATCAGCACGTGCAGCATGAAGCGGTCGAGCTGTGCCTGCGGGAGCGGGTAGGTGCCGGCCTGATCCAGCGGGTTCTGTGTGGCCATGAGCATGAACGGCTTCGGCAGCGGGCGCGTCTCGCTGCCGACGGTGACCTGTCGCTCCTGCATCGCCTCGAGCAGCGCCGACTGCACCTTGGCCGGGGCGCGGTTGATCTCGCCGGCGAGCACGATCTCGTTGAACAGCGGTCCGGGGATGAAGCGGAACGAGTGATGGGCGGCGTCGAAGACGTCGGTGCCGGTCAGATCGCCCGGGAGCAGGTCGGGCGTGAACTGGATGCGCTTGAACCCCGCGTGCACGCCCGCGGCCAGCGTCTTGACCGCCGTTGTCTTGGCCAGGCCGGGCGGTCCCTCGACGAGAACGTGCCCGGCGCACAAGCAGGCCGATGACCAGACGGTCGAGCAGCGCCTGCTGGCCGACGATGGTTCCCGACAGGGCCTCCCGCAGTTCGACGATACGCGCCTGGACCCGGTCGGCATCCGGCGCTTCAGGGAGCGAGGCTTCAGTCACGATTCTCTCCATCCAGGGCGGACCGTGGTGCGCCTGCGGTCCGAGGTTGACAGCCAAGGCCCGGGGCGACGCCTGACGATGAGACAAACGAAGGGCGGAAATGGCGGAACGCCGTCATCCGCCGACCAGCGCCCGGGGTGGCCGCACGCTCCTGAGCTTGCAAACGCCGCATGGCGGATGACGCTGCGAGACCGTGAAAGAATGGGCACCGATGCTAGGGAGCAGGCGTGAAACGCACTGGGACGAACGGAGCCGCGCGTGGACGGTGCGAGCCGCTAACGGTCCCGGCCATGGGCCACGGGTCATCGCGACCCCAGAACGGCTGGCAGAGGCGCTCGAGGAGCCCGTACCAAGCCGCAAGAAAGCCGCGCGCAACGCCCCGCGCCTGGCAGTAGGCGATGAAGGCCGCAACCCCAGGATGCTGAGCACGCGGCGGAAGTTGTAACTGTGCACGATCATCGCCATCTCACCGCGCACCTTGTCAAACCCCCGTACCAGGAAGTGGTCCCACCCCAGCCAGCGCTTCAGGGTTCCGAACGGGTGTTACGCAGAGCGCCGCGCGCTGGCGCATCACCCTGCGGCGCCGCCGCCATCCGTTCCCGATGCCGCTCCACCGCCTCGGGCGTGGCTCGGAGCGGAGAATCTCCCGACGCTTGCCGGCCGGCGGCAGGCACTGCGCCTTCAGAGGACAGGACTGGCAGACCGACGCGCGGCTGCGATAGCGCCGGTAGTTCACGCCGTTACGGGTATCCGGCTGGCCGTACGGATGCAGGGCTTCCCCACCCGGACAGCGGTACCGGTCCTGCTCGGCGTCGTAGACAAACTCCCGGGCGCTCAGACGGCCGGCCCGCTCGGCCGCACCGGTCTTCTCCGGAACCGGCACATACGGCACGATGCCCCGCGACGCGCAGGCCGCGATGTCGGACTCGGTGAAATAACCGGCATCCGCCAACACCTCGAGCGGCTGTGCGGCTTCCGTGGTCTGCCCATCGAGCAGCATCTGCCGGGCCTGTTCCGCCATCGGCACCAGTTGGCCCAGGTCGTTTCCGGCGTTGGTGACCTCGTGGGTCAGGATCAGGTGGTGCTGGTCATCGACCGCGCTCTGCACGTTGTAGCCGGTCACTTTCTGCCCGTTCTTGCTCAGGCGCCGGGCGTCCGGATCGGTCCGCGAGATCTGGGTCTCGCCGGTCCGGGCCAACTCCTCGAGTTGCTCTCGCCGGCGCTGCGCGCGCGCCTGCAGATCCGCAAGCTGCTGCGCGCTGACCGTTGTCGCTTCGGCCGCCGCTGCGTCGGCGTCCCCTCGCTCCAGCGCTGCCAAGTAGCCGTCGATGTCCTGTTCCAGTGCGGCCAGCTCCGCTTCCAACTGCTTCTTGGTCTTGACGCTGGCGGCACTCGCATTGCCGTGGAAGAAGCTCCCGTCCACCCCCACCCGGGTCCCGCTGATCAGCCCCAGCTCCCGGCACAGCAGCACAAACTCCCGGTTCGCCGCCTTCAGTGCCGCGGCGTTGTTCTTACGAAAATCAGCGATCGTGTGATACGTTTTGGGCCGCACGCCCGTTCAGCAACCACATCACCTCGAGGTTGCGGCGGCACTCGGCCTCCAGACGCCGGCTGGAATGCACCCGCTCCTGATAGCCATAGAGATACAACTTCAGCAGATCGCCGGGCGCGTACGCCGGCTGCCCACCGTGAGCGCACCCCGGCATGCCGAAAGCCCAACCGCTCCAGGTCCAGCATCTCCACGTAGGCCGCGATCGCCCGCACCGGATGGTTCGCCGCCACGTAGTCGTCCACGCACGCCGGCAGCAGCAGCGGCTGCTCTCCCGACGGCCCTTCCTTGTACCGCCGCGACCGGGGCAACGGCGGGCGCGGCTCCGGACCGGCCGCCGCCGGGGGTCCACCGTCCTCCGGGGACGGCCACAGGGTCAACGCTTCCGGTGGTGCAGACTCAGGCTCGCTCAGCATCGGCTTTCCTCAATCGCCCCATGCACGTGGGGGGGGCATCACAGCGTGCGCCAATTCTACCAAGCCCCCACCCCCGAACCGAGACTCGGGGCGAATACTTTCACAGTCTCTGCGCTCTTCCGCCCTACAGCTTGGTTCTCTGTTCAGGTCGTTCCCTGGGTACCGGTACCCTGGCATCCTGCGAACACGGATCTGCTGCCGCGCTCTTGCTCGATGGTGGCAAACGGTCGGCCGGCACCCGATATTCCAGGGAACACGGGATGCTGCGCCCACCGGATCAACGACGCCACGCCGTCATGCCCTTGCGGACGACTGCGACCTGCGTGTAGCCGCGTCCCTGCAGCAGCCTCGCGGCGGTGCGGGAGCGCCGGTCGGTATGACAGACCAGCGCGAGCGGGCGATCGGCGGGGAGTTCGTGCAGGCGCGATTCCAGTTCGTCGAGCGGCAGGTTCAGCGCGCCGTCGATGCACCCGAGTTCACCGCGAAACTCCTTCGGGCTGCGGACGTCGACGACCACCGGCGGGTTGTCTCCAGCCAGCTGGGCGGCCAGTTGCGGCGCGCTGATCCACGACGCCGCTCCGCGCACGCGCTTCACCAGCCTCGGAATGAAAGCCACCGCGGCGAGCAGCGCGAGCGCGATCAGACCGGTCTGGATCGCGGCCTCCCCGCCGGCGACGGCCTGGCGCCCGGCGTAACCCACGTAGGTATACGCGAACGCTCCCGGGGCCATGAACACGAAGGTCGCCACGATGTAGGCGAGCAGCCGGATACGGGTCAGCCCCAGCGCGTAGTTCAGCAGGTTGTAGGGGAACAGCGGGACGAGGCGGACAAAGGCGACGAAACGCCAGCCCTCGGCCTCGACCCCGGCGACCAGTTCCTTCAGGCGTCCGCCGAGCCGGCGCGACACCCAGTCGGCGCCCAGGTAGCGCGCGACCAGGAACGCAGCCATGGCACCCAGCGTCGCGCCAAGGAGGTTGATCAGCGTGCCCCAGACCGGCCCGAACAGCGCGCCGCCGGCGAGCGTCATCACCATGCCCGGCAGGAACAGCACCGAGGCCAGCGCGTATACGGCGACGAACACCACCGGCGCGGTGATGCCGAAGCCGGCGATCCAGGTCTCCAGCGCGGCCGGGTCCAGGCGGTCGCGGAACGTGACCGCGAGCGCGATCGCCGCCAGCAGCAACGCGCCGAGTGCGATCCGGAACCAGGGCCAGGTTTTCATCGAGCCGCCCCCGGCTTCGTGCCGGAATGCTCATCCGGGCGGGGCCAGTTCTTGGCCTCGCCTTCCGGTCGACGGTTGATCGGGTAGCTGTCGGCCGGGCCGGTGAAGGGTTGCACCAGCATCTTGTCGAGGCGCTCCCATTGGGGGTCGCGGAACAGGTTGATGCCGATGGTCATGCCCTCGTGGCCGTCCTGCGGCTGGGCGCGGTACGTGCCGAGCAGCCGGTCCCAGAGCGACAGGTTGAAGCCGAAGTTGGAATTGGTCTCGTGCGGGTACCAGGAATGGTGTACGCGGTGGAAATCCGGGGTCACGATGAACCACCGCAGCACCCGGTCGATCCCGATGGGCATGCGCACGTTCGAGTGGTTGAACAGCGCCAGCGAACTCAGGATCACCTCGAAGATCAGCACTGCGATTGCCGGGGCCCCGATCATCACGATCACACCGGCCTTGATCACGAACGACAGCAGGATCTCGATCGGGTGGAAGCGCAGGCCGGTGGTCAGATCGAAGTCCAGGTCGGCGTGGTGCATGCGGTGCAGCCGCCACAATGCGGGCACGGCGTGGAACATTACGTGCTGCGCCCAGATCGCGAAGTCGAGAACCACCAGCGCGATCAGCACGGTGAGCCAAAAGGGCAGGTCGAGCACCTGCAGCAGCCCCCAGCCCTGGCTTTCGACGAAGAACGCGAGGCCGACCGCGCCGGCCGGGAAAATCAGGCGCGTGAGCACCGTGTTCGTGATCACGACCCCCCAGTTGTTCACCCAGCGATAGGCCTTGCCCACGGTCAGCGCACGCCGCGGTGCCAGGATTTCCCACAACGCCATGATCCCGACCACGCCAAGCAGGAAGCCCAGCCGCACGACCGGCTCCTGCTCCAGAAACCATTCCACCATCATCGCTTTCCTCGATGGATTGCCAATAGGACTTTTATCAAACGAGGATTTGACCGTAACCGGAGCGGCCGGGCCCGTCAAGTCCACGGATGCGAATGGCGACAATGTTCCCCGACTCCCACCGATCGCTGAGCGGGCCCCCACGCGGAAACGGCTCACACGCGGCGGAAGAGGCCGTCATCAGCCGTTGTGGCGCCGAACATACAAGGGCGGAAGAGGCCGCAGGCCGTCATCCGCCGTTCCGACGTCGAATCGAGTTCCGACCCTCGTGGCCAACCGGACTTCGCGCGGCGGATGACGCTGCGCTCTTCCGCCCTACCGGTGTCTACCGACCGCCAACAGGGGCACCCGCGCGGACTTCCACGCCCACCGGATGGGCGGCGACCGCGGGAAAGCCGCCCACCGGAACGGACGCGGGAAGCAGGCGCTCGATGATCCTGGCCTTGGGATCAACAGGCGGGGTCGAAAACCGCCCATCGGCATGCCACGGGGCCAACGCCGGGCAGTGCGGCAAACCAGCGGCGGGCCTCGTCGCAGCGGTCCCAGCGAGCGCCGCGGTAGGCACCGCCGCAACAGCCGCAGTTCGAGCCCGGCGATCCACCGGCCTCGATCGGTTTGATACCAGGCGTCGTACGCTACGGGATCGACCGACCTGATTATCATGGAAGCTCCGCAAGCTGGATTGGGCCATCTTCGAAACCAGCGTCATCGCGAGGAGCGAAGCGACGTGGCGATCCAGAGGGCGATGGTCTGCCCCGCGCCGCCTGGATTATTCGCTGCGCTCACCCTGCGGGCCAGCCTTCGGCTGTTCAATGCGCTGCGCGCATTAGTGCCGCGCTTCGCTCGCAATGACGACCGACGCGGGGAGGTATCGCACTGGCTGAGGAGGTTTCGTGATAATCAGGTCGGCCGATGCATCCACCGCGACCGCGCCTGCCGTAGCCGCCTAACGTGTCGCCCGGGCGACCGGCAGGCGGGCTGCTCTCCACTCGGGATAGCCGGCCTCGAGCCTGCGCGCGCGAAACCCGTGCCGCCGCAGCTCCTCGACCGCGTCAAAGGACAGCACGCAGTAGGGACCACGGCAATATGTGACGATCTCGCGGTCCCGGGGCAGTTCGGCCAGATGTTGCCCCAGTTCTTCGAGCGGGATGTTGATCGCACCCTTGATGTGGCCGGAATGGAACTCGTCCCGCGGGCGCACGTCGATCACGGTCACCTCGCCGCGGCGTGCGAGCTTCATCACCTCGCGCGGATCCATCGGTGTCACGGTATCCCGGCTGGTGAAGGCCTCTCGGACAATCCGGTCCACTTCGGCGAGCTGCGCTTCCGCGATGCGGCGGATGCCCGCGATCACCTGCGTGATCTCGGTCTCGTCGCTCAGCGAATAGATGACCTGTACGCCGTCGCGGCGCGATCGGACCAGGCCGCCGTCGCGCAGCACCTGCAGATGGTGCGAGGCGTTCGCCATTGGCACACCGGCGGCGCGCGCCAGTTCGTCCACGCTATGCTCGCTCTGCGCAAGCGCTTCGAGGAGCTCCAGGCGCACCGGGCTCGCCAACGCCTTGGCCACCCGGGCAAAGTGCGTGAACAGCTGCGTTTTCGACGATGGCTCGATTGCATTCATTCGCGGATCACCACAGACCGTATGCCGGTACGTTGATCAGCAAATTCTAAAGAACATTGGTGCGTCGCGCAAAAAAGAACGTGATCGAGGTGAGTCCGTTCCACTGCCGCGTCCGGGGGGGGGGCGTCAGCAGCCGGGGGGTGCGCTTGCCACGGCTTGCCCCACTACTGGAGTTCGGCCACCTGTCTCCAATGCCGCATGGACTCACAAAAGAACGACGATTGGAACATAGGGCAACCTACCGCATGAAATGCCTCAGAAGCTGTAGCGCGCCCGGACGAACAGCGAAGAGTCATCCCGAAACTGGCCGTAGAAGCTCTGCGGCTCGGAGCCGCCGAACAGGTTGGCGCCGCCGCTCAGGCGCAGGCGGTCGCTGTAGCGGTACTCGATCGTGGGCCGCAGGAAGTAGTCTTCGTCGCTCGGCGAGTAGAAGTTCATCAGCGACAGCACGAGATTGTCCTGGAGCATGCGGTAGGTCAGACGCAGCGTGAACAGGTGGCGGTACTCGTCCGGAGCGAGGTCCGCGTCGAAGGGCCAAACCGCGCGCAAGCGGTCGTGGTTCTGTAGCCACTCCAGGTAATACTGGCCGCCGAGCGTCAGGTGGGTTACCAGCTCGCGCTCGTAGCCCGCCAGCAGGCGCAGCTCGGAATTGGGAAGGTTTGGATTGTCGCCGCTGCGGTCGTCCACCGAGTCGTACCACGCCAGTTCCAGGTTGTAGAGTCCTCCGGCGAGCGGACCGCGCAGGCTGGCGCCGTAGGCATCGAGGCGCGCAAACGTCGGGCGGCCGGTTTCGGGGTCGAACGCGGTCGGCTGCCCGAAGAAGCCGCGGTAACCGTACAGCGCCCACTCGGTGGGTCCTATCAGCCCGTGCAGGCGCAGCGCGATCTCGCCGTTCTCGAACGTGCGCGGCGGCGCGTCGGCCCGGAGTCGGGGCGGCGCCGCGACTCGCTCGCCACGGGCGGGGTCGAAGAAGGTCACGCGCTTGCCGTCGACGAAGCGGTCCGAGGTGAATACCGGGGCCCACACTGCGTCCAGGTTGGCACGATCGCCGAACCAGTTCAGCCGCAGCGCGTCGCTGGGCGCCTTGAGATACTCGTCGTCCCGCCCGATCAGGAACGACGGCCAGTCCTTCGGAAACAGGTCGTTCAGGAACAGCAGGTCGCCGGTACCCCAGGTCAGCACCTGCCGTCCCAGGCGCAGATCGGCCCGAGTGCCCAAGGGCAGGCTCACGCTGGCCTCGCGCAGGTCGCCGTCCAGGCGTTCTTCCACCGCATCGGCGATTGCGTCGGCCTTGAAGCGCCAGGTGGCGGTATCGCCGTGGTACAGCGCCTCGAGCTGCAGGCGCAGTTCCCCGAGCGAGGCGTCGCCCGAGATCAGCGGCTGGTCGCGCGTGCGCAGTCCCCCGGCGGCTTCGACGAACCCGTGGACTTCCCAGGGCGAGACGGTTTCATCGCCCCAGGGATCGTCGTCCCAGGCCAGCGCGCCGGACGCGGCGAGGGCAAGACCGATTGCTGCGACGGCGGCTGGCTGTGCCCGCATCGTGGCCGTCCTATTCGCCGGGCCGCTGCAGCCACTGCCGGGGCGGGTTGCGCAGCGAGCGTTCGGTGAACACGCCGTCCGGGATATCGAGGTCGTAGGCGATGAAACGCATCTCGGCGATCGTGTGTCCGCCGCTGTCGAGATCGGACATGCGCATGCGTGTGGCGGTGGGGTATCGATCGATCGTCTCGACCTCCAGCACCTCCATGCGCCGGTAGACGGTGCCGTCGGGCTTTTCGTACTCGGCGCGCATTGGCAGCCAGTTATCCCGGTCGATCCACGTGGTGTACGCGGCGAATTCGACCGAGCGCGGGTCCCGCGGCGTGCTACGGATCACGAACTGCCCGTCGGTGGTCGCCTGCACGCTGTGGCGATCGTCCTCCAGGTGCCTGCCGGATACGTCCTCGTAGAAGAAGTGGGAACCCACGAAGCTCGTGCGCTTGTCCCCCGGAGCGATCCGCCGCACCAGGTCGAGCCCCGGCAGGTACAGCCAGCGGTCGTCGTCGGCACCGGGGCGCTTGTGCACCAGAAAGGCGGTTCCGCGCACGTCGGACGGCCGGCTGAACACCAACAGGTAGTGCTGTTCGGCGTCTTTCCCGTTGCGCCTGAGCATCGTGAACTGGCGTACCTGTTCCCGCCCGCGGGCATCCAGGATCTGCATGCGGGCATCGGCGCGTCCGTCCCTGCCGGCATAGTAGGCAGCCGCGTTGGCCCTGGTCACGATCTCCATCGCTTCGGGGGTTTCTTGTGCCTGTGCCGCCGGCAGCGTGAAGGTCAGTGCACACAGCAGCAGGGGCAGGAGTCTGCTTGTCAGAAGGGTCATCGTTGGCACCTCGTTGAAGCGTGTCGCCATGAATGCGGATGCGGCGGGTCGGCCACCGGGATCCGTGCCGTCCCGGCCTCGATTGAAACCCCGCGTCTCGATCGACGGGTGCTGCCGGCGGAACGGATCACGGCAGTCGCCACGACGCCATGGGGCGCGTCGCCACGGCCTGCGCGCCGAAGAACAGCCGTGGCCAGGTCTGGAGAATGGCCGGCAGCATCAGCAGCGTGACCACGGTCGACGCGATCATGATGCTGGCCATCACCACGCCCACGGTGACGTAGGTCAGCAGCGGTGCAGCCAGCAGCGGCAGGAAGCCGGCTCCGATCACGACGGCGTTGCGGGTGATCGCGCGTCCCGGTTCGGTGAATACGTAGTCGAGCGCTGCACTCCAGTCGTCGGATTCCGCAAGCGCGACGCGCAGTCGCTGCAGGAAATGGATCGCGAAGTCCACCGACAGCCCGAGACTCAGCGACGAGAGCACGGCAACCGGCATGTCGTAGTCCTTGCCGACCAGCCCCATCACCCCGTAGATGGTCGCGATCGTCAGTGTCAGCGGCAGCATCGCCAGCACGCCGTAGATCAGCGAGCGGAACAGCAGGACCATCATCAGCAGCACGACCGCGAAGGCCGAGAGCAGGGCGTGCAACTTACCAACGACCATCTCGCCCTGCCAGACGAGGTTGATGTACGTCAGCCCGCCCCACTCCAGCGTCACGCCATCCGGCAAGGGGTTCGCCGCCAGGAAGGCCTCGGCCGCTTCGACGACCCGCTGCATGTGCTGGTTGTCCCCCTGGGGGATCTGCAGCCAGATGCTGGTCGCCCGGAAATCGGGGGACGCGAAGTGCCAGAGGTCCTCGGGACGGTGCGAGGACTGGAAGCTCAGGATCGCCTGGGCGACGCCGGCCGCACTCTCGGGAATGCGGTAATCCTCGGGCTCGCCGCTGACAAGTTCGCGGTACACGGTGCGCACCAGGTCCGCCAGCGAATGGGTCTTGCCCACATGGCCGGAGGCCTCGAGGTGTTCCTGCAGCGCCGCCAGGTAGGCGAGCGCTTGGGGATTCTGGAAATAGAGCGACTCGCTCTGCACGGTCTCCGCGATCGCGATCAGCCGTTCCCAGACCTCGGCCTGCGCCGCGGCCGCCTGGTCCTCGAGCAGGAACAGCAGCCGGTCGAGAGACACGGTGGCCTCGTCGGACCGGGCTTCTTCAAGCGCAAGACGCCACGCCGCGTCGAGCCCGGGGCGGGTTTGCGCGGCCTCGCGGATCACCGGGCCTGCGCGCTGCAGCAGTTCGGGTTCCAGGTCGGCGCCGGCCCGTTGCTCCAGCACGAGGTAGGCCTCATAGGTTCCGGCGAAATGCTCGTTGAGGACACGGTCGGCGATGCGGATCGGGTGATGCTCCTTGAACCAGGTGGTCGGGTTGTCGTTGATCTGGATCTGCGTCAGGCCGAACACGGCGAGCGCCATCATGGCGACGAACAGGCCGAGCACCGGCCCGGAATGCCGCCGCGCGAAATGTCCCATCGCGGCGAGCGCCTCGCACAGCAGGCAACGTCCGCGTGGCTCTCCAGCGCCCTGCTGGCGCCCGACACGGCGCGCCATGCGTTCGATGACCGGCCTGGGCAGGGCCGCAACGTAGGCCGGAACGAAGGTCAGCGTGAGCACCATGGCCAGCAGAACTCCCAGGGCCACGAAGCCTCCGAAGACCTGGCTGGGGGGGATGGGCGCGAGCATCAGCGACGAGAAGGCGACGGCGGTGGTCAGCGCGGTGAACAGCACCGGCTTGAACAGCGTGCCCATCACGTCGGCCATCACCGCCTCGGGATCATCGCCCGCACGGAAGCGGTCGGAGAACGTCGACAGCACATGCACCGAGGCCACCACCGCGATCGGCATCAGGAAGATCGGAATCATCGAGCTCATGATGTGCACGGTGAAGCCCGCGCCGATCAGCAGGCCCATGGTCGCGATCACCGTGGCCATCGCCAGCAGCATCGGGGCCATCACCAGCGCGACGCTGCGGAAGAAGTAGAGCATCAGCAGGAAGATCACCAGCCCGGCCAGCGGCGCGGAGATCGCCATCTGCTGGAACATCTTCACGCCGAAGGTGTCCTGCGCAACCGGCTGACCGGTGATGTGGAAATCGTCCGCAGTATGCAGCGTGTCGATCGCCGCCTGGATCTCGCCGGCGATGCGGTGGCTCTCGTTCTTGTCGACGATGGGCACGTAGATGCCGGCCGCGCGTCCGTCTTCGGAGACCAGGGTGCCGTGGACCATCGACAGGCGCTCGACGGCCGCACGCAGCGCGAGTGCGGTTTCGCGCGTGGTTGGCGGTTCCGCCATCAGCCAGTCGAAGCGGATCGTACCCGGCGCCACCTGTTCGACATTGTCGACCGTGGCCAGCGACAGCACGTCGCGCGCGACCACACCCTCGATCCCCTCGGCGGTGCGGGTCAGCACATGCAGTGCATGCAGCGAATCGGGGTTGTAGATGCCGTCCGGATGCCGGTCGTTCACCACCCCGACCACGATCAGGTCGTGCAGGTTGAAGCGCTCCTTGATCGCGGCATGCTGCAGCCGGGCCGGATGCGCGTCCTCGAGCATGTTCTCGGGGTCGGTGTCGATGTGGATCAGCGGCATCATTGCGCCCGTGATTCCCACGAGCAGCAACAGGGCCGCAAAGACCCAGCGCCGATGACGCATCGAGAATTCCGCCAGTGTCTTGCCCATCGGTGCTTCCTCCCGCGTTGCGTTCCGACCATGCGCCGGCCCGTGTGACAGGGCTCTAGAACCAGCGCCGCAGCCAGTACTGCTCGAACAGGATCTTGACCATGTGCCAGTGCCAGGCCGGCCTCCGCAGGCGTACGTCCGGTGCGGGATCGGCATAGAAGTTGCCCTTGCCCATGCCGGCGCGTCCGCCACCGACCTCGACGAAACAGGCGCCGTGGCCCTCGAACCGGGCGACACGGCCCTTGCCGTCAATGGCGTGAGCGATGTTGTCCGCGACGACCTCGGCCTGCCCATGCGCGAACACCCCGGCTTTCGGCAGGGGCTTGCCATGCCTCAGGGGAATTCCGGCGACGTCCCCTAGCGCGTACACATGTTCCCAGCGGGTCTCCAGCGTGTGCTTGTCCACCGCCACGTAGCCACCCTCGGGGGCCATTGCAGCCTGCTGAACGACCCTGGGCACACGGTGTGGCGGAACATAGGCGAGCAGATCGAAATCGGCGTCGACGCCGTTGCCGAAGTGCAGCCGTCGCTGCTCCGGGTCGGCCTCGCGGATCACGTGGTCCGGGAAATAGCCGATGCTCTTGGCCTCGATCATTGCGCGAACCGCCGCCGAGACTGCGGGACCGGCCACCCCCATCGGTTTGGGTTCGGCGGCGAACAGACGCAGATCCGTCCGCTCGCGCAGGCCACGGCGGCGCAAAGAGTTCTCGATCAGCATCGCCGCCTCGTAAGGTGCAGCGGGGCAGCGGTACGGATGACTGGCGGTGAGCACGATCAAGCGCCCTCGGCTGAATGACTCGAGTGCCGTGCGCAGGCTTTCCGCACCGGCCAGTGTGTAGAAGTTGTGACCGGCCTCGAACAGTCCCGGGACCGACTCCGGCGCGAGTTCCGCACCGAGGGCAATGATCAGGAAATCGCCCCGAAGCGTCCGGCCCGAAACGACGGCGGACCGGTCGGTCGGATCGATGCTCTCGATCTCGCCCGTGATCAGGTCGACGCCCCTGCGCTGAACACGGGCCAACGGGCGGGAGATTGCATCGGCCTTTCGGTCCCCGGTCATCAGCCAGAGCAGCGACGGAGCGAAGACATGCGTCCGCTCGCGGTCGACCAGCACGATCCGGTGCTCCTTCGACAGGCGGCGGCGCAGTCGCTCCGCGGCAACGATGCCGCCGATGCCGGCACCGAGGATCAGGACGGTTCGTGCCATGGAGGACTCCTGTTGGTGTGCATTCGCCCCAACGAACAGGGGCTTTAGAAAACCAGCACCTGGTCCGCGTCGAGCGTCCACTCGGTGAGTTCCTCCATCGTCGAGCGGTGCGTGCCGTCGGCAAGTTCGGCGTCCGTGATGCCCCGGGCGTCCATGCAGGTGCCGCAGACGCCGATCTCGCCGCCACGGCGGGTGACGATCGAGATCATGTGCTGAAGGTTGTAGTAGCCCTGCGGCACCTTCTGTCCGGCCTTGGCGCAGGCGGCGGCATCTCCCATCAGGAATACCCGGACCTCCGTGCCCTCCCGCTTTACGAGATTGCCGGCCAGGCGCAGCCCGTTGAAGGAGCGCTCGGTGCCATACGGAGGATCGTTCAGGATCAGCAGTGCTTTCATCGTGTCTTCTCTTCCTGTTTTTCGCGGTCCCGCGGGATCGGGTGACGCGTTGCTTCTGGGCTCCGAGGCAGGGGTGTTGCCCGAATCCCGGGTCGAGCGATGCGGATCCGGCGGCTCGGCTCAGAGGCGCTGTTCGGCCGATCAGGTTTCCGCTGGCGAATGCCCCCGGCGGGTTGGTGATGGACAACCCGCCGGGAACCACGCCCCCCGCGCGGGGGAATGTTCTATTGCACCCGGATCGCCGCCTTCAGTTGCTCGAAGGCATCCGGAATGGCCATCAGGAGGCCGTCGTTGTCATGGCGGGGCGCGCCAACAACTTCCAGCACCTCCGCAAGCGACGAAAAATCGACCGTGCCGTTGCCGGGGTCGCCGTCGGCGGTGATCAGGTCATTCCCGTAATAGACCGCCGGCGCTTTCGCGTCCGGACCGGCGAAGGTCACCGGAACGATCTGGACCGGGATCTTGTAGCGGTTGGACAGCTCAGCCGCCGCCTGGATGTTGTTGTTGCAGCGAACGCCCGGCGGGTCCCGGCTGATCAGGGTCAGGACCTTCTGGCCATTGATCTCGGTGGCTCCGGGTGGGCCAGCGAACGCGAAGGGGGCCGCGGCCAGCGTCAGCGGAATCAGCAAGGCGGCGAGGTACAGCAGGCGTATGTGCTTGTTCATGGTCATCCTCCTCCTCCGGGATGGGTTGGCGGGCGTTTCGGCCACGACACAAACACTAGAACAAAGATTTGATAAAGGCCAGGCGCCATGGGAGGTACTCTCCTAAGTGCATCCTCTTTTTGCTCCCAAGGAGTAATGGCCACCGGAGGAGAACGTATCGCGGTACAGCTCTGCACAGGCCGTGAGGAGGAGGGGTCCGAAACCCATATCATCGTTTGATTATGCTCATTGTGGAACGGGCTCCGGTGATGTAGTGTCCACCAGGCGTCCCGGGTCGCCGGGTGTCCAGGCGTTTTCCGGTCCCGCGACGCACCCACTCCTTTCCAATTCAGAGATGAGCCTGGACGAGGGGTTGGAGAAGTCCTGTCAGGCAGCGGGGGGCTTCGAGGCGAACCAGCGTGCGCTCGAACGCGGAGCGCAGTAGACAGAAGGCCGGGCTCCGGGTGCTGGACCGCGACCGGATCCGTCGAAGAGCCCAAGAAGCATTGTGCGGTCCATTTCCCGTCGACCCACACTGGAGGAGAAAACCCATGAACCGACTGAATCAACGGTATTCGTTTGCCATGTTTTTCATGCTGCTTTGGTGGCTTCCCGGAATGGTGGCCGCGGACCAGCCGACCGACCAGCGCGCACTGGAAGGCGTGGCCGAAGGCAAGGCCATTTTCGACGTGAACCTCGGCAATCCTTCGACGCTGGTGGTGATCCTCGATGTCGTGAACGAGACGCTGGACGGTCTCGCCGCGCATGGGGTCGAAGCCGACCTGATCGTGGCCTTCCGCGGTCCGTCGGTACGTTTCATCACCGCCGACGAGAGCAAAATCCCGCTCGAACAGGTCGAAGCCGCTCAGGCTTTGGCCGAACGGGTCGGCCATCTCTCGGAACGCGGAGTACGTTTCGAAGCCTGCGGCATTGCGACGCGCTTGTCGGGCGTGGATAACGCGAGCCTGATCCCTGGCGTCGAACCGGTGGCCAACACCTTCAACTCGCTGATCGGTTACCAGGCCAAGGGCTACGCGGTGATTCCGATCATGTAGGACCGGATCGGTTTGCGGCAGGGGGCGGAATCAACTTCGCCCCCGTGTCGCTGGCATGCCGTAGATTCACGGCACGGGCGGTCTCCGGCCCCCCGGCTTGGGGATCACGCGCTGCCGACCCTCAAACCCCGTTTTCCCCTGGAGCCCCTTACCCATGAACGCGAAGACACAACCGGCGCTGTCGACGCGCTGCGTGCACGCGGGCGAGGCCCGTGATGCCCACGGCAGCCCGCATACGCCGGTCTACACGACGACGACCTTCGCCTTTCCCTCGACGCGCGCCCTGCTGGACGTGGTGGAGGGTGTCAAGCCTGGCAGTCTGTACACGCGCTACGGTCTGAACCCGACGATCCAGAGCCTGGAGGCCAAGCTCGCCAGCCTGGAGGGTGCCGAAGCGGCCCTCGCCTTCAGCTCCGGGATGGGCGCGGAGGCTGCGCTGTTCCTGGCCCATGGCCGCAATGGCATCGTTTGCCTGGGCGACGCCTACGGTGGCACGCTTGAACTGCTGGCGGACCAGTTGCCGCAACTGGGCATTCGCACGGCCCTGCTGCTGGGTGACGAGCAGGAGCGTCTGGATGAACTGCTCGCCGACGGCTACGGACTGGTGTTTCTGGAAACGCCGACCAATCCGGTCCTCGAGATCTTCGACATCCGGGCGCTCGCGCGCAAGGCGCACGCCCACGGCGCGCGGCTGGCGGTCGACAACACCTTCGCCTCGCCCGTGAATCAGCAGCCGCTGGTCCTGGGGGCGGACTTCGTGATCCACAGCGCCACCAAGTACCTGGGCGGGCACAGCGACCTCACCGCCGGCGCATTGATGGGTCCAGCCGAGTTTGTCGCGCCGGTGGCGGGCTGGCGCAAGAATCTCGGCACCGCGCCGGCGCCGGAGACTGCGGCGATGCTCGCACGCAGCATCCGGACCCTGGTCGTGCGGGTGTGGCAGCAGAACCAGAATGCACAGGCCATCGCCGAGGCGATGGAGCGGCACCCGCGTATCCGGCGGGTGCTGTATCCCGGCCTGGCCAGCCACCCGGGGCATGCGGTGGCGGCCGAACAGATGTCCGGGTTCGGCGGCATGCTGATGATCGAGGTGGACGGTGACACCGCAGCGACCAGTGCCGTCGTCGACCGCCTGCAACTGTTCGCAATTGCCCCGAGCCTGGGCGGCGTGGAAAGCCTGGCGACCCAGCCGGTGACCACCACCCACCACGGGCTGAGCGATGCCGAACGGGAGCGTCGGGGCATCAGCGGCTCGATGATCCGGCTTTCGGTCGGTCTGGAGGATGCGCAGGACCTGATCGCCGATCTGGAGCAGGCGCTGTCTGCTCCCCGAGGGTAGCTGGGTTGTGTCGCTGATCGCGCCGGCCGTGTTCGTTGAGAGTGGTCCGGAGCGCTGCAGCGGTCTGCCGGTGATGCGCTATGGCCCCGATAGCCTGCACGCGGCGCTGGGTGAGGATCTGCTGTTGATCCGGCATGCCTCTGAGCACCACATCACGCCCGGCGGTGCTGTACAGGCCTTCAATTTCACTGCACGCGGAATCCCTCGTGGCAGGCGACACATTGGGCAGTGACCCTTGCCAGGTCTGCCAGCGCCGGCCTGACGTCGCCAGTGGCGGAGGCGTCGCTCACGGTCACGGCGAACTGGCTCGCCGCGCGGTGCATCTCGGTGCCGGTCATGCGCATCGCTTCGGGCATGAACGGTCCCACGGCATGGGCACCGTGCCGTTCGAGCGAGGTCATGCCAAGGCGCTGCTCGGCGATCTGCGCAGCCGTTTCGAACTCATCGCCGGCCAGCGCTTCCTGGATCTGCTGCAGCGCGAGCAGGTGGTCGCGCATGTTCGCAAGCATGTGCAGCCGGAGTTCGTCGGGAAGTTCGACCAGCGTCCGCAGGTCCTCGGGGGCATGCGCAGGGCCGCGGTCCATGGCAGCGACGGCTCCGTGCTGCAGGTGATGGTGCATGTGGTGTTCGGACTGCCCAAAGGCCGCTGAGCCCAGCACAAGGGCGGCAACGATGGCCGCCGAACCGAAAACCGCCTGATGGCGCCTTGAGAACATCTCTTATCCCCCGAGATTGAACGGCGTTGGCAATGCTACGCCAGATTCGGACGAAGGAGCATCGACGCGACGATCCACCCATCAGCCGGAGGCCCGCTCAGCCTCGACGATGCCAACGTGCTGAAGATCGCGCCGTTCAGCACCATGGGCAGCGTCGTCCAGCTGATCAACGCCTTCGGCGGCAAGCAGGAGTTCGAACGCGCGGTGCACGAACTGCCATCCGCCCTCTACCAGGAAAGCGCCTGAACCATGTCCGCTCGCACCACCGTCAAGTCCATCCAGGACATCATGCGCAAGGACGTCGGCGTCGACGGCGACGCCCAGCGCATCAGCCAGCTCTGCTGGATGTTCTTCCTGAAGATCATCGACGACCAGGATCAGGAACTCGAACTGCTGAACCCGGGCGGCTACCGCTCGCCGATCCCCGAGCCTACCAGTGGCGGACCTGGGCCGCGGACCCCGAGGGCATCACGGGCGACGATCTGCTCGACTTCGTCAACGATGCGCTCTTCCCCACGCTGAAGAGCCTGCCCGCGACAGCACAGCCCGGCGACCGCCGCCGCGTGGTCCGCGAGGTGTTCGAGGACGCCTACAACTACATGAAGTCCGGCCAGCTGATGCGGCAGGTGGTCAACAGGATCAACGGCATCGACTTCAACAACCTGACCGAGCGCCAGCACTTCGGCGACATCTACGAGCAGATCCTGAACGACCTGCAATCGGCCGGCAACGCGGGCGAGTACTACACGCCGCGCGCCGTCACCTCGTTCATGGCGAGAATGACCGATCCCAAACCCGGCGAGACGCTGTTCGACCCCGCCTGCGGCACCGGTGGCTTCCTCACCTGCGCGATCCGCCACATGCGCGAGCAGTACGTGAAGCGCCCCGAAGACGAGGCCACGATGCAGGCGAGCCTGCGCGCGGTGGAGAAGAAGCAGCTCCCGCACATGCTCGCCGTGACCAACATGCTGCTGCACGGGATCGAGGATCCGTCGTTCCTGCGCCACGACAACACGCTGGCGCGCCCCTACGTCTCCTGGGGCAAGGACGAGCGCGTGGACATCGTGCTCACCAACCCGCCGTTCGGCGGGCGCGAAGAGGACGGCATCGAGTCCAACTTCCCGCAGCATTTCCGCACCCGCGAGACCGCCGACCTGTTCCTCGCGCTGATCATCCGCCTGCTCAAGTCCGGCGGCCGGGCCGCCGTTGTCCTGCCCGACGGTACGCTGTTCGGCGAAGGCGTGAAGACGCGGCTCAAGGAACACCTGATGGCCGAGTGCAACCTGCACACCATCGTGCGTCTGCCGAACTCCGTGTTCCGCCCCTATGCGTCGATCGGCACCAACCTGCTGTTCTTCGAAAAGGGCGCGCCCACCGAGGCGATCTGGTACTGGGAGCACCGGGTTCCCGAGGGTCAGAAAGCCTACTCGATGACCAGGCCCATCCGGCTGGAACACCTCGACGACTGCGCCGCTTGGTGGGGCGGGCCCAGCCGCAAGGGCCGGGTGGAGAACGAACGCGCCTGGAAAGTCACGGCCGAGGAGATCAAGGCACGCGGCTACAACCTCGACATCAAGAATCCGCATACCGTCGAGGAAGACCACGGCGACCCCGAGGAGCTGCTGGAGGCGCTGAACAACGCCGAGGCTGAGGTGGCAGCCATCCGGGCCGAACTGAAGGCGATCCTGTCGGAAGCGTTGCTACGGTGAATCCCCCCGCATTTCATTTCCTGATTATCACGGAAGCTCCGCAAATTGGAACGGGCCGCCATCGAAACCACCGTCATCGCGAGGAGCGAAGCGACGTGGCGATCCAAACGGCGTTTGTCTTCCCCGCGCCGCCTGGATTGCCGCGCTTCGCTCGCAATGACGACCGAGGGAGAGAGGTGTCGCACTGGCTGAGGAGGTTTCGTGATAATCAGGTTTCATTTTGTTCTACATTGGTCCCATGACGAGGGTCATTCCGAGCCGGAAAGCGACCAAGACCGACCTCCAGGGATCTGCGCGGCCTCCAGAAGAAAGCCCTGGCGGAAGGCATTCCCTACCAGACCCTGGTCGCAAGCATTCTCCACAAATACGTCGACGGCCGCCTGTGCGAGGACCGGTAGCAAGGCGACCAAAGTTCACGGGAAGGAGCAAGTCCGGATGATTCCACCCGGCCGCATCGCAATCGACCCCGCCACCTGCCACGGGAGGCCGGTGATACGCGGCACACGCGTGCCGGTTTCGATTGTCCTCGGAAGCCTGGCCGCCGGCATGACCAGCGACGAAATCAAGCGGGAATACGGCCTGACCGACGAGGACATTCAGTCGGCCGTGCTGGCCCAGCAGCGTGGGCTGTTCGACTCGCCGGCCACACCGGATCCGTTTCCGTCGGGCCCTTCCCCCGCTGATGAATCCTGAAAGACTGCTCGCCCTCGTCACAGACCGAATGGTGCGCGCCGAGCCGGACATGATCCGCTGCGCCGTGACCCAGGAGCGCACACTTCCGGCGCTGGAGGCTGCCCACATCCGGCCCTACGCCGACGGCGGTGTTCACGAAGCCAGCAACGGGCTGCTGCTGCGTCGCGATCTCCACAGCCTCTTCGACGCGGGGTATGTCACCGTGACACCCGAGTTACGTTTTGAGGTCAGCCGCCGCATTCGCGCGGAGTTCGAGAACGGCCGCCAGTACTACGCGCTGCACGGCCAGACGATCTTCGCCCCCGAAGGAACTGCCGACCGCCCGAACCCGGCGGCACTGTCCTGGCACAACGACCAATGCTTCCGTGGCTGAGGGATTCCCATTCGCAGCCGCGCGAAAGATGCCACCAGCCGCGCACGCCACCGCAGGAACGCGCGCCGCAGACCCCGGGCGGGCAGGCGCCGATATCCCCAAGGGGCCGGCACCCCCGCCGACAAGACGCCACCTTCGGCAGGGGGTGCCTACCAGAAGTCTGCGTGCCCGCGCACTGCTCGGCCGCAGCCTCGCAAAACGCAACCGGAGCCTGGACCTGGACACGCCGGCGCATTCTGTGTGCACGATAATAGACGGAATCTGTATAGCACTGGTTGAACTAAGCCGCTTCGCGGCAGCCTGCTTCTCCGGGCGCTGACGCAACGCCGATCGTCAACACTCCTTGGTGACCCCTGTGGGTCGCAATGACAAGGAGAGGACGATGACACCGTTACGGCAGCAGATGATCGATGCCATGCGGCAGCGTGGCTTTGCAGAACGCACCCAAAGCAGTTACCTGTGGGCAGTGCGGGACCTGGCTCGATTCCACCGACGTTCTCCGGCGGAACTGGGCGTTCCTGAGCTTGAGCAGTATTTCCGGCACCTGGCGCTGGAGCGCGGGTTGTCCGGGGCCACCTGCCGGTTGCACCGGAACGCGATCCGCTTTTTGTACCTGAAGGTGTTGCAGTGGCCGGCGTTCGACGTGCCGTTTGTGGTGCCCAAGCGCGCGCAGCGGATTCCGGAGTTGCTGACCCGGGCTGAAGTGGCGCGACTCCTGGACGCATGCCCGAACCCCAAGCACCGGATGCTGCTGGAGATCTGTTACGGCTGTGGTCTGAGAGTGAGCGAGGTCGTACGGCTGCGGGTCGGGCAGATCGACGGCGAACGACGGCTGTTGCGGGTCGAGCAAGGCAGGGGGGCGAAGGACCGGCTGGTGTCGCTTTCGCCCGTGCTGCTGGAACGGCTGCGGGCGTACTGGTTGCACTCGCGCCCCGGTGGCTGGCTGTTCCCGAGTGCGGCCGACCGCGATCGGCACTTGAGCATCAGCAGCGCCCAGAAGCTGTTCGAACGCGCCAAGGTGGCAGCCGGGATCGAGAAGATCGGCGGCATTCATGCGCTGCGCCACGCGTATGCCACGCACCAACTCGAAGCGGGGCTGCCGGTGCATCGGCTGCAACGGTGGCTGGGTCACGGCCGTCTGCAATCGACCCTGCGCTATGTACATTGGTTGCCCAGTCAGCACGAGCCGGGCCCGGGTCCTGCGGACCTGCTCAAGCCCCTGGCGGTGCGTCATGGCTGAACCGGCGACGCTGCAACAGGCCCTCTACCGGTTCCTGCACGAAGAGACGCTGGACGGCCACCGGCGCCGGGTGTGCCAACACCTGAAGGCCTACCGCACCGAGGCGCTGGGCGGGATGCAGGTGCAGTGCGAGGCCTGCGGCTGGGAGCAGCCGTGGTATCACGGCTGCCGGGTCTGGCACTGCCCGCAGTGCCAGACCCGCGCCACCCGGGTCTGGGCCGAACGGCAGCAGGAGGCGCTGTTGCCGGTGCGCTACTTCCACGTGGTGTTCACCCTGCCGCATGCTCTGAACGGCTGGGTGCAGTTGCACCCCGAGGTGCTCTACCGACTGCTGTTCCAGGTGACCTGGGACACGCTGCGCCGCTTCGGTCAGGATCGACGCCGCCTCGGCAGCGAGCTGGGCATGACCGTGGTGCTGCACACCTGGGGCCAGAACCTGAGCCAGCATGCGCACCTGCACTGTCTGATCCCCGGTGGGGCCCTCCTGGCCGACGGCCACTGGAAGCCGAGCCAAGGCAATACCCTGTTCCCGGTCCGGGCCTTGTCCCGGCGCTTTCGCGGGGCGATGGTCGCGGCCCTGCGCCGGGCGGCCGACGACGGCGAACTACACCGGGTCACACGGCCGGGCGAGATCGACGCGGTGCTGGATCGGCTGATGGTCGCCGAGTGGGTGGTATACGCCAAGGACTGTCTCGATCACACCCCCACGGTGGTCGACTACCTGGCGCGTTACACCCACCGGATCGCGATCAGCAACGCGCGCATTCTGGACATCGACGCGAGGGAGGTCGCCTTCCGCTACACCGACTACCGCGATCACCACCGACCCAAGGTGATGCGTCTCGAAGGCGAGGAGTTCGTGCGCCGCTTCCTGTTGCACATCCTGCCCAAAGGACTCATGCGCGTGCGGCACTACGGGTTCCTGGCCAACCGCTGCCGGCGGACCAAGCTTCCGCGCATCCGCAGCGCGTTGAACGCACCGCGACCCGACACGAGGGATGCCTCGGAAGACCGCTCCGCGCCCGCGACCTACCCCTGTCCCCGATGCCGGGTCGGTCGCGTGTGCGTGCTCACGGTACTGCGCCCGCGACTGAACCGAACCGACATCCTGGAGCACCGACGATGATATCGGCCTGAAGAGTACGAACCGCCGGATACCTTGCTTCGCCCCTTGGAAAAGGGGCGGCGCTGGCCCGTCTGTGCATGCGACTGGATCTCAGCAGAAAACGGGGCTACCGTACAAGACATTGGAGCCTTCAGGGAGCCCGATCATGATCCCGACCAGCCGCAAGGACCGCCGCTATACCCGATCCCGGGTTCCTTCGCCCCGCCATCCCGGTGCGCGCTGAATACAATCCCCTTCCTGATTATCACGAAACCTCCTCAGCCAGTGCGATACCTCTCCGCGTCGGTCGTCATTGCGAGCGAAGCGCGGCACTAATGCGCATAGCGCATTGAACAGCCGCAGGCTGGCCCGAAGGGCGAGCGCAGCGAGTAATCCAGGCGGCGCGGGGGGGGGACCATCGCCCTCTGGATCGCCACGTCGCTTCGCTCCTCGCGATGACGCTGGTTTCGAAGATGGCCCAGTCCAGCTTGCGGAGCTTCCGTGATAATCAGGATCCCCTTTACATGAACGTGTGTGCCAGCCCATGGGCGGCCCAGTCCAACAGCCGTTTATCCGCAATGCTGCGCACGCCGGATAAACGCTAATCTGTTATAGGTAAAAAAAAGTGGGAGTACCTCTTGGCTGTACCTGACTTTCAATCATTGATGTTGCCATTGCTCAAGTTTTCCGCTGATGGGGAAGAGCATACGATGCAAGAAGCTCGTGACGGACTCGCGAACGTAATGAGACTTTCCGAAGAGGATCTACGGGAAAGGCTGCCAAGTGGTCGGCAAAAGACATTTGCAAATCGCGTGGCATGGGCAAAAGTCTATCTCACACAAGCAGGAGTCCTGGAGTCACCAAAGCGGGGGCGCTTTCATATTTCTGAGCGAGGCCAAAAAATTCTTGCTGAAGCACCTGATAAAATTGACATCAAGTACCTAGAGCGGTTCGAAGAGTTTCAGGAATTTCGGCAGGCGAGCAGCAAGAACAGAACCGAGAAGGTTACCCACACTACTGAGAGCGAGCCGTCATCTGCGACGCCTGAAGAAACATTAGAGCAAGCCTATCAGCAGTTGAGAGATGAAGTGGCAAATGAGCTGCTTCATCTGATTAAAGGCAATACGCCGGAATTTTTCGAGAAACTGGTCGTCCATCTCATTGTTGCAATGGGTTATGGCGGCTCTGTTAAAGAGGCTGGCAAAGCCACAAGGAAAACCGCAGATGAAGGTATTGATGGTGTCATCAAAGAAGATCGCTTGGGCTTGGATGCAATCTATTTGCAGGCCAAGCGGTGGGAGGCTGTTGTCGGCAGACCAGAGATCCAAAAGTTCGTCGGCGCGCTTCACGGGCAGCGTGCCAAGAAGGGAGTTTTCATTACCACCAGCCGGTTTTCAAAAGAAGCTTTAGACTACGTTGGGCAGATTGACCCCAAAGTGGTTTTGATTGACGGCACCGATTTAGTCCAGCTAATGATTGATCATGGTGTGGGTGTGAGTTTTGTGGCGGTGTACGAAGTCCAAAAAGTGGATACGGACTTCTTCATTGAAGATTGACCGAGACACCTATAACAAGACGCGCCACGCGGATGGCCTTTTCTCCGCGTTGCTTCAAAAAGGCCACCGGTGCGCTCTGCGTTGGGCATCACAGGAGGGCACATAGTGCCAGCAATGTATGACAAGCCAGTACGAATTCTGATGCAGGAAATGATTCCGGCGTTGGGGATATCTCCTGGCGACACTTTCACGCGGGAACAAGTGGTTCAGTGGTTTGCCGAGAATTATCCAAAGATCAAGCAAGGAACAGTTGCTGCCCATCTGGTGCGGCTTTCCACCAATGTCCCCACGAGGTTGCAATACAGTGTGCGTGCTGACGGGGCCGATGATCACTTCTTCAAGATCGATAGCAGTACGTTTCGTCTCTACGAGCCAGGGCGCGACCCCACGCCAATCTCCGAGTCTACCCCAGTTCCGGAGGAACCAGTTGAATCGCCAGCAGAGGGAACCGGCGAGTTCGCGTACGAACATGACCTTCGAGATTTCTTGGCGAGGAATCTTCACCTTCTCGAGCCAGGCCTCTCGTTGTATACGGATGAGGGTATAACCGGCGTCGAGTTTCCTGTGGGCGGTCGATTCATCGATCTGCTCGCGGTTGACGCATCTGGAGATTACGTCGTCATCGAGCTAAAAGTATCGAAGGGCTATGATCGAGTTGTTGGCCAGATTCTCAGATACATAAACTGGATCAAAATGAACCAAGCCGATGAAGGCCAGAAGGTCAGAGGCGTGATCGTGGCAAAAGATATCAGCGAAGATCTGCGCTTGGCCTGCGCCGGGTTGCCGGACGTAGCCCTAGCCGAGTACGAACTAGAAGTATCTATTAGGCCAATTGCCGGTCTGAAGGCATGATACCCAACGAATAAGGCTAGATCGTGTGAGCGAAGCGAGCCACGATCTGAGCCGTTTGTTGGACAAGCCCGGTTCAAAGGGAAGTGGCGGGGGTTCGGAAAACAGCTTTTCGGCGGGCGGGTGTCGCTGCCGATGGTCAGCGTGTCACGGGCGCGCTCGAGGGTTCATCGGTCCGTTGTTCCGGCAAGGCGGGCGCCAAGACCGGGGATTTGGCGCGGTGACGGCCGTTTTTCGGGCGCGCGCACCCCTCGGCTCGAAGGCACCGAACGCCGAGGGGATCCGTGCTGGCGAAGGCGTTTACATTCCCGCAGCTCCGGCGACGGCATCCTGGATGCGGGTATAGCCCTCGTGCGGGGAGATGCGGGTGCGCAGGATCTTCATGTTCCCGCCGCAGCAGGGACAGGCCAGGGCGAGGCGCGCACGCACGGGCGCCGGCATTGGCACGGGGCGCCACTTGAGCAGTACCTACAACAGGTGGATCAAGCGTTTACGGTTGGGGTGCAGGAAGCCGTAGTTCCGCGCCCGGCGGAAGCCCTTGAGCTTGAGGGGCTTGAGGTGGGTCTCGTACAGCCGGTTGAAGTCGGACGGGGTTGCTGGTCTCATGGTCGTGCAGCCTCACGGTTCTTGCTGGAACGGCCCCTCAGCGATGAGGGGGGTGAGGCTGCATTCTAGATTTCACCCGGCGGAGCCGCCCTTCTCCGCGAAGCGGCTTCGTCCAATAAACCGCTGCAGGGGACGCGCCGCAAGCGGCGCGCCCTAAGCGGTGGCGTTGGGCGCAGACGAGCGTTTAGGGGGTAAGTCATGCAGCACATTACTTCACCAGGCGGCACGCGCGTTTCCTACGACAGGTACGGCAGTGGTCCGCCCTTGGTACTTGTGCATGGCAGCTTCAGTGATCACAGGACGAACTGGGAGTTCGTAAAGCCGTTCTTCGAGAAGAAGTTTACGGTGTACGCTTTGGCTCGCCGTGGTCGCGGTGAGACGGACGCGACCAAAGGTCATGCTGTGGAAGACGAAAGCCGCGATGTCAGTGCACTGATCGAGTCGATCGAAGAACCAATCTTCCTCCTTGGCCACTCCTACGGCGCGCAGGTTGCGCTCGGCGGGGCGGCTAACGTTCCGGACCGCATCCGCAAGTTGGTCCTTTACGAGCCTCCATGGCCAAATATCATCCGCAGCGACACGCTTGCGCGGCTTGAGGAACTGGCACAGCTAGGAAAATGGCACGAACTGCCAGTCACATTCTTCCACGAAACATTCTCGATCCCGGTGGAGGAACTGGACGAACTCCGGGCTACGGAACACTGGCCGCCTATCGTGGCTGATGCGGAGGCCTCGCTGGAAGAATTGCGCGCACTCAGCAGCTACATCTTCCACGCCGAGCGATTTCAGGGACTTCACTTTCCAGTGCTGCTCCAGGTGGGGACCGAAAGTCCTCGAGATAAATTTGTCACCGATACCCTTGCGGCAGTCCTTTCTGATGCGAGTATAGATGCGTTATCCGGCCAGGCCCACGAAGGAGTGACAATGGCACCCGATCAGTATGCCGAGTCGGTATTTCGCTTCTTGGTCCCATACAAAGCATGATCGCTGGCTGGGCCCAATCGGGTAAGGGCGGGCGTCTAGCCCGCCCTCCCCACACCACCCGGCATGCGGGTACGCACCGGGCGGTTCATGAGAACGAAGCACACGGGAGATCAAGCGTAACCATGGGCCTTCATCCACAGATCGCGGACGCTGATCAGTCCTTGGCGGTGCAGCCACTCATTCGTCATTCCGCTCTGTGTCGCCAGCGTCCGCGACAAGTGCCAGTAGCTTTTGCTGCTGAGCGCCGTCAGGATCGCCTGGCGTTTGAACGTCCCCAAGGCGAGCAGATTGCGGACCTTGGTGCGCACGTAGCGCCACTGTTTCCAGTAGCACATGCGTACCCGGCGGCGCAGCCAATCGCGCTGCCGGAGGCGTGCGGTAGGGTCCGGTGGCGGTTCCGCGGCTTTCGCCGCGGGCCTCAGTCCGGCTCCCGTGACACACCCCGGCCGCAAGCCGGGCAGACCTCCCCGAATAAGGACATGAACTTTCAGTGCACAACCGCCGCATTTACCCTATCCCCTGCACCTGGCGGCTTCGTCATCTTGTGCTGACTCGCCCGGGGACTGAGCCTTCTATGCGATTTCTGTCCGTCGGCTCGCACCTTTGCGCTCGGGCTTCCTTCAGACATCCCCTCACGGGTTTGCCCTTGCCGTCGGCTAGTAGTTACATTCGTCCATATTTCGGACACTACAGGTACTCCTACAGGGGACTTTCACCCCATCAGTTCATGCCCATGTCGGGCGTACACAAGGCGCTCCAGCCGACTGCTCAACCGCTGCGTGGTTTCGCATCGGCTGAGCTTTGTCGTTCGGCTAGAAGCATAGCGGGGATTATTTGCAATATGGAGGACAATAAAGATGTCCACGAAGATCAGTAAAGACGAAGCCCATAAGCTGGTGGATCAATTGCCTGCCGATGCGACGTGGGATGACCTGATGCGTGAAATATACGTGCGCGAAGCCATTGAAAAGGGACTAAGCGACAGTATTGCCGGAAAAACAAAGGATGTCGCAGAGGTAAGGAGAAAATACGGATTGCCTGAATGAAAGTGCATTGGACCGAAGCGGCCGAGGCACATCTGGACGCGATATATGCGTATATTGCACAGGATTCTGAAACCTATGCCCTGCGGACGGTTGATCAGATTACAAGAAAATCCCAGCAGATCGGTGCGTTCCCGTTGTCAGGGCGTCGCGTGCCAGAATACGACCTGGAGCAGATAAGGGAAGTGTTCTCTGATCCATTCAGGATTATCTACCATATCAGGGCTGATCAGGTTGATGTTCTTGCAGTGCTTCACGGGGCGATGAATATATTGCGGGACGAGCAATAACTAACTAAGGAAAGCCGAACAATGTGCTTCAGACGGCGTTTGACAGCTCGCCCCCTTCGCTTCCGCTCCGGTCGGTCACCGTCAAGCGCGTCTGAGCACAAATGCTGTGAAGGGCCGCGTGCTTGCGCGCACCGACGCCGAGTACGAAGCCACCCGTCGGGCGCTGGTATGGAATGGGCTCAAGCCCCAGCGGTTTCCGGATTTCATCGTCACTCCGCAGGACACAGACGATGTGCTCGCCGCGGTCAACTTCGCCCGCGAGAACGGGCTGAAGATTGCCGTGCGCAGCGGCGGGCACCACTTCTCCGGCACCGTTGTCCGCGACGGCGGCACTGTGCTGGACATGAGCGCCTTCGACCACTGCGAGATCGACGTGCAGGGCCGCACCGCACGGGTCGGGCCGGCGCTGCCCAAAGGCGATCTGGTGAAGCAGCTGAACGCCGTCGGCTTGGCCTTCCCGGCGGGCCACTGCGCCAGCGTGACGCTGGGCGGCTACCTGCTTGGCGGCGGCATCGGCTGGAACACCGCGCAGTGGGGCATTGCCTGCTGGAGCGTGCTGGCGGTGGAGGCCGTCACCGCCGACGGCAGGCTGCTGACGGCCGACGCGAACCATCACGATGAGCTGTACTGGGCCGCTCGCGGCGCCGGGGGAGGGTTCTTCGGCGTGGTGACAGGATTCACGGTAGCGCTGCAGACGCACCCCGCGGTCTTGCGCAGCAGCACTCTGCTGGTCTCCGCCGAACATGCCGCCGAAGTCGGCGCGTGGATGGCACAGACCGTGCCGACGCTGCGTCGCTCTACGGAGCTTCTGTCCATGGTGGCCGCAGCCCCTCCGCCGCTAGCCGGGGTGACCAGGAACGTCATCGTGGTCGCCGGCTGCTCGTTCGGCGACAGCGACGAGGACGCGGGGGCGGGCCTGTCCGCGCTGGACAGCTTCCCCCTGCCCGTGCTGCACAGCGAGCTGCACAAGGACGAAACCTGGGATTCGCTGTACGCGATCATAGACCGTGTGCTGCCCGCCGGAGCTCCCATTGCCGCCGAGGCGCTGTGGCTGCACGGCGATCCGGCGGACCTGTTTGACCGTGCTGCGGCCGGACTGGCCGCCGCGCCGTCGCCGCGCAGCTCGATGCTCGCGGTTGTGCTGCCGCCGCTGCCGGAGGGCGTGCCGTTCCCCGACACTGCCTTCTCGATGGTCGGTCCGGTGGCGCTGCTGGTCTACTCTGTCTGGGATGATCCCGCGTCCGAAGCGGAGAACCGCGGCTGGCTGGCCGATGTGGCCGAGCGTTTCGCGCCGAACCTGCTCGGCTACTACATCAACGAGTGCAATCTGGCCGTCGGGCCCGATCACAGCCAGCGGGCCTTCGCGCCGCCAGTCTGGGCGCGGTTGGCGGCGCTGCGCGCGAAGCATGATCCGACCGGCGTGTTCCACAGCTACCTCGGGTCGGAGGCGGGCCGCGTCGCGACCTAGAAGCGCGGCGCGGCACCCCTGATGACCCGCGCGTTGAGCGCAGGCCGCGCACGATTCTGCCGGTGCTCAAGGACCAGGGTTCGACATGCGGCCTCTGGATTGAAGGCAAGGACCCAGGAAAGGCGGGAACGATGAAACAGATCCAACCGGATTTGTGGGAAACGGAGGTTGAATGCCCGGTGCCGGGGCTCACCACTCATGCCTACCTGCTGATCCGGGATGACGGTAACGTGCTTTTCTACAATACCGGCCACCAACACGAAATCGACAGGATGGCGGAACTGGGCGGTGTGGCGTATCAGTTCTTGAGCCATCGGGACGAGCTGGGGGACACGCTGCGGTTGATCCGGGAGCGCTTTGGCGCCAGGTTGGGCGGTCACGTTCTTGAGCAGTCGGAGTTCGCCCGTGTTTGTGCACCAGACATTCTATTCGACAAGCGCGAGATGTATCTGGGTGATATCGAGGTGATCCCCACTCCTGGGCACACGCCGGGTAGCACCTGCTTCCTCGTGAGATCGGCCCAAGGCAAGCGCTATCTGTTCACTGGGGATACGCTGTACCTGAGCGGGGAGGGTGTCTGGGAGGCGGGATTCATCTCCGGGTACAGCGATCGGGAAACGTTGGTGGAAAGCCTCAGGCTCTTGCAGAAAATGGAACCGGACAGCGTACTGTCCAGCGCACTTGCCGGCAGTAGCGGATTTCAGGAAACCTGATTATCAGGGAAGCTCCGCAAATTGGAACGGGCCGTCATCGAAACCACCGTCATCGCGAGGCGCGAAGCAACGTGGCGATCCAAACGGTATTAGTCCTCCCCGCGCCGCCTGGATTACTCGCTGCGCTCGCCCTTCGGGCCAGCCTGCGGCTGTTCAATGCGCTATGCGCATTAGTGCCGCGCTACGCTCGCAATGATGACCGATGCCGCACGGCGTCGCACTCGCTGCGGAGGTTTCGTGATAATCAGGTCAGGAAATGGTCCCGGAGGATTGGTCCGGGCCGGCCCATTCCGTCATGACGGGGGGTGCCCAGGGCCATGGCGCTTTGCCGGGCCAAGCGACGCGTACAACTACAAGCTCATGAGCGTTCGTACAGCGCGACGCCCACGCGCCCGATGTGTTCAAGCAGGTCTGGATTGTCGATCATGTGTCTGAGCGAAAGATCCACTTTCCACGGGAGCAGGAGATCGTCGATCTCGTCGTTGATCTTCAGCAGATCGGAAACGCGTAACTGCTCACCCACCAGGCAGAGGTCGATGTCGGAACCATTGCGGTGGATGCCCTTGGCGCGCGAACCGTAGAGCACGGCACGCTCGATTTGCGGCCATCCCGCGAACACACCGCGCAGGCGCTCGATGACCCGGGGGGGCAGGCCAAACGGGTGCGCGCTCGACTCGCTCACGATGCGTCGGGATCGAGGGCTTCCATGCGCTCCAGGAACTGCTGAAACAGCGGCCGGTAGCGACCCCGAATTCGTGACGCGATGGCAGCGGCGACCTTGTCATTGTAGGTGTGCGTCGTCTGGTTGCGGCTTTGGATCATCTCCATCCAGCCCTCGCCGTCCTCGATCAGTCCCCGGCTGAAGACCTCCCGGACCGCATCACGCGAACCGGTGATCGCGGGGTTCCCCTGGTAGGCGAAGTAATCTTTCATCACGTTCCAGGCCAGTTCGTGCGTGAACTCGAAGGCCTGGATGAGGCCGTGGCGTTCCAGGTCCGACAGCTCACGCGACTGCGCCAGATCCACAGCGGCATTCAACTGCGCGAGCGCCCTGCGGTAGTTCGCGAGGCGTTGCCTCCAACGGACGTCGGGATCGGGCATCGCAGTATCCTTGGCTTGAACTCGGTTTACAGGTCGCCAGGGCGGGTTGCTCGGAATGCTGCGTGCTTGCGCGGGGTTCGGCGGTCTGACCCTGGCGGATAAAGGGGCCCAACCGCCGCTTCGGCTCTCGCGAGGGTGCCATGGTAGGAAGGTCGCTGGCAATCGCCGCGCACCCGGGTTCGTTCCGGTGCGTGGCTTCAGCCAAGTAACCTACCACTCGGTCACCCTGCGCGGCGTTTCGCCGCGGGGGCGAACCTAAGCGACGAGCATGCCGCGCGGGTGTTCTGTTGCTTACCGCGAAATGAAGGAAGCGGCGTGCGCGGACGACATCAGGGCCAGGCTCGTCACCTGGGGGCTTGCGGTCGTTCTCGGCATTTTCCTGATACCAGTGCGATCGTTTGAAAATAGTAACCGGCCAGACTTCGCGCCACACGCTGCATCCAGAGCGTCGCGTCTGCCGAGGGCGTGGAGGGCACCGAATCTTCCTCACGCGGGACCGGCGTAGCCACCCATTCCCGGGGCTCAACGCCGGTGGGTACCTCTTCCGGATCTTTGGACGGTCCGACAGGAGCAGGAAGGGCGATTGATGGAGATCCGCACCGCGCTGGACGAGTTCAAGGCGAGCATCCGCGGAGGCATGTGATGATCCAGCCCACCGCCAGCAACCGGAGCGGGAATGCGCTGGCGATCGCCTTTGCCCTGCTGGCCGTGCCCGCCGTCGCGCTTTCGGCGGAAACGATCGTGCAATGGGAAGGTTGGCTCGTCGGCGCGCCCTGTGCGCAGACCCTGACGGTGCAGGACTGCCCACTGCGCCATGTGGATGCCTCGGTGCGGCTGCTGGAGAACGGTGAGGCGCTCGCGCTCAGTTACGGCGAGGGCACGGCCATTCGCGACGTCGACGTGGACCAGGCCTACGGCAAGCGGGTGCGTGTCAGCGGGCAGTTGCGGTAGGGCGTGGTGCAGCCCGTGCGCATGGACCTGCTGGAGCGCAGCGTTGACCGCACGTTCTTCAAGGGCTGCCTGTAACGCGGCGCTGGGAAGACCCCGATCGGTGCGGCGCACGCAGCCGCGATGGCCGAGGCCCAGGGTACGCCAGGCCCCCTTGCACTTCCAGGGGGTGGGGTATATGTTGTATGTCGTCTTCGGTGTGACCACTAAGGCTTGTGGTTGTGGCAACAGGGAATCCGGCGTGGATCCGGAACTGTCGCGCAGCGGTGTGGGGGAACGAAGGCCGCCAGGTGGTTGGTCACCAGGCACTGCCTGCCAGAACCATGGGCGGGTGGGAAGCCGCGGCCGTAGGTGTTCGCAGTAACGCGCCCCCAAGTCCGAATACCTGCCGAGGAGGGCCCGTCATCGCACGGGCAGTATCCGAAGCCTTCGCGTCAAGGGTCTCGGGGGCGCGCTTTCTGGCACTGTGCCGATCCTCGCCCCCGCATACACGACACGCGATGGCCCGACCGGTCCGGCAAGAATCAGGAGGCGCCATGCACACCGAAACCACCACAGCACCGGCGGCCGTTCCCGCGGCATCCGCTTATCCGCTGCCTACCGCCGTTCCCGACACGATCCGCAAACGCGACGGCAGCCGCGCGCCCTTCGACGCGGATCGCATCCAGGCCGCGATGCTCAAGGCGGGCCGCGCGACCGGCGAGTTCGACGCGCCCGAGGCAGCCCTGCTCACCGCCCAAGTGCTGAAGGTGCTGGCCCACACCGGTGACCGGGAACCCGGCATCGAACGCATCCAGAACATCGTCGAGCAGGCGCTGATCAGCGCCAACCATCTGAACACCGCCCGCGCCTATATCGTCTACCGCGAGCAGCACGCGCGCCTGCGCCAGGATCGCAAGACGCTGGTGGACGTCGCGCTGGCAGTGAACGAATACCTGGACCGCGACGATTGGCGCGTGGCGGCCAACGCCAACCAGGGCTACTCCCTCGGCGGCCTGATCCTCAACAGCGCCGGCAAGATGATCGCCAACTACTGGCTGAACCACGTGTACCCGCCGGAGATCGGCCAGGCGCACCGCGACGGCGACCTCCATATCCACGACCTCGACATGCTCTCCGGCTACTGCGCCGGCTGGTCGCTGCGCACCCTGCTGCACGAGGGGCTGAATGGCGTGCCCGGCAAGGTGGAGGCGGGGCCGCCGCGTCACATGTCCAGCGCCGTGGGGCAGATCGTCAACTTTCTCGGCACGCTGCAGAACGAGTGGGCCGGCGCCCAGGCGTTCAGCTCCTTCGATACCTACATGGCCCCGTTCGTGCGCAAGGATGGCCTGGACTATCCGCAGGTGCGCCAGTACATCCAGGAACTCATCTATAACCTCAACGTCCCGTCGCGCTGGGGCACACAAACCCCCTTCACCAACCTCACCTTCGACTGGGTCTGCCCGGAGGATCTGCGCGAACAGGTGCCGGTGATCGGGGGCGAGGCGATGCCGTTCACCTACGGCGAGCTTCAGCACGAGATGGATCTCATCAACCGCGCCTACATCGAAGTCATGACCGAGGGCGATGCCAAGGGCAGGGTGTTCACCTTTCCGATTCCCACCTACAACATCACCCCCGATTTCCCGTGGGAGAGCGAGAACGCCGAGCGGCTGTTCGCGATGACCGCCAGGTACGGGCTCCCGTACTTTCAGAATTTCGTGAACTCCGAGCTTTCGCCCCACATGGTGCGCTCCATGTGCTGCCGCCTCCAGCTCGATCTGCGCGAGCTGCTCAAGCGCGGCAATGGCCTGTTCGGCTCGGCGGAGCAGACCGGCTCGCTCGGTGTCGTGACGATCAACTGCGCCCGTCTCGGCTACCGGCACAGGGGCGACGAGGCGGCACTCCTGCGTGCGCTCGACCGCCTGCTGGCTCTGGGCCGCGACAGCCTGGAGCTCAAGCGCAAGGTGATCCAGCGGCACATGGATGCCGGGCTCTTTCCGTATACCAAGCGGTACCTCGGCACCTTGCGCAACCACTTCTCCACCCTCGGCGTCAACGGCATCCACGAGATGATCCGCAATTTCACCGATGATGCCGAAGACATCACCACCCCCGGCGGGCACGCGTTCGCGCTGCGCCTGCTCGACCACGTCCGCGCCCGCATGGGCGAGTTCCAGGAGCAGACCGGCCACCTCTACAACTTGGAGGCAACCCCGGCGGAAGGCACCACCTACCGCTTCGCCCGGGAGGACCGCAAGCGCTGGCCGAATATCCTGCAGGCGGGCACGGGCGACAGGTCCTATTACACCAATTCCTCGCAACTGCCGGCCGGCTTCACCGACGATCCCTTCGAGGCGCTGGAACGGCAGGAGGCACTGCAGGCGAGGTACACCGGCGGCACCGTGCTGCACCTCTACATGGGGGAGCGCATCTCGAGCCCCGACGCCTGCCGTCGCCTGGTGCGACGCGCGCTGGAAAATTTCCGCCTGCCCTACATTACCGTGACACCGACCTTCTCGATCTGCCCGGTGCACGGTTACCTGAGCGGCGAGCACGAATTCTGCCCCCGCTGCGACGAGGAACTGATCACCCGCAAACAGAAGGAGGACGGACATGTCCACCACTGAAACGAGCACGCTGAAACCCGAGGAACGCACCCGTTGCGAGGTCTGGACCCGCGTGATGGGTTACCACCGCCCGGTCTCCGCCTGGAACCCCGGCAAACAGTCGGAACACCGGGAGCGCCGCTTCTTCAAGGAGCCCCGTGGGCAAGGGTGAACTGCGGGTTGGGGGGATCACCCCCCTGACCACCATCGATTACCCGGGTGAGCTGGCGGCGGTGATCTTCTGCCAGGGTTGTCCCTGGCACTGCCGCTACTGCCACAACCCGGAGTTGTTGCCGCCGCGGGGCGAAGCCGCCGTCCCCTGGGAGGAAGCGCTGGCGTTCCTGCGGAGGCGGCGTGGTCTGCTCGACGCAGTGGTGTTTTCGGGAGGTGAACCGACGCTTCAGGTGGCGCTGGCCGATGCCCTCAAGGACGTCAGGGCGCTCGGGTTCAAAGTGGGCCTGCACAGCGCCGGAATCTACCCGCGCAGGCTGGTGGCCCTGCTGCCCAGCGTCGACTGGGTGGGCCTCGACGTCAAGGCGCTTGCGCATCGCTACCCGGATATCACCGGCGTTCCTGGAAGCGGCGAACCCGCTTGGCAAAGCGCGCGCCTGCTGATCGAAAGCGGCGTGCCGCACGAGATGCGGATCACGGTCGATCCCGCGCTGACGCGGCCCGAAGAAGTCCGCCGGATCGCGGCGAGGCTGCAGGCAATGGGCGCGGAGCGGGTCGTCGAACAGCCCCGCCGGGGCTGACGCAGCGCAGCTCGGCGGATCCCGCCGGGGCGAGTCGAAAGCCTATGCCGCACACCGTTCGCGGGCGCCCGGAGGGCCGCGCGGGTGACAAGCGCAAGCGCCGGTTTCCAGAGGCCTTTACCCGAAGTGCTGCAATGTGTAATCCCTGCGCGCCCGGCGTTCGCCGTCGATGCTGCAGGCGATCGCTTCGGGCACGTCGAGGTAGAAGTTTTCCGCGCCGAGATACTCGACCACGCCGGCGCGGTCCAGTGCGTCCCGGACCGGCCCCAGTACGCCGGTGAGTGCCAGTGCGATACCCCGGCGCCGATAGTCTCCGATCACCGCGGTCAGTGCATGGATGCCGCTCGCGTCGATCGATGGCATGCTGGCGGCGTCGATGATCACCTGCCGCAGCGGCTTCGCCTTCTCGCGTTCGAGGCGGCGCAGCGTATCCTGGAAGTACTCGACGTTGGCGAAGTAGAGCTGCGCGTCGAAACGAACGATCAGCAGGTCGTCACGCTGCTCGGCCTCGGGAAAGCGCCGGATGTTCCTGTAGGTGTCGGTACCGGGCAGGCGCCCGAGCACGGCGACGTGCGGTCGGGTGCTGCGGTAGATCACCATCGCCAGCGACAGCAGCACGCCGGTGGCAATGCCTTCCTCGATCCCGATGAACAGCGTGACCAGGAACGTGGTCGCGAGCATCAGAAAATCCTCGCGGCGCACGCGCCACAGGAAGCGCATTTCCTGTACGTCGATCAGGCCGGCGACCGCGACCAGGATCACCGCCGCCAGCACGGCCGTCGGCAGGAATGTGAACAGCGGGGTCAGGAACAGCAGCGTGATGGCGATCATCGCGGCACTGACCATCGACGCGAGCCCGGTTTTCGCGCCGGCCTGGTCGTTCACCGCGGTTCGCGAGAAACCGCCGGTGACCGGAAACGACTGGAAGAACGCGCCACCGAGATTCGCTCCGCCGAGCGCGATCAGCTCTTGGTTCGCATCCAGCCGGTAGTCGCGGTGGCGCCGCACCATCGCCTTCGCCACCGCGATCGATTCCATGAAGCCGACCAACGCGATCGCGAGCGCGATCGGGAGCAGGCCGCGCAGCGTTTCGGCACTGATGTCGGGAATGGCGAATGACGGCAGTCCGTCCGGCACCGTGCCGACGATGCGCACGCCCGCCTCGTGCAGGCCGAAGCCCCAGACCAGGGCGACCGCGGCGGCCACCACCGCGATCTGGGCGGGAAAGGTCCGGCGCCACCGGCGCAGCAGGATCAGCAATGCGATCGAGGCGGAGCCGATCAGCAGCGTCGGCAGGTGGACCGACGGGAGCTGGAGTGCCAGATGGTAGAGGATCGTGTGCGCCTGGTTGCCGCCCGGCGGGGATACCCCGAACAGGTGCTGCAGCTGGCTCAGGCCGATGATCAGCGCTGCCGCCGACGTGAAGCCGCTGACCACCGGGTGCGACAGGAAGTTGACCAGGAAGCCCATGCGCAGCATCCCCATCGCGAGCTGGATCGCGCCGACCATCAGCGCGAGCAGGATCGCGAGGCCGATGTACTCCGGTGTGCCCGGTTCCGCGAGCGTGCCGACGCCCGCGGCGACCATCAATGCCACGATCGCCACCGGACCGACCGCAAGCTGCCGCGAGGTGCCGAGCAGGGCGTACAGCAGCAGCGGCACCAGCGCGGCATAGAGACCGTAGATCGGCGGCAGGCCGGCGAGCATCGCATAGGCCATTCCCTGCGGGATCAGCATCACGCCAACGGTGACACCCGCTGAGAGATCGCCGCGCAGCCAAGACCGATCGTAGCGACGTAGCCAGGACAGCGCCGGCACCAAACGGTCGACGCGTTGCAGTGCACTCATCGGGTTCCTTCGCTCCTGAATCCCCGGGCGCTAACTCTCATGGCGAGGGCCACCCCCGATCATGAAAGCGCGGTGGCGTGGGGGGGGGGGGGCAGCTGAAGCGTAGGGCGGAACAGGCCGCAGGCCGTCATCCGCCGTTCGAGCGGTGGGGTCCGCGTCGACCTTCGGGGCAACGGTACACGCCGACCGGCGGATGACGCTGCGCTTTTCCGCGCTACGGACACAACGGCTGTGCCTGGTGTGGTCACGAGTCAGGCATGGTGGGTACGCGGGTGCGTGCCCTCGTGGATTCGCCGCCGCTGTCACCGGGTGTCGCTGCCTTTCGCCAGCAGATTCCAGGCTCCGATCAGTGCCTGCGCCGCCGCTGCGACCTGCGCGGGGTCGTTGCCGCGCCCCAGCGAGACGCGCACCGCGCCGCGCGCCCGCCGGGAGTTGCAGCCCAACGCCGCCAGCACCCCGCTGACCGCGTCCCCTTCCTCGTGGCAGGCCGAACCGACCGACGCGGCGAGGCCGGGGCAGGCGGCGAGCAGGTCGCGTCCGCTGACCCCGGGGAACGAGAGATTCAGGGTGTTCGGCAGGCGTTCCTGCAGATGGCCGTTGAGCTGCAGGCCCGGGATCGCTTGCAGCAGCGCACCGTGCAGTGTGTCGCGAAGGCTGCGCAGTTGGCTGGACAGATCGTGCAACCCCTCCCGGGCGAGCCGCGCGGCGGCACCCATGGCGACGAGGTGCGGGGTGTTCTCGGTGCCGGGTCGCAGCCCATGCTCCTGCCCCGCGCCGACCAGCACCGGTTCGACCGGTGTACCGCGGCGCAGGTAAAGCGCGCCAACGCCTTTCGGCGCGTAGAACTTGTGACCGGCCAGGGTCAGCAGGTCGATACCCAGCTCGTCGACCCGCACCGGGATCTTGCCGGCCGCCTGTGCCGCGTCGGTATGAAACAGCGTTCCGGCGGCGTGGGCGATACGGGCGAGCGCGGCAACGGGTTGCAGAGTGCCGGTCTCGTTGTTGGCCAGCATGATCGAGACCAGCACCGTGTCCGGCCGGATGGTTCGGGCGAGCTCGTCGGGGTCGACCCGCCCGTCGCCATCGACCGGCAGCACGGTGACTTCCCAGCCGTCGCTGCGCAGCCGCTCGCACGGGACCAGCACCGAGGGATGCTCGACCGCCGAGGTCACCAGGTGTCGTCCCTTGCCGCGCAATGCGCGCGCGACCCCGCGCAGCGCGAGGTTGTTGGCCTCGGTGGCGCAGCCGGCGAAGACAATCTCGTCCGTCTCCGCCCCGAGCAGCGCGGCCACTTCCCCCCGTGCGCGGGCCACCGCCTCGGCAGCCCGTTTCCCGTACGGATGGGAGGAGGAGGGGTTGCCGAAATGGTCGGTCAGGAACGGCGCCATCGCCTCGAAGACCTCCGGGGCGATCGGCGTGGTGGCGTTGTAATCGAGATAGATGGGTCTTTCCATATGCGGCGGGGAGGAGTTGGGGAACTGATGGGGGTGATGGACGTACGGAAGTCCCGATTGCGACCGCGGGACTCCGGGATCGGTCAGCGGTGCTCCGTTCGGGCATCCCAGCCCGGCTGTTGACCGGCCACGCGCAGACCCGGCTGCGCGCGGCCCGTCGGCGGATCAGGAAACGCTGCCGAATGCCGGCTGTTCGCTGCCTGAAGGCGCTTTCAGTCCGGCGAACCGGCAACCCTGTGCCACGGGCCCTCCGGGCAACAGATCGAAGAGATGCTTTCTTCCCCCCCGACTGTGGAAACGTTCCTCGAGGGCATCGTGCAGTTCGCGCAGCCGGATCACGTTGTCCTGATGCCGATCGTAGAATTCCTGCAGCGCGCGGATCACTTCCCAATGCTCGTCGGTCAGTTCCAGGCCCTCGCTTCTGGCTTTCTGGATCGCCTGTTCGCGTGTCCAGTCCGACGGCGCATGCTTGAAATCCGAGTCGTGCGTGACGCTGTGCGGGTTTAGAACCTCGTTCATTTCACTTGGCATATCGGCATCCTCCATACCTGCTTTTGTTTTTGTCGAATCGACCGGTGAGTGGTTGCCCGAGTTCGGTGAGCCCAGTGTACTCTTGCCGGTTGCACTGGTATCTCGACGGGTTTCCACGTGGTGGCAATGCAAGTCCAAGGTGCCGGATACCGTGGGAAAACTCAAGCTTGAACGGGCGTGGCTGCAGGGCCTCGGCTGTAGACATCATGGATTGCATTGCGGTCCACGCAATCTTCGGGGCTGGCCCATACCTGCACCCAAAAAAAGGCTCCTTGGTACCGATGATTACGATGGAATCGATATCAGGAGCGTGCCGCGCACGCGAATCGGCGTAGGGTGGTGCACCCGGCTCACCCGCGCCTGCGGCGCGTTCACGAGCAGGGTGGCTCCTGCAGGAGACCCGCTGACCGAAGGGGTTTCCGGTGCCCGGTCGGCGCGAGGATCGCCTGCCGCGCCAGACGATGATGGCGGAATCACTTTGTTGTGAATGATCACAGTCAAGTGGCTGCTCAGGGTGGCGGATTATACTTCAACAACGTTCCGGCGAATTTCGCGGAGCAGGTGAACCCCGATGGTTGACGTTCGCCGCCCAGAGCGGTGATCGCGCAAGGAGTATCGATGATCGCGGATCGTGACGAGGCTCTTTTCAGCGACAGCCCGGCGCTGACGGTCCATGACCCGCTCGCACACCTGCTCGGGGTCGGGGACGGCACGTGGACCTATCGCTTCGATGACGCGGTGCGTCTCGCGGGGCACGCTTGCCCTGCCCTTTACCCACAAGTTGCGCAGACCAGTCGATACGGGGCGGTGTCATTCGATTTCATCTCGTAAAGCGTAGGCAAAGGACATGGTGGTGAGTTTGGCGTAGCCGTGCCACATCAGCTGGTGGCCAGGCGGCGGATCGTGATTGCGGTTGGTGTACCCACCGAGGATGGCGACTTCGCGGACAGCTGCCCGGAGGCTGCTGGGGCGAGGCCGGCGCCGGGACTGGGCGTAGTCGCCGAGCACCCGCAATTCGACGTCCGAGAACAGCAGTTCCGGTGGCAGCTCCGGGGCCTCCCGTCCCAGCAGGGTCATCAGCATCACCCGCCAGGCGATGACCAGCCGGATCGCGATGGCGCGTTCCAGGCGCTCGACGCTGTGATGGCCGAGTTCGTCGATCTTGCAACCCGATTTCAGCACCCGGTGCCAGTCCTCGATGCGCCAGCGCAGGCGGTACCAGCGCAGAATCTCGGCGGCCTGTTCGGCCGAGGCGACGGTCAGGGTGGTGAGCACGAACCACTCAAGCGGCTTTTCCCCTTTCGGCGGATCCCGTTCCAGCGCGTGCACCACGGTCAGTTCCAGGGTGACCGGCTGATCGGCATCGGCGGGTGTGCCACGGAGCGTGATCGGGGTGTAGCGCAGTTCCAGTTCCGCGGTCCGTGCCGCTCGGCCCAGGCGCTCGGGGCGCTTGCTGGTCTTGGTGCGCAGGCTCTGGCCATCGACCGGGAGTTCGACCGAGCCGCGGCTCGCCGTCGCCCGGGCGACCTCGAACAGGCGCCGCCCGTCGGCAAGCCGGCGGTTGTGCTGGGCGCGGATCACCAGCTCCACCGCGGGGTGACGCTGCTGCTCGACATAGAGCTCGAACGCATCGGCCTCCCGGTCGGCGACACTGATCACCCGGGTATTGGGGAGGGTCGCCGCCAGTGCCGCTGCATCGCGCAGACCGGCGATCCAGCGGAAGCTCTTTTTCTCTTCCTGCGCCGGTTCCGCGTCGCCCCGCGGCTGCGGCGCCTCGAACTGCGCTTGCAGCACGCCCAGCGGCAGCCCGTCGGCGTTGACCGCCAGCGTCGAGTGCAGATGCAGCCCCAGACTCTCGGCACCGGTTTGGTTGCGGCCGATGACCCCGACGCCGCGCGTCTGCGGGCGGGTGGTGAAGTTCAGATCGGTGCCATCCTGCAGGCACAGCACCGTTGCCTGCGCCTGCATCCGGCGCTGCGTGCACGCCCGATGCGGCGCCAGGATATGCTCCGGCGTCACGTCGGAGTCCTCCGGCTGGTCGATCAGCCGGTAGTAGCCCTTCACCGCCGCCCAGTCGTCGCGGGCCACCGCGGTAAAGGCGCGCAGCGGATCCTCCCCCTGGCGCCGGGCGCTGTCCACCAGCCGTTTCGTCAATCGCTTGTCCCCCAAGGGCGCACCCCCGAACTCGTGTTCAGCCCACTGCTGCGCATCCAGACCCTCGGCGGGTTCCAGCGGTGTGTCGCCCCGTGCCGGTGCCGGACCCACCCCAAGCGTGCGCGCCAATCGGGTTCGAGTTCATAGAGATAGATCGCCTTGCGGGTCTCGGCCGCGGCGTGGCCCCGGTCCTGGCGCCCCCGCCCGCCGGTCTCGCCCACAAAACGCCAGTTCGACGCCCGCAGGCTGACCCCGGTGTGCGGAGGCTCGATGAAGGTCTCCACCAGCCAGGGACGATACCCATGGCAGGCCTCGAAGTCAGCCCCCAGCCGCCGCAACGCCCGACCCAGCGTCCACGACGCGAGGTTCCGGCAGGAAACGCCCGGACGCAACAGGAACCGGTTCAGTCCCACCACACGGTGTCGGTGGCGTTCCCGCAGCGCCGGATCCCAGCCGATCCAGGCATCGCGTGCGGCCAACTGCAACGCCGACGCCGCAAACCCCAGCGCCCCCAGCCAGCCCTGCGCCGAACCCACCAGATACCGCAGCTGCGCGCCCACCAGCGGCCCCATGCCGCGCGGGTGCTCGCGCGCCATCAGCTCATTCCAGAGCGCCCGGTGCTCGGCCGTGTCCACCCGTACCAGCGCCAGGCCCTCCAGCTCGGTGACCTCGCGGCCCACTCCCTGGGGTGCCGGCACCGCCACCCCCAGGCGCCGGCCCTGGCCCCCGCGCCCCGGGCTGCTGCACGCAGGCGGCAGCGTAATCCGGCCCGCGCGCTCCAGCGCCCGCAGCGCCTTCAAGCAGCCCGCCCGCTGCGGCCGCCCACGCGCATCGAAGAAGCCCCAGGTGGTACAGATCTGATCCGCCAGCGCGGTGCGGTGCAGTTCCGGCGCTTCCCGGATCAGCGCCTGCACCCGAGCCAGGTTCGCCGGCGCGCTCAACGTGCGCTTGATCTGGCTCTGCTCCCACATGCCCGGCACGGTACCCGGCCGGCAGGCGTTTGTCCAGCACTAGATGTGGGTATAGGGCAGCGCTTGCCCGACCGTTGCAGGCGCCTTCGTGACCGCGATCCAGGCCGTCCGCCGGCTGTACGGTAACGCGCCGTTCCTGCGCGGAGAGCTGCGGGTCACACTGCACGGCCCCGAGGATAGCGGGGCCAACGGACCCTTCAGTCAGATCCTCACCTTGCTGACGGGTGCTGCCGGGCGCAATGGTTTCCTGGGTCTGCGGGGGCGCCATCGGCGCGCGGGCCTGCTCGAATTCGGGCGCCCTTCGGAAGGTGCACTCCGTTGCAGTTTCGAGCGCGTGGATACCGGTGAGAAGGTCACGCTGTCCTATGACCCGGCCGCGATCCCGCCCGATCCGGGTCTTGGCCCGGCCATGCAGGCGGTGCTGGCGGGAACGGCCGATGCCGCGACCCGGGAGAGGTTTAGGCACCTCTGGCGCGAGCGGGTCGAACGGATCCTGGCCGATGGCGGTACCACCACCGTGTTTTCGGTCACCGATCGCTGACCGCGCAGCCGGGCGTTCGTACGCGGCTTGGCGGCCTCACGAATGGAAGCACCGATTGGCCATCGAGCCGGGGCGGCCTGAGGCATTGCCGCGACCCCGGCAGGAGCGACGTACCGGCGATGGGTCGGAGGAATGCTGTCCTCGATGGGCCAAGGCACCGGATTGGGCCCCGGAGCCGCCGTTTCCCTTGCAGTCACCCGGTAAACGGCATCAGGCCGATCGGGTCGTCTACATTCGAACAACGGCTTGAGGAGCGACCGGGGAGACCATGGGACAGCGACTTGCATTGGCCAAGGCGGCGAGCCTGCTGGGCATAAAACGCCGGGATTTGCAGGAGCTCATCCACAAGGGCGAGCTGAACACCTTCGAGGGCATGGTGGACCTGGACGAGCTGTGCCAATGCTTTCCAGCGATGGCACTGAACGACAATGCGGCGCTCGAGCGCGTGAACCTGATCCGCGAAACCGCGTTTGGCCGGCGTGTCAGCGAGACCGTCGCGCTCGATGCCGACAGCCTCGAACAGCAGCTGCGCAAATGCAACGCCGATCTGAGCATCGCCAGCACGCAAGTGAAGAAATACCGCGGATACATCGAGGAACTGGCCAGGCGGCTGGGTGAACTGAATCGCACCGCCACCTCGGAGCAGAAGCAGGTGATCGGAATCCTCAACAACTGGTTGCTCGACAAACTCGAGCAATAGTTTCCGGACCTGACGTGCACGGCCGCCTCGCCCACTCATGCAGGCCGTCGAGGCCAGGCGTCGCGGCCCTTTTCTGGACTCGATCCCGGCTCCGAGGCCCCGCGCTCACGGATGAACCTCGATGCGGCCGATCGTCCCCGTATCGGCACCGAACCACAGCGTCTCGGTGGGGGCATGAAAGGTCATGTGACGAATGATGCCGCCGCCGCTGGCCAGTTCGATGGGTTCGAGGAAGGCCTCACTCTCGGGGTCGAACGCGATCAACCGGTTGGGGATGCGGCCCGTCTCGGAGAACCACACGCGGTCCTGCCCATCCACGGCGATCGCGTACGGTGCGTCGGACGGTCCCCCCGGGGTCTGCCATTCCCGGATGCTCCCATCCGCAGGCTGGTAGTAACCGAGGTAGCCATGGGCGAAGTCGACGTACCACACCCGACCGTCGCCGGTCAGCGCTGGGCGGCGCGGCCGGGCCTCGGTGCGCGGGAGTTCGATCTCCGTAACTTCGCCACCGCGCTCTCGAATCGTCGCCAGCCGGTGGCTACCGAATAGGGTCACCCAGGGCTGGTCCTGTGCATCGTTCATCAGACCGTAGGGCCGTGCGGTCGGAGTGTCGATTTCGTGCAGCGTGATCTCAAGGCTGCCGGTGTCCAGGAAGCCCACCTGATTCCCATGTTGTACTGAGAACCAGATGTTGTCATCCCGGGTGAAATCCATGGTGTGTGCATCGCGCCTGCCGTTGCCCGGCAGCACGATCTTTTGGATCGCAGCACTTTCTGGATCGATTCGCCCGATGTGCTGGGCCCGGTTGCCCGCGTACCAGACCCCAGTCTCGTTGGTGATGACCGTGTGCGGCCCAGTGCCCGGATCCAGGTCGTAGCGGCGAAAGTCCCCGGTTGCCGGGTCCAGGGTCGCCACGTAGTCGCCGATCTGACCCACGAACCATACCAGACCATCTGGCCCGACCCAGGGGTCGCGCGGCCGCGTGTTCGGCCAGGGCACTTCCCACTCGGTGAGTTTGCCCGGTGCGGCGGCACCGGATTCCGCTGCCGATCCCTGGGGGCTCAGTGCCAGGAACGCGAGGCAGGTGGTTGCAAGAATGCCGAGCGACGTCTTGGACATGGCTTCACCTCTGGTATTCCTGAATGCGCACGCCCGGCGGCCGTGAAAACGAGAGGACTGTCAGATTGGTGGCGCGTGCACCCCAGGAGTTCCCCGGAGTTCTTGGCCGGGGAGGTCACCGGCCCGTGCTACAGCGAGCCCGCGCGTTTCGGGGCGCGTCGGATCGACTAGACTCCACGGACAATTCAGTTGCGGCGGGCCATTTCGCTCAACATCACGGGCTCGACGTGGACCACATCGGGCAGAGATTCCAGATGGGGTATCCCCAGGAGGGCGGAGCAGATGTCGGCATCGATCGCGGTCACGGTGGCGGCTTGGGGCGCGTAGGGCAGCGTGCGTTCGATCGTGAGTTTCACGCTGCGTCTGTCGCTATGACGCTCGATACGGCGCAGCCGGTGGGTGCATCGGCAAGTGCCGGGGTCGTCGTGGTGGGCCCGCTGCGCTTGGCCCACCCTACGGCGCTGGACGGGTGACACGAGCATTTACGCTTTCTTCATGGTCGGGGGTGGGGGCCGCGCACGATGACCGTTACCCGACACCTGCATGATTGCTGAGCACCAGCACCTCGGAGGGTGGAAGATTGCGGATCTCGACGAACGCAGTCCCGTCGCCGCGGCGGCGCACGGGAAGCTCGGAGCCGGCGGGATGGGCTGCACCCGCCTGCGGATCGGCGACCTCGGCGGTGTTGAGCAGCACGGTCATCGCCGCCCCCGGGGGATTCAGGCTGGCATCGACGATCACGTCCGCACCACGCCGGTCGGTGCCGTGAGGGTTCGCAACGCAGAGGGACTCTTCGTCGTCGAGAATGCGCGACCACGCGATGAGCTCGCCCGGTCCCCGGACCTCGAACGGCATCCCGAGGAAAGAGATCGGCCGCAGGTACTGGCGGCCGTGCCGCAGCACCGGAAGAGCCCCGCGCAGCGCCGCGAGCGCGGCCATGCGCCGGTAGAGCCCGTAACTTTCGTCGAAGCAGTGATGCCCCGCCGTGCCGAAAGGACCGAACCCGGGCAGGGACGTGTCGAGGTTGTCCGGTATATCCGGCAGACCGTCACGGCCGCCCTTGCGCGGATGTACCGGCCCGAACATGGCTTCGCGCAGGTAGACGTCCGAGCCTTTCCAGCCGGGGAGCCAATGGTGCTCGCTGGGTTCGGGGCCTGCCAGCGCCTGTTCGGTGCCGTAGTAGACGCAGGGAATGCCCAGCGTAAACAGCTGCAATGCCGCTGCCACCGCTCCCTGATGCTCGTTCGACGCCTCGGCCGCGAACCGGATCTTCGCGCCAAAGACATGGTCGTGATCGTCGAGAATCGAGACGTGACGGTCGCCGAGGTTGCGGTGCGAACCCATCACCGCAAATCCCGGGTCGAAGCCCGCGAAATACCCGAGCGGATGCTGCAGCCCCTTCGCCAGCCCGGTGAGCGAGACGCGCATCTCGCCAATGTCGAGCGCCGCATCCAGGTTGCGCGCCAGCACGTCGAGATATCGGGTCTGGTTGTAGTCGCCGCCCGCGATCTCGCCGATCAGCAGGAAATCCGCCTTGCCGATGTTCGCCGCGAACTCCTTGACCGTCCCACAGAAGTTGCGCGCCTCCTCGAAGCTCACGTGCTTCAGTGTGTCGAGCCGAAAGCCGTCGCAATCGGTGAGCGCAATCCAGTACTTGAAGCAGCGGGCGAGATCGTTCAGTAGCCCGGGAGCCTGAAGGTCGAAATCGCGCAGCGTGATGAAATCGGTGCGTTTGTGCTCGGCGTGGGGATCTTCGAGATCGCCGGCCCCGAGATTGCCGCTGCCGGCGCGCGTGTAGCGCTCCGGGTCCTGCAACTCGGTGGGCCAGACACCGTGCTCGGGATCGACGATCTGCTCCACGGGCTCACCGAGCGGCCCGCGCCATGCCCCGAACGGGTGCCGCCCGGCGGTGTAGTGGGGGGTATAGGGACCGCCCGGGAGCTCCGGAGGATACGTCCAGTTCTCGCCCGAGTGGTTGAAGATGATGTCCAGGATCACGCGCAGGCCTTCGGCGTGCGCAGCCTGCACGAGTTCGACCAGATCGGCCCGGCTGCCCAAGCGGGGGTCGACCTCGAGGAAGTCCTGCACGCCGTAGCCGTGGTAGCTGTCGAGATGGCCGCGCTGCTTGAACACCGGACTCAACCACAGCGCGGTGACACCCAGCCGCTTCAGATAGCCAAGTTTCGAGCGCACGCCCTGCAGGGTTCCCCCTTGCCAGCGATCGCGGCCCGATTGCGCCCAGCGATCCCAGCGCCAGGGCTCCCCACCGAGTGCCGGGCGGCCAGTGCCGCGGTTGCTCCGGTCGAGCAATGGGCGCGTTTCCTCGGCGCCGTCGCTGAAGCGGTCGACCAGCAAAAAATACAGCACCTCGTCACGCCAGCTCGATGGCGACGGATGGAACGGGGTACGTCGCGGCAACCGCACATCCCGAACGTGCTCGAAGCGCGCCCGCTGCAAGCCCTCGTGTGTGAATTCCATGTCTGTTCCCCCCAGAATACTGTTGTGGTGTGCACCGGCACCCGAGACGGAAGTGTAGACCCTTTGGGGGTGCCGAATAGGGGCGGGTTCGAGGTGCCCGACCACCGGTGTGAAGCCCCCGAGGGGCGCGGCAGTCCATGTGGCGATTGGATCGCCACGGGGCTTCGCCCCTCGCGATGACGGTGGGACTGTATGGCCGTCACTGCGAGCCCCCGCTGTGTCCGATGTGCGCAGACAGGGGGCCGTGGGAGGAATGCCGTACCTGGCCAATCCCCTGCAGCTTTACCTCCACGTGACGAACCTTCGCGGTGTCCCGTACCTGATCGACATGGTCACGGATGGCGGCGTGCGCGGTCACCGGGTGGTCAAGCACGCCGATCTGCGTCACTTCGCCGTGTACGGAACCCACGGCTCCGAGCCCGAAGGCCTTCCGTCCGGGGGCACCGAAGTCAACTGGCGGGGCACTCTGGGTACGGAACACGATGGCTGGAACCTGCTCAGCGATGCCGCGCTGGCGACTTCGGCATTTCCCGTGGGCCTGCCGGCACGGTATCTGCTGAACGATCTGCACAGCTACGAGTCGCGCCCCTGGTCGCGGCCCGCCGGCGCCGACGCATCGGCGCCTGCTCCCCGCATAACCCCGGACCTGGCACCCCACCAGATGCATCCGTACACCTTCTGGAGCGTGGACGGCGGGCTCTTGAACAACGAGCCGTTGGAAACGGCCCGGGTCGCTCTGTCGGGAGCGCCGGACGTGCACAATGCCCGCGATCCGGAAAAGGCCGACCGTGCGGTGCTGATGATCGACCCTTTTCCCGACGACACCGGCCGTTTGGTGCCCGATCTCGGCGAGATGCCCGACATGCTGGCGTCGGCGTTCGCACTGTTGCCGACGCTGAAGAGCCAGACGCGCTTCAAACCCGAGGAACTGATGCTGGCACTGCACGAGGACGTCTACAGCCGCTTCCTGATCGTGCCGCTCCGGCCGGAAAAGCCGCCGGCGCGAACGGTCAAAGGGGTGGAAGTGGAGGAGACGGACATCGCCAGCGCCGGTCTGGGCGGTTTTGCCGGATTCATCGACTCGACGCTGCGCATGCACGACTTTCAGCTCGGAAGGCGCAACGCTCAAAAATTCCTGCGCGACCACTTGGTGGTGCACCGTGACAACGAGATCGTCCGCGATTGGGTCCGCCGGTTCGAAGCGCAGCAGAAGCTCGCGGACTTTCAGCCCATGGTGCAGCGCGGCTCGGACTCTGCGGTGCGCGACCCCGAGTTCGTGCAGTTGATTCCGCTCTTCGGCACCGCACGGGACCCGGTGAGCCTCCGGCCGTGGCCACAGGTGACCTGCAAGGCGGTACATGCGCGGCTGGCGGGTCCATTCGACCAGCGTACGGAGCGCCTGACGAAGTCCCTGGTGCGCCGGGGCTTCCGGCTGCTGGGGCTCCGCGACTCGGGCCTTCGGAATCGCGTGATCCGTAACTTCGCATCCAAGAAGATCCGCGAAGCGGCCCGTGACAAGACGTTAGAAGCGATCTGCAAGGATTTCAGGCAGCGCGGATTGAGTCCGCCGTGATCCGCTCACCAGGCCCGGAAGGAATCGTCCAGGAACTGGCCGGAGCCGATCAATGACGGTGCCCCCAAGGCGGGCTCAGCGTGGTTCACGCACCGCAATGGTCAGGCGGGCTACGCAGACCCGTTCCTGTCGCTCATTCTCGAGACGGACGTCCCAGACCTGGATGCTGCGGCCGATCTGCTGGGGGCGCGCACAGCCGGTGACCACGCCTGAGCGCACGGCCTTCAGGTGGTTCGCGTTGACCTCCACGCCCATGCAGACGCAGCCGGGGTCGGCGGCGAGGTTGGCGGCGATGCTGCCGAGGGTCTCCGCCAGCGCTACCGACGCGCCGCCGTGCAGAAAGCCGAAGGGCTGGCGGGTGCGCTCGTCGACGGGGAGCGTGCCGTACAGCGCGTCGTCGTCGACTGCGGTCACGCGGATGCCCAGCGCGTCCATCAGGGTGTTGCGGTTGGCCTGGTTGACCGCGTCCAGGTCCACGGGGCGTTTCCAGATCGGCATGGGGGTCTCCTTCAGGGTACGGGTTGCGCCGCGAGCCGGAGCAGGTCCGCGCGGCGGAACTTCATGCCGTCATTGCGGGGCAGGGGATGGAACGCCACAGGCAGCAGCCAGGGGTTCAGCCGCGGCCGCAGCCAGTCGCGCAGGGCATCCTCACGGACTGCTCCGATGCAGTCCAGGAACGCGACCGGGCGTTGTCCGAATTCGTCGTCGGGCCGTGGCACGACGACGGCCTCGGCGATCACCGGATGCTCGCGCAACACCGCTTCGATCGCCTCGGGCTGCACGTTCTCGCCGCCGCTGATGAAACGGTTGTCGAGCCGCCCGGTCACCCGGAAGCCGGCTGTGTCCCATTCGCCGAGGTCGCGGGTGTGGAACCAGCCGCCGGCGTCGTTAGCCGGCACCGGCGTGCCGCGGTCCAGGTAACCGAGGAACAGCGTGCCGCCCCGCACGAGGATCTCGCCATCGTCGGCGATCCGGCATTCGCGGTGTGGCAGGAGATGCACCCGTCCGTCCGGATCCTCGGCGATGACCAGCGAAGCCGTCTCGGTGAGGCCGTAGCTCTGCCAGACCGGCAGGCCGCGTGCCAGCGCCGCGCCGCGTACCGAGGCGCGCACCGGACCACCGCCCAGCAGCACGCAGCGCAGGGGCGGCAGTGGGTCGGGCGCGGCGAGCAGACGGCGAAGCTGCGTCTCGACCATGGAGGCATGGGTGACACCCATGGTGCGCAGAAAGTGCGCGTCCTCCGCACGCCCTCCGAGCACGATGGCCGCACCGTGCAGAACGCAGCGAAACAGGATCGCGAGCCCGCCGACGTGGAACCACGGCAGCGCCAGCAGGTAACGGTCTCCGGGGCCGATGGGGATCGCGGCTGCGAAGCCCTCGGCGCTGAGGACATGGTTGCGCTCGCTGTGCACGGCCACCTTGGGCTCGCCGGTGGAGCCGGAGGTCAGCATGCCAGTCAGCGGCGCAGGTGCCGGCCATTCCAGTCCTTGCGGGCCGTTTCCGCCGGCTCCGGGAGATTCGCTGTGCAGCCCCAGTGCCGGGTCGGTGCGTGAGTCCGCGAAGCGCACGATCCCCTGTTGCCCGATCAGCCGAGACAGCGCCGCCGCCGGGAGGGCCGGGTTGACCGGCAGCACGCTGGATTCGGCCCGCAGCAGCGCGAGGAACTCGATCAGACTCGATGCGTTCGGCGTTGCCCGATGAATCACCCAGTTCCCGGAATCGCCCTGCGCGGCCAGGCTCCGGGCGCGGGCATCGACGAGCTGGTCGAGTTCGCGGAACGAGAGCCGGACGTCGGGTCCGAGCAAAGCCGGTGCGTCCCCGAAGGCTCGGGCGCCGGCACGGACCAGGCAGGGATCGGTCGCGAAGGTCACAGCAGCCGCCCCAGGTGTTCGAGCTGCTCGCGGCCGAGCAACGGAAGCGGTCTGTTCCGATGCAGGAACCGCGGTGGCTGCAGTAGCGCCATGGAGAACGGGCGAAGGGTGTCCAGCCCGTGCGGCCCCTCCAGGGACCACAGTGCGGCGAGTTGGGCGTAGAGATCGAGACTGAGGTTGGATTCGTAGGCACCGCTGAGCACCGGCTGGATCCCGACGACCTGCGCCTGTTCTACCAGCGTCTGGGTCCGGGACAGCCCGGTCAGCATCGGTTTCAGGACCACGGCGCGCAGTCCTGGGATGTCCAGGCGGGGTTCCGGCCGCTCGCGCAGGGTTTCATCCCAGGCGAAGGGGATCGGGATGTGCTCGTGCCACCCGCTGTAGGACAGGCCCGGACGCAGCGGTTCTTCAATGTACTCGACCCGTTGCGGGTCGAGGTCGGCGCAGAATGCGGCGGCCTGCTCCAGCGACCAGGCGCGGTTGGCGTCGAGGCGCAGCCGGGCGGTGGCGGGTACTGCATCAAGGATCCACCGCATTCGCTGTCGCTCCTCGGCGGGATCCCGTTGGCCTACCTTCAGCTTCACGCAGGTGCTGTCCGAAAGGGCCGCAGGGTCGATCGGCCCGTCCGCGGTGACCAGCAGGCAGAGGGTGGGCCGTGGCGCGGCGGGCAGTGGCACGGTCAGTTGCAGCAGGCCGCATTCGAGTCCGAAACGAACGGAGGGGCTGAGGTCTTGGGGAATGCTCTGCCCGAGGGCTTCCAGGACCAAGGTGGCTGTGGCTGCCTGCGATGTCGCATCTTCGGGATCGTGGGTGGGTCCCGCCGCTTCCGGACCCTGCCGGACGGGGATTTGCTGCCTGCGCTGGCCTACGTGGGCATCTGGCGCCGAATCTGCGCGTACGCCGGTGGAACGGCGGATGACGCTTCGCTTTTCCGCCCTACGGGTTTCGGGATTGGGCGGCGCGTTGAATGTGGCGGCGGCATTGTGGACGTGGTGGCCCGCGAAGAACCGGCGGCATTCGGTAACGCAGGTGTCCAGGGATTCGCAGCTGAAGCCGGGGAGGGGGGCGATCTCGGACCAGACCACGCGGTCCGGGGACGTGCGCCATTCGAGCAGGAGGCCGGAGCGGTGATCGAAGACAAGGCCGCCGAGGTGCAGGGGGTGTCTCAGCGGCAGCCGGTAATGCCACAGGTCGACGCCCGTGACTGCGCCGAGCAGCGCCTCGCTCACGGCTGGCGCTTGAACTTGCCGAAGTCCGGGAGGCGCTTTTCCAGGTAGGCGTTGCGCCCTTCCTGGCCTTCCTCGGTCATGTAGAACAGCATCGTTGCGTTGCCGGCCAGTTCCTGGATCCCGGCCTGGCCGTCGGTGCCGGCGTTGAACGCGGATTTCAGCATCCGTAGCGCGGTGGGCGAGTGCTCGAGGATCTGCCGACACCAGGCCACGGTCTCGCGTTCCAGCTCCGCGAGCGGAACGACCGTGTTCACGAGGCCCATGGCCAGCGCCTCCCGGGCATCATACTGCCGGCACAGGAACCAGATCTCCCGGGCTTTTTTCTGGCCGACCACGTTGGCGAGGTAACTGGCTCCGAATCCGCCGTCGAAGGAACCGACCTTGGGCCCGGTCTGGCCGAAGCGCGCGTTGTCGGCGGCGATGGTCAGGTCGCAGACGACGTGCAGCACATGGCCGCCGCCGATCGCGTAGCCGGCGACCATCGCGATCACCGGCTTGGGGCAGGAGCGGATCTCGCGCTGCAGGTCGAGCACGTTCAGGTGGTGCATGCCGTTCTCGTCGCGGTAGCCGGAATCGCCGCGCACCCGCTGGTCGCCGCCGGAGCAGAACGCGAGATCGCCCTGCCCGGTCAGCACGATCACGCCGATGCCTTCGTCGAAGCGGGCATCGGCCAGGGCCTGCCGCATCTCCTTCACCGTCAGCGGGCGGAACGCGTTGCGGATTTCCGGGCGGTGGATCGTGATCTTCGCGATCCCTTCCGCCTTGTGGTAGCGGATGTCCCGGAAGGACGCGGAATGGTCCTGCCAGTCCAGCGCCGGAAGAATCGAACAGAGATGGGAGGCTGCGGTGCTCATGAAGGGGTGCGCTCGATCGTGCACAGACGGTGAATGACGGCCGCGACCTGTGCCGGGGCCGTAGCGTGGCAGTTATGCCCCACGCCGTCGAGTTTGACAAGGGTCAGCTCGGGCAGCATCCGGGCCATCCGCTCACCGACCGTGCAGAACTTCGGGTCCTCCGCACCGGCGATGAAGGCGATCGGCATCGGCAGCCGCGGCAGGTCGTGCCAGCGATCCGGCTGCCGGGCGAGGTTCGTCGCGCGCAGCACGCGGGCCAGCGTCTGTGGGGAATGCCGGGCACGCCGGGCGATGAACGAGTCGCGCTGTGCGTCGGTCAGGGATGCGAAGACCGGCTGCCGGTACCAGTGCGCAAGCACTGCGGGCCAGGGCCCATTTTCGAAGCGGCGCGCCCAGTCCTCATCGTGCCGTGCGCGCTCGCGACGCTCCCGCGGCTCGGACAGGCCCGGATGGGCGCTTTCCAGGATCAGGGCGCTGACCCGCTCCGGAAAGCGGCAGGCGAGATCCAGCGCGAGCCTCCCGCCCAGCGAGTACCCGGCCAGTGCGAAGTGGCGCGGCAGCGCGGGTTCGAGCGTATGCCAAAGCCAGTCCGTGTAGGCTTCGAAAGAAGCTTCCATGCCCCCCAGGTCCAGCGGGCGGCCGTCGTGCCCGGGCAGATCCGGCAACAGGCAGCGGAACGCCGGCGCGAGGTTCCGGGCCGTCTCGATCCAGTCCAATCCAGTGCCCATGAAGCCGTGCAGCAGCAGGACCGTCGGGCGGTCCTTGGCCCCCGGAGCCCCCATCATTGAATGTCGCCGAGGCGCTGGTACAGGCCCTGCAGCAGTTCGGCACTCCGGCCGGCCGGAAACCGCAGCTCGATCAGTGTGCAGCCGTCGCGCGCGCAGGCGTCCCGGTAGACAGCGCGGAAATCCGGCGCCGATCCCGGCGCCGCATACCGCAGTCCGAACTGCCCGGCCGCCTGCCGGAAATCCAATCCATGCGGCAACTGGAACAGCGGTTCGAAGTATGTACTCTGCCCGCGTGCGGGCAGCAGGTGGAAGATCCCGCCGCCGTCGTTGTTCAGCAGCACGATCACCAGCGGCACGGAGCTGCGGGCAGCCAATGCGAGGCTGTTCAGGTCGTGCAGCAGCGATAGATCGCCGAGCAGTAGCGTCACGCCCGTCGGGTGCCGGCGTGCGAAACCGCAGGCGCTGGCAACCAGACCGTCGATTCCGCTTGCGCCCCGGTGGGTCACGCAGGGGTTTCCGTGACCGGGGCGGGCGAACAAGTCCAGCAGCCGAATACTCAGGCTGTTGCCCGCCATCAATGCCATGTCTGGCGGGATCTCCTCGCTGACGATCCGTGCGGCCGCCAGTTCCGAGAACTCCTCGGCCAGGGCGTCGTCGACCAGGGTATGCAGTTCCCGCTCGACATCCGCCAAGCCGAGATCGGCCGGCGACGGGAGCTCCAAGTGCCGGCAAAGCTCCGGGATGTCGCACTGGACCGCAACGGCCCGGTGCGCCGGATCGAGCCTGGCGGAGTGGCGACTGACCAGCCAGCGTTCACCGGGGAATTCCGCCAGCCACTGGTTCAGGCGTTTACCGGTGAGGCGCCCGCCAAACTGGAGGATCTGGCGGACCGAGCCGAGCGCCTGCTGCCCTCGGGGGCTGGCGAGCAGCAGGTCGGCGGCACCCGGCATGCACGGGTGCTCGACCAGGCGGAGCTGGCTGCCGAAGTCCGCAAATACGGGCATCTGGTAACGCTGCGCAAGGTCCAGCACCGCCTGCGCCTCTTCCGCCTCCAGGTGCCCGGCCACCAGCAGGAGCGGCCCCTGCAACGTCGGCAGTGCAGCGGTCGGGGGCCGCGAAGGCTCGGGTTGCGGCTTATCGTCCAGATCCGAGACCCACGCGTGCAGGACCTGGCTAGCGCCGGCCTCGAATCGGTTTGCGTTCTGCGCCGATCCGGCGGGTGTGTGGTCGGTATGGCGGATCAGGCTTCGCTCTTCCACCCTACGGGTTCCGGCGTCCGGTGGGTGGTTGCGACCCTCGACCTCCGCAGCTCCATACAGGGGCTCGCGGAACGGGGCGTTGATGTGGACCGGGCCGGCGTCGGATCCGTGCAATCCGGCGAGAGCCGCGTCGAGTTCCCAGTGCAGGCGGGCGGCTGACCAGCCGGGGCCGGGCGCAGGAAGGCGCAGCTCACCGCGCAGGTTGCCTCCGAACAGGCCGCGTTGCCGGATCGCCTGGTTCGCGCCGCAGTCCTGCAGTTCCTCGGGGCGATCCGCGGTCAGCGCGATCAGCGGGCAATGCGTCTCGAAGGCCTCGATGATCGCCGGGTGCAGGTTGGCGACCGCGGTGCCGGAGGTCGTGATCACCGTGACAGGCCGATGCCCGGATTTGGTCAGCCCAAGTGCGTAGAACGCGAGACCGCGTTCGTCGAAATGGGTGTGAAGCCGCAACTCGGCGTGATGCTGGACATGGCGGGCCAGCGCCAGCACCAGCGGCGCGCTGCGGCTGCCGGGGGCAATGCAGAAGTCGCGGATTCCGTGACCCCGGTGCAGCCGATCGACCAGAACGAATGCCCATGCCTCGTTCAGGTGGCTGAATCGTCGCGGCCTCAGCATTCCAGTACGGAGAGAAACGACTCGATTTTCGCCTCCAGTTCGGTCCACTCCTCTTCCGGATCGGAGCCCGCCACGATGCCCACGCCGGAATAGCACAGGATACGCTCGCGGTTCACCAGTACCGAGCGGATCGCGACGGCAAACTCGGATTCCTGCGGCGAGACGATACCCACGGCACCGCTGTACCAGCCTCGCTGAGCGGTCTCCTCGCGTTCGATCAGGGCCTGCGCCGCCCCGCGCGGAAAGCCGCAGACGGCCGGGGTCGGGTGCAATGTGTCCAGCAGGGGATGGTCGAGAACACCGGGCTTCAGGGTTGCACGGATCGGCAGGTAGCGGTGCTGAATGCGGTCGAGCTTGAACACTCCTGCCTGTTCCGGGCTCTGGGCATCGGTCACCCAGGGTTCGATCTGGCGGCGCACGAACCGGGTCACGAGATCGTGTTCCTGGACCAGCTTCGGATCGCGGTGCAGGCGGGCCATCAGCGCCACATCCTCGTCCCGGGTCCGTCCGAGACGCACCGTGCCGGCGAGCGATTCGGTCTGGAACTCCCGGCGGTGCCGCCGGTAGAGGCGCTCGGGCGAACAGCCCATGAACAGGTCCTGTCCGCGCTCCATTGCGAAACAGAAGCTGCCCGGATTGACCTCGCGCCAGCGCGCGAGCACCTCGAAGACGGCGACCGGGCTGGTCAGGGCGAGCTCGACGCGCCGTGCCAGTACCGCCTTGTGCAGCTCCCCGGCGGCGATCTCGCGCAGCACCGCCTGGATACGGCGGCGGCAGCCGGCGAAATCGACGTCGTCGATGCGCGATGACACGCGCGGCCGAGGCGCATCCGGCCGCGCACGACCGCGAAAACGCAGCCGGCACAGCGCCGTGATCAGTTGCGTCTTTCTGCGAATGAACTCCCGGCGGGAATCCGCCAGCAGGTGCACGGACAGACGGTATTCGCCGTTGCGCTGGCAGCACGCGATCGCGGGCAGCACGAGGCGCGCGCCGGGAAAGGCCGACCACTCGCCGCGGCCGCTGCGGCCATCGAATGAGAGTCCGCCGAGGAATACCGTGTCCCGATCCCCGAGGATCGAATAGCTGCGTTCGAGCAGGTCGCCGACCTCCTGCTCCGATTGCGCGGTGAGCTCGACTGCCGCACCTAGCCCGGCCACCGAGATCGTTCGCTCCCGGTTCTGCCAGAACGACCGTGCGTTCTGCGGATTCGCCTGCAGCCAGGCCAGCAGATCCAGAGCCGGCAGGCGCTCGCTCAGGTGGAGTAGCTGCCCCTTGCGAAACGGCCAGTGAGTAATGCGCCGCAGCAGCCGCGCCACCGCCATCTCGTGTTCGAAGTGCTGCGCAGGTGGGTGCGGGGTTCCGACCCCTGACCGATCTGGCGTTTCGGCACGAAGGGTTACTGCACCCTCGCCGTGGGCGCTTGGATCCCGCACCGTGGAGTCCTCATGACCGCTCGGTTGTCGATGGAGTGGAGGTGTCAAGTCGGGATTCCCTGGAAACGATGCCGGACGCATCCGGGGCGAGTGCCGGGTACCAAGGTAGCCGGCATCGCGCCGCACGGCAATGCCGTGCGGCGACGAGTCCAAGGGGTGAACGGCGCGCGGGCTGGTGGGCTTCGCCAACCGACACAGTCCAACAGCCGACGTGGCTAAAGTGCACCCGCGGCCCAGGATTGGAGAGATCGTTCTTCAGATCAGGGCGGCACCGATGCCGACCAGGGTCCCGATGACCGCTCCCAGAATGCCGCAAAGGACGGAACGCAAGGTCAGCCACCGCGTGCGGGCGCCCAGCGAACAAGCAATGTAAAACGCCAGGAAACCCAGGATTGCAAGGGCCAGGACTTCACGCGAGAGCACTGCATCAATCATCGGATCCACGTCTTCTCCTATGGGCTGGTGGGATGAGGGAACGGGTGCCGCCAACCCGGAGACGCGGGGTTGTCGCGGCCGATTGCTAAGGATCTTAGGCCACGGCGGACGATTATGTGCCGGCCATCCGCGCTTCCACGCCCCCACGGTGGGGGTTCGGGCGGCCGCTCCAGCGGTCCCGCCGGCGGCATCGGCCCGTGTATCCGGGCGGCTTGCATAGATTCATTGCAGGATCAGCTGCCGGTAAATCGCCGGCAGAGCGGCGGGCAGGGCGGCCGGGCGCCGGACGATCTCGAAAGCGCCCCGCCCGAACAGGCGCGGAAGATAGTGCTGGGCCTCCTGGTCGATGGTTACGCCGAATACGACCGCGCCGCTGCGCCGTGCCTCCTGTACCGCCCGACGGCTGTCTTCGATTCCGTAGCGCCCCTCATAGTGATCGGTATCGTTCGGTTTGCCATCGGTCAACATCAGCAGCAGTCGGTGGCGCGAAGGCTGACGCAGCAGTTCCGCGTTGACGTGGCGAATCGCCGGGCCCATACGCGTGTAATGCCCCGGCTTCAGCGCCTGTACCCGCCGCTCCACCACTGGCCCGAGCCGTTCGTCGAACCGCTTCACGGTGCGCACCCAGACCTGTTCGCGTCGCTGCGAGGTAAAGGTGTACACCGCGAAGTCATCGCCACACGCGGCCAGGCCATGAATCAGCGACAGCAGCGCCTCCTTCTCGACGTCGATCACGCGGCGATCCTCCACCCAGGCCTCGGTGGACAATGACACGTCCACCAGGATCGCAACCGCGAGATCGCGGGACTGGTCCCGATGGTCCAGGTAGATCCGGTCCGAGCCGGCTCCGCCGGCGGCCAGGTCGCAGTGGGCACGCACCACGGCATCGGTATCCAGGTCCGCACCGTCCATCTGTGCGCGCAGCAGCTCGCGCCGGGGCTGCAGTGCCTCGAACTGCTGGCGCACGCGGCGGATCCGTCGCCTCGTAGCTGCATCCGGGATCCAGTCCTCACCCTCTTCGGCCGCCGGCTCCGCAATCACCCGGCAGTGGTCCGGGAGATAGCGCTGCCTGCGATAGTGCCACTCGGGATAGGTCAGGGTCGCACGCAGGGCCGGTCCGTCGGCCGCCTGTGCACCGAGATCCAGGTCCATCCGCAGCCGCGTCGACGCCTCGCGCCGGTGCCCGCTGACGGTGAGCTGCTCGAGCTGGTCCGCGGCCCGCCGCGCGGCATCCCGATCGTCGTCGTCGACAGGTCGATTCACGTTGACCATGTCGGCCCAGGCCAGCATCTTTTCGAAGCGGTTCAACAGCAACGGGTCGTCGCGCTCGGTCTGGTCCAGGCGCCGGCGTTCCGCGCGCCGTTTCGGGCCGCCGTGCCCAGTATCGTTACCGTCTTCACGCGGACTCTCGGTGTCGCTGCCGCGCGGCGGCGCTGGCGGCCGTGACAGCACCTCACCCCATAGCGGTACCGGCAGTGGCGGTCGGTAGCCGCGAGGAGCGCGCCAACGGGCCAGTGGCGCAACGGGCGAATGCACCGCGTCGTGCATCGCCCGGGCGCCTGGAGCGAGCGCTTCGGGTGCCCCGAGCAGCGCCCGGATCACGGCCTCCAGGTCCCGTTCCGCCGGTGGCAGGGAACGCTGCGGGCGCACCGCGAGCAGTGCGGCACAGAGCCTGCGATAGCGCCGCGCGAGGCCGGGTAGCCGGGCACATGCGCTCCGGCTGACACGAGCGGTCTCGCGCAGCAGGGCGAGATCCCGCTGCAGTGGGTCGGAAGGAAGATCCCGGTGGCGGGCACGGGCAAGGAACGCGGCAAGCCACAGATAGGCGTCCCGGTTGAGCGCCGGGTCCGGAAACCAGTCGATGGCAGGCGGGAGCAGCACGTTCTCTTCGTCCCGACGTGCCAGCGTCAACTGCTCGTCGTCGAGGCCCAGGCGTTGGCGCCAGGTCAGTCGATGCCGGGAGCTGCGTGCCGGGACCGCGTCCAGGCCCAGCCCGGGCGCACCGCCGAGCGCGCGAAAACAGGTACCCGCGGTGGCCTGGACCGAGGCCAGCGCGACCGCAGCCGCAGGATATCGCGGGTAACTGGCCGCATCACTCGCCCAGCGGTGCCAGCGCCGGCCGATGATCTCCTCGAACTCCAGCCAGTGCAGCCCCACGATCAACCTGAAAAGCGCGCGCAGCGCACACGAAATCCCGCTCGCCCGCTTACGGGGCGAGTCCGCCGGGAGCGGATTTCGAACCGCTGCAGGCTGGCGCGAAGGGCGGAGGGAAGGGTGCCCGGGGTACAGGGACGGGAAGAGGGAATAATCACGGTGCTACCGCCCGGGGCGTCATTTCGGGGGCGGCGCGTATCGCCACGATCATCGATGTGAGCCGGCCGGCCGGCGGACTCGTTCGCGCTGGCACGTTGCCGCTGTCGGTGACCGCATTGCCTTGATGTTCGTGAATGGCCGCTCGCGCCATGATCGTCAGCCGAACGTCATCTCTACCAGTTCACCGAGTGCCGCACGCACGTCGGGATCGTCGCTGAGCGGTTCGACCAGGGTGTATCGGGCGGCTTCGTCGATCCGCATCCCGGCCTGGACCAGCGTCGCACAGTAGACCAGCAGGCGGGTGGAAACGCCCTCGTCCAGGTCGCGGCCCTTCAGCGCACGCAATCGGGCGGCCAGGTTCACCAGCGCGGCGCAGCGTTCGCCGGAGAGCCCGGTCTCCGCAGCGACGATCTCCGCCTCGGCCTCTGGCGGCGGGAAGTCGAACTCCATGCTGACGAAACGCTGTCGCGTGCTGGGTTTCAGGTTCTTCAGCACATGCTGGTAGCCGGGGTTGTAGGAAACCACCAACATGAACTCCGGCGGGGCATGCAGCAATTCGCCAGTGCGTTCCAGCGGCAGCACGCGCCGGTCGTCGGTCAGCGGATGGATCACCACGGTCACATCGCGCCGGGCCTCGACTACCTCGTCGAGGTAGCAGATGCCGCCCTCGCGGACGGCCCGCGTCAGCGGGCCGTCGACCCAGCGGGTCTCGCCACCCTGCAGCAGGTAGCGCCCGCTCAGGTCGGCAGCGGTCAGGTCGTCGTGGCACGCGACGGTGTACAGCGGGCGCCCGAGGCGTGCCGCCATGTGCGCAACGAACCGGGTCTTGCCGCAGCCGGTCGGACCCTTCAACAGCAGCGGCAACCGGTGGCGGAACGCGACCTCGAACAGCTCGCACTCCCCCGCGACCGGCCGGTAATAAGGCTGTCCGTCCGACGCGGGGGTGCGGTCGTGCTGCGGCATCACTGCGGCCATGCGTGCAGCCTCAGCCACCTGCCGGGGCCTGGGCCGCGCTGGCAGGCACCTGTGTTCGGGCCGGGCCGAACATCGCGTACAGGAACAGGGCCACGCCGATCACCACCGCGATCCCTGCGCCGAGCCGGAACACGTAGAACAGCTGCAGCTGGTCCTGCACCTCCATGAAACTCATGCCCATCACCCGCTGCAGGTGGGTTTGGACCACGCCGGCGAAGGTCAGCGCGAAAGTCATGAAGGCCATCGCCGAAGTCATGATCCAGAAGCTCCACATGTTCAGGATCTGGTTGTACGGCTGCATGCCCCGCAGGTGCGGCATTGCGTAGCTGATGATGGCGAGGTTCAGCATCACGTAGGCGCCGAAGAAGGCCAGATGCCCGTGCGCGGCGGTGATCTGCGTGCCGTGCGTATAGAAGTTGATGAACGACAGTGTGTGCATGAAGCCCCAGACACCGGCGCCGAAGAAGGCCATCACCACCGTACCCAGCGTCCACAGCACTGCGGCCTGGTTCGGATGGTTGCGGCGGCCGCGCCAGAACATGTAGAACGCGAACACCACCATCGCGAAGAATGGCAACACCTCGAGCGCCGAGAAGAAGCCGCCGATCGGCTGCCAGTAACCCGGGGTGCCGATCCAGTAGTAATGGTGCCCGGTGCCCAGCAGCCCGGTGAACAGTGCCAGGCCGACGATTACGTACAGCCACTTCTCGATCACCTCGCGATCCACACCGGTCATCTTGATCAGCAGGAAGCCCAGCAGCGAGGCCATGATCAGCTCCCAGACACCCTCTACCCAGATGTGCACGATGTACCACCAGTACATCTTGTCCAGCGACATGTTGTCCGGTGTGTAGAAGGCGAACAGCCAGAAGATCGCGGCCAGCCAAAGGCCCAGCATCAGGACGACGGAAATAGCGGTTTTGCGTCCCTTGAGCACGGTGAGGCTCGCGTTAAACAGGAACATCAGGAAGGAGATCGTCAGCAGGACTTTCACCCAGACCGGCTGCTCGAGGTAATGCCGGCCCTCGTGGATGCCGAACTGGTAACCGATCAGTGCCGCCGCGCCAGCGAACACGAAGATCGCAAGCTGGAGGTAGGCCAGGGTGGGGCTATAGATCTCGTTCTCGGTCTCCTCGGGCAGCAGGTAGTAAGTTGCCCCGAAAAAGCCGATCAGCAGCCACACGATCAGCAGGTTGGTGTGGCTCATGCGCATGATGTGGAACGGCATGGCCTCGGACAGGAATTCCGGCATCACGTAGACCAGCCCGGCCATCGTGCCGAATATCACCTGCGCGGCGAACAGTACCAGGGCCATCACGAAAAACGGGTAGGCCACCTTCTGCGTCTGGTATTTCATCGCTTCCATTCCTCCTCAACCGGCCACGTGCGGCGGCCAGCCCTGGGTGTTGATCCGGCTCATCCACTCGAAGAAATCGACCAGCGCGTCGAGTTCTGCGTCGGTGAGGTCGAAGTTCGGCATCTGCCGGCGTCCGGGAATCCCGGTCGGCTGGATCTGCATCCAGGCCTTGATGCCGGCCCGCGCACCCTCAGGCGAATCGGGCCCGCCGTAGCGCACCCAGACGTTGCCGAGTTCCGGCCCAAAATAGGCGCCTTCGCCGAGCAGCGTGTGGCAATTGATGCACGAATGCTCCTCCCAGACCTCCTTGCCGTGCTTGACCGACTCGGTCAGGCCCGCGTGATCGGTGGACTGGGTGACGATGTACCAGTGACTGTGCGCGGTCAGCGCGACGAACACTACGAAGAAGAACAGCGAGCCGCCAAGAAAAATATTGCGCGCCGCTGCTCTGGAAAGCCCCTCCATCATCGCTTGTTCCCTCGTGTGGTTGGCGGCCTCGGCCAGAAACTCCTGCACCTGCTGCGTGTGCATGGAGACTGGGCGCGAACCTAGCAGGCGGCTTCGAGGGCAGGCATTGACTCAGGTCAAGTGGGCGATGGCGGCAGGGCTGCGAGTGGCCGGTCGGTCGGCGGGGGGGTCACCCGCAGTGCGTCGCCCGGGGCAGCGTATTCGCAACGGCTCCCCGATGGTCCGGTCTGCAATCCCGGCGCCGGATGGCGGACGACGGCTCTTGGCCGCTTCTACCTCTCCGCATCTTTCATGGTTGCGAGTGATGGCCTGGAACCAGGGATGTTGGCGTGAAAATACGCCGCCCGAGAATCGTATGTCTCTGATTTATAATCGTAGTTTCATCCTTCGGGGTGCCTCGCGGCCGAGGGCATGAAAGTTAGCGTGAAAGAACCTGACGTTGGGGCGAGCGAGATTCTGGCGTGACGCATGCCGGTGCGCAAATGCCTGCTTGCGGGACTCGAAGAGCCTGTGTGGCGGCTCAGGTGGCGGTGAGATAGCCGTGCTTTTCCAGCATCTTCAGCCAGCGCGGCGCGTTGCGCTGCACGACGAGAGCCCTCGTAATCGACGGTGCGATCCTGGTAGGGGGCCGCATGATTGAGCATGGCGTAGACGATGCGCAGGAGCTTGTGCGCCAGGGCCACGATGGAGCGCTTGTGTCCCTTGCGGATGGACAAGGCCGAAAACTTGTCCTTGAGCGCACAGCGGGTGCGGGAGGCGGCTTGCGCGAACTCGCACAGCAGGCGACGGACCCAGGCGTTGCCCTTGCGCGTGCGTCCGCTTTTGCGTTTGCCGGCGCTCTCGTGGTTGCCGGGGCAGATGCCGACCCAGGACGCGAGGCGTTCGGCGCTGCCGAAGCTCGCCATGTCGGTACCGATTTCGACGAGCAGCATGGCGGCGCCAATGCGGTCGATGCCGGGCACGGTTTCCAGCAGGCACACCTGCGGCTCCCAGGGGGCCAGACCCGCAAGCAGTTCCTGTTCGAAGCGGGCGATCATGGCCTCGAGGTACTCGATGTGCGCCAGAACCTCGTTGAGCACGAAGCGGTGCCTGGTGCTCAGTTCCTCCGGTTGCAGGGCTTCGAACAGTTCTTCGCGGGAAGCCCGCAGGCGGCCGGCGAGGTCGAGGATTGCGTGCATGGGGCATCGGCGAGCAGGGCCTTGATCATGGCCCGTGCCGACGCGCCGTGTACGTCGGAGACCAGCACGTTCAGGCGAATCCCGGCATCGGTCAGCACCTTGTGCAGCCGGTTCTTCTCCGCGGCCAGCATCCCGACCAGCTTCTGGCGCTGCCGGGCGATCAGGCGCAGATGGCGGATCTCGGCCGGAGGAATGAACGAAGCCCGCAGCAGACCGGCACGGGCCAGCGTGGCCAGCCACTGGGCATCGGAGAGGTCGGTCTTGCGGCCAGGCACGTTTCGGGCGTGACGGGCATTGACCACCCAGGCCATGACGCCCACACGCTCAAGGGCCGCATAGGGGCTCTTCCAGTAGATCCCAGTGCTCTCCATCACCACGACCTCGGGGTCAAACCCGCGAACCCACTCGGCCAACGCCCGCCGATCGCGCTTGAAACCACCAAACTCCCGGTGCTCCACCGCCACACTGCCATCGGGCTGCTCGATCAGCGCACAGGCCGTGATCTTGCTCTGGTGCACATCCAGACCGACAACGCGCCGGTGAATCGGGGTAATGTCCATGCTGACCTCCTCGGGCAAACGCACTATCCTTCACGATGTGCTGTCGCCAAGGGCGCCGTCCTTCAACGGCCTGTCGGGACTCGACGGCTCTTTTTAGCGTGCGCTGTCCATGACCCTTCCAGGCCATGCCAGGCAATCCGGGGTACGAGTGAAGGGCAGCGGGTCGAGTTAGCGTGCGCGGTCAGGCGCCATCAAGAATTATCGCGACCTCAGCCCGACGCGACAGCACGCCCATTATCTTTCATCATCGGGGGTGCCGCGCGCCCGGCGGCATGACAGTTAGCGTGAAAATACGCCGCCCGAGAATTGTATGTCTCTGATTTATAATCGTAGTTTCATTCTTCGGGGTGCCTCGAGGCCGACGGCATGACAGTGAGCGTAAAAATCCAGCCACGGAAGAACACGGAAATCACGGAATATGAAACGGATCAAACCCTTTTTTCCGTGTCCGTCCGTGCTTTCCGTGGCTCGCCTTTTCATGTTGCAGGGTAGCCGCCGGCCATGAAAGTTAGTGCCGCGTTACGCTCGCAATGATGACCCTGGCGAGCAGTGCTTCACGCGCCAAGGATTTTCAATACAACAGATTAGCGTTTATCCGGCGTGCGCAGCATGGCGGATAAACGTCTGTTGGACTGGGCCGCCCATGGGCTGGCACACACGTTCATGTAAAGGGGATTGTATTCAGTGCGCGCCGGGATGGCGGGTCAAAGGAACCCAGTATCGAGCCTCGGGGCAGTCCTTGCGTCCGGTCGTGATCATGGTCGGGCTCCCTGAAGGCTCCAATGTCTTGTACGGTAGCCCCGTTTTCTGCTGAGATCCAGTCGCATACACAGACGGGCCAGCGCCGCCCCTTTTCCAAGGGGCGACGCAAGGGAGCCGGCGGTTCTTACCCGTCAGGCCGAGGTCATCGTCGGTGCTCCGGGATGTCGGTTCGGTTTGGTCGCGGGCGCAGTACCGTGATCACGCACACCCGACCGACCCGGCATCGGGGACATGGGTAGGTCGTGGGCTCAGACCGGCCTTCCGGGGCATCGCTCGTGGCGGGTGGCGGTACATGCAACGCGCTGCGGATACGCGGGAGCTTGGTCCGCCGGCAGCGGTTGGCGAGGAAACCGTAATGCCGCACGCGCATGAGTCCTTTGGGCAGGATGTGCAGCAGAAAGCGGCGCACGAACTCCTCGCCTTCCAAACGCATCACCTTGGGTCGGTCGTGGTCGCGGTAGTCGGTGTAGCGCAGAGTGACGTCCTTGGCATCGATGTCGAGGATGCGCGCGTTGTGGATCGCGATCCGATGCGTGTAACGCGCCAGGTAGTCGACCACCGTGGATGTGTGATCGAGACAGTCCTTGGCGTAGACCACCCACTCGGTGGCCATCAGCCGGTCGAGTACCGCGTCGATCTCGCCCGGTCGGGTGACCCGGTGCAATACGCCGTCGTCGGCAGCCCGGCGCAGGGCCGCGACCATCGCCCCGCGAAAGCGCCGGGACAAGGCCCGGACCGGGAACAGGGTATTGCCTTGGCTCGGCTTCCAGTGGCCGTCCGCCTGGAGCGCCCCGCCGGGGATCAGGCAGTGCAGGTGCACGTGCTGGCTGAGGTTCTGGCCCCAGGTGTGCAGCACTGCGGTCATACCCAGCTCGCCGCCGAGGCGGCGGCGATCCTGACCGAAGCGGCGCAGGGTGTCCCAAGTCACCTGGAACAACTGCCGGTAGAGCACCTCGGGGTGCAACTGCACCCAGCCGTTCAGAGCATGCGGCAGGGTGAACACCACGTGGAAGTAGCGCACCGGCAGGAGCGCCTCCTGCTGGCGTTCGGCCCAGACCCGGGTCGCGCGGGTCTGGCACTGCGGGCAGTGCCGGTCCCGGCAGCCGTGATACCACGGCTGCTCCCAGCCGCAGGCCTCGCACTGCACCTGCATCCCGCCCAGCGCCTCGGTGCGGCAGGCCTTCAGGTGTTGGCACACCCGGCGCCGGTGGCCGTCCAGCGTCTCTTCGTGCAGGAACCGGTCCAGGGCGTGTTGCAGCGTCGCCGGTTCAGCCATGACGCACCGCCAATCCCGCCACCAGATCCACGGGTCCGCCCGCCTCCGGGCGACGTTCGGGCACCCAATGCAGATAGCGCAGCGTCGACTGCAGGTGCCCATGGCCAAGAACCCGCTGCAGGCGATGCACCGGTAGCCCCGCCTCGAGCTGATGCGTGGCATAGGCGTGGCGCAGCCCATGAATGCCACCGATCTTGGCGATGCCCGCCGTCGCCTTGGCCCGACTGAACACGCGCTGGGCACTGCTGATGCTCAGCGGTGTACACCGGTCCCGCCCCGCCGGGAACAGCCACTCGGTCGGCCGGAACAGCACCCAGTACCGCCGCAACTCCGTCAACAGCGTCGGCGACACCGGCACCAGCCGGTCCTTCGCCCCCTTGCCCTGCTCGACCCGTAGCAGACCGCGCTCGCCGTCGATGTCGCGCACCCGCAACGCCACCACCTCGCTGACCCGCAGGCCACAGGCGTAACAGATCTTCAGCAACATCCGGTGCTTCGGGTTGGCACACGCGTCCAGGATCCGCACGACCTCCTGCCGGGTCAGCAACTCCGGAATCCGCTGCGCGCGCTTGGGTACCACAAAGGGCACGTCGAAGGCCGACCACTGCAACACCTTCAGGTACAGAAAGCGGATCCCGTTCCGGTGCAACCGGCAGGTGGCCCCGGACAACCCGCGCTCCAGCGCCAGGTGCCGGAAATAGTGCTCAAGTTCAGGAACGCCCAGTTCCGCAGGAGAACGTCGGTGGAATCGAGCCAGGTCCCGTACTGCCCACAGGTAACTGCGTTGCGTGCGTTCTGCAAAGCCACGCTGGCGCATGGCATCGATCATCTGCTGCCGTAACGGTGTCATCGTCCTCTCCTTGTCATTGCGACCCACAGGGGTCACCAAGGAGTGTTGACGATCGGCGTTGCGTCAGCGCCCGGAGAAGCAGGCTGCCGCGAAGCGGCTTAGTTCAACATAATATAAGGGTGCATAAATATAGAGATATTCTGTTTTTTTGGCGGTTTTATGTGCACTCCTGATTATCAGGGAAGCTCCGCAAATTGGAACGGGCCGTCATCGAAACCACCGTCATCGCGAGGCGCGAAGCAACGTGGCGATCCAAACGGCATTAGTCCTCCCCGCGCCGCCTGGATTATTCGCTGCGCTCACCCTGCGGGCCAGCCTTCGGCTGTTCAATGCGCTGCGCGCATTAGTGCCGCGCTACGCTCGCAATGACGACCGATGCCGCACGGCGTCGCACTCGCTGCGGAGGTTTCGTGATAATCAGGTGTGCACTTGACTTACGTCAAGGTCCATTTTGTGAGCGCAGTGTTCCCCTGTGCACGGGAAAAGCAACTTTTCGCCAGAGGGAGATGCCACGATGTATGGTCAACACAGCTTTCGCCCGAAGTTTCTGAAGTCCACGCTTTCCATCAGTCTCCTGGCCGCGTTCGGAATGGCCACCGCTCAGGACGCCGCTGTACATGAAGCCGAAGCTGCAAAAGGTGCGGCGACAGGTGCAGAGCCTTCCCCTGCGCATTACCAGGCGTTTTGTGCCGCATGTCATCAGGCGGATGGAACGGGCATGCGCGGTGCGTTTCCCCCGCTTGCGGGGAACGAGCGCGTGACCGAGGATCCGGTGCGGGTCATGGATATTGTCCTGCAGGGACTCGATGAGCCCCTGGAAGTGGACGGCGTAACCTACTCGACTGCCATGCCACCGATGCAGCATCTGGAGGACACGCAGATCGCAGGCGCGGTCAATTACGTGCTCACGTCCTGGGGCAATCAGGGCGAACCGGTGACAGTCGAGCAGGTCGCCGCCCGGCGCGCCAGCCTCGGTCTGGTGGACCGCGCAGAGGGAGAACCGCATCCGGGCTCACCCGAGGGCGCCATCCGCTACCGGGGAACGCCTTCACCCATCGAAGGAACGCGTCAGGTGGTCACTCCGGGGGCCCCGGCCTTGACGCAGGAGGAGTTCGCGCGCTCGCAGCAGATCTATTTCGAACGCTGCGCCGGTTGCCACGGCGTGCTGCGCAAGGGCGCGACAGGCCTGCCATTGACCACCGATCTCACGCAGGCGAAGGGCACCGCATACCTCAAGGCACTGATCAACTTCGGCTCACCCGCAGGCATGCCCAACTGGGGCACCTCCGGCGAACTGACCGACGATGAGATCGATGCCATCGCCCGGTTCCTGCAGCACGAGCCACCGCAGCCGCCCGAATGGGGCATGGCCGACATGCGCAACAGCTGGACAGTGTTTGTGGCGCCGGAAGACCGTCCTGCCCAGCCCCAGCACGGCTACGACGTGGACAACCTGTTCGCGGTAACGCTGCGCGACGCGGGTGAGGTTGCCATCATCGACGGCGACAGCAAGGAGGTCGTCGCCTATGTCCCGACCGGGTACGCAGTGCATATCTCGCGCGCATCGAGTTCCGGCCGCTATTTCAGCACCATCGGCCGCGACGGCAAGGTGGATCTGATCGACCTGTACATGGATCCGCCGCAGGTGGTCGCCGAGATCAAGATCGGCATGGAAGCGCGATCGGTGGAGAATTCCCGCTACAAGGGCTACGAGGACCAGATTGCGATCGCTGGCGCGTACTGGCCGCCCCACTACGTGCTGATGGACGGACAGACGCTGGAGCCCAAGAAGATCGTTTCCACCCGGGGCATGACGGTCGATACCCAGGAGTATCACCCCGAACCACGCGTGGCAGCCATCGTGGGGTCGCATCTGCACCCTGAGTTCATCGTGAACGTGAAGGAAACCGGCAAGATTCTGCTCGTGAACTACGAGGACATTGATGCGCTCAATGTAACGACCATCGACGCCGCCCCCTTCCTTCACGACGGAGGCTGGGACCGCAGTGGCCGGTATTTCCTGACCGCTGCCAACGAGGCCGATCGAATCGCGGTCGTGGATGCAAAGGAACGACGTCTGCAGGCATTGATCCCGGTGGAGCGCATTCCCCATCCGGGCCGGGGTGCCAATCTGGTCGATCCCGAGTTCGGTCCGGTCTGGGTCACCAGTGCCCTGGGCAATGCGAACGTCACTTTCATCGGAACGGATCCCGAGAATCACCCTGACCACGCGTTCAAGGCCGTGCGCGTCCTGGAAGGGCAGGGCGGCGGATCGCTGTTCGTCAAGACCCATCCGGAGTCCCGCAACCTCTGGGTGGACACCCCCCTGCATCCCGATGCAGGTATCAGCCAGTCCATCGCGGTATTCGATGTTCACAACCCGGACGCTGGCTTCGAGGTACTGCCCATCGCCGAATGGGCGGATCTTGGACCGGGACCCAAACGGGTTGTGCAGCCCGAGTACAACAAGGTTGGTGACGAGGTCTGGTTCTCTGTGTGGAGTGGCATGACAGAGGAATCGGCGATCGTCGTCGTGGATGATCGCACCCGCGAACTCAAGCACGTGATCAAGGGCGAACGGATTGTCACCCCGACGGGCAAGTTCAACAACTACAACACCCGCAACGAGATCTATTGATCCTTCACCGCTGCCGGCCTCCGGTCTTCCCGACCAGAGGCCGGCCTCTTGTCGACACGCCGGCGCTGCAGTCCCGCCCGCACCCCAGGTTCATCGGCGTCGCTGGTTCAATCACGCTCGCGGTCCCTGGGCGGCTGGAGCAGGGTATCCCCCAATCTCAGAATCGTCGGCGCCGTGCCGATATCGGCCGCTGGGCCACCGGGCGTGTCGCGGGCAGGGCGCATCAGTGGCTGGTGCCGGGGTCGAGGCGCGTCTTGTTGTAGACGTTGTACTTGCCCGATGGCTTTTTCATCGGGATGCGCTTGACCTCCTCCAGGGTGTCGGCGTCGTAGATCACCAGCGCCCCGTCGTCGTCCCAGATGCTCAGCAGGGCGTAGCGCCCGTGACGATCGTACTCGATGTGCGCCGCGGTCTTGCCGGGCTCGGGGCGCAGCGTACGCACGATCTTCAGGGTCTTCTTGTCGATGACATGCACCGCGTCGCTGTCCGGTCCGAAGAAGACATCCACCCAGGCATACGGCGAGTCCCCGTGGCTGCGCATGAAGAAGCCCGGCCCCAGCGTGTCGATGCGTTCGATGATCGTCCAGTCCTGCAGGTCGATCACGCTCACCTCTGCTTCCCTGAGGTTGGGGGTGGCGACCACGGGCCGGCCCTGGTATTCCCAGCTGATTCCGGAGCCCAGGTGCGGCAGCCCGGTGAGATCGATCTCCGCCACCTTGAGACCCTCGTCCAGGTTGACCACCTGGGCGTTATTGGCGTTGCGTGCCGCGCCGATCAGGTGGTGGTAGCCGGGGTCGAAGAAAAAATCGTCCAGGTAGTCGTCGAGCACGATGCGCCGCAGGGGAAAATCGGCTGCTGCATAGCTGATTTCCCATACTTCGGCTATATCCTTGAGCGCGACGATGAAGCTCTCGCGCGGTGCGGCCGTGTAGACGGCACTGACCCGCGACGAGGTGCCCGCCGCGTCGCGTGCCTCGATGATCTCCAGGGGCATGAGGTCGTCGGCATCGAGCAGCACGACGCTGTGCGGCAGGTAGTTGCCCACCAGCAGGTAACGGCCGTCGCCCGAGATCGCCAGGTTGCGCGTGTTGATGCCGGCGCGGATCTCGGCAACCGTCTTCATGTTGTAGACGTCGAATTTGCTGATCCAGCCGCCCCGCGAGGCGAAGTAGACATAGCGACCATCGGGTGAGTACTTGGGCCCGCCGTGAAGCGCGAAACGGGTCGGAAAGCGCGTGAGCACTTCCAGCCGGTCGCCGTCCAGGAGGCTCGCATGATGGTCCGCCAGTTCCACGACGATGAAAAGGTTCAGGGGGTCGGCGTCGAAGCGCGGTTCATCACTCAGTGAGCCGGGCCCGTAGTGCACCACGCGCGAGTCGAGTACCTCGTCCCGGGCCCATACCGGCATGACCTCGAGTGGCTGGTAGATGTACTCCACCAGCAGCATGATCTCGTCGTCGCTCAACTGCTCGGAGAAACCGGGCATCTGGGTGGCGGCGCGTCCGTGGGCAATGACCTCGCGAGCCTCCGGACGCCTCACGCGCCGCAGATTCTCGGGCAGCAGTGCAGGGCCCATGCCGCCGAGCCGGTCGCCGGAATGGCAACTGGCGCAGTGGATCTGGTAGATCCGCTGGGCTTCGTCCGGCGAGCTGCCCGTTGCCGGCCAGGCAGCGAGCAGCGCGGCGGCCGCGCCCAGGGCGGTCGACGCAGGAGAAACGCTGGGAATTCTTACGCATACGGGCAAACCCAAAGTTTGCGGCCCCCACAGGGGCCGATTTCACTTGAACACGACCTTTGTGGGAATCGTGCGGCGGGAATACGGGACGACGCGCAGTCGCTCCCGCGACTCGGTCACGCCGATTTCCTCGTCGCTTAGGTAGCAGGCCGGATCCTCCTGCCAGGGGTCGCCGGTGAGCTGCCAGGCGCGCACCCGGGTGTTGCCGCCGCAGATCGCAAAATGCGAACACTCGGCACAACGCCCCTTCACCGGGCGGTGCCTGGCCTTGAGGCCGGCCATCAGCGGGTCACCGGTGTCCTGCCAGATCTCCGAGAACGGGCGCTCGCGCACGTTGCCCAGGTTGTAGTCCCACCAGAAGGTGTCCGGATGCACGTTGCCCAGGTTGTCGATGTTGGCGACGTTCACGCCGCTGGAATTGCCGCCCCACTGCTCCAGGCGCGCACGCATGTAGTCCAGGTGCTCGGGGAAGCGCTCGGCAATCCAGAACAGCAGGTAGACGCCGTCGGCATCGTTGTTGCCGGTGACATATTCCCGGTGGCGTCCGGCCTGGATGTCGTTCCAGCAGGTGTCGAACAACAGTTTCATCGCGTGGCGGGACACCTGGTGGTGGGCGTCGTCCTTGCGGTTGCGGTTGCCGCGCCCGGCGTAGTTGAGGTGCGACAGGTAGAACTTGTCCACCGACTCGCGCTCCATGAGTTCCAACAGCTGCGGCAGTTCGTGGGCGTTGTCCATGGTGATGGTGAAGCGCATGCCCACCTTGATGCCGTCCTCCCGGCACAGCCGGATCCCGTTCATGGACTCGTCGAAGGCGCCCTTGCGCCGGCGAAAATGATCGTGCGTGTCGCGGATGCCGTCGATACTGACGCCGACGTAATCGTAGCCGACCTCGGCGATGCGCCCGATGTTCTCATCCGTGATCAGCGTGCCGTTGGTGGACAGGCCCGTGTAGAAGCCCATGGCCTGCGCGCGCTTCGAGATATCGAAGATGTCGGGACGCAGCAGCGGTTCGCCGCCCGAGAGGATCAGCACCGGAACGCCGAAGCCCTTGAGGTCGTCGATCACCGAGAAGACTTCCTCCGTGCTCAGTTCGCCCGGAAAGTCCCTGTCCGCGGAGATCGAGTAGCAGTGCTTGCACGTCAGGTTGCAGCGCCGGATCAGGTTCCAGATCACCACCGGCCCGGGCGGCTGGCAGTGAGGCGGCAGGATTGCGTCCGCGCCCTGGACCTGCTTTTCGAGTTCGCGCATGTACTGGCTGATTCTGAACATGGCTCTGTCCTCACGCGCTCAGACGCATCCCGGTCTTCTTGAGGATGCGCCGGCTGAATAGCACCTCGTGGCCGAGGTGGTCGGGGCCCAGGAGTTCGGCGATGCTCGCCACCTTCTGAAGTACCTCCTCGCGGCTGCCCGCATGGACCATGGCGAAAAGGTTGTAGGGCCAGTCCGGCAGGTGCCGGGACCGGTGGTAGCAGTGGCTGACGAACTCCAGCGCCCCGACCCGGCGGCCCAGTTCGCGGATGCGTTCGTCCGGCACGTTCCACACGCTCATGCCGTTCGCGGTCATACCCAGACGGTAGTGATTGGGCACCGCCGCGATGCGGCGGATGATCCCGCGCGCCTGCATGTGCCGCAGCCGCTGCATGACCTCGTCGCCGCTGATGCCGAGCGCTGCGGCCAGGTGTTCGTAGGGCTCGGGTACCAGGGGCAGCCCCGCCTGGGTGGCGACGATCAGTGCCCGATCCAGCTCGTCGACGGGCGTGTGATCCCGTGCCGCGGAAGACAGGCGGCTCGTGGCGGGCACTCCGCTCATACCGGAACCCTGAGCCGTACGAAGAATTCCTCCAGCTTGGGCATGTTGTAGCAGCGGTGGCCGGTCGCATGCTCGATATGCGCGAGCACCTGGCCGATGACGTCGGGCGTTTCCGTGGCCAGCACGAACCACAGGTTGAAGGCATGCTCGCGCTCGTAGTTGTGGGCCACCTCGTCGAAGCCGTTGACGATCTCGACCACGCGATCGAGATCGTCCGGCGGTACGCGCATGGCCACCAGGGAGAAGGCGCCGCCCATGTGCTGGGCGTGGTACATGGGGCCGAAACGCGTGAGTATGCGTCGATCCAGCAGCCGTTGCAGGCGCTCGAGCAGCGTGGTCTCGTCGGTGTCGAGCTCGCCGGCCACCTGCGCGTAGGGGTGCGGACCGATGGGGAACCCGTCCTGCAGGACATTGATGATGCTGCGGTCCAGATCGTCCAGAAGGGCCGTTTGGGTGTCAGCCACGATGGGCCGCCTCGCCCGGCGCATGCGGCGGTTCGCGGCGCTCGGGGCAGTGGTAGCGCGCGCCGCGCTGCTTGAAGCGGCGGCGGCTGAAGAGCACCTCATGAGGCACCCGCTGCAGACCGCACTCCCTTACCAGACGCGCTATGCCCTGATGCACTTCATCGTGGCTCTTGCCGTGGATCATGCAGAACAGGTTGTACGGCCACTCGGGCAACTGGCGCGGCCGCCGGTAGCAGAGTGTGACGAAGTCATAGCGGCTGAAACATTGCCCCAGGCCTGCCACTGCATCGTCCGGCACGTCCCATACCACCATGCCGTTGGCCCGGTAGCCCAGTTCCCGGTGACGCACCACCACGCCCATACGCTTGATGACACCCCGTTCCCGCAGTGCTGCGAGACGTTCCAGCACCTGCGCCTCGCTGATGCCCAGCTGCTCGGCGACGGCTGCGTAGGGCCTGGACACGAGCGGCAGGCCTTTCTCGATGGCACCGATCAGCGCGATGTCCGCGGCTGCCAATGGCACCGTATCACCGCGGATCCGCTGTAGCCGGGTTCTGAGATCGCTCACGTCCATCGTAGCTCGAACCCCAGGTCGATGTGGTAGTCCTCGAGCAGCGGCAGGGCCAGCACGGGCAACCCCGTCGCGCGTTCGATATCCTCGAGCACGTCACACAGTTCGCCCTCGTCCGGGGCGGTGGCCACGAACCACAGGTTGTAGTCGTGTTCGCGCTCGTAATTGTGATTGACGTGGCGATAGGCACTGACGATGCCGGCCACGGTCTCCAGCCGCTCCGGCGGCACGGCCAACGCGGCCAGCGTGCTGGCACCCACGCTGTGGGGCCGGAATACCGCACCGACCCGAGTCACCACGCCACACTCCCGGAGACGCTCGAGCGCATCGATCACCGCCTGCTCGTCCACACCCAGCCGCTCGCCCATCTCCGCGTAGGGTCGCGGAGTCAGCAGCAGGTCGTGCTGGAAGTCGTTGAGCAGGTGCCGTTCGAGGTCGGTGAGTTCCATCACGCGGTCTCAGAATCCGATCCGGTGGGCGCGGGCGGTGAAGAAGATGCCGCTGGGGCTTTGCACCTCGAGACGCGCCAGCCGCTCCAGCGAATAGGCGTCGTAGACGTGCACCTCGTTGGCGTCGCGCACCGATACCCAGATGTGCTCGCCGCGGGGCGTGAACTCCATGTGCAGCACCGCGGGCCCGGGCTCGATCGAGGCGGTGAGCTCCAGGGTATCCACTTCGATCACCTGCAGCGTGTCGTTGTCCGGGTACGCGAAATTGACCCAGACCGCGTGCTGGTCGGGGCTGGCCATCACGAAGATCGGTTGGCCGTGGACCGGGATGCGTGCGACCTCGCTCCAGTCGCGGCGATCGACCACGAGCACGGAGTGATGGCCCACGGCGGGCATGAAGGCGTAGTCGCCCGCGATGGCCCAGCCCTCCAGGTGCGGCATCTTGAATACCGGCAGCAGCTCGTCGCCGCGCCCGTAGCCCTCCATGATGCGCTGCACGCCGGCGTCGGGCTGGCGCAGGTCCAGCAGAGCCATGCCGTCCTCGCCGAACAGGCCGGCGATATAGTAGCGTCCATCGGGGGTGATCAGCGCATCGTAGGGCTGGCGACCCACGTCACGGTGGCGCGTGATGCGCGGCGAGTCGCCCTGGCTGAAGTCCGCCACCCAGATCTCGCCGGCATCGAACAGGCTGAAGACAAAACGCTGGCGCGGGGCGTCGACGAGACCCACCACCTTGGAACGCTGGCCTTCGTGATCCACCGTGGGGATGTCGGCAACGAGCGCGAGCGTCTTCGCGTCGAAGACCTTCACACCGCCCGGCTCGTAGTTGGCCACGGCCAGCAGGCGGCCGTCCTGGGAGATGGCGCCGCCGATGCTGTTGCCGGACTGGATGATGCGATGGGTGATCTCGCGCTTGAGCATGTCCACCTGGGTCAGCCCGCCGTCGCGGCCGAAGATGTAGGCATGGCGCTGGTCGCGGGAATACTTGACCGACGCATGGGAGAGGTCGCCGAGGCCGGTGATCCGCGCAAGGCTCGTACGCGAGGTGGTTTCGACAATCTGGATACTGCCGGTGGCACGCTCGACGATGACGCCCAGATCGCCCGTGCCGCGCAGGCCGTCGGACGCGCCCGCCAGCACCGCCGGGCAGATGGTCAGCAGGATCCACAGAAGCCCCGGGGACAGCCGCGTCGGTCTCATTGGATACTCCCCTCGTACAGCAGGTCCACCAGCCATCGGACCTCGTGTTCTGCCAGGATCGTTGCCCAGGGCGGCATTGGCGTTCCAGGGCGGCCATACAGGATGACGGCCACCATGGTGTCCCGGTCGCGGTCCGCCAGCGCTTCGGGTGTGATCGGTGGTCCGAGTCCGCCGCGCAGGGTCAACCCGTGGCAGGAGCCACAGTCCTGCATGAGCAGATGGCGCAGTTCGGCTTGGCGCGGTTCGCCGATGGAGGTCTCCTCGGCCACCCCTTGCGCGCCCCCGAGGACCACCATCAGGGCGAACAGCAGGGCGACAGGAACCGCAGGATTAGGCACGGCAGGCTCGCACCGCCGGGCGCGCCTCGATCCACTCGGGTGGGTGCCGGCCCGGCGTATTGTAGACACAGGAATCGTCGCTCATGTGTTCGCCAGCCTTCGTCTGCATCGGATCGCCGCCGGCACTGCCGGGCCCCTCTGCGGCCCTGACGTGAATCGCACGCCGCGCCCTCGTCATTCCCCGCTCCCGCTTGCCGGAGCTGGGTGGGAAGAGGGAACGATCACCGTGCCAGGCGACCGATTTTCGCCTTTCCGAGTGCTATGCAGCGCCATGACCGTTGCCTGAACTTCGGATCCATTATTGACTGGCGGCCACCGCGTGGTGCCTTGACCTTGATCAAGCCTTGCGCCACCGAGATCAAGCCTTGCGCCACCGACATTATCGAAACGCAACTTCGAACCATTCGCTCGACCGGTCGTGCGTGAACCCGTAGCGCGCGGTGGCATAATGAACGGGACCCGATTCCCCTGGCCGCCGCGCGTATCCGGGCACCCGTCCAGTCGAGCGGCAGGTGCCGTTCACGTCCCGGCTTCGACAAGCGCGGTGTTTCGGGTCAACCGTGTCTGCGCGGCGGGTGCGTTGCACCGCGAAGGCTGCGCAGTACATCCAGGTCGATCTCCGGGAAACGCAGCAGGCGTCCGCCGTACTCTTCGGCAAAGGTCTGGGCGGATGTTTCGGCACTGAACGAGGCCAGCGTCGGACCCATCGCGCCCATCCGGGAATGGCCGGCCACGTACCAGGCATCCTGCGCATCGACGAAGCCTTGCGGACCCGGGCCGGGCTCCTGCCAATCGCGGCCGCCCATGTCCTGAACGTGGATTTCGCGTACCCGCGCAGCCGTTTCGGGCTGCAGCAGGTACGCGAAAAGGTCCGACGTCGAGCAGAACAACAGCGGCCGTTCGCGGCGGAGTTCGTGCACCTGCCCCTTGGGCCCGGGATACTCGAGGATGGTCATGCCGCATACATGACAGAAGTCGCCACGGCCGATCTCGATCGGCAGCAGCGGGCCCGCATCCTGGGTCTCGCCGGTGCACCCGGCAGCGCTCAGGACCACCAGTCCTGCCGCGCGCAGGGTCAGGCGACGGTATCGGTTCATCTGCGTTTCTCCCTCGGGCGACACCCCCGGGCGTTCTCCCGGGGGTCGTCCCGAATCAGGCCGACTCGACCAGCATGCGTCCGGACATCTCCATGTGCAGCGCATGGCAGAACCAGCTGCAGTAGTACCAGTGCACCCCGGGTTTGTTCGCGGCGAAGGTGATCGACGCGGTCTGTTGCGGGCTGATCTCCATGTTCACGCCGTGGTTCACCAGCGCGAAGCCGTGTGCGACATCCTCGATGCGGTCGAGGTTGGTTACTGTCACCGTGACCTCGTCGCCCTGTTTCACGCTGAACTCGGTGAGACCGAAGTTCGGCGCCAGGCTGGTCATGTAGACACGGACCTTGTTGCCGTCGCGGATGACCGTGTTGTCGCGTTCGAGATCCACCCCGTCCTGGCGTGCCCGCTCCGCGGTTTCCGCGAAGAACGGGTCGTCGCGCGACCAGACGCGGGCGGGGCGCACCAGGTCCGCCCGCACCATCACCACGTCGTGCGGCTCAGGGAAGGCCGGGCCGTCATGGACCAGTTTCATCTCCTCGCCGGAGATGTCGATCAGCTGCTCGTTCTCCGGCCGCAGCGGGCCCACCGGGATGAAGCGGTCCTTCGAGAACTTGTTCAGCGCGACCAGCCACTTGCCGTCGGCCTCGACGGTCTCGGCCATGCTTGCCATGATGTGACCGATCTGATAGTGGATATCGAGCTTCTGCCGGATGTAGTTCACCTGCTCGCCGCGTGCGGCACGGAGCGCGTCGTCGATGTTCCACTTCACCACCTGGCTGTCGAGGAACACCGAGGTGTAGGCGTTCCCGCGGCCGTCGAAGGTCGTGTGTAGCGGCCCGAGGCCGACCTCGGGTTCGGCCAGCACGGTGTCGCGTGGATCGTTGAGTTTGCCCGCGAACCAATCGTCGACCTTCGACCACTCCATGATCGTTACGGTGGGCGAGAGCTTGCCCGACGCGATCACGTATTTCTTGTCCGGGCTCGAGTTCAGGCCGTGTGGACTCCGGGGCACGGGCACATAGAGCGTGTAGGCGGTGCCCCCCTCCGCGGCACCGCGACCGTCGACGACCGGAACCGGCGAATCCCCGATGGTCGTGAAGTCGCCCTCGGCAACCGCTTTCTCGATCGCGGGAACGTTGAAGAACACCGCCCAGTCGCGTTCGGGGCCCATCATCTCGGCCAGCGTTACGCCACGGCCGGAGTTGTAGCAGGTCGCGCCGACATACTTGCCGCTGTAGTCGGTGACCAGGTTGTCCATGTTGCCGTCGACCCAGACCTGCCACTTCACATCCATGGTCTCGGCATCGAGCGCGGTCATCAATGTCCAGTAGTGCTCCGGCTCGTCCAGGTGCCGCCCGTCGTTCGGCAACGGGATGATCATTTCGCCGCTGCAGAAGAGATACTCGGTACTGGGCCAGCGCTGCGGGTTGATGCCGTGGATCGCGGCGACGTTGGGGATCTCGGTGATCCTGTCCGGCTTCATGATGTCGAGCCGGATCCGGGCCACCCGGGTGTTCAGCTTGTCGTTGACGAACGCGTACCGGCCGTCGTAGGTGCCGTTCTCGTAGCTCAGATGCACGTGGTGAGTGTCGCCGTTGGTGTGCGGGCTGCCGTTCAGCACACGCTTGCTCTCGTTGGTCTTGCCCCAGCCGGTGGCGCTCTCGTGGTTGAACACGGGGATGCGCATCAGTTCGCGCTGGGACGGGATCCCGAGAATCCGGATCTCGCCCGACTGTCCGCCGCTCCAGAAGCCGTAATAGGTGTCGAGTTCGCCCGGCGCGACGTGAAACTCCAGCCCCGAGTTGCGCGCACGCGCCTGCGCCTCGCCAGCGCCAAATCCGAGCAGGCCGGACGCCAGACCTGCCCCCGCTGCACCGGCCACGGCGGTAGCCCCCAGGAACCCCCGTCGGCTTACGCCAGACTTCTTGTCCTGATCCTGTTCGTCGTTCATGGTCTCCTCCTGCGCTGCTCGCGCGCTCTTGTTGTCATATGCGGCCCGGTGCAGCGAGGCGTTCGCAGACTGCGATTCGCTCGGACTCGACCGGCCATACGGCGACGCTACGCCCATGTGTCCGCGATTCTCCTTGACCTGAATCAATTTCCCATGTCAGAAACACGGGAAGCTGGGAGGAGAGTGAGCCCGTGGAGGCCGCCAGTCGGGCGTCAGGCCCCTTGCCGGCGGAACAGCCACATTGCGAAAGCCAGCGGCAGGGCCGCCCAGGCCCCAAGCACGGCTGCGAGCAGCGCCGGGTTGAAGAGCCCGGGTGCAGCGATGTCCGTGAGTCCTGCGTGGACGCGCGCCGCCTCGAAACCCGCCAGATTGGCCATACGGAAGACATCGGTGGGATTCAGCAGCAGCAGGTAGGGGAAAATCTCCTGGCCGACCTGCCCGCCGGTGGACACCAGCAGGCCGAGCAGCGCCAGGTCGAAGATCAGCACGAACAGGAACCAGACCACCAGCGCGAGCCCGGCCGCGCGCGTCTTCTCGCGTACCGTGACGCTGATCAGGTGGGCGAACGAGACGAACACCAGGCCCAGCAGGATCGCTGACAGGATGAAGTAGCTGAAGGCCTGCCAAAGCTCATGCGCATCCACGTCCTTGGCGAGCACGGTGATGAAAATCCCTGCCAGTCCGAAGCCCACCACGGTGGAGGTCGCGATGATCAGCGCATGTCCCAGGTACTTGCCGGCCAGCAGCGCGCTGCGGCTCATTGGGTAGGTGAGGAGCAGCAACAGGGTACCCTGCTCGCGCTCGCCGACTACCGTGTCGTAGGCGAGCATCAGCGCGATCAACGGAACCAGGAACACGGCCAGGCTGGCCAGGCTGACCACGGTCGTGGCCACGGGGGTGAATCCCACCGTGCCGGTGGCAGCGGCGCCAAAGTAGCTGATGCCAACGGCGAGAGCGGCGAAAATCAGCGTGATTGCGAGTACCCAGCGGTTGCGCAGCCCGTCGCGGAATTCCTTGCCGGCGATGATCAGCGTCGCGCGCATCAGCGGTCTTCTCCCAGGCTGATATGCGCGTACAGGGTCTCGAGCGATGGATGCATCACGTCGATGTCCTCGACGCCGCTGGCACCGAGAAGCACCTCGAGGGTGCGCATCTTCGCGGTGGGCGGGCCGGAAAGCTCGGCCTCGTCCGGTTCGGTGCCCCGGATCGTGATGCCCATGCCTGTCAGCGCTTCGTCGACCTCGGGCCGGCGCCACGACCCGCGCACGCGGATGCGCAGCGGCAGTGCCGCCTGGGCGCGGAGCTCTTCCAGCGTGCCGTAGGCGAGCAGTTGCCCCTCGCGCAGGATCGCGGCCCGGTCGATGTGGGGCTCGATGCCAGGCAGCACGTGAGAGCAGAGCACAATGGTGGTGCCCTGGCGCCGGAGATCGTCCACGGTTCGGTAGAAGTCGCGGGTCGCAATCGGATCGAGGCCAACGGTCGGTTCGTCGAACAGCAGCAGCCTTGGTGCGCCGAGCAGTGCCTGCGCGAGCCCCAGGCGCTGGCGCATGCCTTTGGAATACGTGCCCACGCGGCGCTTCGCTGCGGCCTGCAGGCCTACGCGTTCCAGCAGGGTATCGCATCGCGCCGGCGGCACGCGCTTGAGCCGCGCGAAATAACGCAGGACCTCGCGACCCGTCATCTGCGGATAGAACGAAACGTTCTCCGGCAGGTAGCCCAGACGCTGGCGCAACGCGTGGGCATGGCGCCCGGTCGGCGGCTGGCCGTGGACGCGCACCTCGCCTGTGGTGGGCTTCGCGACCCCCAGGACCAGTTTCATGCAGGTCGTCTTGCCGGCGCCGTTGTGGCCGAGCAGGCCGACGACCTCGCCCTCGCGCAACGACCAGTTCATCCCGTCCAGCGCCGCCAGGCGGCCGTAACGGCGGGTCACTGCGCGGAACTCGACGGCGGGGATCGCGCTCATGCGGACTCCGGATCCCGCGGCGGGCGCATCAGCGGATGGCTGTCGCGCACCCCGGACGGGCGCAGGATCGGAAACTGCTGCTGTGCCCAGCGCAGCGTTGCCACCGCCGGACTGTTCATCAGCAATTTGGCCATCGGGTACCGCCACAGCAGTTTGTCGACGAGGTCGTTGGGTTCGTAGGGTTGGTCGCCAATCCCGTCCCCATTCAGATCCCACCCGAGGTAGTCGCTCCAGAAGTTGCCGCGGCCCTCGTGCGACCATTCCTGCTCGCGCGTACTGACGTACATGACCTGGGTGCGGTTGCGGATGAACGCATTGCCGAACATCGCGTTCTCCTCGGAACCGGCGGTCAGGTGGATGCCCACGTCGCTGTCCGCGAACACGTTGTCGCGCACCACGTTGTAATACGAGTTGTACACGAAGAACGCCTTGCCCTCGACGCCAAGCACCACGCCGTGCTCGACCTGGCTGCCGCCGGCCCAGCCGCGCACACCGGTGACGACGTTGCCGGCTACCACGCTGTCGGTCACGAAATTCAGCAGGATGCCGTAGTTCAGATCGTTCACCGAACGGTTGCCGGTGACTTCGAGCTGGCGCGACGACATCAGCGCGAGCCCGCTGCGGGTGGCGGTGGTGTGGTTGTCGATGATGCGCCCGTCATGGGCATACATGTAGTGGATGCCGAAGCGCATGTCGCGGAAGCGGTTGCCGACGAAGTCGAGGTCGCGGCTGGTATCGACATAGACGCCATCGCGGGCGTCGCGGACATCGTTGTGGGCAAAGATTCCGCCGGTCACGTTGAACAGGCGGATGCCGTCGCCGCGGTCCTGCGACTGCAGCTGCGGCTTGCCCCGGATCGTATTGCCGGTGATCCGGGCATTCTCCGAATGCCAGACCCAGACCCCGAACAGCACATTCTTCATCACCGTGTTTTCGACGCGCAGGTTGTGCGCATCGCGGTCGGCATGGATGCCGGCGTTCATCAGCGTCAGGTTCTCGCCGGAATTCTCTAGCGTCAGTTCACGTATCGTGACGTCGGGCGATTGCACGCGGACGATATCGCCCTGGCCCTGTCCGTCGAGCACGGCCCCGGGTACACCGGCCAGCGTCAGCGGACGGTCGATCACCAGCCCGCCCCGGTGCGTTCCGGCCGGCACCGTGACCGTGGCCCCTGGTTCCGCGGCGTCGATCAGCGCCTGCAGGGGAGGGGGGGCGTTCCCTTCGGCACCGGCGAACAGCGGCGGCAGCCAGAGCAGCAGCGCGATCGCCCAGCGCCACCGGTCGTGTCGCACGGACGGACCATCGGACCGGGCATCAGCCACTCGTCGTTTCCTCCGCAGACGGCTTCTCCCGGCCGCGTTTTCCGGCCATCCCGGCCTCGATGCGCTTGACCGCCTGCTCGGCGACGGGAACGCGTTCGCGGCGCTTGCGCTTTTCGACCACCGGCGGGCATTTGCGGTCGTTGTAATAGGTGACCTGGCAGTCCATGCAATAGTGGCACTCGTTCATGTTGATCTCGCCGGTCGGTTTGATCGCCTGTACCTCGCACTCGTTCGCGCAGATCTGGCACGGCCGGCCGCACTCCTTGCGTCGGCGCAGCCACTCGAACTGGCGCAGGCGCCCGCCGATCGCCAGTGCGGCACCGAGCGCGCAGAGGTACTTGCAGTAGAACTTGTGATTGAAGGCCGAGATGGCCACCAGCGCACCGGCATAGAAGACGTAGGCCCATTCGCGCTGGAAGTGCAGCACGATCGCGGTCTTGAACGGTTCCACCTCCGCCAGCCACTCGGCCTGTGCCATCGACTGCAAGGAAACGCCGAACAGCACCAGCAGGATGATGTATTTCACTGACCACAGCCGGTCGTGCACGATCGGCGGGAAATTGAACTGCGGCACCTTGAAGAAGTTGGCCACCTTGTTCACCAGCTCCTGCAGCGCGCCGAACGGGCACAGCCATCCGCAGTAGACCCCGCGGCCCCACAGGAGCAGCGTGACCGCGACGAAGCTCCAGAGGATGAACATCATCGGGTCCATCAGGAAGGTTTCCCAGCGGAAGTCACCGATCACCGCGTTGGTGAAGGTCAGCACGTTGACCACCGAGAGCTGCGCCAGCGTGTACCAGCCGATGAACACGAGAGTATAGACGAGGAAGCCGGTGCGCAGCCAGGACAGCAGCCGAGGCCGGCGCACCAGCCAGTCCTGGAAGAACAGGATCAGCGTCAACAGCAGCAGCGAGCCCCCGAGCACGGCGATGTGGAAACTGCGCTCGTGCCAGATGATCACCCAGATCGGCTGGTCCGAGAGGTCCTGCGCGGCGGCGGGAGGATCGGGACGGTCCACGTAGGCGTCGGGCAGCCGGTAATCGCCGGCGAAGACGACGTACTCGCTGAGCAGCGCGCCGACCTGGCGCACGACCAGCAACTCCGCCTGCCAGGGCCGGCCCGGGTCGAGCTCGTGCTCGGCCCGGATGATGAAGATCGCCGTCTCGCCGAATGAAGGCATGCCGTCGGCCACCAGCGCGGTGGGGCGGTGGTGGTCGAGATCCCGGAAGGTGATGCCGCGATCGTCCTGCACCAACTGAAAGCGGTCGAAGATCCCGCCGCGAACGAATCCGTGACCGCGGAAGGAATAGCGCCCATTGGCCATGATCAGCACCGCGTGCTCGCCGTCGTCCAGTTCCTCCATCAGCCAGTCGTACTGGCGTTCGCCGAGCAGGTTCCGGCCGATCGTCGGCGGGTTCAGGTGGGCGTAGTACAGGTCGATGAAGGTCTGGTCGCGTTCGTCCGGCGGAGCGGTGGCCACACCCTCGGCAGGAGTTCCGGCGAAAGCGTCGTCCGCCTCGCCGCGCGTGACCAGGAGATTCCCGATGGAACCCTCGCCGAGCAGGGACTCCCAGTCCGCCGCTGCGAAGATCTCCATGCGCACCGTGGAAGGCGGCAGGGCCGCTGCCGGATCCGGATCCACGATACCCCGGGCGATCGCGACCGCGCGGCCCGAACGCAGAATGGTCTCGTTCTGTACCAGGACCGTCACGGTCGCGCCGGTCACGCCGTCGAGCATCACGTAACCGGGCCGGGACATCGCGCCCACCCGCATCGGATCCAGTATCCGGTTGCCGGCGTACTGGGCCACGAACTCGTGCAGACGCCGCTCCGGGATGCCAGCCAGCAGAATGGGCTCGTGGTGCTCGATCACGAAGGCACCCGTGATGTTGCCCTCCAGGTCGAGGCCTACCAGGTGGTTCACCGGTTTGCCCGAGTAGGCGGCGATCGGGGCAACGTCATCGGTGTACAGCACGAAGCCCAGCAGGTCGTCACCCTGCAGGACCGCCGCCGAGGGTGGCTCACCCTCCGGTGGACCCAGCCGGTCGGCGGCTGGAAACAGCCTCAGGATCTGTGCGCGATGGGGGTGCCCCTGCAGCAGTTCAGGCGTTGCACCGGCGGAAACCGTGGCCGCCGGATCCGCTCCCCAGGCCGCCGGCGGCGATGTCAGACCGATGGAGCCGACAACGATCAGCAGCAGGCTCATCAGGGGCCAGGACAGCGCGCTTCGGTGTGGAGCCATGAGCCTTTCCATGCCGTGTTCCGGGTCAGCTATACCGCAGCACTCACGGTTCCGGCCTTGAGATAAGTCAAGCGTCAAGCGGACGATGTGCCGTGGACCGCGGGTTTCGCCCACTCGTGAGTTACCGCTGCGACGGGCTGCGGCGGATTCCCCTCCGGGTCCGGCGACCCGGGTCGTGCCACACTAACTCCGGCGATCGGCCGATCCAGGGTGAACGGGGTGGCGCCATCGCCCGAGGAGGGCGTATGGCAGTAATCGCGTGTCCCGGGTCGCGAGGGCCGGTGCTCACGCAGGTTGGATCGACAACACGGTGAAGCCGTGGCTCACAGCGGCCCTGACTGAATCCCGGTTCGTGGTCAAACGGGGCGCGAAACGAGCCGGGCCGCCGCCAGCCCCTGGTACGACCCAGGCTATTCGCCCGGTGCCGGATCCATGGCGGCCTGCAGCAGGCGCACAAGCTCAGGGTGTCCAAGGCGGCGGGCGATCGCGAGTGCCGTCTCCTCGGTCTGACCCCGCGCGGCCACATCGGCGCCGTGGTCGAGCAGCAGCGTGACCAGTTCCACCTGCCCGCGGGAGACGGCGCCATGGAGCGGCGTGCTGCCATTGCGCGTGCGGGTATTGATTTCGGCGCCCCGGTCGAGCAGCAGTGCCACGGTCTCGGCCTGTCCCTGAACCACCGCCCAGTGCAATGGGGTGGCGCCAATACGGCTGCGCTGCTCGAGATCCGCACCACGTGCCAGCAGCGTTTCGACCAGCGCCAGGTGGCCGGCCGCAGCGGCATGATGCAGCGGGGTCAGGCCCGCGCCGTTGGTCTGACTGGGGTCGGCGCCGCGTGCGATCAGGAGCTCGGCCAGGGCGACGTTACCGGCATCCGCGGCCTCGTGCAGGGGCCTGTCTCCCAGCCGGTCGAAGGGCATGCCGATTCGGCGCGGCGCGGCCGCGTCCACCCGGGCGCCATGGTCGAGCAGCAGGCGTGCCATGGTTTCGTCGCCCTTGCGCACGGCGAGGTGCAACGGCGTGGCCCCGAAGTTTCCCGATGCGAGGCCCGGATCCGCGCCCTGGTCGAGCAGCAGCCGGGCGACGTCAAGATGGCCGTACCAGATCGCGACCTCCAGCGGCGTGTCGCGATCGCCGGGCGTGCCGTTTGGATCCGCGCCCATGTTCAGCAGTCGGTTCACCAGGGCCGGATCCCCCCGTGCAACCGCCGCGCGCAGCGGTATCGTGACCGTCTCGGGCTCCTCGTCCCGGAACCCGAACCAGCTGCGCCAGTCGCGTACCATTTCTTCCAGATCCCGCAGCGGCGAGTCGGATCCGGAAGCGACGGCGGGTCCGGCGGCGCCCCAGCCAACGGCCAATCCGAGCCCGATCGCCAGCACTCGCGCCGCGGGGCTCACGGTACGGCCCTGCGGGAGGCCTCGCGCTCCCGCTCCTGCAGCCAGCGATCGATCTGCTCGCGCAGGACCACGGAGGTCTCGTCGTCCTCGCGCAGTGCCTGGACGAAATCGACGAAGTACTGACAACCCGGTACGCCGGGCGGTGTGTCCGGGTAGTGTGCATAGAGGATGATACGGTTGGTCATGAACTCGAAGGTCCGGTCGAAGTTGCAGTGCCGACGTTCCACGTCCGTGGCGATCATCCGGGTCAGCGACCGGACGACGGCCAGCGGACGGGGGTCGGTTTCGGCCAGCGCCCAGAGCCGGTTGGTCTCGTCGCTGTCCACGATGAACTGATAATACTGCCAAAGGCGCGCCACCCGCACGGCCGTGGTGTCGTCCGCTTCCAGCTGCATCTCGGCCAGCAGGTCATACACATCGTCGAGTGGAGTGTCGCGGGTCACGCCCAGCCGGGTCAGGATGCGAACGATCTGTGTGGTGCAGACGTCCCAGGCGGGCACGGCCTCGACCTCGCGGTAGTCCGGCTCTCGTTCGCGCACCTCGTCGAGGTAAAGCCCCTGCACGAAATACGCGAGGGCCTCGTTGACCTTGGTGTCCGAGCGGTAGATCGGGAATCGCCCGGTCAGGTACAGGTGGTGGGCGATCGCGTGTATCCCCTCGTGAACCAGGAAGCTGGCGGCGGTGTAGCTGCGGTTGCGGGCCTCCCGGTCGGCGGCATCGAGTCCGGCGAGGAGCGATGCGTTCAGGTGCAGCTGCCCTGTCTCGAAATACGCGGCGGCCGGGCCGCCTTCGCGGGCGACCTCGAAGAACTCCAGGGACCCTCCATCCGGACCCGTTCCCTCCAGCCGGTAGCGGCGCAGGTGGGCCGCGACCATCGCGCCGATACCGGTTTGCTCCAGGATCCCGAACAGCGTCTCCAGGCGTTCGGGATCGAGCGGCTGCGGCCGTTCGCTCCCGACGCCCCCGACCAGAAACCGGCACTGGTCGAACTCCGGCAGCACGGACACTCCGCTATCCGCGCGGGAACCGCCGGCGCCGGCCAGCAACGCCAGTGCCAGGATCCAACCGATCATGCCACTGCCGCGCGGATTCATGGCCCAGCCGACGCGGGTCTGTGGCCACCTTGCCGTGGCCGGTTCTGCCGCCGTTCGCTCGTCTGGCACCTGGCTCTCCCGCCACCCGGGGCCCGCGTGGCCCGGGTGCCTGCATCTATGTCCCTGTCGGCGGACTCTAGGGCAACACGCGGTCGAAGGCCACACCTGCGCACCGGATTCTTTACGTTCACGCGCAAACCGCGGCCACCGGCGTGCCGTCCGGCGTATTCCCCGCACCGACGGTCTAGAGTTGACGATGAAGACCGCACCGGCCACGCTCGCCGTGCGTACAGGGCAGGCACAGGGACGTGGCACGCCACCACGGTCTCCGGTGTGCCGGCCGGATCGTTCATGCTGACCCGGCATATCCCGGGATTCGAGGTTCGTGATGCCATGGTTGCGCCGCTTTGCGATGGCCCTGATCGTGCTGTTCCCGGTGATCCCCGTGTCGGCGCAGGATCTGCCGCAGGCACTGCTACAGGCGGGGGATGCGTACTGGCAGGTACTGGAGGCCCGGGACACCCCGGCACTCGATGCCACGGCCAGCCTGCAGTTGGCCGAGACCGCATCGATTGTCTCCGGGCTCGGCGAGTGCCGGCAGGCGCTGACCCTGCGCAGGCTGGTGCTGGGGCCGGACTCGGGTTTCGCGGACTGGAGTGCCCAGGCGCGGGACGCGCATTGCGCCCGCGACTGGCGAGAATCCGTGGGCGCGGCCTACCGGGCGTACACGGCCGCCCGGAGCGACCTGGAGCGATTCCGGGCCTTGCGGCTGCTGGGCAGCGCCGTGGTGCAGGACTGGCGGTTCGACAACGCCGCCGCGCTGGCGGTGTACCGCGCCGCGAGCCGCTACGGGAGCGATCGGCATCTCCGGACCGAGATCGCCCGGTTGACCGAGGATCAGCGACAGGCACGGGCGCTGCGCCTGGAGGCGATCGAAGTCCGCGACGCGGGTGAGGAACCCAGCCTGTGCCTGCGTTTCAATCACTCGATGCCCACGCCCGGTGAACGCGCCTACCAGGATTTCTTCCGCACGGAGCCCCGGATCCCGGCTCGCTTCCGGCAGGGGGACACGAACGAGATCTGCATCGACGGGGGCGAGTTCGATCGCCACTATCAGGTGACGGTGCTGGAGGGCCTGACCGACACCGAGGGCCGTTCGCTGCACGCCACTCGGCAGGAGCGGGTGCATGTGGGACCACGCAGTGCATCGCTGCGTTTCCAGAGTCACCTCTACGTCCTGCCCCGCGGCAGCACCGGCGTGCCGCTGCATGCAGTCAATGTCGACGCGGTGGAACTGGCGCTGTACCGCATCGATGAACGCAACCTGCTGGCGCCGGAGGTGCGCGAACTCTTCGGCACCGATCTGAGTTCCTGGAGCGAATCGCGTATCGCGGACGAACTGGGCGCAAGGGTCTGGAGCGGCCAGGGCGAATGGACGGTGGAGCCGAATCGCGAACAGCGCGTCCTGCTGCCGCTGGTCGACGATCTGCAGGCGCACACCGGCATCTATGTAGTGACCGCCCGGGTGCAGTCGGATGCGGCCGACGAATACCCGGGACCGCCGCGGGCGAGTCAATGGCTGGTGGTCTCGGACCTCGGCATCACCACCTACCAGGGACGCGACGGCCTCACCGTCGGGGTGCGCGGGCTGGGCGATGCGCGGCCCCGCAGCGGCGTGCGCCTGCAGCTGCTGGCGCGCAACAATACCCGGCTTGCCGAGACCCGGACCGACCGGCGCGGTTTTGCACAGTTTTCCGGAGACGTCCTACGCGGACAGGGAGGCCTCGAGCCGGTGCTGCTGTTTGCGCTGAACGACGACGGCGATTTCAACTTCCTCGATGTCAGCCGCAGCCCGTTCGACCTGAGCGATCGCGGCGTGAGCGGGCGCGCGCATCCCGGTCCGCTGGATGCCTACCTGCACACCGAGCGCGGGGTCTATCGGCCAGGGGAATCGGTGCATCTGGGGCTGCTGCTGCGGGACGATTCCGGCCGTGCGGCACCGCCGGTGCCACTGACGCTGCGGCTGCTTCGCCCCGACGATACGCTAGCCTGGGAAGAGCTCGTTCATCCGGAAGCCGCCGGCGGACTGTCCAGCACGTTGCGCCTGCCCGCCGGCGCACGCACCGGACGCTGGACGCTGCTGGCCCATGTCGACCCCGATGCCGCCCCGGTAGGCCAGACCTCGTTCCAGGTGCAGGCGATCCTGCCGCCCCGGCTCGAGGCCCGTTTCGATGCGCTGCCCGACGCGCCGCTGCCGGTCGAGCGACCGGTAGAGCTGGAACTGCAGGCCGATTACCTGTTCGGCGCCCCGGCGGCCGATCTGGAGGTGCGTTCGGAACTCCGCATTGCGGTCGACCCGAATCCGTTCGATGCCTTCCCCGGGTTCCGCTTCGGACCGTTGGGCGGCGAGGGGGCAGGGGTGGTACTGCCCCTTGACGACGCCCGGACCGATGCAACCGGGCGCGCGCGCCTGGCATTGTCGATCGACCGGTTGCCTGACCCGCGGGCCCCGCTGCGGGCGGAGCTGCGCAGCGAGGTGGTGGACGTCGACGGGCGGGTCGTGACCGCGACGGCGTCCCGGCTGGTCGATACCGGCGAACGGCTGCTGGGCGTGCGCGTGCCGGGGGATCCGGGGCCCGAAGGTCACGTGCTGCTGAACGAGGGTGCACAGGCCCGGTTCGAAATCGTCGCCGTGAATGCACGCGGCGAACTTCTGGACGCGGCCGGGCTCGAGTACCGCCTGGTGGAGGAACGCATCCATTACCAGTGGTACCAGGAGTCGGGCCGCTGGCAGTACCGGCGCGAGATCCGCGAGCGGGACCGGGGACAGGGCCGGCTCGATGTGACTGGCCGGGAGCCGGCGGCGCTGGCCTTCGCGCTCGACTGGGGCCGTTATCGCCTGGACCTGCAGGATCCCGATACCGGGGCCAGAGCCAGCGCCCGCGTTCAGCTCGGATGGGGCGGTGCGCCCGGGCCCGACGATCCCCCGGACCGGCTGCAGGTGCAGCATGATCGCCCGGCCTATCGGCCCGGCACCGAAGCCGTGCTGTCGATCGAGGGCAACTTCGACGGACCGGGGCAGGTGGTGATCGCGGGCGACCGGGTGTTGGAAATCCTGCCCTTCTGGCTGGAAGAAGGGCAGGGGCATGTGGAGATTCCGGTGGACGCCGATTGGGGCGCAGGCGCGTATGCGCTGGTCACGGTATTCCGGCCCGAGGATGCGCGGGCCGGACTCGGGCCGCGCCGCGCGATTGGCGTCGCCTGGCTGGGCCTGGATCCCGATCCGGCCACCCTTGCGGTGAACCTGAACGCACCCGAGCGGCTGCGGCCGCTGCAGACCCTGGAGGTCGGTGTGGAGATCCCGGACCACCGTGCCGGCGAGCCGGTGTTTCTGACCGTGTCGGCGGTCGACGACGGCCTGCTCCAACTGACGGGCCACCCGCCGCCACGGCCAATCGATCATTTCTTCGGACAGCGCCGGCTCGGGCTGGACATCCGGGATCTCTACGGCCGACTGCTGGACGGCCGTACCGGCCAACCCGGCCGAATCGGTACCGGGGCCGGTGTCTTCGAGCCCGACGCCTCGCTGGAACCCCCGGTCACGATGCTGTCGTTGTTTTCCGGGGTCGTGGCGCTGGACGCCGAGGGCCGGGGCGTGGTGCGTTTCGACCTCCCGGAATTCGAGGGGCGCGTGCGCCTGAACGCGGTCGCCTGGTCGTCGCGGCGCATGGGGCATGCAAGCCGGCCCGTGACCGTGCGTGACCCGGTGGTCCTGCAAACCGCCATGCCACGCTTCCTGGCGGAAGGCGACCGGGGTACCGCGACCGTGACGCTGTTCAACGCAGAGGGCCCGGATGGGGGCTATCGGCTGCGCTGGCATCAGCGCAAAGCGCTGGCGGGCCTGGACGGCAGCCGGACCCTCACGCTGGACCGGGGCCGGCGGCAGGTGGTCACGCTGCCGCTGCAGGGCGAACGCCAGGGCCACGGGGAACTGCTGCTGGAACTGGAAGGCCCGGAAGGACTGTCGGTCGAGCGGCGGCTGGAACTGGCGGTACGCCCGGCGTTCGCGCGCCGGGACATCCGCGAGGCTGGACGGCTGGAACCGGACGGCACGCGGCTGCTGGGCGGCGCCGCGGTGGCCGGTCTGATCCCGGAAACGCTGTCGTCGCAGATCACGCTCGATTCCCGGCCGCAGTGGGACGTGGCCGGCTTGGTCCGGCAGCTCGACCTGTACCCCTACGGCTGCCTGGAACAGGTGGCCAGTGCCGCCTTCCCGCTGCTGGATCTGCCCGGCCTGCTGGACGACCCCGGCGCGCAGGCACCGGATCCGCAACGCGTGCCCGACGCGGTCACCCGGATCCTTGAGATGCAGCTCGACAACGGTGGATTCACGCTCTGGGGCGGTTCGGGTGAGCCCGACGTCTGGGTCTCGGTCTACGCGATCGATTTTCTCGGCGAGGCGCGCCGCCAGGGTGTCGAGGTGCCGGATTTCGCCTGGGAACGCGGCCTGCACTGGCTCCGGGCGCTGGTGGAATTGCCCGAGACCCGCGACGCCCGCCGGATCGTTGCCCAGAGCTACGGGCTCTACGTGCTGGCGCGCAACGGGGCGGCGCGCTCCGAGACCGCGCGTTACCTGCTCGACGTGGTTGGCGAGCGCCTGCCCAGCGGCCTCGCGGCTGGGCACTTGGGGGCGGCTCTGGCACTCGATGGCGACGAGGCCCGGGCGCAGAAGGCGTTCGGGCTCACGGAGCGCCTGCGGCGCGCCCCGGATCTGGCCGACTATGGCTCGGCGCTGCGTGACCGGGCGGAGGTGCTGCGCCTCGCCGCGGCGCATGCACCCGAAGCGCTGGACCTGGGGACGCATGCCGAGGCTCTGGCGACCGCCTTTACCGAGGAGCGCTGGCTGTCGACGCAGGAACAGGCCGCCCTGGTCCGGGCGGCGGCAGTCGTCTCCGCCGACGGGCGCGAACTGAATCTGACCTTCGATCAGCGCCGCCACCAGGCCATCGAGGGTCCGTTGCTGCTGCAGCCCGACTCCGGCGCGCTGCGCGAAGGCGTGACTCTGCACAATCTTTCCGGTGATCCGCTGTGGTACGCACTACTGGCCAGCGGACATCCGCGGCAACCGCCGCCGGTCGAGGTTCGGGGGCTGCGTATCGAACGCCAGATTTTCACACTCGATGGCGAAACGCTCGGCCGGGACGCAGTCGAACAGGGAACGGTGCTGGTGGTCGTGCTCGAAGGCGAGGCGGTGGGCCACGCGGTCGACGAATACCGGCGGCTTCAGTTGCTGGTCGCGGATCCGATTCCAGCCGGGTTGGAAGCGGACTCGCCGGGGCTGGAGGGCAGCCGGACGCTCGACGGACTGGACTGGCTCGGCGAGGTCAGTCCGACGCTGTACAACGATGCACTGGACGACCGCTTCGTCGCCGCGCTCGATCTGGAGCTCGGTACGGCACACCGCTTCCGGGTGGCGTACATTGCCCGGGCCGTGACCCCGGGCGCCTACCGGATGGGCCCGAGCTTCGTGGAGGACATGTACAAGCCCTACCTGCAGGGACGCGGCGCAAGCGGGTGGCTGCACGTCCGGGCGCGCCCCTGAATCGGGCGGGTGCCGGCGTGCCCCTCGCCCAGCTGCCACACCACCCCGGTCCGCTTCTGCTGGCCGCTGCGGCGATCGCCCTGCTGGCAATCACCGGGACGTTGACGGTCCTCGACCGGCTGTGGCCGCCGCCGACGGGTGCGGCGCTCGAGTACTCGGTGCAGGTGCTTGCCGACGACGGCCGCATCCTGCGCCTGTACACCACCCCGGATGGCTACTGGCGGCTGCCCGTGAATCTCGAGGCGATCGATCCGCGCTTCGTCGAGCGCCTGATCGCGGTAGAAGATCAGCGCTTCCACGGTCATCCCGGCGTCGACCCGCTGGCCCTGGCTCGAGCGGTGGTTCAGGCCGTGCGGCAGGGCAGGGTGGTGTCGGGCGGGTCGACGCTGTCGATGCAGGTGGTGCGCCTGCTGGAACCCCGTCCGCGGCGGGTTTCCAGCAAGCTGATCGAATTGTTCCGCGCCTGGCAGATCGAGCGGCGTCTGAGCAAGGACGAAATCCTGGCGCTGTACCTCACACTGGCGCCGTACGGCGGCAACCTTCAGGGGCTGCCGGCGGCGAGCCTGTTCTATTTCGGCAAGGCACCCCGCTTCCTGACGCTGGAGGAGACCGCGCTGCTGATCGCGCTGCCGCAGGCGCCCGAGGCGCGCCGCCCCGACCGGAACCCGCAGCACGCCACCGCCGCGCGCGACCGACTGCTGCGAGGCTGGGCGGCCGACGATCGGATCGACGCGCCTTCCCTACAGGCTGCGCTGCGGGCGCCGGTGCCGGAGTCGCGGCTGCCAGCGCCGCGCCATGCCCCCCACCTTGCCGACCGCCTGCGCGGTCACGCCGATGCGCGGGGACGGGTGACGACCTTCCTCGACGCGGAACTGCAGCAGCGGCTGGAACGCCGGCTCGCCCGCGAGCAGTTGCAGCTGGCGCAGGGGCAGACCAGTGCCGCGCTGGTCGTGGAACACGGAACGGGCCGGGTGCGGGCCTGGGTGGGGTCGGGCGATTACTTCGGGCAGGGCTTTCCCGGGCAGGTAGACATGGTCAGCGCGCTGCGCTCGCCCGGTTCGCTGTTGAAACCGCTGATCTACGGGCTGGCATTCGACCAGGACGTCGCCCATCCGCAGACCCTCGTCGTGGATCGCGCCACGCCACGGCAGGCCTGGTCTCCGCGCAACTTCGACCGCCTCGAGCAGGGAGAGATGACGCTGGCAGAGGCATTGATGCAATCGCGGAACATCCCCGCGGTGCGCGTGCTCGATCGGGTGGGCCCGGACCGCCTGCTGGCTTCGCTGCACGAACTGGGGGTGGCCGCGGTGATACCGGGCAGCCGCCGGCCGGGACTGGCAGTGGGCCTTGGAGGGATCGGGCTGGACATGCGGGACATCGCCACGCTGTACGGGGCGATCGGCCAGCAGGGCATCGGCCTGCGCCCGCAGGTATCGACCGGAGATGGCGCCGCCGACGGCGCCCGACTGCTGTCCGGCTCGGCGGCCTGGCAGGTGGCCCGCATCCTGCTGGAGACCGCACTACCCGAGGCCCGCTGGGGTAGCGGGCGCCCGATCGCGCTCAAGACCGGGACTTCATTCGGTTATCGCGACGCCTGGGCCGTGGGGGTCGACGACACGCATACCGCGATCGTCTGGGTCGGCCGCCCGGACGGGGGCTACACAGCGGGGCTGACGGGCCTGACGGCCGCGGTGCCCCTGCTGCTCGATGTTTTCACACTGCTGCCCGACGCCGATCCGCACTGGCCCGGGCCACCCCCCGACGGCACCCTGCTGGCGCGCACCGGCGATCTGCCCACGCACTTGCAGCGGCTGGAGGCCCGTGATCGGCTCTCGGCCCCTCCAGCACCGGGACCGCGATTCGCGTTCCCGGCCGATGCGACCACGCTCGCATGGAACCCGGCCGAACCCGAAATCCTGCTCGACGTGCGCGGCGGGCAGCCCCCACTGAACTGGCTGGTAGACGGCCGGCCGACGCGGATCGCGGCACAGGGCCGGCAGCACCTCTGGCGACCCGAGCGGCCCGGCGCATACCGGGTGACCGCGCTGGACGCCCGGGGCCGGGCGGCCAGCGTGCGCATCGATCTGCGCACGAACGCTGGCAGCCCGGGGTACCCGGACACGATGGACCGCGGAACTCCGCTCGGGGTCAGGAGGCCGGATGGCGAAGCGCAGCGCTGGTGACCCGCACACGGTCCGATGGATTCAGCATTGCATCACCGGTCTGTACTGCCCGGGGCGCCGGAAACATGGCAAGCTAACGCGATATAAGGGAAGTTCGGTGCCTATGGGGCCCAGCCGGGTGCGCCGCAGCAACACGGGCAAGTGCGGGAACAGCCGACCTATTTCTAGCTTGCCCGACGCAGCGCCGTTGTGTCTGGCGAAGCGATCTGGTGGTGATCTTCCCGCATGGCCCACTAGGGAAACGCTGAACAAGGGGCCCTGTCATTGCGAGCGAAGCGCGGCACTAATGCGCGTAGCGCATTGCACAGCCGAAGGCTGGCCCGCAGGGTGAGCGCAGCGAATAATTCAAGCGGCGCTAACGAAATCATTGCCTTATGGATCGCCACGTCCCGCCACGCTGCGCTCACGGCTAAAGGCTTCGCTCCTCGCGATGACGAATTTGTCAGCGCTTCCCTAGGCGCCGTTGCGCCGGGTCGGTGTTCAAACGCTGCCGAGCCACCCACGCTCCCCTCCACACTCGACGACAGCCCGGAGCTCCGCGATGAATGCCGTGATTACCCGTATCGAAAAGGCCCTCGACGGCGGCCAGCCGCTGATCTATGTGCGCTGCCTGGAGGAGGACCGCCTGGAACAAATGCTGCAGCGGCTTTCCACCGAACGCTTCGGGGATCCGCGGCCGGTGATCGTCTGGAGCCTGACCCACGGTTTTCTGGAACAGGGCAAGGAGAGCGGTTCGGGACGGGATCCGGGGCAGGCCTTGCGCGAGATCCTGCGCGGACCACGGGAGGGCTTTTATCTGCTGAAGGATTTCCCGCTGCTGTTCGAGGGCCGGCCCGAACTGGTGCGCGGGTTGCGGGATCTCTACCAGTCGCTCGCCGGCTGCAAGACCTGCGTGTTCCTCTCCTCGCCCGGGTGGCAGATTCCTGAACCGCTGTCCCGGCAGCTGTTCACGGTGGAACTCGGGCCACCCGACGAGGACGAGATCCGGGCAGAAGTGCAGCAGGCACTCGAACACGCCGGAGCAGCCGCCGGCTCAGAGGCCTGGCTCGAACAGATGACCACATCGTTCAGGGGCATGATGCGCAGCGAGATCCGCCACCTGCTGCGGCGCCTGGTGGCGGAACAGAAACTGGCGGGCGAGGCTGCGCTGGCCGAGATCCGCACGGAGAAGGCGGCGCTGCTGATGCGCGAGGCCTGCCTGAAGTACATCCCCGATACCGTCGAGATCAGCCATGTGGGCGGCCTGCAGAACCTGAAGGAATGGGTGCTTACGCGGCGTCCGTTCTTTACCGGGACCCATCCGGAGAGCCGTGTAACACCGCCCTCGGGGATCCTGTTCATGGGTGTCAGCGGATGCGGGAAGAGTATGGCGGCCAAGGTGATCGCCAGCGCCTGGGCCCTGCCGCTGGTGCGCCTGGACATGAACTTGGTGCTTTCGGGTGCGTTCGGGTCACCTGAGTATGCGTTCGATCATGCGCTGAGGGTGGTCGAGGAGATCGCGCCGCTGGTGCTCTGGATCGACGAAATGGAGAACGCCTTCGGCTACGAGTCGGAGTCGCGTCGTGGGAACAATCCCAACATCTTCTCCAGCTTCCTGACCTGGATGCAGGAGAAACCACCCGGAGTGTTCGTCGTGGCCACCGCGAACCGGATCGAACTGCTGCCGGCGGAAGTCATCCGCAAGGGGCGGTTCGACCAGCTGTTCTTCCTGGATCTGCCGACGGCGGAGGAACGCATCGGCATCATCGAGATCCAGCTGCGCGCGGCCGGTGCCGATCCCGCAAGATTCAACCTCAACACGCTGGCGGCGCTGACCAAGAGCTGGAGTGGGGCCGAGATCGAACAGGCCATCAAGGCGGCGGTCGTGCACGCCTGGGAGGAGAACCGCCCGTTCAACGAGCGGGACATGCTGTGGAGCGCGTCGCGCATCGTTCCCCTCTCGCGCACGATGTCCGAACAGATCAAGCACCTTCGGTCATGGTCGCAGGATCGAGCCACCCCCGCATCGCCCAAGGGCTCGCCGTGAGCGGGACGCCGGCCAGCCAGTGCGAGTGCGGCGATGCCGCACCGCGGCCGTTCACCCTTCTTTTCTGAGCGGGCCGATGCCCTGGCCCTGGAAGAAATCGTGGTAGACCGCAGCCGTGGACCGGGCGTCGTATCGGCGCCCGCAGGCAGCGTGGAGGCTCTTGAGGAAGCGCTTCTGTGCCCGGCGGGCCCGGCCGTCCAGGATCGTGGTGACCGTGATCAGGGCCAGCAGAAGATCCTGTACCTCAGTTGCCAGGTCGGCCACCGCATCGCGATGGGAACCCCAGTCGAGCGTGAGCGAGTCCGGGGTGATCGCCAGCTCCCGGAACAGTCGCCCCAGCAGGAGCTGGAGGTTGGGATGCGCGGTGCCACCCGACTGGATGGCCTCTGCCACCGCTTCCAGAAACAGGCGCCGCGTGGGCTCGTCGAGCTGCGTGCGCTCGGCCTGCAGGCGCTGCCCGAGCTCCTCCACGGCCAGCGGCCCGGCGGCGCGGACACGGCTCGCGCGCATCACCCAGCCGATGATGATCGCGTTCCAGATCGCGTAGATCAGAATCGCGATCAGCGGAATGAAAGCCCGTACCGCGGCCCGGGCCAGCACCCGGCGCAGCAGTACCCGGGCAATGAAACTGGTCGCGCCGATCTTCAGCCGGTACAGGATCGCGTAGCCCACCAGCCGCCACCGGGGTACGCGCGCGTAGGGATCGATGCCGTAGATGGGTTCACGCGGATCCGGCAGATCCAACGCAGAGCGTGACAGGCCGATCGCGATCACCTGGTCGATCTCCTGTTCCGAGAGACGAAGTCCGGCGATGGAAGTGATCCGCGCGACCCGCCGCAGCACCACCCAGTACAGAAACAGGATCTCGACGACGCTGACCAGGACCGAGCCTGCGAGGAAGATGATCCAGTACTCGATCCAGCGGCCCCAGGATTCGGAGGCGTCGGGCATGGTGAAGTTCAGCCAGACCTCGAGCCCCCCGATCAGCGCACCCGAGATCATCCCGGAGAGCGCGGCGAGCAGCACCGCGGAACGTTCGAGGCGGCGGATCTGCACCAGTTCCTGCGCGGGCCAGCGATGCACCTCGGGCTGGTCGCGGCCGTTCTGCCGGCGCAGGATCGATACCGCGATCCGTTCGATCAGATTCAGTTCGGGCTTCTGCGACTGCGCCGATTCCATCGGCCGACTCCTCGTATCCCAACCCGGCAGACCGTAGTCGGCGACCACCGGGGTTTCAATGGCGCGGTAAGAACAAGGAGCCCGCTGTACTCCCGGCGGCTCCGGTCACGGTCCGCAGCCGCCGAGGAACCAAGCCGGGAATTCGGCCCGGTAGCGGTGCTTCTCATCCTGCCACAGTCGGAGAACACGGTTCACCTGGCCCCGACGCGGACCCGGGGCGCCGAGTACGCGGGCGGCGGCAACCGGGGCGCGCGTGTACCTCAGGGGCTTATCGGTTCGAACAGCCCCTCGCCGACTCCACCGGTCGCCGGCACGAAGACGACGCTGGCGGTGATGTGGTGGGGCGTGTACAGCGTGGTGCGAATCAGCCAGCCCTTGCCGGGTACCAGCGCCTGCTCGGTCATCGTGCGGATGTGCGTGGTATCGTCGAACCCGTCCTCGATCAATTCATATTCAAGCTTCATCGGCTTTTCCTCCCCGTTGGCAACTGCCTGTTCCCCCGGTGACAATAGTCCAAGAACGCCCGGGGGGGAATGAAGCGCACCCCGCGCAATATCGACCACACCACGCTACCGTGGAGTGGGACGATCGAGGGAAGGTGGTGCGTGGGCATGGTCCGGCTGCCCGCGTTGGTGGTTCGCGTTGGCCATTCGCTGTGCCCGGGGCAGCCGATCCGCGCACAGCCCCGGCCGCATTCGGACCCGGCGTCCGGGTTGCTGGCAGCGGGGCAGGGCGCGTGCCGCGGGCGTTGTCCCGTGAGGCGGCAACCTCGCGTTCAGGAACGGCGCTGTACCGGAGCCGCGGGCAGAGGCACAAAGGCCATCACGGCATCGAGCTGTTCCGGGGTGAAGTGCGATTCCACCAGCGGCAGCAGGCGTTCGTCCTCGACCCGGGTGTGTTCGCGCAGTACATCGGCGAACGCCGCGAGATCCCGCGCGGCCGTCTCGGGCCGGAGGTTGGCGGCAACCATCCGCAGGAATCCGTGCTCCTTGCCGAGTTGCGCGAACAGCGCGAAGTTCGCGCGGTCGTGCTGCAGCAGCGGTCCGAACAGGGTCTGCTCCTCCTGCTGCAGATGGGCCTCCAGTTCCTGCTCGTAGTAATCCAGAACCAGCTGGATTCCCTGCGCCAGGCTTTCCGCGCTGCCCTCGGCAACCAGGCCAGCAATCCGGTCGGCGAACGCGAGGCTCTCCGCGTGCTCCCTGTACAGCTTTTCCAGCTGCGGGCTGCGCCTAGCGGTCATCGGGGGCTCTCCCGGGTATCCGGGGGCATAAGGGCAGGATCAGGGAAACCTTGTTCATGGTCGTTTCCTGTGAGAGTTTCAGGCATGACGGTGCCAGGGTGATCGCGGTGTCTGCAACGACGGGCTGACCCTGACCGGACGCGCTTGATCACGACCTCGCCGTTGTGACGCTTCAGCACCTCTTGTGCCTGCTTGATGCCGATCCGGACATAGGCCGCGTCGTGAATGCAGGCACCGGCGAAGATCAGCACCGGTCGGATACACATATCGCCGAACAGGCGGTGGTCCCGCGTCTTGTACAGGGACACGTAAGCAATATCGACCGGGTTCGCACGCGGGAACAGCCGATACACCAGCAGTTCGTCCCGAATCCAGCCGCGCGGGAATAGTTCCGGATCTCCGTTCCGACCCGCGAGTTGACCCTCGAAAACCCCTGCCGGGCGACGATCCGTTCGCGTATCCGGTGCGCCTGTTGCCGGGATCGAAAGCACTGGTATCGAAAGACAGCGTCGCCAAACAGCCTCTTCGAACGCTTCCTGTAGGGGACGGTCGGCATGTCGCGGGGAGCCAACCCCTGGGCGCCCGTGCACACGGTCACCGCTCATGATCAGCCCGGGTGGGGTTTGAGGATGGTCCCTTCGGGGGTTTGAACCGACGCGCCCGTCGGAGGAAACCTCTGGTTACCAAGCCAAGAGACGTTCATAGTGTGCCATGTTCCGCTGTCCGATCCGAGGTTTTTGCGTTTCTTGGCCCGCATTGACGAGACATTCAAGGCCCTGCGAGGGCAGCGGCGGCGGGCCGCTGCCCTCGGGGGGGCTGCGCGGTGCCGCATTCGAGAGGTCCTGTCGGCGGCGTTGCTTCTTGCCTGTCCGGGGCATAGGGTAAGGATCGTGGTTCGCCCGGCACCCGGTTGGGCGAAACGCCTTTGTTCCTTCCTGTGGAGGCGACGCTGTGAAGAACGCTCCCGTGATTCTTGTGACAGGCGCGCTGGCGTTTGCGCTTGCTCCGTTGCACGCTGAAGAAGTGACCTACATCGAACATGTGCAGCCGCTGTTTGAGGCTCAGTGCGCAGGTTGCCACGGGGTGAACGCCCCGTACGTCGGCGATTTCGACCAGGACGAGGACCATTATGTCGAAATGGGGATCGGTCCGCGAATGGATTCCTACGCCGATCTGATCATGTTCGTGGTCTATCCCGATACCGGGGCCCTGATGCGCCGGCTGGACGACGGCAGTAGCCATCCCGAGGGCAAGCCCGGCAACATGTACGAACACCTGGGCGCCGACGGTGACGAGCGGCAGCGCAATCTCGCGGTGTTCAAGGCCTGGGTGGGCGACGATGCGTGGAACCTCGAGCGCTGGGGCGACATCACCAAGCAGCAGTTGGACCGGCTCGAACTGGCCTACTGAGGTTCGGGTGCATGGCCCTGGTCGAGGCAACGGGTCTGCACAAGACCTATCGCGCCGGCGATGTCAGCGTGCACGCCGTCCGGGGGGTCGACTTCTCGATCGAGTCCGGTGGCTTCGTGGCCTTCGTCGGGCCGTCCGGCAGCGGCAAGAGTACGGCGCTGAACATGATCGGCTGCCTCGACCGCCCCACGGGCGGGACGCTGCGCGTGCTGGACACGGACGTCGCCTCTCTCGGGAGGTGTGAGGCCGCAGACTTCCGGGGGGCGAATCTCGGGTTCGTGTTTCAGGATTTCAACCTGATCCCGGTGCTGAGCGCGGCCGAGAACATCGAGTATCCGCTGCTGATGGTGCAGAACTGGCCCGTGGCGCAGCGTCGGGCGCGGGTGGCCGAACTGCTCGAAGCGGTCGGCATCGCCGACCGTGCGGACAAGCGACCGGACCAGCTTTCGGGTGGCCAGAAGCAGCGGGTCGCGGTCGCGCGGGCGCTCGCGTCGAAGCCGAAACTGGTGCTGGCCGACGAACCCACCGCGAATCTCGACCATGTGACCGCGTTGCGCATCATCGACCTGATGAAGGCGATGCGCGACGAATTCGGGACCACGTTCGTTTTCTCCACTCATGACCCGCGCATCGTCGACGCGGCCGAGGAGGTCTTCCACCTGGAGGACGGCCGGATCGTGGATGGCGCCGGAGGCACGGCATGATCCGGGTGCTGAGGTTGTCGGCGCGCAACCTCGCGCGGTACTGGCGCCGCAGCCTGCTGACCTCGGGGCTGATCGTGCTCGGGATGGTCGCCGTGTTGCTGTTCGTCGCGGTGTCGGCTTCCTTCAAGCAGATCATGATCGGGCAGATCACCGACTCGATGCTCGGGCATCTGCAGGTACACCAGCGTGGGTACGTCGCGTCGATCGAGAACCTGCCGCTCAATCTGAACATGAAGCCCGAGATGGTCGCCCGGGTCGAGGCCCTGCTTCGGGAGATGCCGGAGGTGGAGGCGATCACACCACGGCTGAAATTCGGCGCCATGCTCAGTGACTTCGAGGAGACCACCAATATCCGGCTGAACGGCGTGGAGCCGGAGCGCGAAGCAGCGGCGATGCCGTTGCTGGCCGGGCGGCTGCTGGATGGCGAGATCCGCAACGGTCTGCTGGCGCCCGGTGCGCTCCTGCTCCCGGAGCTGCTTGCCCGCGGCATGGGGGTGCAGGTGGGCGATACGGTGGTGCTGGTGGCGACCAATGTCGATGGTTCGGTGAACGGGAGAACCTTCCTCGTGCAGGGTGTCCTCGACGCGGTGACCGGGCCTGGTGGTCGGGACGGCTACCTGCATATCGATGATGCCCGTGCGCTGCTGCGCATGGATGCGCCGGAAGTGAACCAGATCGCGGTCCGGCTTCAGGATCCCGGTCAGACCGAGCGTGTGGCGCGCCGTCTCGAACAGAGGCTGGGCGAAATCGTGAATCCGCGCGGGCAGCCGCTGCTGACCGTTCACACCTGGGATCAGTTGACGCCGTTTGCAAACATCGCGCGCATGATCGATCTGCTCGATCTGTTCATTCGTATCATGCTGGTCGGGATCGTGCTGATTGCGGTGATGAACGTGATGATCATGTCGGTCTACGAGCGTGTGCGCGAGATTGGCACGATTGCCGCGATCGGGACGCCGCCGGGCCGGATCCTCTTACTGTTCGTGGGTGAGGGCGTGCTGCTGGCCGTGGCCGGTACTGTCGTCGGCACGCTGATCAGCCTCGGGGTGGTCCGTCTACTGAACGTCTGGCCTTTAGAGTTCGCTTTCGGGCGCCAGGAGATCGTGCTGGCCCCCGCGCTGGCGCTCGGCGATATCCTGTGGGTGGCCGCGATCGTGGTCGCGGTCGCGGCGGCCGCCAGTCTGCAGCCGGCGTGGAAGGCCGCGCGAATGGACCCGAACACCGCGTTACGGCATGTGTAGGGAGAGGACCATGTGCATGATCCGATCGATCCGAGCCCGCTTTGCCGCCATTATCCTGCTCGCGATCCTCGGCTGCGGACCGCTCTGGGCCGTGGACGCGGATGCACTGCTCGCGGAGGTCGACCAGCGCATGCAGCCGGGTGCGCTGGAGATGTATCGGAAGATCATCAACGTTGAACCCGACGGTCGCTCGCGGGAGTTCGTGCTGTACACGGTACGCAGCGGTGCCGACAGCATGGCGGCGGTGTTCCTGGATCCCGCGAGCGAGCGCGGCCGGTCGACACTGCGCCTCGGGGACAACATGTGGCTTTACATTCCCGATGTCGGCAGGCCGATCCGGATCACCAGCCTGCAGTCGGTCGTCGGTGGCGTGTTCAGCAACACCGATATTCTGCGCCTGGATTTCAGCGTCGAGTACACCGCAACCCTGCTTGAAGACGACGGGGAGCAGTACGTGCTCGATCTCCAGGCCCGCGGACCCGATGTCGCCTACGATCGTCTGAAGATGTGGGTGGACCAGCAGACCCGTACTCCGGCGAAGATCGAGGCCTACGCGGCCACCGGCCTGCTGATCAAGACGCTGGAGTACAGCCGGATCACCGATTTCGGTGACGGCATCGTGCGGCCCGCGATGCTCGAAACGACCAGCCCGCTTCAGCGGGGCTATCGCTCGGTGATGCTGTTTTCCGGGATCGCCCGGCGCGATTTTCCGGATGAAGTGTTCTCGCTGAGCTACCTGCCCAGGATCGGGGATCTGCGGCGTTGAGGCACGGGCGGCTTGGGCTCCTGCTGTTCCTGTTGCCCGCGCTTGGCCATGCCGAATTCGAGTTCGACTTCGATGTCGAGCGCTACGAACGCAAGCCCTACGAGGTGTCCGGCTATCTGCAGGGAACGTTTGAACATTTCCTGCTGGACCGCGATTCCGCGCTGTATGCCCTGAATTTCCCGGACGGGCAGCGCCGCGATTTCCAGCGTTACCGCGCGACCGGAAACGTCTCCGGTCAGTATCGCTGGGACAACACCACGCTGAACGGCCGCCTGCACGCCGAGTGGCGGGACGACGTCTTCGGCAGCGGTGACGACGTCACGGTGCAGGAACTCTATCTGAACCACCGCTCCAGCGACCGGCTGTCGGCAGAGATGGGCAAGCGGACCCTGCGCTGGGGCACCGGCTATGCCTGGAACCCGGTCGCCTTTCTGGAGCGACCGAAGGATCCCACGGACCCGGACCTCACACGCGAGGGATTCGTGCTCGCGCAGGCTGAGTACGTCCGGAGCTTCGCTGGGCCGCTGCGCACGCTGGTGCTCAATCCGCTGATCCTGCCAGTGAACGACGATCTGAACGAGGACTTCGGTGCCGACAGCGCGCTCAACCCAGCGGGCCGCGTCTATCTGCTCTACCGTGATACCGATATCCATCTGACGGCCCGTGCCAGCGGCAGCCGCCCCGGCGCATTGGGAATCGCGCTGTCCCGAAACCTCGCCCCGCATTTCGAGGTGCACGCCGAGCTGGCAGGATTCGGCCGGCGCGAGCTCACGGTCGTGGACGATGACGGGACGCTGGGCAGCCGCGACGCCCGGTCCACCGATGTACTTCTCGGGCTGCGCTATCTGACGCAGGGAGAAACCACCTGGATCGCCGAGTACTACCGTAACGGCGCCGGTTACACACGTCAGGAGATCCGGAATTTCTTCGATCTCGCCCGCGAGAGCGGGGAGGATCCCCGGGCACAGCGCAGAGCCGCGCAGGCGCGTGCGTCCGGCTACGGCGCACCACAGGTGATGCGCGATTATCTCTATCTTCGGGTGCGGAACAACGAACCCTGGGATCTCCTGCACTGGGCCGTCGGCGGGACAGCGATCGTCAATCTGAACGACGGCAGCGCTTCGCTGATCCCGGAGCTGAGCTACACGGGAATCGCCAATCTGGAACTGCGCGGGCGTCTCGCGACGCTCACCGGCGGCCAGAACACCGAGTTCGGCGAGCGACAGAACGACTGGCGTCTGGAATTCCGGGCTCGCTACAGCTTCTGAAGGCCGCGGCAGTTCCCCGGGGGTGATGGATCCGCGCCCCGCATCTCGCCCCGTTGATTGTTTGCCCCGTGCCGTCAGGTTAGGCTCGGAGCAGGCATCGAAGTCCCACGAGGCGCTGATGAACCAGCCCGCAATCCAGGACGCGACCTACGAGGATCTGCTTCAGGTGCCCGACCACCTCGTCGCGGAGATCATCCACGGGCAACTGGTCACCCATCCGCGTCCGGCGCCACGCCATGCCCACGCCCGTTCGTCGCTGGGAGACGAGCTGGTGAGCCCGTTCGACAAGGGCCGTGGCGGACCCGGCGGCTGGTGGATTCTCGACGAGCCCGAGCTCCATCTCGGCGCGGGTGTTCTGCTCCCCGACCTGGCGGGCTGGTGCCGGGAACGTTTGCCGCGTCTGCCGGAGACGGCCTGGTTCGAGTTGGCGCCCGACTGGGTCTGCGAGGTGCGCTCAGCGTCGACCGCGCGGGTCGACCGGATGGAGAAGTTGCCGATCTATGCCGCGGCCGGGGTGCGTCATGCCTGGCTGATCGATCCCGATTTGCGGACGCTGGAAGCTTTCGAGAACCATGACGGCCGCTGGCTGCTGTGGGCCGCACAGGAAAACGACAACCCGGTCCAACTGCCGCCGTTCGACGCGATCTCGTTTCCGCTGGACGCCCTGTGGGCCGACTGAAGAGGCGTCTACGGGACGCCGCCTGGCCGCGCGCGTGAGGAGGGGCATGTTCGGCTGGTTACGCGGATCGGGGCAGGGGGCAGCGCAGGAGCGGTTTTCGCCGGCGCCGCACAGGCTGGAGGCATTGTCGGATGGCGTCTTCGCCATCGTTCTGACGCTGCTCGCCCTCGAACTGCGACTGCCGGACGCCGCGCATGATGCGCGTTTCACCGACGTCATTGCCGGCAATGCGGCCTTGATCGGCAGCTATGCCGTCTCGTTCTTCATCGTCGGCTTGTTGTGGAAGCTGCACCATATGGTGCTGGAGCGGATCGGGCGCGGCGTCGCCGGCATTCACGTCCTCAACCTCGCCTTTCTCGCGACCGTGACGCTGACGCCGTGGTCGCTCGGCAACCTCACCAGCTTCCCCGGCGATGCCGTCGCGGTCGCGACCTTTTCCGGGCTACTGCTCGCGGCCTGGCTGATCTTGATCGCGATCCTAACCTCGGCGCTGGCGGGGCAGGGGCACGACGAGGCGCAGCGGTTGCGCATCCGGCAATTGCGCGTCAGCCTGACCAGCGGTCCGCTTGTCGCCGCTGCCTCGATCGCGATCGCGCCGTTTTCCACCGATGCCGCACTTTATGTCTGGCTCGCGCTGATACCGCTGTCGGCATTGAGGCGCCGTTTCGCGCGATAGGGGCTGGAGCATCGCGCGCCGCCGCTCGCGAATCTGACGAAGAAAAAGGAGCAGACCATGACCTCCCACGGTTCGTTCATCGCCGCGTTCCACATCCTTTTCCTGCTGATTCCGCCCGTGAGCGCCGCGCTCTGGTGGCACCATCGTCGGAACATCGGGGTGCGGTATCGGCCGATCCTCCTGAAGCATCTCGTGTTCGTCGGCGTGGGCGTGCAGGGGTTCATGGCGGGGCTGAAGCAGATCTTTACCGGCGAAAGCATCGCGGCCTATCTCGACTGGGCCTACAGCCCCTTTGTCGCCGAGCTCGGCCTGATGAATCTGTCCTTCGGGATTCTCGGCCTGATCGCGCCCTTCGCCTCGCGCGGCTTTCTGATCGCGACCTCGCTTGGCTACGGTATCTTCCTCATCGGCGCGGCGACCGGGCATCTTTACGACGTGATCAACACGGGCAATCTGGCGCTCGGCAATATCGGGCCGACCCTGTGGTCCGACATACTGATCCCGCTCGTCCTGCTCTGGTTGATTCTTGCTACGCGCGAGAACGCAAAGGCCGCGTGATTCGAAACGGGCGCGGCGGGGGCAGGAGAGGATGGTCTGCGCAAGCAGGCGTCGGCACTATGCCTTCATCCCTGCTTCGAGCCCCTGCCGCCAGTCATCCACGAAAGCCTCGATGGTCTCGATGAAGTCGGGGTCATGCTCCCGGCGGTTGATGGTGCAGTGGATCACCACCGCGTCCGGGTCGGGTGGCAAATCGGTGGTGATCGTCCAGGCGAGCGCGTTCGGACAGCCCGGAAGGGTGAAGCGTACGCCGCCGCGGATGGTCTCCCGGCTCACAACGAATTCGCCCCACACGCAGTAGATTCGGCCGCTGTCACCCGACTGTTCCAACACGGTATCGATGGAGGCGCACCAGTCGGGAAGACGCTCTATCGTGATTTGTTGCTCGAGACCGCCGGCGTCAGCGCCAATGCGGGCAGTGGCAAAGAATTCCATCGCAGACCCCTCGGGTGGATATCGGCCCCCGTACCGCCAGTGATGCGCAAGCGGAGGGCGCCCTTTGCGGACCGTGGCCGATTCGGATGGTTCTCGTCCTGCGCATGTCTTCGCTCCTGTCCGGAATCCCGTACCGATCATGGCTCAGCCACTGGCCGGATTCCACTCGGGTTGACGAGGAACCGAAAAGGCGCAACACCTAACCCGGCACCCGCGTGTGTGCGCTGGGTACGGAACGGGCCGCGGCCGGATCGAGCAGCTGAAAGTGGGGCTCAGCGCGAACCGTCGCCCTGCAGGAGCTGATGCTGCAGGGCAAGCAGTTCCTGGCGCAGGACCGGGTCGGGGTCATTGATCTGAATGCCGACGGAGCCCACGGGCTCGTTGATCCGAAACTTCAGCGCCTGGTGCCCGGCCACCGTCAGTTCCAGTAACTCGCCCTGATGCTGCTGGGCGATCGCCTGGAGCCGGCTCACCGCCGTGGGTCGGAGCCGGAGCCAGACCTGGTGGCCGTCCATCGCCACTGCGCTGATCTCTTCGGAGGCCAAGTTGACGCGGACGACCGGCTCCGCCTGTGCCGCGCTCGCGATTACGGCGGCAAGAGCGAGCAAAACACTCAAGAACAGCGACCGCATCTCGGTCTCCTTGCAAACAGCAGCATTGGTCGGGCGGCATGCCCTGGACCCAGGTTGAGCCTACCGAATCAGTCACAACAAAGGCGTCCGCTACAAGTAGACCACTTCATTGCTCGGTGACCGGGGGCGAGGGCACACAGCAGAAGGACGAGGTAGAGAGCACCCAGATGCACTATCCGTACGCGTGCAGAGCCTCGCATTCGTTTCCCACCGAGGCGAAGCGAATGAAACTGGATTGCGGCTGCTCACCCTGAGATCAGCCGTTGAGCAGCCCGCTCAGTTCCGAGGCCGCAACATCCATGAATGCCCGTAGCTTGGGCGGCACGAAACGCTGGCGCGGATAGACCAGATGGACGGGATCCGCTCGGGCCTCCCAGTTGGGGAGCACCCTCACCAGCCTTCCCGCTTCGATGTCTTCGCGGCAAATGTAGGTGGGCAGTATCCCGATTCCCTGCCCGCGCTGGGTCAACAGGCGAATCACGCCCAGGTCATTGACGATCAGGTTGCCATCCATCGGTACAGTCACACTGTCCTTGCGATTCGATAGTGTCCATTGCGATTTACCAAATGACGTGAACTGGAGGCAACGGTGCCGGCGAAGGCCCCGTGGTGATGCCAGCGGCGGTGCGGCATCGAGATAGTCCGGGCTCGAAAACAGTGCCCAACACGCGATACCGACCCGTTTCGCGATCAGGGTCGAGTCGCGTAGCTCGCCGGCCCGGATGGCGACATCGACGCCCTCGGCCACCAGGTCCAGGTAGCTTTCCGTGAGGGACAGATCGACGTCGATACGCGGGTAGGATCTGCGCAGCCGTTCGAGCAAGCCGACCAGGATGGTATCGCCAAGGTCTGTGGGTGCCGTTACCCGTAGCCGACCGGTTGGCTCGCCGATGGATGCCGTCACAGCGGCCTCCGCTTCGAGCATGTGTCCGAGTCCGGCGGCTGCGTGATGGAAATAGATCTCGCCGAGTTCGGTGAGACTGAGCCGGCGGGTGGTGCGTTGCAGCAAGGTCACGCCGAGCCGCCGCTCCAGGCGGGCAACCCGTGTGCTCACCGTGGACGTCGGCAGGCCGAGTTGCCGGGCGGCAGCGCTGAAGCTCTTCATTTGCACCACCTTCACGAACACCGCGCTCTCGTTGAGATCCATGCCGATTGTTCAACCAGATGAATAGAGTTTCAGAATTCTACCATCTAGTGGCGGCAACCCTGCATCGCTAGAGTTGCAGTCATCAACACAGGAGGCGCCATGAAAAAGCTCACCTACATCAAGCGCAGCAACAGCGGCCACTGGGTCGGCGATGGATTCCCCGTCCGCACCGTTTTCTCCTACCACGACCTGGGGGACGAGATTTCCCCGTTCCTGCTGATGGACTATGCGGGTCCGCACCATTTCGAACCCACCAGCCGGCGACGGGGTGTCGGCGCGCACCCTCATCGCGGGTTCGAGACCGTCACCATCGTCTATCACGGCGAAGTGTCGCATCGGGATACGACCGGGGCCGGAGGGACCATCGGCACCGGCGACGTGCAGTGGATGACCGCAGGATCGGGGCTTCTGCATGAGGAATTCCACAGCGACGACTACGCGCAGCGTGGCGGCCCCTTCGAGATGATCCAGCTCTGGGTCAATCTGCCGGCGAGCGACAAGATGACCGCGCCGGCCTACCAGGGCATCACGCACGACCAGATCCCGCAGGTTCCTCTTCCCGACGGGGCCGGCACCGTGCGCGTGATTGCCGGCCGGTACGGCGAGGCGGCAGGCGCGGCCCGCACGTTCACGCCGATCAATGTCTGGGATATGCGGCTTCAGGCCGGTGGACGCGTTTCGCTCGAATTACCACCGGGGCACAGCACGGCGCTGTTCGTGTTGAGCGGACTGATCCGCGTCGACGGCCAGACGGTCGGCCCAGCGGAACTGGCCGTACTGGAGCGCGACGGCTCGACGCTGGGCTTCGAGGCCGCCCAGGACAGCGTCGTACTGCTGCTCGGTGGCCAGCCGCTGAACGAGCCGGTCGTCGGGCATGGCCCGTTTGTCATGAACACCCGCGAGGAGATTGCACAGGCCGTGCGCGACTTCAACGCCGGTCGGTTCGGGCACATGTCCTCTTCGCGCTGACGACGACACGCTTGCCAGACGAGCCACTGGCCCGCCCTTTCTACCCCCGACTGGGGGAACTCAACGAGGAGATCTGCCATGACCAAACCCTATGTTCGACTGAACAAAGACGATGCCGCCGTCCTGCTGGTGGACCATCAAGCCGGGCTCCTGTCGCTGGTGCGCGATCTCAATCCCGATACGTTCCGGAACAATGTCCTGGCCCTGGCCGCGCTTGCCCGGTACTTTGAACTGCCGACCGTGCTGACCACGAGTTTCGAGTCCGGCCCGAACGGCCCCTTGATGACCGAGCTCAAGGAGACCTTTCCGGAGGCGCCGTACATCGCACGGCCCGGTCAGATCAATGCCTGGGACAACGATGCGTTCGTGCAGGCGGTCAGGGCCACCGGCAGGAAGCAATTGATCATTGCCGGTATTGTCACCGAAGTCTGCGTGGCTTTTCCGTCGCTCTCGGCGCTGGAAGAGGGTTACGAGGTCTTCGTGGTCACTGATGCCTCCGGGACGTTCAACGCCCTTACCCGCGACGCGGCGTGGCAGCGCATGGCCGCCGCCGGTGCGCAGTTAATGACCTGGTTCGGGGTGGCCTGTGAACTGCATCGCGATTGGCGCAACGATGTAGAGGGCCTGGGGACACTGTTCGCGGAACACATCCCGGATTATCGGAATCTGATGAACAGCTACGCGAGTTTGCAGGCAGCCCAATAGGACCCGGGAGCCGAGGACTTTGCCCGGCACCGCGGGCAGAGTCCTCTCCCTTGTTGGGCAGCCGGTGGATACAACCCCGAAGGCCGCTTTCGTTCGGCTTCCGGGCAGCCATATGCGCGAGAACACGATGGACCGCTCGGAGCCGTGCAGGACCGGCGGGGTGGCGTGGTCGGGCATTTGGCAGTGAAGCGGCCCGCGTGCGCACGGGCCATCTGGGCGTCAACACGCAGATCGTGAACGCTTGGCTACGCGGGAGGCGCGTGTGGGCGAGACTTGGCTACACGGACCCCAGAAACGAACAAGGCCGCCGGTTAAGGTGGCCTGAGTCTTTGTTTTGGCTCCCCGGGACGGACTCGAACCGCCGACCTAGTGATTAACAGTCACCCGCTCTACCGACTGAGCTACCGGGGATTGGGAAGCCGCGAATGCTAAAGTCCGGCGCTCCGCGAGTCAAGCGCCGCGGGCGAAGCGGCCGATGCGCTCGAGCGCCTGGTCGAGCACGGCGAGGCTGGTGGCGAAGGAGATGCGCACGTGGCCGTCGAGGCCGAACGCGCTGCCCGGAACCAGAGCGACACCGACGTCGTCGAGCAGACGGCGCGAGAACTCGATATCGTCGGCGATGCCGCGGGCCTGCATCGCGCCGGTTACTCTCGGGAAGCAGTAGAAGGTGCCGTCCGGCATCAGGCATTCGACACCGGGGATCGCGTTCAGGCCGTCGACGACGTGCCGGGCGCGCTTCTCGAATTCGACGCACATGTCGCGCACGCACTGCTGGTCGCCGTTGAGAGCCACGACCGCAGCCGCCTGCGCGATCGAGGTGGGGTTGGAGGTACTCTGCGACTGCACGTTCTTCATCGCGCCGATCAGCTTCGCCGGGCCACCCGCGTAGCCGATCCGCCAGCCGGTCATCGCGTAGGCCTTCGACACGCCGTTCAGCACCACGGTGCGCGGCGCCAGGTCGGGCGCGACGTTCAGGATGTTCACGAACTTCGCGCTGCCGAACAGGATGTGCTCGTACATGTCGTCCGTCGCGATCACGAGGTTCGGGTGTTCACGCAGCACCTCGGCCAGCGCCGAGAGTTCATCCGCACTGTAGGCCGCGCCCGTCGGGTTCGATGGGCTGTTGATGAAGATCAGCCGCGATTTTGGCGTGATCGCAGCGCGCAGCTGCTGGGCGTTGATCCGGAAGCCGCTTTCCTGCGTTGCGGTGATAAACACCGGCGTCGCGTCCGCGAGCAGCGCGATGTCCGGGTAGGATACCCAGTAGGGCGCCGGGATCAGCACTTCGTCGCCCGGGTTCAGCAGCGCCTGTGCCAGGTTGAAGATGCTCTGCTTGCCGCCGGAGGAAACCAGGATCTCGTTCGGTTTGAACTGGAAGCCGTTGTCGTACTCGAACTTCGCGATGATCGCCTGCTTCAGCGCGGCGGTGCCGTCGACCGCGGTGTACTTGGTTTCCCCGCGGGCAAGCGCATCGATCGCGCCCTGCTTGATATGCTCCGGGGTATCGAAGTCGGGCTCTCCGGCACCGAGACCGACGATGTCGCGGCCCTCGGACCTGAGCTGCGCGGCAAGCGCGCTGACCGCCAGGGTAGGGGAGGGCTTGATGCGCTGAACGCGTTCGGAAAGCTGGATGTCCAAGACGGGCCTCTGGCAAGCACTGGAATGAGGGAAGCAGCGTTGGTCGCTGCACTGCGAAATGATACTGAAATCAGACGTGCAAGATAAGGCGGAAGCGGGCCAGCGGCTCGAGGTCGTGTCGAGTTACCAGCCGGCCGGCGACCAGCCGGAGGCGATCCGGGCCCTGGTGGACGGGATCGCCTCCGGCCTCGCGCACCAGGTGCTGCTCGGGGTGACCGGCTCGGGCAAGACGTTCACGATCGCGAACGTGATCGAACAGGTGCAGCGGCCGACGATCATCCTCGCGCCGAACAAGACGCTGGCGGCCCAGCTCTACGGCGAGATGAAGGAGTTCTTCCCGCATAACACGGTGGAATATTTCGTTTCCTATTACGACTATTACCAGCCCGAGGCCTATGTGCCGTCGTCGGACACCTACATCGAGAAGGACGCATCGATCAACGACCACATCGAGCAGATGCGCCTGTCCGCGACGCGCGCGCTGCTGGAACGGCGCGACGCGATCATCGTCGCCAGCGTATCGGCGATCTACGGCCTGGGCGATCCCCGCAAGTACCTGTCGATGGTGCTGCACATCAAGCGCGGCGACCGGGTGGACCAGCGCGAAATCCTGCGCCGGCTGGCCGAGCTGCAGTACACGCGCAACGACATGGAACTGCGCCGGGCGACCTACCGCGTGCGCGGCGAGGTGATCGACATTCACCCGGCGGAATCGGAAGCCGAGGCGGTGCGCATCGAGCTGTTTGACGACGAGGTCGAAAAGCTCAGTTATTTCGACCCGCTGACCGGAGAAGTCCTGCGCACGGTGCCGCGGTTGACGATTTACCCGAAGACCCACTACGTGACGCCGCGCGAGACCCTGGTTGCGGCGGTGGACGAGATCCGCGAGGAACTCAAGCAACGCCTGGACTTCCTGCGCAACGAGAACCGCCTGGTCGAGGCCCAGCGCCTGGAGCAGCGCACGGTGTTCGACATGGAGATGATCCTCGAGATCGGCTACTGCTCCGGGATCGAGAACTACTCGCGCTACCTTTCCGGCCGTGCCGCCGGCGAGCCGCCACCGACGTTTTTCGACTATCTGCCGCCCGATGCGTTGCTGGTGATCGACGAGTCGCATGTTTCGGTACCGCAGATCGGCGGGATGTTCCGCGGCGACCGCTCGCGCAAGGAGACGCTGGTCGAGTACGGTTTCCGGTTGCCGTCGGCGCTGGACAACCGGCCGCTACGCTTCGAGGAGTTCGAGCACCTGCAGCCGCAGACGATCCACGTCTCCGCGACTCCGGGGCCGTATGAACTGGAACACGCCGGGGCCGTGGTGGAACAGGTGGTCCGGCCGACCGGCCTGCTGGACCCCAGGCTGGAGGTGCGCCCGGCCAGCACCCAGGTCGACGACTGCCTGTCCGAGATCCGCCTGCGCCTCGAGCGCAACGAGCGGGTGCTGATCACCACTTTGACCAAGCGCATGGCCGAGGATCTGACCGACTACCTGTCCGAGCATGGCGTACGGGTGCGTTACCTGCACTCGGACATCGATACGGTCGAGCGCATGGAGATCATCCGCGACCTGCGCCTTGGCGAGTTCGACGTACTGGTCGGGATCAACCTGCTGCGCGAAGGCCTGGACATGCCCGAGGTCTCGCTGGTTGCGATCCTCGATGCCGACAAGGAGGGCTTTTTGCGTTCGGAGCGCTCATTGATCCAGACCATCGGGCGCGCGGCGCGCAACGTGAACGGCATGGCGATCCTGTACGCGGACACGGTCACCGGCTCGATGCAGCGGGCAATCGAGGAAACCGAGCGCAGGCGCGAGAAACAGACGGCACACAACGAGCGCCACGGCATCACGCCGCTGGGCATCCGCAAGGCGGTCGCCGATATCCTCGAGGCACGGGCCGATCCGCGTCAGGCCGGGCGGCGGCGCGACCGTCGCGTGGCCGAGACGCCCCCGGCGTATGCCGACACCCCCGACCATGCCACTCGCGAGATCGAACGCCTGGAGAAGGAGATGTACGAAAAGGCGCGCAACCTCGAATTCGAGGAGGCCGCGCGGCTGCGTGACCGCATCCAGGACCTGAAGGAACGCGCGTTCCGCCCGGAGGCCGCGCTGCTGCATACGGGTTCCTGACGCGCTGGGAACGGAGCGCTGTGCGCGATCTTCACAGGGCGAGGGCCGGCATCCGGCGTTCCCGCGCCGCGGTGGTTGCCGCAGGCGCCGGGGCGGTAGGAGCGTTGGCGGATGCCCCTGCGCGCTTCCGCTCTACGGGTCGCCGAGACGCGAACCGATGTCTTGGTAACAGAGGTGCGAACCGATGAGCGAACACGACATCCACCGGGCGGCCGAAAGACTCCTGGACTCGGTCCCCGGATTGGTGATCGGGACAGGAGCAGGCGAGGGCATTTCGCTCGGCCACCTGCCGTTTACGGGATCGCTGGAGGAAGGCCTGGTGGTGGTCTCGAGCCGGTTGGCGGCGCATTACCGTGCGCTCGAGGCGGGTCATCCGGTCACCTGCCTGCTGCTGGAGGATGCCGCGGACTGCCGCCAGATCTACGCGCGCAGACGCATGCTGCTGCGCTGCCGGCCGGAACGCCTGACCGGTGCCAGGATACGGGCCGGCGCGTTCGCGGCGCTCGAGGCACGGTTCGGCGGTATCCTGAACCTGCTCGAGGGGCTGCCGGACTTCCAGGCGTTTCAACTGCACGCGCTGTCCGGGGAACTGGTGCTCGGTTTTGGCAAGGCCTATGCGCTCCGCGGGCCCGGCCTGCGCACGGTGGAACACCTGACTGGCGGCGGCTGATGGCGGTGATCCGGTTCCGCGAGGGCGCCCGCCGGCGCAAAACCCGCTAGACTGGATACTCTGTCGTGTGCGAACCCGGTATGAAGCCATGAGCGAATTCCTGGGCCCGGTGATGCTGGGTATAACGGGTCTGGAACTGACCCCGGAAGACCGCGAGCGCCTGCTGCACCCAGCGACGGGCGCCGTCATCCTGTTCACCCGGAATTACGAGGACCCCGAACAACTCCGGGCACTGATCGGTGCGATCCGCTCCCTGCGGCGGCCGGAACTGCTGCTGGCGGTGGATCACGAGGGCGGGCGGGTGCAGCGCTTTCGCACGGGGTTCACCGAACTGCCGCCGATGCGCCGCATCGGCGACGTGTTCTCCTACGATCCACCCCGGGGTCAGGAACTGGCACGGGATGCTGGATGGCTTCTTGCCCAGGAACTGAAGGCAGTGGGCCTGGATTTCAGCTTCACCCCCGTGCTCGACCGCGACGCTGGCATCAGCGAGGTGATCGGAGACCGCGCCTTTCATGATCGGGCGGACGTGATCGCCCGGCTCGGCGGCTATCTGCTGGACGGACTTGACGAGGCCGGAATGTCCGGGGTCGGCAAGCATTTTCCGGGACACGGCGGCGTCGCGGCGGACTCGCACGAGGAAGTGCCGGTGGACCCGCGCCCGTTCGCGGAAATCGAGGCCGACGACATCGCGGCCTTTCTCCCGTTGTTGCCGCGCCTGGGCGGCATCATGCCGGCGCATGTCATCTATCCCGACGTGGATTCGAATCCCGCGGGTTTCTCGGGGATCTGGCTGCACGACCTGCTGAGAATGCGCTGGGGCTTCGACGGCGCGCTGTTCAGCGACGATCTGGGCATGGCCGGCGCCCGGGCCGCAGGTTCGCCTGCCGACCGGGCGCATGCGGCACTGTACGCCGGCTGCGACATGGTCGTGATCTGCAACGATTTCGCCGCGGCGGACGAGATCCTGCAGACGTTGGAAGGACGCGATCCGAACCCCGACACGCAGCGCCGGCTCGAGGCCATGCGTGCCCGCCCGGCGGCGGAGGACCGCGCGCGTATGGAGGCCGCACAGTCCCGGTTGCTGGCACTGGGCGACCACGAACCCACCTACATCACCTGACCGCCGGGCGCCGGCCCCCCCGGAGGTGGTCTACGGACGGAAGCGGGGGCGGACGCTGTCCGTCTCGGTTCCAAAAAGGCTACGACCCGATCCGGAGGCTGCGCAGTGAAGACCCGACCAGGCGCGGGATGCCGGGAGCGGCGCTGAGACATGGGCCGCCGCTCCGCCGATCACCCCCCGGTCCGACTGGAACTCCCGGTCGGCGGGATGAGTTGTGCGTCCTGTGTGGCGCGGGTCGAGGATGCGATTCGTGCCGTTCCCGGGGTACAGGGTGCCAGCGTCAACCTGGCCACCGGACAGGCAAGCGTCGATCTCGGCACCGCCAGCCCGCAGGCGGTCGTTGCGGCCGTCGCTGCCGCCGGCTACGACCCCGGGAGCGAAGAGATCCGCCTCGTGGTGGGCGGCATGAGCTGCGCGTCGTGCGTCGGGCGGGTCGAGGACGCGTTGCGCGCGCTGCCGGGAGTGCTCGAGGCGGACGTGAATCTCGCCGCGGAGACCGCCCGGGTACGGTATCTGCCGGCCCTCGTGGCTCCGGCCGACCTGCTTGCAGCGGTGGACGCGGCCGGCTACGACGCCAGCCTGCCGGAGGCGGGTCCGGACCCGGTCGACCGGGAGCGCTCCGCGCGGGCCGCGGAACACCGCTCGCTGAAGCGCAGCCTGACGCTGGCGGCAGCACTGACGCTGCCGATCTTCGTGATCGACATGGGTGGGCACCTGATTCCTGCACTGCAGCATGCGGTGCACGATGCCCTGGGCACCGGGAACGTGTACCTGCTGTTCTTCGTGTTGGCCTCCGGGGTGCAGTTTGGTCCGGGCCTGCGTTTCTATCGCAAGGGCTGGCCGGCGCTGATCCAGGCTGCACCCGACATGAACTCGCTGGTGATGCTCGGAACCTCGGCCGCCTACGGGTACTCGGTGGTCGCGACCTTCCTGCCGGGGTGGCTTCCCGAGGGGACGGTGCACGTGTACTACGAGGCCTCGGCGGTGATCATCACCCTGGTGCTGCTCGGGCGATTCCTCGAGGCCAGGGCCCGGGGCGCGACCTCCGAGGCGATCCGCAGGCTGGCGGGCCTGCGTCCGCGCACCGCGCGCGTGCACCGTGCCGGCGAAATCGTGGAGATCGACGTGGCGCAGCTGCGGCCGGGTGATCGGGTGCTGGTCCGCCCGGGAGAACGGCTGCCGGTCGACGGGGAGGTCGTCGAGGGCAGTTCCTGGGTCGATGAATCGATGATCACCGGAGAACCGCTGCCGGTGCTGAAGGAATCCGGGGCGCCGGTCGTTGGCGGCACGGTGAACGGGCAGGGAAGCCTGACGTTCACCGCCACGCGCGTCGGCAGCGATACCGTGCTGGCGCAGATCATCCGCATGGTCGAGGCCGCCCAGGGATCCAAGCTGCCGATCCAGGCGCTGGTCGACCGGGTCACGCGCTATTTCGTGCCGGCGGTGATCGCGATCGCCGTGCTGACCTTCGGAGTCTGGCTCGTGTTCGGACCGGCACCGGCGCTGACGCTCGCGCTGGTGAACGCAGTGGCGGTGCTGATCATCGCCTGCCCCTGTGCGATGGGCCTCGCCACACCGACGTCGATCATGGTCGGCACCGGCAAGGGGGCGGAGATCGGCGTGCTGTTCCGCGGCGGTGATGCACTGCAGGCGTTGCGAGCGGTCGAAGTGATCGCGCTGGACAAAACCGGCACGCTGACCGAGGGGCGGCCGGAGCTGATGGGCATCGAGACCGCCGACGGTTTCGACGCGGACGAAATCCTGCGCCTTGCCGCCGCGGTGGAGACCCATTCCGAACACCCGATCGCGCGGGCGATCGTGCGCGCGGCCGAACACCGGGGTCTGCGGGCAGCTGCGGCGCAGGGGTTCGCGGCAGAGGTCGGGCAGGGTGCCCGCGCCGAGGTCGAAGGACACCCGGTGCTGGTCGGCTCGGCGCGCCTGCTGGCCGGGGAGGGCATCGATACCCGGCGCCTTGCCGACGCGCTCCCCCGGATCACCGCGAGTGCGGCAACCCCCCTGTTCGTCGCCGTTGACGGACACGCCGCGGCCGTGCTCGCAGTCGCCGACCCGCTGAAAGCGAGCGCGCGCAGCGCGGTCGCGCGCCTGCACGCACAGGGCCTTGAGGTGGTCATGATCACCGGCGACCACCGGGGCACCGCCGACGCGATCGCCCGCGAGCTCGACATCGACCGGGTGGTGGCCGAGGTTCTGCCGGACGGCAAGGTGCAAGCGCTGCAGGAGCTGCAGCAGGGTGGGCGACGGGTCGCATTCGTCGGCGACGGGATCAACGATGCGCCTGCGCTGGCACAGGCGGAGGTCGGAATCGCGATCGGTTCGGGCACCGACGTGGCGATGGAGTCGGCCGACGTTGTGCTGATGTCGGACAACCTGCTCGGGATCGCAAACGCGATCGCGCTGTCGCGGGCGACGCTGCGCAACATCCGGCAGAACCTGTTCTGGGCTTTCGTCTACAACACGACCCTGCTGCCGGTCGCGGCCGGGATCCTATACCCGTTCATCGGCCTGCTGCTGTCGCCGATGTTCGCGGCGCTGGCGATGGCCTTCTCGAGTGTCAGCGTGGTGACCAATGCGCTGCGCCTGAAGCGCTTCCGGCCACCCACACCGGCGTGAAGCGCGGGTTTGGTACGTCTCCGGTGCGCCGCGGGCGGTACTGCCCCGCGTGATGGTTGTGTCTGGCGGCAGAACCTTGGGGGTTCTGGGGGCCGGTGGGTCTCGCACAAGCGGCGTGTCGGCCCCGGCGTGCCGATTTGCAGCAGTGCTGGTGCCCTTCTGGAGCCGGGAACACCGCACCGGTCGGGAACATGATTTCCATCAATACCCGCAGCGCCGAAGGCTGCCAGAGTCGAAACTGCCGCCGGTTGCCGCAAGCCCGGTACGGGTTCCAGAACCGGTGCGCGGTGGACGCATTACAATCGTGCAACCCTTGGCGCGCCGGGTGCACCCTGCGAGGGTGTCTTCCCGTACAATGCCTACCTTCACTTCTGGAGAGTCTTCATGGCCGACAAACTGCTCATCGTGATGGTCAACACCGATCCCCGCAACGGTTCGGAGCTCGGTGCCCCGTTCTTCCAGGCTACCGTCGCCGCGGCCATGGAATACGAGGTCGAGGTCGTGTTGACCGGCCGCGCCGGCGAACTCGCGAAAAAGGGCGTCGCCGAGAACCTGTACGTGCAGGAGGGCAGCTCGAAGTCGGTGTACGACTTCATCAAGGATGCCGCAGAGGCCGGCGTCACCTTCAAGGTCTGCACCCCGACGCTGGACCTCTGGGGTGACGACCTGATCCCGGAGATCGAGGAGACCGTGGGCGGGGCCTACGTGATCTCCGAGGCGATGGACGACGACACCGTCACCTTCACCTACTGAATCCCAACCCCCCGGCCGCGTGCGAGGGGCCGGGGGAACGAAGACTCCGTTGATTTCTCCGGACGAAGCCAGGCGCGTCCTGCGCGAGGCCGACTGCCTGCACAGCCGCGACGCGGTGGAGACCGCGATCGACCGCCTGGCTGCCAGCACGGCCGAGGTGCTTTCCGAGCGCAATCCGCTGGTCCTCGGCGTGATGACCGGCTGCGTGGTGCTGCTGGGCGGCCTGCTTTCCCGCTGGTCGTTCCCGATGCACCTCGACTACCTGCACGCGACCCGGTACCGGGGCAAGACCCGCGGCGGGCCGCAGCTCCACTGGCTGGCACAACCGCAGACACCGATATCCGGTCGCACGGTCGTGTTGGTCGATGACATCCTGGACGAAGGTGTCACGCTCGACGAGATCCGGAGGCATTGCCTGAACGAAGGGGCCGAGCAGGTCGTCAGCGTCGTGCTGGTCGACAAGGCGAACCCGAAACGGGATCCGCACATCATCGCAGACCATGCGGCATTGCAGGCACCGAACCGATACCTGTTCGGCTACGGCATGGACTACCATGACTACCTGCGCAATGCACCCGGGGTGTTCGCGGTGCGGGGAGCCTGAGTACCCGAAGGAGGCAGCGTCGTCGCCGATCGTTGCGATGCCCCGCGCCTGATGCCGGGCAGCGTACGGCAGGCCCGCCGGTCACCACCCCCGGTCCCGGCCGACGGCGGCGCAACCCGGGCATCATCGTTCCATAGGCCGGGGCGCACGCCCCGAGAGGAAAGCGCATGAGCGACGCACGTCTGGCGATCATCGGCGGCACGGGGCTAACCCGGCTCAGGGATCTCGAAATCACCCGCCGCGAGGTGATGCACACCCCCTACGGTGAGCCTTCCGGGCCACTGACCTACGGCCAGTACCACGGTCACGAGGTGATCTTCCTGCCTCGTCACGGGGCTCAGCACACGATTCCGCCACACCAGGTGAATTACCGGGCCAACCTCTGGGCGCTCCGGAATGCCGGCGTGGAAACCGTGCTCGCGATCGCCGCGGTTGGCGGCATTACCGTGGAGATGGCACCCGGTGTGATCGCGATGCCCGACCAGATCATCGACTACACATGGTCGCGCTTTCACACTTTTTTCGAGGGTGACGGGATGGAGGGCGTGACCCATGTCGACATGACGTACCCCTACAGCCAGGAGCTCCGTGAGACCCTGATTGCGGCGTCGCGGGAGCTCGGCCTCGGGGCGGTGGAGCAGGGCACGTACGCGGCGACCCAGGGGCCCCGCCTTGAGACCGCCGCCGAGATCGACCGCCTGGAACGCGACGGCTGCGACCTGGTGGGCATGACCGGTATGCCGGAGACGGCCCTGGCGCGGGAACTGGAGCTGCGCTATGCATGTTGCGCGGTGGTCGCAAACTGGGCTGCGGGCCGTTCGAAAGGCCTGATCACGATGGATGACATCGCGCGCAACCTCGAAATCGGGATGGCGCGAGTCAAGCAGCTGCTCCCCGAGGTGATCGGCCAGCTCTGAACGGGTCCGATACCTGCCGCCAGAGGAGGCCACCCCATTCGACACCTGATTATCACGGAAGCTCCGCAAGCTGGAAGAGGAGGTTTCGTGATAATCCAGATTTAACATAATATACATTATGCGAAGTGATTTCCGGGACGCCGGGGGCCGACCTTCGAGCGCTTCCCATGGCCGCGTTCAGTATCTCCCGGCGGAATATCGCGTGTGCTCTCGTCGGTTCGGCGCTCGAGTGCGTTCCACCGCGATGCATCGGGTGCATGCCACCGATACATGCACCTGTGCGGTTGAAGCCATGCGTGCCATCGGTATCGGCATTGGACCCCACGGCGCGGCGTGTGGGCGATTCGACGGACGGGACGAGCGCCTCTTCGAGGCGGTTGGTGCGTCGATACAGGCGCATCAGCGCCTGGCCATGCGTTACTGCGCCAGCGGCTCGAGCAGTTTCCAGCGCGACAGCAGAGCCGGCCCGCGCACCTCCGCCCCGAGCGCGCGCAGCCACCGGGCCACCCGGGTGTTCGAGTTGTTCCGCCAGGTGTACGGCTCCGGGTGCGGCGCGAACACGAGATCGTACACCGCCACGTACTGGTGCCGTTCAGGTTCGCGCGCATGCAGCGTATCGAGTTCATCGCGGAAGCGGTCGGCATCGGCACCGGAGACCACCAGCGGGTACACCGCCTGGACGCCCACCCGCATCTGCGCCAGCAACGCTGGTGCCTCCGGCGGTCCCCGCAACTCCCGGCGTGCCAGCGTCGCCGGTGTCCTGAGGAACAGTGCCGCCAGCGCCGATCCGAGTGTCATGTCCTGATCGGCATAGAACCGCCAGTCCCCGTACGCATAACGAACCATCGAGCCGGCCGGCGTGGCCACCACCAGGCTGGTATGCCGGCCGTGGTCCAGAAGGAACACCGCACGGGGATCGACCACGTCCTTTGGCGGCGTAACGGGTGTTGCAGCACAGCCTTGTATCAGAATGATGACCGATATAATTAAGGTGACTTCGAGAATTCGGCGTGGCCTGGACACCGCCGCTCTTCTGGCATCGGACCCGGCATTCGGCGCTCGCAGCCACAGGTTCATCGATCGTCCTCAGGTTGCGCGGGCTCCGGCCTGGGCCTCAGCCTTCCGCATGGCAGTAGCGATCGCCTGCAGCATCGGCTCCGGATCCCGGTAATCGATCGGGATGGGCCGATACCCGCGCGCGTCCTGAAACACCAGGGCCGGGAAGCTCTCGACGTCCATTTCCCGCGCCAGCGCGATCTCGGCTTCCAGTTCCTGCTGCACCGATTCCGATTGCAGCGCTTCGCGAAACTGCGCCACCTCCAGGCCGATCTCTCCGGCCAGTGCGATCAGTGTCGCCTCGTCCGACGGGTTGCGCGCCTGGGTGTAGTACGCGCGCTGAATCGCGGTGTTCATCGGAGCCTCCCACGTACCCCCCTGGCTCCGGGCCGCGATCACTGCTCGGCAGGCGGCGTAGGTGGCGCGCCGCGGAATGCACTCTGTCCAGAACGCGAAGTTGAGTTTCGTGTTCGGTACGTGCTGCTGGATTCGGCGCCACGAGGACTGCACCATCTCGCGGAGTTCCTCGGGCATCGGCTCGTTCGTGTCCGGTGCCAGCCCTCCGAGCAGGCGGCGGACCTCGATCTCCGGGGGCAGCCGTCGCAGGAGTTGCCCCAGCACCGGTGCCATCGCCCAGCACCAGCTGCACATCGGGTCGTGCACGTAATAGAGCACGGGCTTGTCAGAGAATGGTTTCATCGCGACTGCGTTCTCCTGTCCAGGTCACAGGTGTACCACGAATCGGCGGCCATTACCGGCCGCTGGTGGAAAGGCGGACCGTTGCCCGCGGGCCCGCGGCGGCATTCGGCGCCGGCAACCACGCCACCCGCGGCCGGCCGCGCCCTGCCCTGCAGCACCCATCGGGGCGCGCGGCCGGCAGCGTGACAATGCAGCCACGGAAGCCACACGGACCACTGTGTCCAGGGGTGATGGCGCGGATCGGCATGATCGTTATCGCGGCTCCGGCTCATCGGCCGGGCGCTGCTGCTCCGGACGCAGCCGGGGCATGAAGTATTCGTCGGCCTCGTCCAGGTCGACCGGGTTCCCCTCGCGGTCGACCAGCGGCTGCTCATAGTCCTTCCACCCCCGCAGCCCGGTCTTCAGGCTGAATACCTTCTCGTAGCCCAGCAGTTTCAGGTTCGCCCCGGCCAGCAGGCTGCGGTTGCCGGAACGGCAAACGAGCACGACATCGCGGTCGCGGGCCCGAACCAGTTCCGGCACGGTCTCCTCGTAATCCCACTCGCAAGCCGACTCGATGATCCCGCGCGGCACGTTGAGCGACCCCTCGATGTGCATCGCGTCAAACTCGTAGGGCTCGCGGACATCGACCACCAGCGTGTCGGGTTCGGCCGAAAGTTTCTCGTCGAGATCCCACGGCATCAACTCCGGCACATTTCGGCAGCAGTCGTTGACCAGATCCATGTACTTCTTCATCGCATGATTCCCGTGTTACGAAGGTCGTGAGTCGCAGCCGGCGCCGCTGGGCCGCTCGCGGGCGAGGGCTTGCAGTGCCCTACCACGACTGCCCGGGACTGCGTGTATGCTGTCCGATGCCGGTCTCTTTCGCGCTCGCCGAGGCTCGCGCGCGCAAGAACGTCCAGTGCACCATTGCGGTCAGGGACACAGGCGGTCCAGGTGCGGAAACAGGCCACGCGTGACCGGATCCAGCGCCATGCGCAGCCCCGAACCCACGGCATCGGTGTTGCCAAAGATCGGCGCCAGCAACGGCTCGCCGACCAGTCCCATCACCAGCAGGCTCTCGAGCAGCGGCTGGTCCCCGGAGGGCAGTGCGCTGCGCAACTCCCGGAACTGCCGGCAGCGTTCCGGGTCGGCGACACAGGCGTCCATCCGGGTGGCGTCGTCGATCAGATACTCCATGCTGCGGTGTCCGGCCGCACTGGGCCGGACCGGGGCGAAGTAATTCTCGATCGCCTCGAACAGGTGTACGACCACGCCCTGGTCTGAGCATTTCGACAACGCGAGCCGCACCGTATCGAGGTAGGCCTGGCCGGGAGCGTCGAGGCTGCGCAGCAACTGGGCCGCAAACTCGTTGCCCTGCCCGGCCGCGACCGCGAGCACCGGGGCGAGGTCACCGTGGCGCGGGTGTGGCACCCGGTCGTGCGGCAGCGTATCGGGGGTGGTCTTCAGGAACCCGACCCGGTAGGCGGTCTTGCGCTGTCCCTTCTTCCACAGGTCGAGGCGCACCGGCTCGTCGATCAGCCCCGGCTGGAGCACCAGGCGTACGGATTCCACCATCTGCGCCGGCTGTTCCTCGTAGGCGAGAAATTCCACCAGGAAATCGGCGAGCACGCGCCCCATGCTGCCGTTGACGACCGCCTCGCGCCGCAGCATCGCCCGGGCATGGTCCGACGACTGCAGCAGCCACCACGCGCGGCTGGCGAGTTCGTCGGTCAGCCCGCTCGCATGCACCACGGCCGCCAGCGCTTCCGGTTCACCCAGCTTGAGCAGGCCCTCCAGGCTCTCGGTACGCGCGTGCCCTACCCTGCGCGTCCAGCGTTTCAGGTAGGCTGGGTACCCGTGTGGCACACCCAGTACCGCGCTCGAGATCACCTCGCGTACCTGGCGCAGGTATTTGTCGTCCGGGCAGTTTGGGTTCAGCACGATGCGCGCCTCGCCGCGCCCGGTCAGCGCGTGCACCGTCATCTTGCCCTCGTCGATGCGCAGCGCACGCAGATCCTGCTTGAGCAGGACGTTCAGGCGCAGACTGTCTTCCGGCGTCAGCATGGCTCAGTTCAGCTGGACGCGCTGGCCCCAGGGCACCGAGGCCTTGCCCTTGACCAGCCAGATCACCGGGTAATGTGGCGGCGTCCGCGGAAACGAACCCTCGGCATCGGTGAAGTAGACCAGAAGATCCGGCGCCCGGTCGAGCCGGTCGGCCCACTCGAACACCGGCTTGAAGTCGGTGCCGCCGCCGCCCGTGAACGATGCCGGCACCTCGAGCGTCTCCCACGCCTCGAAGGTCCATGGCCCATCCGGGCAGAGGCGCTCGTCGCAAGCCTGCAGTACCACGCGGGCCCGGATCTGGCCCTTGATCGCGTCGATCTCGGAGACGAACTCGGCGATCTCCTCGCCGGTGATCGACCCGCTGGTGTCGACCGCGACGACCACCTCGAGCTGGTGGCTGCGCAGGCTGGGGAAGATCGCGGGCTCGCCCCGGCGCGACGAGGGCCGGGTATAACTGTAGTCATCACGCGCCTGCGCGGTCATGTAGTGCGCGAGCAGCATACGCCAGGGCAGCCTGGGCTCCAACACGTAGTCGACCAGCCGCGCGAGTTCGCCGCTGAGTTTTCCAGCCTGCATCGCCTGCTGCGCGGCCCCGGCGAGGCGCTGTTTCCACTGGACTTCGAGCGTCTCGCGCTCCTGCGCGCTCAGCGGCGGCGGCTCGTGGGCCCCCTCGCGATCCTCGTCGACGCCGTCCTGAGGCTGGGCCTGCTCGTCGGTCTCGGTCTGCGGTCGCTGCGTTTTGCCCTGATCCTCGTCCTGCTGCTGTTCCGGCGGCGGCTGCTCGCCCTTGCCGCTTTGCTGTTCCTCGGGCCTGTCGTGGAGGGTCTCCTCGTTGCTCGAGTCGTTCTCGTTGTCGACCAGGAACGGATAGATCTCCTCGGCAGTCATGCCCTCGTATTCATGGCTGTACAGCGCGCCCGGCGGCGCGGTCAGGCCATCGTGGATCAGGATCGGGTTGATCGCGAAGTCGCAGGCGAGATCCCACAGGTGCTTGACCCGGTGTCCCCGGCGCGCGAAGTGCAGCAGCGCACAATGCAGCGCCTCCTGGGCCAGCACGAACTGGGTCTCGGCCAGCGACAGGTGCTCGATATACTCGACGTTGTAGAAGAGCTTCCGGGCATCGGTGGTCGTGGTCTTGCACCAGTCCGGCCGCGCAGGCTGCAGCGGCAGACGCAGCACCAGCGCACCCAGAAATGGCTTGTCGATAATCAGCCGCGTACGCGCCGCTGCCAGCTTGGTCTCGACGTCCAGTTTCAGCACCACCGCGCGCCCTGTTCGTTCACGCCTCGTAGAGCATCAGGTCGGCGACCCGTTCCGACCACTCGGCGAACTGCGGCACCGAGAACAGATCGTCGCCCAGTGCCCGGTGCATGTCGGTCACCATCATGATGCCCATCTCGCGCTGCGGGAAAGTGCTGGCGTAGTTCAGGATGTTCCCCTGCACCTCGACCGACGACGCGGTTCCCCGGGCGCGGATCGCCCGGCCGACCAGCGCCGCCGCGACCGCGTACTGCAAGTCGATCGTGCGCGGCGCGTCCACGGACTCGCCGCGCACGATCGCGTCCAGGTCGGGCATCTGGTCGAGATGGGCGATGAATGCGTTGAGTTCGATTCCGGCCGCCTGCCCCACGCAGGCCTGCAGCGAGCCGCTGAGCAGTTCGGGATGCGCCTCGAACTTCTGCAGTGCCCGGTGCGCAAACTCCCAGGAGCGCGGTGACGGGAATGCCACCGGGTTGTGCGCCGGGTCGAACTCGAACAGCAGGTCCGGGCGGAAGCGGATGAAGGCGATGATCCGGTCGTCGATCCCGCGCGTGTAGGCCCAGGCCGCCCAGTCGTCGACGTTCAGCTCGACTTCAAAATGGGAGAACCGGTTCGCCAGCGGCGCCGGCATGGTATAGGTCACCCCGCGGTCGCCCTGGCGGTTGCCCGCGGCAAAGATTGCCCAGCCCGGCGGCACCTCATAGGCGCCGAGCCGGCGGTCCAGGATCAGCTGGTAGGCAGCGGCCGACACGCTCGGCGGCGCCGAGGTGATTTCGTCCAGGAACAGGACGCCGGACGGACCCTGCCGGTCGGCGTCCGGCAGCATCGACGGCACCGCCCATTCGACCAGGTCGCCGCTCTTGAACGGGATCCCGCGCAGGTCCGAGGGCTCCATCTGCGACAGGCGGATATCGATCAGCGGCACTTCGTTACGGGTCGCGACCTCCGCGATCATCTGTGACTTCCCCACTCCGGGCGGGCCCCAGAGCATCACCGGGGTATGGTGTCCCTCCACGGTGCTGGCAAATTCGCGGTCAAGCACTTGCAGCAAATGCGCGGGTCGCATCGCTCCTCCAGTCGGTCTCGTGGTCGTCGCCGGGATCCGCCCTGCTCCGGCGAACCCGGTGCTGCAGCGGACGCCCCGGCCGGTCCGGTGCGCGTTCCGCCCCTGCCCGCCCGCAGCCGGTACGGCTCAGCATCAGCGGGGCAGCTGGGATCGATGCCGGACAACCCGCCCCCTTCGGAAACCGTGAGCAGGCGCCAGCCAGCGACGCAGACTACGGGGTTCGCCAGGTGATTTCCACTGCACCTACATGCGGCGGTTTATTCGCGGCGGGCGGAACGCGCGCCCCAGGGGTGGCGCAAAGGCCACCCGCGTGGTGACCGTCAGCTGCGCACTGCCCGTTCGATGCCCTCGCGCATCACTTCGACCAGGAAGTCGATCTGCTCCGGGGTGATCACGTACGGCGGCATCAGGTAGCTGACGTTGCCCAGCGGCCTCAGCAGAGCGCCGCGGGTGAGGCCGTGGCGATAGATGTGCAGCCCGCGGCGTTCCTGCCAGGGAAAAGGCGTGCGCGCCGACTTGTCCTGCACCAGTTCGACCGCCGCGATCATGCCGGTCTGGCGCACCTCGGCGACGTGAGGATGTTCGCGCAGCGGCGCCAGTGCTTCGCCCATGTGTCGGGCCAGCTCCCGGTTGCGTTCCAGCACCGGCTCGCGGTCGAAGATGTCCAGCGTCGCCAGCGCTGCACGGCAGGCCAACGGGTTGCCCGTGTATGAGTGCGAGTGCAGGAACGCATTGAGCCGCTCGTAGTCGTCGTAGAAGGCGTCGTAGACCTCGTCGGTCGTCAGCACCACCGCGAGCGGCAGGTAGCCTCCGGTCAGCCCCTTGGACAGGCACAGGAAATCGGGGCTGATCGGCCCCTGTTCGCAGGCGAACATCGTTCCGGTGCGCCCGAAGCCGACCGCGATCTCGTCGGCGATCAGGTGCACGTCGTAGCGGTCACAGGCCGCGCGCAGCAGCCGCAGATACTCGGGGTCGTGCATGCGCATGCCGCCCGCGCACTGCACCAGCGGCTCGACGATCACCGCGCAGGTCTCGTCGGCGTGCTCGGCCAACGCCCGTTCCATATGCGCGAACTGGCGCCGCGCCACGTCTGCGCAGGTTTCGCCCGCCTCACGCTCGAAGCAGTCGGGTGCCGGTACGGTGATCACCGGCATCATCAGCGGCGCGTAGGTCGATCGGTACAGTTCCACCGCGCCCACGGCCAGCGCGCCCAGCGTCTCGCCGTGGTAGCTGTTGCTCAGGCAGATGAAGCGCTGCTTCTCCGGGTGTCCGCGGTTCTTCCAGTAATGGAAGCTCATTTTCAGCGCCACTTCGACCGCCGCGCTGCCATTGTCGGCGAAAAAGCAGCGCGTCAGGGGTTCCGGAGTCTTCTCGATCAGGCGCTCCGAGAGCTGGACCACCGGTTCGTGGGTGCAGCCGGCCAGGATCACGTGTTCCAGTTCGTCGAGCTGGTCGCGGATTGCCGCGTTGATGACCGGGTTCGCGTGTCCGAACAGGTTGACCCACCAGGAGCTGATCGCATCCAGGTAGCGCCTGCCGTCGAAGTCCTCCAGCCAGACCCCCTCGCCGCGACGAATCGCCAGCAGCGGGAGGCTGCCCTCCTCGCCGTAATCCTTCATCTGCGTGCAGGGGTGCCAGAGGGCCGCCAGGTCGCGGCGTTTCAGCGTGCGGGAATCCATGGGCACAGTGTAGCAACCCGGCGCGCCCCGGCGGCAGGTCGCGCCGGCAGGGACATCGCCGGGGCCTCGGCCACCGACGGTCCCGCGCGGGGAAGCATCGCGGCCCCGTTGCAGGGCCGCGACCGGCGACGATCAGTTCAGCCAGCGCTCCAGCATTTCCGGGTTCGCGTCGAGCCACTCGCGCGCGTTGTCATAGGGATCGCCGCCCTCCTCGTTCATCACCATCAGTTCCGCCATCTGGGTCGGAGTCCAGTGGAAGCGGTCGAGGATCGCGTAGGCCTCTGGCATGTCGTCCCTGAGACCGGCGCGCACGATCGTGTGAATCGCCTCCTCGCCGCCGTAGATGCCTTTCGGATCGTCGAGGTACTTCAGCTCCCAACGGCCTTCTTTCCAGTGCGGAGTCCAGCCGGTGACCACAACCCAGTCCTGGTTGCGGACCGCATCGCGCAGCACTCCGGTCATCGTGGCATCCGAGCCCTCCACCAGCGACAGGGCCAACCCATACTCCTCGATCGCCGTCTCGGTCGTGCTCATGATCCCGGCACCGGGATCGATCCCGATGATGCGGCCATCGAAGCGGTCGGCGTGCTCGTTGAGTTCCTCGATCGAATCGATCTCGACATACGCGGGCACGACCAGGCCGATGCGCGTGCCTTCAAGGTTCGGGCCGAGATCCTCGACCCGCTCGGCCACCTGCTCGAGGTAGTGGCCATGAGTGGTCGGCAGCCACGCGGCGACGAAGGCGTCCTGGTCCCCGGACGCGGTGGACTGCCACATCGCTGCAGCGCTGACCGAGGTCATGTTCACGTCGTAGCCGGCTTCCTCCAGCACGACCCGGATCACGTTGGTGCTTGCGACCTCGCTGGCCCACTCCACGTAGACCAGGTCGATGGTTTCCGCGCGATCGCGCGGTGCACAGGCGCCCAGGACCAGCGCCAGGGTCAGGCCGCCAATGGCCACCAGGCTCGTTCTTCGGTTCAATCGCATCGGTTGTCTCCTTGCGTGCGTCATGAGTGGGTCTTGCGTTTCTGCCCGATCCGCTGGGTCACCCGGTCCAGGATCATCGCGACGATCACGATCGCAATGCCCGCCTCGAATCCGGCGCCCGGCTGCAGGCGCTGGATCGCGCGCCAGACTTCGCCGCCGAGGCCGCCCGCGCCGATCATCGCCGCGATCACGACCATCGACAGGGCCAGCATGATGGTCTGGTTGATCCCCGCCATGATCGTGGGGACCGCGAGTGGCAACTGCACCTTGAATAGCTTCTGGCGCCGGGTCGCACCAAAGGCGTCGGCCGCCTCGACCAGTTCCCGCGGCACCTGCCGGATACCGAGCGTGGTCAGGCGGATCGCCGGGGGCATCGAGAAGATCACGGTGGCGAACATCGCCGACACCTGGCCAAGGCCGAAAAACGGGATGGCCGGAATCAGGTAGACGAACGCCGGCATGGTCTGCATAAAGTCCAGCACCGGCATGATCGCGCGGTGGAAGCGCTCCGACAGCCCGCCCAGGATCCCGATCGGCATCGCGATGGCCACGGCAACCGCGGTCGCGAACATCACCAGCGTCAATGTCTCCATCGTCGCGTGCCACAGCTGGAGGTTCCACAGGAACAGCAGCCCGGCTGCGGTGCCGATACCGACCCGGCGCCCGGCGACATACCAGGCCAGTGCCGCGAACACTGCGATCACGATCCAGGGCGATGGGAAGGTCAGCACGCCGACGACCAGTTCCACTCCGTTGCCCAGCACGGTACTGATCGCACGCGTGATGAACGCGAACTGATCGGTCAGCCAGTCCAGGCCCTGGTCGATGTAGCGGGCCAGCGGAAACTTGCCCACGAACGGAAATTCCTGGCTCATGCGGCCGGTGCCTCGTCGATGGTCCCGCCTGCTTCGGATCCCGCTTCCGCTGGCGGCCCACTGCCATTGCCGTTGCCCCGGCTGTCGGCCAGTGCCGCGAGCACGTTGCTCCGCACCACCGTTCCCAGCAGGCGGCCGTTGTCCGGATCGACCACCGACACCGGGATGCGCGTATCCACCAGCAGGTTGATCAGTTCCGTCAGCGGCTCGCCGGGCCCGACGCGGGGGCCGTCGGTGCGCAGGATGCCGGAGATGTCGCGGTCGCCCCGCTGGATCGCGCTGGCGGCGTCCTCCGCAAGCACGTATCCGGCCAGGGTCTTGTCGCGGTTCAGGACCAGCAGGCTCGAGTAGCTGGCCCGCTCCATGTTGTGCAGTACTGCGCGGGGCCCTTCGTGCAGGAAGGCGAGCACGCCGGCATCGCGCATCACCGTTGCGGCCGTCAGCACCTGGGACTTATCGACATCCTCGACGAAACGCTCGACGTAGCGGTTCGCCGGCGATTCGAGAATCTCCTCCGGGGTTCCGATCTGGACCACGTATCCGTCCTTCATCAGCACGATCCGGTCACCGAGCTTCAGCGCCTCGTCGAGATCGTGGGTGATGAACACGATGGTTTTGCGCACGCGGGCCTGCAATGCGATCAGCTCCTGTTGCATGTCCCGCCGGATCAGCGGGTCGAGCGCACTGAACGCCTCATCCATCAGCAGGATGTCCGGATCCACCGCCAGCGCGCGCGCAAGACCGACGCGCTGCTGCATCCCACCGGACAGCTGGTCGGGATAGGCATGCTCCCAACCGTCCAGACCGACTTGCTCCAGCGATGCCTGCGCCCGGGATTCGCGTTCTGCCGGTGTCGCCCCCTGCACGTCCAGGCCGAACGCCACGTTATCGATGATCGTCTTGTGCGGGAACAGCGCGAAATTCTGGAAGACCATGCCGAACTTGCTGCGGCGCAGTTCCAGCACCTCGGAATCGCTCAGCCGCGCGATATCGCGCCCATCGATCTCCACCGAACCCGCGGTCGGTTCGATCAGCCGGTTGATGCAGCGGATCAGCGTGGACTTGCCGCAGCCGCTCAGGCCCATCACCACCACAATCTCGCCCTCGTCGACATCGAACGAGACGTTCGCGATGCCGAGGGTCAGACCGGTGCGCGCGAGGATCTCCTTGCGGGCGAACCCCTGTTCCAGCAGCTCCAGCGCCGGGCCCGCGGGTTCCCCGAAGATCTTGGTCAGATCACGGATGCGGATCTTCGGCATGATGACCGTCTCCCTCCAGCCGGCAGTGCCGGCAAAACCCGTGTGCCACGGCCGGCGGGTTGCCCGCAGTCACGCTCCCGAATGACCGCACGGGCACCCGGTTCGATTCAGGCGGCCGGTTTCATCGATCCGAATTCGTCCTCGAAGAAGAACCGGGACTCGCCGAAGGCCGGTCGCAGCTGGTCCAGCCAGGTCGCGTGCGGATCGAAACGCGCGAAAAATGGCCGTTGCACCCAGTCCGGGTTGCGCCCCTGCACGAAGCGGAGCACGAAGACCTTCTCGCCGTGGATCTCGGTCACGCCCTGGACCTCGACCTTGCCCGGACCGGCACTCATCGACGGCCCCCGGGCGGTGCGTGCCAGCCCGGAAACGGACTGCATCGCGTCCCGGTAGATCTCCCAGGCCCGCGCCAGCGGCACCTCGAAGTAACGGCGTGCGCCGGTGTCCCGTTCCACGAACATGTAATACGGGTGGATCCCCAGCTTCACCTGTTCGCGCCAGAGGCGCGCCCAGACCGCCGAATCGTCGTTGATGTTCGCGAGCAGCGGCCCCTGTGCACGCAGGGTCGCCCCGGTCTCGCGCAGACGCCGGATCGCGGCGCGGGCGATCGGAGTATCCAGTTCCTGCCAGTGGTTGTAATGCGCCATGATCGCGACATTCTTGCCCGCATCCACCATCCGTTCCAGGATCCGGAGCAGGTCGTCGGCGTCATTGTCGGTCACGAACCGGTAGGGCCAGAAGGTCAGGGCCTTGGTGCCGATGCGAACCGACTGCACGTGATCGTATTCGGGCGCCAGCAGCGGTTCGAGGTACTGGGCGAGGTTTCGGGTCTTCATTACCATCGGGTCGCCGCCCGTGATCAACAGATCGGAGACGTTGCGGTGCGCCCGCAGGTATCCGAGCAGCTGCTCGACTTGGTTGGACGCGATGCGCAGTCCCTTGTCGCCGACGAACTGCGCCCAGCGGAAACAGAAGGTGCAGTAGCTGTGGCAGGTCTGGCCCTGGCTGGGGAAGAACAGCACGGTTTCCCGGTACTTGTGCTGCAGACCGTCGATCACGGACCCTTCGGGATCCCGCGGGCGGTTGAGCTCCAACTGTCCGGCCGGGTGCGGGTTCAGATCCTCTCGCAGCTGCCAGGCCAGTGCCGAGATCTGCGCGCGGTCGGCGCCCTGGCGGTGCAGTTCGGCCATGCGTTCGAACGCCTCGGGGGCCAGCATTTCGCGCTGGGGAAAGGTCAGCTGGAAGATCGGGTCTTCCGGAACCCGCGACCAGTCGATCAGTTCGTCGATCACGTACTCGTTCACCCGGAACGGGAGTACGCTCGCGACCACCCGCATGTCGAACTGTATCTCCTCGGGCAGATGCCGGATCGCATCGATACGGTCGAGGGTGCGCTCGTTGAACACCTTGAAACCGCGCGTCTCGATGGTCCCGAGGTCGGGGTCGCGAAAGAACTTGAGAACTGAGTTCATTCAGTTCCTCCTTCAGAAAGACGTGATGAAGGCGGGACACCTACGCCATGAGCAGCGTCCGGGCCGGAGCGCATACCTGGCCCCGAGCGGGCGGGCACGGCGTTTGGTCGCAAAACTGTTTTGCGAGAACAGACGAAGCACACTAGCAAGCCGAGGCACCCAGGGCAACCCCGGCTCGCCAGCCCGACGGGCTTGACGGGCGCCGGAAATCTGACAGGCTTGGCCCGGACACACGCGGAGACGCCGATGCACCCCGAATTCCCCCATCAGGACATCATCCATCTGAACCACGCGGCCGTGGGCCCCTGGCCCCGGCGCACGGCCGACGCGGTCAGCGCGTTCGCGCACGAGAATCTCGTCCAGGGTTCGCAGAAGTACGCCTCCTGGATGAAAGTCCAGCAGCAAGCCCGGGAGCTGGGCCGGCGCCTGATCGGTGCCACGGCGGCCGACGACATCGCGTTCGTGAAGAACACCTCGGAGGCCCTGTCGATGGTCGCTTTCGGGCTGGACTGGCCGCGGCACGCGAATGTCGTGATCCCGAAGGGCGAGTTCCCGTCTAACCGGATCGTCTGGCTGATGGCCGCGGAGCGGTTCGGGCTCGAGGTGCGCGAGGTTGCACTGGACAGCCACCCAAGCCCCGAAGTGGCGTTGCTGGCGGCGTGTGACCGCAATACCGCGCTGCTTTCCTGCAGCGCGGTGCAGTTCGCCAGCGGTTTGCGCCTGGACATCGAGCGCCTGGGCACGGATCTGCGGCGCCGCGACATCCTGTTCTGCGTCGACGCGATCCAGCACCTGGGTGCGTTGCCCTTCGATGCCCACGCCGTGCATGCAGATTTCGTGATGGCCGACGCCCACAAGTGGCTGCTGGCACCGGAGGGGATCGCGCTATTCTACGTGCGGCCGGAGATCCGGGACCATCTGCGGTTGCAGGAATTCGGGTGGCACATGTTGGCGGATTCGGGCGACTTCATCACCTACGAGCTGACACCCGCAGCGGGTGCGAGACGCTTTGAACCCGGCAGTCCGAATCTGCTTGGGATCCACGCCGTGCACGCCAGCTTGTCGCTGCTGCTGGACACCGGGCTCGAGCGCATTGCGCAGCAGATCGACGCGCATTGGCAGCACCTGTACGAGGGACTCACGGTCCTCGGTTGCCGGGTGCTGACCCCGGTCGACCGGCATGCGGGCATCCTGACGTTCTTCCCCGCACACGGAAGCGCGGAGCTCCTGTTCCAGCATCTGCAGGAAATGGGTGTGCTCTGCGCGCAACGGGGCGGCGGAATCCGTTTCTCGCCGCATTTCTACCTGTCCCCCACGGCGCTCGACGAGGCCTTGGCACGGGTGGCCGACCACTGCTGAGCCGCGGCCGCGTGGCCGTGTGAGCGGTAGGGATACGGTGTGCGGCTGGCGCCGCGATCGGGTGATGCGAACGTCTCGCCTGGCCCAATCGCTAGCGAGTCGCTAGAGCGTGTGCGTGCGCCCCGTCGACTGGAGCATACCGCCGAGGTGGGTCTCGATCAGGCGCCGGGTCGCACCCTTGTCGCTGCTGCTGAACTGCACACCGATGCCGCGCACGCGGTTGCCCTGGGCACGCGCCGGCGTGATCCAGACGACCTGGCAGGGAACCGGGATGCGCTCGGGTTCATCCAGCAGACTCAGAAGCACGAAGATCTCGTCACCGAGCCGGAACGACTTGTCCGTTGGAATGAACAGACCGCCATTGGTCAGGAATGGCATGTAGGCCGCAAACAGCGCCGACTTGTCGCGTATTGCGAGCGTCAGAATCCGGCCCCCGGTCGGTGTGCTCATGCCGCAGCACTCCACCGGATCCGGGCTTCAAACACTGTACAGGTGCCTGGCGCCACTCGCCATTGCTCCGAAGCGGGAGGAAATAACGCCATTATCATCGTTTTTTACCCGGCTCGCCAACATGCGCATCGGGCGCTCAGGCCGTGCGGCCATGCAAGGCGAGCACGATCTCCTCGCAGCGCAGCTGCGGATTCAGGGCGGCCGCCATCTCCCGGTGCCATCGCTGTGAACTCTGCAGCAGGCGCGCCAGACCACGCAGGCCGTGCGCCTGCGCGAACGCGGCCAGCTGGGCGGGGTCGAACAGACGGCCGAAGGCATCCGCTTCCTCGGTGACCAGCCAGCGCTGGGCCGACACCAACAGGCACTGCAGGCGTGGAACCAGCGAACCCGGCTCACAGGCGGTGAAGCGGTCGATCACCGGAAACGGTGACCGGCTCTCCAGCAGCGCATTCAGCGCGTCGCGATCGCGCTGCCACCGCTCGATCGCCTCCGGATCCTGCAGCAGATCGCGAGCCGCCATCGGTCGGTTCATGCTGGCCGCAAGTGCCTCGTCGACCGCGAGCTCCGCGTTGTCCCCCGCATTCAGCCATTCAACCATCCGCCGGTGCTCGGGGTGGGGAATCCGGAGCGGCTGGCAGCGGCTGCGGATCGTCGGCGGCAGGCGTGCCGGGCGGGTCGCGGTCAGCAACAGCGTCGCGCCGGCCGGCGGCTCCTCGAGCGTCTTCAGCAGGGCATTCGCGGCATTCGCGTTCATGCTTTCCGCCGAGGAGATCAGCACCACCCTGGCCGGCCCGGCATGGCTGAGCGACAGGAAGTCGATCACCTCCCGCACTGCATCCACGAGGATCTCCTTGCCCGGTGCCTCCGGGACGATCTCGAGGATTTCGGGATGGCTCCCACCCAGGAAACTCCGGCAGCCATTGCAGGCCCCGCAGGGCTGATTCGTGTCGGCGGATTCCGTGCATGCCACCCATTGCAGGAAGGTGCGCGCGAGCAGACCCTTGCCCACTCCCTCGGGCCCGACCAGCAGCAGTCCCGACGCCAGCCGCCCGCCCCGGGTCCACGCGGCCAGGTGCCCGAGCGGGGCCTTTAGCCAGGGCGGGAACGCCGCGCCGGAACCATTATTCGATGGGCGCTCCGGATCCATCGCGCGCTAGCCGGACCGGTCCGCCAGCCAGTCGTTCCAGATCCGTTCTACCGCCCGTTCCACCGTCTCCGGGTCCGGGGTGCCGTCGATCAGACGGTACCGATCGGCATCGCGACCCGCGCGCGTGCGGTAGGCCTCGCGGGCCCGCTCGAAGAAGGCCACGTCCTCACCCTCGATCCGATCCCGCTTGCCGCGCGCAAGCGCTCGTTCCAGCCCGACCCGCACGGGGACGTCGAAGACCAGCACCAGGTCCGGCCGCAGCCCCCCCTGTAGCCAGGCCTCGAGCACTTCGACCCGCTCCATGCCGAGCCTGCGGCCTGCCCCCTGGTAGGCGAAGCTCGCGTCCGTGAAACGGTCGCTGAGCACCCAGGCCCCCCGTTGCAATGCCGGGCGGATGACTCGGTGCAGGTGTTCCGCGCGCGCGGCGAAGATCAGCAGCAGTTCCGTTTCGGCCGCGATATCGCCGAGGGCCGGATCCAGCAGGAGCTCCCGGATCCGCTCGCCGGCCCCGGTGCCCCCGGGTTCGCGGGTGCGGACAACCTCCGCCCCTGCGGCGGCCAGTCGCCGCCCGAGGCGCTCGAGCTGGGTCGACTTGCCAGCGCCCTCGATCCCCTCCAGCACCACGAACCCGCCGGAACGGCGACTCACCGTTGCCCCCCGCCATAGCGGCTGGCGTCACCGCCGAGCTGGTACCGGATGACCGCCGCGCGATGTTCGGCGTAGGTCTGCGAGAACTCATGGGTGCCGTCGTTGCGCGACACGAAGAACCGGGCGTCGGTCTCGGTCGGCCGTGCGGCGGCCAGGATCGAGGCCTTCCCCGGCAGCGCGATCGGAGTGGGTGGAAGGCCGTCGCGGGTGTAGGTGTTATACGGATGGTCCCGCCGCAACTCGGCGCGGGTGAGCCGGGTCTCCCCCGGTTCCAGCGCATAGAGCAGGGTCGGGTCCGTCTGCAGGCGCATGCCCTGGCGCAGGCGGTTCACGAACACGCCGGCCACCAGGCCGCGCTCCTGGGGCTGCCCGGTCTCTTTTTCGATGATCGACGCCAGGATCAGCAGTTCGTAGGGCGACTCGACCGGATGATCCTCCATGCGGTTTTGCCAAGCCTGATCCAGCACCTGGGTCAGACCTTCGTGCGCCTGCCGGAGGATCTGCTGCCCCGGGGTGTCGCGGCTGAACAGGTACGTGTCGGGAAGAAACCAGCCTTCCGGATGCTGGCCCGGCCGACCCAGATCGGCCATCAGCGCGCCCAGATCGGTCCCCTCCGGCAACGGCCGCAGTGCCGGGTGGCCTTGAACAGCGTCGAAGAACTGCCGTGCGGTCCACCCCTCGGGAACCGTCAGCCGATGCCGGATGACCTGGCCGCGCACCATCCGGTCGAGCACCGCCGTCACCGTCAGCCCGGGAAGGATCTCGTATTCGCCCGCCTGGAGCCGGTCCGCGACCCCTGCCCGGCGCGCATGGATCTCGACCATCCAGGGATACCGGACCCAGCCACGGGCCTCCATCTCGCCGACGATCTGGCGAAAGCCCTGGCCGGGCTCCACCAGCAGAACCTCGGCCTGCTCCAGATCGAGCGGTGCCGTCATCTGCTGGTGATAAAGCGTGACCAGATGTGCCCCGGCCAGCGTCGCGGCAATCAGCAGAAAAAGCGTGAAGAGGCTAAGCCATCTCATTGAGTTCGTGTCCAATCTCGAGCATCAGCGCCATCGATTCCGACCCGTCGGCCGGATCCGCGAGGGTAGCATGATCCCCGACCCAGCGGGCCGGCCGCAGGCCGATCCGGCTGTTGCTGAGGAACACGGCGTCGGCATCCCGCGCGCGGCGCAGGCCGACCCGCGCCTCGTGCACCTGCAGGCCTGCACGCGCAGCCCGTTCCATCACCCACGCGCGGCGGGTACCGGCGATCCCGAACTCCTGCACCGTCGGGGCAACCAGCGTTCGCCCTTCGAGCAGTAGCAGATTCCCCTGGGTTCCGGAGACGACGTGGTCGTTTCGGTCCAGCATCACGCCTTCGTCCCAGTCGGGGCCCCACTCCATGCGCGCCAGGATATTCTCGATCCGGTTCAGGTGTTTGCACCCGGGCAGCGGGTTGTGGCCCGTCCGCGTCCCGCAGACGCCGATATGCAGCCATGGCCGGTCATGTTCACCGGACAGTGCGTCACCCCCGATCACGATCCGGGTCGGGTGGACCCGGGCCGGCACCGCGTAGCCGCGGGGACCCACCCCGCGCGTGACGATCAGCTTGGCCAAGCTCAGGGGAGCCGCGGCGACCCGGGACAGGTCGTCCAGGCAGGCACGCTCCGGCACTCGCGGAATTCCGAGCCGATCGAGCCCGAGGCAGAGGCGTTCCCAGTGCCGACTCCACAACTGAGGCACGCCACCGTGCAGACGCAGGGTCTCGAACACGCCGTCACCGAACTGCAGTCCCCGGTCCCGGGCGTCGATCCGGTTCCCCTCCTCGCCGTTGACCAGAATCGTCATGATGTCAGTGCGTCCAGCAAACCCTGGGCCTTGTGCCGCGTTTCCTGCAGTTCCGCCTCGGGATCGGAATCGGCGACGATTCCGGCTCCGGTGCGGAAACGCAGTGCATGGCCCCGCACCACCAGCGTGCGGATCAGGATATTGGTATCCATCCATCCGTGCCGGCTGATGTACCCACAGGACCCGGTATACGCTCCCCGCGGCGCTCCCTGCTCGAGTTCCCGGATGATCTGCATACTGCGGATTTTCGGACAGCCGGTGATGGTGCCACCGGGAAAGCAGGCCCGCACCAGATCGGCCGGAGTCGATCCCGGCCGCAACCGCCCCTGAACCGACGACACGATGTGGTGAACCCGCCGGTAGCTCTCGATGGTCATGAACTCCGGCACGCGCACGCTGCCCGGAACCGCGACCCGTCCGAGATCATTCCTCTCGAGATCCACCAGCATCACGTGCTCCGCGATTTCCTTGCGATTGACCTTGAGATCATTCGACAGCGCATCGTCCTTCGTCGCGTCGGCATCCCTGCGGCGGGTGCCGGCGATGGGACGGGCTTCCGCCACGCCGTGCCGCACCCCGACCAGGCGCTCCGGCGACGAACTGAGGATCTCGGCCCCGGGGAGGCGCAGCCACGCGGCGAAGGGCGCCGGGTTGGCCCGCCGAAGCCGCTCGTACAGATCCGCGGTATCCCATGGCGTGGGCGATCGGATCCGCCATTCGCGGGACAGGTTGGCCTGGAAGCAGTCACCATCCCGAATGTAGCGCAGGGCACGCCGCACCGCCCGCCGATACTGTTCCGGATCGTCCTCGTCGACCTGCAGCGGGGGCAGTTCCGCAGGGCTCCGGTCGCGCAGGTCCGCCAGGTCGGAACGCACCTGCTCCCAGCGCTGTGGATCGTCGTCCTCGTCGACGAAGTAGCTCCGGCGCTGCCAATGGTCCAGGATCAGCGCTGCCGGGAAACGGGTCAGCACCGCACTGGGCAGCCAGGGATCGGGCGTGCAGGCGCCCAGCGACGGTTCGATCGACCAGGCCAGTTCATACCCAAGGTAGACGAACCAACCGCCCGCGAACGGAAGCCCGGGGGCGGGCTGCGGCCTGCGCATCTCGTCGAACGGGCCCAGCCGCGCGAGGCCCTCGAGCACCGCGTCGCCGGTCAGGGTCGCGCCGGGGAACGCGAACAGGATCGAGAAGCGCGCGGGCGCCTGCCCGATCAGCGCGGTATCGAGCAGATGCGGATAACGCCGGGGATGACTGCGGGCCAGCGCCAGGAGATCCGCGCCCGTCGCGAGCGGCCGGACGGACACGGACCCGGCTACAGGGTGCGGAACACCAGGGTGCCGTTCGTCCCGCCGAAGCCGAAGGAGTTCGACAGCGCGACCCGCGCATCCATGTCCCGGGCCTCATGGGCCACGTAGTCGAGGTCGCAGCCCTCGCCGGGATGGTCCAGGTTGATGGTCGGGGGCGACACTTTCTGATGCAGCGCCAGCGCGCAGAACAATGCCTCGATGCCGCCCGCAGCGCCCAGCAGGTGGCCGGTCATCGACTTGGTGGAGTTCACCAGCACCCGCTGCGCGTGGTCGCCCAGCGCGCGTTTCACCGCGAGGGTCTCCGCCAGATCGCCGGCCGGCGTCGAGGTTCCGTGGGCATTGATGTATCCGACCTCGTCCGCGTTCATGCCGGCGTCCTGCAACGCCTTCAGCATGCAGTCGGCCGCACCTTCCCCCCCCTGGGACGGCTGCGTCATGTGGTAGGCATCGGAGTTCCAGGCGAAGCCTGCGAGTTCACAGTAGATACGCGCACCGCGCGCCCTGGCGTGTTCGTACTCTTCCAGCATCAGCACGCCGGCCCCGTCGCTGAGCACGAACCCGTCGCGATCGCGGTCCCACGGGCGCGAGGCACGCGCCGGATCATCGTTGCGGGTCGACAGCGCGCGGGCAGCGGCGAAGCCGCCGATTCCCAGCGGAGTGGTGGCCATCTCGGCGCCGCCGGCCAGCATCGCGTCGACGTCGCCATAGGCGATCATCCGTGCCGCATCCCCGATGTTGTGGGTGCCGGTGGCGCAGGCCGAGACGATGGAGATGTTCGGCCCTTTCAGGCCCCGCATGATCGACAGGTTCCCCGCAACCATGTTGATGATCGCGCTGGGCACGAAGAACGGGGAGATCTTTCGCGCCCCCCCCTTCAGGTAGGCCCCGTAGGAGCGCTCGATGTACGGCAGACCGCCGATGCCGGATCCGATCGCGACCCCGATGCGATCGGCGTTCGCGTCGGTCACGTCCAGGCCCGAGTCCTCCAGCGCCTGCAGGCCCGCGGCGAGACCGTAGAGCACGAAGGTGTCCATTTTCTTCTGGTCCTTCGTGGGCACGTAATCGTCGGCATTGAAGTCCCGTACCGCTCCGGAGATCCGGACCGGCATTTCCGAGGCGTCGAAGACATCAATCGGCGTGATCCCGCTCTTGCCGGCGACGATATTTGCCCAGGCCGTTTCCACAGTGGAACCCACCGGGGAGACGATCCCGAGACCTGTAACCACGACACGACGCTTAGCCAATTGAATTCTCCCTCAGAACTGAATGAAACAAGGGCCACCCCGAGGCTTCGCGAGCGGCCCATGCTTCGGTATCCATCGGAAAAGCCGGCACCCGGCCTCGATCAGTCCTTCATGTGCGCCTTGATGTAGTCGATCGCCTGCTGCACGGTCGTGATCTTCTCGGCCTGTTCGTCCGGGATTTCCGTCTCGAACTCCTCCTCGAGCGCCATCACCAGCTCCACGGTGTCGAGCGAGTCGGCACCCAGATCCTCGACGAAAGAGGCGGAATCCGTAACGTCCTCTTCCTTGGCGCCCAATTGCTCAACCACGATCTTCTTGACGCGTTCTTCAATGCTGCTCATCTACGACATCCCCTTTGGGTGTATGGCGGTCAATTTTCGAGCGCCATTCTAGTGAAAACCCCCCGTGCGATCCAGTACAGTGCAGCCTGCGCCGGGGCACGATCCACCCGGTACCGGGCCGCGTCAGCGGCGGCCTGCGGTTCCGGGAACCACTGTGGTCAATGCATGAACATGCCGCCGTTCACATGCAGCGTCTCGCCGGTAATATACCCCGCATCCCGGGATGCGAGAAAAGCGACCGCGGCCGCGATCTCCTCGGGGGCGCCCAGACGCCCGAGTGGGATTCCCTCGAGCAGTTTCGCCCGGGTCTCGTCACCGAGTTCGCGCGTCATGTCGGTGTCGATGAACCCCGGAGCCACCGTATTCACGGTGATGTTGCGGCTGCCGACCTCGCGGGCCAGCGCCCGGGCGAATCCCGCCAGCCCTGCCTTTGCAGCGGCATAGTTCGTCTGCCCGGCGTTCCCGCTCGATCCGACCACCGAACCGATCAGGATGATGCGGCCGTTCCGGGCCTTCATCATTGGCTTCAGCACCTTCTGGGTCAGGCGCACCGCCGCAGTGAGGTTGGTGTCGATGATGCTGTCCCACTCTTCGTCCTTCATGCGCATCAGCAGGTTGTCGCGGGTGATGCCGGCGTTGTTCACCAACACCTCGATCGTGCCTTCCCGCGCCTGGATGTCGTTCAGCGCCGCCTGCACCGACGCGGCGTCGATAACGTCCATCACCAGACCGCGTCCGCCGACGTCGGCCAGCGCCGCGGAGATCCTGTCGGCGCCGGGCGCCGACGTCGCGGTGCCGATCACCAGCCAGCCGTCCTCGGCCAAGCGCCTTGCAATCGCGGCTCCGATCCCGCGACTCGCGCCGGTGATCAGGGCCGCCCCTTTCCTGTCGGTCATCGCTCGTTTTCTCTGCTCGATGCTCGTGTGATGGAACGCGATCGGGCCGGTCAGGCCTGCAGGGCCGCCACGCTCTTGGCCAGGCTCTCGGCGTTGCTGATCTCCAGTAGCGCGAGGTCGCGGTCGATACGCTTCGCCAGTCCTGTCAGCACCCGCCCCGGGCCAGCTTCGACCAGCGTCTGCACTCCCCTGGCGCGCATCGCTTGCACGGTCTCGACCCACCGTACCGGTCGATAGAGCTGTTCCGCCAGAATCTCGCGCAGCGCCTCCACGCTGTCCACCGGAGCGGCGCTGACATTGTGCAGCACGGGAATACGCGGCATGCGCAAATCGACGCTCTGCAGCGCACTGCGCAGGCGTTCCGCTGCCGGGCGCATCAGCGCACAATGCGAAGGGACCGAAACCGGCAGACGCACGGCCTTGCGGGCGCCCGTGGAGGACGCGGCCGCCAGCGCGCGATCGACCGCCGCGGCGGTACCTGCGATCACAACCTGCCCGGGCGAGTTGAAATTGACCGGCTCGAGCACCTCGCCACCGGCCTGCGCGTCGCACAAGGCCTGAACCGCATCGTCGTCCATTCCGAGGATCGCCGCCATCGCGCCGGCACCCTCCACGACCGCGTCCTGCATCGCCAGCGCCCTCTCGCGCACCAGCCTGACCGCGTCCGGGAAATCCAGCGCATCCGCCGCCACCAGCGCGCTGTACTCTCCCAGGCTGTGCCCGGCAGCCAGCGCCGGCATGTCCGGAACCTCGGTCGTGAGAACACGCCAGGCCGCAACGCCGGCGGCGAGCATCGCGGGTTGCGTGTTCTCGGTGCGGTTCAGCTGTTCGGCCGGGCCGTTCTGGGTCAGGTCCCAGAGATCGGCCCCTAGCGCATCGGATGCCTCGCGAAAGGTATCGCGGACTACGGGCCATGTCCGGCCCAGTTCGTCGAGCATGCCGACCGACTGCGACCCCTGACCCGGGAACACCACTGCCCACTGCGTATCCATTGCTGACCTGCGACGCCGCTCAAGGTGGGCGTAGTGTATGCCCATCAAATCCGGGGCGGCAAACCCTTGGCAGAGGGACCGCACCCGGCGTGCACGGGAGGCGCCGACCTGCGGCACGCGCGTGCCGGTGACGCTGCCTTGCTGCCACGCGTTTGGGCCAGCGATCGCCGGTTCTCTTGAGTTCCGGGCGCGCATCCGCATAATGTCGCATCCCGGATTACATCAGAGAGGACTTGCATGGCGAAGGAAGACGAGATCGAACTCGAGGGAACCGTGGTCGAAACCTTGCCCAACACGATGTTCCGCGTGGAACTCGAGAACGGGCATGTGATCACCGCCCATATCTCCGGCAAGATGCGCAAGCACTACATCCGCATCCTGCGCGGCGACAAGGTCATCGTGCAGATGACCCCCTACGATCTCACCAAGGGTCGCATCGTCTACCGCAACAAGTAAGCGGGCGGAGCCCCGCGCGCAGCCGCGTCAGCTGACGGCAGGCTCCCGGATCTCGAGTTCAAGGCCGGCATCGCCCAGCCGCACGACGACTTCCCCGCCACCCTTCGACAGCCGCCCGAATAGGATCTCCTCGGCCAGTGGTTTCTTGATGTGCTCCTGGAGGGTACGCGCCATCGGGCGGGCACCCATCTTCGCGTCGTAGCCGTGCTCGGCCAGCCATGCCCGACCTTCGGGCGCGACTGTCAGCACTACCTTCTTCTCGTCAAGCTGAGCCTGCAGCTGTACCAGGAACTTGTCGACCACCCCGAGAATGGTGGCCTCGTCGAGCGCCGCGAACTGGATGACCGCATCCAGGCGGTTGCGGAACTCGGGGCTGAAGGTCCGCTTCAGCACCTCCATCGCGTCGGTCGAGTGGTCCTGCTGCGTGAAGCCCATCGACGGGCGGCTTGCCATTTCCGCGCCGACGTTGCTGGTCATCACCACGATCACGTTGCGGAAGTCGACCTTGCGACCGTTGGTGTCGGTCAGCGTGCCGTGATCCATCACCTGCAGCAGCAGGTTGAATACATCCGGGTGGGCCTTCTCGATCTCGTCCAGCAGCAACACCGCGTGCGGATGCTTCAGGATCGCGTCGGTCAGCAGACCGCCCTCGTCGTAGCCGACATAGCCCGGCGGTGCCCCGATCAGACGCGATACGGTGTGCCGTTCCATGTACTCGGACATGTCGAAGCGCACCAGTTCGATGCCCAGAATCCGTGCCAGCTGTACCGTGACCTCGGTCTTCCCGACCCCGGTCGGGCCGGTGAACAGGAACGAGCCGATCGGCTTGTCCTGGTCCGCCAGTCCCGAGCGCGCCATCTTGATCGCGGTGCTCAGGCTGTCGATCGCGGGATCCTGACCGAATACCACCATCTTCAGGTCGCGCTCGAGGTTGCGCAGGATCTCCACATCGCTGCTGGAAACCGATTTCGGCGGGATGCGCGCGATCTTCGCGACGATCGCCTCGATATCATGGACACCGATGGTTTTGCGCCGCTGACTCGACGGCTGGAGCTGCCGGCTGGCGCCGGCCTCGTCGATCAGGTCAATCGCCTTGTCGGGCAGGAAGCGGTCAGTAATGTAGCGGTCGGCGAGTTCAGCCGCCGCCCGCAGCGCCGGGCGGGTGAACCGCACGTTGTGGTGCGTCTCGAAGCGGGACTTCAGGCCGGACAGGATCTGGAAGGTCTCCTCGACCGACGGTTCGGGCACGTCGATCTTCTGGAAGCGCCGCGCCAGTGCCCGGTCCTTTTCAAAGATGCCGCGGTACTCGTTGTACGTGGTCGAGCCGATACATTTCAGCTCGCCGCTGGCCAGCATCGGTTTGATCAGGTTGGACGCGTCCATCACGCCACCCGAGGCGGCACCGGCGCCGATGATCGTGTGGATTTCGTCGATGAACAGCACCGCGCCGGGTTGTCGCTTGAGTTGGGCCAGCACGCCTTTCAGGCGCTTCTCGAAATCGCCCCGGTACTTGGTGCCGGCCACCAGCGCGCCAAGGTCCAGCGAATACACGGTGGCCTTCGAGATCGCGTCGGGAACCTCGTGGTCGACAATCCGGCGCGCGAGACCCTCGGCGATCGCGGTCTTGCCGACGCCGGCCTCGCCCACCAGCAGCGGGTTGTTCTTGCGCCGCCGGCAGAGAATCTGGATGGTGCGCTCGATTTCGTGCTCCCGGCCGATCAGCGGATCGATCTCGTCCTTGGCCGCCTTTGCATTCAGGTTCGTTGCGTAGAGGGTCAGCGCATTCTGCTTCTCCTCGCCCTCCTCCGAACCGTTACCCGAGGCTCCGCCGCCACCTTCCGTACTGCCGGGCTGGATCTGGCCACCATCCTCGTCGGGCACCTTCGAAATCCCGTGCGAGAGAAAATTGACGACGTCCAGCCGCTGGATGTCCTGGCGTGCGAGCAGGTGCAGCGCATGCGAATCCTGTTCGCCGAACAGCGCCACGAGCACATTCGCTCCGCTGACTTCCTTGCGGCCGCTGGACTGGACGTGAAACACCGCGCGTTGGAGCACGCGCTGGAACCCCAGGGTGGGCTGGGTTTCGCGCCCGTCCCGCGGCGGTATCCGGGGGGTGTTGGCGTCGAGCCAGGTCTCCAGCTCACCCCGGATCCGTTCGAGGTCGGCGCCACAGGCACGCAACACCGTGGCGGCGCTGGGATTCGAGATCAGCGCCAGCAGGAGATGTTCCACGGTCACGAACTCGTGCCGCTTCTCCCGGGCGTCCTTGAAGACCATGTTCAGACTGAATTCGAGTTCGCGGTCGAGCATCGGGGTCAGGCCTCCTCCATCGAACATAGCAGTGGGTGCTGGTGGTGGCGAGCGTAGTCGTTGACCTGCGCGACTTTGGTCTCCGCGACATCGCGGCTGAAGATCCCGCAGACGCCCTTGCCGCGGGTATGCACGTGCAGCATCACCCGCGTTGCCCTCTCCCGGTCCATGGCGAAGAACGTCTCCAGTACTTCGACCACGAACTCCATCGGCGTGTAGTCATCGTTGATCAGCACGACCTTGAATCTCCGGGGCGGCTTGAGTTCCGGCCGGGATTCGTCGACGGCGATCGACTCGTCGACGCCGGTTCTGTGTTTTGGATCCGTCATGGTCGCTTCAGCTTCCCGCCGGCATCCCCTCGGTGCCGCTACTGCATCTTCGGTGAGTCACTCGACATAGACAAATAGACCGCAAACTCTATCCCCCTTCCGTGAACTACTGGCCAGTGGATGTATCCTCGGGACCCATCCGCGCGATCACCGCGGCGCCGAAGCCGGAGCAGGACACGGGTTCGACCCCGGGAATCAGGCGCGCGAAGTCGTAGGTGACCTCCCGGGCGCTGATCGCCCCGCCCATCCCGCGTACGATCCCGTCGGCGGCCTCGGTCCAGCCCATGTGCCGCAGCATCATCTCCGCAGACAGGATCAGCGAACCGGGGTTCACCTTGTCCTGGCCCGCGTATTTCGGGGCGGTCCCGTGCGTGGCCTCGAACATCGCGACGGTGTCGGACAGGTTCGCACCCGGCGCGATGCCGATGCCGCCCACCTGCGCCGCGAGCGCGTCGGAAATATAGTCGCCATTGAGGTTCAGCGTGGCGATCACGTCGTACTCGTCGGGGCGCAGCAGGATCTGCTGCAGGAACGCGTCGGCGATCACGTCCTTGACGATGATCTCGGATCCCGTCTTCGGATTCCGCAGGCTGCACCAGGGGCCGCCGTCGATCTCCTCGGCCCCGAACTCCTCGCGTGCCAGTTCGTAGCCCCAGTTCTTGAACGCGCCCTCGGTGAACTTCATGATGTTGCCTTTGTGCACCAGGGTGACTGACCGGCGGTCGTTGTCGATCGCATACTGGATCGCCTTGCGTACCAGGCGCTTCGTGCCCTCGCTGGAGACCGGCTTGATCCCGATGCCCGCGGTATCGGGGAAGCGGATCTTGGTCACCCCCATCTCGTTCTGCAGGAAGTCGATGATCTTGCGCGCCTCTGCCGTACCCGACTCGTATTCGATTCCGGCGTAGATGTCCTCCGAGTTCTCCCGGAAGATCACCATGTCGGTCTTCTCCGGCTCCTTCACAGGGCTCGGCGTACCCGGATAGTAGCGAACCGGACGCAGGCAGACATAGAGATCCAACTGCTGACGCAGGGCCACGTTCAGCGAGCGGATACCGCCGCCGACCGGCGTGGTCAGAGGCCCCTTGATCGAGACCACGTAGTCGCGCACCACGTCCAGCGTCTCTGCCGGCAGCCAGGTGTTCGCGCCGTAGACGGCGTTGGCCTTCTCCCCGGCATACACTTCCATCCAGGCGATCCTGCGCTTGCCGCCGTAGGCCTTCTCGACCGCCGCGTCGACGACACGCTGCATCACCGGGGTGATATCGACCCCGATGCCGTCGCCCTCGATGAACGGGACAATCGGCTGATCCGGAACCTGCAGTACGCCATGGGCATCGACGGAAATCGGCTCGGCGCCGGCGGGAATCTTGATGTGTTCGTAGGCCATGGCAGCTCCAGTGCTCGGAAGGGGTGAGTCGGAGGCGATTATACTAGAACCTCGATCCCCTTCACGGCAGGGGTGGCCTGCCCGCGTTATCATGTGCAGGATGATGCCGCCCTACCGGATCCGGAACGTTTCATGACCGAACGTCTGCGCTGCCACGTCACCGTCGCGGCGGTGATCGCGGATGCCGGCCGGTTCCTCTTCGTCGAGGAGGCCGACGGCGGACGGAATGTGCTGAACCAGCCGGCTGGGCACCTCGAGGAGGGAGAGGATCTGCGCACCGCGGTGATCCGTGAGGTCCGCGAGGAGACCGGCCTGGACTTCCTGCCCGAGGCCTGGCTCGGCTGCGACCTGCTGGCCCTCCCCACCGGGGCGGTGACGCTCCGGGTCGCCTTTACCGGGCGTACCGGCCCACTGCCCGACACTGCGGCCCGCGATCCGGCCATCCTCGCGACACACTGGCTGACTCCGGACCAGGTCCGAGAATGGCCATTGCGCAGCCCCCTGGTCCAGCGTTCGCTGGAAAGGTTCACACAAGGCGTACGGCTCCCGCTGGACACCGTCGGCACCCTGTTTCGGGCACCGTGATGCCGCCCTTCCGCAACCCCTCGCGCCGGGATGCAAAGGCCCGTGCCGGGGACGACGCATGAACTCGCGACGCGGCAAGGTCATCGTCGGGCTGTCCGGTGGGGTGGACTCGGCGTTGGCCGCAGCGCGACTGCTGCACGCCGGGTACGTCGTCGAGGGCCTGTTCATGAAGAACTGGGAGGAAGACGACGAGCCGGGGTACTGCGCGGCCGAGGCCGACATGGACATGGCGCGCGAGGTCGCCGGGATTCTGGAAATCCCGCTGCACAAGGCGAACTACGCGGCCGACTACTGGCACCGGGTGTTCGCGCGTTTTCTCGACGAATACGAGGCCGGGCGCACGCCAAACCCCGACATCCTCTGCAACCGCGAGATCAAGTTTCCGGCCCTGCTCGATCACGCCCGGCGCCTGGGTGCAGAGCACGTAGCCACCGGCCACTATGCGGCGGTGCAGCACACGGGGCACGGCAGCCGCCTGCTGCGCGCGGAGGACGAAGGCAAGGACCAGACCTATTTCCTGTACGGGCTGGACCAGGAGCAGCTGCACGCTGCGCTGTTTCCGCTGGGGGAGTGGCTGAAGTCCGACGTCCGCGCCCAGGCACGCGCGCTGGGACTGCCAAACCATTCGCGCAAGGACAGCACCGGTATCTGCTTCATCGGGGAGAAGCGGTTCCGCGACTTCCTGTCGCGCTACCTGAGGGCAGCACCGGGCGAGATCTGTACCCCGGAAGGCCGGGTGCTCGGGCAGCACCCCGGCCTGATGTACTTCACCCTGGGCCAGCGCCAGGGGCTGGGCATCGGCGGCGTCGAAGGCGCCGGCGATGCGCCGTGGTACGTGGTCGGGAAGGACACCGCGGGCAACCGCCTGATCGTTGCGCAAGGCGCCGACCACCCGCTACTGCTGAGCACCGGCCTGAGCGCGGTGGATCCCCACTGGATCCTCGGGACACCCGCCGTGGGCGCGCCGCTGAGCGCACGCATCCGGCACCGCCAGCCGCTGCAGGCGGCCCGGATCACCCGGATCGACGCGAACGAGCTGCAGGTGCGGTTCGAAACCCCGCAGCGGGCGGTCACGCCGGGGCAGTCGATCGTGTTCTACCGCGACCGGGAATGTCTCGGCGGGGCCGTGATCAGAGCGGCCTGCAGCGAGTCCGGCAGCCCGGATCCGGTATAGTAGCGCCCGGATTCCACGCAAAGCGAAAACGGTCACCCTTGGAGCGCAGCGACTACAATCGAGCCCTGGCACTGGCGGCGATCTTCCAGGCCGCCTCCGTGGTCAAGGATCTCGCCTGGCGCGGGTACTGCGACGAGCACGAATTCGAGGTGCTCGTCGGCAGCCTGTTCGCCTTCGACGCAGAAACCCCCGCCGCGATCTATCGCGGCGAGGCCAACCTGCGCACCGGGCTCGAACGCATCGAGGTCCAGCTGAAATCCGGCGGCAAGCCGCCGGACATGGAGATCACCCGCTATGCGATCGGCCTGATCTTCCTGGAACGCAAGCTGCAGGCCCGGCCCGAGATGCTCCAGGCACTCGGCGATGGGCTGCAGGGCGCGGAACGCCAAGTGGAATACTTTAACCTGGCCCACGAAAGCGTGATCGCGCGGCTCGCCGAGGTCTACCAGGAAACCATCTCCTCGCTTGGACCCCGGATCATCGTGCAGGGCGAGCAGACCCACCTCTCCAACCCGGGTGTCGCCGCACGCATCCGTGCGACCCTGCTCGCGGGCATCCGCGCCGCGGTCCTCTGGCGTCAGGCCGGAGGCTCCCGCTGGAAGCTGCTGTTCGGCCGCAACCGGCTGATCTCCGAGGCCCGTGACCTGCTGCACCGACTCAACACCTGAATACGGAACCCGCCTCATGACTGCATCTACCGACCACTTCACCCGAACCCTGAAGGCCGGCGGCCGCGAGTGCGACATCGTCCCGATCACCGACGATCCCCGCGCGACGAGCCTGCCCTACTCGTTGAAGATCCTGCTCGAGAACCTGCTGCGCTTCGAGGACGGCCGCACCGTGCGTCACACCGATATCGAGGCATTGCTGGATTGGGATCCGCAGGCCGAACCGGCGCAGGAGATCGCGTTTCGCCCGGCGCGGGTGCTGCTGCAAGACTTCACCGGGGTGCCCGCGGTGGTCGACCTCGCCGCGATGCGCGACGCGATGGAGGCGCTCGGGGGGGATCCCGCGAAGATCAACCCGATGCAGCCAGCCGAGCTCGTCATCGACCACTCGGTGCAGGTGGACGCCTACGGCAACGTCAACGCGCTGAACCTGAACGCGGAACTCGAATACTCGCGCAACCGTGAGCGCTACAGCTTTCTGAAGTGGGGGCAACAGGCGTTTTCGACCTTCAAGGTGGTGCCGCCCGATACCGGGATCGTGCATCAGGTCAACCTTGAATTCCTCGCGCGCACCGTGTTCGTCGACGAAGCGGCCGACGGGCGTTGTCGCGCGTACCCGGACACGCTGGTCGGGACCGACTCGCACACGACCATGGTCAACGGCCTCGGCGTCCTCGGCTGGGGCGTCGGCGGGATCGAAGCCGAGGCCGCGATGCTCGGCCAGCCGATCTCGATGCTGATCCCGCAGGTGGTCGGCTTTCGGCTGACCGGGCGGCTGTCGGAAGGTGCAACCGCGACCGACCTCGTGCTGGTGATCGTCGAAATGCTGCGCCGGCACGGCGTGGTCGGCAAGTTCGTCGAGTTCTTCGGCGACGGGCTGGCTGAGCTTCCGCTCGCAGACCGGGCCACCATCGCGAACATGGCACCGGAGTACGGCGCCACATGCGGCATTTTCCCGATCGACGACGAAACCCTTGAGTACCTGCGCCTGACCGGGCGCGATCCCGGGCACGTCGACTTCATCGAGGCCTATGCCCGCACGCAGGGCCTTTGGCGCGAGGATGACGCGCCCGACGCACGCTATACCGACGTACTCGAGCTCGACCTCGGCACGGTCGAACCCAGCCTCGCCGGCCCGCGCCGTCCGCAGGACCGCGTGCGCCTGGGCGAGGCCGGCAAACGCGTCGACGAGTTCATCGACACCATGCTCAAGGAACGCGACAGCAAGTTCTCGGAATCTGCTGACGCGGAGCGCTTCGAGGCTGAAGGCGGCCATACCGCCGTCGGCGTGGAACACCAGGCCGAAGCCCCGCCGCGGCGCACCAGCGTCACGTTGAACGGCGACGAATTCGTTCTCGACCACGGCGACATCGTGATCGCGGCCATCACCTCCTGTACCAACACCTCGAACCCGTCGGTGATGCTCGGCGCCGGGCTGGTGGCCCGCAAGGCGCGTGAACGCGGGCTGAAGGTCAAGCCCTGGGTCAAGACGTCGCTGGCACCGGGCTCCAAGGTGGTGACCGAGTACCTGCAGCAGGCGGGGTTGCTCGACGACCTCGAAGGACTGGGCTTCCATATCGTCGGCTATGGCTGCACCACCTGCATCGGCAACTCGGGCCCGCTGCCGGAGCCGATCAGCGCGGCGGTACTGAAAGACGACCTGATCGTCAGTTCGGTGCTCTCGGGCAACCGCAACTTCGAGGGGCGCATCCATTCCGAGGTGCGGATGAACTTTCTCGCCTCGCCGCCCCTCGTCGTCGCCTATGCGCTGGCCGGCACGATGGCGACCAACCTGACGGAGGATCCGATCGGCCAGGATGCCGAGGGCCGGCCGGTCTACCTGAACGACATCTGGCCGACCAACGCGGAGATCCAGGCCGTGGTTGCGGCGAGCGTTACCGCGAAGAGCTTCACCCAGACGTACGACGACGTTTACCGCGGCGAGGACCGCTGGATGCGCCTGACGGCGCCCGAGGGCGATCGCTTCGAGTGGCAGGAGGACTCGACCTACGTCCGCAATCCGCCGTACTTTGCCAACATGACGATGGAACCCGCCCCGTTGACCGAAATCCGCGGCGCCCGCGTGCTCGCGCTGCTCAGCGACTCGGTGACCACCGATCACATCTCCCCGGCCGGTTCGATCCGGCCCGACAGCCCCGCCGGGAAGTACCTCGCCAGTCAGGGGGTTAAGCCCGCCGATTTCAATTCCTACGGATCCCGGCGCGGCAACCACGAGGTGATGATGCGCGGCACCTTCGCCAACGTTCGCCTGCGCAACCTGCTCGCCCCTGGCACCGAGGGCGGGGTCACGCTGCACCTGCCCGGCGGCGAGCAGATGCCGATCTACGACGCAGCGATTCGCTACCAGCAGGAGAACGTGCCGCTGATCGTGATCGCCGGCAAGGAGTACGGCACCGGTTCCTCGCGCGACTGGGCGGCCAAGGGCACGATGCTGCTCGGAGTCAAGGCGGTGATCGTCGAGAGCTTTGAGCGGATCCACCGCTCGAACCTGATCGGGATGGGCGTACTGCCGCTGCAGTTCCTCCCCGGCGAGAATGCGACCTCGCTCGGCCTGACCGGCCGCGAGAGCTACAGCATCGAAGGGCTCGACGAGGGCCGTGCCTCCGAGGTCACGGTTCGCGCGCAGCGCGACGACGGTTCCGAACTCCGCTTCCAGGCCCGCGTCCGGATCGATACCCCGCAGGAGATCGACTACTTCCGCCACGGTGGGATCCTCCACTACGTCCTGCGCCAACTCGCAGACTGATCCCGCCGGTCGTCGCCGTGCACGGGCGGTTCGGCCCGTGCCGCGGCACGGGGCTGCTCGTTCCCCTTCGGGCAGGCCCGAGCGTGGCCCGAGCCGGCCTGGCGGCAGGACGCGCTACCCGCGTGCCAGGAGAACGGCCTCGGTCAACCGTACGCTGGAGGTCGTGCAGCAGGTCGAGCAGATTGCGGGCGCCGACCCCGCAGTGCAGGATGTGCTGTCCGTCACCGGCTTCAGCATCCTGGATGGCGCGGTGCAACCCAACAGCGCGTTCCTGATCGGCCGCCTGAAGCCGTTCGAGGAGCGCAGGACCGCGGACCTGGGAGTGGACGCGGCGATCGCGCGACTGGCGGCCGATGCGAACGCGATCCCCGAGGCCCGGGTGATGCCGTTCAACCTGCCGCCGATCGTCGGCCTCGGTACCGGCGGCGGGTTCGACTATCAGCTCCAGGATCTGCTCGGGCGCTCACCCGACGAACTGGCCGCGGCGATGCGCGGCCTGGTGTTCGCGGCCAACCAGCACCCGGACCTGCACGCGGTGTACTCGACCTGGGCGACCGACAACCCGCAGGTGTTCCTGGACATCGACCGCGACAAGGCGCAGGCCCTGGGCGTGCAGATCGGCGACATCTTTGCCGCGCTCCAGACGACGCTGGGCGGTGCCTACGTGAACGACTTCAACCGTTTCGGCCGGGTCTGGCAGGTCAATGTGCAGGGCGACGAGGTGGACCGCGCACAGTTTGACGACGTGTTTCGAATCCACGTCCGCAACGACCAGGGCGAGATGGTTTCGCTGCGCGCGCTTGCGGAGCCCGAGTTGATCCTGGGGCCGCAATTGCTGCAACGCTACAACAACTACCGCAGCGTGAGCATCAGCGGAACCCCGGCCCCCGGACGCAGTTCCGGAGACGCGCTGGCCGCGATGGAAACGCTCTCGGACGAAACCCTGCCGACAGGGTTCGGCTTCGAATGGACCGGCACCTCGCTGCAGGAGAAGGAGGCCGGAGGGCAGACGGTGATCGTGCTCGCGCTGGCGGTGCTGTTCGCCTACCTGTTCCTCGTAGCCCTGTACGAAAGCTGGTCGATGCCTGCAGCCGTCCTGCTCTCGGTCGTCGTCGCGGTTCTGGGCGCGATGATCGCACTGTGGGTCACGGGGGAAGAAAAAGTGCACGGCCCCGCCACACTGCACCCATCCTCACCCCCGCCCCCTCTCCCGCTTGCGGGAAAGGGGAGCAAAGCCCCGCCCCTGCCCATCTCCCGCAAACGAATGCACGGAGGCGGACTCGGTCAGCGCGGCCCTGTCAGCTGTGCGGGATCCAGCAGCTCCGCGAGCCGATCCCGGCCGATACCGGTTTCTTCGGCGGCGACGTCCAGAATCGGCCGTCCGGTGGCATAGGCCTTTTTCGCGATGCGCGCCCCGGCCTCGTAGCCGATCTCCGCGTTCAGTGCGGTCACCAGGATCGGGTTGCGCGCCAGCGCCTGTTCGAGGCGTTCGCGATTCACGGTGAATCCCGCGATCGCCCGGTCCGCGAGATGCTCCATCGCGTCTGCGAGCAACTGGATCTGCGTGAGCAGGTTGTCGGCGATCAGCGGCAACATCACGTTCAACTGGAAATTGCCGGACTGCGCGGCCAGGCTGACCGCCGAATCCAGGCCGGTCACCTGCACGCAGGCCATCATCACCGCCTCGGGAATCACCGGGTTGACCTTGCCGGGCATGATCGAACTGCCCGGTTGCAGCGCGGGCAACGCGATCTCGCCGAGCCCGGCCAGCGGCCCGGAGTTCATCCAGCGCAGGTCGTTCGCGATCTTCAGCAGCGTGGTGGCGAGCCCCCGCAACTGGCCGGAAAGCTCGGCCGCAGTGTCCTGGCTCGACAGCGCGGCAAAACCGTTCGGCTGGCGTACGAACGGCAGTTCCAGGCGCTGGGCGAGACGCTTGGCGACCTTCTCCCCGAAATGCTCGGGCGCATTGATACCGGTACCGACCGCAGTGGCGCCGATCGCCAGCCGGCACAGCCGCCGCTCAGCATCCTGCACCCGGGTCTCGGCCAGCTCGAGCTGTGTGCGCCAACCGGACAGCTCCTGCTCCATGCGCAGCGGCATCGCGTCCATCAGGTGCGTGCGGCCGGTCTTCACCACGCTGGCGAGTTCGCGCTCGCGCTTCGCGATCGTCGCGATCAGATGCCGCAGAGCCGGACGCAGACGGTCCTCGATCTCCAGCGCCGCCGCGACGTGGATCGCGGTCGGGATCACGTCGTTCGAACTCTGCCCCCGGTTCACGTGGTCGTTGGGGTGCACCGGAGTACCGGCTGCGGCCGCGAGGTGACTGATCACCTCGTTCATGTTCATGTTGGTGCTGGTACCGGAGCCGGTCTGGTACACGTCCACCGGGAATGCGTCCGGGTGCTGACCCAATGCGACCGCATCGGCTGCGTTGACGATCGCCTCCACCTGTTCCGGCGCGAGCAGGGCCAGTTCCAGATTCACCTCGGCGCAGGCCGCCTTGATCTGGGCGAGCGCGCGGATGAACGGCGCGGGCAGCGGCCGCCTGGCAATCCGGAAGTTGTCGACCGCGCGCTGCGTCTGCGCACCCCAGAGCGCATCCGCGTGGATCCGCACCGGCCCCAGACTGTCCTGTTCGATACGCGTTTCGGTGGGTGACGACATCGTTCCTCTCCGGCAGGGTCAAGCCCGCCATTCTAGCCCGCGCGTCGAAGGCCCGCTTCGGATGGACGGGTCCCATCTGCGCCAGGTGCTGGCAGCAACCCCCTCCCCCGGCACGGCCCGAACGCCGGCTGTACTATAATCGCTCGCCCTGAACGCCAAGCCCGGGAGCCTCCATGTCCCTGTCCCCGCTCACCGCAGTCGGTCCGATCGACGGCCGCTACGCCCGCCATACCGAACCGCTGCGCGCGCATTTCAGCGAACAGGCGCTGATGCAGGCGCGGGTGCGAGTGGAGATCGCCTGGCTGAGAGCCCTCGCCGCGGAACCGGGGATCCCCGAGGTTCCGGACCTGACCCCGGATGCCACCGATTTCCTGGCCCGCATCGCTGCCGAGTTCGCAACGGCCGATGCCGAGCGCGTAAAGGCGATCGAGGCCACCACGAACCACGACGTAAAGGCGATCGAGTACTTCATCAAGGAGCGGATGACCCAGAATCCGGCGCTCGCGGCGCAGATCGAGTTCGTGCATTTCGCCTGCACGTCGGAGGACATCAACAACCTCGCCTATGCGCTGATGGTGCGCGAGGCACGCGACGGGGTACTGCTGCCCGCGATCGCCGAACTGGTCGAGCCGCTCACCGGGCTCGCGCAGGCGCTGGCGGCGCAGCCGCTGCTGTCGCGCACCCACGGCCAGCCCGCCTCGCCGACCACGATGGGCAAGGAACTCGCGAACGTGGTCACCCGCCTGCAGCGCCAGCTTCGCCAGATCGAGTCACTGCCGGTGCTCGGCAAGATCAACGGCGCGGTCGGCAACTACAACGCGCACCTGGTCGCCTATCCCGAGGTCGACTGGCCGGCGCTGGCGACGCGCGTGATCAAGGATCTGGGCCTGGAACCCAACCCCTACACCACGCAGATCGAACCGCACGATTATCTCGCCGAACTGTTTCACTGCCTGATGCGCCTGAACACGGTACTGATCGACGCCAGCCGCGATATCTGGGGTTACATCTCGGCCGGCTATTTCCGCCAGCGGGTCGTCGCCGGCGAAGTGGGCTCGTCGACCATGCCGCACAAGGTGAACCCGATCGACTTCGAGAACGCCGAAGGCAACCTCGGGCTCGCGAATGCGTTGTTCGACCACCTGGCCGGCAAGCTGCCGGTCTCGCGCTTCCAGCGCGACCTGACCGACTCGACGGTGCTGCGCAACATCGGCGTCGCATTCGCCTGGTCGCTGATCGCCTACAGGTCGTTCCGCCGCGGCCTCGGCAAACTCGAGGCCGATCCGGAACGGATGCAAGCGGACCTCGACGCGAACTGGGAAGTCGTGGCCGAAGCTGTGCAGACGGTGATGCGCCGGTATGGCATCGAGTCGCCATACGAGAAGCTGAAAGAACTCACCCGCGGGCAGCGGGTGTCTGCCGAGCGGCTCGCCGCCTTCATCGACGGGCTGGAAATCCCGCCCGAGGCCCGCGAGCGGCTACGCGCACTGACCCCCGCCGGGTACGTCGGGCTCGCCCGGGAACTCGCCGAGCGCCTGCCCGAACGCTGATCCGGTGGCCGCGGTGGACACGGAGACGCTGCTTGGAGGCCTGACCCCGGAGGCCTTTCTGCGGGACTACTGGCAGCAGTGCCCACTGCTGATCCGCCAGGCCATCCCCGGGTTCGTGAACCCGATCGACGCCGAAGACCTCGCCGGCTTGGCCTGCGAGGAGGACGTGCGCTCGCGACTGGTGATCGGCTATCCCGACCGGCGCGACTGGCAGGTAGAGTACGGGCCGTTCCGCCCCGAACGCTTCGCAAACCTGCCCGAAACCGCCTGGACCCTGCTCGTCTCGGAAGTGGAGCAGTACTGGCCTCCGGGGCCCGAGTGGCTGCAGCGCTTCGATTTCATCCCGCGCTGGCGCCGCGACGACCTGATGATCTCCTACGCGGTTCAGGACGGCTCGGTCGGCCCGCACATCGACGCGTACGATGTGTTCCTGTTCCAGGCACAGGGCCGGCGCCGCTGGCAGATCCAGGAGCCGCCGCCGAAGTCCCCGATCTGCCTGCCGGATCTGCCGCTCGCGATCCTGCGCAGCTTCACCCCCACCACCGAATGGGTGCTGGAACCGGGCGACATGCTCTACCTGCCGCCGGGCATCCCGCACCTGGGCATGGCGCTGGACGACGACTGCATGACCTGGTCGATCGGCTTTCGCGCCCCGGCCTGGCGGGATCTCGTCGGCGCCTTCCTCGAAGACCGCCTGGACAGTGTCGGCCCCGAACTCGTCACCGACTCCGCACGCAAGCCCTCCCGCCATGCCCACGAACTCGGCGCCGACGACCTCGCCGCGCTGCGCGATGGCCTGTTGGCCCGGCTGCGCACCGAACCCGACGCGCTGCACCGCTTCTTCGGCGAGTTCCTGACGCGCCCGCAAACCTGCGACACCGATCCGGAAACGGCGGACGATGCCGCGAGCGAGCCACCCCGATGGGATCCGAAGATCGCCTACCGCTTCGACCCCTCGCTGCGCCGCTACTGGATCGACGGACCCGACGGCCCTACATTGTTCCTCGCAGGACACGCCGTTCCCGCTCCGGGTCTTTCGCTCAACGAGGCGGAATCGCTCTGCCAGGCCGACACCGTGGTCCCCGAGCAATGGGCCACCCGCCTGCCGGGCCTCGTTCCGGTGTTCCGCGACCTGCTGGCCGCGGGACAGATCGAGCCTGACGAGCCTGCGGACACCGGCGAGGCTAGGTGACGAAGGTCGCGTGGCGTCAACAGGAAAGTCGACCACCAGCAGGGATCGCCGCGCACCGTGTGCCCCTGTTCATTCCGCAGCAGGCACCGTGCTAGAGCACCGGAGCCAGGAGGTAGGCAGCCCGGGACGCGACGCGGTGCCAGAGCGGCTGGGAGTCGATATCGGCGCGGGTCATCTCCCGGGAACGCGCGAAGTCGGCGACAAACATTGCCTCCAGTTCGCCCGCGAAATCGCGGTCCATCACCAGCGCGGTGACCTCGAAGTTCAGACGGAACGACCGGTTGTCCAGGTTCACCGTGCCGACCGCGCCGCCGGCGTCATCGACGACGAACGATTTTCCATGCAGGAACCCGGCCTGGTAGCGGTAGACCCGTACACCGGCGTCGAGCAAAGGGCCGATGAACGCGTAGGCGGCGTAATACGTCAGTCGGTTGTCGGGCCGCTCGGGTATCAGGATCCGCACATCGACACCGCTCAGCACGGCCAGCTTCAACATGCCGAGCACACCTTCGTCGGGAACGAAGTACGGGCTCGCGATCCAGATCCGCTCCCGTGCCGCGTGAATCGCCTGCTGCATCATCAGGCTGGCGGTTTCGAAACGGTCGGCCGGTCCGGAGGGCAGGATCAGGACCGGCACCCCATGCCCCGACGGCCGCACCGGCTCCCAGGGCAGGTCCGGGATTTCCTCCTTCGCCCAGTACCAGTCCTCGATGAACACCCACTGCAGCGCCAGCGCCGCCGGTCCCTCGACACGCAGGTGGGTGTCGCGCCAGGGACCGGTGCGCGCATCCCGTCCCAGGTACTCGTCGCCGACGTTGAGCCCGCCGACCCACCCGCGCTCGCCATCGGCGACGACGATCTTGCGGTGGTTGCGGAAGTTCAGCTGGAAACGGTTGCCCCGCCCGCGCGTCGAATGGAACCAATGGACGTGCACGCCCGCGTCGCGCAGCGCCTGCAGATAGGAAGCCGGCAGCCGATAGCTGCCGATCTCGTCGTAGAGGAAGTACACCTCGACCCCGGCCTGCGCCCGCTCGATCAGCCGCCGCTGCAGCTCGTGCCCCACCGAATCCGCCCGCACGATGTAAAACTGCACGAGCAGGTAGCGCTCGGCCGCGTCGATCCCCTCGAAGATGCTGTTGAAGGCCGCCTCGCCATCTACCAGCAGTTCGACGTCGTTGCCACTGAGCATCGGCCACTTCGCCAGCCGTTCGACGCCATGCAGATGCTTGTCCGGCTCGTCCGGATGGAACCGGTGGGCCCGAAGTTCCTCGGTCTTCGGCGCCATGGCCAGCGCCAGTGCCGAATCCACGTCGCGGCGTGCGATCACGTAACCCTGGAACTTGTTGCGGCCGAACACCCAGTACGCGGGCACCGCGAGATACGGCACCGCGTTCAGCGAAACGATCCAGGCGACGGCCCCCTGCGGGGTTCGTGTGGACATCAGCGCATCGATCGACGACGCGAAGCCCAGCAGGTGGGCCAGCAACAGGAACAGCGCCAGCACCCGACCGCGCCGAGGCCGAGCGGCACCAGCCATTTCAGGGCGCCGGCTCATCGGCCCATCCGTTCGTTTCGCTGCGCGTGCACTTGGGGATTCTAGTCCAGGGCACGCCAACGCGGTCTTGCGCAGGCGCGCTTGACCGGCCGGATTCAACTCCGCGCGCGTCGGGCCCGCAGCAGCGGGGCCAGCAGGGCCAGGGCCGCCAGCGTGGCCAGGGCCAGCAGCAGTTGCGGGGTCAACACGTCGCTCAGCGCGAACTCGCCCGCCGCTGCGATGCTGGATACCTGGTGCCCCAGCGTCGCCACCACGAAGGACAGCGGCAGCAAACCGAGGAAAGTCGCGAGGAGGACCCGGTTGAGCGGGATGGGAAAGATCACCGGCACGATGTTCACAGCCCAGGCCGGCACCAGCGGGAACAGCCGGGCGGCGAGAATGAAATGGAACCCGTTCGCGGTCACGCCCGGTGTCACGGAGGCGAGCCGCGCGCCCCAGCGCCGGTGAATCGGTTCCTGGAAGAGCCGGCGCCCCAGGGCCGCGATCATCACCGCGCTGAACGCCGAGCCCAGCGCACTCAACACCGAACCGAGCCCCGGGCCGAACAGGAAGCCGCCGCTGAACATCAGCAGGAAGCCGCCCGGGAACGGCGTCACCTTGCCCACGGTCACCACCAGCACGTAGGTCACCGCAGCGGCGAGCGGCCAGACCTCCACCCAGAGCCGCAGGGCTGCCTGGGAATCGGCCGTCCAACCGAGCAGCCAAGGACCGAACTGTGCGACGGCTCCGGCGCCGGCCAGCAGCGCCAGACCCACCACGGCCAGCCACCACCACCGGACCCTTGAAGCGGGCGCGTGTGGTTGCCCGCCGGAGGGGCGCACCGCGATTCCACCGTTGTCGGACCGCGGGGGCCGGAGGGTCTTGCTACTGGGCATCGGAAATCCGGGTTGGTGTCGGGCTCGAGGTCGGACAAAGGGGTCGCCCGCACGTCGCCCGGCTCGTGTACAGGGAGGCCGTTCCGAGGCAAGGCGCCACCCAGATTATCCCGAAAACTCCACCGGTGCTGAGATTCCTGGTGTTTCCAGGGGCACGGGTGCGGGCGCCCAGACTCTGGCCGATGGATGTTCGAGCGTCCGCTCGGCGAGAGGCCCGTTTCCTGCGACGGAAGGCAATTCCGAGGGTCCCGCGGAGCTTCCGCAATCATCCGATATCGCATGGTGCACCGCCGATGATTACGTCGGGCTGAGCGCGGGGTTACATCTTTGTAATTTACCGGCCAGCCCCTGTTCCGGATGGCAGAATGTCTTGGCCGGAAATCCTCCCCTGCGTTCGGGCCGCGAACATGGTGGCGCCGACTTCGAGAACCGCGGAACGACCGGGGTACCCGCTCGCTCCGCAGCACGTACCGGGGATGAACGTGGCCGCCGGTACTCGCACGAGATCCTGCAGCGAGCAATCCGGTTGCAACGGACGCCGCGCGGAGAGCCCCGTTTGCACCGAGCGATCGGGCGGAGCGTATGCCTGCGGGCCATGCCTTTGACTCTCCTTGCCGAGGGCCAGACGATGAAGACTGAATTCGACTCACCCACCCAAACGCCGGAACCGACTCCGAGTGCGGGCCCTTCCCGGGGTGTTCGAATGCTTGCGCTCGGTGTCGGCGCAGGGTTCCTGCTCCTTGTGGGCGCCCTTTTCGTCGTGCCCTTCCTGATACCCGACCAGACCCGGCTCAACGCGATGGCACCGATCGCGCCGGCACCGGGCCTGGAACAGGGCGGCCATGCGTTCGCCGGAACGGTTGGCTCCTGGGATGTCAGGGGGCAGATCACGATCGATGCCGGGCGCCAGGCCCGGATTGCCATCAACGTGACCGAGGCAGGTAGGGAGCCCGTGCCGGCCGCGCGGCCTCTACAGCTTGCCCTGGACATGCCTGAACACGCGATGCAGGTGCTGCGCCCGACTGCGGCGCAAGCGGGAGCCGGATCTTATCTCGCGCAATCCCGGCTCCCCATGGCCGGCCTTTGGCGCCTGCATGTCGAGTTGCTCGAGGGCACCGGCCTATTCGACTTCAATGTCCCTCAGTAGACAGCTGCCCCCTTGGCCAGCGGGGCCGACGCCGACCGCAGAAGGCCTTGCCGTTTGTCTGATCCCGCACCTGTCCGGCCGCGAACACAAGCGGTGGCGAAAGGCTTCCCTGGGACCGCAGGCGAGGCATCCACGACCACCTACAGTAGCTGTTCACCTGGAGGGATGACATGACGCAGCATCGAAACCCTTTCTGGTTCAGGCGATGGCTCGATTCGAGCGCGACCAGCGTTGCAGTCATTGCCTTCCTGTTGCACTTCGTCTGGGAGTTTCTCCAGGTACCCCTGTTTGCCGACATGCCGGAGATGGCGCACTGGGACGCTGTCCGGTTCTGTGCCCGTGCGGCCTTGGGTGACGCGGTCATCACGCTCGCCGCATTCTGGGTGGTGACCCTGGTATATCGGGACAGACACTGGATCCTCGCACCGGCCAAGGCCGCCATCGCGGGATTCATCGCGGTGGGGGTGGTCATCACGGTTGCACTGGAATGGCATGCCACCGTCCTCGTCGACCGTTGGCAGTACGCGGAACGGATGCCGACGATCCCGCTGTTGGGCACCGGCCTCGCGCCATTGTTGCAGTGGCTGATTCTGCCGCCGCTGGTGGTATGGATCGCGCGCCGCCAGATCCTGGGGCAGAGATACCTGAGTCTTGCGCGGGAAGATCCAGATTAATACCGCCTACCTCGGCAGAAAATGCAGCGGCAGCACAGCCGGTCGCAGCTCCGAGGACAAGATTCCATTCGCAGCCGTGGTAAGGTGGCCAATGCTGCCCGCCGGATTGGGGGGCGTGCGGCCCGCGAAGGCATCTCTGTACAAACCGATCCCTGATGCGCTGGAGATATAGGGGTGAGTCGGGAGCGCAAGGTCATCATCATCGCCGGGCCGAACGGGGCGGGCAAGACCACATTCGCGCGGGAGTTTCTCCCGAACGAGGCGGACTGTCCGATCTTCGTCAATGCCGACCTGATCGCCGCCGGGCTTTCTCCGTTCGAACCGGAGATCGCCGCCATGCAAGCCGGCAGACTGATGCTGCGCGAACTGAACCGGCACTTCGACACCGGACAGAGCTTCGCCTTCGAAACCACACTGTCGGGCAAGGGCTATCTGCGCCACATCCGGCAGTGGCAGACAGCGGGCTACCGGGTCGAACTGATCTTCCTGCGCCTGGCCAGCGCCGACGAGGCGGTCGCACGCGTGGCGCAGCGCGTCAAACAGGGCGGACACGATGTCCCCGAAACCGTGATTCGCCGACGCTTCGATGCTGGACTGGAGAATTTCACCCGCCGCTACTCATCCGCGGTTGACGCCTGGGTGCTGTACGACAACTCCGGCGAGTTGCCGCAACTGCTGGACTGGAGCGAACGATGAACAATTCCAAACCGATCGAGACCGCGACCAACGCTGACCTTCGCAACTCGCACGCGGCCTTGCTACGCGCGGCGCGGCGCGCACGGGAGCTCGCCGCACGAACCGGCACGGCGATCGTCGTGGTGCGCAATGGTGTACTCGAACACATCCATCCCACCCCAGAGGCTCCGGCCGAGAGCAAAATCCAGGATCCCGATGCGCCGCCGTATGGGAAACCGCGATAACCGGAGTCTCGCCCAAGACCTATCGTTCATGAAGGTGGCGCGCACCCTCGGCCTGCGCACGCACGCCGAAGTCGATACGGAGAAGGATCACCGGGAATCGCTTCTCCTGACCCAGTACCTGCGCCTGTGGATCGCGTGTATTCGTGGATTGTTCCAGCCGGTTACCCGTTATCCCGAAAGATCGCGTTTGCGCCGGAGATACTCCTCGCGGTCGATCCGGCCCTTCGCGTACTCCTCGTCGAGGAGTTCGCGCGCGCTCCTGTTTCCGCCGTCACCCCCGCCCCGCCAGCCGCCCCGGAAGGCCGCAACACCCCAGACCAGCAGCAGAATGGGGATCAGCCAGACGAGAATCATCCACAGGCCTCCGCCCCCGAAACCATGCCCGAAACCGTCTCCCATGCATTGCCTCCTCGGAATTCTTCGGGGCTCCACCCCGTGTGTAACGCCTACCGGAGCCGCGCACGCTTCAGCAGCACCGAGTTGCCGATGACCGAGAGCGAACTCGTGACCATCGCGATCACACCGATCATCGGGTGCAGCAACCCGATCGCCGCGATCGGAATGGCTGCAACGTTGTAGAGAAAAGCCCAGAACAGGTTCTGAACGATCTTGCCGAAGGTGGCCCGGGACAGGCGGATGGCCTCCACCACTTTCGTGAGTTCGCCGGAGACCAGAGTCACGTCGGCCGCCTCGATGGCCACGTCGGCGCCGGCACCAATCGCGATGCCCACGTTGGCCTGCTTCAGGGCCGGAGCGTCGTTGATGCCGTCGCCCACCATGGCGACGCGGGGGCCCAACCGGGCCTGCAGCTCGCGGATCTCATCCACCTTGCCGTCCGGCAGCACCCCGGCGAGGACCTCGTCGATCCCCACCTCGTCGGCCACCGCCCGCGCCGCCCGCTCGTTGTCGCCGGTGACCATGGCCACCTTGAGACCCAGCGCGTGCATGGCCGCGACCGCCGCCTTCGAGTCGGGCTTGATCGCATCGGCCACCGCCACGATGCCGACGGCATGCCCGTCCCGGGCCACCAGCACAACGGTGCGACCTCGGGCTTCCAGGCGGGCCAGATCATCGTCCAGCGCGTCCAGGCCCTCAATGCCGGACTCCTCCAGCAGGCGCCGGTTGCCGATCAGAATCCTTTGGCCGTCCACCGCGCCCTGGACACCGCGGGCCGTGACCGATTGGAAGTCCTGCACAGGGGGAATCTCCACGCCACGGGCCCTGGCGCCCTCCACCACGGCGCGGGCCAGGGGATGCTCGGAGGCATTCTCCACGGCGGCGGCGAGCCGCAGCACCGCCGGATCGTCGCCGTCGGCGGCCACCACATCGGTGAGCTCCGGCTCGCCTCGGGTGATGGTGCCGGTCTTGTCGAGCACCACCATGCGGATGTCCTTCAGCGTCTGGATCGCCTCGCCGGAGCGGATCAGCACGCCCCGCTCGGCGCCCATGCCCGAGCCAACCATCAGGGCCGTGGGTGTAGCGAGCCCCAGGGCGCAGGGACAGGCGATGACCAGCACCGCGATCGCGGCGAGGATCGCCAGGATCACCGGGGTGGCGTCCGGGTTGACCCACGGCAGGAAGCCCGCGCCCCAGTCCAGAATCGGGCGCAGCGTTTCGGGGAAAATCATCCAGGCCGCGAGACTGCCCAGCGCGATCACGATCACCACCGGCACGAACCGCGCCGTGATCCGGTCGGCAAATTCCTGGATCGGCACCTTCGACGACTGGGCCTGTTCAACCAGCCGGATGACCTGGGAGAGAAAGGTGTCGGCGCCCACCCGGGTGGCCCGGATCTTCAGGCGGCCCTCCTTGTTGATGGTCGCGCCCAGCACCGGGTCGCCGCGCGACTTGGCAACCGCAATGGACTCCCCGGTCGCGATCGATTCGTCCAGATGACTCTCGCCCTCGACCACTTCGCCGTCGGTGGGGACCTTTTCGCCCGGGCGCACGATCATCACGTCGCCGATGCTCAGCGCCTTCACCGGGACTTCCACTTCATCGCCGTCGCGCTCCACGCGCGCCGTCTTGGCCCCCAGCGTCAACAGCTTCCGGATCGCCTCCGAGGCGCGGCCCTTGGCGCGGTTCTCCAGGTACCGCCCCAGCAGGTGAAAGGTCATGATGGTCGCGGCCATCTCGATGAACGAAGTCATGGGGTAGATGAAGCCCACCAGCCCGATCAGATACGGCGGGAGGCTGCCCATGGAAATGAGCACGTCCATGTTCGCGGTGCGGTTCGTGAGCGAACGCCAGGCGGAAACATGGGTGGCCCAGCCGCCGTAGAGGAACACCACCGGGCAGGCCAGAATCGCGATCACCGCCAGATAGGCAGGTACGGGTGCGACGAACATGTGCACCATCATCAGCACCATGATCAGCGTCGTGGGCACCGCGGCGATCACGAAGCGCCGCCAGGCGCGCGCCCGATAGGTAAACTCCACCTCCGTGTCTTCGGACGGCGCTTCGGCGGAGACCGAGGCCACCTCGTAGCCGGCCCGCTCCACGGCAGCCCTGAGCGCCTCGGGCGTGGGGCCGCCGGCGCTCGGCTGCACGATGACCTGGTGACTGGAGATGTTGGTACGGATCTCACCCACACTGGGGAGGCGCCGCAGGGAATCCTGGACCAGGCCCGCGCAGTGGTCGGAGCCCATCCCGGGCACGACCAGCCGGACTTCTGCGCCGGAGGATGCGGCGCGGCCCGAATCGGAAACCGCGGCGACTTCGTAACCGGCCCGTTCCACCGCCCTGCGCAGCTTGCCACTGTCGACGAGGGCTGGATCAAAGTCGACCTGCACAAGGTGATTGGCGATGTTGGTGCGCACGTCGGCCACGCCCGGCAGACGTCGCAACGAGGCGGAGACGATGCCGGCACAGTGGTCGGAGCCCATGCCGGGCACGGTCAGTTCGACCCATGCCGGGCGTTCGGCCGCCAGAGCCGCATCAGAGGTCATGTTGGCGGGAGTCTTCATCTCGATTCTCGCATCGGCATCCGCGCGGAGGCTCAACGTTGCGGCTGTTGGATGCCCGGATCGGAACTGCCTTTCTCCGGGCGTGATCCTCACCCGACACTTGTGCAGTTTGACAACACTCGGCACGCGCTGCGGCAAGATGACGCAAATGTAATTCCGGCGTCAGGTTCCTGTCGGGCCGCCACGGGCATCATGGCTCATGGCGGGGGCGCACCCGCGCAGGTCAGCCAGCCCCGCAGCCCCTGCTGCGGGGCCATTCGGCCGAGCGTTCTGGCGGCTCCGAAGCGTGCCCTGCAATTGCACTACCTCCGGATCCGCCTTACCGTCCCGACAGGCGCTCCGTAATGATGGTGACTCGATGACACACGCACCCGTTCGCCACCGAAACCGCTTCGGGCCGCTGCTCGGCCTGGCCGGCCTGTGGCTGCTGGGCACAACCGCCACCGCAGAGGACGACCCCGGCGCGCGCATTGCGCACGAAGGCAACGACCGCGGTGCGATCGCCTGCATCCAGTGCCACGGCGAACAGGGCCAGGGGCAGGCACAGCCCCCGTTTCCGCGCCTCGCGGGTCTGCCGGAGGACTACCTGATCGAACAGATGCATGCCTACCGCCAAGGTCAGCGCCGGAACGCGACCATGGCGCCGATCGCCCGGCATCTCGCGGATGACGAGATCGAAGCGGTCAGCCACTACTACGCCGGGATGGAACCTGCCGGCGGCCCGCACCGGGTACCCGCAGGACTGCTGGAGAGGGGGCGCGGGATCGCCCTGGAAGGGTTACCGGACCGCAATATCCAGTCCTGTGCCTCCTGCCACGGGGAACAGGGACGCAAACAAAGCCCCGCCCTGCCGCCCCTGGCGGGCCAGCCGCCGCGCTATCTGATGAACCAGTTGCGGGAGTACGCCGAAGGTTCCCGCCAGACCTCTCTGGCCGGACTGATGCAGGGAATTGCCCAGGCGCTGGAGGAAGAGGAGATGGCCGCAGTCTCCGCCTACTTCGCCTCGCTGCCCGCTCGGGAGGAGTAAGCCCGGCGCCGGGACCATCCGTGTGGCCATTGACCCGTCCCCGCGCTTCGGCGGTTCACTCATACCAAATGAAGAGGAGATCGACATGAGAGACTCTGCTACCGTCCGGTTACTCATCAGCCTTGTCACCGTCCTGCCGCCGTTGCTGTCAGGGAACGTTGTTGGCGCCGCCACCGGCAATCAGGTTACTCATCTCGGGGGACGAGCATAGGTAAACGAGACGGTCACCGGTGCATCGGCACCGGGTCTCGCGATCGTGATCTCGATGTCGTAACGGGCTTCGCCGCGCAGGGTGAAGTAGTGGCCGTAGCTGACGGTGTCGTCGATACGCATGGTTTCGAGCGGGCGGGTAACGCCGGCCAGACCCAGAGGTGCGACCCGCGCCGTGACTTGCGCATCCTTGATCTGGTTTCCGCTGCCGGCATCGAACACGGACACCGTCACATGAAAGGCGTGCCGGCCGCGCGGGATGCCGTCATGCATCACCGCCTCGGGGTCGCCCTCGTGGCGGCCCTGAACCATCGCGGCCGGGAGCACACCCAGGTACACGACAACCCCGTCCGCGACCTGCCGGTATGGGGAATCCGCGGCCGCCGCGTTGCTCGCCAGCAGTACGACCCCGAAGAACAGGGCAATGATTTTGAACATGATAGGCCGATGATTCATGACGTCCTCCTCGGTTCCCCGGGACCAGTTCGCTTGTCCGGGGCTCCTGCATCGCGTTGCGAACTCACGGCCGCGCGCACGACGGTGTCAGAACGACGCGACACGTACCATAGGTGCAGCAGTACCGCCGGGCATGAGCGCATCACGGCGAACAGGCGCAGGGTCCACATCGACCAACCCCACCACCACACCACCAGACCGGCGGTACCGGGCATCAGCACAAGACAGACGGCGCTGTTGACGGTATGCATCGAAGGCATGGCTATCGCCCTGTCGACAGCCTCGGGCGCTTGAACAACATCGAGTTGCCGACCACCGACAGCGAACTGGCGGTCATGACCATCACGCCGTTCATGGGGTGCAGCAGGGCGACGGCGGTGGTGTGAACGGCTGCGCCGTTGTAGAACCAGGCCCAGAACAGGTTCTGCACGATCTTGCGAAACGTCAGCTGCGAGAGCCGGATGGCCTCCGCCACCTTGGTGAGTTCCCCGGACACCAGCGTCCCATCCGCTGCCTCGATGGCCGCGTCGGCTCCGGCGCCTATGGCGATCCCCATGTTGGCCGGTTTCAATGTCCGGACGTCGCTTCCCCCCGACATCGGGGAGACGCCGCAGGGAATCCTGGACCAAGCCCGCGCAGCGGTCGGAGCCCATCCCGGGCACGGTCAATTCGACCCGTGCGGTGCGCTCGGCCGCCTGACCCTCGTCAGAGGTCATGTTGGCGGAAGTCTTCATCTCGATTCTCGCATCGGCATCCACGCGGAGGCTCAAGGTTGCGGCTGTTGGATGTCCGGATCGGACCTGCCTTCTCCGGGCGTGATCCTCACCCAACATTTGTGGAGTTAGACACCATGCAGGGTGCGGTGCGGCAGGATGACGCGAATGTAATCCGGGCGTCAGGTTCCCGTCGGGCCACCGCCGGCATCATGGCCAGTGTCGGAGCCGCACCCGCGCGGCCGACCGGCGTTGTTGCAAGAGTCGCTCAGCGACGTGGACCCTTGAAGGAGTCAATCATGAGAATCTCGACCACCGTGAAGTTGCCGATCGGCCTTCTGGCCATGGTGCTGCTGTCCACTTCCGGGTGGGCCACCACCGACGAACATGACGCTCATCACCCGGAGCAGGATGAAGCGGTCGCGGCCTCCCCCGCTTCCGAGCAACAGTTCCAGGCCATGCAGGAACGGATGGAGCGCATACGCGAGGCGCCCGATCCCAAGGCACGCATGGAGATCATGGAGGAGCAGATGGACGCCATGGAGGCCATGATGGAGGGCATGCAGGCGAAAATGCGGGAGCGCATGCAACAGATGCGCGAAACCGACGATCCCGAGGCACGCATGCAGATGATGGAGGAGCGAATGAAAATGATGGAGCGGATGCACGAGCGCATGCGGGAAGGGCACATGATGGAGGGCATGGGCCACGGCATGTGACCGGGTAAGGTGCAGCGGGGCTCGCTCGAAGGCCCAGCGGAGGCGAACGATGCAGAAGCTCGGTGGCGGCCAGGCCGTACCGGGATATCCGCCGGGGTGGATCCGCACCTGAAACCGGCGGAACCGAACTCCGAGCCCGCGTGCCAGCAGGGAACATTCGGACGTTCAGGGCGTGTCTGAAGTGGAGCGATGCGGCGCGGGGCAGCCAGTCACGCCGCCCGACAGTCCAGCCCCGCTGTGAGACCTGACGACAGCGCTCCATTCCATCGGCCGCCGCGCGACCCGGCCAAAGCGAATGGACGAAGGAGACACCACATGCGCTCACTGATCTCTCTGATGCTCTCCATGGCCTTGCTGAGCCCGGGACCGCTGGTCTGGGCCTCTCCCAGTGCCCAGGAGGCACTGCAGGAGCGCGTGTGGTCGTTGCCCGAGGAGGAGCTGATCATCTTCTCGCCCGAGCAGCCTCGCTTCGAGGTCACGGTGTTTACCGACGTCAACTGCCCCTTCTGCCGAGAACTGCACCGCCACATCGAGGACTTCATGATCTGGGACATCAGGATTCGCTATGCTGCCTTTCCGACGATCGGCAACGCGCTCGAGCAGATGGAGGCGGTGTGGTGCAGCGAGAATCACCATGACGCGATGACGCGAGCCAAGCGTGGAGAAATCGTGGAGGCGCCGGCGTGCGAAAACCCGGTGGCGGATCACCTCGATCTGGCTTTGTCGGCCGGGTTCTTTGGCACGCCCGCGATCGTCACTCCCGCAGGGCAAGTGCTCTATGGCCGCACATCGGCGGCGTCGCTGGTCGAGGTCCTCAAGCGCGAGGCTCGGTGATGACCAATGACGTGGCGGCGCACATGCTCACGTCGTGGATTCCCGTGGGCGTGTTGTCCCGTCCGCTTGATCCCTGTCCTCTCAGGACCGCCACAGACAAGCGTTTCCCCCCGCCCGAGCCTACCCTCGAAGAGCGGTAATGATTTCCAATCGGGGACAGAACCATGAGAGACAAGCGTACACGTACCCCGCAGAACACCGACCGACGCCGATTCCTGCGCACGGGCCTCGCCATGGGCGGCCTGGCGGTCTCGAGCGCCTCGCTCCCCCGTCCTTGCCCAGTCCGCGCGCGATCACGGGGACCACGACATGCACCAAATGCGCGGCATGAGTTCGAACCCGATCGCAGTGAACAGGTACATCGCCGCGACGATGACCAGCACCGAGAGCGGGCCGATCCAGGCCGCTGCGCCGGGTGCCGCCGGACCGCCGGCCCAGTTCACGGTCAGGCCCGCGGCTGCCGGTGCAGACGCCCCCGCGCGCCACAGGGACGCCCCGACGCCGGCGGCGAACACGGCCAGCGCCGATGCCATCACCGCGCCCCCCACCGCGATCACGAGCATCAGCCCCTGCCACAACATGGGCGCCTCACTCTGGTAGGCCACATCGATCACCCGGCGCGGCACGCCGAGGTAACCGGCGACGGCTCCGTCCGCCCCGAACACCAGCAACCCGGCGAAGACCAGCCACGGCATCCAACGCAGCAGTCCCGGGCGCCACAGCGGCCGCTCGCCGAGGGCGGGCAGCATCACCGTCAGGGCGGCCAGCAGGGTCAGGGTCACGGTGCCCACGGTGAAGAAATGGAAATAACCGGGCACGAAGAACGTGTCCGACAGCAATGGCGCCAGCCGCTCCTGGATCAGCACGAAGGCGAACACGATCCCGAGCCCCATGCTGAGCACGCCGACCCCGAGGGCCGACATCGCCGGATGCCGCCAGGGCAGCAGGCGCAGCCATCCGAACAAGCCCCGGCCGCCCTGCCCGCGCGCGTACATCTCCAGCGACGCGATGATGATCAGAAACGCGGTCAGGGTGGGCACGCTCACGAACAGCGACAGCAGCGAGCCGGTCACGCGCACCGCTCCGGGGAGATCGGGCTCCAGGAACATGTGGTAGAGCGAGGTCGGAGGCACGAACACCAGGTACATCGCGAACACGATCTTGGAGAAGCGATGGCCGAACACGGACTTGACCCCGGTCAGCGCCTGCACCAGCACGTACCAGAGGATCACGGTCGCCATCAGCGGCAGGTAATGCATGTTGTGGAACACGATGTGCCAGTTGGTGCCGTGGTTCTCGGGAAACACTCCGAGCCCCAGCGCCCACCGCGTGCCGGGCAGGAAGGTGTACAGCGCCGCGAAGCCGCTCACGATCAGGGAACCGGCCCAGGCGAACAGCGCGAAGCCGACCGCGCTCAAGCGGTCCTGCCGGCCTTCCCAGCGGGGTGTCAGCAAGGTGACGATCGCCGCAGCCGGCAGGACCATCAGGCCCGTGCCGAGCAGCAGGTAACCGAGGTTGAACACCAGCAGTCCCGAGGGTGTCAGTGCTCCCAGGCCGGGTGCGCCGTCGTACAGCAGCGGTACGCCGATGTGCGCCCCCGCCATGCAGGCGCCGAACCCGGCCAGTATCAGCGCGAAGCTCAGCCAGGCCAGCCGCCGACCGATCAGCCCCCGGCCCTGCTCCGCCGCTGCGAAGCCGAGCAGCAGCGCGGCCTGGGCAATGAGCAGCCAGTAGAAGAAGATGCTCACGCCGTGCAGCGTGAGCAGCCGATAGCCGGTGTTCGGCAGCCGGTGTTCGGCAGGATGTCGAGGAGTCCCCCGCGGGCCAGCGCAGTCAGCAGCCCTCCGACGATCCCGATGAGAAGCATCCCCAGCGCCGCGGCGCTCATTGCAACCAGCAGGCGGCGGTCCTGCGCGGGAAGGGCCGCGAAGCGTTCCTTGTACGTGGCGCCCATCTCAGACCACCTCGATCGCGGCGTGCATCACGTCGTGCGCCGGACCGCAATAGACGGTGCAGTAGACCAGGTACCGGCCCGGCCTGTGGAAGGTGATGTCCATTTCCCGGGACGCAGGCGCACCATGCGCCCACCGCGTCCGAACTGAATCGATTACATCGCCCGTCGGCAAACCTTCAGGGCATCACTCCCGCAGCCCCAGGAGCTTCATGTGCTGGTGGCCATCGACATCTCGCACCACGTGCAGTTTCTTGCGCAGATCCGCCATCAGCTCCGTACGGAATCCCGGGCCCACCATTCCGCCGGACCGGCTCTCGCTGCTGTTCGACCGCTTTCACCGCATCAATGCACGCCGGGCCGGCCACGGCGAGGGTGCGGGACTGGGCCTTGCGATCACGCGCTCGATCGCCGAGGCCCACGGCGGTCGCGTGCATGCCGAGTCGGGCGACGGCATCACGATCTTCTCGGTCGACCTTCCGCGCGAAAACCGACCACCATTACCCTCTCAAGACACAAGGACACCACCATGACTACACGTAGCATCGTTCCCACCGCCCTCGGGGCACTGGTCGGCATACTCTGGCTGACCGGCTGCAGCGATCCTGCGACCGATACCGACACGCCGCCGACAGCGGAACCTCGTGCACAGACCGAGCCGCCGCCCACCCCACGCACGGAGTTCCGAATCCCGGCCGAGGGCTTCGAGATCAACATCGCCGAGGGCCAGGAACTGTTCGTCGCCCACTGCGCCGCGTGTCACGGCGCCGAGGCGCTGGGGACCGACCAGGGTCCGCCGCTGATCCATCGGATCTACGAACCCTCCCACCACTCGGATCTCGCGTTCTACCGTGCCATCGCGCTAGGCGTGCACCAGCACCACTGGGAGTTCGGCGACATGCCCCCGGTGCCGGCGGTTTCCGGCGAGGACGCCGCACACATCATCGCCTGGATCCGCCAACAGCAGCGCGCCGCCGGGATCGAATGACGCATCGGCCAGGGGCTGTCCCCCCGCCCTCGTTTTCCCCAATCGCGTCACCGTTCCCGAATCGCTTGACCGCATTCCCCGGGCGGGTTAATTTCTCGCCCCCTTGGGGGCTGGTGGTTCCGATCCCTTTCCCACCGCCACTGCCGCGCCTGAATCACGGTTTCGGTGCACACCGCCACCGCATTGCACCGATCGCGTGCAGCTCAGGCACGACAGCCGGTGTGTTTTCGCCCCAGTGCGCGCCGCGGAAATGGCACGATAGCTGCGTGTTGCATACTCTTGCATCCCCCAGGGAGGCTTTCGGCTGCCCGCTCCGTGGTGCCGGCAGCCGCCTGCGTTCCGAATAACCTGGCAGCCAAGAGGTCCACCGATGAGCATCCGCGCCTTACCCCCTGCGCAGGGCATGTACGACCCTGAACTCGAGCGAGATTCCTGCGGCGTCGGGTTTGTCTGCCACATACGGAACGAGACGAGCCACCGGATCGTCGCGCAGGGGCTCGAGCTGCTCGAGCGCCTGCATCACCGCGGCGCGGTCGGCGCGGACCCGAAGGCCGGCGACGGTGCCGGCATCCTGGTCCAGATCCCGGACGCATTCCTGCGTGCGCAAGTCGGCTTCGAGCTTCCTGCCGTCGGCCACTACGCGGTCGGCATGGTGTTCCTGCCTCAGGAAGAAGAGCCACGGCGGGAGATGGAGGCGATCATCACGCGCCACGTGGAAGAAGGTGGACAGACCGTGCTCGGCTGGCGCGACGTTCCCGTCGACCACAGCGACCTCGGCGAGAGCGTGCTGCCCTCGGAACCCGTCGTGCGCCAGATCTTCATCGGCCGCGGCGCGAACTGCCCGGACCGGGACAGCTTCGAGCGCAAGCTATTCGTGATCCGCAAGCGCATGGACAACGAGATCCGCGCGGCCGGGTTCGACAAGACCGCGTACTACGTCTGCTCGATGTCCTCCCGCACGCTGAACTACAAGGGCATGCTGCTCGCCTACCAGGTCGGCAACTACTATCTCGACCTGCGCGACGAGCGCTTCGTCAGCGCACTCGCGCTGGTGCACCAGCGCTTTTCGACCAACACCTTCCCCACCTGGGATCTGGCCCAGCCGTTCCGGATGGTCTGCCACAATGGCGAGATCAACACCCTGCGCGGCAACCTGAACTGGATGGCGGCGCGCCGGCACACGATGCGCTCGGAAGTGCTCGGCGACGACCTTGCGACCATCTGGCCGCTGATCCCGGAGGGGCAGTCGGACTCTGCCTGCTTCGACAACGCGCTGGAACTGCTGGTGATGGGCGGCTACTCGCTCGCCCACGCAATGATGATCCTGATTCCCGAGGCCTGGGCCGACAACCCGCTGATGGACGAGAAGCGCCGCGCGTTCTACGAATACCACATGGCGCTGATGGAACCCTGGGACGGACCGGCGGCCATGGCCTTTACCGACGGCCGCCAGATCGGCGCGACGCTTGACCGCAACGGCTTGCGCCCGGCGCGCTACCTGGTCACCAGCGACGACATGGTGATCATGGCCTCGGAGATGGGTGTGCTCGACATCCCCGAGGAGCGCATCGTCAAGAAGTGGCGCCTGCAGCCCGGCAAAATGCTGCTGATCGACCTCGAACAGGCGCGGATCATCAGCGATGACGAGGTCAAGACCGATCTCGCCAAGGCGAAGCCCTACGGCGAGTGGCTGAAGAAAACCCAGATCCGCCTGGAAGAGCTGCCGACCAACGTTGGGCCAATGGCCCCGGACGATGCCACCCTGCTCGACCTGCAGCAGGCCTTCGGCTACACGCAGGAGGACCTGAAGTTCCTGCTGACACCGATGGCGGTGACCGGCCAGGAGGCCGTCGGCTCGATGGGCGCGGACAATCCGGTGTCGGTACTGTCCGGCCGCCCGAAGCACCTATCCAGCTACTTCAAGCAGAATTTCGCACAGGTCACCAATCCGCCGATCGACCCGATCCGCGAGGAACTGGTGATGTCGCTGGTCTGCATCATCGGTCCGCGCCCGAATCTGCTCGGCATCAACGAGGCGGGCAAACACTGGCGGCTGGAGACGCCACAACCGGTACTCACGAATCAGGACCTCGAGCGCATCCGCAACATCGAGTACAACTCGGCCGGCGCGTTCCGCACCCGGACGCTCGACACGGTATACCCGAGCGAAGAAGGGGTCGAGGGCATGCCGGCCGCGCTCGACCGCCTCTGCGCGGACGCGGAACGAGCCGTGCTCGATGGCTACAACATCCTGATCCTGTCCGACCGCAACACCAACCGCGATCACATCCCGATCCCGATGCTGCTCGCGACGTCGGCGGTGCACCACCACCTGATCCGCCAGGGCCTGCGAACCAGCTCGGGAATCGTCGTCGAGACCGGTGCCGCGCTGGAAGTGCACCACTACGCGACACTGTCGGGCTACGGCGCGGAGGCGATCAACCCCTACCTCGCCTTCGACACGATCCAGTCGATGCTGCCGCGGCTGCCAGAGCGGCTGAGCTTCGAGGAAGCGCAGAAGCGCTACATCAAGGCGGTCGGCAAGGGCATGCTGAAGGTGATGTCGAAGATGGGCATCTCGACATTGGAGTCGTACTGCGGAGCGCAGATCTTCGACGCGGTGGGCCTGAACGGTGCATTCCTGAAGCAGTATTTCACCGGCACCCAGAGCCGGGTCGAGGGTGTCGGCCTGCACGAGGTCGCGCAAGAGACGGTACGCTGGCACGGTATCGCCTACGGCGGCGGGCATATCTACCAGCGCCAGCTCGACGTCGGCGGCGACTACGCGTACCGCCTGCGCGGCGAGGATCACGCCTGGACGCCGGAGACGATCTCCACGCTGCAGCATGCAACGCGCGCGAACGACGCGAAGACCTTCGCGGAGTACTCGCGCCTGATGAATGAACAGAACGAGCGCCTGCTGACCTTCCGCGGCCTGCTCGACTTCCGCTTCGCCGAGAACCCCATCCCGGTCGACGAGGTCGAGCCGGCCTCCGAGATCGTGAAGCGCTTTGCGACCGGCGCGATGTCGTTCGGGTCGATTTCCTACGAAGCGCACTCGACACTCGCGAAGGCGATGAATGCGATCGGCGGCAAGTCCAACACCGGCGAGGGTGGCGAAGAGGCCGAGCGTTTCCTGCCGCTGTCCGACGGATCCGGAAACCCGGAACGGTCCGCAATCAAGCAGGTCGCTTCGGGCCGTTTCGGCGTGACCACCGAGTACCTGGTCAACGCCGACGACATCCAGATCAAGATCGCGCAGGGCGCCAAGCCCGGCGAAGGCGGCCAGCTTCCGGGTCACAAGGTCAACGCGCAGATCGCACGGGTGCGCCACTCGACGCCAGGCGTGGGCCTGATCTCGCCGCCCCCGCACCACGACATCTATTCGATCGAGGATCTCGCGCAGCTGATCCACGACCTGAAGAACGCGAACCCGCGCGCGCGGATCTCGGTGAAACTCGTCTCCGAGATCGGCGTCGGCACGGTCGCGGCCGGAGTCGCGAAGGCGCATGCGGACCACGTGACCATCTCCGGCTACGAAGGCGGCACCGGCGCCAGTCCGCTGACCTCGATCAAGCACGCCGGCAGCCCCTGGGAGATCGGCCTTGCCGAAACCCACCAGACGCTGGTGCTGAACCGTCTGCGCGGGCGCATCGCGGTGCAGGTCGACGGCGGCATGCGTACCGGCCGCGACGTGGTGATCGGCGCGCTGCTCGGTGCCGACGAGTTCGGTTTCGCGACCGCGCCGCTGATCGTCGAGGGCTGCATCATGATGCGCAAATGCCATCTGAACACCTGCCCGGTCGGCGTCGCGACGCAGGATCCGGAACTGCGCAAGCGCTTCACCGGCAAGCCCGAGCATGTGATCAACTATTTCTTCTTCGTGGCCGAGGAAGTGCGGCAGCTGATGGCGCGGCTGGGTTTCCGCACGGTGAACGAGATGATCGGTCAGTCCGACCGCCTGGAAATGCACCGGGCGATCGACCACTGGAAGGCCCATGGCATCGACCTCTCGCGGCTGCTCGCAAAGCCGGACGTGGGTCCGGAGGTTGCGCGCTACAACTCCGAGGTCCAGGACCACGGCCTGGACCAGGCACTTGACCACGAACTGATCCGCCAGGCGCAACCGGCGCTGGAACGCGGCGAACCCGTGATGATCGAGACCGTGATCAGGAACTACAACCGCACCGTCGGGACCATGCTCTCGGGCCGCATCGCCGAGCGCTACGGGCACAACGGATTGCCGGACGACACCATCCACATCCGCGCCAGCGGCACCGGCGGCCAGTCGCTCGGTGCCTGGCTCGCGAAGGGCGTGACCATCGAACTCGAGGGCGAGGGCAACGACTATGTCGGCAAGGGTCTATCGGGCGGGCGCCTGATCCTCTACCCGCCGAAGAACTCGGGCATCGCCCGAGCCGAGGACAACATCATCGTCGGCAACACCGTGCTGTACGGCGCGATCAGCGGCGAATGCTTCTTCCGCGGAGTGGCCGGCGAACGCTTCTGCGTGCGCAACTCCGGGGCGATCGCGGTGGCCGAGGGTGTCGGCGACCACGGTTGCGAGTACATGACCGGCGGCATCATGGTCTGCCTGGGCCCGACCGGCCGGAACTTCGCCGCGGGCATGTCCGGCGGGATCGCCTACGTGCTCGACGAGGAAGGCGGCTTTGAACAGCGGTGCAACCTGGCCATGGTCGAGCTGCAACCGATCGCCGCCGAGGACGATGCGCTCGAGGCCCTGGACCACCAGGGCGGCGACATGGAGGCGCATGGACTGGTCGACATCCGCCGCGACATGACCCGGCACGACCGCGCGCGCCTGCGCCTGCTGATCGAGCGGCACCTGCACTACACCGGTTCCGAGGTCGCGCAGCGCATCCTGGCGGACTGGGATCGCTACGCGAACCAATTCGTGAAGGTGATGCCGGTGGACTACCGAAAGGCACTGGAGAAGATGCAGGCGCAGCAGAGCCGCCCCCCCGTCACCGAACCGCCGCTGGTCGCCAGCCAGGTTCTGAAGGAGACCGTCGCCCATGGGTAAGCCGACCGGATTCATGGAGTACGCGCGCCGCGACCGGCGCTACGAGCCCGCCGCGGACCGGGTCGTCCATTACCGCGAATTCGTGATCCCGCTGTCCGATGCCGAGGTCTCGGAACAGGGCGCACGCTGCATGGACTGCGGCATCCCCTACTGCCACCAGGGCTGCCCGGTCGACAACCTGATCCCGGACTGGAACGACCTCGTCTACCACGGCGATTGGCGCCAGGCGATCGACACCCTGCACTCGACCAACAATTTCCCCGAGTTTACCGGGCGCATCTGCCCGGCGCCGTGCGAAGCGTCGTGCACGCTGAACATCGACGACGTGCCCGTGACGATCAAGACCATCGAATGCACGATCGTCGACAAGGCCTGGGCCGAAGGCTGGATCAAGCCGCAGGTCGCACAGCGCCGCACCGGCCGGCGCGTGGCAATCGTCGGCTCCGGGCCGGCCGGGCTGGCCTGCGCTCAGCAGATCGCGCGCGCCGGTCACCAGGTCGCGATTTTCGAAAAAGCCGACCGCATCGGCGGCCTGCTCCGCTACGGCATCCCCGACTTCAAGCTCAGCAAGAAGCTGATCGACCGGCGCATGGCGCAGATGCGTACCGAGGGCGTCGAATTCCACACCAATTCCCATATCGGTGTCGACATCCCGATCGCGCGGTTGCGCGAGGAATACGACGCGGTGGTGCTGGCCGGGGGCGCCGAGCAGCCACGCGATCTACCGGTGCCCGGGCGCGAACTGAACGGCATCCACTTCGCGATGGACTTTCTGACCCGCAATAGCCGGCGCGTACAGGGCGTGTTCGTCCCCGACGAGGAGTTCATCAGCGCCCAGGGCAAACACGTGATCGTGATTGGCGGCGGCGACACCGGCTCCGACTGCATCGGCACCTCGAACCGCCATGGCGCGCGTTCGGTCACCCAGATCGAGATCCTCGACAAGCCCCCGGCGCAGGAGGACAAGGGCCTGACCTGGCCCGACTGGCCCAACCGCCTGCGCACCTCCAGCTCCCAGGAAGAAGGCTGCGAGCGCATGTGGAACGTCGCGACCAAGGGCTTCGTCGACGATGGCAACGGCAACCTGCGCGCATTGCGTTATGTGCTGGTGCGCTGGGACCGGGACGCCGACGGGCGCTGGCAGATGTCCGAGGTTCCAGGCAGCGAGGGCGAACTCCGGGCCGACCTGGTGTTGCTCGCGATGGGCTTCGTGCACCCGGTGCACGAAGGCATGCTCGACGAGCTGAAGAGTTCCTCCGGGCTCGAACTCGACGCGCGCGGCAACGTGCAGGGTGCGACCGAGGGACCGAAGGCGTACTCCACCAACGTGGACGGCCTGTTCGCCGCCGGCGACATGCGCCGCGGCCAGTCGCTGGTGGTCTGGGCAATCCGCGAAGGCCGCCAGTGCGCCCGCGCGGTCGACGAATGGCTGATGGGGGGGTCCGACCTGCCCCGCTGACGTCTCGCTGCGCTCCGTGGCGGTGGGGGGGCATTCCGATGCTTGCCCCGCCCCGCGACAGCGACGACGCGCGCGCCTGATCCGCAGGCGCGTGCCTCCCCGCTTCAGCGCCCAGTCTCTGCCACCCGATGAGGCCCCGCACCGCCGTGTCCGAAACCCTGCTTTTCTCGATCGTCGAATCGCCCGGTCACCCCGATCTCGGCGATGTCTACCAGCGCCGCGGAATCCGCGAAGTCCGTCTGCGGTCGATACGCAAGGCCATCCAGGCACTGCAGTACCAATGCCCCGATTACGTCGTGGCCGAGTTTTTCTACGGATACGGCAACAACTACGCCGGCGCGAACCTGGGCAACCTCGACGTCTTCCTGGCCAGCCTGCAGAAATACGCCCCCGATGCGCGCGTGATCGTGATGGTCGAGCGCCAGGAACGCCAGCATGCGGACCGACTGGCCGAGCGCTACCCGCTGCACGCCGTGCTGGTGCAACCTGTAAGTGCCGCGGACATCGCCGGCTGCCTGCCTGGTGCGGATTGACCCGGACCGGAACCGTTCCCCCTGCCCCACCAACCGCCGTATCCGCCCGTGCCTGGGGGGCGACGCGTCGCCCAGCAGAGGCCGGCGCGGGAGGGTCAGCCCCCGTCCCGAGACCCTCGGCGGGACCACTCGGCGGCCGTGACCACCCGGTTGCGTCCACCCTCCTTGCCCTCGTAGAGCATCGCGTCGGCACGGGCAAGCAAGGTGTCGACGACGTCGTCGTCGGATACCAGCTCGGCCACACCGAACGTACCCGTAATGCCGACTCCTGCGATCGGCTCGTCTGCGATCGCGATTCGGCAGCGCTCCGCGAGCATCGCTGCCTCCCGGGCACCGGTCTCCGGTGCCACGATCAGAAACTCCTCACCGCCCCAACGCGCCAGAAGGTCCGACTCGCGCAGCAATCCGTTCAGACGCCGGCCGAGGCCCTCGAGCACGTGGTCTCCGGTCGCGTGTCCGTGCGTATCGTTGACACTCTTGAAACGATCGAGATCGAACAGGATCAATGACAACGGCCGCCCGTGGCGTTGCGCTTCCAGCAGGCGCCTGTGCAGGACACGCTCCGCTGCCCGGCGGTTCGGCAACCCGGTGAGCGCATCGGTATTGGCCCACTGGTCGAGCACCTCCGCCCGAATCAGGATTCGGCGATGACGGTCGCGCATCACCGTTGCCGCACTCGCGAGCGCGACGAGCACGACCAGAAACAGGTGCACGCGCAGGAGATATCCGAGCACCTCCGCTGGAACCCTGCCGTCGACAAGATCCCGCGCGATCCCGGAAAACGCGATCAGTACCGCCACTGCCAGCACCACCAGCGCCCAGGCAAGGCCCCGAAAGCGGTCGAACAACACGAAACAGCCGACGAGCAGAGCGGCCACGGCCCAGTAATGGCCAGCCGCCAGTGGCATGATCTGATCGGCCAGCGGCCCGGCCAGGTGGAAATGCCAGAAGAGCCGTGCCAGTACCAGGGCCGCGATGATCACGAACATCGCCGACTCCACTTTCTCCAGCGGTCCCGCCCGGGTGCCGGAGAGAACCCCGAGGCCGGCGAGTACCATCGCCAGCGGTGGATAGGCATAGGCAATGAACATGTCGCCCGGCGCTCGCAGGAACCAGCTCAGCAACAGGATCAGCGCGCCCACGATCAGCGCCACACGGTAGACACGCCGCTTCACCGCGCGAAATCGCCGCTCCTCCTGCTCGACGCTAGATATGCCTTCGCGCTTCATCGGTTACCGCATGCAACCCGGGATCCGTTCGGCCAGGCAGCACCAAGGGCGGGCTTCAGCCGCCCGCGGATTCCCCTGCCGTGTGCCCGTCCCCGAGGCAGGGCATCGCGGCACGCGCGATCAGCTCCGGACCGGCGTCCCGGTCCCGTGCCTCCTCGGTCAGGATACGCCGCCATTGCCGGGCGCCCGGCGCCCCGTGGAACAGACCCAACACGTGACGGGTCAGGCGCGCCAGCGGGAATCCCCGACCACGCATCTCCTCGGCCAATGCCACCAGGCCATCGACCACCTCGACGATCGTAGGGTCGCGACTGTCCCCATAATAGAGCCGGTCGACGCAGGCGAGTTCGAACGGCCGGTGGTAGGCGGCACGACCGACCATCACCCCGTCCACGTGCGCGAGATGCGGCAGGCCCTGTTCGGGTCCGTCGATCCCGCCGTTCACCACGATCTCCAGCATCGGAAACTCTTGCTTCAGGCGGTACACGCGCGGGTAGTCGAGCGGAGGCACCTCCCGATTCTCGGCCGGACTCAGGCCCTGCAGCCAGGCCTTGCGCGCATGGACGACGAAGCTGTGGCAGCCGGCGTCCTCGACCTCGCGGACGAAGCGGTGCAGATCGGCCTCCGAGTCCTGGTCATCGATCCCGATCCGGTGCTTGACCGTGACCGGCACCGGAACCGCGCGTGCCATCGCCCCCACGCAGGCCGCCACCGTTTTCGGCGTCGCCATCAGGCACGCGCCGAAGGCCCCGGACTGGACCCGGTCGGAGGGACAGCCCACGTTCAGGTTGATCTCGTCGTAGCCCAGGTCGGCACAAATCCGCGCCGCTTCCGCCAGCACTGCAGGGTCGGATCCGCCCAACTGCACCGCCAGCGGCCGTTCCGCAGGATCGAAACCGAGCAGATGCTCGCGATCGCCGTGAACGACCGCATTCGCATGCAGCATCTCGGTGTACAGCAACGCCCGCCGGGTGAGCAGCCGATGAAAGCGCCGACACCAGCGGTCGGTCCAGTCCATCATCGGCGCCACGCAGAAGCGATGGGAAGGCCTCGAGCCGCGCGTTGCCTGGTTCATGCGGGGGGTCAGTCCACCACGGTGAAGCCCAGGTTGTGCCAGGCCTGCATTCCGCCGCGATACCATTTCAGCCGTTCGGGCGGGTAGCCGAGATCCAGCAGCGCCCGGATGTTCGACGGGGTCTGGCCACACCACGGCCCGTTGCAGTAGAGCACCAGCGTTCTGGCATCGGAGAAGTCCCAGCCATCTGCGCTGCGCCGTACGCCGAACTCCTCCATGCGCACCTCGACGACGAAATCGACCGCACCCGCGGTACCGACCAGGTCGTTCCACGGGACGTTCACGGCACCGGGAATGGCGCCGGCCGCAAACTCGTCGGCGGTGCGGGAATCGATGACCAGCACATCCGGATCGCGTCCGACGCGTTCCAGATACGCGATGAACTCGAGCTCACCCAGGGTTTCGACCCCAGGCGCAAGCTGCATCGGTTGTATGCACAACGGCGGGCAGGGTCGCGAAGTCAGCGCATATTCGGGATCGACGGTGTTGCCGGTATTCTGGTTGCGCTGCACCCAGACCGTCTCACCCTGGTGCTGGACCGCAAAGAAGTCCAGTTCCGGGGTGATCCCCACCTCCAGGGTATCGAAGTCGTCCGCGCTCGCCGCGGCGGTCGTCAGTGCGGCCAGTGCGATCAGGGTCGCCAGACCGGGTTTTCGCTGCTGTATCATCGTCGGACCTCCCAAGCCAGGGTACCGCAGGCATCCTTGGCATGGCGAACCCCGGCGAAAAGGAAGGCGCCCCGGACGGATCCGGGGCGCCAGACAGGTATCGTCGGGCGAGGCCTCAGCCCCAGATGTCGCCCACGATGCCGGTGTACCAGCCCTTGGTGTAGATGGCTTCCATCCTCCGAATCGGTGCCGGTGCGTGCGCGGGACTGACGCCCCCTGCCCCTTCGACCGAGACGATGTCCCCGTCCTGGTAAGCGTAGACGCCCGCCACGCTGATCGCATGATCGGGCGTGATCAGGCTATAGCAGGTGTTCGCGGTCGACGCCGTCTCGGGCTCGAGCCCGGCAAGGTCACGGATCACCGCAACGGCGGCGACCTTGCCCTGGTTGTTGGCCGAATGCCCCGATTTGGGCATCGCCCCGGCCACGCAGGAATCGCCGATCACGTAGATGCCGGCATGAATGGTCGACTCGAAGGTCTTGCCATCGACCGGGCACCACAAGCCGTCGCCGGTCAGGCCCGAACGCTGTGCAATCACGCCTGCCTGCTGGGGCGGGATGTAGTTCAGCACGTCGGCCTTGAACTCGCCGAATCCGCCGTCGGAGTACGCGGTCAGGGTGGCCACGTCGATTTCCTCGACCTGGCCACCCTCGGAGCTTGGCAGCCACTCGATCATGTCGCCGTAGTGCTCGTCCCAGCCGGCCATGAACAGCCCCTGCTTGGAGAAGTTCTCCTTGTTGTCGAGGATGAGGATCTTCGAGCGCGGCTTCGCCTGCTTGAAATAGTGTGCGGCCATCGACGCCCGCTCGTACGGCCCCGGCGGGCAGCGGAACGGGTTGCCGGGCGCCACGATCACGAACACGCCGCCGTCGGGCATCGCCTCGAGCTGACGGCGCAGCAGCACCGTCTGCTCGCCGGCCTTCCAGGCATGTGGAACCCGCTCCGCATCGGCCTCGGTAATGCCCGGCACCGCGCCGTATCGGAAGTCGATTCCCGGCGACATGATCAGGCGGTCGTAGTTCATCGTCGCGCCGCCCGCGGTCGTCACGGTCCGGCGCTCGGGGTCGACTTCGGTCACCGTGTCCTGCACCACGTTCACGCCGTGGCGCTCCTTCAGCGCGCCGTAGGTCTGCTCGATGTCGTCCATCGTGGCATGGCCGCCGAGCACCCAGTTGCTGCCATAGCAGGTGTGATAGGTGGCTTTCGGTTCGATCAGCGTCACCTGCATTTCGGGCGCGAAACGTTTTACGTACTTGGCTGCGGTGGCGCCGCCCGAACCGCCACCCACGACCACGACATGTGCCTTTTCCGACGAGCGGGCGGCGGCCGTCCACCCGGCCGCCAGTGTCATGCCGCCGATGCCGGCGGCCTTCAAGAAACTGCGACGAGTCAGATCCGTCATGTTGTCACCTCCCCTGTGGTTTATTGTTCGATGGTCGCAAAGTAGTCGGCCATCACGACGTAGTCCGCCTCGCTGTACCCCCTTGCGATCCGGTCCATGATGGTGGAAGGACGCGACCCGTTGCTGAACATCTGCATCTGGGAAATCATCAGGTCGCGCGGGTAACCCACAAGATTCGGCATGTTGCCCGTCGCGTCGATGCTGTGACAGCTGAAGCACGAACTGGTGATCATCGCCTCGCGACCGGCGTCGGCCATCGCCTGCGACCCTACGAGGCCGCAAGCCAGCACCATCGCGCCCCCTGCTGCGATTCGAAACACGGGTTTCATCATCTACTCCTCCTATATATTTGGTTGTTGCGGCTCCGTCCGCGCGGGAACGATGCCGTGGTCGTGCCCCGCCCCTATGCGCGAATGCGTACGCCCCGGACCGAACCGGTTGCATGCGAATCCCGCGACAGGCGAGTTTCCGGAATCACCGAAACGGTGACATCGGCGCGAGACTCTCTGGCCGGGTAAACTTGTTGATATCCACCGACATCCGGCCCATCGTGCCGGTCATCTGCCCCATCGACTGGTTCATCTGCGACATCGAACGGTTCATCGTTCCGATATTCCCGGCCATGCCGCGGATATTGCGTGCCAGGTCGTCCATGTTTTCGGCCATGCTGCGCACATCGCGCGCCATCAGCTCCATTCCGGACCGCACCCCGGTCAGATCCTGCGACATCCCCGCCTGACCCTCGACCATGCTGTCGGCCATCACCGCCATGCGCCCGCTCATGAACGTCATGTCGTCGGCCATCGCCGAGACGTCGAGGCCCATCTGCGTGACCGCCCGGGTCATCGTGCTCATGTCGCGGCCCATGTTGAACATGAACAGCCCCATGCCGGCGAAGGCCAGTGCCATCACGATCACCAGTACCGCCAACCCGCTCAGTCGGGCCGCCGAAACCGCAGGCCTGCCGGGAACCGTCCCGGAGTTTTGCTCCGACATTGCTTGCTCTCCCTCCAGACCCTGTCAACGTGAACAGCCGATCGCTCATTGCCCAGCCGGACGCCGCGGTGCCAGCGTCGCCGCATCGGCACACCCGAAGACGGGAATCGTCCCCGGGCGCCTGGTCGATTACAGCGACGCCATATAGGCCGCGAGATTGGCAATGTCCTCGTCGCTCAGGTTCACCATGTGGGGCATCATCATCATGCTGTTCGGACCCACCTGTTCCCCGGCGCGGTACTTCTTCATCACGTCTGCCAGGTACTCGGCATCCTTGCCGGCGACCGGCGGAAACATCGCCTGGCCCTGCCCTTGGGGACCATGGCACCCCTGACAGGCCATGTACTTCGCCTGGCCGGCCTCCACGTCGGCGGCCTGTGCCGCGGTCATGCCAGCCGTCAGGATCACTCCGGTCACGATGCTCATCAGTAGTGGCTTCATTCGTTCTGAACTCCTCTCATGCGTTGATAAGTCGATGGTTTGCGCAACTCCGCGCCACCGGCCGGTGGCGCGGAACGAATGCCCGGGCAGGAGTGCCTGCATACGCCTGCACCGGGCACGGCCGGGCCGAACCCCGCTGTTGCGGGGCCCGACCCAGGTCGTATCAGCGGTGGGCGACCGCGGAATCCCGGCCGGCGTCGGCCCGCTCCAGGTCGGCGGCGTTGTAGCGGCGAGTCAGTTCGCGCATCGTCACCACCGGGACCTCGATGGCCCCTTCGCCGAGCAGATCGTCCGCCAGATCCTGGTGATAGGACTGGTAATTGAGCTTGGCATCGACGGTGAAGCTCGAAGCATCCTCGGGCAGCCGGAACGAGTAGGTGCCGTAGCGATACCCCTTGGGCGGGATCGTGTTCATGTGCACGAAGCCGGCGATCCGCCACGGGTCGACGGTCAGGTTGCCGTCCTGGTCGACCGACTTGTTGGTGAACATCACCGCATCCTCGGGCACGCGGTTGTCTTCCAGTGCCCCGGACGACAGCAGCAACCGGCCCTGGTCGTCCCGGACCTCGACTTCGAGCCAGACCTGGCGGATGAAGGTCAGGCTGGTCGGCAGATGATGCCCGGCCCGGGCATTGCTGACCTTCACACGCAGCAGGTTGGCACCCTGCATGCCCGGGATGATCTCGATATCGAGATCGGCGACATTCTGCAGGCGCTTGATCGCTTCGGCCCGGTTATCCTCGGCACCGGGAACACCCAGCACCCCGGCGATCACGGTGTTGCCGCCAACGAAGCCGTGATCGTGCACCAGTTCCCGCGGACCGGCAGCACCCACGCCGGCCATTCCCTCTAGACCGTGATCGGGAAGATCGTGCGGCCGGGTCATCGTGTCGGCGACACGGATCGCCGTCTCGACCGGAACCATGTGGCAGTCCTGACACTGGATGTCGTTTTGCGCGTAGGCCGACATCCTCCACTCGTCGTAGGTGTGCTCGATTGGGAAGTTGTTGTTGGGGTGGAAGATGTTGTGGCAGTTGGCGCACAGCTCGGCCCGGCCGTGAAGTTCCGAGTACTCGGTGGCATGGAACGGCGAAACCGCGTCCTTCAGCGTCGCCCGCTTGACATCGCCGGGGGCCAGTACCAGCGACGCGTTGCCCGGGTTGCCGGTCGTCGTGTGCCGGGCGTTGGTGTCCGTCACGCTGTGGCAAACGTCACACGACACCCCCATCGCCGCCACGCCGGGTGCCGTGAAGCCACCGTACTTGCCAACATCCGGATCGTACTTCACGGTGCCGGTCATCACGCCGATCGGCGTATGGCAGCCGCCGCAGAGGTTCAGCACCTCCCCGTCCGTGTCCTGGTAGCCCTTGGCCCATTCGGCCTGGAACACCGGGTCGATGAAGGCGTTCGCATGCATCGAACTCTTCCACCCCTCGTACTGCCGCGGATGGCAGCCCCCGCAGACCATCGGGTCGGACCAGTCTTCCAGCGAGGTGGTCTTACCGTCCTCGAGTTGCAGGAAGCTCGGGTAGAAGGGGAACGTCACCCCCTCCTCGACCGCGTGTGCCGGGGTTGCTGACAGGAGCCCCCCGGTCAGCAGTATCCCCATTAGACCGACCCCAAACCCTAACCATAACCCCACCCTGCGTCTTGCAGCGTTCATCTCACTCCTCCTGCTGATGTTTTCTTGAATGCTTCCGTTGGCGACGCGGCCCATCGCCGCCAGCCGCATCCAGGTCACAGGCATCTATAGTGCCAACAGGGGAATCAGGGAGCAGGTATTTGATTTGGAAGGGAATCGACACCATGGGCCCGCCACGGGAAACGCCGCGGGTTCTGCCAGATTTCTGCCAGATCGCTGCCAGAGTTCTGCCAGGTTTCTGCCACCGCCGAGGATGGCAGAACGGGGTCAGGTCAGGCCGAGAGCCTTCAGCCGCCGGTAGAGCGTGCGCTCGCTGACTTTCAGAAAGGCGGCCGTCTTGCGGCGGTTGCCGCCGAAGCGCGCCAGGGCGGCGCGAATGATTCCCGGATCGTCGGCGCAGGCATCGTGGTAGCCGCAGTCCGCGCCGTCGTCGCACTTTGCCGAAGGCTGTGGGTGCCGCAACTCGGCGGGCAGATGCTGCGGCTCCAGCGTGCCGCCACGCGCGACCACGACCGCACGTTCCAGGGTGTTCTTCAGCTCGCGGACATTGCCCGGGAAGTCGTAGCGCAGCAGAGCCTCCAGCGCCGCGTCGCTGATCAGCGGGGCGAGGTTCGCCGGCATCAGTTTGCGCAGGAAGAAATCGACGAGCTGCGGGATGTCCTCCTTCCGGTGGCGCAGCGCGGGCAGCGTGATCTGCATGCTGTTGACCCGGTAAAACAGGTCGGCCCGGAATGCGCCGGCCTCCACGCGCTGCGCGAGATTGCGGTTGGTCGCGCAGATCAGCCGGAAATTGGCCTTGCGCTCGCGGTTGCTGCCCAGCCGCCGGAAGGTTCCCCGGTCGAGTACCCGCAGCAGCTTCGTCTGGATCTCGGGGGAGATTTCGCCGAACTCGTCCAGGAACAGCGTGCCGCCGTCCGCGACCTCGACCAGCCCCTTGCGTGTCGCCGCCGCACCGGTAAACGCACCGGCCTCGTGCCCGAACAGTTCCGCGACGAACATCGCGTCGGACAGGGTGGTGCAATCGATGGTCACGAACTCCCGGTCGGCCCGCCGGGACTTGCGATGCAGAAACAGCGCCGCCAGTTCCTTGCCGGTCCCGGTCTCGCCGTGAATCAGCACCGGGAGATCGGTCTGCGCGACCAGGCTCAGGTTGTCGAGCATGTTTACGAACGACGGGCAGCAGCCGATCAGCCGCTCGTCGTCGAAGTCCAGATCGTCCACCCGGCTGATCGGAGCCATGGCCTCGCCAAAGTAGCGCACGCCCCCGCTCTGCGCCCGAATCGGGCTTCCATGCACGTTCACGTAGTACGGGGCCCGATTCCGATCGAAATGCTGGTGCACGACCTGCACCGGATGGCGGGATTCGAACACCCGCTCCAGCGGGCACTCCTCCCCGTTCAGGTCACAGCGGTCGGTGCTCTTGTGCGAGACCTCGTGGCATTTCATTCCGACGATATCGTCGGGAGTCAGGTCGGTGTAGGCGTCCGCGTACTTTTTGTTGCACGCGACGATCGTGAAATGTTCGTCGATCAGTGCAAAGGGCTCCGGGTGCGCCTCCACCAGGCTTTGCAACAATGCATGGTCGTCTTTGTGTGTCTTGCCCATCGCGATGAGATCTCGATTGTTGATAACCGTCGGAAACCTGAACAAGGGGCCGCCGAGTCTATGGGTCCGGTCGGGGCGGACCCGTTTCTCCCGACACGATATGGGGATTTTCGTCCGGTCCGCGGTCCCGCTGCTGCCACCGGAGCAAACGGATCGTGTCGTCGACTGCAAACTGTCCGATCCTCCAGCCTGGAGCGGATACCGATCGCCGGTTCGGCGCGGGCATCCCCACCGGAGCGACTGGGCCTTGCGGGTGGAGGTGGAACCTTCGGCCCGGGCTGGCTGCAGTCCGGCTCGGGCGGCTATCCTCTGCCCCGAATCCAGTTCGTGGACCATCATGGCCGACACCGCTGCCGTCCTCTGGGTACGGGATTTTCTGTTCTTCCGGGAACTTGTGACACCGGGAGTGCTGTTCGCGGCCTATTACACCGGCGCCCTGCTGATTCCGGTCGTCGTGTTCGACCTTGCGCGGCGTTTTCGGAGGCGCGTACAGGCCCGACTGACCGCGGAAGGCGTGTTGCCCGGGCGTCTGCGCGCCCCCGTGGCATGGGCGGCCGGGTATGCGGTCGTCGCCTTTCTGCTCGCCGAACTGGCCTGGCGCATGATGTTCGAGTTCATGCTTGCCTATTTTCAGATGCACGCCGCGATCACCGGCCTCGGGGGGTAGCGGACGGCGCCGCATGGTCGCGCCGGCCGATGATCCGCGATGCCGCAGCCCTGCACTGTGGCATCGCAAGGCCCCGACCGCCCCCACGCCGGGCTCAGCGGGATCCCGGCAGCAGCGATGGAGACCCGACGATGACCGAAGAACACGTTCCGGAGGGATTTGCAGCCAGCGTTGCCCGCATGGTCGACCAGGCGCTGTCGCGCCTGCAGCTGCCCGAAGGCACCGGGGACGCGCTGAAGGCGTGCGCATCGGTAATCCAGGTCAGCTTTCCGGTGCGCTTTCGCGAGCGAATCGAGGTCTTCACCGGCTGGCGTGCGGTGCATTCCGCCCACCGTCTGCCGGTCAAGGGGGGCCTGCGCTACTCGCCCGACATGAACCAGGATCACGCCGAAGCCCTCGCGGCGCTGATGAGCTACAAGTGCGCGGTCGTCGACGTGCCCTTCGGTGGGTCGAAGGGGGGGCTGCGCCTCGATCCCAGGCACTACGACGAACCCTGCCTGGAAAAGATCACGCGCAGCTTTGCCCGCGAACTCATCCGGCGCGGATACATCAGCCCCGCAGAGAATGTCCCGGCGCCGGACATGGGGACCACGCAGCGCGAGATGGCCTGGATCCTAGACACCTACCGCGACCTCCACCCCGAGGATCTGAACCACATCGCCTGTGTCACCGGCAAGCCGGTGGAACTCGGAGGCGTTCCCGGCCGGCTCGAGGCGACCGGACGCGGCACCCATTATGCGCTGGAGGCGTTCTTCAGCAACCCGGACGCGGTGCGCCAGGCCGGGCTGCAGGGCAAGCTGGCCGACCAGCGCATCGTCCTGCAGGGGCTGGGAAACGTCGGCTATCACCTCGGGCTCTTGCTGCAGCAGAAGGACAAGGTCCCGATCATCGCGATCATCGAGCGCGACGGTGCCCTGTTCGACGAAAACGGCCTGGATGTCGCCGCAGTGAAAGAATACATGCAGCGCACCGGGGGCGTGGAGGGCTTTCCCGGAGCCCGGTTCGAGCGCGAGGGTGCGCGGATACTCGAGGCGGAGTGTGACATCCTCATTCCGGCCGCGCGCGAGGCGGTGATCCACCGGGACAATGCCGAGCGCATTCAGGCGCGGCTCATCGTCGAGGCCGCAAACGGCCCCTGCACCTGGGAGGCCGACCAGATCCTGCGGGCGCGCGGCATCACCATCCTCCCCGACCTGTTCGTGAACGCGGGCGGCGTGGTGGTCTCGTACTTCGAGTGGATCCGGAACATCGGGCATATCCGGCTGGGGCGTCTGCAACGCAGGCACGACGCAATCCGCGGCCAGCATGTGATCTCCGCAATCGAGATGCTGACCAACCGCTCCGCGCCCGACTGGCTGCACGACTCCCTGACGCGGGGCACCAACGAGATCGATCTCGTTCGCTCCGCGCTGGACGACACCATGCGCCTGGCGTTTCAGGAGATCTTCGAGACCCGCGAGATCGAAAGCAACTCCGAGGCACTGGACTACCGGACGGCGGCCTACCTGATCGCGCTGCGCAAGATCATGCGAGCGCGCATGGACCTGGGCGTGGTCTGAACGCATCGGGTTCCCCGTTGCTCGGCACGCGCAAGCCGAACCCGCCATTCACGGCTCCAACTAACTCTCATGCCCTCGGGGTGAGGCACCCCCGATGATGAAAGGCAATCGACCACAGAGCTTCCGTCGGCGCATAGGCGCTTGGGGTGGCCGCTACGTTGGAATCTACCCCGTGTGGGAGCGAGCCTCGCTCGCGAAACGGCGTTGGGGTGGCCACCAGCGCCGGGCGCGCCTGCGGCGCGTTCGCGTGCATGGCACGCTCCCACGGGGTGCGTGGGCATGGTCGCGACTTTCACGCTGTCCTGCCGCGGTGCCACGGACGGCCCATGGCGCCGCATCCTTGCCGATTACGCCGGCCCGGACGAGCCCTGCCCGTGCCGGGCCTCGAGCAGCCCGAGCACCGCGCGCAACCCCATCGCCTCCCCGCCTTTCGGGCGTCCGGGTCGGGCGCGCGTGTTCCAGGCCATCACATCGAAGTGCAGCCAGGGCACGCCCTCGGGCGCGAATTCCTTCAGGAACAAGGCGGCGGTAATCGCGCCCGCATAACCGCCGGAGCTGCTGTTGACCAGGTCCGCCACCCGGCTGTCGAGCAGGTGGCGATACGGTTCGTGCAGAGGCAGGCGCCAGACTGGGTCGTCCCAGTACCCTGCCGGGGCCTGCAGATCGGCGGCAAGGACCTCATCGTCGCTGAAAAAGGCGGCGATCTCGGTACCCACCGCGACCCGGGCCGCACCGGTCAGCGTGGCAAAATCGATTACCAGGTCTGGATGGCATTCGCCCGCCCGCACCAGTAGATCGGCCAGCACCAGCCGGCCCTCGGCATCGGTATTGTCGATCTCGATCGTCTTGCCATTGCGCGCCTTCAGCACGTCTCCGGGGCGGAACGAACGCGACCCCACCGCATTCTCGACCGCCCCGACCAGCGCAGTAATGCGTACCGGAAGCCCCAGCGCCATGATCGCCCGGGCCAGTCCCAGCACAATCGCAGCCCCGCCCATGTCCTTTTTCATCAGGCGCATGCTGTTGCCGGGTTTCAGATTCAGGCCACCGGAATCGAAACAGACACCCTTGCCCACCAGTACCACGTGCGGCATATCGGGCCGGCCCCAGGTCAGTTCGATCACGCGCGGGCTGAAGGCGCTGGCCGCACCCACCGTGTGGATGCAGGGGAAGCCCTCCTCCAGCGCCTCGTCGTCACTGATCACGCGCAGCCCTGCCCCGAACTCCTCGGCAAGCTCCCGGGCTGCGAGCGCCAAGTGCACTGGCATCATGTCCGCCGGCGGGGTGTTGATCAGGTCCCGCGCCAGCCGGTGGGCGGCCACCAGAGCCTCGACCCGGGCCCGGTCGACCCCTTCCGGCCAGACCAGCCGGGGAAGCGGTTTCTCTGCCTTCCGGTACCGTTCGAAGCGATACCCGGCCAGGCCCCAGCCCACCAGCAACGTAATCAGCACGTCCGCTTTGATTCCCGCCGATTCCAGCCGGTACAGCCCCGGCCAAAGGCGTTTCAGTGCCTGTGCGAGCATCCAGTGGGACCGCTCGGGTTCGTGTCCCAGCAGCACCGCCGCGGTCCGCCCGTCGTCGGCGGGGACGTGCAGCAGGCTGCCGGACTCGGCCTTGAAATCGCTCTGCTCCACCCAGTTGCGCCAGCGTTCGGGATTCCGGGCGAGCAGGTCCGGGAGTGCGTCCCGGGTGACGGGGATCAGCGGGATGGCGTCGTCGTCGGCTGTCGCGGCGGATACGAAAATGGATTCCACGGTCTGTGCTCGCCTCTTGGGGAAGGATTCTGGGCGGGGCCGCGTCTCCCTGCATCCGGCACCGCGCGTGTCATGATACTGTCACGCCCAGTGACAGGGGCGCCACCACACGACGAGGGACGAGGGCGAACGCAGATGACGGCAGCACTGGAGATCCGGGGCCTGCGCAAGACCTATCGCAACGGCTTCGAGGCTCTGAAGGGCATCGACCTGACCGTTGCGCCCGGGAGCTTCTTCGCGCTGCTGGGCCCGAACGGCGCGGGCAAGTCGACGACGATCGGCATCATCACCTCGCTGATCAACAAGACGGCCGGCACGGTCCGGGTATTCGGTCACGACCTCGACCGCGAACTGCAGGAAATCAAGCGCAGCATCGGCGTGGTTCCTCAGGAGTTCAATTTCAACACCTTCGAGCCAGTCGGCGAGATCGTGGTGAACCAGGCCGGATATTACGGAATCACACGCCGCGACGCCTGGCGGCGCGCGCAGCACTACCTGGGCGAACTCGGCCTCTGGGACAAGCGCCGCGACATGGCGCGGACCCTGTCCGGCGGGATGAAACGGCGCCTGATGATCGCGCGGGCTCTGGTACACGAACCCCGGTTGCTGATCCTGGACGAACCGACGGCAGGCGTCGACATCGAACTGCGGCGTTCGATGTGGGAGTTCCTGCAGGACGTGAACCGTGACGGCCGCAGCATCATCCTGACGACCCATTACCTGGAAGAAGCCGAGCGTCTGTGTCGCAGCATCGCGATCATCGACCACGGATGCATCGTCGAGAACACGACCATGAAGGCGCTGCTGGCGCAGCTCGACACCGAGACGGTGATTCTGGATCTGCAGGCGCCCGCCGACCGCCTTCCCCGACATTCGGGGATTCCGCTGCGGGCGATCGACGCCCTGACGCTGGAGGCCGACATCCACCGTGGAGAAAGCCTGAACAACCTGTTCCAATTGCTTGATCAAGAGGGAATCCAGGTACAGAGCATGCGCAACAAGTCCAACCGCCTGGAAGAGCTGTTCATTCGCATGACCCAGGCGGGAAACGGCCGGCTCCAGGATGCCGAGGGGAGCGCCCCATGAGGCCGCTGCACCTGCACGAACAGTGGACCGCGCTGCGCACGATCGTAATCAAGGAGGTGCTGCGCTTCAGCCGTATCTGGGTGCAAACGGTGCTGCCCCCGATGATCACCACCGCGCTCTATTTCATCATCTTCGGCGGGCTGATCGGCGCTCGAATCGGGGAAATGGACGGCTACCGGTACATGGATTTCATCGTGCCGGGCCTGATCATGCTCGCGGTGATCACGAACAGCTATTCGAACGTCGTCTCCTCGTTTTTCAGTTCCAAGTTCCAGCGCCACATCGAGGAACTGCTGGTCTCGCCGGTGCCCAACAGCCTGATCATCCTCGGTTTCATCGGCGGCGGCGTGGCGCGCGGACTGACGGTGGGTGTCGGAGTCACGGCCGTGTCGCTCTTCTTCAGCCCGCCGAGCGTGCACAATCTTGCCGTCGCGCTCTCGATCGTCGTGCTGACCTCGATCCTGTTCTCGCTGGCGGGCCTGATCAACGGCGTGTTCGCGCGAACCTTCGACGACATCTCGATCATGCCCACCTTCGTGCTGACGCCCTTGACCTATCTCGGCGGGGTGTTCTACTCGGTCTCGCTGCTGCCCGGTTTCTGGCAGGACGTGTCGCTGCTCAACCCGATCCTGTACATGGTGAACGCGTTCCGCTATGGCCTGCTGGGCACGACGGACCTGTCGCTACCGCTCTCCTACGCGATCATCATTGGCTTCATCGTCGCGCTCTACGTGTTCGCCCTGATCATCCTGAACCGCGGGGTCGGCATCCGGACCTGAAGCCCGCCAACCGCGGGCACGTTTTAAATCCCGGGCGAATGATGGTATAAATCCGCCTCGTTGACCGCGGCAGGTTCATATGCCCTCGACCAAAGCGATCATTTCATGGATTATCTTCGGCGGGCTGGGAATCACGGCCATCACGGCCTCCAGCTTTTTGCCGGAAGAGCAACTGGGCGTTACTGCAACGCCCGGTGCTGCGTCCCATGGATTCGCGCGCCCGGGCGACCCCGCGCGTGCGGCCGAATCTCCGCCCGCAAAGGCCGGCGCTGACGCCAGTTCGAATGACCTGGCCGGGGCCCTCAGGCACGCGGCCGGAGTCCGCCTCGGCATCGGCGAACTGCTCCAAGACCCGCATGCCTGGGAACCGGTCAACCGGTCCGACCACGCCGCATTCGAATCCTGGAACGTGGAGCAGCCGGGTGCCGCGACCTCCTACGAACCCGTCGAGCTGGACCTGGACACCGCTGCCCCGCCGCGCACGCAGTGGTTCCGGCATACGCTGCGTGCGGGCGAGAGCCTCGGCGCGCTGTGGAAAAGTGGCTGGGACCTCAGGCTCACGACGCTCTACGGCATGCTCGCCGATCCCGAGAATGCCCGCATCCTGAATTTGGTGCATCCAGGCCAGGAAGTCGAGTGGCGGATCGACGAAGACGGAGAGCTGCTGCACCTGCGCCTGTGGGCCGACGAGGCCCTTGGGCATGAGTGGGTCCGTAACGACGATGGCGGCTTTGCCCGGGGCGAGGTCCGAAACATTCGGGAAATCACGCATATCGTGCTCAGCGGGGAGGTCAACGGGAGTATCGAGACGTCGCTGTCCGCACGCAACGAGCTCTCTCCGGATGCCGCCGCGGCACTGGGCGTGCTGCTCGACCGGCACCTGCCCGTGCGCAAGCAGGCCCAGACCGGGGATCGCTTCACACTGCTGCTCGAGCAGGAAACGCTCGTGGGCGACGACACCCCGTACGAGATCCGCCTGCTGGCGTTCGAGTACCGCGGCAAGGAGGTCGACATCAGCGCCGCCCGCTACACCGATGGCCGCTTCTACACCCTCCACGGCGAAAGCCTGCTGCCACCGTTCGACCGCAAGCCCTTTGCCGGAAACCACCCGGTCAGTTCGGGTTTCAACCCGCGGCGCCGCCATCCGGTGACCGGACGGATCGCGCCACATCCCGGGACCGACTTCTCGATGCCGGTGGGCACGCCCATCCTCGCGCCGGCGGACGGCATGGTCACACGCGTGGACCAGCACCCGTATGCCGGGCGCTACATCGAGATCGAACACGGCCAGGGACACAGCACCCGCTACCTGCACCTGCAGCGCGCCCTCGTGGCCAAGGGCGACGAGGTCCGGCGTGGCGAACGCATTGCGCTCTCGGGTAACTCGGGCCGCACCACCGGCCCGCATCTGCATTACGAGCTGCACGTCGACGGCCGTCCGGTGGACGTGCTCCGGGCCGAACTGCCGAGCCACGAAACCCTGGCCGACGCTGAACTCGAACGGTTCCAGCGCATTGCCGCTCCGCTGATCGCCGAACTGCGTGACGCGGCACCCAGCCGACAGATCGCGATGCGCCCCTTCGCCGAACTCAGCCCTTAGTCACCGGATTTTCGGGCCGTCCCCGACACGTGCGTCGTGTCCCCACCGCCGTCCATGCTCGATCCTCTCGTCCCGGCCCGACTCGGCTGGGAGCAGGGCCGACCCCGCGCTCTCGCGTACGACGACGTCTACTTCAGCGCGCGGGACCCGTGTGGTGAGGTCCGCACGGTCTTCATCGAAGCCAACGACCTGCCGAACCGGTTTCGCAGAACCCAGCGGTTTGCACTCGGCGAAACGGGTTTCGGCACCGGTCTCAACTTCTTCCTGACCCTGCAGACCTGGCGTGAACATGCGCCCGCCGACGGATTTCTGAGTTACCTGAGCACCGAGGCACACCCGCTGCGGCACGAGGATCTCCGGCGCGCGCTGCGTACCCAGGGCATCTCCGATGCGGACATTGAGCCGCTGTCCCGGCAGTATCCACCGCCACTGTCGGGCGTCTACCGGATCCGCTTCCCGAACGACCGCGTCGTGCTCACCCTCCTCCAGGGCGACGCAGCCCCCTGGCTGGCTCAGATCCAGGGACACGTCGACGCCTGGTTCCTGGACGGATTCGCCCCTGCGCGCAACCCGGCACTGTGGAACCTGGCGGTATTCCGGCAGATTGCGCGACTTTCCCACCGCGGCACGACCTTCGGTACCTTCACCGCCGCCGGACAGGTGCGGCGCGACCTCGCCGAAGTGGGCTTCACGGTACAGAAGGCCCCGGGGTTCGCCGGCAAGCGGGAACGCTGTTTCGGCTCGTTTCAGCGGGACTCGGTGCCGGCGGCAGCGCCACCGCGTCGCGTCGCGGTGGTCGGCGCCGGCATCGCCGGCCTGAGCGCCGCCCGGGCCCTGCGGCAACGCGGCATCGAAGTCACCGTGTTCGACCCGATGGGGCCTGGCGGACGTGCCTCGGGCAACCCGGCAGCGCTGCTCACGCCCCATCTGAGCGCGGCAGAACCGGAGCGCAATGCCATCGCGCTGGCCGGGGTTCGTGCCACCCACGCGTTGCTGGACGACCTGGGGGGCGACGCCGTTCCCGGGCTGATCCTGGCGCGCGGCGTCGAACACCATGGCGTGACCCGGCACGCGGCGCGCCGTCTCGGCAGACTGGTGGCGCTCGACCCGGCGACCCTGGGTCACCTCTACTGTATCGAGTCAAATGCGCCGGAACGACCGGTGCTGCGCTATCCCGATGGCCTCGCGCTCGATCTGGGCCTGCTGTGCCGTCACCTGGCCGCTGACCTCGACCTGCGTCCGCTGAACGTCGGCGCAGTCGAATGCACGCCAGGGGATGCGAAGCTGCGTATCGGCCACGAAACCCGCCGCTTCGACGCCGCGATCGTCGCGACCGGCGCGGTGCGCGGCATCTGCTGCCCGGGGCAGCCCGTGCCGGCCGTGGTCGGCGGCCAGATGACCCGTATCGCGACGCGGCTGGCGGGCGTCCGCGAGTCGGCTCTCAGCGGACAAGGCTACTGCCTTCCGGAAGACGAGGGGCAACACTGGCTCGGCGCCACCTACCGGCATGGGGGCGAGATCGCCGGCGTGCGCGACGAAGACAACCGGGAGAATCTGGCACGACTGGCCTGGGTGGATGCCGCACTGGCCGACCCCGAGCGCGTGCCCGTTAGCGGCGCCTGGTTCGGCGCCCGCGCCGTGTTTCCGGACCGACTGCCAGCAGTCGGCATGTTGCCGAATGCCGGTGGCGGACATCCGTCCCTCGCGATCAACGTCGGTTACGGCTCGCGCGGACTGCTCTACGCCCCGTTGTGCGGTGCACTCCTCGCGGATCGGATCTGTGGGCTCCCGGAACCCTTGCCTGTATTCCTGAGCCGCCTGCTCGCGCCCGACCGCTTCGCCGAAAAGCCAGCGGCTCCGTCGGCGCAGAACCAAAGCTAGTGCACGCGGGCGCCCGACCGCAGGATCCAATATCGCAACGGCGAACCTGATTATCACGAAACCTCCTCAGCCAGTGCGATACCTCTCCGCGTCGGTCGTCATTGCGAGCGAAGCGCGGCACTAATGCGCATAGCGCATTGAACAGCCGCAGGCTGGCCCGAAGGGCGAGCGCAGCGAGTAATCCAGGCGGCGCGGGGGGGGGGACCATCGCCCTCTGGATCGCCACGTCCCGCCACGCTGCGCTCGCGGCTAAAGGCTTCGCTCCTCGCGATGACGCTGGTTTCGAAGATGGCCCAGTCCAGCTTGCGGAGCTTCCGTGATAATCAGGACGGCGAATGACGGTTTGGGCCATCTTCCGGCCCGCGCCGTCACCCAAAGGGCAAGCCGTGTGATTCAGCCTGGACGCTTCGGTCCTGGCCGCCGTGCCCTGCGCCCGCCTGGAGGACCGGCCGCTTTCAACCCCGTGTGCTGGGTGCGGATGCGTCCTGCCGGGCGGGTGCTGGTCCGCCCGTTCCGCCCCGTGCCCGCGGGCTGATACCGCGGCACCAGATGCCGCTTGCCGTTGCCGATCAGGTCGGCGCGCCCCATCCGCTGCAGCGCGTCGCGCAATAGCGGCCAGTTTTCCGGATCATGGTAGCGCAGGAACGCCTTGTGCAGGCGCCGCGCCCGCAGGCCTCGCGCAGCGTGCACGCGTTCGCCCCCGTTGCGGTGGATGCCGCGCAGTGGGTTGCGCCCGGTGTGCCACATCGCGGTGGCGAGCGCCATCGGACCGGGTAGGAAGGCCTGCACCTGGTCGGCTCGAAAACCGTTGCGCTTCAGCCATAGCGCGAGTTGCAGCATGTCCTCGTCGGTCGTTCCCGGATGCGCGGCGATGAAGTACGGGATCAGATACTGCTCCTTGCCCGCTTCCTTCGAGAAGCGATCGAACATCGCCTTGAACCGGTCATAGGTACCGATCCCAGGCTTCATCATTTTCGATAATGGCCCGTTTTCCGTATGTTCCGGAGCAATTTTCAGGTAACCTCCCACATGATGCGTGACCAGTTCGCGCACGTATTCGGGGGATTCGACCGCCAGGTCGTAGCGCAGACCGGAGGCGATCAGCACCTTGCGCACCCCCGGCAACGCCCGCGCCTTGCGGTACAGGCCGATCAGCGCCGAGTGATCCGTGTTCAGGTTCTTGCAGATGCCCGGGTATACGCAGGACAGGCGCCGGCAACTGCGCTCGATTTCCGGATCCTTGCAGGTCATGCGGTACATGTTGGCGGTCGGCCCGCCGAGGTCCGAGACCACGCCGGTAAACCCCTCGACCTTGTCGCGGATCTCCTCGACCTCGCGCAGGATCGATTCCTCGGATCGGCTCTGGATGATCCGGCCCTCATGCTCGGTGATCGAACAGAAGGTGCAGCCGCCGAAGCAGCCGCGCATGATGTTGACCGAGAACCGGATCATCTCCCAGGCGGGTATGCGCGCGCCGCCGTAGGACGGGTGCGGGGCCCGCGCGTAGGGAAGATCGAACAGCGCGTCCATCTCGGATGTGGTCAGCGGGATCGGCGGCGGATTCAGCCAGACATCCTTGTCACCGTGCCTCTGCACCAGCGCACGGGCATTGCCCGGGTTCGTTTCCAGGTGCAGCACCCGCGAGGCATGCGCGTACAACACCGGGTCGGACCGCACCTGCTCGAAGGCCGGCAGCCGGATCACGGTATGCTCCCGCGGGTGCCCGCGCGGGATCTCGCGCGGGAGCTGCACCACCCGGGCGCCTGCGGCCACGTCCTGCGCGCAGCCTGCGGCACGGGCCACGGCATAGGGATCCGGGTGGGCTGCCACTGGGCCCGGGGTATCGACTTCCGTGGAATCCAGCACCACCCAGTCGGCCGGTGCGCCGTCGCAGAGCCAGGCGGTGCCGCGCACGTCCCGGATCTCCCGGGGATGTTCGCCTGCCGCGACCCGAGGCGCGACTTCGACCAGCGCGCGCTCGGCGTTGCCGAACAGCAGCAGGTCCGCACGTGAATCCAGCAGCACGGAGCGGCGCACCTTGTCCGACCAGTAGTCGTAGTGCGCGATCCGGCGCAGGCTGGCCTCGATCCCGCCGATCACGATCGGAGCCTCGGGCCAGGCCTCGCGCACCCGCTGCGCGTAGACGATGACCGCGCGATCCGGACGGCGCCCGCCCTCGTCGTTCGGCGTGTAGGCGTCGTTGCGGCGGATCCGCCGATCGGCCGTGTAACGATTCACCATGGAATCCATGTTCCCGGCGGTGATGCCAAAAAACAGGTTCGGCCGGCCCAGCGTCCGGAAGGGATCGGCCGAGCGCCAGTCCGGCTGGCTGATGATCCCGACCCGAAACCCCTGCGCCTCCAGCAGCCGCCCGATGATCGCCATCCCGAAGCTCGGGTGGTCCACGTAGGCATCGCCGGTGACTAGGATCACGTCGCAGCGATCCCAGCCCAGCGCATCCATCTCGTCGCGGCTCATCGGCAGAAATGGCGCAACACCGAAACGCTGGGCCCAGTACTTGCGATAGGAAAACAGGGGCTTGGGAGTATCCATGGACAGAAGCTCGAAGATTTCAGCCATTACACGCCGGACCCGCGGTATTTTCAAAAGACCCCGCGGATCTCCACTCCGCGCTCCCCGGTCCCGTTGAGCCTGCGGCCACCGCGGCGCTATGCGGGAAGTTCAGTGCCCATATGGAGCACAGCCAGGCGCGCCGGAGCAAGGCGGGCTGAAGTGGCCCCCTAATCCGGATCCCGGTTGTGTACGCCTGCAAAGGGCACGTTCGCGAGCTGCACGAGATCCCGATCGAAGGTGATCAAGTCGTCACGGCTCAGGTCGGACAGCCGGGGCCGCCCAATCGCGCGCGCCAGCACCGTCATCAAGTCCAGCGAGGCGGTCAGAAACCGCTCCAGGCGCTCGGCTCCCTGCCCAGGATCAAGCCGCCGCCGCAGGTCCGGGTCGTGCGTCGCCACGCCGCTTGGACAGCGGTTGGTATGGCAGATACGCGCTCCCACACAGCCGATCGCATGGATCGCGCTGTTTCCGAGTGCGATCCCGTCCGCGCCCAGCGCCAGCGCCTTCACGAAGTCCGCCGGGGTGCGCAGACCGCCGGTGACGATCAGCGTCACCCTACCGCTGACTCCCCTCAGGTCCAGGTAGTGCCGCGCCCGCGCGAGTGCCGGAATCGTCGGCACGCTGATGTGGTCGCGTAGCAGCGCCGGGGAAGCGCCCGTGCCTCCGCCACGACCATCCAGGATCACGTAATCCGCGCCGGCCTCCAGCGCAAAGCCGAGATCCTGTTCGATATGGTTCGCGGAAAGCTTGAACCCGACCGGGATCCCGCCGGTACGCTCGCGCACCTCGCCCGCAAAGCGGCGGAATGCCTCCGGCGTCTCCAGGTCCGGAATCGCCGGCGGCGAGACTGCGTCTCTGCCCGGTTCGATCCCCCGGACCTTCGCGATCTCATCGGAAACCTTGGCCCCCGGCAGGACTCCGCCCACCCCGGTCTTCGCCGCCTGCCCGCCCTTGAAATGGAACGCCTGCACCTTGTCCAGGATCCCGTCGTGGTAACCGAAGCGCGCCGGACCCAATTCGAACAGGTACCGCGAGTTCTCCGCCTGTTCCTCCGGCAACATCCCTCCTTCTCCGGAACAGATGCCGGTCCCGGCACGCTCCGCACCCCGAGCCAGCGCCACCTTCGCCTCGCGCGACAGCGAACCGAAACTCATGTCCGTCACCAGCAACGGCATTTCCAGGCGCAACGGCCGCCGCGCCTCCGGTCCAATCACCAGCCCCGTATCCACCGGCGTATTGTCGGCCAACGGACGGTGCGCAAGCTGCGCGGTCAGAATCTGGATGTCGTCCCACGACGGTAGCCGGGCCCGGGGCACACCCATCGCCACGGTAGGACCGAACCGCCCGACCTCGCCCAGTCCGCCGCGCGCCAGCGCATGGACGAATTCCAGGTGGGGCTCGGTCTCGGTGTTCTGCGGCTCAGAGGCTGCCCTTGCGTCCCCGTCCTCGTCGACCGCGGCGGATTCGGGCTCGAAAACCTGCCCAACCGCGCCGTCCGGCACCTGCCCGTGGCTACCATCGCAGTACGGAAAATCCTTCGACTGCTTGCACTGACACAACCAGGCTTCGCCGTCTTCGCGCGCCTTGAAAGCCAGCGGTTCGATCCCGGTGCCGTCGTGCGAGCCGTCGCAAAACGGCTGTTCCCGCGAACGCCCGCAGCGGCAGAAGTAATACTCCCTGCCCTGTTCCAGATGGACCGCTTTGGGTTGGTTTGCCGCCACGATCGGCTTTGCCATGATGCCTCCTCGCCTGTCGATTGGATTTCCCAGTATCCGTCCTGCGACCACCAAAAGTGGAATAAACTTCCGATCAGCGCAAACTCAGGAGATTCAGCCAATGGCCCGGACCGATCACCGCGACACCCGACGCGATTACCGCAAGGGCACGCTCGACCGCCACGACCTCGCGGCCGACCCGGTCGCACAACTCGCGGCCTGGATCGCCGATGCGCAGGGCGTCGACCATCCAGACCCCACCGCGATGGTCCTCGCCACCGCCGGAGCGGACGGCCAGCCTTCGGTCCGCGCGGTGCTGCTGAAACATCTCGACGAAGACGGACTCAGCTGGTACACCGATTCCCGCAGTCTGAAGGGCCGGCAGCTTGCCGCCAACCCGCGCGCCTCGGTGCTGTTCTTCTGGCCGGAACTCGAACGCCAGGTGCGCGTGGACGGGCGGGTCGCAACGCTGCCAACGGAGTTCGCCGAGGAGTACTTCGCCAGCCGTCCGGAGGGTAGCCGCTACGCCGCGGCCACGTCCCACCAGAGCCAGCCGATCGACAGCCGCGAGGAGCTCGAACGCCGGTTGGCCGAAGTCCACACGAACCACCCGAGCGGCGACGTGCCCCGCCCCCCCAGCTGGATCGGCTACCGCCTGAAACCCGACCTGTTCGAGTTCTGGCAGGGCCGCGAAAACCGCCTCCACGACCGCTTCCAGTACATCCGCACCTCCGACGGCTGGACGATCACCCGGTTGATGCCCTGAAACCGGTCACGCGCACTCGTGTACCTTGGGCGCGGCGCTTCTGCTATCATCCGCCTCCTGTCGTGGCGCGATGAACGCGCAGCGGCGATATCGACCCATGGAGAGGTGCCGGAGTGGTCGAACGGGGCGGTCTCGAAAACCGTTGTACGCGCGAGCGTACCGTGGGTTCGAATCCCACCCTCTCCGCCAGTTTATCGCTTGCCCCTTGCGGGGGTCTTCCCCCTACGCAGGACACTTCCCGATTCGAACCCACGGTACATCAACACGCGGGTTCGACTGCCCCGACGCGCAGCGGCGGGGCAGGACGTCGGCACCGCCGACGCCCCGAAGGGGTGAGCGGCAACGCCGCGAATCCATCCCACCCTCTCCGCCAGCACTGTCGCGGTCTCCAGCCACTCGTGGGCGATCTCGAACAGGGAGCTGGTGAAGTACCCGGCGATCCGCCGGTAGCTGCGCGCATCCTTCAGGTGCTCGGCCAGAAAGGTCTCATCCAGCCGATGGGCACGGGATGAGAGACGGCGGATGGTTAAGGCGCAGCTTGATCAGAAAATGGGTTCCCCAGCGACAAACGGCTGGAGGGGTTCGACTACCGGCACCAGACCACCATCCCGCTTCTGGTCCATTCCCTTGCTCACGATTCATTCTCCTGCGCTTGCACTGGGACCGGCGGCAGACTGCCAGCCGGCTCCCTGCAAAACAGAGAGTCCCGCACGGGGCGGGACTCTACATCCCGGGCGATCGCCGCCTGAGACTCGGGCCTTACTCGGGCTTGACGTTGGTCGCACTGGGCCCCTTAGGACCATTTTCGATGTCGAACGTCACGCTCTGACCTTCGGCGAGCGACTTGAAGCCGCTGCCCTGGATGGCGCTGTGATGCACGAAGACATCCTTGGAGCCATCGGAAGGCGTAATGAAGCCAAAGCCTTTTTCGTCACTGAACCACTTAACTGTACCTGTTGCCATGTCTATGATCTCTGCTGTATTCGATGGTGCTTTGAGTGAATTTCGAGTAGAAACAGAAGCCTACAAGCTAGACAAGAGGTTTCGCCCCAACTCTGCAGGCCCTGAAATGAACTGGAAGAACGAATCAGCACGTGCACGCCCGAGCATGGAGCTCGTGAGATGCAGTGACTGTTACAGCGGCCTGGGGACATTATCGACCGTATTTGGCCTCAACCGTTAGCTTTTTCTGCCGATCGGGGTGAATTCGCAGTATTCCTGCGACCATCACCTTGGCCGGTTGCACGCAATCCCGATCATCAGCCTTTCCAGAGAATCCGGAAGGGGCCCTCATGGCGTCTGCTGCGCGTACTGAACAACGCCCGATTCGAACCCACGGGTCGACGCGGAGTGCGGCGCGGTCGGCTGGTGGGCAACCGACCGCGCCCGCTTCGAATTGCCGGCGCCACCGCCCACGCGGCAATCCCACACCGATTGGCTAGACTCAGGAACATTATCCAACGATCCAGGAGGCACGAATGGGTTTTGCGTTGTCCGACATGCAGCTCGCCAGTTCCGCGTTCCACGATGGCGGGGCGATCCCGGCACGCCATACCGGTGAAGGTGAAGACCTCTCCCCGGAGCTGTCCTGGACGCGCGTGCCCGATGGTACCCGCGCCCTTGCGGTCATCTGCCACGATCCCGACGCCCCTCTGGTGGCACCCGGCGGAACCTATGGCTTCGCGCACTGGGTGCTGTACAACATCCCCGGCTCCGCGGCCGGGCTTGCGGAGGGCACACGCGGACACACGGCCGGCCGCAACGATTTCGGGAACACGCGCTACGGAGGCCCGATGCCGCCTCCGGGACACGGCAACCATCGCTACTACTTCTGGGTTCTGGCGCTGAACGACGCAGCCGAGCTTCCGCCTGGCCTGAGCCTCTGGGAGTTGCTTGATCTCATCGAGCCCAGGGTAATCGGCATGAACCGCCTGGTGGGCACCTACGCCCGTGGCTGAGTCCCGCGGATCCGCACCGATGTCTCCTGGCGGCCAGAGGCAGGCGGACGTCTCCGTTCGTCTCCGGGCGACCCGGGTTGCCTGGCCGCCCGCCCCAACCCACCGGCCGGCTGGCGGCAACGGCTTCTTCCCGGCACACTTGCCGCCTGTGCCCGCGCTTGCCCTCACAGTACACACCAACAGGGAGACCCCTTGATGAATTCCCCAATACTCGACGATGCCGGCAAACTGATCCTGCGCCTCGGATTCGGCGTGCTGTTCCTGCTGCATGGCATCCACAAGGTGATGCATGGCATCGACGGCATCGAACAGATGGTGGTGGTGAACGCCGGCCTGCCGGCGGAACTGGCCTACGGGATCTTCATTGGCGAGGTGTTGGCACCCATCCTGATCATCATCGGCTGGCATGCGCGGATCGGCGCGGTCCTGACCGCGATCACGATGGCATTCGCGTTCCATCTCGCGCATTCGCACGAGCTCCTCGAGCTCACCGCACACGGCGGCTGGCAGCTCGAGCTGCAGGGGATGTTCCTGCTGGCGAGTATCGCGATCGCGCTGAGCGGACCGGGACGTTTCAGCATCAACGGACGCTGACGTTTGCAGCCTCGCCCCGTTTCTAACCTGGGGCGGGGCGTCGGTTTGCCGGGCCGGGCGTTCTGACCTGTCCGGACTCCCGGCGTTTCACGCTTCCGGGATTCGCGGGTAGAATTCGCCGCGTAGCCCTCCCGGCGTACGCGGCGTCCGGGAATCACGAACCCGGGGAATGCCGATGGCCGAGACACGGATCCTGAGTGCGCGCTGGGTGCTCCCGGTCGTCCCCCGGGGCACCGTGCTGGAAGATCACTGCGTGGTCGTGCGCGGAGAGCGCATCGTGGAAATCCTCCCCGATGCACAGGCCAGTGCCTGCCATCCGGACGCGGAACGCCTGGAATTCCCGTCGCATGCGCTGCTGCCCGGGTTCGTGAACACGCATACGCACGCCGCGATGACCCTGTTGCGCGGGGTGGGCGGCGATCTCCCGCTGATGGAATGGCTGGAGAAGCACGTCTGGCCGGCGGAGGCGCGTCTGCTATCGGGCGAGTTTGTCCATGCGGGCAGCCGGCTCGCGGTTGCCGAGATGATTCGGGGCGGCACCACCTGTTTCAGCGACATGTACCTGTTCCCCGAGGAGACCGCCCGGGTGGTGGACGCCTCCGGCATCCGCGCGGCGCTGGGCCTGACCGTGATCGATTTCCCGACACCCTGGGCGAGCACGCCCGGGGAGTATTTCGACAAGGGCGCGGCGCTGGTAGCGGCATGGCAGGGGCACCCGCGGATCGGCTTCACCGTCGCGCCGCATGCGCCGTACACCGTGGGCGACGACAGCCTGCGAAAGATTCGTGCCCGGGCGGAAGCGCTCGGCGTGGCGGTGCACATGCATGTGCACGAAACGGCCCACGAAGTCAGTACCGCGCTGGCCGAGCACGGCGAGCGTCCGCTGCAGCGCCTGGCCCGGCTGGGCCTGCTGGAACAGCCGCTGGCAGCGGTGCACATGACCCAGATCGACGACCACGAGCACGAACGTCTCCCCGAATCGTTCACATCCGTCGTGCACTGCCCCGAATCCAATCTCAAGCTGGCCTCCGGGTTCTGCCCGGTGGCGCGGCTGCTGGGCGACGGCATCAACGTCGCGCTGGGCACCGATGGCGTCGCCTCGAACAACGACCTCGACATGCTGGGCGAGATGCGCACTGCAGCGCTGCTGGCCAAGGGGGTTTCGGGTGATGCGACCGCAGTTTCCGCCAGCCAGGCGCTCGAGATGGCGACGCTGAACGGCGCCCGCGCGCTGGGCCTGGAGGCACAGATCGGGTCGCTGGAACCGGGCAAGCTCGCGGACCTGATCGCGATCAATCTCGGTGGGCTCGAGTTCCAGCCGGCCCACGACCCCCATGCGCAGATCGTCTATGCTGCCACCCGCGAGGCCGTCACCGACGTGTTCGTCGCCGGCCAGCCGCTGCTGCGGGGCCGCGAACTGCGCACGCTGGACCTGGACGAACTGGGCGCGATGACCCGGGTCTGGCAGGAACGCATGCAGGCCGCACACTGATCAAGGAGTCCGAACCCGATGACCTCCTCCGAAGCCCCGCGCGAGCCACAGAACGTGGATCCGGCCGAACTGGCCAAGTTCACGTCGCGTGCGGACGACTGGTGGGATCCCACCGGCCCCTTTGCCACGCTGCATGCGATCAATCCCCTGCGTCTGAACTGGATCGGCGAGCATGCCGCTTTGCACGGCCAGGAGGTGCTGGACGTCGGCTGCGGTGCCGGGATTCTGACCGAGGCCATGGCATTGCGCGGTGCCCGGGTCACTGGCATCGACGCCGGCGCCGAGCATCTCGAAATCGCCCGCGCCCACGCGGTCGAAAGCGAACTCGAGATCGCCTACCACCACACCACCGCAGAGGCCTTTGCCGAGCACCATGCGGGCCGTTTCGCGGTGGTCACCTGCATGGAAATGCTGGAGCACGTACCCGAACCCGAATCGGCCCTCGCCGCGCTGAGCCGGCTGGTGGCACCGGGCGGGCACCTGTTCCTGTCGACGATCAACCGCACGCCACGCGCCTTCGTCGAAGCCATCGTCGGTGCCGAATACCTGCTGCGGCTGCTGCCGACCGGGACGCACGAATACGCGCGCTTCATCCGACCCTCGGAACTCGCAGCCCGACTGCGCGCCGGTGGCCTCGAGATCCGCGACCTGACCGGCCTCACCTACTCGCCGATCACTCGCGAATACCGTCTCACCCCGTCGGTCGCGGTGAACTACCTGCTTCATGCGCAGCGCCCGGATCCCGGAGGCGCGGATTGATGAAATATCCGCTGCGCAGCGTGCTGTTCGACCTGGATGGCACCCTGCTCGACACCGCCCCGGACATGCACGCCGCACTGGACCGACTGCTGCGGGAAGAACGCCGTCCGCCGCTGCCGTTTCCAGCCGTGCGCAGCCATGTGTCGCACGGTTCGAGGGCCCTGGTGGAGCTGGGCTTCCCCGACGCAGACAGCGTGACCCGCGAGCGACTCAAGCAGCGCTACCTCGAGATCTACGCCGAGAACCTCTGCCGAGATACGGCGCTGTTCTCTGGAATGGCCGAGGTGCTCGACGAACTCGAGCGGCTCGGCCTGCGCATCGGCGTGGTCACCAACAAGCCAGCCTGGCTGACCGAGCCGCTGCTCGAAGCACTGGGTCTGTCAGCACGGCTGGCCAGCATCGTCAGCGGCGATACCCTGCCGGAACGCAAACCGGCCCCGGAACCGATGTGGCTGGCTGCGCGCCAAAGTGGTGCCGAGCCCGGCGAGGTGGTCTATATCGGCGACGCCGAACGCGACATCGCGGCCGGCCGCGCCGCCGGCATGCATACCCTGATCGCGGGCTGGGGCTACATCGACCCGGCCGAGGATCCGGCGAGCTGGCAGGCCGACGGCAGCCTGGCAGCACCCGCGGATTTCTGGGTCTGGGTGGATGCGCTGGCGGCCGGGCGCGAATGGCTGGCGAGCTGAACACCCTGCCCGGTCTGTTCTGGGCCTTCGCGGCCGCACTGTTCGTACTCGGGATCGGAATCGGACACGCCTGGGCGACCAGCCGGCTGAACGCACGTGTGCAGGTGCTGATGGCCGAGAACGCGCGCCTCGAGGCGGAACGCGATTACGCGGAACTGCGGCGGGAAGACCTGCACGCCAGCTTCGACACCGCGCGCGAGCAGCTCGGCAACGCCTTCTCGGCACTGGCGAACAATGCGCTGCGGGCGAACAACACGCAGTTCCTGCGCCTCGCCCAATCGGTGATGAACCAGCAACTGCTGCGCGGTCAGCACGAGCTCAGCCGCAGTGAGACCCGCTTCGAGGATCTGGTCCGGCCGATCCAGGAAACGCTCGCGAAGACCGAGGCGGAACTGCAGACGATGGAGAAGACACGCGAGTCGGCCTTTGCCGCGCTGAACGAACAGCTGCGCCGGCTGAGCAGCGATCACGGCGAGCTGCAGAAGGAGACCCGGGCCCTGGTGCAGGCCCTGTCGCGGCCCGGCGTGCGCGGGCGCTGGGGCGAGCTGACGCTGCGCCGCGCGGTCGAACTCGCCGGAATGAGCGCCCACTGTGACTTCACCGAGCAGGCCGCACTGGCCGGCGAGCAGGGCCGGCAGCGGCCCGACATGATCGTGCACATGCCCGGGCAACGCGCGCTGGTGGTCGACGCAAAAACCCCGCTGGATGCCTACCTGGCGGCCGTCGATGCCAGCGAACCCGAGGCGCGAAACGCCGCGCTGAAACGCCACGCCCAGCAGCTCCGCGCCCGGATCGTCGAGCTCTCGAACAAGCGCTACTGGGCCGGCCTGGAGCATACGCCGGAATTCAGCGTGCTGTTTCTCCCCGGCGACCAGTTCCTGGCCAGTGCGTTGGAACAGGAACCGGGCCTGCTCGAACAGGCCCTGGAGCGGCAGATCCTGCTCGCGACCCCAAGCACCCTGATCGCATTGCTGCGCGCCGTGGAGTATGGCTGGCAGCAGGCGCGGCTGACCGCACATGCGCTGGAGATCCGCGACCTGGGTGCCGAACTCACCACCCGCCTCGGCAGCTTCACCGAGCACCTGACCCGCCTTGGCCGGGCACTGGAACAGGGCGCCGAGGCCTTCAACGCCACGGTGGGCAATCTGGAACGTCAGGTGATGCCCAGCGCACGCCGGTTCGAGGAACTGGGCATCCGGGCCCGCAAGCGGCCCCAACCACCCGCGCGGGTCGACACGCCGCTGCGCAGTGTCGACGGTGATACGGCCCCGAAACCCGATCCGCCCCCGGCGAACCCTCCCGATGCACCGTGACTCGGCCACCGACGCGGCCTACCGGCACTGCCTGCAGCGGGCGGCCGCGCACTACGAGAATTTTCCGGTCGCATCGCGCCTGCTGCCCGGCCGGCTGCGCGGCCCGATCGCGGCGATCTACTGTTTTGCCCGCGATGCCGACGACCTTGCAGACGAGGACCCCCGCCCCGCCGCGCAACGTCGGCAGGCGCTGCGATCACTGCAGCAGCGGATCCTGACGCTCGGTGCGCCGGAGGTCGAGACCGACCTGCAATGGCATGCGCTGGCAGACGCCGTGCAGCGTTTCGAACTGCCGCGGCAGCCGTTCCTCGACCTCGCCGACGCCTTCCTGCAGGACCTGGAGAAAACCCGCTACGCGGACTTCGGCGAGGTCATCGCCTATTGCCGGCGCTCGGCGAACCCGGTAGGCCGGCTGCTGCTGCACCTGGCCGGCGCGGCGACCCCTGCCAACCTGGCCCGCTCGGATGCGGTCTGCTCGGCGCTGCAGCTGATCAACTTCTGCCAGGATCTGCACCAGGACTACGCCGAGCACGGCCGCATCTATCTGCCCGCCGACGAGATGGCCGAGTACGGGGTGACCGAGGACCACCTGCGCGACGGAATCAGCGATATCCGGATACGCCGGCTGATGCAGCGGCAGTACCGCCGTGCGGACCGCCTGCTGCGCTCGGGCGCGCCGCTCGGGCATGCTTTGCGGGGACGCCTGGGCCTGGAGATCCGCGCGATCATCAACGCGGGCGCGCGCGTGCTCTGGCGGCTCGAGCAGCAGGACGATGTTTTCTCGAGGCCGCGCCTGCGCCGGCGCGACCAGTGGGTGATCCTGCGCCACAGCCTGTTTCCTCCGCGGCGCCGCCCGGCGCCGCGTTGACCTTCGCGGGGACGACCATCCGGCATCCCGAGCGCGAGCCTGTGGTATGTTGCCCCCCCGAAATCCAGCCCGCTCCAGCGCCCATGTCACCCGACGAGTACTGCCAGCAGAAGGCAGCCCGCAGCGGTTCCAGCTTCTACTATGCGTTCCGCTTCCTCGACCCGGAACGCCGGCGTGCGATCACCGCGCTGTATGCCTTCTGCCGCGAGGTCGACGATATCGTGGACGACTGCCGCGAACCGGCGGTCGCCCACGCGAAACTCGACTGGTGGCGCGACGAACTCGATGCCCTGTTCCGCGGTGAGCCGCGACACCCGATCACGCGTGCCCTCCAGCCCCACCTCGAGACGCGCAACCTCGCCCGCGAATACTTCGACGAGATCGTCGACGGCATGCAGATGGATCTCGACTACGACGCCTACCCCGATTTCGCGGCGCTGTCGCTCTACTGCTACCGGGTCGCCGGTGTGGTGGGTCTGCTCTCGGCGGAGATCTTCGGGTACTCGGACCGGCGCACCCTGAAATACGCCCACGATCTCGGCATGGCGCTGCAGCTGACGAATATCCTGCGCGACGTGCACGAGGATGCGGTCCGGGGCCGCGTGTACATTCCACTCGACGAACTCGAGCGTTTCGGCGTCGATCCCCGCGAGTTTCGCGACAATATCACCCGCGATTCGCACCGGGCGCTGTTCGCGCATCAGGCGCAGCGCGCGCGCAGGTTCTACGCAAGGGCCGAGGAGCAACTGCCGGCGGCCGACCGCCACGCCCAGCGCCCCGGCCTGATCATGGGTGCGATCTACCGTGCGCTGCTGGAGGAAATCGAACGCGACGGTTTCCGCGTGCTCGAATACCGTGTCCGCCTCACGCCGCTGCGCAAGCTGTGGATCGCCTGGCGCACGGCCCGCGCAGCCGGCAGACGCCCGTGAAGGCCGCGCCGGTAGCCGTGGTGGGCGCCGGCTGGGCCGGCCTCAGCGCGGCACTGGTGCTGGCGCAGGCTGGACGGCGCGTAATCCTGCTGGAAGCGGCGGCCGTCCCCGGCGGCCGCGCGCGCACGCTCCGGCTCGGCGATGCCCTGCTCGACAATGGCCAGCACATCCTGGTCGGCGCCTGCCGCGAGGTGCTGGCGCAGCTACGCGGTGTCGGCGTCGACCCCGAACGGGCGCTGCTCACCCTCCCGTTCCAGCTGACGCTGCGGGAACCGGCCGGTGCTACCGCCGAGCGCCCGTTTTACCTGGCACCGAACGCGGCAACGCCCTGGTCCCTCCCGGCGGCGCTGTACCGCGCGCTGGCTCCCGCAGCGCGAAGCCGGCGCCTGGCCATCGTCGCCGGCGCGGCCGCGATGCTGTATGCGCCGTTGCGCCGGGACGTCGACGTGTTCAGTTGGCTGCAACGCCACCGCCAGCCCGAGAAGCTGATCCGCACGCTGTGGGAGCCGCTCTGTCTGGCCGTAATGAACGCTCCTCCGCATGCAGCCTCCGCCGCGATCTTCCGGAACACGCTGCGCCTGACCTTGCTCCATGGCAGCATGGATGCCCGGCTGATGATTCCCCGGATGCCCCTCGGGGCGCTGTTTCCCGAACCGGCCGTCGCGCGGCTGCGCAGCCTCGGTGCCAAGGTGCGCATGTCCACCCGGGTCACCGCGATCGAACCCCGCGGCGACCGGGACTACCGACTGCACCTGCGCGGCAGCGAGACCCTGCGCTGCACACAGGTCATCCTGGCCACACCCCCGCGTGCGGCCCGGCGCCTGCTGCCCGACGCCGCCTTGCCGGAGCCTGCCCGGGCCGCCCTGTCCGCACTCGGCGAACGGGCCATTTGTACCGTGTATCTGCGCTATCCGGAGCCGCTCGGCCCACTGCCCGCGCTGACCGGGCTGCTCGGACAGCACGGTCAATGGCTGCTGCCGCGCGGTGTCAGCGGGGAACCGCACTGGGCCGCGGTGGTGATCTCGTCCGCCGGGGACTTTCCGGAAGCGGAGCCCGGCAGGCGCTGGCACCGGGTTGCACAGGAACTGGCGGCCACGTTCCCCGGATTGGGTCTTCCCGAACGCGCACATAGCATCTGCGAGCGGGCCGCGACGTTCGACGCCCGCCCGGGAATCGACGCCCTGCGCCCGGGTTCGGACAGCGGCCGACCGGGACTCCATCTCGCCGGCGATTATGTGGTTCCGGGGCTTCCGGCCACGCTGGAGGCCGCCGTGCGCGGCGGCCTCCGGGCTGCCCGCGCCGCGCTCGAGCCGGACGCCTGAACTACCCGGGTCTAGGTTCCAGGAGCCGTGGGACATCAAGGCCGTCGGGCGTGACCGGAACGGCCCCGGCCATCTGGCAGAGATCGGCCAGATTGGCGGCCTGCATCTTCTCCATGACCCGCGCCCGGTATTTCTCGACCGTGCGCGGGCTGATCTCGAAACGCCGCGCGATCTCCTTGTTGCTCAACCCCTCGGTAACCAGCGCCATGACCTCGCGTTCCCGCCTGGTCAGCTGACGGGCGCGTTCGGCAATGCTCAGGCGCCAGTCCCGGTCCGCACGCAGTGCCGCATCGATGGCGAAGGCTTCCTCGACCCGGGTGATCAGCGACTCGGTGGAAAACGGCTTCTCCAGGAAATCCAGCGCTCCGCCCTTCAGCGCGCGCACGGTCGTCGGGATATCGCCGAAAGCCGACATGAAGATCACCGGCAGCACGCAGCCCCGTTGCAACAATTCCTGCTGGAGTTCGAGACCGCTCATGTCGGGCATGCGCAGGTCCAGCAGCAGGCAACCGACCTGTTCCGGATCCAGATCACGCAACAGATCCCCGGCGCATGCGAACGCCTTCACCTCGTAGCCCGCCAGACTGAGCGCCAGCGCCAGCGAACGGCGCATTGCCGGGTCGTCGTCGACCAGAACCACTGCCCCCGCATCGGTCACCGTTCGTCTTCCGGCATATGCACGGGCAGCGTGAAGGTGAGCAGTGCACCCCCGTCCGGCCCAGACTCGGCCCACAGGTGCCCGCCGTGCGCCTCCACGATCGTGCGACTGACCGCCAGCCCCATTCCCATCCCTGTCTCCTTCTCGGTTTCGAATACATCGAAAACCCTTGCAAGCCATTCGGGCGAGAACCCCGGGCCCGTATCCGCCACCGTGACCCGCGCTTCTCCGTCCAGGATCTCGGCCCGTATGTCGATCTTCCGCGTTCTGCAATCGCCGCGATCGATCGCCTCGATGCCGTTGCAAAGCAGGTTGACCATCACCTGTTCGATCTGCAGCGGGTTCACCTTGACCGGGATGGACGCATCGCCGTGGTCCAGGAACATCCGCACGCGCTTGCGCCGGGCGAGCGGACCGACCAGGCCCATCGCCTGCCGGATCCGTTCCTCGAGCGCACAGGGTTCGGTCTGCAATTCACCCCGGCGCATGAAACGGCGGAGTCCATCGAGAATCCCCACCGCGCGCGCGACCTGTTCGCGCAGTTCATCGGCGGTCGCCAACAGGCGTTCCTGATCCAACGGTTCGCTACGCGCCAATGCTGCCACCGACTCGCCGTACAGGTTCACCGCCGCGAGCGGCTGTGACAATTCGTGCACTAGCGATGCGGCCAGCACCGTGACTGAACTCAGCCGAGCCGCATGCGCCACCTCCTCGCGTCGAACGCGGGCCTCCTGCTCCATGCGGACGCGTTCGCTGATATCCACATGCGCCACGACGGCCCCGGCACGACCGGAACCGAGCGGGGTGATCGTCATCAGGAACCAGCGCTGCCGTAGTGCCGAATGACAGGGATACTCGAGCACGAACTCCGAACGCTCCCCCGCCAGCACCGCGCGGATACCCTCCCGCGCCTTGTCTGCCAGCTGGTCGACATCTTCCGCGAGCGCGTCGCGGCAGACCTGAAGGTAGTTCAGCCCGACCCCGGCCTCGAGTTCCGCGGATCCCCCGTTCTCGCGCGCGAAGCGCCGCCACGCCTCGTTGACCGCGGTAATGCGCCCGTCCGGATCGATCACCGCAATCTGCGCGGATAACGCGTCCAGCACCGCCTGCTGCAGGAACTCGCTTTCCCGACGCGCCGTTTCCGCGCGGGCCTCGGCACTCGAATCGACCAGAACTGTCAGGCACCAGCCATGGGCTGCGGACGGGTAGGGCCTGGAATACAGCCGCACGCGCCGAGGCAGGGCGTCGGGCCCCTCGGGCCGCAAATCCAACACGTGTCGAAGCCACTCGCCGTCGCCGGCGGCGGCACAGACATCGCGTAGGTAGCTGTGCAGCCGCTCTTGGTGCCACGGTGCGACGTGCTCGGCCAGGGACTGCCCTAGCAGCTGCTCGCGCGGTGCGCCGAACAGCGTGACCGCCGCATCGTTGATCTCCAGTACCCGGCCGTCCTCGCTCAGCGCCATGTACCCCATCGGCGCTTGGTCGAACAGCAGCGAGAGCAGGTCCTGCACCGATTGCACGCCGAGACCCGTCGCATCCCTGTCCTTGCCGGTCCCGGTCGGTCGCGCCATACCTTCACCCTAGATATCACTCGGCGCTTCACCCACCAGCGAACGAACGCCATCCATGTTCATGCCAGGCCTGCACCCGAAGAGCCGGGATGGCCGCCGTACCGCATTGCCTGCCACCGGAAATAGACACTAGACAGAAACGCCATAGGAAACAAGCGGGCACCGTGCGCAGGCACCGCGTTTGCCGACGTGTGCCTCGAAGCACCGGGCCGGTCTGGCCTGGCAGCCTGTCGGACTTGGGCTGCTGCTACTGCGCCCGCGGAGGAGCGGTGCATTCTTTCCTGATCTCTCGTTGCACGGAACCACTATGCGCCTCGAAATCATGAACAACTGCCCTCGCTCTCCCCCCGGGCCTCGCTACGGGCACCCAGGTCCGACAGGCTGCTAGAATGAACGCACATTCTGCCGGAGACAGTGCCTTGCTCGACCTGGACGTCCACGCCTTGCTTGACTACCGCCCCGGTCCGGAGACTCTGGCCGGACGCGTGATCCTCGTCACCGGCGCTGCGGACGGCATCGGCCGGGCGGTGAGCCTGGCTGCGGCTGCCGCCGGGGCCACCGTCGTCCTGCTCGACCGGGACATCAAGCGCCTCGAGAAGACCTACGACACGATCGAGTCGGCGGGCAGCCCACAGCCGGCGATCTACCCGCTCAACCTGGAGGGGGCAACGGTCAAGGACTACGCCGATCTGGCGGAGAATCTGCTGGAGTCGCTCGGAAGGCTCGACGGGCTGGTACTGAACGCCGGCTGGGCCGGCACCCTGACCCCCCTAAAGTACTACGACCCGGAACTCTGGGCACAGGTGATCCAGAGCAACCTGAACGGTCCCGTGCTGCTGACGCAGGCAGTCCTGCCCATGCTCGAGGTCAGCGGTGACGGCGCGATCGTGGTATCCGCGCAGAACGTACGCAAGGCTTTCTGGGGCGCCTTCGGAGTCGCCAAGGCGGGACAGGATGCGCTGATCGATATCCTGTCCCGCGAACACTCTGGAGAACAGGGATTCATTCGCGTGAACGGTGTCGATACCGGCCCGGTCCGCACACGCTTTCGGGCATTGCATTACCCCGGGGAGAACCCGGCATCGCTGCCGTCCCCCGAGCAGGTGGTTGGACCGTACCTGTTCCTTCTGGGGCCGGACGCGGGCCGTACGACCGGCCAGCACATCTCTCTCTAGAGCGCGGTGGCCGCACCGGGCTGAGGTCGCACCGGCCGGCCAGGGCCTACGCGTGTCCGGGGATCATCCTCCGGTTCACCGCCCGCCGCGCTGGGCCTCCTGCTGGATCTGCTGCAGGCGCTCGATGATCCGGTCGACCTCGGGATCTTCACTGCGCATGGCCGCGAGCAGATCCTCCTCGTACGCCTGCTGCGCCGCCAGTACCTCCGGATCCTGGGCCACGGCTTCCTGTGCTTCACGCAATTCCCGCTGGGCCTCCATCACTTCCGGAGACTGCACGATCTCGCGCCGCTGCGCATCCGTCAGCTGTTCATCCTGCAGGCGGCCTTGGGCGGCAAGCAGGGTTTCCATGATACCGCCCGGGTCATAGCCGGCCTCGCGCATCTTCTGCGTGACCATTTCCTCCATGGCCTCCGCCTGCTCCTGGAGCGCCGGGTTGTTCTCCATCGCAGCGTGCTGGGCCTGTGCCAGCCGTTGCTGGAGCTCCATGTATTCCCGTTCCAGCGGACCGGGCTGTTGCTGCCCCAGCGCCGCACCCGAGAACACGAGTGCAAGAACGGTGGCCGCCAGAACGACCATACCCTGTAGTCCGTACCGATACCGCATATTGGAGTTCCTCCGTTGCCGCGGCCGACGGGCCGCACGTCTGTCGAGCTTAACAGTGATTCGGCAAAGGATAGCAAACCGCGTTGTCCCGCCGCATTGGCCCCGCGTCTCCCCCGACGCCACTGCGTTCCATGGTGGATCACGGGATGCACGCCGGATCTACTATCATGGCCTCTGCTTCCAGCTCATGGGTCTTGCGGGTGCCGATGCCCGCGCATCCGGCTGGCAGCAAAGCGTTCGTTCCCACCTTCGTTGCATCGAGGCCACACCTGTGATGAGGATCGCCAGAAGGCTGCTTCCGCTCCTGATCGTCGCCGCGGCGGGCGCCGGATTCGTCGCCCTGCGGATGACGGGGCCTTCCGCGCCCACGCCGGTGACCAGCGAGCGGATCTGGCCGGTGCGGGGCATGCCCGTGGAGCCGGGGGTGTACCGCCCGAGCGCCGAACTCTTCGGGCGTGTTCAGTCGCCGCAAACGGCCACACTGCGTGCCGCTATCGAGGGTATCGTCGCGCACGTGCCCGTGCGCGAAGGCGACATCGTCAAGCCCGCCGACGTGCTGCTGCGGATTGACCCCTCCGAGGCACGGCTAACGCTGACCCAACGCGAAGCGGAACTGCGCGAAGCGCAAGCGATGATCTCCAGCGAACAGTTGCGTGCCGAAAGCGACGAGCGCACGCTGAACCGGGAACGGCAGCTCCTGCAGATCAGCCAGCGCGGACTCGACCGGGCGCAGGATCTGCACACCCGCAACCTCGGCTCGGACGCGTCCGTAGACGAAGCGCAGCGACTGTTGGAGCAGGCACGGCTCGCGGTCATTGCCCGCGAACAGGCGGTGGCCGACGCACCTGCCCGCCTCGAACAGGCTGAGGCACGCAAGGAACGCACCCGCGCCGCCCGGGATCGTGCCGCGCTCGATTTGTCGCGTACCGAGATCACCGCTTCGGTGGCCGCCCGCGTGGTTGAACTCCACACGAGCATGGGGGAACGGGTGCGGATCGGTGACCCGCTCGTGCGACTGTACGCAACCGACGATGTCGAGATTCGCGCGAGCCTGCCCGATGCGATGATTGCGACGATCACCGGGCTACTGGAGCGGCATGGTCCGTTGCCCGCACGCGCCCGGGTCGACGGCGCTCAGATTCGGGCACAGTTGGTCCGCATCGCGGGCGAGACCCGCCCGGGCGAGGCGGGAATCGGGGCGGTGTTCCGGGTCACCGAGGGCGGCGCCGCACTGCCGCTGAACCGTTTCGTGAATCTTCGGCTCGAACTTCCCGCACAGCCGGATAGCGTACCCGTCCCGTTCGAGGCGCTGTACGGCCGCGACCGGGTCTACCGCGTGGTCGACGAGCGCATGCAGGGCCTGCGGGTCGAACGGCTCGGCGAGCAGGTGGGCGAAGACGGCCGCACCCTGGCACTGATCCGTCATCCCGAGCTGCGAGCCGGCGATGTACTGGTGGTCACCCGCCTCCCCAACGCGGTCGACGGTCTGCCGGTGGAAGTTACACTCGACATTGAAGGTGCCGGCGAGTGAACCCGAACGGCGGACACCCCGCTGCCACGGGCGCTCCGATTCCGGGGGGCCGCGGGCTGATTCAACTTTTTCTTCGCCACCGGCTCGCGGCGAACCTGCTCGTCGCCCTGATGATTCTCGGCGGTGCGTTCGCACTGCTGAAGCTCAATACCCAATTCTTCCCGAACTTCGAGCTGGACTTCGTGTCGGTACGCGTGGTCTGGACCGGGGCCAGCGCCGAGGACGTCGAACGCGGGATTACCGATCCGTTGGAGCAGGATCTGCGGACCGTGGACGGGCTGCGGAACCTGACCTCGACCTCGGCCCTCGGCGTTGCCGCGATCACGCTGGAGTTCGAGGCCGGTACCGACATGACCCTGGCGCTTGAGCAGGTGAAGGACCGGGTGGATCAGCAGCGCAACCTGCCGGAGGAGGCGGAGACTCCGGTCGTCACGCGCATCGTGCGCTACGAACCCGTCGCGCGCCTGCTGGTTAGCGGTCTCGATGATCTCTACGACTTGCGCACACTGGGACGGCAGTTCGAACGCGAGCTGCTCGACCGGGGAATCGCCCGGGTGGAGTTCACCGGCCTGCCCGAGGACGTGATGGCGATCCAGGTGCCGGCGGTCCAGCTCTACAACACCGATCTTTCGATCGGCGACATCGCCCAGCGGATCGCGGGCTTGAGCCGCGACATTCCCGCGGGCAGCGCGGGCCGCGCGGATACCGCGCGGCAGATCCGCAGTCTCGATCAGCGCCGCGACATCATCGCGTTCGAAAATCTCCCGCTGCGGGCCGATCCGGAACTGGGGTTGCTGCGCCTCGGGCAAGTCGCCGAGATCGAGCGCGTGCCTCGCGACGGCCAGGTCAGTGTGAGCGTCGGGGGCCGCCCGGCGCTCGAGATGCAACTGATGCGTACCGAGACCGGGGACTCGCTGGAGGCCGCGCGCATCCTTGGGGAGTGGCTGGCCGAGACGCGCCCGATTCTGCCACCCGGCGTCCAGGTGGAAGCGATCGACGCGTTTTGGGAGCTATTGCTCGAACGCATCCTGCTGCTGCTGAAAAACGGCGCGGGCGGACTCGTCCTGGTGCTCGCGATCCTGTTCCTGTTTCTGAACCGGCACGTCGCACTGCGCGTGGCACTGGGCATCCCGATCGCATTCACCGCGGCCCTGATCGTGCTCTGGCTGGTCGGCGGGTCGATCAATATGATCTCGCTGTTCGGCTTCATCATGTCGCTGGGGATCATCGTCGACAATGCAATCGTCGTCTCCGAACACGCCTACACGCTGCACCAGCAGGGTCAGGAGCCGGCCGAAGCTGCCGGCAACGGGGCACAGCGCATGCTGGCCCCGGTGATCTCGGCCTCGCTGACGACCATCGCTGCATTCCTGCCGCTGATGCTGATCGGCGGGATCATCGGCAATGTGCTGTTCGACATTCCGCTGGTCGTGATCTGCGTGATCACCGCGACACTGGCGATCGCGTTCCTGATTCTGCCGGCGCATCTGAAGGGCGTGCTGACCCGCCTGCAGCCGCCGCCCGCCGGCAGCGTGCGGGCCCGGTTCGACGCCGGGTTCGAACGCCTGCGCAACGGCCCCTTCCGCGGCCTGGTGTCGCAGGCGGTCGATCATGCCGGGGTGACGCTGGCCCTGGCAGTCGCCGCGCTGATCCTGGCCATCGGGCTTGCCGCCGGCGGTCGCATCGGCTTCACGTTTTTCCCTGCGCCCGAAGGGACCGTGCTGAACGCGGGTGTGAACTTTGTCGCCGGAACGCCGCCGGAGCGCGTCACCGAGTTCCTTGTCGCTACTGAGGAGGCCCTGTATGAGGCGGAGCGTGCATTGGGCGGTGAGCTGGTCCTCGCTTCGGTGGTCCGGCGCGGACTGGGCATCGACCCGGGTGACGGCAATGCACCCCAGGGCGAGCAGTTCGGCAACATCCAGGTCGAACTCGTCTCCCCCGAGGCCCGCAGCGTGATGAACCGCGAGATCATCCGGGCATGGCAGGAGCGTGTGCGGCTCACGCCGGGCGTGGAAAACTTCAACATCAGCGAGCGCCAGGGAGGGCCGCCGGGGCGCGATCTCGACGTCCGCCTGACCGGAGACGACCCGGAGCGGCTGAAGGACGCGGCGCTGGCGCTGGCGGAGGTCTTCGCAGACATCCCTGGAACCTATGCCATCAACGACGACACCCCGTTCGGCCGGGAACAGCTGATCTACTCAGTCCGTCCCGAGGGGCTCGCGGTCGGCCTGACCACGGAGACCGTCGGCACCCAGTTGCGCGATGCTTTCGATGGGCGACTGGCCCAGATCTTCCAGGACGGCCTCGAGGAGGTCGAAGTCCGGGTCCGCCTGCCGGACCACGAGCGTCACCACACCGAGAGCCTCGAACGCCTGTCGATCCGCCTGCCGTCGGGGGCGCTCGCGCCGCTCGACACCGTCGTCGACCTCGAATCGCGGCAGGGCTTCGAAACCCTGCGGCACGCCGACACCCGGCTTGCGATCCACGTCTCCGCGGAAGTCGACCGCGCCGTGAACAACGCCGCGCGAATCCGCGCCGCGCTCGAGGCCGGCCCGCTGGACGCACTCGCCCAGCGCTATGGCGTGGACTACTCGTTCGAGGGGCGTGCGGCGGACCAGGCCGATACCTTCGCCGACATGCGGGTGGGACTGGTGCTGGCACTGGGCCTGATGTACCTCACCCTGGCTTGGGTGTTCGCCTCATGGGGCTGGCCGCTGATCGTGATGTCGATCATCCCCTTCGGTATTCTGGGCGCGATGCTCGGGCACTGGATGATGGGAGTCGAGCTGACCATCCTGTCGATCTTCGGCCTCTTCGGACTGACCGGCATCGTCGTCAACAACTCGATCATCCTGGTGAGCTTCTACCAAGGTCTGCGCGACCAGGGCCTGGCTCTGCGCGAGGCCATCATCGAGGCCTCGTGCCAGCGGCTGCGGGCGGTGATCCTGACCTCCGCCACCACCATTGCCGGGCTGACGCCGCTGCTGTTCGAGCGGTCGCTCCAGGCCCAGTTCCTGATTCCGATGGCGATCTCGATCGTGTTCGGTCTCGGTGTCGCAACGCTGCTGGTGCTGCTAGTGATCCCGGCATTGCTCCGGCTGTACGAGAACCGCTTCGACCGGGGCGCCCTGGCCGGCGCAACCGGCGGCTAGTGGGACGTTCGGGAAGTTGGGTGCCCATGGAGCACCGCCAAGCGCGCCGGACCAAGGTTGGCAAGTGCGGGAATGGCCAGCCCACTTCAAACTGGCCCAACGCGGCGCCGGCGTGCGTGGCGAAGGGATCCGGTGATGGACCTTCCCCGCATGCCCGCCACCGGGGCATACAGACGCCTCGCACCGAGCCCGCGCCGGCCCCGGATATGCCGTGCCGCACGCCCCCCTGGACAGTGCTGCGTCCCGCACGTCAGCCGAGCTCCCGGGCAAGGGCCTGCACGCATTCGCGCACCAGGCCCGGACCGCGGTAGATCAGGCCAGTGTAGATCTGTACCAGGCTCGCCCCGGCGCGGATCTTGTCGACCGCGTCCTGTCCCGACAGAATGCCGCCGACGCCGATGATCGGCACGGCTCCGTCGAGGGTCCTGCTCAAGGTCCGGATCACCCGTAGCGACGGCGCAGCCACCGGGGCGCCCGAGAGGCCGCCGGCTTCGTCGGCATGCGGCAACCCGGCGACGGCCGAACGATCGGTGGTGGTGTTGGTCGCGATCACGCCGTCAATGCGATGCCGGACCAACAGCCGGGCAATCGCCTCGATCGCGCCCTCGTCCAGGTCCGGGGCGATCTTCAACGCTAGCGGCACATAACGGCCATGGCGGTCGGCCAGTCGGGCCTGCTGCGCCTTCAGTGCGCCGAGCAACCCGTCCAGGGCCGCGTCCTGCTGCAGTTCACGCAGGCTCTCGGTGTTGGGCGAGGAGATGTTCACCGCCACGTAGCCGGCCCAGGGATAGACGGTCTCGAACGCAGACAGATAGTCGTCTGCCGCCCGTTCGTTCGGGGTCGTCCTGTTCTTGCCGATGTTGATGCCCAGAATGCCCGGGTAGTGCGCCGCGGCCGCGCGGACGTTCTCGACCAGCCGTTCGGCACCCTCGTTGTTGAAGCCCATGCGGTTGATCAGCGCCTGCGCCTGCGGCAGACGGTAGAGCCGCGGCCGCGGATTGCCGGGCTGCGCGCGCGGGGTCACGGTGCCCAGTTCGAGGTGACCGAAACCGAACCTGGCCAGCCCGCGGATATGCTCGCCGTTCTTGTCCAGCCCCGCAGCCAGCCCCACGCGGTTCGGAAACTCCAGCCCCATCACCCGCACGGGATTCGCGTTGAGGACGCCACCCCAAACCAGATGCACCCAGGCCGCCGCGTCCAGGGCCGCAAAGCTCACCCGGTGCGCGGTTTCGGGAGACATCGCAAACAGCAGCGGGCGAATCAACCGGTACATGAGCGATTCCTGTGCTGGGGTGGGGCGGATACCTGCGAGGCAGGAACCAGTGTACGCGCGATCCCCGGCCCACGCGCGCCTCCCGCAAGCCGGGCGAGGAGAACCTCTCCCCCGGGTATCGGGCGGGGTTTACCGGCGAGACCCCGAGCGATAGCGACCGGACCCACGCGCTCCGCCGTTCGCTGCCTTGCGCTTCGCGCGCGATTCTGCGATGAAGGAAGCCAGCAAGAAGGCCGGGACAGCGGCCGACGGAGGGCCTGCCGGCGCCAGAGCACCCCCGAGTCGGCCGCCCGTGCCGCCGGATGCAACGGAGTGGCAGGCGATGAGCAGCCCCTTGGTCACGCGCATGATCCGCAGGCTCGGCCAGCACTGGCGCAGACTCGTGCTGCTGGCGCTGGTGGTCACCGGACTGGTCCTGGCGTCGTGGTACTCGCGCGACCTCGCCGCCTTTCTGGAATGGGGCGAACGGATCGCGGATCAGCCCTGGGCCATTGTCGGCGTGGTGGTGCTGATGGCCGTGTTGTTCAGCTTCGCGCTGCCCGGCAGCCTCGCGTTCTGGCTGATCGCCCCGTTTCACCCGCCGCTGGTATCGGTGGCCATGCTGATCGCCGGCAGCGTGCCCGGCGCCGTCGGTGCCTATTTTTTGTCGCGTCGCCTCGGCCGCCAGCACGCGCCACGCGGTGGCGAGCGTCTGCTCGGGCTGCTGCAGCGCCGCGGAGATCTGCTGACCCAGACCGCGCTGCGCATCCTTCCGGGCTTTCCGCACTCGGTGGTGAATGTCGCGGGCGGCATCCTGCGCCTTCCGCTGGGCACCTTTCTGCTGGCCGCGCTGGTCGGCCTTGCGGTCAAGTGGGGCGTGTACTCGAGCGCCGTGTACGGTGCCGTCGAGGCGATCGAGACCGGAGAACCGGTACAACTCGGGACCGTCCTGCCCCTGTTCGCGCTGACCGCATTGCTGTTGCTCGGCGCCCTCGCCCGCCGGCGCCTCGACCGCCGCTCCGACAAACCGCCCCCATAGAAACCGGCCGGGAGCATTACGGATTTGTTCCAATAGGTGACGAACCTGCTCGGCGCCCCCTGGTCCCGGCGCGCCTGCGGCGCGTTCGTGAGCAGGCTCGCTCCTACGCGGTCCAAGGCAGCGCTTATCGGTCTGCCTGGATGAGCCAGAACAATCCGGTAATGCTCCCAACCTGCGTAGCGTCACCGGTGCCGCTACGCAGGTTGTGCCACGTCGCACAGCGCCCCACGCGACCGCCGTCGTCGCCTGCCGCTGCGCCGGCACGCCGAAGCCCACCGCCCCGTTGCGCCGGCTGCCACTGTAACCAGGTGTCGCGCCTTAACCCGCCGGCGGGGTCGACTCGCCGGGCTTGGCGCTGGCGCCGAGCCCGGGGACATGGCCCGCGGCCTTCTCGCCAAGCTCCCGGAACTTGCTGCTCGCGCCCTCGAGACGCGCCACCCAGTCCTCGCGCGGCTGTTGGCCGTCGGTGACCTTGAAGTAGACCTGGATCAGCGCAGCCATCGCGAACGGGTCGATGATCGCGGCCTTCAGCGAGATCGCGAACACGAACGCGACCACCACGGTCCAGAACCCTGCGCCTTCCGGGAAGAAGCTGACCAGCGCGAGGAACGGCGCCAGTGTGACCAGGAAAATCAGCAGGGTCAGCACCCAGACGATCACCGCCAGGAACAGCGCGTTCTTGAGCATCTTCCCGTAGTTCTGGGCGTACAGCACCAGCGCCTCGCGGCTGCTCTCCCAGGGGTTGGTTGACTGCGTACGGATGTTGTGCGCCAGGATCACCTCGTCGACATAGGTCAGCGAGAGGTTGATCACCGTGGTCACGAACTTCATCACGCCCTGCAACGCCGGGATCGGCAGCAGATTGCCGATCGTCATCAGCAGCCGGTTGATCACCTTCAGCACGCCCTTGATCAACTGATCCACCGCGAACAGCACCGAAGCTTCGACGAAGCGGCTGCGCACTTCGCTGGTTGCGTACGCGATCTGCCCCTTGCCCTCGGGCAGCGGCTTGCCATCGATCGCGTGCACCAGCACTGCGATGTGCCCTGCCTTGACCAGGTACAGCAGGTACTCGCGCAGGAAGTAGATGACCCCCGAGACGACCGCGAATCCCACGAAACCGCCAAAGAAGGCGTAGCCGGCCGGCTCATCGCCGACGCGGCCGACCAGATAACCGATGCCGGCACCGCCGCCGGTTGCGATCACGTAGGCGAGCGTAATCCCGAAGAACACCGCGAGCCGCAGCAGGATGAACGGCAGCGTCCTGCCCATCAGCTGCAAGGTTCGACCTACACGAAAGTCCATCATGCCGGGTTCTCCTGGGTGGGGGGGCGTTGCGACGCGCTATGGTCCCAGCATGCCCGGGCGATGACAAGACCGGCCGTGCCACCCGCCGAGCGGGAACGGACCGGGCGTATACTGGACTTCTGTGCGCAGTCCATGCGAGGTGCGGGAATGAGAGCCAGCGCAGGGTACCCGATCATCACCCTGAATGAGTTCATCATCAACCGGCAGTCGGAGCATCCCGAGGCCCGAGGCGATCTGTCCCGCCTGCTGCACCACATCGGGGTCGCGGCCAAGATCGTCAACAAGAAGATCAACAAGGCCGGTCTGGTGGACATCCTCGGCGAGGCCGGTGACGTGAATGTCCAGGGCGAGGACGTGCAGAAACTCGATGTCTTCGCCAACGACCACTTCACCGCGGCGCTGCAGGCGTCGGGTGAGGTCTGCGCGATCGCCTCGGAAGAGAATCAGGAGATCATCACCTTCGACGAAGGCCTGTCGCGCGACGGCCACTATGTATTCTGCATGGACCCGCTCGACGGCTCCTCGAACATCGAGGTGAACGTGTCGGTCGGCACCATTTTCTCGATCTACCGGCGCCTGAGCCCCGAAGGCGAGCCTGCGGAACTGAGTGATTTCCTGCAGACCGGGGAACACCAGGTCGCGGCCGGCTACGTGATCTACGGTTCGTCCACCACGCTCGTGTATACCACCGGCAATGGCGTCGATGGGTTCACGCTGGACCCCGGCATCGGCGAATTCTGCCTGTCACACTCAGGGATACGAACGCCGGAAACCGGTCGCATCTACAGCATCAACGAGGGCAACTACGTTCATTTCCCCATAGGCGTGAAAAAGTACATCAAGTACTGCCAGGAAATCGACCCGAACAGTGGCCGCCCCTACACCTCGCGCTATATCGGATCGCTGGTGTCCGATTTTCACCGGAACCTGCTAAAGGGCGGCATCTTCATCTACCCCCAGACCCAGAGCGCTCCGAGAGGCAAACTCCGGCTCATCTACGAATGCAACCCGATCGCGTTCATCGCCGAGCAGGCCGGAGGCACGGCCACGAATGGCATCACCCGCACCGTCGAACTGCACCCGCAAGGCTTGCACCAGCGGGTGCCGTTCTACGTCGGCTCGCGCAGCATGGTGGATAAGGCACACGAGTTTCTCAACACATACCACTGATATGTATAGTTTCTCAAATCGAGAACGGCTTGCTGCTACCGGCATCGGCACAGCCTGCGGGCGGTACCGGCGCCGAACGAATCCGATACCAACCCGCGCGGGTTGTGCCTGACGGCATCGAGGCCTGCCACCTCAGTCGAGGAAGTCCACGACCGCGTCCGCGACGTCATCGGCGAAGAAGTCGCGGAAGAAGTGATCGGCGCCGTCGATCGTCACGCTAGCGATGTTCGCGTCGTCCACGAGGCCCGCCATGCGCTCGGGCAGGTCGGCGACCACGTCATCCTCGGAGCCGATGATCACCAGGGCCGGGATATCGACCCCGTCGATCACCGTGGGCGTGTCGTGCGCCTGCTCGGGCCGGTAATAGGCGAGGAACGCCGCCGGCGCAACATCCAGTTCCTCGCAGTAGAGGAAGCGCACGCCCGTCAGCCGCGTATCCGGCTGCTCCATGCGCAAGAGTTCTTCTGCCTGGCCCAGAGCGGTCGCCAGCGGCATCCCGGTCTGCGCCTCGTAGTCGGCCGCCGCGCGGTCGGCGTCATAGGTCGAAGGCGCGATCAGCACCAACGCACGCACGTCGCCCGGGCCGTATTCGTGGTAGAATCTCGCGATCTGGTTGCCGCCGCGCGAGTGTCCCAACAGCGTCACCGGGCCGTAGCCCTGGTCCGCAAGCCAGGCACGCCAAGCCTGCAGTTCGGCGAAGTGCGCGTCCAGCCCGTGGGTTACCGGCCGGTCGCATTCGAACATGCCGTCCCGCCCGTCGATCCCGTAGCTGAGGTTCACCGACAGGGAGTTGAGCCCCCGCTCGGCGAGCAGATCCTGCACCGTGGCCATGATTTCCATGCGCCCATGGGCAAGCGTGCCGTGCAGCATCAGCACCACGCCGTCGGCGGGCTCGGACACGGACTGCAGGTGACCCACCAGGGTCAACCCATCGTGCTCCAGGGTAATGCGTTCGGCGGCCGTTGCCGCGAACGGCAGCCACAGGATCAGGGCCAGCCAACCGGCATGCACGAACTTGCGGGAACCAGACATCGTGACCTCCTCGGTCTGTGGGCGGGAACGCCTTTATAGACGCAGGTGCGCCCCGATAATTTCATGGGCGACTCGTGATAGAGTCTGGCCCCCAGCCTTCACCCCCAGGCATCGCAACCCGAAGAGACCTTATGGCGCAGTACATTTTCACCATGAACGGCGTGGGCAAGATCGTCCCGCCGAAGAAGCAGATCCTGAAGGACATCTACCTGAATTTCTTCCCCGGCGCCAAGATCGGGGTGCTCGGCTACAACGGCTCGGGCAAGTCCACCCTGCTGCGGATCATGGCTGGGGTCGACCAGGACATCATCGGCGAGGCACGCCCCCAGCCCGGCATCCGTATCGGCTACCTGCAGCAGGAGCCGCAACTCGATGGCAGCAAAGACGTACGCGGCAACGTCGAAGAAGGCGTGCAGCCGATCAAGGACGCGCTCGCGCGCCTGGACCAGGTGTACGCGGCCTATGCCGAGCCCGACGCCGACTTCGACAAGCTCGCCGCGGAACAGGGCGAGCTCGAGGCGCTGATCCAGGCCAGCGATGGTCATAACCTCGAGCGCCGGCTCGAGGTCGCGGCCGACGCGCTGCGCCTGCCGCCCTGGGGCGCCGACGTGCAAACCCTCTCCGGCGGCGAACGCCGCCGCGTCGCGCTGTGCCGCCTATTGCTGTCGAGCCCGGATATGCTGATCCTGGACGAGCCGACCAACCACCTTGATGCCGAGAGCGTCGCCTGGCTGGAACGCTTCCTTCAGGAATTCCCGGGAACGGTCGTTGCGGTCACCCACGACCGCTACTTCCTCGACAACGTCGCCGGCTGGATCCTGGAACTCGACCGCGGCCACGGCATTCCCTGGGAAGGCAACTACTCGTCGTGGCTGGAACAGAAGGAGAAACGGCTCGCGCAGGAAGAAAAGGCCGAGCAGGCGCGCATCAAGGCGATGGAGTCGGAGCTCGAATGGGTGCGCAGCAACCCGAAGGGGCGCACCGCGAAGAGCAAGGCGCGGCTGAAGCGCTTCGAGGAGATCGCCTCCAGCGACTACCAGCGGCGTTCGGAAACCAAGGAACTCTACATCCCGCCCGGCCCGCGGCTGGGCGAGAAGGTGCTCGACGCCGAGAATCTGGGCAAGGCGTATGGCGACCGGCTGCTCTACCAGGGGCTGTCGTTCTCGGTTCCGCGCGGCGCGATCGTCGGCGTGATCGGCCCGAACGGCGTCGGGAAGACGACGCTGTTCCGGATGATCACCGGCAAGGAACAACCCGACCAGGGCAGCATCAGCCTCGGCGAGACGGTGGAAATCGCCTACGTGGACCAGAGCCGCGACGCGCTCCAGGACGAGAAGACCGTCTGGGAGGAGATCTCGAACGGCCAGGACGTGGTGCAGGTCGGCAATTTCCAGATGCCGTCGCGCGCCTACGTCGGGCGTTTCAACTTCAAGGGTTCGGACCAGCAGAAGCGGATGAAGGAACTCTCCGGTGGCGAACGCAACCGGGTGCACCTGGCCAAGGTGCTGATGCACGGCGGCAACCTGCTTCTGCTCGACGAACCGACCAACGACCTCGACGTCGAAACCCTGCGGGCGCTGGAAGAGTCCCTGCTCGACTTCCCCGGTTCCGCAATCGTGATCTCGCACGACCGCTGGTTCCTCGATCGCATCGCGACCCACATCCTCGCATTCGAGGAAGACGGCAACGTCGTGTTTTTCGATGGCAACTTCCAGGAATACGAGGCCGACCGCCACGACCGCCTCGGTGCCGCCGCCGACCAGCCGCACCGCGTCAAGTACAAGCGGCTGGCCTCATAAAGCCGCCGCCTCGCCCACGCTTTTTCCCCTCCGGCAAGCGGGAGAGGGATGACAAGCCCCTCCCCCGATCACGGGGGAGTGGGGAGTGGGGAGTGGGGAGTGGGGAGTGGGGATTGGGGATTGGGGATTGGGGATTGCACAGCCCGCCCTCAGTGCACTCACATTACCCGCGGGCGGTGACTACAGCGACGGACGCCCGGGTTCCCGGTAGCTTCTTTCGTGCTTCTGCTGGCAGCGAATGCAGCGCTTCGCCGTCGGGTAGGCCTTCAGCCGCGCGTAGGCGATGGCTTCCCCGCAGTCGCTGCAAACGCCGTAGCTGTGGACAGCGATGCGCCGCAGCGCCGCCTCGACATCCCGGATCTCCTCGACATGGCGATCCACGTCGGCCAAATCCAGATCGACCAGCAAGTCCGCCACGGATTGCTCGCCGGTATCGTGCACCTCTCCCGCAAGCCGCGTGTAGGACTCTTCGTCGGACTCGATCAAGATCTGGCGGGTCTCCTCCAGAAGGGTCTGGAGACGCGCCCTCAGGGCTGCCTCGAGTTCCTGCACTTGTGATTCCGCAAGTGGTTCGGACATGATCGGGCTCCTCGGCGGGGAAAAAGACCGGGTGCCCGCCATCCCCACCACCGCAGCGGGCCTCAATGATCCATCGGCAGACCCTTCGGCAACCTGCAGGGAGTCCCGTGCGCCGCACATCAGCGATGCAAGGCTCCGTGCGGCAACCGTAGTCCGCGGCCATCGGCTCAGGCCACCTGCACCTCGATGCGCCGGGGCTGGGCGTGTTCGGCCTTGGGAATGTGCAGCTTGAGCACGCCATTGCGGAACTCGGCGCTCACCTTCTCGGTGTCGAGTTCCCGGGACAGCGTGAACACGCGATGGTAGCGCGGCATGCTGACCTCGGCATGGGTGGCCTCCATGTCTTCGGGAATATCCAGCGCCACCTCGCCTTCGAGGGTCAGCGTGTCTGCCTCGACGTGCAGGTGCAACCGATCCTTCGGCACGCCCGGCAGATCCGCATACATGGTGATGCCGGTGCCCTCCTCGAACACGTCCACCGGCGGCATCAGCATCCCTTCCGGAGTGTCGGAACGCGCGGCCTGCTTTTCCTGCTGCTGCGCAACGCGGGTACGGTCATTCATCGCTCTGCCCTCCTCGCCTACTGAACACTGATCCGGCGCGGCATCGCCGTTTCGCGCCGCTGGATACTGATGTGCAGAACCCCGTCACGATACCGGGCCGTGACCTTGTCCGGATCCACGTCGTCGGGCAGGCTCACCACCCGCCGGAAGCGGCCGGCAAAGCGCTCGTCGATATGGACGGTGGCCTTCGCATCCTCGCCGGGCAGGTCGGAGGCCCGCTCACCAGCGACGATCAGCACACCCTTTTCCAGCTGCACGTCGATCGACGCCGGGTCAACCCCGGGCGCGAAGGCATAGATCTCCACCGAACGCGGCGTGCTGCCGACGTTCATCGCCGGAAACCCGCCCCGGCTCAGTCCCCGGATACTGGGAGAGAGATCGAAGGCCCGGCTCATCTCCCGCTGGAGGCGGTCGAGTTCCGCAAACATGTCGTGAGGAAACAGCGAACGGTACATAATGAATTCCTCCATTGGCTCGGTTCGGGCGTCCTTCCACGGTGCCCCGATATCCAGTATGGGGGTTCCAGGACGCGGTTCAATGGGTTGAAATCGCGAAACGGCGCAGCCATCTCGTATCTCGGGAAAGACGGCCGCACTGGCGCAGCAAAGGAGGCCGAATGGAATTCAAGGATTACTACCAGATCCTCGGTGTTGCCCGTGATGCCACGGTGCCGGACATCAAGAAGGCCTATCGCAAGCTTGCCCGCAAGTATCACCCCGATGTGTCCAAGGAACCGGACGCCGAGGCGCGAATGCAGGAAGTAAACGAGGCCTTTGCCGTGCTCTCCGACCCGGAGAAGCGCGCGGCGTACGACCAGATCGGCCGCGGTTACCAACCCGGCGAGGAGTTCCGCCCTCCCCCCGACTGGGATGCCGGCTTCGAGTTCTCCAGTCGCGGCTTCTCCCCTTCCGAGGAGGCGGCCTTCAGCGACTTCTTCTCCGAACTCTTCGGGCGCATGGGCGCCGGCCGCGGCGGTTTTCACAGCGAGCACGGTACCTTCCGCGCCCGTGGCGAAGACCATCATGCGAAGGTACTGCTCGATCTCGACGACGCGTTCACCGGCAAGACCCGCCAGATCTCGCTGCGCGTACCGAGGCTCGATGCCCAGGGCCGGGTAGTGCTCGACACCCGCACACTCAACGTACACATCCCGAAGGGCGTGCACGAGGGTCAGATCATCCGCCTGGCCGGACAGGGCGCCCCGGGCATGGGCGGGGGACCCACTGGTGACCTGCTGCTCGAAGTACACTTCCGCCCACATCCGCGGCTGCGGGCGCTGGGCAAGGATCTGCACCTGACGCTGCCGGCCGCCCCCTGGGAAGCCGCGCTGGGCGCGGTGATTCCGGTCGATCTTCCCGGCGGCGAGGTCAAGGTGCGCATTCCCGCCGGGGCCCAGAGCGGACTCCGGCTTCGGGTGCGCGGCAAGGGGATCCCGGCCACGCCGCCGGGCGACCTGCTGCTGGAACTCCAGGTGGTACTGCCGCCCGCCGACAGCCCGGCCGCGCGGAAGATCTATGAAACGATGGCGCGCGATCTTGCCTTCGACCCGCGCCGCGAACCGAGGACGTAGCCATGCACGACGACGACCTCCTCATCGGCAGCCTGATTGAGGAAAGCTGGCTGACCCTGGAACAGGTCGCCGCCGCCTGTACGGTCGAACCACAATGGCTGCTGCGGCATATCGAGGAAGGCCTGTTTCCACACGTGGAGTCGGTGGCCGGCACCTGGCGCTTTTCCAGCAGCACTCTGCGCCGCGCGCGCCGCATGCGCGAGATGGAACGCGTGTTCGATGCGGAGCCCGAACTGGCGGCGCTGGTGGCCGACCTGCTCGAGGAGATCGAAGACCTCCGGGCCCATGTGCACAGGGCGGGCCACAGGCAGATCTGACCAATGCCTGACTGCCCCTGGCGCGCGGCCATCCCCGATGCCACGGTTCGACGTGTACCTGCCCTTGATCCGATAACTTTCGTACACTGCGAAACGCTGGGCTGGCATCGGGGCTGGCCGTCGGAATCCGTATTCCAGGAGGTTCCGGGATTCCGTCTTCATAAAGGATCTTGCGATGCCCAACGACCACGGCTTACCACCACGCCACCCGGCCCGCCCTTCCCGGAACCAGGAGCCACGCGCGAACATCCGGGCTGTCCTCCCGCTGCAGTTGGACGAACTGATCGAACGCTGGCACATCACGCGCTCGCGCGCCTGCCCGACGGGCGACCTGAAGGAGCTGCGGGCGTTGACCCAGGTTCTGGTCGGTAACCTGACCGGCAGCGGGCTGATCCGCCTGTCGACGCTAACCCGCCGGATCGACGAACGCCTGCGCTTTTTCCTGAACACCGACACGTGCCCCCAGCGCCACGAGCAGGAAACGCTCGGAACCCTGTTCGCCGGCCTGCGCAACACGATGAATCAGGAATTTTACGAACATGGACTGCGGCCTTCCGGATCCGGGGCCGGCATGCTCGGGCCGACGCCAGAAGACCCGTCGGAACCCTCGGAGGACGCGGCGGAGAACGCACCCCTGATCTATTTCCTGCGCCAGGACCAGTCCGATACGGCCTCTTTCATCCGGGAAATCGCGGCGCTTGGCCTTCCCGTCCGGGACTTCGTGCACCTCGATCCGCTGCGCACCGCGCTGACCAATCGAGCCCCCAGCGCCGTGCTGATACACGTCCCGAGCGACGCCACCCCCTACGCCGCGCTGACTGCGACCCGGGCGCTGCGGCATTCCATGCACCCGACCATTCCCTGGGCCTGGATACTCGATCGTGACGACGCCCGAACCCGGCTGGAAGCGGTGCGCTCCGGTGCCGACGCCTGCTTCTGCCGCAGTATGGCCGGGACCGATCTGGTGGACAGGCTACACGATCTGATGCATGCGCTCCGCGGGGATCCCTATCAGGTGCTGGTGATCGACCCCGATCCGGCGGAGGCCGTTGCACCCTTCAGCGCCGCCTGGAACGAAGCCGCCTTTGCGCTGAAGATCACTGCGGATCCGTTCGAGGCCGTGGACATCGCGACCCTCCATCGGCCCGAAGCCATCGTGGCAGCGCTGCGCTTTCCCGGACTGGACGGGATCGAACTCGGCCGGATGCTGCGCCAAGCGGATCCGGGGCTCCCGCCACCGATCCTGCTCCGCGGTGATGCCGAAGCCATCGCCATGGACCTGGAGCGAATTCATGCCGAGGGACTCGGACTCCTCCCCGGCAGCGAGCCCCCGGAACGGCTGGTCCAGCGTGTATGCGCCCACGCCCAGCAGCATCGAAACAATGCGGCCCGACTGCGATCGATCTCGCGGATCGACCTCCCCACCGGTTGGTACAACCGCCAGTATTTCGAGGCCCTGGTCGCAAGAAGCCTGACTGAGAAGAAACCGGCATCGGGAACCGAGGTGCTGCTGTACGCCGAAATACACAACGGCTCGGAATCCTCCTGCGCGGGGGCGGTGGGCGTTGCAACCCGGCCGGAGCTGCCCATGGAGCGGGTGCAGCGATTGCGCGCGGTGCTGGCCCCGGACGATGTCGTGGGGCGTTACGGCGCGACCGGCCTGGCCATTCTGGCCCGGCGGCCCGATGTCGGGTACATCCAGGCGTTCGCGCAATCCGTTCAGGCGACCCTGGCCAGCCCGAGGGCCCAGGATCCGGAAGAGGATTCCGGCATCAACGCTAGTGTCGGCGTGGTACCGCTGCGGGGCAGCAATGCCACGGCACTCCTGAACGATGCGGTGGAACTGGCCGATCGTGCGCGCGACCAGCACGGCGACGGAATCCGGCTGGCGGACGAGCTCGGGGTACCGCCGCTCGACCCGGACCAGCGCAATCACTGGACGCGAGTCATCCACGGCGCCGTCAACGACCAGCGGCTGTTCCTCGTATACCAGCCTGTCGCCAGCCTCCTCGCAGCCGATTCCACGCAACGGTTCGAGGCACTGCTACGCATGCGCGACCCCTCGGGCCACATCCTGCTGCCCGGTCGCTTCGTCGGCATGGCCGAGCGGCTCGGGTTGATCCGTCTGATCGACCGCTGGGTGCTCGCCGGTGCAGCCGCGATCCTGGCCCAACACCAGCAGGCACACCCCGAAGCCGTGCTGTTCATGAAGGTGAGCGCAGGATCGATCCTGGATCCCGGCTTCGCTCCGTGGATTGGCGAGACTCTCGGACGCTTGCCCCTGCGCCCTGGCGGCCTTGTCCTGCAGATTCGCGAGGCCGACGCCCGCACCCACTACGAACCGGCGCGGCAGTTGGTCCGCCGGTTGCGCCAGCTCGGTATCCAGGTCGCGATCGAACATTTTGGCAACCACTCCGATTCCATCGCCCTGCTGCGCGAGTTCCAGCCCGAGTTCATGAAACTCGACCGCAGCTTCACACGCGAACTGGGGACGCGGCCCGAACAGATCCGCGCACTGGAACACCTGATGCAGCAGGCCCGATTCCTGGGCGTGAAGACCATCGCCGCGTATGTCGAAGACGCAAGCAGCCTCGCGATCCTCTGGCAGCAGCACCCCGACCTGATTCAGGGCAACTTCCTCAAGCAGCCCGATCCCCAGCTCCAGTACGACATCCTCCTCTGAGATCCGAGCGCCTTCCGGGGCCGCAACCCGGCGCAGCCGAACTTGGGCCACCGGCTGATCGGGCCGAAGCGGCTGCGGTTTCCCTACGCCGGGGCCCAATCGCTATGATGGCGGCCCGGCATCCGAGCCCGAGAGAGCATGTCCTACAGCACGTTCAGTCACCTGGTCGCGGACAAGGCGGCGCTGTACCGGCGCATCATGGCCGCCTTTGTCGACGCCAAGGCGCATTTCACCGTGCACCTGCGCCCGGAAGACGTGCGCGAGCGCACCGGCATCGACACGCTCGAGGACGTGCAGGCGGCGCTGGCACAACTGGTCGCCTGGGGCAACCTGGAGGCCGACCCGGACACCTCGCGCGTGACCAGCGTCGAGGAGTTCTACCGTGCCCGCTTCCTCTACCAACTCACGCGCGCCGGCGAGGCGGCCGAACAGGCACTGCAGGTGTTCGACCGCGAGCTGGGCCGCCGCGGCGCGCTGCAAGCGGTCGCGCTCGACGACATCCGCCTGCGCCTGCAATCGCTGCTCGAACTCTCGAGGCAGGCGCATCCCGACGCGACCCAGACGCAGTTGCTGCTGCGCGACCTGACCCACGTATTCTCGGACCTCGCCGAAAACGCCCGCGCCTTCATGAGCGGGCTGTCGCGAACCCTGGAGCTGCGCGGCGACGACCAGCAGGCGCTGATCGCGTACAAGGAGCGTCTGATCGGGTACATCGAGCGCTTCATCGGCGACCTGGTGACCAGTTCCGCCGAGATCGCCGGCACGATCCGCGCGCTCGACCGCGACGACGACGGTCGCCGCCCGATCACCCCGCTGCTGCGGCTGGCGGTCGAACGCGAACTCGACGACCTCGCCCCCGACCTGGCCGATCCACTCGACATCGACGCGGCCCGGGACGCAGAGCGCCGGCGCGTAAACGCGCACTGGGAAGGCCACTGGGAAGGCCTGAAGGCGTGGTTCCTGGACCGGCCCGAGCGACGCTCTCAGGCCAGCCTGCTGCGTGCCCAGGCTCGGCGCTCGATCTCGCAGATGCTCGAGGCCGTGCAGCGGCTGAACGAGCGCCGGCTCGGTCGCAGCGACCGCTCCGCCGACTTCCGCGCGCTGGCGCGCTGGTTCCTCGAATGCGAGAACGACGACCAGGCGCATCGGCTTTGGCGGGCCGCGTTCGGCCTCGGCCCGGCGCGGCACCTGGGCGTGGATGCGGAAACGCTGGCCCAGTGGCGCGCCGACCCGGTCCCGGCGAACCAGCCCTGGCGCGATGCTCCACCGCTGCGGATCAGCCCCCGGCTGCGAGCGACCGGCAGCTACCAGAAGCGCGGTGCGATGCCCCGGCTGCAACGGCGCGACCGCGAGCGGGCGTTTCTCGCCCAGCAGATGTCCCGCGAGGCCGCCGAAACGCGCGCAGCCCGGGCCGCGCTCGCAACCGGCGAGACACTGCGCCTGTCCGAACTCGACGGGCTCGACCCCGGCGCGTTCTCCCTGCTGCTGCAACTGCTCGGCGACGCGCTGAGCCACGCAGCGCACCCCGACCATACGGTCGCCGCGACCACCGGCGACGGCAGCCTGCGCATCGAGATGGAGCCCCTGGGGGCCGACACCGAGGCGGCGATCCGCACCGAAGCGGGTACGTTGTCGGGCCGCGATTACCGGATACGGATCACCGAACTCGAGGCGGCGCCCTGATGCCCGCCCTGCCCCAACCGCTGCCCGATGTGCTCGAACGCGCCCGAGCCGAAGAGCGCCAGCGGGCATTGCGCGCGTTGCTGATGCAGCCACTGATGGACGCCCGCCATCCGGCGTTCGCGCTGGTGCGCCGCCACCAGGCGCCGCTGCGCGAATGGCTCGCCGCCGAGACCGGCTGGCACCTGCAGGTCGAGTCCGAGTTCGCCCGCCTGTACAAGAGGCCCGCGGAGCTGCGCGACGCGACCCGCGGCGCGGCCCTCGGCAGCGGCACCCAGACCACGCCGTTCAGCCGCCGGCGTTACGCGCTCCTGTGCCTGATCCTGGCCGATCTCGAACGCGGCGACCAGCAGATCACGCTGGCGCGCCTGGGCACCGGCCTGATTCAGGCCGCCGCCGACCCGGCGCTGGAAGCCGCCGGCCTGCGTTTCCGGCTGGACCATCAGGACGAGCGCCGCGACCTGGTCGCGACGGTGCGCCTGTTGCTGGACTACGGCGTGCTGGCCCGCGTCGCCGGCGACGAGGAGGCCTTCGTGCGCGACCAGACCGGCAGCGACGCGCTCTACGACATCAACCGCCGCATGCTGGCCGCGCTCCTGGTCAGCGTGCGCGGCCCCTCGCTGGTCGAGATGGAGGGGCCGGCGAGCGATCTCGAAGCGCGCCTGCAGGCCCTGACCGAATCCTTCGTGCCGGACACCCAGGAAGGGCGCAACCGCGCGTTGCGCCACACACTGACCGCGCGCCTGCTCGACGACCCGGTGGTGTACTGGGACGAACTGCCGGACGACGCCCGCCAGTATCTCACCAGCCAGCGCGCGGCGATCACCCGGCGCATCGCCGACGCCACCGACCTGGTCCCGGAAATTCGTGCCGAGGGCGTCGCGATGGTCGATCCGGCGCAGAACCTGAGCGACCAGTCGCTACCCTGCGAGGGGACCGAAGGCCACGTAACGCTGCTGATCGCGGCCCATCTGGCGGAGGCGCCGGAGGGCAGCCGTTTCACGCTCGACGCGCTCGCCGAGCAGGTCGCCCGCTGGCGCCCGCAATACCGCGGCTACTGGCGCCGCTCGGCACTCGCCGCCGGCTCCGAGCGGGCACTGGCCCGGCAGGCGGTCGAACAGCTCCGCCGCCTGCGCCTGGTCGCGCTCGGAGCCGACGAGCAGATCATCCCACTGCCCGCACTCGCCCGCTTCGCGGTCGAACCCGCGCGCAGCCCGCAGGGCAAGCCCCTCGCCGAGGCCGCCGATGCAAGCTGACGCCACAGCTGCCACAGCGGCAGTGCGCCCGCCACGGATCGCGCGTGCCAACCCCTGCCGCCGCACGGCGGATGACGCCGCGCGCTTCCGCCCGACAACGCATCCCGGCCCGGTAGGGCGGAAAAGGCCGAAGGCCGTCATCCGCCATTCCAGCGCGACAATACGCACCCCGGCACCGGCATCGCCCCCCTGCCCCGAAGGCCTTCCGCGATGAGCGATCTCCCGCAACCGGGCAAGACGCGCTGGCAACCACTGCGCACGGGGCTGATCGAACTCTTCTACTACGACCACGAGGAGTTCCGCTTCCACGACGGCCGCCTGTTGCTGCGCGGCAACAACGGCACCGGCAAGTCCAAGGTGATGGCGCTGACGCTGCCGTTCCTGCTCGACGGCCGACTGAGCCCCTCCCGGGTCGAACCCGACGGCGACGGCAGCAAGCGCATGGAGTGGAACCTGCTGATGGGCGAAGCCGGCGAGCGCCAGGGTTACGCCTGGATCGAGTTCGGCCGCCAGGGCGACAACGGCCCCGAGTTCCTGACTCTCGGCTGCGGTCTGAAGGCGGTCGCCCAGCGCGGCGTGCGTTCCTGGTTCTTCATCACGCCGCAGCGTGTTGGCGACTCGCTGTTCCTGGTCGAGGATGGCCGCACGCTCAGTCGGGACCGGCTGATCCAGGCGCTCGGGTCCAGCGGCCGCCCCTACGACCAGGCCACCGCCTACCGCGCGGCGGTCGACCAGCAGCTGTTTCAACTGGGTACCGAGCGCTACGAGGCGCTGCTCGACCTCTTGCTGCAGCTGCGCCAACCGCAACTGTCCAAGCGCCCGGACGAGTCGCGGCTATCGAACGCGCTGACCGAAGCGCTGCCGCCGCTGGACTCCGCGGTGATCGCCGACGTCGCCGAGGCCTACCGCAACCTGGAGGCCGAAGCGGACGAAACCCGCGGGCTGGAAGAAGCCCATCACGCAGTCACCGAATTCCTGCACCACTACCGCCGCTACGCCGGCATCGCGGCCCGGCGCCGCGCCGGCGAAGTGCGCCGCCGCCATCGCGAGTACGAGGACACGCGCGCCCGGGTCGGCCACCAGCGCAAGACCCTGGACGCGGCCCGCGAGCGCGACGCGGCGCTGGAGGAACGCGAAACACTGAACGAACGCGCGGTGCAGGAAACCGAGCAACAACGCCAGACATTGCGCGACAGCCCGGCGATGCGTTCCGCCCAGGCCCTGCACGCGGCCGAGGACACCGCCCGCGAACGCCGCGCGTTCGCCCAGTCGCGGGCCGCGCTGCAGGCGCAGACCGAACAGACCCGCCAGCGGCTCGAACAACAGGCGCAGGAACAGGAAACCGCGGCCGCGGAAACGGCGCACGAAGCCGCGACCACGCTGCAGGGGCTCGCCACCGCGGCGGAGGTCGGCGGCATCGCCGAGCCGCATGGCGCCGCGCTTGCCCGGCTCGGGCTGCCGGATTCCCGCGACGTGCCGCTGGATCAGGTCGAGCGGCAATTGCAGAACCTGCACGACCGGCGCCGGGACTCGATCCGGCTGCTACAGCAGCACAACCGCGAACTCGTCGACGCCGAACGGCGCGGCGACGCGGCGCGCGAACACTGGCAGCACCAGGTCGACGAACACGACCGCCTGACCCTGCGGCACCAGGACGCCCGCGAGGCCGCCGAAACCGCGGCCGAGCGCCTGCTCGACGCCTGGCGCGACTGCCTCGCCGGCCTGCGCGAACTGCGCCTCGACGACACCGAAGAGACGCTCGCCGATCTCGCCGCCTGGCTGCGCGGCCTCGAGGGCTCGAATCCCGCCCAGCAGCAACTGGAAGCGCGCCGTGACCTGCGCGTTCGCGAGATCGCCGCCGAGCGCAGCCGGCATCAGCACCAGCAGGACACGATGCAGCAGGCGCTGGACGCACTGGAGGCCGAACGCCTGCACCTTGAAACCGGCGCCGAGATCGCGCCGCCCGTGCCGCATGTGCGCGACGAAGCGCTGCGCATATCCCGAGCCGGCGCGCCGCTCTGGAAGCTCGTCGATTTCCACGCCGAAGTGCCCGACGAGACCCGCGCCGGGATCGAGGCCGCGCTGGAATCCGCCGGCCTGCTCGACGCCTGGATCCTGCCCGATGGCCAGTTGCTCGATCCCTACACCTGGGACACCTGGCTCGCCGCCGACCTCCCCATCCCGGAGCAATCCCTCGACCGCATCCTGCACCCCGCGGTCGACTGGCAGGATCCGGCGCAACAGCCGGTCGGCGCCGCCGAGGTCGCGGCGATTCTCGCCCGGATCGGCCTCGGCGAGCAGCCCGATCAGGCGCACTGGATCGGCGAGGACGGGCGCTGGCGGCTCGGACCGGCGCGCGGCGCCTGGGGCGAAGGGCGAAGCGCAGTACATCGGCCACGCCGCCCGCGAAGCGGCACGCCAGGCGCGGCTCCGGCAGATCGCCAGCGAGGCGCAGGCCTGTCGCGACGCGATCGACGCCGCGATGCAAGCGCTGCAACGCCTGGACCAGCGCGAGCACCGGATCCGCGAGGAATGGCGGACACAGCCCGAGGACGGCCCGCTGCGCACCGCCTATGCCGAGGAAGCCTCTGCGCTGCGCGCGCTGGAGAGCCAGACCGAACGCACCGAGGCCGCGCGCAGGGCGCTCGAGGCGCGCAGCCACGAAGCCGCCGAGCAGCGCCAGCAGCGCGACGAACTGGCCGCCGACCTGGCGCTTCCGAGCGCCGACGAGCCGCTCGCCGCGGTGGCCCGGGCGGTCGAAACCTATGGCGCGGGCATTCGCGAACTGACCCGGGCGCTGCGCGACCAGCGAAGGGAACAACTCCGGCTCGAACGCATGCGGCAGGATCTGGAACAAGCCCGGGCCGAAGCGCGACAGGCCACCGCCGACGCCGCCACCGCCGAGCGCAACGCCCGCAATGCGGAAACCCAGCGCGATACGCTGCGCGAGACCATCGGCGCCGATGTCGCGGAACTCGAGCAGCGGCTCGCCGAAGTCGAACGGCGCCAAGCCGAGTTGAAGTCGGAACGCCAGTCACTCGGCCAAGGGCGCACTCGGATCGCCCGCGAGGTCGGCGGCCTCGAGGCCGACATTTCGAACGGCGAGCAGCAACTGGTGGCGATCGGCGACCAACGCGCGGTGGCGATCACGCGCCTGCGCGAACTCGCCGATGCCGGGCTGGTGCCCATGGCCACCGCCGACCGGGTAACCGTCGACCCGGAACTGTCGTGGGCGCCGGAACCGGCGGTGCTGCTCAGCCGGCGCATGGAACAGGCACTGGCCGAGGTCGACGAAAGCGACACCGCATGGCAACGCCACCAAAAGGGCCTGCACCAGCATTTCGCGGTGCTCCAGGGCGCGCTCGGCCGTCACGGCCACGATGCGCACATCGAGCAACAGGACGACCTGCTGCTGGTGCGCATCATCTTCCAGGGCCGCCACCACGGCCCGGACGCGCTCGCCGCGCAACTGGCACGCGAGATCGAACGCCGCCGCGAGCTGCTGACCGCGCGCGAGCGCGAACTGGTCGAGAACTACCTGCTCGACGAAGTCGCGAGCCATCTGCAGTTGCGGCTGATGGAAACCGAACGGCAGGTCCGGCAGATCAACGACGAACTCGCCGAACGCCCGACCAGCACCGGCATGCGCCTGCGCATCCAGTGGCAACCGCTCGCCGAAGGCCAGCAGGCCGCGGGCCTGACCGCGCCGGCCGGGCTCGAGATCACCCGCAACCGGCTGCTGCGCCAGAGCATGGACGCCTGGTCCGCCGACGACCGACGCGCAGTGGGCGAATTCATCCAGGGCCGGATCCGCGAGGCACGCGAAACCGATAGCGCCGGCGCCCTCACCGACGTGCTGGAACGCGCGCTGGACTATCGGCACTGGCATCGCTTCGTCGTCGAACGCTGGCAGAACGGTCGCTGGCGCCCCGCCTACGGCCCAGCCTCCGGTGGCGAACGCGCGCTGGTGATCACCCTGCCCCTGTTTGCCGCCGCCGCCAGCCATTACGAGAGCGCCCAGCCTGCCGCCCCGCGGCTGATCATGCTCGACGAGGTCTTTGCCGGCGTCGACGACGACGCGCGCGCCAAGAGCATGGGCCTGCTCGCGCAGTTCGATCTCGACGCGATGATGACCTCCGAACGCGAGTGGGGCTGCTACCCCGAGGTGCCCGGGCTTGCGATCGCGCAGCTGATCCGGCGCGAGGGCATCGACGCAGTCTACGTGTCGCGCTGGCGCTGGGACGGCGCCCACCGGATCCGCGAATCCGACCCGCAGACGCCGATGGAAGCCACCGCCGGACCGGAGAAGGCCGCGGAGGGGCCCGCCACCGAGGAGCTGTTTTGAGCCTCGACCGCGAGCGCCTGCAGCGGCTCCTGGGCGGCGCCGGTACCGAACGCCTGCGCCGGCGTCTGCGCGAACGCCTCGGGCGCGGCGGCGGCGACACGCTGACGCTCACGCGCAGCACCCCGGAAGAACGCGCGGCGGTCGAACGCCTGCTCGGCCGTGCGCCACGCAGCGGCAGCAGCCTGCGCGTGTCGCTGCCGGAAATCGACGCGACGCTGGCACGCGCCGGAATCGCGCCCGGCCTGCGCGCAGCGCTGGAGGCGCTCGACGGCCCGATCCGCGACCAGCAGGCGGAACAGCAGGCCGAAACCCGGCGCTGGCAGGCACTGTTCGAAGCAGTGCGCGAGCGCGCCGCGCCCCTCGGGCTGGAAACCTGGCTCGACGAACTCGCGGCGCGCGGACTGCTGAAACGGCTGGCGCGACGGGATCCGACGCGCGCCGCCGCGCTGCTCGAGCAGAGTCTCACGGTACTCGAAGCGCTCCCCGATCCGGGCCTGAACCGCAGTACCCTCGCCGCCCGTTGTCTCGGCGACGCGCACGGTCTCGATCCGGGCCAGCCCGCCGCCGCACTGGTACGCCGGGCGCTGCACCGCCACTGGCGCGGCGGCATCGGCGACGACCGGCCCGACGAGCGCACGATCTGGGCGCATGCCGGCATCCTGGTCGGCGGCGACATCACCAGCACCGTGCTGGTCTACCAACTGCCGGTGCAGGGCGACACCCCCGGCTCGCGGATGCTGCGGATTCAGAATCAGGCCGGCGAGCCAACCTACCTCACGCTGCGCCAGCTGCTGCGGCACCCGCCGCGCTGGGATTGCGCGGACCGCGAAGTGTTCGTCTGCGAGAACCCCACCGTGGTCGCGGAAGCGGCGGAACGCCTGGGCACCGAATGCGCCCCGCTGGTCAGCACCGGCGGCCGACCCGGTGCTGCGGTGTGGCTGCTACTGGAACAATTGCGCGACGCCGGCGCGCGCCTGCAGTACCGCGCCGATTTCGACTGGGCGGGATTGTCGATCATGAACAGTGTGCTCGCGCGCTTCGAGGCACACCCCTGGCGCATGGATGCCGCGACGCTGCAGCGCCACGCGGAAGTTTCCGGCCCGCCCCTGGAGGGGCCGACCGCGGCCGCTCCGTGGGATCCCGACCTGGCCCCCGCGCTCGCCGCCCGCGGCACCGCGCTCCACGAGGAGCGGCTCCTGGACGAGTTGCTGGCCGACCTTTCCCGCCCCCCGGATCCCTAATCACGTTCGCAAACCCCGCTTCCGATCGAAGCGCCGTAGGGCGGAATAGCGCAGCGTCATCCGCCTCACGGCGTTCATGCCGCCCAAGAGCTCGGGGACGCCCCAGCGCCGGCTGGCGGATGACGGCCTTCGGCCTTTTCCGCCCTACGCCTCTGGCTGAAGTCAAAACGACACACTCCGGACGAAGGTCAAGAGTCTTAATCCCTTCTTCATCAGGGAAGTCGTTCTGACACGAAGAACACGAATGATCCTCAGAAATTGCGAAGTCTTAATCCCTTCTTCATCAGGGAAGTCGTTCTGACCACGAAGAAGAAGCAAGCACCGAGCGCTCAGTACCGTCTTAATCCCTTCTTCATCAGGGAAGTCGTTCTGACCATGCGCAAGGTACACGAACACCTTCGCAGACCTGTCTTAATCCCTTCTTCATCAGGGAAGTCGTTCTGACCCAAGGCGGCGATAAGCCGCATGAGTTCCCCAGTCTTAATCCCTTCTTCATCAGGGAAGTCGTTCTGACTTTTCTTGATGTAATCCCGCCAGGGTTGTTTGGTCTTAATCCCTTCTTCATCAGGGAAGTCGTTCTGACAGGGTAGGCGTGGTCAGTGTGAGGCGTCCGCTTGTCTTAATCCCTTCTTCATCAGGGAAGTCGTTCTGACTCAGCGCTTGGATACGACGAGTTCATGGACCGGTCTTAATCCCTTCTTCATCAGGGAAGTCGTTCTGACGCACGGCAAGTACAGGGTATGACCGCAGTTACGTCTTAATCCCTTCTTCATCAGGGAAGTCGTTCTGACCGCCCTGGCCGAGGAAGTCGGTGCCGACTGGCCGTCTTAATCCCTTCTTCATCAGGGAAGTCGTTCTGACTCCGGCATTTCGATGCCTTTGCCACGGTGAGCTGTCTTAATCCCTTCTTCATCAGGGAAGTCGTTCTGACCAAACCTTGCGGGCCACCGTGTTCCCGGCCGATGGTCTTAATCCCTTCTTCATCAGGGAAGTCGTTCTGACAGGCCGACCGCGTGGACGAAGCGGTGACCGGCGGTCTTAATCCCTTCTTCATCAGGGAAGTCGTTCTGACACACCACGCTCAGTACAGGAGAGACCAAGTCCATGTCTTAATCCCTTCTTCATCAGGGAAGTCGTTCTGACCGATGTCCTGGTCACGGCGTGGATGCCGAACGCGTCTTAATCCCTTCTTCATCAGGGAAGTCGTTCTGACCTGCAGAACCTCAACAGCGTCCGTCAGGGCAGTCTTAATCCCTTCTTCATCAGGGAAGTCGTTCTGACCCCACCGATGACGACGAGGCGCCATTCTGATGAAGGTCTTAATCCCTTCTTCATCGTATCCGTTCAGCCCCCCCTGGAGAAAGCTGCGATGACTTGACGGTATAGCGCGTCGCGGCTATGGTGGTCTCCATGATCACGGGGATGGGAGGCGTGCGATGGGCGGCTATTTCGGTTCGAAGGCGACGGTCGGGTTGTGCCAATCGATCATTGCCTTGATGCCGCCGCACGACACCTACATCGAAACCCATCTCGGTGGTGGGGCGATCATGCAGCGCAAGCCGGCGGCGTTGCGCAATATTGGCATCGACCTGGACCCGCAAGCACTGCGGGAGTTTGCGGGCCCCTATCCGATCGAGAAGGTGAACGCCTGCGCGCATGCGTTTCTGGCCGGGTTCGATTTCCAGGGCCGGGAATTGGTCTACAGTGATCCGCCGTATCTGCATGCCACCCGCACCTCGCGGCGGCGCTATCGATTTGAATACCAGGAGGCCGACCATCTCGAGCTGCTTGCGCTGCTCCAGTCGCTCCCTGTTCGGTCATCCTGTCGGGCTACCCCTCGGCGCTGTACGACGAGCATCTGACGGGTTGGCGGAGCCTGGAAGTGCAGGTGATGATCCAGGGTCGGGTGCGCACCGAGAAACTCTGGTTCAACTTCACGCCCGATCGGGTGCATTGGCCGCGCTATGCGGGCAAGAACTTCACCGACCGGCAACGGATCAAGCGCAAGGCCGCGAGCTGGGCGAGCGCTACCGGGCCATGCCCGCGGCGGAGCGCCTGGCGGTGCTCTCGGCCCTGATGGCGGTTGAGGCCGAGGATTGAGGTGGGTCGCGGAGGATGCGCCTGAGCCCACACGATCTTCGGCAGATCGACGAGGCGTTCATCGCGGCCCTGAGCGAAGCCGCGCTGCGCGTGCTTGCGGTGAATCTGCTGGTGGATTTGAAAGAGGCGCATGATCGCCTGGGGCAAAACCCGGCCAACAGTTCCCGGCCATCGAGCAGCCAGCCCCTTGGGAAGCCGCCAGCGCAGCAGAGACGGAGGACCCAACCGAAGATCCGACGGCGCCCGCGTCAGAACCCCCGTCATCTGCGGCGACCACGCCCGCCTCCGACAAGAACAAGGCGCCCGCCGGCAAAACCCGGCAAGCGCCCCCGGCGCACCCCGGTTGCGGCCGTCTGGTCACGTTGCCGGTGCAGGAGGAGATCCTGCACAGCCCCGATCGCTGCCGATGCTGCGGCACGCCCTTTCCCGCGGATGCTCCGACCAAGGGCTACAATGGTCGCTATGCACTCGATGTGGTCGCCCCACTTCGGGTTCCCCAGGCCTTGAAGTCCGTCACACCAAGCACGTCTATCTGCAACGGCAATGTTCCTGCGGCCATTGGACGCATGCGGAACCGGGACGCTGTGCAGAGAATACGGATTGGCAGGTCGAACTGACCGAATGGCACCTGGCCGGTCCGATGCTGGTGGCGCTGATCTGCGCCTTGTCGCTGCGCCAGCGCGTTTCGCGCCGGGGTGTCCAGGAGTTTCTGGCCGATTGGCTGGGCGTATCCCTGAGCATCGCGGCGATCCACCAATGCCTGCACGAAGCCGGTCGCGCGGTCGCGCCGGTGATCGAGCGCGATATCGTGCCGTTGATTCGCGAGGCCGAACTGCTGCATGTCGACGAAACCGGCTGGAAAGAGGGAAACCAGCTCTTGTGGCTGTGGGTCTTTACCTGCACCACCGCCACCCTGTTTGCCATCGGCAGGCGTTCCCGCAGGATGCTGCACAAGATCCTGGGCGAAGCGTTCGTTGGCTGGTTGATGAGCGATGGCTTCTGGGCCTATCGCGATTACGATCGCCGCTTGCGCTGCCTGGCGCATCTCATCCGCAAGGCCCATGGGCTGGACCAGAGCCTCGACCCACTGGCGCGACCGTTTGGTGCCGCCACCCTGGCCCTGTTCGAGGACCTGCTCCAGCAAGTCTACCAGGCCCGGGAAGGACCACAGCCTCCGGCCGATCTGTACCAGAAAAACCGCGGCAAGCTCGACGCCTTCAACGACCTATGCGTGGATCACTGGGACTGTGCGCACGAAAAGACGCGGCAACTGGCGCGCGAGTTCACCCATGACTGGGAGGCGATCTGGGCCGTTCTGGAGTTTCCGCGGTTGCCCATCACGAACAATTGGGCCGAACAGGCCTTGCGGCACTGGGTGATCAGCCGTCGCATCAGCCAGGGCACCCGGACCGAGCAGGGTTCTTTGGCCTTCGCGCTCCTCGTCAGCGTGATCGAAACCTGCCGCAAGCGCGGGGTCTCGCCCTGGCCCTACCTGGCTCAGGTGGTCCAGCAGCGGCGCAAAGGCGAGCCGGCCCCCGTTCTGCCTGAACCCGCCCCGGCACCATGACCTTTCGCCGCATGCGGTTGTAATACCAGCACTCAAGCCTGGGGGAGTGAACGCATACTCTTCATCAGGGAAGTCGTTCTGACGCCGTGACATGGATGCCATGGACGCGGCCAGCCGTCTTAATCCCTTCTTCATCAGGGAAGTCGTTCTGACACGGGGCTACCAGACAAGCCAAGTTCAAAGAAAAAGTCTTAATCCCTTCTTCATCAGGGAAGTCGTTCTGACCTCGAACGCGAACCCAAGCCGACCTTCATCGATCTGTCTTAATCCCTTCTTCATCAGGGAAGTCGTTCTGACATGCCGGTAAAGAGCAGTTTGCGGCGTTCCTGCTGTCTTAATCCCTTCTTCATCAGGGAAGTCGTTCTGACGCTGGCTGAGGCGGTCCGGAAAGCCGATCGCCGTCTTAATCCCTTCTTCATCAGGGAAGTCGTTCTGACGGATCGCCAGGATCATCATGTTTTCAACTCACGGTCTTAATCCCTTCTTCATCAGGGAAGTCGTTCTGACGGTCTGTTCAATGGCGGGGCCAGTGGGTGACACCCGTCTTAATCCCTTCTTCATCAGGGAAGTCGTTCTGACCCTACACCGTGCTGAACACGACGCGGCTTGACCGTCTTAATCCCTTCTTCATCAGGGAAGTCGTTCTGACCAAGAAGGGCTGCGTCATCACGCGAGTCACGATCGTCTTAATCCCTTCTTCATCAGGGAAGTCGTTCTGACAGGCCCGCCAGGAAGCCATCGACGCCGAGATCGTCTTAATCCCTTCTTCATCAGGGAAGTCGTTCTGACGAAGGAGAAGCAGCATGACTAACTACCCACACGTCTTAATCCCTTCTTCATCAGGGAAGTCGTTCTGACGCGGCGAGTGCGAAAAGTGCGGAGCACCGATTCGTCTTAATCCCTTCTTCATCAGGGAAGTCGTTCTGACCACACCCAGCTACTGCTCGCCCGGACGATCCGGGGTCTTAATCCCTTCTTCATCAGGGAAGTCGTTCTGACGAACGACATGCGATACCTCGACATACTGAACCAGTCTTAATCCCTTCTTCATCAGGGAAGTCGTTCTGACCAGTACATGCGCGGCATCAAGAGCGGCGGCGGCGTCTTAATCCCTTCTTCATCAGGGAAGTCGTTCTGACTGCATGGCCTGAAAACACCTTTTAGAACAACCGCTTGCAGAGGGGGTTCGCGGGGTTCGCGGGCGGTGGCAGACTGATGCATTTCTTGACGGCGATTCGGGCACGTTCCGGGCAATCTTAGCTCACTCGGCCAGCGCCTGCAGCAAGGTTACCAGGCCCGGGTTTTCGTGGGACTGGAGCAACGCGCCGTCCGGAAGCGCGCCGCGGCCGAGCGTGTCGACCTGGGCGGGGTTCGGAATCGGATAGGCCCGCACGTCGTCTTCGCGGTGGTCGATGCGACCCGCGATGTCGTGCAAACAGCGCGCGAGCTGGGCGCTGCTGCCCTCGTAGTAGAACACCGAGTATTGCACCGGCTGGGCAAACCGCTTCAGGAAGCGATGCAGCCGGATCAGCCGCCGCGGGTCGGCGATGTCGTAGCAGATCAGCCACGCGCGCGGTGCGTTCAGTGCCACGATCCAAGCTCCGTGCGCAGGTGGCGCTTCAAGTCGCCGAGATGCTGCAGCAGTCGGTTCTGGTTTCGCTGCGCCCAGTTCTCGAAGAACAGCAGCGACGCGGCCCCCGTTTCGACCTGCTCGGCCAGGGTGCCACAGTGCAGGTTGAGGTCGGCCCAGAACAGGCCGGCGATGTCGTCCGCGAGATCCATCGAGGTGCCGTCGAACCCCCAGTACTGGATATCGACGCCCTCGGCCAGCAGGCGCTGAACGGTCACGCTGGCGCACCAGGCCCGGGCCTCCGGCACGAAATGATCGGCAAGCCTGCCCTGGTATACGAACTGCCGCTTGAGATCGTTGAACAGGCGAACCGGAACCCGCAGCCCGGGGCCGACGCTGGCCGCCCAGTGCGCGAGCACGTTCATGCGGCGGCTGCGCAGCCAGTTGCGGTAGCGCCGACGCCAGCTCGGCAACTGCACATACAGGAGCAGCGCATCGTGAATCGGCCCGGTCACCATCTGGCTGGGGAAGGCGTTGCCAGCCGCCGCGCCGCGGGAGTCGACCCAGGTCACGGGAATGCCCCGTGCGAGGCAGGCACACAGCGCGCCGCCATCCCAGCGGGTCTTGTCCCCGCACACGATGCGTTGCACGCGCCGTAGCGGCAGCACGCGGACGGCTCGATGCGACGCGACAATGCGCAGGCTTTCGCCCCGGACACCGATTTCCCGCGATTCGCCGTCCAGCAGATACAAGGGCTTGGGCGGGACTTCCGAGCGCCGCGCAGGCATCCGCCGGGGCGGCTGGCCGCAGGTCGCAGTTCTCATGTCTCGCCCGCCTCGTCGTCCCCGTCCGGATCCAGAAACGTCTCTCCCTGCTTCCGGAAATCCCGCGCCAGTTGCCCGCAGCGCAGGCGCAGCCAGCGCCGGTGCGTGCGCGCGAAGGGCTCCCAGCGGCCGTAGAAGCGCGCCCGACCGGCCTTGTTCAGCAAACAGGCTTCGTGGTCCCGGCTGAAGTCGTGCGCGCGGAGCACTTCGGCTCGGAAAAGCTCCCAGACCCACGCGTCGACCACGGGACGAAGCGGCTCGATCAAGTCACTGGCGAGCGACTCTCGGCCGAAGCTCGGGCGGTGGTAAAACCCGATCAGCGGGTCGAGCCCGGCGGCATGGGCCGCGCGCACCGCATCGAAATGCAGCAGCGTGTAGCCCAGCGACAGGCAGGCGTTCACCGGGTCGCGCGGAGGCCGCCGGTTACGACCGCGGAAACCCACCGCGGGCGGAAACACCGCTCCGAGGCCGGCGAAATAGGCTCTCGCCGCCGCACCTTCCAGGCCGCGCAGCCGGCCGATGTCGCAGCTACCGTCGGTGAGCTGGGCACGAATGCGGGCCAGCGTCTCGCGCGCATCGAACAGCGCCTTGCGCGCATCCGGGCGCTGCCGTTCGCATTGGATCAGCAACCTGTACTGGCGGCGCAGCTTCGCAGCCACCAGGTCGCGGGCCCAGCGGGCGCAGTAGTCCGCGTCGCGGATGCGCAGGGTCTGGGCGATGCGCACCGCCGCATCGTTGTGCCGAGGCCCGAGCATCAGCGCAACCTGGCGGCTGCTTCTTGCGCCCATGAACACGGTGGCGGTGCCCGACTCGGCGAGCTTGAGCAGCACACCCGATTCGAACCGGGTCTGGCGCCCCTGCACCACCACGCGCTCGAGCAGACTCAGGGGCACGGTGCCCCGGCGCCGGCCGCCCTCGTACACCGCCAGGACGTTGCCGTCGGTACGCAGTTCCAGTTGCGCGCGGTCCAGAAACAGAGTTGCCATCGCGGTCAGCCGAGATAGAAGAGATCGGGGTCGGAGGGTGCCTGGGCTTTGCCGAGGGTGTACACCCGCGCTCGCGGATCCAGGCGCAGCAGCAGAAACCGGTCTTCCTCCTCGTCGAGGATCATCGCCATGTCGTGCAGCAGATCGCCGCGCTCGGCCGGGGTCAGGAACACCTCGTGCACGGATTTCTGGCCACCAGTCGCGTACGCGCGCACCAGCTTCAGCGCCGCCGCGAGACGGCTCGGCCGGGAAACATCGTAAGCGGCAAGGAAGAAGTCGCGCTCGCTCATGGCAGCCCCGCGTTGCTGACTGAGCGCCAGTATCGCGCGGCGGCGGCCACAGAGCGCGGCCGGCAAGCTTGCGGAAGAACGAACGGATCAGGACGGGATGTGCTGCAGGCGGCCCTGCCCCATGCTGGTGCCGGCACCGGCATGCATGAACTGCCCCAGCCACAGATAGGGCCAGAACGGCGCGATCCGCTCGGTCGGGAGTTCGATCGTGCCGAGCAGGCCATCCATCGCCACTTCCGTTTTCTGCCGCGACGAGAACCGGTTCCAGCTGCGCCATGTGAGCTGGGAATCCAGCAGCGGCACCGCCCGCGCCGCGGTCGTCAGGCCCGCGAAATCGGTCTCCAGCGGATGGTCGGCATGAAAATAGGTGAGCATCGACACTCGGCGCAGCAGACTGGAGAACAGGTCCGAGAAGCGGAAGGTGTCCGGCCGCACCGGCCGGCCCTCCCGGCGCAGGCGCAAGGGTGTCCGGAACTCGACCCTCAGCCGGTCACCGGTCGACGGCGGGATCGGCAAAGCGTCTACCGGAAGGAGTTCGACCGGCTGCCCGGGCTCGTAGACGCGTTGCCAGGTGTCCGCGCCCGGCCGGACTTCCCGTTCCGCGCCCTCCAGTTCCATGCGCGTGCGGCCCTTGCCGATGCCCGCCAGCCCGGCACGCTCGAACGCGTGCAGCAGGTACGGCAGGTGACGATTGCCGTGCCCGATCAGGGTCAGATCGAGGACATACGACTCGCCCAAGCCCACCCGTTCCACCCCGACCGCTGGATTCAGCACGAACGGATGCGGCACCGAAGGGTACTTGCGCATCTTCTCCGCGTTCTGGGGTGGCGGGGTCTCGAACAGGTAGGCATGCGCACAGACCTGCACCAGCGCACAGGCTGCGCAGCGCGGCAACTGGGTGACGCAGACCAGACGCTTCAGCGCATGGCCCAGCGCACCGCGCCAGGTCGAGCCGGCAAAGTAAGGAAGCCGAACCTCGCCGCCGGCGCGAAAGTGCAGGCGGTAGCGGGCGAGAGGAAGATGGGGTTCAGCACTCGGTGTCATCGCGCATCCTTTCGTGTTTTCCGGGTTCGGCGCTGCTCGCCTTGCCGTGGTTCCGCTGGCACGACTGCTCCGCAGCCGATACGAGACATTGATCGGGGAGTCGGTGGTCCGGGAGTACCTGCGCATCGCGCAGTCCAAGTTCGGCGCAACTCCGGCAAGTTTGGAATTTTCCCTTGAGGTACTGCGGCGGCAGAGGATCGTTCCCGATGGCACCGAAGCTTTCCCTTCGATCGGAGATCCGGATGACCGGCCAATCGTCGGCTCCGCGCTGGCAGCCGAAGCGGAACGGTTCGTCACTGGCGACCAGCTGTTGCTGGTCCTGAAGGATCTGGAAGGCATGCCGATCGTCTCACCAAGGGAATGCTGGGAGCGGCTGTTGCTGGCCAGCTGACACGCGACGCCTTCGGGCATGGGCCGCGCCGTCCCGAAACCGGTGTGTTGGCGGGGATCGACGTGCAACATGCCAGCCGGCTCGCGGCCCCCGTTAATCCACGCACCGCGCGGTGAACGTTTCCAGTCGGGCGCGGCAGGCGCGGAGCTCGTCCGCCGTGAGTTCGCGCCCGCGGAATTCGGCAGGAAGATCCAATGTCAGATGGTGGTAGCGGCCGCCGCGCTCGCAGACCTGGGCGATCAGTTGGACCGGTAACGTTCCGATCACGGTATCCCCCCACTGTATCCGGGCGGTGTCCAGATGGTGCACAAACTCATCGACGGGAATGCTCTCCTGCTCGGCCCATTCCGCGGCGCCCGGGTGCCGTGTCACAAAGTAGGTGCGTCCTTCGTGCCCTGGCTTTGACGGGGCATCGCCGGCATCCTTTGTCTGTTGCACCAGCCGGGTGACACTCTCCTTCAGTACTTCGGCCGACAATGGCTGCGTTCGAAACCCACAGTGTTCGATGTCGTTGCGGACCTCAGCAATGGACTTCGCGTCCGGGTCCGCCTTGGTCCAACTGGTATCCAGCTCGAGGCGAGCCGCCTGCGAGAAGCTCGGGGAATTGACCTCGACAGCCGATGGGTCGCCCGCGTATCGGCACACCGCAGCCTCGCGGACCACTGCGACCGCTTCCGGGAGGCGGCCGAACGCCAAGTACTGCCGTGCCAGCGCGGTCATCGCCTGCTGCCCCTGCTCCGACGCTAGCCTGGGCGCAGCAAGTGGGCGAGCCAGTTCGACGATCTGGTCGAGGATCCCCGACAACGGCGGAAGGTTGCGATCGACCTCCGCCCGCATCTGATCCACCGCGGCCATGAGTTGGTCCGCAGTGCCCCGCGCCTTGCCCTTCCTCCTCGTGTCCTGCTCGTAGCCCGTAATCAGGCTGGCCACCCGAACGGCCGCGAGGTCGTCCGCGAATGCCTTCAAGGCCGTGGCCAGCTTGCCGAACCTCGGCCAATCGCGCTTGCCGGCCGCCAGCTGACGCGCGCGCTGGCGCCCCTCCTGCCGGCGTGATAGCGCGACGACGGGATCCGCAACACCGGTCTGCAGGAACAAGCCCAACGCCTGCGACCAGTCGAGCAGTTCCAGGAACAGGGTCATGTCCCAGACAGGGGATTCCGGCTCATCCTTTCGGTATTCGCCGTACAGCAGGCGGATGTCGGGCCCCTGCTGGCCCGAGGCGCGCAAGACCGACAAGACCGCGCCGGCAAAGAACGGCTGGGTGCGAAAGCCATGGGTAATATCCAACAAGAGGGCATCGTCCGCCCGCATTGCACAAACGTCGCGCAACACCCGAAACTGCTCCCAGAGATCCTCCTCGGTGCGACCGTCCGGGAGGGATCTTCGGCAGACCGCTTTACCATACGCGCCCAGGGAACGCTCGAGAGTCTCCCCATGCCGCCGCCATGCGTCGTCCGTGGCGAGTAGCGACACCTCATCGACGTTGCCGAGTACCGCGAGCGCCTCGGCGACGTACGCGGTCTCGAGGCTTCCGAACTCCGGCCATGCGTATCGGGTGGGTGTGTAGTCACCCGTCCCAAGGAACGAAACCAGCCGACGCGTCATGCTTCGCTCCCGGGCGCAGGGCGCGGCGCCCCGGACACCGGCCTTGCCGCCACCCGTATCCAGCCACCGCTCGGCCCGGTGGTCGGATCCCCATCGGCATACGGGAACCCGACATCGTCCGGCGAGGGCTGGCCGATCGCTGCCCGGCGAAGGAACCGGAACCCGAGCATGAGGATTCCCATCACGCGCAACTCCCTTGCAAATGCCCCATCCATTGCTTGACCCGTTGCTGCAGTTTCGGCAGCTCCGACGGGCCGATGACCTCGAATCGGGCCTGCCGGGCGCGATCCCGTAACACATCGCTGGGAGTGCGCGCAGTCACCAGCCAGGTCTGGCCGAACAGTCCGCGGGTGTCGCGGCCCAGGCTCTCGACCTTGTAGGCGATTTCGTTGTCGTTCTGTCCGGAGTCGAACTTGAGCGTCTTGCATTCGATGAACAGGAGCTGGTTGCGGTGGCAGGCCATCACGTCGAACTCGTTGCGCGCCTGCTCGGCGCCGTCCCAGACTCCGCGTACGCCGGCCCGACAATCGGCCACCCCGGCATCGCGCACGATGTGCCACGCATATTCTTCCAGCCAGCCGCCGTTGACGAAACGGACGGCCTCCCGGTTGAGGAACTCGATTTCGCAGTCGCCATCCCAGCGCAATAGCCCGACCGTGCAAAGCTGCTGCAGGGCGTCGCGCCAGATCCCCCGCGGGCTACGGCGAAAGTGCTGCACCGGATGCGCGTCCCGCATTGCATCCGCGGAGTCGCGACGCTGATCCGGGAGAAACACGCTGGCGGCCAGCGCGTTGAGAACCCCGATCAATTCTTCGAGCTTCGAGGCGTTACGCCCGAGAAACTTGGTCGCAGGCTTCCGTGCCTCGGCACCCGCCGCCCAAGACGGCTCCTGATCATCCGTTGTCTGCAGGCGAAATCCCTGCGCCGCCAGATACTGCTGCACATCGAGGACATCGGCCATCGGCATCGGCGGGGGGTTCTCGTCCGAGGATTCGTCGTGCACCACTTCCAGCCGAGCCTGCGCGGTGTTCGTGTAGATGATGCGCTTCGAGACGTTACGGAACGCCTCGACCATCCCGAGCATCATCAGCTTGGTGCCGCCGGTGGCATTGAGCGTGATCGCTGCCTCCGGATGCTGGTCCTGCAGCGCCTCGGCCAGATCCCAGGCGAATCTGCGAATCGCATCCAGAGGCCCTTCTGGGATATCGCGATTCCAAACATGCGCCGACACGTCGTGCCTTCCGAGAACCGATTTCTGCCGTTTGCCCTGCTCTCGCTGGCGCATGGATTCCGAACACACGAGCACCACCCGCTCCGGGCGGTCCATCAGCGCCGGAATCAGATTGGCAAGCACCTGATCGGAAACGATCGCAACCTGGATTTCCATCAATCCTCCCTGTCCCGACAACCGCCGTTCATGTCCGTCCAGGGCCGCGCGTCCACGGCCCTCACCGCTCCATCCACTACGCGCACAGTGCACCCGCTGGCCAAGGTTGCCGCAGCGTTCGAATGCCACTGCGAAAAGCGAAGCGATCGGCCGCCGGCATCTCAGCCGCGCAGATCCTGAATCGCGGCGCGCCGCTTGGCTTCCTGTTTCTCGCGCTTTTTCTTGTCCTTGCCCGGGTCGAACCAGCCGATCGCATCGTAGGCACGCTCCAGCAGCTCGGCAGCGCGTCGTCGATCCGCCGGTGGCCACGGTTTGGCGGCGTCCGTCAGCTGGTTGAGGGCCGCCACGAGTACCGAACGCTGCATGCGCCGTTCCGCTTCGCTGAGGGCAAGATGGCCAGTCAGCTTTTCCTCCGTGCGATAAAGCGCCTTCCCCTCATCCGATAGCGCGTCGAACGCGGCCCGAATTTCGGCATCCTGCTGCTCCCTCTGCTGCCTTTCGTGCTCACGCGCTTCGCTCTCCCGAAGATCCTGCAGCACACGTTGGTAGCCGGCTGCACGTTCGGTGTCCTCGGAAAAGTAGCCGTAGCCCGCCCGCGTCTTGGCACCGATTCCATGCTCTTGAAGCGCCGCCTGCAGCATGTCCCGCGCCAGATCGAGCCAGGCCGCCCCCGGTCCTTCAATCACGAACAGGAAGCTGCCCCGGACCGCGACCTGGGCATTCGGAACGGGGCTATCCAGATCGGTCGCGTCGCTGCCACCCTCGCTACCGTAATACTCGAGGTGATGACTGGTCACGACTTCCTGCACCAGGGGTGTCGTTGCGGAGTCCGGTACCCACCAGGCATCGTGGAATCCGATCACGCCGGAGAGTCCGTCCGGATTTGGCGATCCCGCCTGTGCCGCGGCACCAAAGAGTTCGTTGCAGGCCGCGGGGCTGAACCCCGCTTGAGCGCGGGCGAAACCGGACACGACCCCCTTGATGCTGGAACCGGGGATATAGGGCACGCCGTAGCTGTGGTGGATCGCACAGCCGGTCTCCAGCATGCCGCCCGCCGACAGGCCGATGAAAAGACGGCTGTCCAGCCGCAGGATGGTACCTGCGAAGCGCTGCGGATCCGCAGTGCAGCGCTGCCAGCGTTCATAAGCTCGCCGGTACAGCTCGCCCGCGGGGATTCGGCAGATCCGTTCCACATACTCCGTTTTTGTCGCGGTAGCGCCGGATTCGTGCTCCGGGTAGCCGCGCTGCAACAGCAGCCCGGGATGGGCATTGCGTGCATTCCGGAACGGCTCGCGCAGCGCCGAGCGTATCAGGGCGATCATGCCGCATCGTCTCCTTCGGCCGTGCCGGTAGCATCGATCCGCAGCACGCCTTGCACGTAGCGCTTCATCCAACCAGCCGCCTCCAGCGCGCGGCGGGTCAGCAGCAACGTCTCGTTCAGGTCGGCGGCGATCACGCGCTGATGCAGACCGGTTGCACCCCCTTGAATCGTCGAAGATCCGCTGCGGGTCAAGACGTCCACCAAATCTTCCAGCACCGCGTAAGCATGTGGTTCTTTTTGCGCCTTCGCGAGCAGGAAGCCGGTGGTTTGAGCCAGTCCGTTCTGCAGAATCATCCCCGGCAGCTTGTGCACCAGCGCCCCGTATTTCTTGCGCTGTTCATCGGCCTTCCGGGCTTCCACACGCGCATAGGCGGCGCGGGCGACGCGATGGCTGCGCAGGTCCAGCGACCGTGGGTTCCCCGCACTCACGCCGACACCTCCCGCCGCAACAGACGCACCAGCCCGCGCCCGACGCCAGCCTTGCCGCCCAACTGGAGCAATTCCTCATCCGGCAGGCAGGCGGCCAGCGCCCCGGCATCGCGATCGTCGCCTTGCCGGTTCGAGCGGGACAGCGCCTGCACACCCCAGAGCACCGATTCCGCGGGCAGGTTCTCCTCGTACCACAGCGCGCCGCGTTTCACGGTTCCGGTAGCGGGATCGATCGCGATCCGGGTACGAATCTCGGTCGCGGTCTCGGCGAGGTAGTGCATGATGTTGTCGGGAAGCAGCGCGAAGCGGGTGACGAGGTCCGTCTGCGCGTCGGCATCGTCCGGATGCACGGCCTGCCCGATCCAGGCAGCCCAGGCACGCAGTGCCGGATCCTCCTGCGCCGGAAGGTCGAGGTCTTCAAGGAACAACACCCCATCCTGCCGATTCACGGAGTCGGGGACGACCCGTGCCTGCCCCTCCCTGGGCTCGTTCGGAAGCGGTGGCGCCGCCTGCCCGGCGCGGATCAGGTCCTGCCGATAACGGCGCAGGATGAAGGGGGAAGTGGCGTAACAGACGATGCCGGCCAGCGACCGCACCGGCAGCAGCAGCAAGTGGGCGTCCCCTACCGCGAGGGCGCCGGCAAAGGCGTCGGCCGCCCCACCGATCTCGCGAGGCCCGAACAACGCCGGCACATCCGGCTCACGCTGTGGGTCGCCCTCCATCTGGGCGCGCAGCACACCGCGCAGCGAGGAGCCAGGCACGATCGGCAGGTGGGTGGCGCGAGCACGCGCGATCGGCAGGTCGACCACGTCGGCGGCTTGCCCCACGCCGCAATGCAGCGCGGACAGAGCATGGAGATGAAAGATTCGCGGTTGCATGGTGATGGTGTCCTTGTATTCGGTTGTTCCGTCAGTTCGAATCCGCGACCGGGGTCCAGGGTGCCGGCAGCGCCAGACCGAAGCCATCGCGCCGGTCTTGCTCGTCGTCACAAACGCTGGCGAGCCACAACCCGCGCAGGGCCTCGGGCTCGGCATCGCCTGCCAGTGCGAACCAATAGGTCGCGCCAGCCGGCACCAGCTTGCGCGTGGGCCGCGGCTGCTGCCGGGCCAGATCCCATCCGGAGTGCGGCTGCCAGCGGTCCACGGTAGCGGCGCGCAGATGCAAGCGGGGCCTCGGCGGGCTGGTTGCGTCGAACACGCTGTCCGGAGGCGCGCGATCCGCATCCAGCCATCCCGGGAGATACCCGGCGGCGAACACTGCCGGCGTGACCAGTGTGAGGCTGAGACCCCCTGCCCGCACGATGTCCTCGAACCAGCCGTCCGGGGGTTGCGGCCAGGCACTCTCCGGCTCCGGCGTCATGGCCGCCAGCCGGCGCTCGCCGCCCAACGTCACCAGTGCCGCGCCGAGCGGCTCGGCACAGCGCGCGAGCAGGCGCAGCGGTTCGTCGCCGAATGTACCTGCGGCGGCGTCGCTCGGATCCGACGCGAATTCCAGGCCTTCGGTCTGGAACAGCCGGCCTTCCACCGCGGCCTGGCGGTCCCGATCGATCGCGACATGGGTGCGCCGGTCCCCGGCTGGCGGCGACCAGCCGCGCTGCTGCAGTTCGGCATGCGTAACCTCCCCTTCCTCGCCACGCCGGAAATCGAGCCAGTCCTGCCATGCCCACCAACTCGGCCCCGGTCCCGGCTTGCCTTCCACCGGACGCGACAGTTGCACCGGCAACAGACCCTCGGGCAGGTCCGCGCCGCAACCCGTGTCGAACGGCCGCGGCTCGGCCCGAACGCAACGCGCCTGCCGGCCATGCCCGAAGTAGAGCGCGTCCGCCGGCTTGGGCAGGAGCACAGTGGATCCACGCAGCAGCAGCGGCCCCGCCAGCGCAAGCCCGGTCAGACGAGCGGCGGAAGCAGCCGCGGATTCGGCGTCCGGTGCCAGCGGAAACCCTACGCCCTGGGCGCGCGCCCAAGCCGTTCGCAGGCAACCCGCCAAGGTCGAGGGCGGCGGAAACCGGGCCGGGTCGACCCCGGTCCAGCCGTCGAAGGGCCGGCCCGAGCGTACGATGATCGGTGCCAGCGGCGTCAGGCTCAGCGTGCGGCTGGGCCTGGCCGCGCCGACAACATCAGCCGCTGCGCCAGCCCCCCCGGATTGCGGCACAGCGCTTTGACGCATTCCGGCGGCCTGCGCCGGTTTTGCCTGCGGCTTCCGCGAGTAGCGAGGCGGACCTTTTCTGTGTTTCTTCGCCATCAGCGTGTCTCCACATCGGCCCGGGTGCGGGCAGCGAGCCATCGGGCAACGATCAGGGTGTCGGCCAACTGCGCTAGCGGCACCACGCCGGCCCGAAGCGCGATTCGATCCTGAAGCTCGGGCGAGATTTTCTCGGCCCCACCGGCCCTGCGCGCCCGATCCAGCATCCGCTGGACCTCTGCTGCACGCATGCCCCGGGCCATCGCCCGGTCCTCGGGGCTTGCGTCACTGGCCGCGAGCGGCAGCCAGCACAGCCGTCGGTCGATCGCCCGCAGGTCGTAGGCAACGCGCGACGGCAGGCGCGCAGCGCGATAGTCTGCGGTGAAATCCTGGAGTTCGCGTAACGCCGCCGAGTCATTCCATCGCGCACGCCACTCGATCTCTCCACCCGAACGAATGCCCAGCACGATCCCCAGGGCGTTGCGCTGGTCCTCAGCGCCCAAGGCATCCCCCTTGGCCAGTTGCTCGGCCCGCAGCGCGCGGGCGCGCAGGCTGCCCAAAGGCTCCATCAGGTGGCCGACGCCCAACCCCACCGACAGCGTCGGTCGCTCGCCAGCGGGCAGCCCCAGGGCTTCCGCAACCGGCCCTAGCGCTGCGGAAAAACGATCGGCCAGCATCTGGGCACAGGCGACGGCACTCTCGAGCGGCACCAGCGCCAGCACGTCGTCCCCGCCCGAGTAGATCGCATGCCCATGGTGTTCGCGCACCAGGCCGCGCACCTCGGAAGCGAAACCGTGCAGCGCTCGGGAGACCTGCCGCGACTGCTCCGGGCTCTGTGCCCGTGCCAGCAGTTTTCCCATCCGGTCGCCATCGGCCTGGAGAATCGCGGCATAGGGCACCGGTTCGCCGCAGCGGCGGCCTGCGCGCCCGACCGCCCGGCCGATCGCCGCAAGTTCCCGGCGAAGTAGCAGCAAGGCTTCCCGTTCTGCCGGCTCCTGGGCCTCCTGCGCGAGCGCATTGCGCAACCGGAAGCCGTAGAGCAATTGCGCGTCGAACGGGAAATCACCGTAGCAGCCGGCGTTGCCGCGCACCCGCGTCGCCAGACCTGCAGCAACCAGCGGTTCGTACGTGGCCCGCAGGCGTTGCAATTGGTCGCCGGTCAACTGCCGGAGCCATGGATCGGCCGCGATCCGCGCGTAGGCCGTGAACTGTTCCGGATCCCCGGCCAGGCGCTTGATCACGCCGAGCGCATCGAGCTGCTCGCCACGTGACAGCGCCAATCGCCGTACCAGTGCCGGCGCGGGCGGCTCGGGCAGCACCGTCTCGAAGCCGCCGTCCAGCGAGCACTTCGGCAAACCGGCGCCTTTCTCCTCGAGCCGGCTCGGCCCGAAATCGCGGGTGGCCTTGCGTGCGGCGAACACCGCACCCAGGCGCTGATTCATCTGGGCATAGTCCTTCGCGGCGCCGGTGTCCCCGGGCACCCAAGCCGCGAATACTTCCAGCACGTCCCGAATCTGTGCCTGCCAAACGTCGTCCCGAAGTGGGCCAGCGTTGCGCACCTTGGCCCGCGCGGTCACTCCCAGTTCGACCAGGCGCTGAACGGCGGCGTCTCGGGCCTCGGCACAGAGCGCCCGCAGCCGCGCCTTATCGGCGGCCACGCCCGCCGTGGCGCCGGCGAACGCGACCTCGGCACGCAGCACGTTGGCGATGTTCGCCTCGTCGCCGGGGGCATCGAGCGGTTCCAGATCCCGTTCGGGATCGACGGGTGCCGGGAAGATCAGACAGCCGGGGTGTGCCCGATGCAGCGCCCGCGCAGCGGCCCGCGCAGCCTCCGACAGCAGCCAGGAGCCGCACCAGAGATCGCGCGTCCGGCGCGCAGCTCCGATCAGGCCTTGCACGGGACCGAGCGAGACCGTGACGAGATACCGGGGCATCAACTCACCCCCTTGCGAAAGAACGCCAGAAAGGCGGTCAGCGGATCGTCGCCGTGACCCTGCATCGGGTGAATACGCTCCGCGGTCTCGGCCTGTTCCCGGGTATCGACGGGCCAGGTCGCCAGCCTTTGATGGCCACTGGTTTCGAACCGCAACTTGAGCCTGCCGCGCAGCGCCTGCTCCCAGCCGGGAAGCAACAACGCGGCGGGCCGGTAGCCCTCGCCATCCCAGTAAGGGCGCAGGATCAGCGGGCTGGCCATGCGGTCGAAGTCGCCGTCGGGTTCCAACGTCGAATCCGGCGGCTCGCCCTTATCCTTGAATTGAAACACGATCGGCAACCCGAACGCGGCGCGCGGATAGCATCCCACCACCGGGTGCTCTGGCGCATGACCGGCGGAATGCGTGTTCGCCAGCTGCCGGATCGCATCGGCCTCGGGCCAATAGCTGCGGCCCGGGTCTTTCGGATTGCTGCCTCGACGCCCCACGCCGAGGCCCTGACGGAATTCTCGAAGACAATCGACCGCCGCGTTCCAGGCACTCGCCGCATCGCCGCCCCGCTTGCCCAGCACCAGCCGGCCACCCGCCGCCGCGACCTCGTCCACGGTCACGGGCTCCAGACCATCGACCCGCACCGCGCCCAGACCGCGCCGGGTCCGCGCGCCCACCCCTCCGAAGCTGGCCCACCAGCGCAACGCCTGCTGGACCCCGGGCCACTGTTCGTCCCCGCAGGCGATCCGCAACCGGAACCCCAGCCCCGGTTTCGCGACCTCCCTCGGGCGCTCTTCGATGGCGTGCCCGCCCGGGGCGAGCTTCCCCTGCGCCGGAAAAAGCGCATAGGCACTCACGCCTCCGGCGGGGTCGGGAACACCCCCATGCTTGCCATCATGCTTCTTCTTGAACTCGAAGGCCGGTAGCAACTGCGCGTTCGAGACGTCGGATACGCGTACGGACACCTGGCTGGCGCTGGCCGCCTTCGCGCCGATGCCGCCCCAGAGCGCCCTTTCAACAGCGAAGAGCTCGGCGGGGCTGCGCCCTTGCCGGTTCAGCAAACGCCACCAGAACCGCCACTGACCGCGCAGTCCGCTGGGGCGGATCGGCAGCTCGTCATCCACCTGCCCCGCCTCGACACCGCCCCCGTACAACGGTGTGATCGTCCGGCTGACGAATACTCGTTCATTGCTCGGCGCAGCGCCGCGTGCGTCGCGCCAGTTCCGGGCCAATTGCTCCGGGTCGTTCTCGTGTGTGGGTTTACGCATTGTTTTGTCTCCATCCTGGATCTGGAAGGTGCGCCCTGAACGTGTCGACGTGAGTCAAGCAGGTACCTCGGGGGGAATCGCTCCCGGCGTGGCCGTACACTGCACCGTTCGTGGGCCACGCCGAGTTCGTCGAACCAGGCGGCGGTGCGCGCCAGGCATCTGCCCCATCCAGCGCCACTCCGCTACTTCCCGGGGTCTTGCACCGCGTCGAACCGAATCGCTTCCGGTTCCAGCCGCAGGCTGAAGCGGCCGTCGCGTTTGCCGTCGGCGTGAATCGCGTACAGGCGTGCGAGCTGGGGGCCGAGGTGCTGCCTGAGCGTGGCGTTGGTACGGGCCTTTCGCTGGTCGAAATAGTCGGCATCCATCCCGTTCTGCAAAGCCTCTTCCGCTCGCTCCAGATCGCCCGACATCGGACCGACGATGCGCTGGTATTCCGCCAGGAAGGGCCCCGAGAGTTCCGGGTCGCTGCGGCGCAGCGCATGGCCGCTGACTTGGCGCTTGCGCGCGAACAGCGCGTAGAACGCAAGATCCGCCGGAGCCATCGGCAGCCGCTCGCCGCTGGCCTCGAGACAGCGGCCGGCCAGGTCGATCACCAGTTCCGGCGGCTCCAGCGCGCGGCGCGCGGCAGCCACCGTCTCGCTCAGCTGCGCGCCGCCCTCGACCAAGCGGGTCGGCAGGCCATCGCGCAGACTCACGAACGGGATTTCGGCCAACGTGACGCTGGCATCCGCCGTGTCCGCGAGTTTGTCGTTGCGGGTGGTAATCACCCGGCTGTAGGGCGTCGGGTAAAAGAAATCCCAGCTCGATTCGAACGGCTCGCTGACCAGCACGTGCGACAACCGGTCCTGCGGTCGACCGAACAGCGAAAGCGCATAGCCGGCGTAGTAGCCCATGGTCTTGCGCCCGCCGGCGATCGACACATGCAGCGCGCTTTCCGGGTCTGCGGTGAACTCCCGTACCTTCTCGGTAATGAAATCCGCGGCACGCTCGTTGTCCTCGGGCGTTCGGATATCGGCCAGCGGGGTACCGCTGGCGTCGCGCAGCACATGGATGGAATCGTTGCCGAAACGCAGGCCCGTCAACTCCAGGTCTTCGCACAGTCGGCGAAACCATCCGGGCTCGCGGCTCAGCAAAGCCAGCCGCGCGCGCTCGGCCCCTTCTTCGGTGGTGATCACGTGCACTTCCGTGGGAACGCGATCGCGCCGCTGGCGCGCAAGGCCATAAAGCGTTTCCGTCACCACCTGCGGCGACAGGCCCGTTACGGCCAGCAGCACGCGCCGCGAGAATTCTTCCGGTTCCATCAGCAGATCCCTTCGCATCGGTCATCGTGGTGGGTGGAGCGCCGCGTCCCTGCAACTCCGTGGCTGCCCGAGTCCGCTGCTTCCTCGCTCCACCCGCAGCCAAGATTGCCCGTCCTCTACCCGAAAGGCCAACCCCGCAAGCTTACCGCTGCCGTCGCCCCCCCTCCATTGCTTCTCACTTGCGGCAATCCGGCGCAGCTCCGGCGGCCATCACATGGCACGGGCTCCCATGGCTCCCTTCCGGCCAATTTCGTACTACGTGAATCCGCCGGGAAGCTGAGTGCCGGCAAGCGTCACGCCGATATCGAAGATGCGCCGGCCGAGCACCTGAGCCCGGCACCGGCGCGGGATTGGGTACACACGCACATCGTCCTTGACGGAATGAATGTGGCTGGATAGCTCCGAGAGAATCCGGTCAAGCCCGGACCCGTTGACCTCAAGCAGGTACACCGAGTACTGAATGCGCAGGCCATGTTCCTTTACCACCCTATGCACGCGGCGCAGACGCACGGGATCGGCAATGTCGTAGCAGAGGAGATAGCCCCGCTGCAGACTCGAGGAGTCCGCGCCTCGACGCCCTCCACCGGTGCGGCTTCGCCGCGCTTTCCACCGCCGTGGCCAGCGCTCAGCCAAGGGGCACCAACCACCGATGCAACGCATGCGTGAGAGCCCTGCCAGCCCGAGAAACAGCCGGTTCCGCCTGTTGCCAGATCAACGCCGGCATCTCGGGGCGAACGGGCCGTGCCTCGCGGCGGGTCGCCACGGTCCAGATGTGGCGGCGCTGTAGCCATTCCAACCGGTAGGGCTCCACTCGCAGCGCGAACAGGCGCGATAGGTCCGCGCCTAGATCGAATTCTCCGGACTGCCAGCCTTCGCTGTCGGCACCAAAACCCAAGTTCTGCAAATGGTCAGCCATCCATGCAGTGGCAAGTTCGCGGAATCGGCTTCGGGTGGCCTCTTCGGTCGAATCACCCACGAAGAACGTCCCCGTCTGACCGATCCATTGCCGCAGGCGTTGGGGATCGAGTGCGAGTTCGCGCGGGGCACCCAGATGCTTCACTACCATGGCAGCGATTCGCTGTTCGGTACGCTCCAGCCATACCTGGTAGCGAGGGCGCCACTCTGGCTGTGCCAGGAGATCGATCACCCGCTGGCGCAGTTCCGAGCGCTGGCCGGCATGGCCGACCACACGTGCGATGGCCTCCCCAGAGGGGTCATGCAGCACGATGGTGATGCCCCTCACCGCGCAGGCCAGAATGGCCTCGGTGGAGAATTCCACCGAGGCATCAGCAACGATTCGGGATACCCGTCGCAACGGGAAGTAGCGATCTGACTGCCCTTCGCCCACCACACGCAGCGCCGGTCCATCCAGCTCCACCCGGAGGCCGGGCGTTTTCGGATCCAGAATCAGCGGCCGCGGCGGCTGTGCCTCGCAAGCGGGGGGCAGCCCACGCAACTCCCTGGGAGGGTTCGCATCCATGACAGTGATGAAACCATCCCGTCGAACGGAATCGTAGGCCTCGCAACCTTGTCGGAGTTCGGCGTAGCAAGTAATCGTCACAAGGGTCACGTGATAAAGAAGACGGGTGGGTCGACTGGTGGCGCACCGATTCCCAGGGTGCGCACGGGTGCTCGCCGATCCAGGTTCAGAACGAAGAAGCGGTCCGTTTGCTCGTCGATCACGGCCCGCACCCGGCGTAGCAGTTCCTCGCACTCAGTGTCGGTAAGAAAACACTCGAACACTGACTTCTGGCCACCCGTGGCATAGTCCCGGAGCACCCGGTGGGCCTGCCTCAGACGCCCCGGGTCGCTCACATCGTAGGCTGCAAGATACAGGCGTCTACGGGTCATTCTCGTGCCAACTGCGGATTCGGCCCGGGGCCGCCGCCGGAAAGGCCGAGGCCGTGTCCGTTAGTCTCTGGCCGAAGTTCAGAACGGCAGATCCGGATCAGCCACTGCCGGCTGGCTCGGCGCGAGGCGGCTGAACGGTACCCGCTCGATGATACGGAAGAAGGTGAGCTTCTCCAGATACGGGCCGCCGGGAGGCGTGTACGCCACGCTGTAGCCACCCACGAGGGTGCCGGCCACGATCCCTTCTTCGCCCAGCCACGCGAGCATCTCGACCACAGCACCATCGGTCAGGCGACCGTACTTGCCCCGGAGCACATAGAACCCATCCCCGTTGCGCAGCGGCCGCGACACCCGCGATTCTGCCAGCCACTGCACGATTGCCTCGCGCCGGCCGCCCGGGTCGCGGGCGGGTTCCTGGGTTGGCGCGGGCCTGGGGTTAGCGTCCGGAGCGGTCTCCCCCGCTCTACCAAGATCCTGCTGTTCCCAGTACGACTCGTCCGCCTCGAGCTCCGATGGTTCCGGCCCCCGCTTCCTCTTCCACGTGCGCGTAGTCGGGCTCCAGGTATCCGTAGTCCGGCTCGAGCTGGTGATCGTCAGGGCCACCTAGGTCTGCCCTATACCCACATCTAGTGCTGGACAAACGCCTGCCGGCCGGGTACCGTGCCGGGCATGTGGGAGCAGAGCCAGATCAAGCGCACGTTGAGCGCGCCGGCGAACCTGGCTCGGGTGCAGGCACTGATCCGGGAAGCGCCGGAACTGCACCGCACCGCGCTGGCGGATCAGATCTGTACCACCTGGGGCTTCTTCGATGCGCGTGGGCGGCCGCAGCGGGCGGGCTGCTTGAAGGCGCTGCGGGCGCTGGAGCGCGCGGGCCGGATTACGCTGCCGCCTGCGTGCAGCAGCCCGGGGCGCGGGGGGCCAGGGCCGGCGCCTGGGGGTGGCGGTGCCGGCACCCCAGGGAGTGGGCCGCGAGGTCACCGAGCTGGAGGGCCTGGCGCTGGTACGGGTGGACACGGCCGAGCACCGGGCGCTCTGGAATGAGCTGATGGCGCGCGAGCACCCGCGCGGCATGGGGCCGCTGGTGGGCGCGCAGCTGCGGTATCTGGTGGGTTCGGCGCAGGGCTGGCTGGGGGCGCTGGGGTTTGCGGCGTCGGCGTTGCAGTTGGCCGCACGCGATGCCTGGATCGGCTGGGATCCGGCGCTGCGGGAACGCCACCGACACCGTGTGGTGGGACTGAACCGGTTCCTGTTGCGTCCGGGCGTTTCCTGCCGGAACCTCGCGTCGTGGACGCTGGGTCGGGCGTTGCGGCGGCTGGGGGCTGACTTCGAGGCCTGCCATGGGTATCGTCCCTGGCTGGTGGAGACCTTCATCGAGCCTCCGCACACCGGGGTCAGCCTGCGGGCGTCGAACTGGCGTTTTGTGGGCGAGACCGGCGGGCGGGGGCGCCAGGACCGGGGCCACGCCGCGGCCGAGACCCGCAAGGCGATCTATCTCTATGAACTCGAACCCGATTGGCGCGCACGCTTGGGGTGGGTCCGGCACCGGCACGGGGCGACACACCGCTGGAACCCGCCGAGGGTCTGGATGCGCAGCAGTGGGCTGAACACGAGTTCGGGGTGCGCCCTTGGGGGACAAGCGATTGACGAAACGGCTGGTGGACAGCGCCCGGCGCCAGGGGGAGGATCCGCTGCGCGCCTTTACCGCGGTGGCCCGCGACGACTGGGCGGCGGTGAAGGGCTACTACCGGCTGATCGACCAGCCGGCCGATTCCGAGGTCACTGCGGAGCACATCCTGGCGCCACATCGCGCGCGCACGCAGCGCCGGATGCAGGCGCAGGCGACGGTGCTGTGCCTGCAGGATGGCACCGATCTGAACTTCACCACCCGCCCGCAGACGCGCGGCATCGGCGTCATTGGCCGTAACCAGACCGGTGCCGAGAGTCTGGGACTGCATCTGCACTCGACGCTTGCGGTCAACGCCGACGGGCTGCCGCTGGGCGTGCTCAAGGCGCAGTTCGAGGCGCCGCAGCTGCGGGGCGACGAGGAACCGTCGCAGGAAGAGAAAAAGAGCTTTCGCTGGATCGCCGGTCTGCGCGATACAGCCGCACTGGCGGCGACCCTCCCCAACACCCGGGTGGTCAGTGTCGCCGATCGGGAGGCGGATGCGTTCGAGCTCTATGCCGAGCAGCAGCGCCATCCCGAGGTGGAACTGGTGGTCCGTGCCCAGCACAACCGCCGGCTCGCCGACGGGCGGGCGCCTGTTCGAGGTCGCCCGGGCGACGGCGAGCCGCGGGTCGGTCGAACTCCAGGTCGACGGGCAGAGCCTGCGCACCAAGACCAGCAAGCGCCCCGCCCGCCTGGGTCGGGCGGCACGGACCGCGGAACTGGAACTGCGCTACACCCCGGTCACGCTCCGTGGCACACCCGCCGGTGCCGATCCGCCCGTGACGCTGGAACTGACCGTGGTGCATGCGCTGGAACGGGATCCGCCGAAAGGGGAAAAGCCGCTCGAGTGGTTCGTGCTCACCACACTGACCGTCACCTCGGCCGAACAGGCCGCCGAGATTCTGCGCTGGTACCGCCTGCGCTGGCGCATCGAGGACTGGCACCGGGTGCTGAAATCGGGTTGCAAGATCGACGAGCTCGGCCACCACAGCGTCGAGCGCCTGGGAACGCGCCATCGCGATCCGGCTGGTCATCGCCTGGCGGGTGATGCTGATGACCCTGCTGGGCCGCGAGGCCCCGGAACTGCCGCCGGAGCTGCTGTTCTCGGACGTCGAACTGCGGGTGCTCGGTGACTACGCCCAGTCCCGGCGCCGACCCCGCCCCACCAGTCTCCAGGAAGCGGTTCGCGAAGTCGCCATCCTGGGCGGCTACACCAACCGCAATCACGATCCACCGCCCGGACACCAACTGATGTGGCACGGCTACGCCAAACTCACCACCATGTCCTTCGCCTACGCTTTACGAGATGAAATCGGATGACACTGCCCTGCAACCATTGGTCTGCGCAACTTGTGGGTAAAGGGCAGACCTAGGTGTTCTTCCCAGAACTCGGAATCGTGGTCGTCGAACTGGTCGGTCCAATCAACGTTCTGAGGGTTCTCCCCTGGATCCAACATCTGTCGTTACCTCGCGTGAGCCAGGCTCTGCCGTTGCGGGCGGAACCCTTGGTTCTGTTGGCGACGAATGTAACGACACGGGTCCGATACTGACCCACTTGGCAAGCTTGCCACGCTTCGGCGCGATTCACTCAGGCGAGTGGCACGGGAAGCAGGGCAAGAGAATTCCTGAGTACCGTCTTCATCCCTTCTTCATCAGGGAAGTCGTTCTGACTGCAACCGAAGCTATTTGCTGTGCGAAGACCAGTCTTAATCCCTTCTTCATCAAGGAAGTCGTTCTGACACCCGGCGATGGAGCACCACCACCTGGCGGTGGTCTTAATCCCTTCTTCATCAGGGAAGTCGTTCTGACTTAACCTGCGTGAAGAGACCATTGAAGAGCTCTGTCTTAATCCCTTCTTCATCAGGGAAGTCGTTCTGACCATCCAGGCGATGCGTGAAGCGTCGTCCAGGCGGGTCTTAATCCCTTCTTCATCAGGGAAGTCGTTCTGACTCGAAACCCTGGAACAGGAACAGGTCCGTAAGGGTCTTAATCCCTTCTTCATCAGGGAAGTCGTTCTGACCCCGCCCGGCGCTCAGCACCCATCCGACCGCGAGTCTTAATCCCTTCTTCATCAGGGAAGTCGTTCTGACGCTGATCGAATCCTAAACCGCACCAGAGACGGAGGTCTTAATCCCTTCTTCATCAGGGAAGTCGTTCTGACCCCCTGCGGGCCCGCCCCCAGCGGACGTGGATTGTCTTAATCCCTTCTTCATCAGGGAAGTCGTTCTGACCTGGACCCGAAGAAACTGTCGACCGAACTCACTGTCTTAATCCCTTCTTCATCAGGGAAGTCGTTCTGACGACGGCGAATGCGAAATACCTCGACGAACTGGATGTCTTAATCCCTTCTTCATCAGGGAAGTCGTTCTGACGTCGGCCATGCTACGCAATGCCAACGACGAGCCGTCTTAATCCCTTCTTCATCAGGGAAGTCGTTCTGACGTCGTGAGCTGGCTACCCACCATCGGCGTTATGTCTTAATCCCTTCTTCATCAGGGAAGTCGTTCTGACTTCATGGGGTTGCAGTCCGAAGTGGCGGCAGGCGTCTTAATCCCTTCTTCATCAGGGAAGTCGTTCTGACGGTTTAAGGCAGTCGAGATGCACGATGAGCATGGGTCTTAATCCCTTCTTCATCAGGGAAGTCGTTCTGACATCACCAAGCAGATCTATGCGTTCCCGGCCAAGGGTCTTAATCCCTTCTTCATCAGGGAAGTCGTTCTGACCTACGACATCGCCGTAAAGACCGGCACCTACACGTCTTAATCCCTTCTTCATCAGGGAAGTCGTTCTGACAGCCATGAACATCGAAGACGTGCTGCGCGAGATGTCTTAATCCCTTCTTCATCAGGGAAGTCGTTCTGACGGCCGCGGGCCAGAAGGTCACCCTGACGATCAGTCTTAATCCCTTCTTCATCAGGGAAGTCGTTCTGACCGAGACGGGCCTTCTATCGAATAACAGAAGGAGTCTTAATCCCTTCTTCATCAGGGAAGTCGTTCTGACGTTCCGAATCCGCATCACACACATCCCAACTGGCGTCTTAATCCCTTCTTCATCAGGGAAGTCGTTCTGACAGCTTCAAGAGATGTCTCGGCTGGTCATACGGGTCTTAATCCCTTCTTCATCAGGGAAGTCGTTCTGACCGATGCCGTTTGTCTGGCCGAATACGGGAGGCGGGTCTTAATCCCTTCTTCATCAGGGAAGTCGTTCTGACGGCACTCGGAGAGAAGATCAGGGTTTACCAAGAAGTCTTAATCCCTTCTTCATCAGGGAAGTCGTTCTGACTGGAGGACTTTTGAAATGCCGATGCCGAAAAGAGGTCTTAATCCCTTCTTCATCAGGGAAGTCGTTCTGACTTGGCCGGCTCTACAATGAGCCTGCCGACTGGGTCTTAATCCCTTCTTCATCAGGGAAGTCGTTCTGACCCGACACCGTGTAAACAGGAACGTTGGGGTCGAGTCTTAATCCCTTCTTCATCAGGGAAGTCGTTCTGACCGATCCCAGGCGCGAACTACTGGAACAAGGGCGAGGTCTTAATCCCTTCTTCATCAGGGAAGTCGTTCTGACGAAGCGTATGCGGAGATTGCGGAGAAGATGGAGTCTTAATCCCTTCTTCATCAGGGAAGTCGTTCTGACCATCACCCACGGAGAAGCCGGCCGTGGGCGCTGGGTCTTAATCCCTTCTTCATCAGGGAAGTCGTTCTGACCTCATTGGAGTCTCTTCCTCCTTCTTACCGGGGGGTCTTAATCCCTTCTTCATCAGGGAAGTCGTTCTGACTGCATGCCTCGAAAACACATATGAATTCAACGGCTTGCAAAGGGGGTTCGCGGGTTTCACTGGGTGTCGGGGACTGATGCCTTTGCGAGCGTCTGAATCCGGGCCTCGTGCACGATGGTAGCCTACCGCGCGCGGGGCTGCATCCGCGGCCTGGGGCACGCACTGAGGTACAGCTTCTCCTGTGTCTGTCACGGTTACCGAGCCCAGCTTGGTCAGCTATCCTTCGGCTGGCGCAGGCGTGCGAGGTCGTTCTGGCGTTCGGCCCGGGATTTCTTGCTCCACGGCAGCGCGCGTACCGTTTGCTGTATTGCGTCCGCTGCTTGCCGGCGCAGTTCCTCGGAACCCCAGTCCAACGCCGTTCTGAGTAGATCGACCCGGGCACTGGCGACTTGGCTGCTCGGGGCGAGCGTGCCGGCAGCCTGTTCCTGCGCCAGGGTGCTCAGCAGCGCGTCGATCTGACGTTCCTCTGCGCTCATCGAGGCCAGCCGCTGCGCGCGCTCGCGTTCTTTGCGTTCGGCTTCCTGCTCGGCGCGCGTGCGCTCGATTTCGCGTTGCCGCTCGGTTTCGAGTTCGGCGGCCAGCTTCTGGCGGTGGCTGGCGATCCGTTCGCGCCAGGATTGCATGTCGTCGGCGCGCAGTTGCGGCGGCCAATCGGCCAGTTCCCCGGGATCGCGAAACGACTCCACGAGCATCCAGCCAAACGGCAGCAGGCCTTGCTGGGTCTGGCGCTCGTCTCCGGCCAGCCAGAGTGTCTTGGCCTCGTCCATAAAATCGGGCGCGTCGCCCTTACCCTTGAGGATTTTGATATGCCGGACGCCGTTCAGCGTCACGGATTCCGCACCGCTGTGGCGGCCCACTCGCAGCAGGAACGCGCGATTGGCGTCCAGGGCCTTGCCCACCGGGCTGGCGAACAGGGTTTCGAGCCGGCGTTCCCAGTCGCGATCGACGTAGCCCATGTTCTTCATCAGGGCCATTTCGCGCTCGAAATGCGCGCGGTAGAAGCGGTTGCATGCGGCCGCGATCTCGGAAAACGTAAACACACGGGCCGGCCAGTTCGGGCTCTCGACTCCGGCGATGTCCTGGATGGAGAGCGAACCGCGGAACGCCCGATCCGCAAACGGCGGCAAACATTCAAGAAGCTGATAAAGCCCCTGCTGTTCCGCGCGGGACTGCAGCTGCTGGCCACCCCGCAGCACCGGCCTTTTCTTGCGGTTCAGCGCGAAGCGCACATCGGTGGCAAACCGGCCGGGCCGGACGACTGCGGCGTCGCTGATCCTGAGCATCCGCAACGGATCCCGCTCGAACGATCCCTCGAACAGGGATTCCTGCAGCCGCCGGTTTCCTTGCCGGTCCCGTTTCCAGTCGTCTGGAATCGAGCGCCCCTCGTTGACCTGGTCGAGCAGCGCGGTGCGGATTGCGCCCTTCATCCCGCTGCCGGGCAGGATGGCGGTGCCCGTGGCCGCCGACCAGGCGGTGCGTTCGATCTCCAGCCGGTTCTGCACCGCGCGGCCCGTGGCCTCGTGCTGTGCGACCTGGCCGACCCGTTCCTGATAGAACGCCTCGACCGTGGCGTTTACCCGCACCTGATGCCGGGAAACGGCGATCAGCCGCCGCCGATTGTCGTGAAAGAACGCCTGCACCGAGCGCAGCATGCGGTCGTCGGGCCGACCGGCCAGAATCGCGTCCAGGCGCCTGCGCTCGGCCTCCGGCAGTGCTTGTAAGGCCGCCAGCGCGTCGAACTCGTGCAGCGCACCGCCCTCGATCACGTATTCGGTGGGCGTGTAGTCCCGCCCCGTGCCCAGATGCACGGGCGAAAGCGGCGTGACCGCGAGCTGCCAGTGTTCCATCACGCTCATGCTGCCTCCCAGTTCAGCCGCACCGCGGCGCAGGGCGCGTAGCCCTGCTGCACCGTTTCCGGGATGGTCTTGGACATTCGGCCGGCGCCGCCAAGCCCCTGCCCCAGAAAGCCGGCGCGCGGCGGCGAGTCCATCGCGAACAAGCCTCCGGTACCCGCGAGCAGTACCGGTGTTTTGAACGGCCCGCCCCGCCCGTAGACCGCACGGTCGCCGTGCCGGCCGAAGCGCGTGAACACTTCGTAGAAGGCGCGGTCCGGGCGCAGGCCGAGGCCTTGCGGCGCACACGGTGCCAGGGTGAAGCAGGCGTTGGCGTCGGGGGCCGCTACCAGGGTGGCGGGGTCCGCTGCGGTCACGTCGAACTTGCCCAGCCCGATGCTGGCGTCGCGACCGTAGCCGGTGCGCCCGATATCGTCGATCAGCGTAATCGCCTCGTCGCGGCCGATCCGTTCCGGATCCAGCAACAGATACAGATCGAGTTGCGTTCCCTGCGCATACCAGTACTGCGCCTGGGTATAGGGCGCGAACGCGCCGGGGCCGGTAGTGCCGCTGCGCCGGTCGATGCTGTTGTGCGGCTGGGCGCGGTGGCTCGCAAGCCGCGCCGGTGCCGATGTCCCGGCCTGTTGCCGAACCACGGCCGCGTCGTCCATCGCCTCGTGCAGCCAGTCCTCCACCGGACGGGCCAGTGCCTGAAGCGGCAGCCAGCGCCGCTTTTTGACCGCCTTGCGGTCGCTGTCCGGGATCGGCCGAAAGCGATACAGCGGCAGCGCCGGCCGGGGCAGAAAACCTGCCGGGAAGGCATCGGAGCACACCGCGAACGGGCGTCCCTGCGTGTATCCGTCGAGCAATTCCCGCAGGTGTTCCTCGCCCCGGCGGTTGCGCACGGCCCAGCACAACTGTCCGAACAGGGTGTCCCCCCGCAACGGTCCCCCGAAGGCGGACCGGGGGCGCAGCGTGAGGCGCAATGTTTCCATGGCGGGCATCGCGTCAGACCGCGACGGAGGCCAGGCGATCCTGCAGCGTTTGCCCGTCCCAGGTCAGCGCGTTGAAGCGCAGCTTGCCGTAACCGCGCGAGCCGGATCCGCCGATTCCGGTGAGTTCGAGCAGGCGCAGCCCGCGCAGGATGTCGGGCATCAGGTCTTCGCCGTCGATCACCTTCAGGGTCAGCCGGAAATCGAAGCGGGCGCCGGCCGGCACGCGCTCGGTGTTCCGGGGGTTGTCCGCGACGCCCTTGATGCGGTCGATCATGTTTTCGAACTTGGTCTCGGTGAGCAGCAGGTTCTTGCTGCCCATTTCGCTCACCCAGGCCGGGTCGAGGTCGCAGTCCCAGAAAGCGAGTCGGGTCGGCCCGATCGACGCGATCAATTCTTCGTTCTGACCCGAGCCCTCGGGTGCGCCGCCGAAGAGTTTCAGGATGCTGCGCCCCGCCTCTGCCGCCTGTTCCGGCAGCGCTTGCAGGTGCCTGAACCCGAGCGGCTTGCCCTGGGTTGCCTCCACCACGCCGGCACGCCATTCCAGCAGGCTGCGCATCTTGCCCTTCAGGCTGGAGCCGGGAATGTAGGGTTCGTGGGTGAACGGGTTCTTGATCACCGGGTTGTCGGTGCCACCGATGTGCATCTCGGTGTTGCCGCTGCCGATGTGCAGACCGGAGATCAATTCGATCTGGCCCCGGATCTCGCCGATGTGGGTGAGCTGCATGGCTTCGTTCTCCTTTTCTCGTCAGCCGCTCGGGCGTTCCACCTTGTAGAAGCCCATGAAGGCCTCGAAGAAGAGCTTGAAATTGCGCAGCACGGAAGGGCTGGTGACCTGCCCGAGGCAGTGATGCATCAGGTCCACGAAATTGCGGTCCACGTGCTTGCGCCCCTCGGCATACGCGGCCTTCGCGTTCAGCATGCGAATGAACGGCAGGTACTCGTGGAACCGGTCCTCGTCACGGCGTACCTTCTCTTCCCACATCACCAGTTCGTCGTAGAACTGTCGCAACTGGGTCGGCTTGTTTTTCTGGTTCTTGCAGTCCCCCGCCACCTGTTGCGCGGCCCGGCGGGCAACGTCGTCGAACAAATCCGGCGGCAGGTGGCCGCCCTCCGGGGGGCTGAGCTGGATGCGCGAGGTGTCCAGGCGCTCGAGCGGCGCCGGTCCCTTGCCGCCGCCCGGCCCGCGGCGGCCGCCGCCAAACGTACCCCGCCTGCGATCGCCCTGTGGTGTTCCTTGCTGCGCCATGGCCAACTCCTTCAGTAACGGTGTTGATACAGGTAGGGGAAAAGCGCCAGTTTGAATGTGCTGCCAAAGCGCTGGATGCCACCGCCGAGCAGGGTGCCCAGACGCTGTTGCCAGAGATTGCGCGCGGCGGGGGACATCCCGCGGTGCTGTTCGAGCATGCGGCGTGTTCGGTAGACGAAACGCGAGTTCCACAACGCATCTTCGATGCGGCCTTCCCCGCGTTGCAGGCGCCCGGCCATGTCGGCGAGGCCATGCAAGCCATAGAGGTAACTCGTGCTGAGCGCGATTTCGCCGCTCGCAGCCGCCAGTTCGTCGTGCAGCCCCCACAGGGTTTCCCAGTCGTCCCAGGACACCGTGTAGCCGAAACAGGTCAGCGCGTCCTTCACATACTCTCCGGCCTGGTTCTGCCGCGCCTTCGCCTGTTCCAGCGCCTCGTCGGCCAGCGCGCCCATCTGGCGAATCGGCAGACCCGGCTTGGTCATCGCCAAGCCGGCGGAGAAGTGGATGCCGGGATTCCCGGCGACGTAGCGGGCAAACTCGCGGCGCATCTCGCGGGCCAGCTGCATGGTGCTGCGCCAGGGTCCGATCAGGAAAAAGTCGTCGCCGCCGGCAAAGACGGTATAGGCGGAAGTCCGCTTCTGCTGGCAATGCCAGGGCAACCAGATCGCGAAGAACGCATTCATCTGCCGCGACAGCGCGGCCATCTTCGCGAAGGTGGGCGGCTCCAGCCCCGTTTCGAAGATCGCACCGAGGTTGTCGACATCGCCCTTCAGCGTGACCAGCGCCTCGATACCGCGATAATTCCCGGCGGCGTCCGGCTCGCGGTCGTCGCAGGCGAGGTGCTCCAGGGTCTTCGGAGCCTGCGGTTCCAGCCCTTCCCGAAGTTCTGCCGGCAGGCGCTGGTAACGCCCCTGCTCCCACTCGTTCTGGCTGCCGAACCGCGGCACGTACCCGTTGATGAAGCGCCGGGCATAGCCGGAGAACAGCGGTGTATCCTCGCGCTCCGGGAGGCTGAAATCCCAGGCGCGGCGCAGGTTGCCGTTGCGCGCGGCCATGCCGAATCGCCCGGTCTGGTCGTCGCCACCGGTAAACTGCACGGCATAGCCGAACACCGGCAGTTCCAGCGTGTTGTGGTCCAACGAATCCCGCGTGATCAGCAGCCGTTGCTTCCCTGCCAGATGGCGGCCCACCGCGATCTGGTCCGCAGCCAGACGGCTGACAGCGACCCCGTTTTCCCGGCGCGTCGCCGGTGCACGCCCGTCGATCTCGCAGACCCCGAGTTCCGGGTCGAAGCGATCCAGGAAGCCCTCGAATAGCGGCGCCGGCGCGCAAGCCCCGCACAGGTCGAAGCGCCGGGCCTTGGCCTGTTGCAGCACTTCGAACAGGCGCTTGATCAGGCGCTGGAACGGGGCCTCGGCCGCATCCTTGCGGCGCAGGAAATCGTTGCAGCAGGCGGGGAGCCAGGCCAGCCCGATCCCCGACTCGCCGAAACAGTGTTCGAGGAACCAGGCGTCGAGTTCGCGTTGTACGCGCTGCAGGGCCGCCACGGTCTCGTCGGTATTCGGGGCGACGATCAGGAACTTGCCGGCCGCGTTGATCACCTGGCTGGTCGGAGGCAGCCCCAGGGTGTCGAGGATGCGCAGTGCCGCGCATTCCGTGAGCAGCGACACGTAGAACGATCGGCCGCGCAGCAGCCTTGCCGCACGCTTCTGCGTCTCGCCACCGCTGGCGAAGATGAACTCCTGGATGCCGAAGAGATCGCCCTGGATCAGCAGCAGTTTCGGTTCGTCCCAGTCCGGGCGATGCCAGTCCGCCAGGCGTGCGCGAACCTGCGCGCGATCGTCGTCGCGATCGTGATGGTAGCGCCAGAGCGCGGTGGCCAGCGCGGCGGTGGTGCGGGAATGATCGTATAGCGAGACATCCGGGCGGGTGCCGAACGCGGTTGCCGACGGGATCGCCTGCGTGTAGCAGGCCCAGGCGGAGTCGAAGTGATCCAACCACAGCGGCCAGTTGCCGCGGTGGCTGGCCGGGATCGCGTCCAGCGCGCCGCGGAACGCGTCCCACAGCCGTGCATACTCCCGCTGAGCGACGGTGTTGTCCGCGGTTTCGTAGCCCGCCGCGGCCACCGGGAAGATGGCCTGCACGGAGAGCGGCTGCAACGGGTAGCGGTAATGCAGATCCTGCCGCCGCACCCTGCCCCGGTCGGTGCCGGCCGCAACCTGTTCGAACAGCGTGAGCTGGCGGGCGGTGAAGTGGTTGCGGCCCTCGCGCGTCTGGTCCTTCGACCGGTTGTACTCGTCGAAGGCCTCACGCTCGAAACCGGAAGCGACCCGGTCGGCGGTGGCGACGAGCCACTGCAGGTAGGTTTCGGGCTTGTGATGCCGGCTTGCGGCATTCACGATCGAGTCGTCGACATCCGGGGCGTTCCACGCCGCAAAGGGCGCGATGTCGCGCCCCACGAGCTCGGGGAAACGGCGTTCGATCAAGTCCCAGGCCAACGCCGTGTAGGCGGCATGGCGGTGGCTGTGCCAGCCGCGACCGCCGGCCTCGTGGTAGGGGCAATACTGCGTGAGGTGGGTATCGAGCCGGTCCGGCGGCACTTCCAGCCGCGCCCGTTCGGCGAACTTTCCCAGGTCGTGCAGGTAGGCGGCCAACGCCACCCGGCAGGATGCGTCCAGCAACGGATGCTGCGCTACGGGCTCGTCCATCTCCCTCCCCCCATCCAGTGGTCCAGCGGTCCCAGCCCGCGTCCCTGACCTCGGCACCTTGCATCAATGCACCATGAGGGGCAAGCCTCGCAAGCTTGCGGCGCGCGTGGAGTCTCGCCGTCAATCCATGCAGGTTCGGGTAGCGGCGCGGCCCGACCACGCCACCCGCGCGCCCGAAGCACGCGGCGCTGCGCCGCCGCATTGACCTGTTGGCGTGTCTGTCCGATTCTTACCGGAACAAAACTGACGCAAGGAGTGCGTGAACATGTTCATCCAGACCCGCCGCACAGGCGAAACCCTGCGTATTGGGGACCAGGTTCATCTCACCGTGCTGTCCGTGAAGGACAACCAGGTGCGGATTGGTATCGCTGCAGCACGAGACGTGAAGGTGCTTCGCAAGGAACTGGTACGGGATCCCGCCGACCTCGCGCCCGAGGGGGCGCCGACACCTGAGCCACCAGATGCGCCTGCCGGGTCGCAAGGACCTGCCCCGGGCCCGGTAGCTCGATCTTCGCGATGACGGGGTCGGTCATCTGGAACATGAAAGAGCGCGACGTTCGCGTCTCGACATCCTATAGGGCGGAAAGGCGCAGCGTGGTCCGCCGAGCGGCGGTCGCGGCGCCGAGGCACCCACGACAACTCCGGCGCCAGATGGCGGATGGCATCCTTCGACTTCTTCCGCCCGGCGATTCCGTGAAACTGAGGGGACAAAAAAGGCACTCGAAAGTGCCTGATTTCTCGAAGATAATGGCGGAGAGAGAGGGATTCGAACCCTCGATGGGCTTTTGACCCATACTCCCTTAGCAGGGGAGCGCCTTCGACCACTCGGCCATCTCTCCGAACTGGGGCAAAGGATACGGGGTTGGGGGCAAAATGGGAAGAGCGGAACCGATGGTTCCGCTCGTGAACCGCTTCCGGCGGAACCTGGAATCCGTAGCCCGGATCCGCTGGCCCACAGGGCCATGCAGGCTCAGTTGGTACTCGCCTTCGGGTCGTCGGACGCGGAGGGTTCTTCGCCTTCGCCGCGGCTTTCGCGCTGGATCCGCTCGTAGATCTCCTCCCGGTGGACGGCTACGTCCTGCGGTGCGTTGATCCCGATCCGAACCTGATTGCCCTTGACACCCAACACCGTCACGGAGATCTGCTCTCCGATCATCAGGGTCTCGCCCACGCGTCGAGTCAAAATAAGCATGCTGTTCTCCAGACTGCCTGTATCGTGTCGGACGGTTTCGGTCGCCCGCTTGCCGTTGTTCGCGCTGTTACCGGTCCGTGGATTGACCGGTCGGTTCCTGCTCAAGTTCAAAGGCATCGTGCAACGTACGGACACCCAGCTCCAGGTATTTCTCGTCCACCACCACGGAGATCTTGATCTCGGATGTGGAAATCATCCGAATATTGATGGACTCTCGGGCCAACGCCTCGAACATACGGCTTGCAATACCCGCATGAGAGCGCATCCCGACGCCGACCACCGAGACCTTCGCGATCTTGGTGTCGCCGGCAACGTTGCGGGCACCGAGTTCGCTCGAAACCCGTTCCAGAATGCCCAGTGCCTTCTCGTAATCGTTCCTGTGCACCGTGAAGGTAAAGTCGGTGGTGTTGTCGGCGCCAACGTTCTGCACGATCATGTCGACTTCGATGTTCGCGTCCGCGACCGGGCCGAGGATCCGGTAGGCAACGCCCGGCTGGTCCGGCACCCCCTGAATCGTCAGCTGCGCCTCGTTCTGGTTGAACGCGATACCTGCCACCAGCGCCTGCTCCACGCGGCCTTCCTCCGTTGTGATGAGCGTCCCCGGGCCTTCCTCGAACGAGGACAATACCCGTAGGGGTACATTGTATTTACCGGCAAACTCCACCGCGCGGATCTGCAGCACCTTGGAACCAAGGCTGGCCATCTCGAGCATCTCCTCGAAGGTGATCCGCTCCAGCCGCCGCGCACGCTTCACGACCCTCGGGTCCGTTGTATAGACACCGTCGACGTCCGTATAAATCCGGCATTCATCCGCCTTCAGTGCCGACGCCAGCGCTACCGCGGTGGTATCGGATCCACCACGTCCCAGCGTGGTGATCGCGCCTTCCTCGCTGATACCCTGGAATCCCGCCACCACGACCACGCGCCCGGCTTCGAGATCGCCGCGGATGCGGCTGTCGTCGATGCTGCGGATGCGCGCCTTATTATGAGCGCTGTCGGTCAAGATACGCACCTGCCCTCCGGTATAGGAACGTGCAGGGCAGCCGTACGCCTCCAGCGCCATCGAAAGCAACGCGATCGTCACCTGTTCGCCTGTGGACAGCAGCACGTCCAGTTCCCTCCCCTCTGCACGGGGCTGGAGTTCGTGCGCAAGACCCAGCAGGCGATCGGTCTCGCCGCTCATCGCGGATACCACCACGACGAGCGAATGGCCCTCGCCGCGCAGACGCAGCGCGCGTTCGGCGACGTTGCGGATACGCTCCGGCGTTCCGACCGAAGTACCGCCAAATTTCAGAACCAGCAGGGACATGAGGCGTTCTCGATTCCAGTTCGACGCAAGGTAGACAACCGTGTGTTCGAGTAAATCTTTTTAAATATTACCCAGCCATGAAAAAACCGCCGGACCGGGACCCGCAGCCGCGCCACGAGCAGGCCGTTCAGTCAACTTCCGGCGCGCTCGCGGACCCAGCCCTCCACCGAATCCAGAGCCGCGTCCAGCTTTTCGGGCTCCTGACCACCTGCCATCGCCATATCGGGCCGGCCGCCGCCGCGCCCTCCTACCTGCGCCGCGACAAAGCCTACCAGTTCCCCCGCCTTGATCAGCCCGGTCTGCCCCTTGGTCACACCCGCGACCAGACTCACCTTGCCTTCCGGCGTCACCGTGGCCAGCACTACGGCCGCGGCCCCGAGCTTCTGTTTCAGCTGGTCGACCATCTCGCGCAGTGCCTTGGGCTCGACGCCGTCGACCCGCGCGGCCAGCACCTGCAGCGAGCCGAGATCGATCGCCTGGCTGGCGAGGTCGGTGCCGGCCTGGCTCGCGAGCCGGCTGCGCAGCGCCGCCAGTTCCTTCTCCAGTTCCCGGTTGCGTTCGACCAGGCCCTGCACCTTGTCCACGACCTCCCCGCGGCTGCCCCGGACCAGGTCCGCGACCCGATCCAGCGTGCCGACCTGCTGGTCGACCCAGGCCTGGGCCACGCTGCCGGCAACCGCCTCGATGCGGCGAACACCCGCGGCCACGCCGCCTTCCGACACGACCCGGAACGGGCCGATGTCGCCGGTGCGCGCGACGTGGGTGCCGCCGCACAGTTCGGTTGAGGAACCGATGGTCAGCACACGAACGCGCTCGCCGTACTTCTCGCCGAACAGTGCGACCGCACCCGAAGCCAGCGCCGATTCGATGTCCATCAACCGCGTGTCGGTCGGCACGTTGGCCAGGATCTCGGCATTCACCTGCGCCTCGATCCGTTGCAACTGATCGGCCGACACCGGCTCGAAATGGGCGAAGTCGAAGCGCAGCCGTTCTGCATCCACCAGCGAACCCTTCTGCTGAATGTGCCCGCCCAGGTGATCACGCAGGGCCTTGTGCAGCAGATGCGTCGCCGAGTGGTGCCGGCGGATCGCCTCCCGCCGCGGACCAGCAACGCTGCAGTGCAGGGTCATGCCACGCTCGATGCGCCCGGCTCGCACCTGACCGACATGTAGGTGCGCCGCATCTTGCTTGCGTGTATCGCGCACCTCGAAGCGGATACCCGATCCGCTCAGCGTGCCGATGTCTCCGACCTGGCCGCCGGACTCAGCGTAGAACGGGGTGCGGTCGAGCACCACGATGCCACCCTCGCCAAGTTCGATCGCCTCGACCGGCTCGTTGTCCCGGAACAGCGCGACGACCCGGCCCTCGTCCTCCAGCCGCTCGTAGCCGGTGAACTCGGTCGCCACCTCCATCCCCGGGGCCTGGGCAGTGTCCATCGTGAAATGGCTGGCTGCCCGGGCGCGGTCGCGCTGCTCCTGCATCGCGCGTTCGAAGCCATCCAGATCAAGCTCGAGCCCCCGCTCCCGGGCGATGTCACCGGTGAGGTCGACCGGGAACCCGTACGTATCGTACAGCAGGAAGATGGTCTCGCCCGGAATGGTCGAACCCTGCAGCCGGTCGAGATCCTCTTCCAGGATCCGTACTCCTTTTTCCAATGTCTCCAGGAACTTCATTTCCTCTTTCCTGAGGACTCTTTCCAGGTTTTCCTGCCCTTCAGCCAGTTCCGGGTAGGCCTCGCCCATCGCCGAGACCAATGCCGGTATCAACCGGTACAGGAAGGCCTCGTCGCAACCGAGCTTGTGTCCGTGGCGGGCGGCGCGGCGGATGACCCGGCGCAGCACGTATCCCCTGCCCTCATTGCCGGGCATCACGCCGTCGGTGATCAGAAACGCGATCGAGCGGATGTGGTCTGCAATGACCTTCAAGGACGCAGAACCGCGATCTTTTGTTCCCACGATTTCGGCCGCGGCATGGATCAGATCCTGGAACAGGTCGATCTCGTAGTTCGAGTGCACGCCCTGCAGCACCGCGGCGAGACGCTCGAGCCCCATGCCCGTGTCGACCGACGGATGCGGCAGCGGGGTCAGGTTGCCACTGCTGTCACGGTCGTACTGCATGAACACCAGGTTCCAGATCTCGATGTAGCGGTCGCCATCCTCGTCCGGCGAACCCGGCGGACCACCGGCTACCTCCGGCCCATGGTCGTAGAAGATTTCCGTACAGGGACCGCAGGGACCGGTGTCCCCCATTTGCCAGAAGTTGTCGGAACCGCCGCCGGGCGTGTCGCCGATGCGCAGCACGCGCTCCGGCGCCACGCCGATCTCGTTCACCCAGATCGCGTAGGCATCGTCGTCGGTCTCGTACACCGTGACCCAGAGCCGATCCACCGGGATACCGATCGTCCGGGTCAGGAACTCCCAGGCATAGGCGATCGCCTCGCGCTTGAAGTAGTCTCCGAAGCTGAAATTGCCGAGCATCTCGAAGAAGGTGTGATGCCGGGCGGTGTAGCCTACATTCTCGAGGTCATTGTGCTTGCCACCGGCGCGCACGCAGCGCTGACTGCTCACGGCACGAGTGTACGGACGCTTCTCGCGCCCGAGAAACACCTCCTTGAACTGCACCATTCCCGAATTGGTGAACAGCAGCGTGGGGTCGTTGCCCGGGACGAGTGGACTCGACGGCACTTCCACATGTCCGTGGCGAATGAAGAAGTCGAGAAAACTCCGGCGAATGTCGGCGCTCTTCATAAAATCGGGTGCGTGTGTTGCGGAAACGCACAGAGTACCACGCGTATGCAACACTTGCGCAGATTTCACCCCGAAGAATGCTCGTTTTCCCGCCATCTGGCGAGCCCTGCTTTCGCCGTGGCCATCGCAAAACCGCGCTGCAGCAAATGGCGCAGAACGCGCTGGCGATCGTCGGAAGTATCCGGCGGCAGGCCGAAATGACGCCGCGCCTGATCCATGGCCCGGGCCACCCAGTCTACCTCCAGCTCCCCGATCGCGTGGCCGATGTCGGCCGCTTCGATTCCGTGCTGGGCCAGTTCGGCACGGATGCGCGATTCCCCGTAACCCTGCGCCATGCGGTGGCGCGCCAGCGCCTCGGCGAAGCGTCGCTCGCTCAGCAACCCCTCGGCGACCAGGCGCTCAACCCCGGCATCGGCCGCCTCGGCGGTGAATCCCCGCTGCCGCAGTTTCCGGGCCAGTTCGAGCACGCCATGCTCGCGCCGAGCCAGCAACCTCAGCCCGGCGGCGTGCGCGTCGTCCGGGTCATCCCTCGGCGGTTTCGGCTTCGGCCTGCGCATGCGAACGGTCCGGGAGATAGCGCTCTCGAAGAGCCTGTTCGATCTCGTTCGCCATTTCGGGATGTTCCTTCAGGAATTGCCGGGCGTTCTCCTTGCCCTGCCCGATCCGCTCACCCTTGTAGCTGTACCAGGCGCCTGCCTTGTCGACCAGGCCCTCCTTGACCCCCAGTTCGATGACCTCGCCGAGGCGCGAGATGCCCTCGCCGTAGAGGATCTCGAAAAATGCCTCCTTGAACGGCGGCGCCATCTTGTTCTTGACCACCTTCACACGAGTCTCGTTGCCGACCACCTCGTCGCCGCGCTTGATGGCACCGATACGCCGGATGTCCATGCGGACCGAGGAATAGAACTTCAGCGCATTACCGCCGGTGGTCGTCTCGGGATTGCCGAACATCACACCGATCTTCATGCGGATCTGGTTGATGAACACGACCAGGGTGTTGGACCGCTTGATGTTGGCGGTGAGCTTGCGCAGCGCCTGCGACATCAGCCGGGCCTGCAGACCGACGTGGGCGTCCCCCATTTCGCCCTCGATTTCCGCCTTCGGGGTCAGCGCCGCGACCGAGTCGACCACCACCAGGTCGACCGCACCGCTGCGCACCAGCATGTCCGCAATCTCCAGCGCCTGCTCGCCGGTATCCGGCTGCGAGATCAGCAGTTCATCGACCTTCACCCCCAGTTTCTGTGCATAGCCGGGGTCGAGCGCGTGTTCGGCGTCGATAAACGCGGCGGTACCACCGAGTTTCTGGCACTCGGCCACGACTTGGAGCGTCAGCGTGGTCTTGCCCGACGACTCGGGGCCATAGACCTCGACCACGCGCCCGCGCGGCAGACCGCCGATACCCAGCGCCACATCCAGCGCGAGGGAGCCAGTGGAAATGACCTCGACATCGCGCACTGCGGTGCCATCACCCATGCGCATCACGGCACCCTTGCCGAACTGCCGTTCGATCTGCCCCAGCGCGGCGGCAAGTGCCTTCTTGCGATTCTCGTCCACTGCGTCCTCCATGGTGAATGCGGTCGTTCCGACGGCGTCCGAGTATCCCACAACCGCCAATCCCAGCCCAAACAGCCGGCCCGCGACCGCGGCAAACGCAGGCGGCCGATGGAGCGCGCTGCCCGATGCTTACGTGGCCTTCCATGGCGCCCGGCTACCAGCACGACCGTGAACCCAGCGTAGGCTGGGTAGGGCCGAAGACCGTCGTCCGCCGTTTACACGCAACGCTCGGGCGCGAGGCACCCGAAGGATAAAACGCGCCCGAGTCGAACACGGGAACACACCGAAAGGTCGTTGAACACCCTACGTCTTCCGTGATGTGCGTGTTCTTCGGTGGCTACGTTCTTCGGTGGCTGCGTTTTCACGCTGACGCGCCGAATCACTCCCTTGCCAACTCGTGCTCCCGCAACTGCCGCAGGGCCCAGACTGCCGCCGCATCCCGCACTGTGGCGCGGTCGCCGGGGAAGACGCGGGATCCGGTACGCGGTTCGCCACCCCGGCGCATCCAGCCGAACCAGACCAGACCGACAGGCTTCTCCGGCGTACCGCCGCCCGGGCCGGCAATCCCGGTCACCGACACGGCGACATCCGCCGCGCTGCGCTCCAGAGCGCCGGCGCACATGGCAGCCGCCACGGACTCGCTCACCGCACCCCAGCGTTCCAGCAGTTCTGGGTCGACACCGAGCAGCTGCATCTTCGAGGCGTTGCTGTAGGTCACCCAGCCGCACTCGAACCACGCCGAGCTGCCGGCGAGATCGGTCAGCGCAGCGGCTATCCCGCCGCCGGTGCAGGACTCCGCCGTACACAGCCGCAGGCCGCGCGCCTGCAACTGCCGCGCGAGCGCCGAAGCAACCTCCGTTACCGCATCCGACATCCACCCCTCCCTGCGCTATAGCGACGCGCGCGCTGCCCCGAACCGGTGTCGATGGCATTTGTGCCGTTCCCCGGCAGGTACCGGGCGACATCCTGGCAATGCCCGCTGGGGCAATGTCTACGGAACGGTACCGAACGAAACCATGAACCTCAACGCCGGGCCATTGGGCCTTCCCCGCCAATGGAAGGGGCCAAGACCGCGCGCGCAGCCCTTTCACACGACCAATGCCCATCCATCGAAACCCTGTCGCTCGCTGCCCCGGCCGGGCCATGTGGCATCCAGCGCGCGAACCCGGAACCGCTTGCGGCTATCATGCGTGCACACGGCCGATGCAGGCCCGGCAGGGTGTGGCGCCATGGCGGGCACCTGACCCGGCGACGAACCGCCGCACCGCGGCGTGACAGCGACCAGGCGCGGGCCGCGCAGCGCGCCCGCGCGCGTTCACAGGCGAGCCCCGACGTGACCGATCCAGATCCTTTGACCGCCCACACCCCGATGATGCAGCAGTACCTGCGCATCAAGGCAGAGTATCCGGATACGCTGCTGCTGTACCGCATGGGCGATTTCTACGAGTTGTTCTACGAGGACGCCCAGCGGGCATCGGAACTGCTGGACATCACTCTGACCCGGCGCGGCGAATCCGCCGGACGGCCGATCCCGATGGCTGGGATTCCGGTGCACACCCTGGAAAGCTACCTCGCGCGACTGATGAAAAAGGGACTCGCGGTCGCCATCTGCGAGCAGACCGGGGAACCGGGGGCTGGCAAGGGACCCATGCAGCGAGAGGTCGTCCGGATCGTGACTCCGGGTACCCTCGCGGAAGAGGCGCTGCTGGACGCGCGCGAGCTCAATCTCATCGTCGCCGTAAGCCCCCACCCTGCAGAGGGGTGCTTCGGACCCGCGGGTGTTGCGATCCTGGAGTTCGCCAGCGGGCACTTCAGCGTGCTGGAGGTTGCGGACGAGGCGGCATTACAGGCCGAACTGGCTCGGCTGAGCCCGGTGGAATGCCTGGTTCCCGAAGGTTTCGCCGATCGGGTTCCCGGCAGCCAGACGCTGCCGGAGTGGCATTTCGACCCGGTCTCCGCAACCCGCGTGCTGACCGCGCATTTCCGGACCCGGGATCTTGCCGGATTTGGCTGCGACGACCTGCCACTGGCGCTGGCAGCGGCTGGTGCCCTGCTCGCCTACGTGCAGACACGCTACCGCGGCGAGCTGGGCCACATCACCGGGCTGAGCCGCGAATCGCGCGCGGCCACGGTGGAGATGGACCCCGCCACGCGCCAGAATCTCGAACTGACCCGCACCCTCTCCGGGCAGCGCACCGGCAGTCTGCTTGCACTCCTGGACTGCACGCGCACCGCTATGGGGGCACGACTGCTCGGGCGCTGGCTGGGCCAGCCGTTGCGGGAACGCGCGCGGATCCGCGAACGGCACGCGGTGGTGCGCGAACTCATCGACGGCGGCGGGTACCGGGACCTGCGCCAGCTGCTGGCAGGGGTCGCCGACTGCGAACGCATCGTCAGCCGCATCGCGCTCAGCACGGCGCGCCCGCGCGATCTGGTCGCGCTTCTGGTCAGTCTCGAACGCCTGCCCGCACTGCATCAGACCTTACCGGGGGATCTGCCGCCGTCGGTGCTGAACGGGATCCGCGAACGGCTGCAGCCGCGGGCGGCGCTTGCGGAGTTGCTGCGCCGGGCGCTGGAGGAACAGCCGCCACTACGGGTCAGCGACGGCGGGGTCATCCGCCCTGGGTTCGACCCGGAACTGGATCGCCTGCGCGGCATGCAGGCAGACGCCGACCGCTTTCTGCGTGCGATCGAGGCGCGGGAGCGCGAGGCGACGGGCCTCGCCCAGATGAAAGTGGCGTACAACCGCGTCCACGGCTACTACATCGAGGTGCCGCGCAGTCTGTCCGAACGGGTACCGGCACGCTTCATGCGGCGCCAGACGCTGAAGAACGCCGAACGCTACACCACCGAGGAACTCAAGCAGTTCGAGGACGAGATCCTCTCGGCCCGGGATCGCGCGCTGAGCCTGGAACGCGAGTTGTACGAACGGCTGCTCGAGGATCTGCAGCGGGAGATCGATTCGCTGCGCGCTGTTGCCGATGCGCTCGCTGAACTCGACGCGTTCTGTGCGCTCGCCGAGAATGCCGTGCGCCGGGACTGGGTCTGTCCCGAGATCAGCGACGAGCCGGGCATCGTGATCGAAGCGGGGCGACACCCGGTGGTGGAGTCGGCACGGCAAGACCCGTTCGTACCCAACGACCTGCGGCTGGATCCGGAGTCGCGGCGTCTGCTGGTGATCACCGGACCCAACATGGGCGGCAAGTCGACCTACATGCGCCAAGCCGCGCTGATCGTGATCCTGGCCTGCATCGGCAGTTTCGTGCCTGCCCGGGCCGCGCGGATCGGGCCGGTGGACCGCATCTTCACCCGGATCGGCGCCTCCGACGATCTAACCTCCGGTCGCTCCACTTTCATGGTGGAAATGACCGAGGCGGCCAACATCCTGAACAACGCCGGGCCGGAAAGCCTGGTCCTGATGGACGAGATCGGCCGCGGCACCAGCACCTTCGACGGCCTCGCGCTGGCGCTGGCATGCGCCGAGCGCCTGGCCCGGCAGAATCGGTCGATGACACTGTTCGCGACGCATTACTTCGAGCTCACGACGCTCGCCGAGCGCGAGCGCGGTGTGGCGAACGTGCACACCGATGCGATCGAGCACCGCGACACGGTGGTCTTCCTGCATCAGGTTCAGGAGGGACCGGCGAACCAGAGCTATGGCCTGCAGGTGGCGGCCCTCGCCGGGGTACCCGCGTCGGTGCTCAAGCGCGCCCGCCAGCACCTCGCGGAGCTGGAATCCAGGGCACTGGCGGCGGCCGACCCGACCCAGCTCGCGTTGTTCGCCCCGTCGCCCGCGATCGCCGAGCCCGGGCCGGCAGACGCCGTGGTCGAGGCGCTCGAAGCGCTGGATCCGGACCGGTTGACCCCGCGCGAAGCGCTGGACGCGCTCTACCGTCTGCGCGAACTGTTAACGTGAAACCGCACGGCTTCTCTCGGGGCGACGTGTAGGGCGGAAGAGCGCAGCGTCATCCGCCGTGCTGCGTTCGGAGCGCCCCTGCGCGCCCGCGGCAACCCCGGCGTGGGAATGGCGGATGACGGCCTTCGGCCTCTTCCGCCCTACGCCTCTGCGCGAACTGGTATAGGTCCACGACACGGCCGGCCGCGCTCCAGGACTCGTTGGCGGACACGCTGCGGGTAGCCCCGACACCGGGACGGGGATGCCAGCACCCACTGCGTGCACAGGCGCTGGCATCCGGGCTTGCGTGTGGCGTTAGAATGCGCGACGCAAGGTACGCGATTGGCCACCCGAAGCACGGAGAACCCGATGACCTATGTCGTTCTAGAGAACTGCATCAAGTGCAAGTACACCGATTGCGTGGAAGTCTGTCCGGTGGACTGCTTTCACGAGGGTCCCAACTTCCTGGTGATCGATCCCGACGAGTGCATCGACTGCACCCTGTGCGAGCCGGAATGCCCGGCAGAGGCGATCGTGCCGGAGGATGATGTCCCGGAGGGCCAGGAGGAATTCATCGAACTGAACGCGGAGCTGGCGCGCACCTGGCCAGTGATCACGACTCGCAAGGATCCGCCGCCCGACGCCGAGGAGTGGGACGGCAAGCCCGACAAGCTGAAGTACCTCGAACGCTGACGGCCGCCGGACCCGGCGCCACGCCCGGGGGCAATCCGGTGTCCGGGCTGATCGGGGTTACCTGTTAGTCACGGCAAGGATGCCGCGACGCGCCCGGCAGGGCCCGGGCGTGGGAGCGCGTAGCACCGCTGGCCATCATCTGCGAGCGCGACCACTGCGGGTGCGGAGCGTGTGGCCCGGGCTCTCAGCTGAGGGAGTCCAGCGCGCCGGTCGCGACGGTGGTGGCCTCCGAACTGCCGAAACGATGTCCCTGCGCCAGACAGAATCCCAGCCACTTGAACAGGAAGCGATTGTGCCGCCAGCGGCAGGCAAGCCCCGGTATCCCCGCGGCCGCGTCCAGCCGCACTTCGCCCTCTCCCCGCCGCCGGCAGTAGCGACCGACGACTTCGGCCTGGCGGGCGTCATGGAACATGCGAATGCGCAGATCCGGCTGCCGGCTGATCCGCCCGCCGGATCCGAACTCGTAGGTCAGCCGCAGCAACGTCGTGTACGGCGTCCGTTCCAGGATCGCCAAGTGCAGGTCCGAGGCGCCTTCCACCACCGACACCTGCCCGTCCTCGATACCGCCGAGATCGGGGCACAGCCGGCGCAGTCGAAGGTAGTTGTTCTCGTACAATTCCATCAGCGCGGCGAAGTCGCCGGCGCCTGGGTGCAGCTGAACCGCTGTGGCATATCCTGGAAACATGCGCGGCAGTGTACTGCGTCGTCCGCGTTCAAGCACACAGAGCCCTTGGTGGTCATCGGGTCACTGGCCGGCGTGGGGTCGATGCGCAGACACCCGACCCCGTTTCTGCTACCTTCACGCACAGCACGTTCCGTGCGCCCCCGCTCAGGCAAGGGACTTCAACCGAACATGGAAATCAGCGTCGTATCGACCCACCCATACCACGATCAGAAGCCCGGCACCTCGGGATTGCGCAAGCAGGTCGCGCACTTCCGGAAAGCGCATTACCTCGAGAATTTCGTCCAGTGCATCTTCGACAGCCAGCCGGGCCTACGCGGGGCCGAGCTGATCCTCGGAGGCGACGGCCGCTTCTTCAACCGCGAGGCGATCCAGATCATCCTGCGCATCGCTCTGGCCAACGAGATCCGCAAGGTTACTGTCGGCCGAGCGGGCATTCTTTCCACCCCGGCGGTCAGTCACCTGATCCGGAAACGGGGCGCGGCGGGCGGCATCGTCCTTTCGGCCAGCCACAATCCCGGTGGGCCCGGCGGTGACTTCGGCATCAAGTTCAACGTCGCCAACGGCGGACCCGCGCCCGAATCGGTCACCAACGCGATTTACGCCGCGAGCCGTGAGATCCAGCACTACCGGATCGCCCAGTCGCCCCACGTCGATATCGATCATGTCGGGCACACGCAGCTGGGCGAGATGGAGATCGAGATCGTCGACCCGGTTGCTGACTATGCCGACCTGATGGAGTCGCTGTTCGATTTCGACGCGATGCGAGCATTGCTGCAGTCCGGACGGTTCCAGATGCGTTTCGATGCGATGCACGCGGTGACCGGACCCTACGCCCGCGAGATCCTCGAGGAGCGTCTGGGAGCACCTCAGGGCACGGTGATGCGGCCCGAGCCGCTGGCCGATTTCGGTGGGCGGCATCCCGATCCGAACCTGACCCACGCGCGCGAACTCGCGGAGCTGATGTTCGGGCGCGAAGCTCCGGATTTCGGCGCCGCGTCCGACGGGGACGGCGACCGCAACATGATCCTGGGCCGCGGGTTCTTCGTCAGCCCCAGCGACAGCCTGGCGGTGCTGGCGGCCAATGCCCGCCTGGTTCCGGCCTATCGCGACGGGCTCCGGGGCGTCGCCCGGAGCATGCCGACCAGCCAGGCGGTCGACGCGGTGGCGCAATCGCTGGGCATCCCCTGCTACGAAACGCCGACCGGCTGGAAATTCTTCGGCAACCTGCTCGACGACGGGCGCATCACGCTTTGCGGCGAGGAAAGCTTCGGCACCAGCTCCGACCATGTACGCGAGAAGGACGGCCTCTGGGCGGTGCTGTTCTGGCTGAACCTGATCGCAGCCCGGGGAGAATCCGTATCCGAGATCGTGCGCGACCACTGGCGCCGGTTCGGCCGCCACTATTACAGCCGCCACGATTACGAGGAGATCGACAGCGATCGCGCCGAGGCGCTGATGGAACGGGTGCGCAGCGCGCTGCCGGAGCTTCCGGGGCAGGAATTCGGCGCACTGCGGATCCGCGCGGCCGACGATTTCGGCTACACCGACCCGGTCGACGGCAGCATCAGCACGGGCCAGGGTCTGCGCTTCCTGTTCGAGGACGACGCCCGCCTGGTATACCGCCTCTCCGGCACCGGCACCCACGGAGCGACGCTGCGGGTCTATCTCGAACGGCACGAGACGCGCCCGGAGCAGCTCGATCAGGACAGCCAGTACGCGCTGGCGCCGCTGATCGAGCTCGCCGAGCAGATCGCCGACATCACCGGCTGCACGGGCAAGGATCGCCCGGACGTGGTTACCTGACGGGGTAGGTGCCGGGCCGGGTGGAAGCCGGTGCAGCGGCGATCGTGGCGGCAGACGCGACCGCGCAGACCGCATCCCGGCTACGGATCCCCGTAATCGTTCGCTTTCCCGCAAGCGGTCGAGGATAATCGCGAGGACGCCACGGTCCGGCTGGGGTCAGAAGGTGTTGGCGACCCGCTCCACGCCCGGCGCGCGCGAGCGCACCAGCCGTTCGACTACGTTGCGCAGGTCCAGCGCCGAGCGCGGGCAGCCAACGCAGGCGCCCTTCAGCCGCACCTGCACGGTGCGTCCCTCCAGGCCGATATATTCGATGTCGCCGCCGTCCTGCATCAGGATGCGGCGCGCCTCCTCCACGGCCTGGCGTACCGCCGCCTCGTCGATCGGATCGTCCACGGGCACCTCGGTTGCCTGGTGCCGGGCAAAGGTCTGGGCGCGATCCAGCCGCAGCGCAAGTTCCGCGTCGATTGCCTCGATCGCGTCGAGTTCGTCCTCACTGTAGACATGCGCCGGATCATCGCTCAGCAGGTGTTCCACCGCCGGCATCTCTCGCGGTGCATTCATGCGCGGCTCTCCGAATCGGGTGTTCGCGCCGAGTATAGCAACCGCCCGGGATGCCCCCGCGCGAAGCCGGTTCAGCGCGCGCGGTTTCTCTTCGAGCACCAACCCCCAGCGCAGCCGAACCCGGAGACGCCGGAAATCGTCGGGCGCCAGCCGCCACCAGGGCAGCCACAGGGCCTGGGTGCCGCCCCCGCCGGCCGGGCGGTAGACCAGAACCACCAGCCAGAAAAACACGCGGCTGCCGGAGCAGACGCGGATCGGCACGCGCTCCTCGTGCCGCAGCCCCGCGCGCGTGGCGAGCCACCATTGTCCCTGCGCATCGCAGCCCAGCCAGTCCCAGTGCGGTGCGCGCTGCACCCGGGTCCAGGCGCCGGCGACGGCGGCGAGCGCTCCCAGTCCGAGCGCAACCGGCAGATTGCTGTACCGAAACGCGTACGCTAGCACGCCGGCTGCGAGCAGCAGCAGGCCGGCAACTCCCAACGCCGGCAGGATACGGTCAGTCTTCAGCCCGAGTCGCAGCGGCGGCGCGGATGATCGGGACAAGCCGCGCTATCCCCGGGTCGACCGTTTCCTGCCGACCCAGGACCACCTGGAGCAGCACGTCGTCTGGGTATCCGAGCAGGCGTTCGAAAGCATCGCGACCCTCCTGGTCGAGCTGGTCGTATCCATGATCCAGAAACCGCCCCAGCAGCAAATCGTTCTCGAGCATGCCGCGGCGACAGCGCCAGCGCGTACGCGCATCCGGTCTCACACCCGCCCCCCGGTCCGCAGTAGCGTGAAAGTCGCGCGCAGTGCGCACCGAATCCTCCTCCTCCCGCTTGCGGGAGAGGCCGGGGGTGAGGGCCAGGATCGGCGCCGCACCCCCACCCCAACCCTCCCCCGCAAGCGGGGGAGGGAGATTCTGATCGCCTGGGGTGGCCCGGCACCATGAAATTTCGCGTGAGAATCCGCCACGGAAAGACACGGGAGAAATGGACATTGATGTGTGTTCAATGCGTTCCCGTGCCTCCATGGCTCGCCTTTTTGTGGTGCGCGATGGTCAGGAGCCATGGCCGTGGGCATGGTGCAGCCTGCATCACAGCGAGCGCTTGATCATCGTCCGGCGGATGTCGCCGATCGCCTTCGACGGGTTCAGGCCCTTCGGGCAGACCTGCGTGCAGTTCATGATGCTGTGGCAACGGTACAGGCGATACGCGTCGTCGAGCCGCTGGAGCCGGTGCTCGGTCGCCTGGTCGCGCGAGTCGTGGATGAAACGCGCCGCCTGGAGCAGCGCGGCCGGCCCCAGGAACCGGTCCGGGTTCCACCAGTACGACGGGCAGGAAGCCGAGCAACAGCCGCAGAGGATGCATTCGTACAGGCCGTCGAGCCGGTCGCGGTCTTCCGGGCTCTGGGGGCGCTCGACCTCGGGCTCCGGGGAATGGTTGATGAGCCAGGGCTCGGCCTCGCGGTACTGCTGGTAGAAGTTGTCCATGTCGACGATCAGATCGCGGATCACCGGCATCCCGGGAAACGGCCGCAGCACCACCGGCGTCTTCAGCCCTGCCAGCGGCGTGATGCACGCCAGCCCGTTGCTGCCGTTGATGTTCATGCCGTCGCTGCCACAAACGCCGTGCTGGCAGGAACGGCGGAAGCCGAGGCTGTCGTCCTGTTCCTTCAGCAGGATCAGCGCGTCCAGCAGCATCATCCCCGGTTCGACCCGGTCTTCGGCCAGCGTGAACGCCTGCATCCGCGGTTCGCGGTCGGTGTCCGGGTTGAAACGGTAGATCGAGAATTCCATGGTCGGCGCCTTCGAGGTCGGTGGGCCTGTTCGGTGGTCGCTGGATCTCAGTACACCCGCTGCTTCGGCGGAAAGGACTCGACCGTCACCGGCTGCGTGCGCACCGGCTTGTAGTCCAGCACGTCGCCGTCGCGCACATACAGCGAGTGCTTCAACCAGCGCTGGTCGTCGCGCTCGGGGAAATCGACCCGGCTGTGGGCGCCGCGGCTCTCCTCGCGGCCCAGCGCGGAGCGCAGGGTCGCGATCGCGCAGTCCCAGAGGTTCTCGAGTTCGAGCGCCTCGACCCGCGCGGTATTGAATGTCTGCGTGTGATCCCGAATCACGGCCCGGTCGATCCGCTCGCGCAGGTCCTGCAGCCGGGCCACCCCCTCCTGCATCACCTCCGCGGTGCGGAACACGCCGCAATGGTCTTCCATCACCTTGCGCAGCTCGCGCCGCAGCGGCTCCACCGCCTCCCCATCGCCCCTGCGGTCCCAGCGCGCGAGCCGCTCGAGCGCCCGGTCGACCGACGGCCGGTTCAGCGGACGGTGATAGTGGTTCTCGTCCAGGTAGGCGAGGATGTGGTTGGCCGCCGTACGCCCGAACACCAGGATGTCCAGCAGCGAATTGCCGCCGAGCCGGTTCGCCCCGTGCACCGAGACACAAGCGACCTCGCCTGCCGCATACAGGCCCGGCACCGGATCCTCGGGGGTGTCCCTGACCGGAACGACGACCTGACCGTCGCGGTTGGTGGGGATGCCGCCCATGCTGTAGTGGCAGGTCGGAAACACCGGGATCGGTGCCTCGATCGGGTCGATGCCGAGGAAAGTGATGCTCATCTCCCGGATTCCCGGGAGCTTTTTCAGGATCGTGTCGGCGCCGAGGGGGCGCACGTCGAGCAGCACGTGGTCCTTGTTCCGGCCACAGCCGCGGCCCTCGCGCACCTCGACCGCGATCGCGCGGCTCACGACATCGCGCGATGCGAGATCCTTCGCGTTCGGGGCATAGTGCTCCATGAACCGCTCGCCCTCGCTGTTGATCAGGGATCCCCCTTCCCCGCGCGCGCCCTCGGTAATCAGCATGCCGCGTCCGGCGATGCCGGTGGGATGGAACTGCACGAACTCCATGTCCTCCAGCGGCACCCCGGCGCGTAGCGCCATCGCCATACCGTCGCCGGTATTGCTGAGCGAGTTGGTGTTGGTGCGGAAAATCTGCCCGGCACCGCCGGTTGCAATCAGCGTGGTCTTCGCCTCGATCACGATCGCCTCGCCGGACAGGATCTCGAACGCGACCGCTCCCAGCACGTAGCCTTCGTCGTCCTTGATCAGGTCGATCGCGAAGTACTCGTCGAAGAAATGCGTGCGGGCTCGCAGGTTCTGCTGATACAGCGAGTGAATGATCGCGTGCCCGGTACGGTCCGCCGCGGCGCAGGTGCGCGCCGCCTGCTCCTTGCCGAAATGCTGGCTCTGCCCGCCGAACGCACGCTGATAGATGCCGCCATCGTCGAGCCGGGAGAACGGCACGCCGAAGTGCTCGAGTTCGTAGACCACCTTCGGTGCGGCCCGGCACATGTATTCGATCGCATCCTGGTCGCCGAGGTAGTCCGAGCCCTTGATGGTGTCGAACATGTGCCAGTGCCAGGAATCCGGCAGCACGTTCGCCAGCGCCGCATTCACGCCGCCCTGCGCCGCGACGGTATGCGAACGTGTCGGGAACACCTTGGACACCACCGCGACCCGCGCGTCGGCGTTGGAGAGTTGCAGCGCCGCGCGCAGCCCGGCGCCGCCGGCGCCGATGATCAGCGCATCGAACTTGCGGGCATTGAGCTTCATCGGAGCACCGCGTCGATCAGGATCCACAGGGCCCAGAACCCCATCACCAGGAAGACTCCTGCCGCCAGCGTCAGCACAGTGAGCCGAACCCAGGCCGGTTTCAGGTAGTCGAGGATCACGTCACGCAGCCCGACCCAGGCGTGTAGCAGCAGCACCAGCACGAACAGCGCCGTGGCCAGCCAAACGGCCGGATGCGCGACCAGCGCCAGCCAGGCACCGTGATCCGCCGGTGGGCGCACAAGCAGCAACGCTACCGCGCCCAACAGGTAGACGCCCGCGTAGACCGCGGTGACCCGCTGCAGCAGCCAGGCTCGCTGCCCGCCCAGCAGGCTCACAGGAACATCGCCCAGAGCAGTAGCGCCGCGACCAGTCCCGCGCCCAGCGCCCACCAGGCCGTCGTTCGTGATGCCTCGCGCGTCTCGCCGATTCCGAACTCGAGCAACAGGAACCGCACGCCGGCAAAGAAATGGTGCGTCAGCAACCAGAACCAGCCGAGCAGCGCCAGCAGGCCGAGCGGATGACGGATCGCGCCCACGGCCCGCTCGAAACCCTCGGGACCCGACAGCGAGACCGCGAACAGCCACAGAGCCAGCGGTATCGACACGATCAGCAACACGCCGGTCACACGGTGGAGAATGGAGACGAGGGCATTGACCGGAAGACGTATCCTGCGCAGATCGAGAAAGACTGGACGGACCACGCTGGCCATGCATTTCTCCTCGTCGAACCGGGTATACCCCGCCTATCTGACACCCATCGACGGCTTCGTCTACTATGGGGCCCCGTTGGTTCCACAGTATAGCCACAGCGCGGGGGGCAAGCGATGCGGGAAGACTGGAAGAAGCACCTGATCGACAATGGCGCCGAATTCGACGGCGCCGTGCTCCGCGACTTCGGCAACCCCGAGCGCGAGCGTAGCGTTACGGTAAACGGGTCGATTCTCTGCGATCTTTCCCACCGCGGACTGCTCGAGGTCCGGGGGCAGGATGCCCGGGATTTCCTTCAGAGCCAGTTCGGCAACGACATGCGCGAGGTCACCGAAACGCGCTCCCAGCTGTCCAGCTATTCGAGCCCCAAGGGCCGTGCCTATGCGGTGATGCGCGTACTGCTGGACCGCGACGCGTATCTCCTCGAGACGCGCGCGGAACGCGCCGAGGTGGTGCGCAAGCGACTGACGATGTTCGTGATGCGGGCCCAGGTGGTGATCGAGAACGCGGAGGACACCCGGATCCGCTTCGGGCTCTCCGGCCCGGACGCGGAGAACCAGCTCCAGCAGCTGCTCGGCGCGTTTCCGGTCGAGGTGAACGACGTGCTCACCCGGGGCGAGGTCTCGGTGGTCCGGATTCCCAGCATGATGCACCCCCGCTTCGAGATTTTCGGCGAGATCGACGCCTGCAGCTCGCTGTGGGACGACTTCAACGTCCACTGCGCCCCGGTGGGCCCCGAGGGCTGGCGCCTGCTCGATATCCTGGCCGGACTTCCCGAGATCCATCCGGAGACCAGCGAGGCCTTCGTTCCCCAGATGGTCAACCTGCACGCACTGAACGGCATCAGTTTCAAGAAGGGCTGCTACCCTGGTCAGGAGGTCGTGGCACGCATGCATTACCTCGGCAGGCTGAAGCGCCGAATGTTCCGGCTCGCGATCGAGGGCCAGGAACGGCCGCTGCCCGGAAGCCCGGTGTTTCGCGCGGGCGGCGATGCGGCCCAGCCCGACGGCGAGATCGTCGATGCGGTGCTGCACCCCGACGGACTCTGGGCCGCGCTGGCGGTACTGCAGGTCTCGGCCGCCGAACAGACGCTGTGCTGGGGCAACCCGACAGGGCCCGCCGCGCACCTGATCCCCCTGCCCTATCCCGTACCCGAGGGGGCCTGAATCATGCGCTTCCTGTTTTTCTTTGCGGTGCTGATCGTGCTTGCGCTCTGGGCGGCCTTCTTCAGCCGGCCCAACAACCGGAAGCTCTCCAACACACTGTACGTGATCGCCGGCGTGCTCGCGCTGCTGTTCGTGATCGGCTACCTGCGGCTGGACGGCTACTTCTGACGCCGTCCGCGCGTCCCCGCCGACCGAACCCCGCCGCGCCTGCGCCGGAGTCCCGGGCTTCCGGGCCGCTCCGCTGTGGTCAGCGCGGCCATGCCGTCTGCCTCCCGGACCCCGGCGGCTGAAGACCCGCGCCCGACGCCCTCGACCGGACGTCCTCCACCCATTGTCATCCCGCCGGCGGCAGGCCAGACTTCGGGGTGATGCCGCCGACGAACGGGAACGAGTCCATGACACCGAGTTCAGTACAGGATATCCGCAATGTCGCACTGCTGGGCCACACCGGCAGCGGCAAGACCAGCCTGCTGGAGGCCCTGCTCGCCGCGGCCGGGGCGATCCAGAACCCCGGCACCATCGAGCGTGGCGATACCCTGAGCGACCAGGATCCGCTGGAGAAGTCCATCGGACACTCCGTGAGCACCACCGCCGCCCACCTGGAATGGGCCGGGCACTGGATCAACCTGCTCGACACGCCGGGACTGCCCGATTTGGTCGGGCGGGCCCTGGTCGCCCTGCCCGCGGTGGAAACCGCGGCGGTGCTGGTCAACGCCACCGCCGGTGTCGAGGCGGTGACGCGACGGGCCATGGCGGCCGCGGGGGACCGCTGCCGGATGATCATCGTGAACCGGATCGACGACACCGCGAGTTCCGGCCTGAGCGACCTGATGCGCTCGATCACCGAAGAGTTCGGACCAGAGTGCCTGCCGATCAACCTGCCCTCGAAGAACGGCGAGCGGGTGATCGACTGCTTCTTCCAGCCCGATACCGAGGCGGCCGCGGCCTTCTCCAGCGTGACCGAGGCACACGACGCGATCGTCGACCAGGTCGTGGAACTCGACGAGGCGCTGATGGAGCGCTATCTGGAGCAGGGCCAGAGCCTCGACCCCGAACAGCTGCACGACCCGTTCGAACAGGCGCTGCGCGAAGGGCACCTGGTCCCCGTCTGTTTCGTGTCGGCCCGCACCGGCGCCGGCATCCGGGAACTGCTCGACATCCTGGGCCGGCTGATGCCCGATCCGACCGAAGGCAATCCCCCGCGCTTCGTCAAGGGCGAGGGGGCTGCAGCACAGCCGGTCGAGGTGCTTCCGGACCCGGATCGCCACGCGGTGGCGCACGTTTTCCAGGTCCAGAACGATCCGTTCCGCGGCCGGCTGGCGCTATTCCGCATCCACCAGGGAACGATCACTCCGAACACGCAGCTGTTCATCGGCGACGCGCGCAAGCCGTTCCGGGTCTCGCACCTGCTACGCCTGCAGGGGCGCGAACAGGTCGAGGCTGCACGCGGTGTACCGGGTGACATCTGCGCAGTCGCCCGGGTCGACGAAATCCACCGCGACGCGGTGCTGCACGACTCGCACGACGAAGACCGGCATCACCTGATACCGCCGCAGTACCCCCGCCCCGTGTTCGGGCTGGCGCTGATGGCGCGCAAGCACGGCGACGAACAGAAGCTGTCCGAGGCCCTGTCGCGGATGCTCGACGAAGACCCCTGCCTGGAGATCGCATTCGAACCGCAGACCCGCCAGACTGTGGTCCGGGGTCTCGGCGAACTGCACCTGAAGATCCTGCTCGACCAGCTCCAGGGGCGCTGGAACCTGCAGGTGGATACCGCCACCCCGGCAGTACCCTATCGCGAAACCATTACCCGGACCGCCGAAGCCCGATACCGGCACAAGAAGCAGAGCGGCGGATCCGGGCAGTTCGGCGAGGTCGCGCTGCGGGTGGAACCCCTGCCCCAGGGCGCCGGCTATGAGTTCCAGGACGAAGTCAAGGGTGGTGCGATACCGGGCAACTTCATGCCCGCGGTCCAGAAGGGCGTGCAACAGGCGCTGGACGACGGCGCACTGGCCGGTTTTCCAATCCAGGATCTGCGCGTCGCCGTGGTCGATGGCAAGCACCACACCGTCGACTCCAACGAGATCTCGTTCTCAACCGCCGCGCGCCAGGCCACGCTCGATGCGGTTCGGGCAGCGTCGCCGGTGGTGCTGGAACCGCTGGTGAGCGTCACCGTCAAGGCCACCGAGGACCACTTCGGAGAGGTGAGCGCGGAATTCGCCGGCCGCCGCGGTCGCGTCACCGGCACCGGCAGCCCGGCGCCCGGCTGGAGCGAGATCCATGCGCTGGTGCCCCTCGCCGAGATGGAGGGTTTCGAGGCACGGCTGAAGTCGATCTGCGCCGGCGACAGCGAGTTCGTGATGTCGGCCGCCGACTACGAACCCGCCCCGCCCGAGGTGCAGGCACGTCTGGCCAGCGCGTACAACGGCCGCACCGAGAACCACTGACGATTATCGCGGTACGGAGGCGGCCCTGACGTATTGAAGAGGGGTCACGGGTCAGCGTGATCCGTTCCCTGCTCCCGTGCACTGCCCCTCCCCAACCCCTCCCCCCGTTCCGGGGGAGGGGGATATCGAGCAACGCGAGATCAAGCGGGGATCAGCGCGGCGAGTCCGCGCAGGTCGCGGATCGCCGACGCATCGGTTCCGGCCTGCGGCCGGGCCTTGGGCGCGTCGCGCTGCAGGTGGACCGCGTGCAGGCCTGCCGCGCGCGCGCCCGCGACGTCCTCTGCGAACGAGTCTCCGACGTGCAGGGTCTCACCCGGAATCACGCCCAACCGCGATACGGCTTCCCGGAAGATCCCGGGATCCGGCTTCGCTGCGCCGGTCTGTGCCGCGAAGACAATGGTGTCTACGCGCGGCTCCAGCTCGAGGCCGCGGCAGACCGGCACCAGGCGCGCATCGAAGTTCGAGACGATCGCGAGCCGCAGGCCGGCACCGCGCAACACCTGCAGCACCGCGTCGACGTCCGGATACTTCTGCCAGACTGAGGGCTCCGCGAACGTCTGCCAGATCTCGTCAAAGAACGCGTCGAGGGCAAACGGCTCCAGCCCGCCCATCACGCGCACGACCAGCCGCCTCCACCAGGCCCGGTCCTCGGCGTCGTTGTGCGCGCGGTCGCCGGGCCGATACTCGGGCGGACGCAGCGCGCGGAAGGCCTCGCGGAAACGCTGTTCGAGCAGCTCCGCCAGGCCCTCGCGTGGCGGCAACCCGTGCGCGAGCGCGGCGGCCGCATAGACCGCACCCACCGGGTCGCGCAACCCGAACAGCGTACCCGCCGCGTCGAAGGTAACGGCGCGCAGCCTGCTGCGCCCGACCAGCGGGGTCACGACGTTGCGCCCGGAAAGCCGTAAACCAGAACCCACGCTAACTCTCATGGTGCGCGCCCACCACCCTCGACGATGAAAGCACCCTCCCCCGCTTGCGGGGGAGGGTTGGGGAGGGGGACAGTGCACGGCCCGGCTGCGGTGCACTCTCCCTCACCCCCGGCCCCTTTACTCCGGGCACCCCGCCCTCCGCCCTTCGGGCCAGCCTGCGGCTGTTCGAAATCCGCTCCCGACGGATGGGCCCCGCAAGCGGGAAAGGGGGATTTCGTGCGCGCTGCGCGCGACTTTCACGTTAACTGTCATGCTCGCAGGCACGACACCCCGAAAAATGACAACACGCCACGGAAGAACACCGAAACACACGGGATGCTTTGCAAACACCCCAATTGTTCAGTCACTTCCGTGTCCATCCGTGGCTGCCTTTCACTGGAATGCCCGCCGCGCTTCGCGTTCTACCCTCCCGGGTCGATCAGCGCGATCCGCCCGGTCGCCCCCGCAACGGGCGCCGCACCGGCGTCTCTCCGGCCGCTTTCTCGCGCAGGATCCGCGGCGTGTTCTTGTCCGGATCACTGAACAGGAAACGGCCAGCCAGCACGCAACCCTTCATGCCGGGTTCGCAACGGCGACCCGGAACCCGCTGGCACTCGCCGCGGACTTCGTGAGGGCAACCCCAGCCACTCATGTCATCATCCCCCGGTTCGAGAGGTCAGGCTCCAATCTAGCACAGGAAAACCGACGCCCGCCGCCTGTAAACGGTTGCGGCGGCGCCGGCAACATGCGTGGCTCGCACGAACGCGTCAGGTCTCGGGGCGCAGATGCGGAAACAGCAACACATCGCGAATCGACGCAGCGTCGGTCAGCAGCATCACCAGTCGGTCGATGCCGATACCCTCGCCCGCGGTCGGCGGCAGCCCGTATTCCAGTGCGCGGATGTAATCGGCATCGTAATGCATCGCTTCGAGATCGCCCGCCTCTTTCTCGCTGACCTGGGCGCGGAAACGCTCGGCCTGGTCCTCCGGGTCGTTCAGCTCCGAGAAACCGTTCGCGATCTCGCGGCCGCCGACGAAGAACTCGAAGCGGTCGGTCACGAAAGGATCCTGGTCGTTGCGGCGCGCAAGCGGCGAGACCTCGGTCGGATAAGCGGTGATAAACGTCGGATGCCGCAAGTTGGCCTCGACCGTCTTCTCGAACACCTCGATCCAGAGCTTGCCGAGACCGTAGCCGGGCTTCAGCGGGATCCCGAGGCGCTCGCAGTACATGCGCATCCGATCCTCGTCATCCAGGTCGCCGGCGGGGATATCCGGGTTGAATGCAAGGATCGCCTCGCGCACCGTCATGCGCACAAACGGCTGTGCGAAATCATGCACTTCTCCCTGATAGCTGATCTGCGTTGTACCCAGAACTTCGGTGCAGAGCCCGCGCACCAGCGCCTCGGTACGGTCCATCAGTTCGTGGTGGGTCACGAAGGCCTCGTAGAACTCGAGCATCGTGAACTCGGGATTGTGCCGGGTCGAGAGTCCCTCGTTGCGGAAGTTGCGGTTGATCTCGAACACCTTCTCGAAACCACCGACCACCAGCCGCTTCAGATACAGCTCGGGCGCGATGCGCAGGTACAGATCCATACTCAGCGCATTGTGATGGGTGATGAACGGACGCGCGGTGGCACCGCCCGGGATCGCCTGCATCATCGGGGTCTCGACCTCGAGAAAACCCTCACCGGTGAAGTAATCACGGATGTACTGGATGATGCGTGTGCGGACGCGGAACAGTTCCCGGGTCTCGGGCGACGTGATCAGGTCAACGTAGCGCTGCCGGTAACGCGTTTCCTGGTCGGACAGCCCGTGGAACTTCTCCGGCAGCGGTCGCAGGCTCTTGGTCAACAGCCGAAGTTCCCGCACCTGGATCGACAGCTCTCCGGTGCGTGTCTTGAACAATGTGCCACGCGCGCCGAGCACGTCGCCGAGATCCCATTGCTTGAACGCGGCGTACACGCCCTCCGGCAGCGCGTCGCGCTGCACAAACAGCTGGATGTCGCCAGACAGGTCGCGCAGCGTCACGAAGCTGGCCTTGCCCATCACCCGCTTGCCGATCATGCGACCGGCCACCGCCACCTTGAGCGCTGTCGCGTCGAGGGCTGCCGGCTCCGCGGAATCGTGGCGGGCGTGCAGATCGCCGGCGAGGGCATCCCGCCGGAAGTCGTTCGGGAACGCCGGACCCTCCACCCGCAGCGCGGCCAGCTTGTCACGGCGCTGCGCGATCAGCTTGTTCTCGTCGACCCGCCCGCTGTCGCTGTCGTGATGGGCATCCATCGCGGTCACAGCCCGCTCTTCAGGCTGGCCTCGATGAACGGATCGAGGTCGCCATCCAGTACTGCCTGCGTATTACCCACTTCAACACCTGTTCTCAAATCTTTGATTCTAGACTGATCCAGTACGTAAGACCGGATCTGGCTGCCCCACCCGATGTCCGATTTCGTATCCTCCAGCGCCTGCTTCTCGGCATTACGTTTCTGGATCTCGATCTCGTAGAGCTTGGCCTTCAGCTGTTTCATCGCCGTATCCCGGTTCTTGTGCTGGGAGCGGTCGTTCTGACAGGCCACCACGACACCCGACGGCATGTGCGTGATCCGGATCGCGGACTCGGTGCGGTTCACGTGCTGACCGCCCGCCCCGCTCGCCCGGTAGGTGTCGACCTTCAGATCCGCCGGGTTGATCTCGATCTCGAAAGAATCATCAACTTCCGGCGACACGAACACCGCCGCGAACGAGGTATGGCGGCGATTGCCCGAATCGTACGGGGACTTGCGCACCAGGCGGTGCACCCCGATCTCGGTGCGCAGCCAGCCGAACGCGTACTCGCCATCGAACTTCACGGTCGCGCTCTTGATTCCGGCCACGTCGCCCTCCGAGAGCTCGATGATCTCGGTCTTGAACCCTCGGCGCTCGGCCCAGCGCAGGTACATGCGCAGCAGCATCTCGGCCCAGTCCTGCGCCTCGGTACCGCCGGAACCGGCCTGGATGTCGAGAAACGCGTTCGCGGAATCCATCTCCCCGGAAAACATGCGCCGGAACTCCAGGTCCTCGACACGCCGGTTCAGCTGATCCAGGTCGGTCGCGACCGCGTCGACCGTCGACGGATCGTCGTCGGCCTCGGCCAGCTCCAGTAGGTCGCGGCTATCGTCGAGTTGCGCTTCTATCTCGCGGATATTGAGAACGATCGCCTCGAGCTGGGCGCGTTCCCGGCCCAGGGCCTGGGCACGCTCCGGATCGTTCCAGACTTCGGGATCTTCCAGTTCGCGCAGGACTTCCTCCAGTCGCTCTTCGCGGTTGGCGAAGTCAAAGATACCCCCTAAGGCCTTCCAGACGGCCTTTCAGGTCGGCGATGTTCGAGTAGTAGGGATTGAGTTCCATGGTCATACCCACAGGCAAAGCTGATCAGTATACCATCTGAAGGCGGACTCTTGCGCCGCCGGCATTCACTGCATGTGTTCTCCTGATTAGCAACGAGAGTCAGCCAACCGCAGGGACTGCTCGGGCAGTGGGACTTTTATTGCCATGCTGTCACCCTCCGCTCAAAGCGTAGCCTCAACGTATGGCCGATGGTGGCTCAGAGAGTGATCCTGGCTGACTCTCGTTGCCAATCAGGTGTGCTCTTGTGTTCGCCTGCGGCGGCCGCAGCCACGCTGCCCGCTGCCCGCTGCCCGCTGCCCGCTGCCCGCTGCCCGCTGCCCGCTGCCCGCTGCCCGCTGCCCGCTGCCCGCGCGTATCGTATCCCGGATCAGACGGCCGGCGGGCCGAGCGGACGCGGGCGACGCCAGAACCGGCGCCAGTCGGAGCGTGCAACCCGAACCAGCGTGACCCCGGGGTCATGAACGCGCAGCTCGGTCACGGCGCCGCTTCGCAGACGCTCGATGCGCGGGCGCAGGATCTCCTCCGACAGCGAATGCAGCAGTGCCTCCACCCGTTCCGTCGTGGCCGTGACCATCAGCGCGTCGACCACGGCGAGATCGGCCCGCTCGTCCAGCGGATCGGCCGTCCAGGCGACTGCCGCCGTCGTCGCCAGCCACTGCGCGAACAGCCCACCGCCCGCCACCCGACGGATCGTCGGCGCAGCGCGCCGCACGCCCGGAGACCAGAACCACAGGCCCTGGACTGGCGACCGCCCGGACGCGCGCCGCTCGCGATTCACCGGGTGATCGAACCAGAGCATCTGCACCGCGTTGCCGAGCACCTGCAGGCGGCGCGCCATGGCATTCGCGAGACGGGGGGCCGGCATCGGCCGGCCGAAGCCAGCGGACGGCGGCGGCCCGTCCCAGTCGCCCGATCCATCGAATTCCAGTTCGCTTACACCGGGAAAGGCCTCGCGTCGGCGCCCGCCGGACCGCTCCAGCTCGGGCACCGCGGTCTCCCAAAGCGCTCGGGATTCTTCCGCGGTCAGATCCGGCACCGCAGCCGCAACCAGGTCATGCATCCCCGGGGTCAGGCTCACCGGGAATGCCAGCAGGCGCTGCCGGCCGCCGGTACCCCGCCGGTACCCGAGCCGGGAAGCCAACACCTCCTCCCAGCCCCGGTGGTCGCTGTGCTCAGGCCGGCCCCGGCCCAGGATCAGCGACAGGGTGCGCGGCGTTGGCGCGGCCGGATCCCGCCGTTCCCTGGCGTAACCCCAGAGGCCCGGGGTCAGGATCTCCATGACGGACATCACCTGTCACGCTGGTCCTTGTGCGCCAGCGGCGGCTCGGGCACTTCGCCCTCGTCAGTATAGGGGAACCGGATGTGTCCGTAGCGCAGGATCAGGATTGCGATCGTGATCAGCAGGATCGCCAGCGACACCGCGAGCATCGCCCAGAAGTCCATCGACTTCATGTCGATGATGATGTAACGGGCCAGGGCCACGATCGCGATATACAGCGGCAGGCGCACCGGCAAGCGGCCGGATTTCAAATAGATCCCGACCATCGCGAGCACTTCCAGGAAGATGAACAGCAGCAGGAGGTCGGCCAGCGTGACCTCGAGGTTGCGGACCATCAGCGCAATTTCCTGCAGGATCGCGATCACCGTCGCAACCGCGATCACGGCCAACACCGCAACTTCCGTCGTGTGCAACGCCCTCTTGCCGGCCTTCTGGAAGTCCACCATCGCCCCCCCTTGCGCAGATCCGTGCCTGCAGCCGATGATCACCGACTGTCGAACCGATAGTCTAATGGGCCGCGCCGAATCCCGCAGCGATGGAGTTCAGCCGTCGCTCAGCGGTTTCGCTTCGGGCGGCCGCGCACCCGCTTGCCTCGCGCGGCCCCGCGCCCCCGCGCACCCGGCCGGCCGTGGGCGTGTGCCGGGCGCGCGCGGGGAAGCCCGGCGGCTTCGTACAGCGCCGCCACCTCCTCCGGAACGAGGTCCCGGAACCGCCCGACGCGCAGACCGCGGCCCAGTGCCACCGGCCCGTAGCGGATGCGGATCAGGCGACTGACGGTGCACCCTGCGGCCTCCCAGAGTCGGCGCACCAGCCGGTTCCGGCCCTCCGAGACGGTCACGTGAAACCAGCGATTCGCCCCCTCGCCCCCGGCCTCCACCAGCGTCTCGAAACGCGCGGGCCCATCCTCCAGTTCGATCCCGGCCAACAACCCCTGCAAGGTCTCCGCAGGAACTTCGCCCAGCACCCGCACCGCGTATTCCCGGACCAGCGCCTGCGACGGATGCATCAGGGCATGCGCGAGATCGCCATCGGTGGTGAAGAGCAGCAGTCCCGAGGTATTCAGGTCCAGGCGGCCGACCGATACCCAGCGCTGATCGCGCAGCCGGGGAAGCGCGGAGAAGACGCTGCTCCGACCCTCGGGATCGGAACGGCTGCAGATCTCCCCTTCGGGCTTGTGATAGGCGATCCAGCGCTGCGGCCGTTCGTCGCCGCGCAGCACGCGCCCGCGCACCCGAATCTCGTCACCGGCCTGCACCTGATCGCCCAGCGTGGCGACCCGGCCGTTGACCATCACCTCGCCGTTCGCGATCCAGACCTCGATCTCCCGCCGCGAACCCAGCCCGCGGGCCGCGAGGTACTTCTGCAAGCGCTCTGACATTTCAAGGGCCGCCACGGCTAACTATCATGGCTGCGACGATACACGAAAAGGGAACCGCCATGACCGATGCCCCCACGCCGTTGCAGATCGCGATCCTGACCGTTTCCGACAGCCGCGACCTGGCCGGGGACAGTTCCGGAGCGACCCTCGGCGAACTTCTGGAAGAGGCGGGTCACCGGCTCGCGGAGCGCCGCCTTGTGCCCGACGACGTCTACGCAATCCGGGCCGAAGCATCGCGCTGGATCGCCGACCCGGCGGTCGACTGCATTCTGACCACCGGCGGCACCGGCATCACTGGGCGCGATGGCACGCCCGAGGCCATCGCGCCGTTGCTGGACAAGGAAATCAGCGGATTCGGGGAGCTTTTTCGTTATATTTCCTACGAGGAGATCGGAACCTCGAGTCTGCAATCCCGGGCCCTTTCGGGGGTTGCGAACGGTACCTTCATCTTCGTGCTCCCGGGATCGCGCAATGCCTGCCGAACGGCCTGGACGCGGATCATCGAGGCGCAGCTGGATGCACGCACGCGCCCCTGCAATCTCACCATGCTGATGCCGCGTTTGAAGGAATGACCGTACCCGTACGTTCGGACTGGACGGGGGTCACTCCTTCTGCTCGTCATCCTGCCCGAACCAGACCTCGCAACCGCGCAGGACCAGCACCCCGAGCGTGAGCAGGAAGATCGCGCCGACCAGCGTCAGTACCGTGGCGTTGTCCATGGTCTTCGCATCCACCACCAGCACCCGGGTAAGTGCGGTGATCGCGATATAGACGAGGAAGCGTACCGACAGGCGATTGGTGCGGAAATAGATCGCGACCATCGCGGCGAGTTCGATCAGCAGGAACAGCATCAGGACATCGCCGAGGCCAGGCCCACCCCGCAGCACGAACTCGGTAACCTCGATGATCGTCGCCCACAGGATCCCGAAGCCCGCGATGAACAGCAGCCCGAGCTTGAAGATCTCGGCCATCATCAGGCCAACCCGCTTGGGCAGCACGAAGCTCTTTTCCGACATGGTCTGGACGACTCCCTGAAGTCCTTATGCAAGGCCCCCGCGGCGGCCGCGGCCGGCCGACCCGCGCCGAAGCCGCACCCGCCGTTACCCTGATTCCCCGCTGGCCCGGCACTCTGGCGGGCGCCACTGGAATGCAGGACTATAGTCGAACTTCGCTGAAGCGACAGACCGGAGGCCGCGCGCCTCGGAGTACGCTACCGCGGCTGCTCCCGGTCCGCGTCCCCGCTGGGGTCGTCCGGATTCCCCGGCGAAGGCGCCGCCCCGGTGGATGCAGGGTCGGTAAGCGCCTCGTCCGGCGGCAGGTCGACCAGTTCCCGCAACGCATCCAGTGGGGGCAATTCGTCCAGCCGGTGCAGACCGAGGTCATCGAGGAAAGCCCGTGTCGTCGCGTACAGCGCGGGACGGCCCGGTACCTCCTTGTGTCCGACAACGTGCACCCACCCACGCTCTGTGAGGGTGCGCATGATCTGGGTACTGACCGCGACCCCCCGGATCTCCTCGATCTCGGCACGGGTCACCGGCTGCCGGTAGGCGATGATCGCCAGAGTCTCGAGCATCGCCCGCGACAGCCGCGCCGGGCGTTCCGGCTGTGCGGCCTGGACGACTGCCGAAAACCGCTCGCGCACCCGGAAACGATACCCGCCGGCCGACCGCACGAGCTCGACCGCGCGATCCCGGTACTGCTCGGCGAGCCGCTCGAGCGCCGCCTCGACCTCGGCCCGCCCGATGCCTTCGATGGAGGCACACGCGGCCTGCAGCTCTTTCACCGGGACCGGGTCCAGCGCCGCGAATAGCACCGCCTCGAGGATCAGTTCGAGGCGCTCGTACGACGCCGTTGCCTCTGCACCCCGGAGCGGTTCGCTCATCCCTCGTCGCCTCCTGCCTGCCGCCGACGCACGCGGATCGGCCCGAACGGCTCGCCCTGCCCCCATTCCAGCAATCCGGCCTTGCTGAGTTCCAGCACCGCGAGAAACGCGACCACCACCCCGGGCCGCCCTTCGGTGCCCACCAGCAGGCTGATGAAATCGACGAACTCGTCATGATCGAGGCCTTCGAGAATGCGCGTCATGCGTTCGCGTACCGACAGCGCCTCGGCGCTGATCTGGTGATGCGCGCTGAGGCTGGCTCGGCGCAGCACGCCGGCCAGTGCGTCGAGCAGATCCTCGAGCGCGGGCGCCGGTGCCGGCGGTCCGCTCAGCGCATCCCGGGACGCCCGGGCGTGGAAAAAGTCGCGTTCCATCCGCGGCAGGGCTTCGATCCGCTGCGCCGCAGTCTTGAAGCGCTCGTACTCCTGCAACTGGCGGATCAGCGCAAGCCGAGGATCCTCCTCGTCGTCGTCCCCCGCACTCGGGGGCCGGGGCAGCAGCATCCGCGACTTGATCTCGGCCAGCAGTGCAGCCATCACCAGGTATTCGCCCGCCAGTTCCAGGCGCAATGCCTGCATCACCTCGATGTAGGCCATATACTGGCGGGTGATCTCGGCGATGGGGATCGCCAGGACGTCCAGATTCTGACGTCGAATCAGGTACAGCAGGAGATCGAGCGGCCCCTCGAAGGATTCGAGGAAGACCTCCAGCGCATCGGGGGGAATGTAGAGATCGGTGGGCAGCTCGGCCAGTGCCTCACCGTTAACCCGGCAGGCCCATTCGGCGCCGGCCTCCGCCTCGGCATCCTCCAGGATCTCGACGGTCATGCAGAGGTCGCCCCCCGCCGCCGGCCTGGGGACGTTCGGACCACGTGGCCGGGGTGTGCCCGGAGTGTCACCGCAGGTAATCCAATCCCATCGCTCGACGCACCTCGTCGAGCGTCTCCCGGGCCTCTTCGCGTGCGGCCTCCGAGCCCTCGTTGATGATGCTGCGCACCAGCCCCGGATCCGAGGCATACTCCCGCGCGCGTTCCTGAATCGGCGCCAGCTCCGCGAGCACGCCCTCGATCAGCGGGCGCTTGCAGTCAAGGCAGCCGATTCCGGCGGTCCGGCAGCCGTGCGCGAGTTCAATCCGGGTTTCCTCGGGCGTATAGACCTGGTGCAGAGCCCAGACCGGGCACTTGTCCGGGTCGCCGGGGTCGGTGCGCCGCACCCGTGCCGGGTCGGTCGGCATGGTCCGGATTTGCCTATCGACCTGTGCCGGTTCGGAGCGCAGGCTGATCGCGTTATTGTAACTCTTGGACATCTTGCGACCATCGAGGCCCGGCATCTTCGCGGTGGGGGTCAACATCGGCTGCGGCTCGGGCAGAATGATCTTGCCGCCCCCCTCCAGGTAGCCGAACAGGCGTTCCCGGTCGGCGAGCGACAGGTTCTGCTGGCCCTCGAGCAGGGCACGCGCGACATCGAGTGCCTCCCCCTCGCCCTGCTCCTGGAAGCGCTTGCGCAGGTCCCGGTAGCGCCGGGCCATCTTCTTGCCGATCTTGTCGATCGCCGCCTCGGCCTTGTCGGCGAAACCCGGTTCGCGTCCGTACAGGTGATTGAAGCGCCGTGCGATCTCCCGGGTCACCTCGAGATGGGCGACCTGATCCTCCCCGACCGGCACCAGGCCGGCCCGGTAGGCCAGCACGTCCGCGCTCTGCAGCACCGGGTAGCCCAGAAAGCCGTAGGTCGCGAGATCCCGCTCGCGCAGCTGTTCCTGCTGATCCTTGTAGGTGGGCACGCGCTCGAGCCAGCCCAGCGGGGTGATCATCGAGAGCAGCAGGTGCAGTTCCGCGTGTTCCGGCACCCGAGACTGCACGAACACCGTCGCCGCACTGGGGCTGACACCTGCCGCGAGCCAGTCGATGACCATGTCGGTCACGTGCTGGCCGAGATCCAGAGGCGTCTCGTAATGGGTGGTGAGCGCGTGCCAGTCGGCGATAAAGAAAAAGCACTCGTAGCTGTGCTGCAGTTCCAGCCAGTTCTTGAGGACACCGTGGTAGTGACCCAGGTGCAAACGCCCGGTGGGACGCATGCCCGACAGTACACGCCGGTTCGAAGCCTGATTGCTCACGAAAACGCCCTTTGCGATGGAATCACGACCGAGTATTAGAACATGCCACCGGCCGCCCCGAACACCAGCGCCAGCAGCAGCGCCGTCTGGTCGCGCCCGTTGACCATCAGTCGTCCTCCTTCCAACTGCAGCCGGCTGCTCAGAATGCCGTTGCGCAGCCGGATCCACTGCTCCTCGGTACCCTGTTCGAGCCAGTCGCGGAACGCGGTGACTTCGGCGTCGTCCAACAGCGCGCGGTCCTGCAGCCAGGCATTCATTTCATCGATCAGTTCCGCCCCCAGTTCCATTTCGAGACTCGCGGCCAGCGACTCGAGCGGACGAGTGGCCAGTTGCTGCGCATCACCGCGCAGCCCGAGATCCAGGTTCATCCGCAGGCGCTTCTCCGGCTCGGTATTCAACCGCAGCTCCCCGAAGACGACCGGATCGTGCGCGATCATCTGTTGCAGCCCTTCGAACAACGCACCCACGAGCAACCCCCGCTGTGCCGAACGATCCGGAGCCGCGAGCGGCAGGTGCTGCAGATCGTCGAGCAGGCGCAGAATGGTCGGGCGGTGCCAGCGCAGGGCATTCAGATGCGACTCCAGCGCGATCAGTTCCAGGGAACCGGAGCGCAGCCGCTCCATGCGCATGCGCAATACGTGGTCGAGGTGCTGCGGCGTCGAATTCTGCCAGGCACTCAGCTGCAGCTTGTCCGCGGCCAGCACCTCGACGTTGCCATCGCCGAATCTCAGTCTGCCCACGCCGAAACTCAGGTCATAGTCCGGGAGGCGCCCGTAGCGGCCATCCGGTCCCGGGTGCACCAGCAGGCCGTAGTGTAACTGTCCCAGGTCGAGGCGCTTCTTCTGTTCCGTCACGGAAGCGCTCTCTGTGTCGAAACTCAAGAGCAGGCGTTCCGGTGAATACGACACGCCGCCCTGACCTGCGGCAAGCTCCAGTTGCAGCGCGTCCTCCTCCCCGAGGCCGTCTGCGCCAAGATTCAGCCGGAACGGACGGCTGGACAGCCGCGAACTCAGCCCGCCCCCCAGGCCGACCCAGGTCTCCGCACGCGGGGCGGCCTGGGCGATGGCATCTTCCAGCACGGGCGGAAGCCCCTGTTCGACCCGGCCGTCGGCTAGCTGGGTCTTCACCGTCGCGCCGAGCAGCCGGTGGCGGATCCTGTGGTCCAGCACCAATTCGAAGTCGGTGCCTTCGCGGCGAAACTGCAGCACGCTGCTGGCCCGGGCCCGGTAGTTCTCGCGCTCGTACGTCCGGATTGCGTGGTGGACACGGAATTCGCCCAGCTGCGACGTCTGCGGCTCACGCAGCGCGTTCTCGACCTGCACACCCACGTAGACCGGCCAGGCCGCAGCCACCGCGACCAGGAACAGGATCGGTATCAGGATCTTGCGCACGAACAACTCCCGAGGAATCGCGGACGTGGGATCACATCCGCGCGAAGGGTAGTCCGACCCCGGCGCCGATGACATCCATAAAGAACGAGTACAGCGGCCCAATCACCGTACCGAGCAGGCCGGTCACCAGCAGCGCGAGGACGATCAGCAGCCCGTAGGGCTCGATGCGTTCGAACCGGCTGGCAGCGCGCGCTGGCAGGAAACCCGCCACCACCCGCCCGCCGTCCAGCGGCGGCAACGGGAGCAGATTCAGCACCATCAGCAGCACGTTGATCGCGATGCCTGCCATCCCCATGTAGACCAGCGCCAGGCTGTAGGCGTGGTCCACCGCCAGGCCGACCTTGATCACCAGTGCCCAGCCGACCGCCATCGCCAGGTTGGCGAGCGGGCCGGCCACGGCAACTACCGCCATGTCGCGCTGCGGGTGGCCGAGGTTGCGGGTATTGACCGGAACGGGCTTGGCCCACCCGAAGACGAACGGTGGCCCGGGCGTCAGGCTGCTGATCGTGAGCAGGCCCAGCGGAACTGCGATGGTCCCGACCGGATCGATGTGCTTCAGCGGGTTGAGCGTCAGCCGCCCCAGCATCGCCGCGGTCGTGTCACCGAGCGCGCGCGCGACGTAGCCATGCGCCGCCTCGTGGACCGTGATCGCGAAAAGCACGGGCAAGGTCCAGATCGCGATGGTCTGTATCAGAGATTCCATCCCTGGAGTATACCCAACCCGCGCAGCCTCCCGGCATTACCATCAGGACAAGTCCGGGGGTCTTACCGTTCCCGACCGCGTCGACACCGAGCTGCGCCTCAGTCGAGAAAATCGACGGGTCCCAGCCCCTGGCGCAGCACCTCGGGTGTCGAGCCGGTCAGGTCGATCACCGTGGTCGCCTCGAGATTTCCGGCCCCGCTGTCCACGATCGCATCGACCTGAGCTCCCAGACGCTCGGCCATCTCCCAGGGTTCGCTGAGCGGATGCGCGTCACCGGGAAGCCGCAGCGTCGCCGACATTAACGGTGCGCCGAGTTCCGCCAGCAGCGCTTGCACCACCTGGCTATCGGGCACGCGCAGACCAACGGTGCGCCGCTTCGGATGCTGGAGGCGCCGGGGCACTTCGCGCGTGGCGGGCAGGATGAAAGTGTAGGGGCCGGGCGTCAGCGCCTTCATCAGGCGGAACGCCGAGTTATCGACCTTGGCGTACAGCCCCAGTTCGGATAGGTCGCGGCATAGCAGAGTCAGGTGGTGACTGTCGTCGACCTGGCGCAGACGCCGGATACGCTCGGCCCCGGACTTGTCTCCGATCATGCAGGCCAGCGCATAGCAGGCATCGGTCGGTAGCGCGATCACGCCCCCCTGTTCCAGGCGTTCGACCGCCTGCCGTACCAGCCGCAACTGGGGATTCTCCGGGTGTATCGCAAGGACGTTCATGTACAGGGATCGGATGGTATTCGGCGCAGGAGTATACCAGCCGGTGTCCGTTTTCCGCCGCACGCCGCAACCGCGCCGCACAAGCCCGGGCAGCAGGAATGCCGAAGGCTTGTATAATGCCGCGCACCCGGCCGCACCCGGCCGCCCCTGCAGATTGCTGGAGAGTATCCGCTATGCTTTACACAATCATCGGTCAGGATGCCCCCGACAGCCTGGAACGGCGGCTTGCAGCCCGCCCGGAACATCTGGCCCGTCTGGAAGCCCTTCGTGATGCCGGCCGTCTGCTGCTTGCGGGCCCGTTTCCCGCGATCGACGGACCCGATCCGGGCCCGGCCGGCTTCACCGGCAGCCTGATCGTGGCCGAGTTTCCATCGCTGGAAGAAGCGCGCGCTTGGGCGGACGCAGATCCGTATCGCGCCGCCGGCGTCTACCGCGAAGTAACCGTCCGGCCCTTCAAACGCGTGCTGCCCTGAATCCCGCCGGCGTCATGGTTACGGCCAACGGTGCCGTTACGGCCAACGGTGCCGAAGCCCCCACCCTGGAGATCTCCGCGCATGTCCCCCGTCCTTGCCCCGGCTGCCGCCGCATTGCTGCTGCTTACGCTGAATGCCTGCGAACGTGCCGAACCGCCCCCGGAATCCACCACCCTGGACACCGATACCGTGGCGATCGTCAACGACACCCCGATCACACGCGCCACGGTCTTCGCCTATGCCGGGCTCGATGCCAATACGGACATGCCGGGTATGGAAAACGTGCTAGACGAGGTGATCAACCTGGAGCTGCTGCGCCAGCAGGCGGTGGCCCAGGGAATCGACCAGGAAAGCGACGTCCGGATGCTGCTGCAAAGCATCAAGACCAACCTGCTCGCGTCGCAGGTCATCGAGCGCCACGTCGAGTCGATCGAGTTCAGTGAATCCGAAATCCAGGCCGAGTACGACCAGCAGGTCGCGGCAATGGATCGAACCGGATATCGCACCAGTCACATACTCGTCGAGAGCGAGGACGAGGCCGCGGAACTGATCGCGCAACTCCAGGACGGGGCCGATTTTGCCGAGCTCGCGTTGGAACACTCGATCGATGCCTCGTCCGAACGCGGCGGAGACCTCGGCTGGTTCACGCCCCGGGAGATGATTCCTCCGTTCGCACAGGCGGTGGCCGCACTCGAGCCGGGCCATGACACGCAGGAACCGGTGCAGACCCGGTTCGGCTGGCACGTAATCCGTCTGCACGAGATGCGTGAAATCGCGCCCCCGTCGCTGGACGAGGTACGCCCCGAGATCGAGGATATCCTGGAGGGCCGCGCATTGCGTACGTACATGGACGAACTCCGGGCCGCAGCGCGGATCGAGTTCGCGGAGCGCCCGGCACAATAGCGCTACGGGAAACCCGCGCCCCGCCCACGCGGATCGCCGGGGCGCGTCAACCGATCAGTTCCAGAAGCCCCGCCTCGTCGAGCACCGGGACGCCCAGGGCTTCGGCACGCGCCAGCTTGGATCCCGGGCTGGCACCGGCGATCACCGCGGTCGTCTGCCGCGAGACATTGCCGGTCACCTTCGCGCCCAGCGCCTGCAGGCGCTGGCTGGCCTGCTCGCGCGTCATGCCCTCGAGGCTGCCGGTCAACACGTAGGTGCGACCCTCGAGCGGCCGTGCGTCCGTGTCCGCGGGTTCCGGCTCGGGCCAGTGCACGCCGGCATTGCGCAGGGCGGCGATCACCTCGCGGTTGTGAGGCTCTGCAAAAAAGCTCGCGACGTGCCGCGCGACCACAGGGCCCACATCGCGGATGGCTTCCAGTTCCTCCACCGAGGCTTCCATCAGCGGATCCAGCGCACCGAAATGCGCGGCCAGCGCACGCGCGGTCACCTCGCCGATCTCGCGGATCCCGAGAGCGTAGACGAACCGGGCCAGCGTCGTCTCCCGGGCCCGCTGCAGCGCCCGCTCGAGGTTCTGCGCCGATTTCGGCCCGATGCGGTCGAAGCCCTCGAGCCGCCCGGCATCGAGCGCGAACAGCTCGGCCGGGTTGGTCACCGTGCCCGACGCAACCAGTTGCTCGATCAGCCGTTCACCGAACCCCTCGATGTCCAGCGCCTTTCGTGACACGAAATGCCGCAGCGCCTCGCGCCGCTGGGCCGGGCAGACCAGACCGCCGGTGCAACGCGCCACCGCCTTACCGTCTTCCTGTTCCACCCGCGAGCCGCACTCGGGGCAGGCGGCTGGCAGTTCGATCGTTCGGGTCTGCGGCTCGCGTTCACCCCCGGCTCGCCCGACCACCTCGGGAATCACGTCACCCGCCCGGCGCACCACCACGCGGCCGCCGATACGGACGTCCTTGCGGGCGATCTCGTCCATGTTGTGCAACGTGGCATTGCTGACCATCACCCCGCCGACCAGTACCGGCTCCAGCCGCGCCACCGGGGTCAGGGCCCCGGTGCGCCCGACCTGGAAGTCCACCGCAACCAGCCGGGTGGTGCGCTCCTCGGCCGGAAACTTGTAGGCGATCGCCCAGCGCGGCGCGCGGGCCACGAAGCCGATCCGCTGCTGTGCCTCCCGCGCATCAAGCTTGAACACCACGCCGTCGATGTCATAGGGGAGTTCCGCCCGGCGTTCCGCCATCGCCCGGTAGTACGTCAACGCACCGTCGACCCCAGAGACCCGTGCCCGCTCGGGGCACACCGGGATACCTAGCGACTCGAACCAGTCCAGTACACCTGACTGCGTCTCCGGGAGCGGATGATCGCCGACCGAACCCGGGCCATAGGCGAAAAAGGTCAGCGGCCGGCGCGCGGTGACCGCGGGATCGAGCTGGCGGAGGCTGCCGGCGGCTGCATTGCGCGGATTCATGAACCCGCGCTCGCCGGCCTCCTGCAAATGCCGGTTCAGGTGCTCGAAATCCCGGTGCCGCATGAACACCTCGCCGCGCACTTCGAGTTCCCGCGGCCACCCCGAACCCGACAGCGCCAGCGGAATCGAGCGCACGGTGCGCACGTTCCCGGTCACGTCCTCGCCGGTCTCGCCATCGCCGCGCGTGGCCGCCTGCACCAGTCGCCCGTCGCGGTACAGCAGGCTGACCGCCAGCCCGTCGAGCTTCGGCTCGGCCATGTAGACCACCGCGGCATCGGCCTCCAGGCGCTCGCGCACGCGCCGGTCGAACGATCGGATCTCGTCCTCGGAAAAGCCGTTGTTTAGCGACAGCATCGGCAGCCGATGCCGCACTGGGGCGAAACCGCTGGCAGGCGCACCACCGACCCGCTGGGTCGGCGACTCCGGCACCACCAGCTCCGGATGCTCCGCCTCGATCCTCTGGAGCTCCGCGAGCAGCGCGTCGTACTCGGCGTCGCTGATCTCCGGGTCGTCCAGCACGTAATAGCGCCAGTCGTGATGGGCGATCCGTTCGCGCAGTTCCGCGGCGCGGCGGGCGGCCGCGGCGTCCCCGGAGGGACTCACCGATCGGCCTTTCGGCGCAGTACGTCCGGCCGGTGCCGCAGCAGCCACTGATTCATCTCCTCGCGCATGTGCGCGAGTGTCTGGTTGGTCGCCGTCGACTGCTGTGCATCGAGAATGCTGCCGCCGAGGTCGCGCGCGAGCACGTGACTCGTTTCCAGCAGGGCCTCGAAGGCGCGATGCGGCTGATCGCAGGCGTGCAACTGCAGGAACAGCGTGATGCCGGGCGTCATCATGCTGGCGATGTCGTCGTCGGTCAGGGTTCCGGGGGCGACCATGTTCGCAACGCTGAACAATGGCGCGCTGTCCGGCGACGACGCCTCGTCACGGTAGTGGTAGATCGACATCTCGCCCAGCGCCAGGCCCGCACGCCGGAGCGCGGCGCCGAGCGCGACGCCGGTGAACGGGCGGTTGCGCGGGGCCACGACGTGCAGCACCAGGATTTTCTCCCGATCCTGTTCCCGGGCCAGCGGGTTGCGCCCGACCACCCGGGGTTCCGAGACGTCCTCGTAGGGCGACGCCCAGCGCCGCTCCGGCGGTCGCGCGGTGCGTTCCTCTTCGGACGGCGCCGCCGCCGGAGGAGCTTTCGCCTCGGCCAGGTCGCCAAGCGTGTTCAACCCCTGTCGGAGTCTGGCCAGCAGTGCTGACCCGGTGGTTGCCACCCGGCCGGCCCTGGGTTCCGGCTCCGGCCGCGCTTGCGGCGGCTTCGGTTCGCCCGCGGCACCGGGAGGGCGCAAGTCGCGCTCCGCCGCGGGACGAACGGGCGGCGCGGGAACCTGCTCCGCCCCGGGCGCATCGGGCCATGGCTCCGGCTCCACCCCCAGTGCCGCCGGACGGGACGTCCGATCTCCAGGCTCGCTTTCCAGCAGGCGCTCGAAGTCCTCGCCACTGCCACCCAGGGTCGGTTCGATCTCGTGGCCGTTGCGATGGGCCCGGATGTGGACGGTGCCCTCGTCGCCCCAGTCATCGGCATCGTCGCCGGACACCTGCCGCGGTCCGTGCGTGCGCAGCCGATGCGCGATCCAGATACCGGCGACCAGAATCACTCCAATAATCAACAAACTGATCCGCAACCAATCCACCAGGAAGCCCTCTCGTGTCCTTCAGGCCTCGGCCAGTTCCACCGCGGCATCGATATCCACGCTGACCAGGCGAGACACGCCCGGTTCATGCATGGTGACGCCGATCAGCTGCTCCGCCATGGCCATCGTCGTCTTGTTGTGCGTGATGAAGATAAACTGGATCCGCTCCGACATGTCCTGCAAGAGCGCACAGAATCGACCTACGTTGGCCTCGTCCAGTGGCGCGTCCACTTCGTCGAGCATGCAAAACGGCGCCGGATTGAGTTCGAAGATCGCGAACACGAGCGCAGCTGCGGTCAGCGCCTTTTCGCCCCCCGACATCAAGTGGATGGTCGAGAGCCGCTTTCCCGGTGGGCGAGCCATGATCGCCACGCCGGTATCGAGGAGGTCGTCGCCGGTGAGTTCGAGCCGCGCTTCGCCGCCTCCGAACAGACGCCGGAACTTCTGCCCCAGCCCCTCGTTGACCTGGTCGTACGTCTGCCGGAACAGCGCCCGGGTTTCGCGGTCGATCTTCTGCATCGCGCTCTCCAGCGTCTCGAGCGCGGTGATCAGGTCATCGTGCTGTTCCCTGAGATAGCGGCTGCGTTCCGCCAGGCTGCGTGCCTCTTCGATCGCTGCGAGGTTGATCGGACCCAGGCGTTCGATCTTCCGGTCCAGGATCGCGACCGCCTCTTCCCAGGCGGGAATCGCCGCATCCTCCGGCAGATCCGCGCCCAGCGCCTCCGGCTCGAATCCGCTTTCCCCGAACTGGCCCGCAAGCTGGTCCTGTTGCACGCCCAGCTCGCGCAGGTGCAGCCTGCGCTCCTCGCAGCCCGCCCGCCCCTGCTCCACCTGTCCGCCGAGTTCCCGGAGATCCGCAGCCAGCTGCCGCAAGTCGGCATCGCAGGCATCGAGCGCCGCGCGTGCGGTTGCCAGCGCCTGTTCCGATTCCTGGCGCTGGGCAAGGCGCTGCTGCAGATCGTTGCGCCAGCCGTCCAGCGGTGCCAGGCGCCCGGTGCGCGCCTCCTGCAACTGCACCAACCGCTCGCGGTCCTGCGCGCGCTGCTGTTCGAGGCGCTCGACCTGCCCCTGCTCGAGGGCCACCCGGTGCCGCGCCTCCTGGACCGCCAGGCGCATCGCGGACGCACGATCCCGGGCCTGCTGGGCATCGTTCCGGGCCTCCCGCTGGCGACGCTCGGCCTCGGCCACCTGCTGTTCCAGCCGTTCCCGGTCGCGGTCGAGACCCTCCAGCCGGGACAATGCCTCGTTGCGTTCGGCCAATGCTTCGTCGCGCTGGACCGAGGCACGTTCGATCTCTTCCTCGAGTTCCGCGATCTCCTGGTCCAGGCGCCGACGCCGCTCGTCCGCCTGCTGCGCCCGCTCGCGCAGGCGCTGCACCTGCGCTTCGAGGCGGCTGACCTCGCGCTGGCTTTCGCGAAGTCCCGACTCGGTCTGCTCGAGATCCCCCTCGACGCCGCGGATCACGTCCCGGAGTTCGTCGAGGCGCGCGCTGAATGCCTCACCCTGCGCCCACAGTTCTGCCGCTTCCTGCTCGAGGCTGCGCTCCAGGCGCAGGCGCTCGATCACGCCCTCGACCTGTCGGTCGACAGTGCGGTGACAAAGCCACCCCGGGCCGATCCAGCTGCCGTGCGGGGTCACGACGCTCATTCCCGGAGATCCCCCCGCATCGAGCCGCGCCCACGCTTCGTCCAGCGTTTCGGCGCACTGCACCGCGGCGAGCAGCGCGCGAAGTGCATCGGGGGCGCGGACCCGGGCTGCGAGCGAGTCGGCCGGGAACGACGCGGCATCGACGGCCGGATCCAGTGCCCGGAATGCGGCATCGGGAAGCGCAGGTGGCAGTTCGTCGAGCGACGCGAGCACGGCCTCGAACCACTGCCCCAGCACGACCTCGACCGCCGCTTCCCAGCCGGGATCGACCTCGATCTGCGCCGCAACCCTGCGCCCGGGATCGATCCCGTGCTCCCGTGCCCAGCGTGCAAAGGCCTCGCGGTCTTCGTCCCGATCCAGCCCCGGGAGGATCTTCAGCGAGGCCAGCTGCCCGGCGATCTCCCGCGCCCTGCGCTCGGCACCGTGGGAGCGTTCCTGCTCCTCCTGCAGTTCGGAGCGGCGCTCCGACAGCGTGTCACGTAGCGCGGCGCGCCGTTCCTGCAACTGCTCGTATCCCTGTGCCGCGACCGCCAGCTCGCGCTCTGCTTGTTTGAGATCGGCACTGCCTTCGGTGGACAGCAGCCGCCCCTGTTCCTCCCGCAGGCGTTCGCGTCGTTGCCGGGCGCGCTGCAGCAGCTGGTCGGCGTGGTCCATTCGGGTACGCGCCAGCTGCGCCGCCTGCTGCGGTTCCGCCATTGCCCGGTGCCACTGCGAACGTTCCTCTCGCGCCGCATGCATGGCCTCTTCGGCGGTCTCCGACGCCTGCTCGGCGAGTTCCTGCGCCGCAACCGCCGTCTCGCACTCCAGGTCGTGGACCTCGATCGCCGCCTCGGCCTCCTGGACGCGGCTTCTAGCCGCTTCCTCAGCCCGTGCCGACTCCTGGACCCGGGCCTCCAGCTGCACCTGCTCACGCGCCTCCCGCTCGAGTTCGGCCTCGGCGTGGCGGATCGATTGCTCGAGCCGGGAGACATCAGCCGACACGTCGTAGAAGCCCGCCTGCGCCGCCTGCTGCGCCTGCTCGAGTTCCGCCCGGCGCACGCGCAGCCCTTCGGTCTCGGTTTCTTTCTGTTGCACGTGCGCCCGCAGACCGGTCAGCGCCGTCTCCGCTTCGACCAGTTGCAGGCGCTCGGTCTCCATCCGCTGTTCCAGCGCCTTCAGGCGCAATAGCAAAAGTTCGGCACGGCGCTGGCGCCGCTGCGCGGCCAGTTCCTGGTACTTCTCCGCGATCTCGGCCTGCCGCGTCAGTTTGCCGGCCTGGCGCTCGACCTCCTCGCGGACATCGTCGAGCCGCTCGAGGTTTTCGCGAGTGTGCCGGATCCGGTTCTCGGTCTCCCGCCGGCGCTCCTTGTACTTGGAAATGCCGGCCGCCTCCTCGAGATAGACACGCAGTTCCTCGGGACGCGCCTCGATCAGCCGCGAAATCATTCCCTGCTCGATGATGGCGTAGCTGCGCGGACCCAGCCCGGTCCCGAGAAAGAGATCGGTCACATCGCGCTTGCGCGCGCGCTGGCCGTTCAGGTAGTACTTCGACTGCCCGTCTCGGGACAATGCCCGCCGCACCGAGATCTCCGCAAAGCTGCTGTACTCCCCGCCGAGCCGGCCCTCGCTGTTGTCGAAGAACAGCTCGATGCTGGCCTGTCCCACGGGCTTGCGCGAAGCGGACCCGTTGAAGATCACGTCCTCGCTCGAATCCCCGCGCAGGTGCTTGGCCGAGGATTCGCCCATCACCCAGCGCACGGCATCGATCGTGTTGGACTTGCCACAGCCGTTCGGCCCCACGATGCCGACGCGGTTTCCGGGCAGCATCAGCGTAGTGGGATCGACGAAGGACTTGAATCCGGCCAGTTTTATTCGGGCGAGTCGCACGGGTGGGTAGGGTCCGATGGGGACAACGGGTAGAATCTTACATGGTTCGGCCTCCGGTTTGACCCGGTAGCCGCGAACTCTTCAGCCCAAGGATCCCCGATGCCCAGTGCACCCAGCAAGACCCTGGACACCTTCCCGAATCCACAGCCCGGCCGCGATTACACCATCCACATGCGCATCCCGGAGTTCACCTGCCTGTGCCCGGCCACCGGCCAGCCCGATTTCGCCGAACTACACCTGGAGTACGTCCCGGACACCGCCTGCGTCGAGCTGAAATCGCTGAAACTGTACATCTGGTCCTACCGCAACGAGGGCGCCTATCACGAGGCGGTCACGAACCGCATCGTGGACGACCTCGTCGCCGCGATCCAGCCGCGGTTCATGCGCCTGACCGCGGATTTCAACGTGCGCGGCGGGATCTTCACCCAGGTCGTGGCCGAGCATCGCGCTCCGGGTTGGACGCCCGCCGCTGCGGTCGAACTCCCGCAGCCCATCCCGCGCTGAACGTGGCGCTGCGTCGGCCGGGATGAACACCGTGCCACGACATTTCGTCGGTCTGGATCTGGGAACTTCCGGGATTCGGGCGGTGGTGCTCGACGCGGCCGGCCGCCCCGTGTCTTCCATGCGCCGCAACTGGACCGCCGATGAGCGCAGCGGCCGCGATCCCGGGGCCTGGTCGAGCGCGGTACGCGTTCTGCTCGGCCAGCTGGCAGCGCGTCTGCCCGGAGAGCCCGTGGCCATCGCGGTGGATGGCACCTCGGGTACGCTGCTGGCGGTGGATCGTGATGGTCAGCCGCTGGGGCCGGCGCTGCTGTACCACGACACGCGGGCGCGCGCGCAGGCCGCGCGGCTGACCACCCTGGCACCGCGCGAAAGTGCGGCCCACGGCGCTGCTTCCTCGGCCGCGAAACTGCTGTGGCTGCGTGAACAGGGACTGCTGCGCTCCGCGGCGCGGGTGCTGCACCAGGCGGAATGGATCTGCGGCGGTCTGCTCGGCCGCTACGACCTCGGCGACGCGAACAACGCGCTGAAGCTCGGGTACGACCCGGCCGAGGACCGCTGGCCGGACTGGTGGCTGGCGGAGTTGGGGCCGGTTGCCGACCTGCTGCCCCGGATCGTGCCCGCCGGCACGGTCGTCGGCAGGATCGACCCGGCGCTGGCGCGGAGCACCGGACTGCATCCGTCGAGCCGGATCGTCGCGGGAACCACCGACAGCATCGCCGGATTCCTTGCCACCGGCGTGGACGACCTGCATACCGGCGTCACGAGTCTGGGCAGCACGCTGGTGCTGAAACAATGGTCGGCGCAGCCGGTGTTCGACCGCGACACCGGGGTCTACAGCCACCGCGTGCTGGGCCGCTGGCTCGCCGGCGGTGCGTCGAATACCGGCGGCGCGGCGCTGGCCGTCCATTTCACCGCCGGGCAGATCACCGAGTTGAGCCGGAGGATCGACCCGCAGCGGGATTCCGGACTGGCGTACTACCCGCTGCCCGCGACCGGCGAACGCTTCCCGATCCACGACCCCGGCCGCCCCCCGGAACTGAGCCCACGGCCGGCGGACGACGCGCATTTCCTGCACGGATTACTCGAAGGCATCGCACGGATCGAGGCGGCCGGCTACGCGCACCTGGCCCGGCTGGGCACCGAACCGCCGTCAGGGATCGTCACGGTCGGAGGGGGTGCCGCGAACCCGCAGTGGACCGCGCTGCGCATGCGCGTAAGCGGGGTGCCGGTACGCAGGGCCGCGCACGAGGAAGCGGCCCATGGCGCCGCGATGCTCGCCCGGCGCGCCTTCATCGACGCGTGAAGCAATGCCGCCGGGGTGCGGGCGGCAGCCGCAGCAGGCAAGGAACCGCTATCGCGCTCCTCCCCCGGATTCGCGGGGGCGCGCGGGTCAGGCGTGGCCGACCGGGATCTCCTGGTGACGTGCATGCTGAAGCGACTGCAGGGCCTGCTCCATGACGTCCAGCGCGAGCCGGCGCGTGAGTTCGGGGTCGGCCGGGATCATTTCGGTGCGTACCGCCATTGCCATCGCCAGCGCCTGCAGCAGATCCCCGTTGCGCGTCTCCCCGAGCAGTGCGATCTCGTGGTTCAGGGTATGCAGGATCCGGTCCAGCAGCTGGTGCACGCGGGTCGCGGATCCCGTCTCGGGATGCAGCCGAAACTCGAACGAGATCGCGTCTCCGGTGGGCGTGGTGAATTCGTAGGGAAGAAAGTTCATGGTGTGCTCCAGAATCGGGAAATCGGTGGCTCAGGACGCGGCAGGAATCCGCGCCATCAGCATGTAGTTGACGCCTTCGTACCGGATCAGGCGCATGCGCCGGGTAAACGGGTTCACTCCGACCCCGGAACGCGCGACGATCCGGCAGCTGGCGGCCTCTAGCGGGTCGGTCAGTTCCTTCGGGCGCACGAAACGGTGCCACTGGTGGGTTCCGCGCGGCAACAGGCGGAACAGGTACTCGGCGCCAATGATACCGGCCGCGAACGATGCCAGGGTACGGTTCAGCGTGGCCAGCACCAGGAATCCCCCCGGACGCACTCGGGACAGGCACTCGCGCAGAAAAGCCTGCGGGTCGACCACGTGTTCGATCACCTCCATGTTCAGGACCACGTCGAAATCGCCCTCATCGAGATCCTCCAGCGCCACCTGGCGGTAGCGGATCGCCAGTCCCTGCCCGTCGGCATGATCGCGGGCCACGACGATATTGCGCGCCGTGACGTCGATTCCCAGTACCTCGGCGCCATTGCGCGCCACGCTCTCGGACAGGATGCCGCCGCCGCAGCCCACGTCAAGCATGCTCAGACCGTGCAGCGGCATCGCGGCCGAGGCGTCACGACCGAGCTCGCGTGCCAGCTGCTCGACGATCCACCCGCTGCGCACGCGGTTCAACACATGCAACGGCCAGAACGGACCCTGTGGGTCCCACCAGGTCGCGGCGAGACGCTGATACCGGGCCACCTCGGCGGGGTCCACGCTGGGTGCATGCATCGGATCCGGACTCGGCATGGTCGGCCCTCGGGGCGATGGCTGGGATCACTGTGCATTGAGTCCGGATCGGCGGGCGTTAGTTCATCCCCGCGGCCCAGGGTCAGGTGCAACCGCCGACACCGACCGCGTCCGACGCGCCGCCGGGGCCGGGGCCGGGGCCGGGGGGCGAATCTGGCAGAATGGCGGCATGAAACGCTACCGGTCGCAGCAGCGAACCCGCAGAAGCCGGCGAACGAGAAGGCGCCCTGGCCTGCGCTGGCGTCTGGCCCGGGCACTGATGGCGCTGGTCGCGACCCTGCTCCTGCTCGCGGTGTTGGTCGTACTGCTGTTCCGCTGGTTCGACCCACCCTACTCGATGTACATGGTCACCGAAGGCGCCCCGGGCACCGTTCCGTCCCTGCGCACGACCTGGCAGCCGCTGGAAGCCCTGCCGGTTCACGTAGCCCTGGCGGTGGTTGCCGCGGAAGACCAGCGTTTCCCGCAACACCGGGGCTTCGACTGGGTATCGATCCGCCAGGCACTCGAGCAGCGACTGGACGGCGGATCGCTGCGCGGAGCCAGCACGATCAGCCAGCAGGTCTCGAAGAACCTGTTTCTCTGGCATGGCCGGAGCTTCGTGCGCAAAGCGGTCGAAGCGGGGTTCACGCTGGCCATCGAGGCACTGTGGCCCAAGGCCCGGATTCTCGAGGTCTATCTCAATATCGCCGAGTGGGGCCCAGGAATCTTCGGGATCGAGGCCGCCGCGGGCTATCACTACGGCGTTCCGGCGCGTTCGCTGAGCCGCGAACAGGCCGCCGCGCTGGCGGCCGTCCTGCCCAGCCCGCGCAGCTGGTCACCGACGTCTTCCTCGGAAACCGTCGCACAGCGCCGCCAGTGGGTCGAACGGCAAATGGATCAGCTCGGCACCGGCTGGCTGGACCCGGTCCGGGTCGATTCGGTCGTTCCCGCCAGCGGGTCGTGAGGGCCGCGGCAAGCCGGATGTCGCGCCCGGCGGCTAGCGCCCCGGGTAGCCGCAGAGCCGAGCCGAACGGTCCGGGGGTAGGCGGCTGCGTACGAGGCTGTTCTCACCGGGGGTGGCGGCGCGCGCCACGGCAGGTAGACTGACAGCGGTATACCCGCGGGAAACGGCTCGAACGGGTTCGAACCCCGACCAGACGTGCCGATCATCGACCTCGGACGGAGCTCCCTGTGTACCGCCTGCGCGCCAAACTGCCCTGCCTGAAACGCCACGCCTTCGTCACTGCGCTGCTCGGCCTCGTGCTGCTGCTGGTGGGCGTTCCTCCGGCCATCGCCGAAGAAGCTCCGGCGCACGACGCCGACACGATCCGTGCGCTGATCGATGCGCTCGAGGATCCGCACACGCGAGAGCGGCTGCTCGACGGACTGCGCGCACGGGCTGACGAACCGCCCGCGCTGGACACCGCCCCGGACGCCCTGTCGCTACCGCGCCAGGTCGCCCAGTGGACCCAGCAGGGGGCCGAAGGCGCGGTGGCCGAACTGAGCGTCCAGGCGGCGATGTTGCGCGACGCGCTGAGCACGCTCGGGACCGCTGACTGGGTCGGCCTTGGCCGGGCGGCCATCGACCTCGCGATCCTGATTGCGGTCACGGTCGCCCTGTTCCAGCTGCTGCGCCGGCTCGCTGCCCCGGTGTTCGCGATGTTGGACGGCTGGGTACGCGTCGCCCGGCGCTCGCATGCATTGCTGCGCGCGATCCCGGCAGTGACGGCTGCCGCCGCCGTGGACATCGGAGCGGTGGTGGTGGCCTGGGTGACAGGCTACGGGCTGGCTCTGTTCCTGCTGGGTGACACCGGAACCATGGAAGCCCGGCATTCGCTGTTTTTGAATGCCTTCCTGCTGGTGGAGACCACCAAGCTGCTGCTGCGACTGCTGTTCGCGAGTCGGTACCAGGGGCTCCGAATCCTGCCGATGGCCGGCGAGGAGGCCGCCTACTGGAACGCCTGGCTCGCCCGCATGACTGGATTCATCGGCTACGGCATGCTCCTCGTGGTCCCGATCGTCAACTTCCACGTGTCGGGTCCGGCGGGGCGATCGGTGGGCCTGCTGGTACTGCTCGTGGCGTTCGCCTATGCGGTCGCGATCGTACTGCAGAACCGCTCGCGCGTCAGTCGCCGCATCAGCGCGGTCGCGGACCGCAGCCGCTACATGGCCACCCGGTTCGCGCTGATCACGCTGGCCCGCAGCTGGCACTGGCTGGCGCTGCTGTACCTCGCCGCGCTGGCCCTGGTCACGCTGACCCGGCCGCAGGATGCGCTGCCGTTCATGGCGCTGGCCACCGGCAAGACATTGCTGGCGATCCTGGCCGGATTCTTCGTAGCTGCTGTGCTGACCCAGATCATCAGCCGCCGTATCCAGATCCCGGAAGAGACGCGGCGCAAGTTTCCGATGCTCGAGGAACGGCTGAACGCCTATATTCCGACCGCACTCAAGGTGATGCGGGTCGTGATCCTGATCGTCGTGCTGGCCGTGATCGCCGACGCCTGGAGCCTGTTCAGCCTGGGCGGCTGGCTGGCGTCGGAGGGCGGCTCCACGCTGGTCGCCAAGGCGCTTACCGTGGCGCTGATCCTGGCCCTGGCCGCGCTTTTCTGGCTGGTGGTGGCCAGCTGGATCGAACACCAGCTCAGCGCCGACACTGGCCGGGGTGCACCCGGTGCCCGGGAACGAACGCTGCTCGCGATCTTCCGCAACGCCATCGCAATCGCGCTGGTGGTGATGGTCGCGATGATCGTGCTCGCCGAAATCGGCATCAACATCGGTCCGCTGATCGCCGGTGCCGGCGTGCTCGGCCTGGCCATCGGCTTCGGTGCGCAGAAACTGGTGCAGGACATCATCACCGGTGTTTTCATCCAGTTGGAGAACGCGATCAACACCGGCGAGGTGGTCCAGGTGGCAGGCGTCACCGGGGTCACCGAGAAGCTGACAATCCGCTCCATCGGCCTGCGCGATCTGTCGGGAACCTATCACGTGATCCCGTTTTCCTCGGTCGACACGGTGTCCAACCTGACCCGCGACTTCGGCTACCACGTCGGAGAATACGGTGTTGCCTACCGCGAGGACACCGACGAGGTGATCGTGCGGCTGCGCGAGGCGTTCGAGGAACTTCGTGCACACCCGGAACACGGTCCGGTCATCATCGGCGATCTCGAAGTGCATGGCGTAACCGGTCTCGGCGACTCGGCCGTGAACGTGCGGGTACGAATCAAGACCCAGCCGGGTGCCCATTGGGCAGTCGGCCGCGAGTACAACCGGCTGGTCAAGCGCCACTTCGACGCCGCCGGCATCGAGATCCCGTTCCCGCACATGACCCTGTACTTCGGGGCACACAAGGACGGGTCGGCACCGCCCGCCCACCTCCAGGTGCTGCACCAGTCGTTGCCGGGCGCTTCGGCCGGCACCGAACCGACAGACTTCGGCGGCAATCGGCAGGCGCGGCCGAACGCAAAGCGCGGCCGCGACTTCGACGACCTCGAATGATCCCGTCCATTTCGACGCCCCGACGGCCAGGGCGGGAAACGGCAACAATCGCGACCATCGGCTACCATGGCGGCCATGGTTCGGCTGCTGATCATTCTGGTGCCCTTGCTGATCCTGGCAACCTACGGGCCGGGCTGGTGGGTACGGCGCACCCTTGCCAAGTACAGCCAGCCGGAGGAGCGCTACCAGGGCAGCGGCGGTGAACTAGCGCGTCACCTGCTGAACCAGCGAGGCCTGCACAAGGTCGCGGTCGAGGTGACCGAGAGTGGCGACCACTACGACCCGGAAGCCCGGGCCGTGCGCCTGACGTCAGGGAACTACCACGGCCGTTCGCTGACCGCGGTGACCGTGGCAGCACACGAGGTGGGGCACGCGATCCAGCATGCGGAGGGCTATGCGCCGCTGCGGCTGCGCGGTGAACTGGTCCGATGGGCGGCGAGCGGCCAGCGCCTGGGGGCGTTTCTGATGCTCGCGATCCCGGTGATCACGATCCTGACCCGACACCCGGCGCCGGGGGCGATGTTCCTGCTCGCCGGCCTGTTGTCGATGGGGCTCGCCGCGATCGTGCACCTGGTGACGCTGCCGACGGAGCTCGATGCCAGCTTCAACCGCGCCCTCCCCATCCTGCGCGACGGCGGATACCTCTACGAGACCGACTACCCGCACGCGCAGCGCATCCTGAAGGCCGCCGCCTATACCTACGTGGCGCAATCGCTGATGAGCCTGCTGAACATCTGGGCCTGGCTGCGCTTCCTGCGCCGATAGCGGCAACGGGCCACGCTCTGGCGCTGGCTGCCCGGCGCCCCACCACCGCCGCACACCGGGTATCCACGGCACGAACTCCGCGCCGGGAGCACCGTCGTGCCCGCAGGTATCGAGGGGCGCGGCCCAGGAGCTTTCAACCCTTGTCGGGCAGCGTGATGTTCAGTTCGAGGATCTCGCAATCACCCTCGCGCTCGAGGTTCATCTGCACCGCCTCGTCGTCCACGTGCACGTATTTGCGGATGACCGAGAGGATCTCGCGGTGCAGTGCCGGCAGATAGTCGGGACCCGAGCGGTGCGCGCGCTCCCGGGCCACGATGATCTGCAGCCGTTCCTTCGCGATCGACGCGGATTTCGGCTTCGGTGAGCGAAAGTAGTCGAAAATTCCCATGCCGATCAACCCCCGAACAGGCGTCCGAAGAAGCCCTTCTTCTGCATGGTGATGAACCGGTACGGGCGTTCCTCGCCCAGAAAACGCGCTACCGCGTCGAGGTAGGCCTGGCCCGCGTCCGAGCCGTCGTCCATGACCACCGGAACGCCCGAGTTCGAGGCGTTCAAAACCGCCTGGGACTCGGGGATCACGCCCAGCATGTCGATCGACAGGATGTCCTGCACGTCTTCGATGCTGAGCATCTCCCCTTTCAGCACGCGTTCCGGGGAATAGCGGGTCAGCAGCAGACGGGCGGGGATCGCGCCCTCGCCCTGCTCGGCCCGGCGCGTCTTGCTCGACAGGATGCCGAGCATGCGGTCCGAGTCACGCACGCTCGAGACCTCGGGGTTCGTGACCACCACCGCCTCGTCCGCATAGTACGCGGCCATCAGCGCGCCGCGCTCGATCCCTGCCGGGCTGTCGCAGATCACGAAATCGAAGTCCTTCACCAACTCGTTCAGCACCCGGTCGACGCCTTCCGGAGTCAGCGCCTCCTTGTCCCGGGTCTGCGAGGCGGGGAGGATGAACAGGTTGTCGGTGCGCTTGTCCTTGATCAGCGCCTGGCGCAGGTTCGCGTCGCCGTTGATCACGTTGACAAAGTCGTAGACGACCCGGCGCTCGCAACCCATCACCAGGTCGAGATTGCGCAGGCCGACGTCGAAATCCACGACGGCGGTCTTGTGACCCTCGAGGGCCAGACCAGTCGCCAGCGCCGCCGAGGTGGTGGTCTTGCCCACCCCTCCCTTGCCCGAGGTAATCACTACAACGCGTGCCATAGAGCCTGCATCTCCTTAGAACAAGGCGGGTTCGAACCGCCTAGATTTCTGCGATGTCGATCGTTTCGCCCGACAGCGTCACCAATCGGTTCTCGCCGCGCTCGCTGTCGAGAATGTCTTCCGCGATGCGGTAGTGCCCGGCAATCGATACCAGTTCCGCATCCAGCCGGCGGCAGAAGATGCTCGCCGACGCAAGCCCGCGCACACCCGCAAGCGCCCGCCCACGCAGTGTGCCGTAGATGTGGATGTGGCCATCCGCCAGAATTTCGGCCCCGGCCGAGACGGCACCGGTGATGATCAGATCCCCCCCGCGCGCGTAAATCTGTTGCCCGGAACGCACGTGCTGCGTCACCACGCGGGTGGGCGTATGCACCGCCGGCGCCGCTGCCTGTTGCGGTGCTTCCGGCCGCGGTTCCGCCGGACGGTTCCGGACAGGCGGCTCGGGTGCAGCACGCCCGCCCAGCACCAGCAACGGCAGCCCACTCGCCACCGCCAATCCCTCGGGCACCGCACCGCTCTGCTGCAGTCCGATCAGCTTGAATCCCTGCCGCCGGATCTGCTCCAGCACCACCAGCAGGTCCGCGATCGGCAGCGTCGCAATCGCCGCGAGGTCGACCACCACCGGCATGTCGCGCATCAGATCGGGCGCCTCGGCCATCCGCTCGCTGAGCACCGCCTCGAGGATCCCGCCATCGGCGGTGTGCAGGCGCAGCACGGACACCAGCATCATGCGCCCCTTCAGTTCGAGCGCGTGCATGCTGCCGGCCCCTGCCGTCATCGCATCATCTGGCCGGGCCATCGTTCACCGGAGAAAACCATTCCTGGAAATTGGGGAAATCGAACATCGGCGCATTGTAGCCTTTCCGGAAGCCCGCAGCATACGCCATGCGGAACTGCGGATACCCCGCGTTCACGCTCGAAACCGCGACGACGATCGCAGACCCCGGATCCCGTCGCTCGATCAGCGGCGCACCGGGCCCGGGATCAAGGCATTGCTCCGACGTGCATATTCCCGGTATCCGGCCCGAGTCTCGCCGAGCCGGCGATCGAGCAGTGCGACCCCGGATACGCGCAGGATCAGGAAGATCATCAACGCCACGCCAGGGAGAGCCCACCAGCCGCCGAACGCGAGCCCGATCAGGCCGAAGCCCAGCCAGACCACGATTTCGCCGAAGTAGTTTGGATGGCGGCTGAACCGCCACAGGCCGCGGTCCATCAGCCGCGCCCGGTTGCCCGCATCCGCCTTGAACCGCGCCAGTTGCCAGTCCGCCACGCTCTCGTAGACGAATCCGGACAGCCACACCGCCCAGCCCAGCCAGACCAGGGGCCAGAGCGGCATCCCGCCCCGGACGCTGGCCAGCATCGGAAGCGCGATCACCGCCAGCAGCGACGCCTGCAGCCAGAAGATCGTGACCAGACTGCGCCGCGCGAACGCGGCATCGGACCGCTCCGCGCGCATCTCGGTGTACCGGGCGTCCTCGCCGTGCCCCCAGTTGCGCCAGGTGATGTACGCCGACAGGCGCAGGCCCCACAGGATCACGGGAACCAGCATCACCCAGGCGCTCGCCGGCCTCCCGGCGAACCACCACCAGAGCAGTGCGACCCATACGAATCCCAGCCCCCAGAAACGGTCCACCAGGCTCGCATCCCGGCGCGGTACGCTGAACACCCAGACCAGGCTCATCAGAGCCAGCGACGCCAGCAGTCCCCAGAGAAACAGGCCCAGGACCTCGGTCGGCGTCATGGACTCGGCGCCGAGTGATCGCAGCCGGACCGGGCTGAAGGCGCGCCGGCGCCGCTCCGAACGCATCCCGGATACCGGGGCTGCCAATACAGGCACCGATCAACCGCGGCTGCCAGGAACCGGCCGTGCGCCCCTTGATCAACCGCGGCGGAAGATTGCGGCGATGCGCCGGAACCCGGCGGGTCGAGCGAGGCCCAGCCCCACGGCATCGTACCCTTCGCGCCCTTCGCGCAGGCATGTTCGGCGTGCAGCCACCCCCCACGTTCCGTCCGGTCGATCGGCCCGTTCATGCTGCTGCCTCCCTGAATCGTCTCCGGATGGACACGCCCGACCTTCAATCGGTTCCCGGCCATCGTGGACAAGCCATCGGCGGTTTCCGTGCAGCGGCATCTCGGCACCGATCCCTTTCACCGGGGATCTCGGGCCGGACACCGGCCTCGGCCCGCCCGAATGCACGCTGCGCCGGTTCAGCCTCCGGCAGCGGACTCGACCGAGCGCAGCACCACGGTATCACGCCCTGCCGCCTTGGCCGCGTACATGGCCTCGTCGGCCCGGCGCAGCAACTCGGGAACCGTGACCTCCACGCCGACGAACATCTGCACCCCGATGCTCGACGTCACGCGATACGGCTCGCCCTTGAGCGACACCGGTGTCGACAGGGCGGCGCGGAGCTTCTCCGCGATACGCCGCGCTTGCTGCCCGGCATCGCCGGCGTCCTGGCTGAGCGGGGCCACGATCACCACGAACTCGTCGCCACCGAAGCGGGCGACGGTGTCGCTCTGGCGAACCTGTTCACGCAGGCGCTGCGCGACCTCTTTCAGCAGCAGATCCCCGTGATCATGTCCCAGCGTGTCGTTCAGATCCTTGAACCGGTCCAGGTCCAGGAACATCAACGCGCCGTGGCAGCGATTCCGCTGGCTGGACGCCAAGGCCTGCTGAAGCCGGTCCAATAGCAGCCGGCGGTTCGGCAGACCGGTCAGCGCATCGTGGAACGCGAGCCTCCGGATCGCCTCCTCGCGATTGCGGCGCTCGGTCACGTCCTCCAACGTACCGAAGGCGCCGGCCAGGCGATCCTCGACGTCCCATCCGGCGCGCGCGGTAATCTCGAGCCAGCAGTACCGGCCATCCCGGCACAGCCACCGGAACTGATCATGACTGTGCCCCCCCTGCTCCAGGGTCATACCGTCGAGCAGCCTCTGCAATCCTTCCCGGTCCCCCGCGTGCACGTAATCGACTAGGCGGGTGCCAAGGCTTTCCGCCACCGGGAATCCGGTGGCCGCCTCCCAGGCCGTATTCAGGAAGACCAACCGACCATCGTTGTCGATCTGGAACGCGACCTCCCGAATATTATCGACGACCTGCCGATAACGGCTCTCGCTCTGGCTCAGTTCGGCAGTACGTGCCTGGACCTGGGCCTCCAGCCGAGCCCGTCGGTGAATCAGGAACTGCACCAGCGTTGCTGCGAGCAGCGTCAGGAGCGTGCCGAGCAATGCCGTCGACCAGCCGATACGCGACGGATTGGCGGCGTGGTACTCCGGCGTCGTCCGCACCTTCAGGACATACCCCCGCCCGAATACGAACAGCGGTTGCGCCAGCACGAACCGGTCGCTCGCGGGCCAGCTTACCGGCAGCGGGGCGTTCAGCGGCTCCAGGTGGGACGAAGACGAGGCCAGATACCGGGGATTGCTGCCCGGCGCGAGCTGGTAGAGTTCGACAACCACCGGGGCGCGCCCCGGATGCTCCCGCGTGACGATCGAACGCAACAAGGCCTCCACACACATCGCCATGATCGCGACTCCGCGGGTCGCGAACTCGGCGTCGCCCCCCCGCCTCACGCCATCCCACTCCGGCCGCGGGACCGCTGCGTATGCGAGCATTACGTCGTCGCCGGCATCGGCGGTGGGCACCACCGAGCTGGCGCTGGGCAGTCCCGTGCGCCGCAACATCGCGATTCCCTGCTCACGCTCGGCCTCGGATGCCATGTCGAACCCGATCAGCGGATGAAACCGGGCGGGTTCGACGAAGCGCAGGGGGAAATGGGTCTCCCGCGGGGATAGAGGTTGTGGCTCGCCATCGGCGTCGGTTTCGAACACCTGGAAATCCTCGACCCCTGCCTCCCGGACATCTGCCTCGAAGGCCGGGAGCTCGTCGCGGGCGACCCGCCGGGCCCAGCCGGCCCCCACCACGTGGGGCTTCGACAACACCGCGCGCGTGAGCACCCGGAAACCCGCCGCGTCGATCGTTTCCAGCTGCTGCAGCGCGTCTGCCAGCGCCTGAAACTGGTGATCCCGCAGCGTGTGGAATTCCTGCATCACTTGTACCGCCTTGGAATCTCCAAGCAGCGTGAACTGCGCGTGCTGGGCCCGCGCCTCGACCGCATGCAGGGTCAGCGACGCGATCAGCGTCATCGCCAGACCGAACACCACGGCCAGCCAGACCTCGACGTTGCGCAGGCCCCAGCGCTGTACCGACGACACCCGGTCGCGGCTTAGGACCACGCTCCAGCCACCCAGTACGATCGCCAGCAGGGCAAACACCGCGACCCAGACCATCGCGCGGGCCCGTTGGACCTCCTCGGCCCAGTCCGCGGCCTCGATGTCGATGCCCAGCGCGACCAGAACCTCGCCGGTGCCGGGGTCGATGACCGGAGCCAGCGCCGTGACAAAACGCCCGTACTCGTCCGAGTAGGGACCGGCCGTGAACCGATACCCCTCGGAGAATACCCGGTCCAGACCTGCGGGCGGCTCGAGGTACGGCGTTCCCGGGGGTGAGTACTGGGGATCGTCAGCGGCATAGGATTCGGGGCCGAACAGCGGCTGACCGTCGCGCAGTGCGATCGTGTAGATGCCGCGCACTCCCGAGACCTCGCGGTAGGCGGTCAGTTGCTGCCGCATGCGCTCGTAGGGCTCGGTGCCGGCATCGGACGCGTCGAACGACAGCATCGCCACCCGTTCCGGATTCACCGTGCGCGCGATCGCCACGGCCTCGGCAAGCAGCTGGCGCCGCAGGTCGGACTCGACACCCTGGGCCCACCAGTGGTCTGCCCAAAACCCACCGACCCCCAGCATCACGGCCCCGAGGAGCAGAATCACGGCCTGGTCCAGCCAGTGGGAGCGCTGTACCCGCGATGCGGACTCGCTCAAGCCCTCCTCTCCCTGCGGGTCTGGCGGCTTGCCGCGTGCCGGCAGCGGGTTTGCGAGCCACGCGCTCATGGCCGTTCGGGCCTGCCGTATCCACCGCCGCCGGGGGTCTCGAGGATCACGCAATCCCCGGCCCGGACCTGGCGCCGGTCGCACGATTCCAGCACTTCGACCGCCCCGTTCGCGCGTTCGATCCGGGTGCTGCCGGTTGCGCCAGATCCGCCCCCGGCCAGCCCGAACGGCGGCACCCGGCGGTGGTTCGCCAGCACGACGAACTCCATCGGTTCGAGAAAACACAAGCGGCGGACCACCCCGTCTCCGCCACGGTCACGACCTTGCCCGCCCGACCCGCGGCGCAGCCCGAACTGCTCGACGCGAACCGGGAAGCGGCTCTCCAGCACTTCGGGGTCGGTCAGGCGCGAGTTGGTCATATGCGTCTGCACGGCATCTGCGCCGGGGAACCCGGGCCCTGCACCCGCACCGCCGCAGACCGTCTCGTAGTATTGGTACCGGGGGTTGCCGAAGGTCAGGTTGTTCATGGTGCCCTGGGCTGCCGCCAGTTCGCCGAGCGCGCCGTAGAGAGCGTCGGTGATGACCTGCGAGGTCTCGACATTGCCCGCCACCACGGCTGCCGGAGCACGCGGAGCGAGCATGCAGTCGTCGGGCATCACGATGTCGACCGGCTCCAGGCAACCCTCGTTCAGCGGAATGTCGTCGTCGATCAGCGTCCGGAACACATACAGCACCGCCGCGTGCGCCACCGCGGATGGGGCGTTGAAATTGTCCGCGCGGACCCTGCTGGTCCCACCGAAATCGACCCGAATACGCTGCCGTTCCCGGTCGACGTCCACCCGCACGCAGACGACCGCGCCGTTGTCCAGCGGATAGCGGAAGGCACCCGGACGCAGCCGGGGGATGACCCTGCGCACCGCCAGCGCAGCGTTTTGCTGCACATGGCGCATGTAGGCCCGGACCGTTTCAGTGCCGTACTCGCCCACCATCCGGCCCAGTTCGTCGACCCCGCGCGTGTTCGCCGCGACCTGTGCCTGCAGGTCCGCCAGATTCTGTTCCGGCTTGCGCGCGGGCCAGCGGCCCCGCGCAAGCCGCTCCAGGATCTCGGCAGTACGGAACGCTCCGGCGCGCACCAGGCACATCGGCTCGATCAGCACCCCTTCCTCGTCCACGCATCGTGAAAACGCGGGCATCGATCCCGGGCTGATGCCGCCGATATCGGCATGGTGTCCGCGCGACGCGACATGAAACAGGATCTCCTGTCCGTCGCCAGAGAACACCGGAGTCACCACCGTGATGTCGGGGAGGTGGGTTCCCCCCTGATACGGGTCGTTCAGCACATAGGCGTCCCCCGGCGCCATCTCGGACCCGAATCGTGCCAGCACCGCGCGCACGCTCGTACCCATCGAACCCAGGTGCACTGGCATGTGCGGCGCGTTCGCTACCAGCCCGCCATCGGCATCGAACAGCGCACAGGAGAAATCCAGCCGCTCCTTGATATTCACCGAATGCGCGGTGTTCTGCAGCGTGTACCCCATCTGCTCGGCGATCGACATGAACAGGCTGTTGAAGACCTCCAGTTGCCCCGGATCACAATCCGTTCCCACCTGGCGCCGCTTCGGTACGGCACGGGTACGGCACAGCACCAGCACCCCCTCGGCCCGGACCTCGGCTTGCCAGCCGGGATCGACGATCAGGGTCGCCGTGTCCTCGATCACGATCGCCGGCCCGGTCAGGATCTGTCCCTGCTCGAACACCTCGCGCCGATACAGCGGCACCGGACCGGTCGTGCCCCGGAAGCAGGCATCGACCCAAGCCGCCGGATGCGGCTCGCTGGCGGCCGGGTGCGAGGCTTCCCGCGCAGGTTGCGCCCCGCGGGCCGCGGCTACGGCCTCCACCACACAGGTGGCGGCCACCAGCGGCCGGTCCTCGAGCACGAAACCGAAGCGTTCGCGGTGGCCCTGACGAAACGCGGCTTGCATCTCGGCGGAAGGCCCGAACGGCACCCCAAACGCGCTGTCGGAGCCCTGGTAGCGGATCTGCACTGTGGACATTACGGTCATCCCGGCATGGCCCAGTGCCTGCGCCTCGAGCTCCTCCACCGCCGCCGTGCGAAGACGTGCGATACAGTCCCGGATCCGGTCTTCGCTGCCGGACTCATCCAGTGGATACTCGAGGCTCTGCTCGCGCAGCGCGCGCACCTCGGCGATGCCCATACCCCAGGCCGACAATACCCCGCCGAACGGGTGTAGCAACACCTCGCGCATACCGAGGGCATCGGCCACCTGGCAGGCGTGCTGGCCACCCGCGCCACCGAAGCAGACGAGTGCGTACTGCTGAACGTCGTGCCCGCGCTGAACCGAGATCTTCTTGATCGCCTGAGCCATGTGCGCGACCGCGATCTCGAGAAACGCCTCCGCCACCTGCTCCGGGCTGCGCCGTGGCCCGCCGCGGGCGGCGATCTCCTCCGCGAGTTCGGCAAAAAGCGCCTGCACCCGGGACCGATCCAGCGGCTCGTCCTGGCGGGGTCCGAACACGGCCGGAAAGTAACCGGGCTGCAGCCGCCCGAGCAGCACGTTGCAGTCGGTGACGGTCAGCGGCCCACCGCGCCGGTAGCTTGCGGGTCCGGGGTCCGCACCGGCGGATTCGGGCCCGACGCGCAGGCGCAGCCCATCGAACCAGCAGATGGATCCACCCCCCGCCGCGACCGTGTGGATGTCCAGCATCGGCGCACGCAGCCGTACGCCGGCGACCTGGGTCTCGTAGACGCGATCGAGTTCCCCGGCGTAATGCGTGACGTCGGTCGACGTTCCGCCCATGTCGAACGCGATGATGCGTTCGAATCCCGCCCGGCGCGCGACCTCGCGGGCACCAATCACACCTCCGGCGGGACCTGAAAGGATCGCGTCCCTGCCCTGAAACAGCCGTGCGTCGGTCAGCCCCCCGCTGGACTGCATGAACTGCAGGCGCACACCCCCCAGGGCCGTGGAGACCCGGTCCACGTGGCGCCGCAGGATTGGTGAAAGGTAGGCATCCACGGTCGTCGTGTCGCCGCGCCCCACCAGCTTGATCAGCGGGCTGGTCTCGTGGCTCACCGACACCTGGCGGAATCCCAGGGATCGGGCGAGGGCCGCGATCGCGCGTTCGTGCGCCGGGTACCGGTAGCCGTGCAGGCACACGACCGCGACGCAGTGCAGGCCATCGGCCAGCGCGCGCTGCAGCCTGGGCCTCAGCTCCGCCAGGTCCGGCGGCTCCAGCACCGTACCGTCCGCGGCGACCCGCTCGCTGACCTCCTCCACGCGGCTGTACAGCAGCTCCGGAAGCTGGATCCTGCGGGCGAAAATGTCCGGGCGGGCCTGGTACCCGATGCGCAGTGCATCGCCGAATCCCCGCGTGATCACCAGCAGTGTCGGTTCGCCCTTGCGCTCCAGCAGGGCATTGGTCGCTACGGTGGTGCCCATCTTCACCGCCGAGATCGCACTGGACGGCAAGGGTTCGCCGACAGCGAGCCCCAGCACATCCCGCACCCCCTGAATCGCCGCGTCCGCGTAGGCCTCCGGGTTTTCGGACAAGAGCTTGCGCGTCACCAGGCGGCCATCGGGCGCCTGCGCGACGATATCGGTGAAGGTTCCACCGCGGTCTACCCAGAACTGCCAGCCACCGCCCGGATCCAGGCTGTGTTCCGTCATCGCCAACTTTGAACCCCTCCCTTTGTGCACCCTTCTACCAGAACCCCTGGTGGCGCGGAAGGCCAGCTGCGTTCGGGCGGGGGCAGGATTCCGGACCCGGACACGCCCTCGGCGAGCACGCGTCTATCATCGACGGAATGAAACCCGACTGGCGCGCCGTCCTGATCATCGTCGCCGTCGCGGCGCTCGTCGGCGGTGCCGCCTATCTGCCGGCGATTCCCCAACCACAGGAATATCATCAGTTCGCGGCAACGGCGACCGTGTTCGGCATCCCTCATTTCGCAGACGTGATCTCCAACCTGCCCTTCCTGGTCGTCGGCCTCACCGGCCTGACCTGGACCTGGAGCCAGCGCCCGCGGCCCGACGGCCCGTTCATCCACGCATCCGAGCGTTGGCCCTATCTCGTCGTGTTCGGCGCCATCGCGCTGGTGAGTATCGGATCCGCCTATTATCACTGGGCACCGACGCATGAACGCCTGTTCTGGGATCGACTGCCGATGAGCGTCGCGTTCATGGCGATCTTCGCGGCAATCCTTGGAGAACGCATCGACCACCGGGTCGGACTCGCCGCCCTTCCCGCGCTAATTCTCGCGGGCACGGCCGCGACCACCTGGTGGCTGCTGAGCGAGCGCATGGGCGCCGGCGACCTTCGCCCCTACGTGATGGTACAGGTCGTTCCGATCGTCGTCGGCATCCTGCTCATTCTGCTGTATCGAAGCCGGTACGACCGCGGCACGGATTTCATCGCCGCGGCAACGTGGTACCTGCTCGCACTGGCGGCCGAAACGCTGGACCACCCCATTCACGACCTCACCGGAGGATGGCTCAGCGGCCACACTCTGAAGCACCTCCTGGCGGCAACGGCCATCTACTGGCTGCTGCGCATGCTCCGCCTGCGCCGTGCGCTGCCCACCCCTCGGCGCCGCCCATGATCCCGGGCCTGGCTCAGGGTACCAACCGCCCCGCGGCCGCTTGCGCGGCCTACTGCCCGGGGGCGTCCCTCCGTTCCTGTCGGTGCCTCGCCGCGTCGTCCACGAAGCGCTGCATCGTTCCTTCGAAGGCCGGCAGTTCCTGGACACGCTGGGGCACACGCGGGGTCGCCTGCTCCGACTCACGGTCGGTCGATCCGGCTCCGGGATCCGCCATATCGCCGAGTTGACGGGCCACGAGCCAACCGATGATCAGCAGCACCAGTACCAGCACGATCACGCGCATCAACGACCTCCATCACTGCCCTGATCAGGACAGTCCCTTTCACGCGTCCACGATCACTGCTTCCGGAGCTGCGCACTCAGGTCCAGAACCACAGGATCGCCATTATGATGGCGACACCCCAGCAAACGAATAACGCCTCCTGATTATCACGAAACCTCCGCAGCGAGTGCGACGCCGTGCGGCATCGGTCGTCATTGCGAGCGTAGCGCGGCAGTCCAGGCGGCGCGGGGAGGACTAACGCCGTTTGGATCGCCACGTTGCTTCGCACCTCGCGATGACGGTGGTTTCGATGACGGCCCGTTCCAATTTGCGGAGCTTCCGTGATAATCATGACCAACCATAATTCATGGCTTCGCACTTCTCCCGCCGCGATACAGCTTAGCCAGATGCATGACGTTATTTATGATCAAATAAACAACGAACAAGCCACTTGCAATAAGGATGACGAGTACAACCATGTCTTCGTAAAAATTCCCCGCGAGCACCGCCCACACCAAGAGCGCAAGAATCCCGGCAAGGACTGGCAACCGCACGACATAGAACCAGAATTCGAAACCAGAGATCAACATGCCCTTGTCACCTAGTCGCATTTGGCCACCAATGCGCTCCTATGGCGCCAGTTGTGGCCGATATCGCCGCATTCGATGGCGCTATCCCGATCTGTACTGACATAGAGCTTCCGAATGGATGGCTCCGGCCTCCTGCCAGAGCGCCCCCGACTCCCGAACCGACCACTGATCCGACGTTGAAATCACTCCGCGATCTACATGGGTCGACTGCTATCGTCACTGCCTGACTTACCGCGTTCGATGCACCTCCCGCTGCCGCTCCTTGTAGTACAGCAGCAAGCATACTACCAGCGCCTGGCAGGGCACCGGCGAGAGCCCCAACAGCAGTATTGATGGTGGCATCACCCAGAGAGCCGCCCACCACGACGGTCCCAACAAACGCGGAAGCTCCCCCAATCACTGCTCCGGGAAGACCGAATTGACCGGTTGGATCGGTCAGATTAGCCGGATCGCCAAGTACATAGCCATAGAGGTTCGCGTCTCCGCCGGCGAACCGGATAGGGTCCTTGGCGGTCCAGCGGCCGGTAGCAGGGTCGTAGTCGCGCGCGCCGAAGCGGACGAGGCCAGTGTCTAGGTCACGGATGCCGCCGGCGAAGCCGAAGGGCTGGAAGCCGGGATTGGTGTCCCGCAGGACGTTGCCCCAAGTGTCGTAGTCGATGCGCTGCACAGTTCCCCCGGTGGCAACGTCGATGACCAGACGCGGACTCCCGAGTTGGTCGGAAAGGATCCGGTAGGTCCGGCCAGCGCGGATCATGTAGGCCGGCACATGAGGCTTGTCGGCATAGACGAACCGGCTCAGGACCTGGCCGCTGGCATCGAGCTCCGCGACCGGATTGAGCTGGTCACCGTACAGGAAGCCCTGCACCAGCAAACCGTCGACACGCTTACCGACGCGCCGGTTGCGGCCGTCAACCAGATAGTTGATCCGAAGGCCGTCCGGAAGCTCCACCCCCAGGAGATTGCCGAGTTCGTCGTACGAATAGTGCGTCACCGCGATCCCCTCGGTGCGGGTGGCCAATTCCCCATTGGCCGTGTACTCATACGATGCTCCGCCGTACGAAATCATCCGATCCTGCTCGTCATAGACGGCGATCGGGGCTCCATTCACCTGCGTACGATTGCCGTTGGCATCGTAGCCGTAGGTAACGGGGAACCCGTTTCGGACGATTGCGACCAAGCGGCCGGCTGAATCGTAGTCATAGGTGGTGCGTTCCTCCTCACCATCGATGGTCAAGAACTGCTCGACCACGCGGCCCAGGGCATCGCGCACGTAGTCGAACCGCGCAACCGGCTCGCCGCCGGCCATGGCGAGCAGACTCTGAATCTCGCCGAAGCCGTTGTAGTCCCAGGTTGTGTTTACCACCCCCAGCGTGCTCGCCACGGGCAGCCCGTTCCGGGCGTCCCGCTCGAGCATCTGGTCACCGGCCCGAAGCAGGAGACCGTCGCTGTCGTACTGAAACGTCACGACGGCGCCATTGACGGACTGCTGGGTGGCCCAGAAGTTGTCGTCGTACCCAAGCGTCACTGACCCCTGAACGGGACCGCTCCACGCCTCGCCGGTGGACAGAAATCCGTCCCATGACAACGCAAGGTCGATTCCGCCCGGGGATGCAATCGATACGGTCTGACCCGTCGATGCGTGGTACCGATGGCGATACTCTCCACGCTCTACCTGCACCGTGTCCAGGCGGCCCGCACCGTCGTACCCGAACCGCAGGATCCTTCCATCAGGCCGGGTGATCTCGGTCAACTTCTGGTCCAGGTCGTATGAATACCGGGTCACCGTCTCGATACCTGAGAGGTCTGGCGGATGGTAGCTTTCCTCCCGGTTCATGGACGTGTACTCGAACAGGTGTGCCTCCCGTCCCGGCGGGTCCAGTGCGGTAAGGTTGCCGCTGGCGTCGTAGATATAGCGGACCTCGCGGCCGTCGGGAAAGACCTGGCCCGTCACACGCCCCGCCAGATCGTGCTCGAAAGTCGTAACGCGGCCCAACGGATCGGTCACGGTCGCGATTTCGCCGGCCTCGTTGTAGCTGAACCCGTACGTCCGTTCCCCGGCCATGCCTTGGCCCCACTGGGCAAGACGTCCGCGCGCGTCGTACCCGTAGACCACGGGCTCGAACCCGGGCGTCGCGTCGGAACGCACGCGGCCACGTGCGTCCAGGTCGACGGTCCGCTCGCGCCCCTCGGGGCTGAGGATCGACCACCGCCGCAGGTCCGACTCGTACCGGGCCTGCGTCACCCGGCCGTTCGTCGTCAAGGTCTCGGTCAACTGGCTGTGGCTGAGTGGGTCGGTGGAATCGGCGAGCAGCGCGGAGCGCTGGTGCGAGGAACCGTGCTCCCGCCCCGATGGGGTACGAACCGACACGCTCGAAGGCACCGGGCTGTTCATGCCGAACCGCGGATCCGGTGTGTACGCAAGGTCCACCCGGGTGCCGTCGGCAGCCACGAGACTGCGCCGCCCATCGGGAAGAAACCGAAGCTCGTCACGACTGCCGTCCGGGTGAACGTTCTCGCGCCGTTTCTCTCCCGCGGACGTCCGCTCGACGAGGAACAGCGTGGCGCGTCCCTCGGCCGAAACCATGCGCGTGCCGTAACCGTCCGTGCGCTCCTCGCGTACGATCGCCCAGCCCCCTCCGGCGGGATTGCGCGCTTCGACCAGGCGACCCGAGGGATCGTAGGTGTAAGCGGACACGAACCCACGCGGGTCGGTGTTCCGGGTCAGAAGCCCTCCGGACCGGTAGTCGAAGCGACGGACCTCCCCTGCCGGATTGGCCACCGATGCCAGATAGCCGCTTCCGTCCACTGCAAGCAGGGTGCGCTGGCTGTCCGGCGCGACGATGGCCACGGGTGTGCCATCCGAGCCCCGCTCAATGCGCGTCCGGTTGCCATCACCGTCCTGCGCCGACATCCAGCAGCGCGAGCCCATCCTCGTGCCCCAGCACCGCGATGATGCGTCCATTGTCCGACGCAATCCACGCCGCCCGTTCCCGGTCGTACCAACCCGCCGGCACGATGCCGCCGGTGGGGAAATCGAGAAAGTTCTCCACGTACACGGGCACGGGACGGTCGAACCGGCCCTCGGTCGCGTTCGCGGCGATGGTCTCGTCCACCGACAGTTCCACCGCGTAGGTATACCCCGACATCCGCGGCAGTTCGCCGGGCATTGCCGCGGGTTCGTTCTCTCCCACCGTGTAACTCGGTGGCACGCACGTTCATCCGCTCCAGCGGCTGCGTGCCGTCGTCCGGAAGCACCAGTTCCGCGCCCGTACCCCCGGAAGGGGCTGGCCATCCCGTGTGCTTGCGCGCCCGCGCACCACGCCCGCGCGATGCTCCCGGATCGCACGGGGTGCCACGTCGCGCTGGACTGGGTTGCCGGCGCTGTAGTGGAGGCATGCAGGCCGGCCACCTCTCCCGGGATCATTGGCGGTGCGATCATCGCAGGATCCGGCGGGAGGGGCTCATCGCCGTTGCCCGGTGCGGCCAGTGGCGTCGGGGTGCTGACATTCCCCGCACGGTCGACCGCCACCAGTTCGAGACTGTCACCCGGTTCGGCCGCGATGGCGCTCCCGAAACTCCCGTCCTCCGCCACAGCTGCGCTGACCGATTCCGCCGTGCGGTGGTGCGTCAGGCGGACGGTTGCACCCGGTTCCGCACTGCCGGCAGAGCCCGTCAGGGCGACCTGCCCCGGGCCATCGGCGGTGATCTCGACCTGGTCGGCCGGAACCGGAAGCGGCAGGGGTGCGCTGCGCACACCGGTATGAGGTCCATCCCGGGCATCCGTGCCGGGCGATTTCCGTCCATGGGTATGCAACTCCCTTGCTCGTTCGGGTCCGATCCCGGCCCAGGGCCCGTTCCCTGGAGGGATCCGAGCCTTTGTAGTCAGAAACGGGGGGCCGTTGCCGGGCGACCGGCGGGCCTGGGAGCGACGGCCCCCACTGCCCCGCGCGGGAACGATCCGCCGAGCACACGTCCACACGCCCCTGTGTGAGTGAAGCAGGGCAACGGGTATCACAACGACTGGTGGATCTCAAACGCACGGGCGCCGGCGTACGGATGCGACATATGGCGACGAACGCGTCTAGAAACAGGCGCGTGCAGAACAAATATCGCGTTCGCCAGACCAAGCCAAAGCTGCAGCAGGCCGATGCCCATCAGCCCGAAGATAGTCGCTGCCTGAGCGGAGACTCACCAGAACCCGAGCCATCGCCCCACCTCCTGTCGCGGCACCATCCGGGCCACCAGGGCCCGGCTGGTCACACAGAGCGGCCAGAGTTCGGGCGACCCGACAATCCGAGGCTCAGCTGCAGCATTGCCTCGACCTGCCGGCGGAGCCCTCGCTCGCGCAGAAACAGGACGATCGGGAGCACGGCCACGAGGAAGAACGCCACTGCGAACGGCCCGCCCAGCGGATCCGTTACGACGCTGTCGGCCGGAGACATCCCTCAACAGACCCAGTGCGAAGGTCGCGGCCACCAGCTTGCCCAGGTACTCCAGCGCCCAGTCGAGACCGGAGCCCCAGCCTTGATGCTCCCGGGGCGCCAGGTCCGGAAGGGGACTCGCGGTGCGCGACTCACGCGATGGCGTAGTCGACCATCACGATCAGGACCGTGCACGGGATGATCAATTCCCGCTCTACGCACTACACCATGACGGCGCTCACGACCGTGAGCAGCCAAGACCCGCGCAGGAACCGCTTGCGCACGTGGCGTCCATCATCGAACCGCCCACCCGGCGGGCGCAGCAGGCAGCACCAGCAGGTAGCTGACAGCCAGCGCGACGCTGCAGAGCAGGTTGCGGAGACGAAAATCCCGTCCATCCTCAACGATGACCCAGGTAACCAGATTTCCGAAAGTCACGGTGATGACCAGCAGCGTGTAGGCCCGCTTGGCGCAGCCGAACATCGCCCATCCGAAAATCTTACGCCTCGTCATCTACATGACGGGGGCGATATGGGGCTCCAGTTCCTTGAGCGGGATCCGGCGGGATGCGCCTCGGCCACCGCGCAGGGATGAAAAAACGTTCTACTGCCCCGATCACCATGCCACACCACCGCCGGAACCTTCAGCGGCGTGACTGAAGACCCCATTACCGAACCCGAACCCTATGCCCGCGTGGGGTCAGGTCTTGCAAGAATATGCCATTTACTCGTTTTGCAAGACCTGACCCCACAATAAATTCCATCACCTGTCCAAAAGATATAACCGTGAACCAAGAAACCGCGATGACCCCCCCCAAAACGGTTGAATTCTTCTACCGAAATCGGGGACACTGCAGCGGTCGCAACGAACGGTAATCATGGACGAGCCGGCGATTACGGACGATGCTCAATCAGGTCGGTACCGTGCGACTGGGGCTCCGGGGGCTTCGTGCTCCTGGGGCCTTCCCTATTCCTCGTGGGAACCGGCGTCCCCGGGCGACCGTTCCGCTGCCCCGCTTACACCGCCCTCGTTCGATGCCGCCCGATGGTTCCGTATCGCCCGGCTCACGGTGGAATAGTGCACGCCGAACCGTTCGGCGATCTCGCGCATCGTATAACCGCCCGAGAGGTAGGCCTCTGCCATGGCGCGCCGCCGATCCGGAATCCTCTCGTATTCCTCCCACGAGGGGGTGAGCGCTTTGCGGTGAATCCGCGGAACCTCTCTGAAATCAGGGGTTGACGAGAATCCATTCCGAACGGCGGCCAGGAATGCCGGGCTCCCGAGTACCGCCGGCGCCCTCCGCGCCCCGGTCAGGTCCGCAACGGCGAGCCCCTGTTCCACGAAGGCCACAAATGCGTCTCGCGCGGCCTGCGGACCGTCTCCGAAGTGTTCTGCAAGCCATCCGGTATCGAGCCAAGGCGGCGCTGTCTGGGGCTCAAGCATCGCCGCAAGACTGCTCCAGCGCCAATCAAATGCCCGTTCGACGAACCCGATGCGCACCGGGGCCAGGATGACGTCACGCACGGCTTCCGGGAGAAAGCGGTTCTTTTCCAAAAGGATCGCCTCATAGCGCCCGCGGAAAACATGCCCCGTACGCTCATGGCGCCGATTCAATCGTTGGGTATACACCCCGTTGAGATGCCGCATGCCCCGGGAAAGATTCGGATCGCGGGTTTCCATTACCAGGCGATAATGATCCTGCAACTGGCACCAGGCGAAACAGCGCCACTGAAAACGGCTGCATACCTCGCCAAGCAAATCCAGCCAGACCTGCCGGTCCTCTGCGTCGAGATAAACAGGATCTCGCGCGTTGCCCCGAGTGCTGACGTGATATACCCCGCCCTCGACCTCGATCCGCAATGGTCTTGCCATGTCTCAGATCATCCTTTCTGAGCCGCGTCCAAATCCTGTCGGACCAGGACGCCGTTTGCGCCTCTAAGGGATACAATGCCCCTTGGCGCCAGCCTGATAGAAATTGCCGCTACAGACCCAAAATACATCAGGCGCAGCCGATACCCAATATTCCCTTGTCGGCTCAACTCGCGAGGACCACGCCCGGATCCACCGGAAGCGGTGATGCATCGACCGTGAGTTGCGGTTCGATACCTGCCCGGAGCCGGGACAGCCGCGCCCGGGACCGATCCTCCGCGACACGGCACCGTTCACACCCGTTTCCGGAAACCGGCCGGTTCGTGTGCCGTTCGAGCGGCCCATCTTACGCTCCCGGTCCCGCCCCTGTTCAGGCACTCGAGTGCGGGAGCCGAACGCGTAGGGTGGCCACCAGTGCCGCCAGGAACAGCAGCATGCAGAACAGGATGGCATTCGCCAGCCCCAGCCAGAGTTGCAGCAGGCCAATCCCGATCAGACCAAAGATGGCGGCGGCCTTGGCAGCCAGGCCCCAAAATCCGAACCAGCGCCCCGCCTCCTCTCGTGGCACCATCAGGGCCACGAGGGCTCGGCCTGCGGACTGTGCCGAGCCCAGGCACAGCCCTGCGATCGCGCCCACGTACAGAAAGACGTGCTGAGGTTCCACCGTGCGGTCCAGCACCGCAGTCAGCCACTCGGCCAGCCGCGGGGTCAGGAAGATCGCCAGCACCGCGATCGTCCACAGCAGGAGCGTGAACCGGTATACCCGTACCGGGCCCACGCGATCCTGCAGCCATCCGAAACCCAGCGCACCGGCGGCCGCGGTCATCTGGGTAATGATGAACATCGTCACCCGCGTGGACTCATCCCAGCGGATCACCTGAGAGCCGTAGATGAACGTGAACGCGATGACGATGTAGATCCCGGCCATCACGAAGAACACCGACAGGAACAGGTCCCTCAGTCCCGGACGGTTACGCAGGGTGCGCAGGCTGCGTGCAACCCGGCGGAACCCGAGGCTCAACTGCAACCGCCTTTCCACCCGCCGCCGCGGCCCACGCTCGTGCAAAAACAGGAAGGTCGGGAGCGCGGACACCAGGAAGAATGCCGCGGCAAACGGCCCCACCCAGCGGATCCGCTCGAAGTTGTCGGCGGACACGTCCCCCAGCAGGCCGAGTGCGAAGGCCGTCGCCACCAGCCCGCCCAGATATCCCAGCGCCCAGCCAAGCCCGGAGATCCATCCCAGACGGTCGGGGGGTGCCAGATCGGGGAGGAAACTGGCGATGAACGACTCACCGATCGCATAGCCGAAATTCGAGATCACGATCAGTACCATGCCGAGCGCGACCAGCCCCGGCTCCACCCAGTACAGCATCGCGGTGGTGAACACTGTGAGCAGCCAGGACACGAGCAGAAAGCGTTTGCGCGAGCGCGTCGCGTCCATGATCGAGCCGGCCACCGGCGCCGCGAGCAGCACGAGCAGGTAGCTCACCGCCAGCGCCAGACTCCAGAGCAGGTTGCCCATCCGGTAGTCCGGCGCATCGCCCACGATGATCCGGGTGAACAGATCCCCGAAGATGACCGTGATGATCAGCAGCGTGTAGGCTTGGTTGGCGAAGTCGAACATCGCCCACCCGAATACCTCACGACGGTTCACCTGCGTGACGGGGGCGATATCGATCTCCAGTACCCTGCCCGGGGTGTAGCCAAATGTGCGGAGTGTACCCCGCGCCACGTCCAGCACTGAATACCGGCTCATGACGAAACGCGGTGCATCCGCCCCGGTGCGGATGGCTCGCGCCGGACCGCGAAGGAACAACACCGATCACAGCATTCCCGGTGCCGCGCCGGCCGTTGGGGCCAACACCGCACAGGCCCCAACGAAAACGAAAGCGGCAACCCGGGGTTCCCCACGGGTTGCCGCTTTCGTTTGCTGTTTGGTAGGCGCGATTGGACTCGAACCAACGACCCCCACCATGTCAAGGTGGTGCTCTAACCAGCTGAGCTACGCGCCTGTCTCGGACAGGCTGCAGATTCTACCGCCTTCCCGGCCGGTGTCAAAGCATTCGTACCCGACGGCCATTGCGCCGTGTCCGTATCCACAGGTCTTGGTCCTGCACCAGCTTGCACGCGCCGCCCCCTGAGCGCACGCCGGCCCGCAATTCTCCGGCATGGTCCCGGACGGCGCCGCTTCCGATCCCTTCGCTCCCGGCCCCGGCGCACACGTCTGGCATCGCGCCGAAATGAATCCCTTGCCGTTGCTGTGGCTACAGGCCTATGCTTGACACTGGTCAACTGTCATAAAGGGGGAAGTGCATGGAGTATGGTGATGTGATCGTTTACCTGACGATCGCCGCGCTAGGCGCGTCGGTTCTGGTCATCGTCGGGCTGCTGATTTTTCTGGTCAAGAAGAGCATGGGAGGGCCACCCGAATCCTGAGCCTTCACCTCCGGTGCCGGCCAACCTGGCCGGCACCGATGCGGCATGCAGGCCCCGGCCGATCGCCCGAATCGCCAGCCCAGGCTGGCCGATCGAACTTCCCTGCTTCGCGACGACTCCCAAGGCCATTGCCAGTGCCTGGAGCCACCCCATGACTCGCAGAATTCGTCGTGCCGGCCCGCTGTCCGGCCTCGTCGTGCTCGCCATCCTCGCCTCGGGTCACGCGGCCGCCGGCTGCCCCGCCCCGGGGCAATGGCTCAGCGGCGACGGAAACCCGCTGGCCACGGACCAGTTGTTCCTGGATCTGGAACAGCCCCGCATCGTACTGCTGGGCGAAACGCATGACCGGATGGAACATCACCGCTGGCAGCTGCATACCCTCGCAGGCCTGCATGCCCTCAGGCCCGGGATGGCGATTGGCCTGGAGATGCTGCCACGCGAGGCGCAGCCGGCGCTCGACGCCTGGGTCGGGGGCGAACTGGACGAACCGGATTTTCTGGAGCAGAGCAACTGGAGTCAGGCCTGGGGCTTCGATCCGCAGTTGTACCTCCCGATTCTGCACTTCGCACGCATGCATGGAGTACCCCTGCTGGCGATCAACCTGGAACGCTCGCTGGTCCGGCGTCTCGCCTCCGAGGGGTGGGAAGCCATTGCGCCGGAGCAGCGGCACGGAATTTCACCACCTGCGCCGGCCACCGAGGCCTATCGAGACTATCTCGACGCTGTTCTGCAGGAGCATCCGGCCGGCGCCATGGACGACCCTGACCTGGATCGCTTTGTTGCGGGCCAGCTGGTCTGGGACCGCGCGATGGCTGCCGGCCTCGCCGATGCGGCCGAAGACTATCCACTCGTGGTTGGGCTGATGGGTTCGGGGCACCTGCAATATCGTTACGGCGTACCCCACCAGCTGGCCGATCTGGGCATCGGCCTCGAACACCAACGCACCCTGCTGCCCTGGAACAGCAACGCCGAATGCAGCGCACCGGAACCCGGAATCGCCGACGCGATCTTCGGCGTCGTGCCGGGAACCGCACACGAACCGCGGCCACCGCAGCTACTCGGTGTACGGATCGAGCCCGACCCGGCCGGAGTGCGCGTCCACTCCGTGCAGCCCGACTCGGTCGCCGACGCATCCGGACTGCAGGCAGATGACATCCTGACGGCCGCCGCGGGCCTTGACCTGGAACTCCCGGGGGATCTGGTCGCGATCATCCGCCGCCAGGCACCCGGAACCATTCTCCCGCTGACCGTGCTGCGCGACGGCGAAACGCGCGAGGTGCTGGCGCGTTTCCCGGCGCGGGTCGACTGAAGCCGTGAAGCTGCTCCGGTGTCGGCCGCTGCGATTCCTGAACGCGTCCGGCAACGTTGCGCGGATCAAGAAATCCGCCTGCGCAGCCCGGCCACGCGCGCCGATTTCGGCACGCCCCGCCCAGCGGATCCGGTTCCGGAATCCCAGCGCGACGGCAGAAGCGATCTCCACAAGCTCCGAGGACATTACGATGCGCGCCGACAGACGCTCATGGCTCTTGCTGCTGACGGTACTGCAGGTCTTGCTCCTGCTGACGGCGACTGCGTCGGCCGCCCCCCCGGCACTGAACATGGACGTCCACCTGGATCCCGATCGCGGTACCGTCGACGGCGAGCTGTCGGTCGATCTGCCGGCAGGCGACCACCGGTTCCGCCTGGACGCGGGTCTAGAGCCCGCGCACGCACTGATCGGCGGCCATCAGCCGCAGGTGAGCCACGCAGGTGGCGATCGCTACCGGATCCACCTGCCGGAAGCCGGCATACTCCATCTTGGCTGGCAGGGCGAGATGCCCACTGACACCCGCGGATTCCTGGCTCCCGACGGCGGATTCCTGCCCCCGGATGCCGGCTGGTACCCACGCTTCGATGGCATGGATGTGTTCCGCCTGCGTATCCGGGTCCGCGTACCGGATCACCAGCGCGCCGTCGCCACAGGGTCGTTGCTCGGTGAACCCGAGTTGCAAAACGGGCGGCGTTCGTCGGTCTACGAACACCCTCGAACCGACGGCATCGTTGTCGCCACCGGACCCTGGCAGGAGCGCACTATGCTGGTGAACGGCGTACGCGTGCGCACGCTGTTTCCCGAATCGCTCGACGCCGCCCATGCCTCCACCTACCTGGACCACACGGCAGAATACCTGGCGATGTTCAGCGAGCGGGCCGGACCCTACCCCTACCAGAGCTTCACGATCGCCGCGTCTCCGATGCCCGTCGGCTTTGCTTTTCCCGGGTTCACGCTGCTGGGTGAACGCGTGATTCCGCTGCCCTTCATCCCTCGGACGTCGCTGGCCCACGAACTGATGCACAGCTGGTGGGGCACAGGCGTGCGCGTGGATTACCCGACCGGGAACTGGTCGGAGGCGCTGACCACCTTCATGGCGGACTACCACCTGGACGAACTGCACGGTCGGGATCGCGAGACCCGCTACCGTTGGCTCCTAGACCTCGCCGCCTTGCCGCCGCAACTCGATCGCCCGCTCGTGTCGTTCCGGGGCGGCAACCAGGGGGCAACCCGGATCGTAGGCTACAACCGCGGCGCTCTGATGTTCCACATGTTGCGCGAGAAGATCGGCGCCGCGGACTTCGACAAAGGCGCCCGACTGCTGCGCGACCGCCACCTGTTCGAAGAGGCCGGCTGGACCGACCTCGCGGATGCGTTCAGCGACGCGGCGGGGCAAGACCTGCGCCCGTTTTTCACCACCTGGGTCAACCGGCCGGGCCTGCCGGAACTGGCCCTGCACTCGGTCTCGCAGGCGCGCGACGTCGACCGGTGGACGCTGAACGCTGTGCTCGAGCAGGTGCAGTCCGAGCCTCCCTGGCCCCTGCGGGTACCGGTAGTGATCGACACCCGCGACGGCCCGCACCGTTCACTGGTCACGCTGGACGAGCGCCGCTCGACGTTCAGTGTCGATCTGGACGCACCGGCGACCGCTGTGACCGCCGACCCGGATTTCGAGCTGCTCCGAAGACTGTCGAATCCGCCCCCGATCCTGCGCACCGCAAGCCTGCATCCCGATACCCGCCTCCTCACCACCCAGGACGGCCTCGAACCCTTTGCGCGGGCGATCCTGAACCGCAGCCCGGAGCGGGCCGAGGCGTTTCGGGAAGATGCACCGTTGCTGGTGATCGGCGGCACCCGCGATGTGGCCGACTGGATGGCCCGAACCGGCATCGCGGAACCGGCGCCGGGGATCGCACGCAGTGGCCATGCCCGGATGTGGACGTTGCCCGGAACGCGCACCGTGGTGGTCAGCGCAAACGACGCAGCCGGCCTGCAGACGCTCACCCGCATGCTGCAGCACCACGGTCACCGCAGCTACCTGGTGCTCGATGCGGACGGCCGCACGCTCGAAGCGGGAGTCTGGGCCACGGATACCGAACCGCTCCGCGTGGACCTGTCCCCCGTCACTCCATAGCGTGTGCCGGTAGCACGTGACCCGTCGCCACGCCGCCACCGGCAACGCACACACGCGACCTGACGTCCCGACGGCTTCGGCGTAACGCCACGTACCGCACATTACGCGGACGGTTCGGGTGCATTGTCCGGGGATGGAGCGCGCGACCGAACAGCAGTTCCTCCGAGCGCAGCACGTCGTGGATCACGCCCGCCTCGCGCAATTCCCGCTGGCTCGGGTACCAGACCTCGTCGTGTCCGGCCTGGAACAGCCGGGCCAGGAATGCCGGGTTCACCCCCTGCCTGCGGAAATGCTGGAGATCCCGTTGCTGCTCGAGCCCCATGTCCGACAACGCCTCCAGGCCGCCGAAGGGCACGGCATACTGGTGAAAACCCAGTCGCGCCTCGTCAGCCAGATACCGTTTCCCGCCCGAAACGAATGCCGTTACGCAGGCGGAATGACAACCGTCGAAGGAATAGGTATCCAGCCCGTGGTGCTCGATCACCCGGCCGACGCTACGACCCGCGGCAATCCAGCCACCCTGGCTGTCCAGAATGATCCCCTGCACCTCCGGCTCGTTGCGCAGCACCCGTCGCAGTTCGCGGGCGGCGCCGTATCCGAGGTAGCCCTCGAAATGGATCAGCTCACCTTCGCCGACCCGGGTGACCGTGAAGCTCCCGTAACGGTCGGGACCGAAGGCGATCGTCAGGATATCGCGATAGGCCGGGGCGGCCAGTGTCATCGTCACCACGGTTCCCGTCACGCTCAACACCAGAACCGCCCGGGCGCTCAGGCCCCAGACGCGGCCCCACAACGCGGCCATGTGCCGGGCAGCGGCCCGCCACACCCCGACGACCTGCCACGGGTAGAGCAGTCCGTAGACGAACGCGACATGCAGCACCGCCAAGCGGGCCACCAGCCTGGGATCGTCGTCCAGGGTCATGGACCCCAACAGTTGCTCGACCAGCGGGCGGCCGGCGAGCAGGAGCAGGTTCAGCCCGACGAAGTTGACCCAGAAGGCCACCGCGAGACCGAGTTCGCCGCGCCAGTGTCTGCCGATGTATTTCACCATTGCGTCTCTTCCACCCCGGGACTACGCCGCCGCCGAGCCGGGTGACAGGGACAGTCGTCGCGGCCCGTCGATCTTCCTTCAGGCCCTGCCCGTGCGCAATTGTCCCGGGACTCGACCTGCATCAGACTGGAGGGCCCCGGCAGACCGCGAGCGACGAGGGCCGCCCGATGAACTGGAAGACCGACCACCGTTCCTTCTACTACGCGAATGACCCCGAACCCGAGGATCCGGTACTGGACCCTAGAAAAACCGCGCTGCTGTGCATCGACGTGCAGAACTACGGCCTGAAACTCCACGACGACCCGCACGAACGGGCCCGGTGGGAGGCATTCCACCGGCGCATGCGCGGCACCGTGCTGCCCACATTGCGCGTACTTCAGGACGCCTTTCGCCGCCGGGGCATCGACGTGCTTCATGCCCGTATCGCCTGCCTGCTGGAAGACGGACGCGACCGGTCGCTGAGCCAGAAGTTGCCGGGCTGGAACGACCTGCTGATGCCGCTGCACAGCGAGGACGGGCAGATCGCGCCCGAGGTCGCGCCGACCCCCGACGAGGTCGTGGTCACCAAGACCACCGACAGTGCGCTGACCGGCACCAACCTGCGGCTGGTGCTGCACAACATGGGCATTCGCAACGTGGTGGTGGCCGGCATCTATACCGACCAGTGCGTGTCGTCGACGGTGCGCAGCCTGGCCGACGAGAGCTTCAACGTGCTGCTGGTCGAGGACGGCTGCGCGGCCGGCACCGAGGCGCTGCACCGGCACGAACTCGAAGTGATCAACCGGATCTACTGCCACGTGATGTCGAGCCGCGAGCTGGCCGGCTACCTCAGCCTAGATATTTGAAGCGCATCCGAAACGTAATGGTGCAGTGCACGCAGCAAGACACTACACTGACCTGCTGCGAACCGTCGGTCTACGGACCAGGACACGGAAGGAGCCCATATGACTTCGAAAACCGTAACGCTTACCGACCACACGACCGGCAAAAGCATCGAACTGCCCGTGCACGAAGGCAGTCACGGCCCCGACTGCATCGACATCCGCACGCTGTACAAGGAACTGGGCTACTTCACCTACGATCCAGGCTACCTGTCGACCGCCAGCTGCAGCAGCGGCGTCACCTTCATCGACGGCGACGAGGGCACTCTGCTCTATCGCGGCTACCCGATCGAACAGCTGGCGGAACAGAGCACGTACCTGGAGGTGTGCTACCTGCTGCTGAACGGCGAACTGCCCAGCTCCGACGAACTGCACCAGTTCTCGCGGATCATCAAGGAGCACTCGATGCTGCACGAGGCAGTGCGCGGCTTCTACGACGGTTTCAGGCACGATGCGCACCCGATGGCGATCATGGTCGGCGTGGTCGGGGCGCTCTCGGCGTTCTACCACGACGCCACTGACGTGCATAACCCCGAGCACCGCAAGATCTCCGCACACCGACTGATCTCGAAGATGCCGACCATCGCCGCCTGGTCGTACAAATACGCGAACGGGCAACCGTTTATGTACCCGAAGAACCGGCTCTCCTACACCGAGAACTTCCTGGCGATGATGTTCGGCGTTCCCACCGGCACCTACGAACCGAACCCGACGTTCGTCCGCGCGCTGGACCTGATCCTGATCCTGCACGCGGACCACGAACAGAACGCGTCGACGTCCACCGTGCGCCTCTCGGGCAGCTCCGAGGCCAACCCGTTCGCGGCGATCTCCGCCGGCATCGCCTCGCTCTGGGGCCCGCTGCACGGCGGCGCGAACGAGAAGGTCGTGATCATGCTCGAAGAGATCGTGCACAGCGGCAAGAAGGTCGAGGAGTTCGTCGCCCGCGCGAAGGACAAGAACGACCCGTTCCGGCTGATGGGCTTCGGCCACCGCGTGTACAAGAACTACGACCCGCGCGCGAAGATCATCCGCGAAATGTGCCACAAGCTGCTGGCCGAGATGGGCGGCGAGAACGAACCGCTGTTCGAGGTCGCGCTGAAGCTCGAGAAGATCGCAACCGAGGACGAATACTTCATCGAACGTAAACTCTACCCGAATGTCGATTTCTACTCCGGCATCATCCTGCGCGCGATGGGCATCCCGCTGAACATGTTCACCGTCATCTTCGCACTGGCGCGAACGGTCGGCTGGATCTCGCACTGGAACGAGATGATGCAGGATCCCGAATCGCGAATCGGGCGTCCGCGCCAGCTCTACACCGGGTACAAAGAGCGGAACTACGTGTCGATCGAGAACCGCTGAAGAACGACCCGCGCCCCCTTCGCATGCGGCGCGTGCCGATCATGCGTTCAAAGCGTAGGGCTGCTTGCAGTGCGCATCATGCTTGCGTACATTAGGTGCATCTAATATTGATCAGGAGTAATCCCATGCGCATCGATCAACTCGTTCTTGCCGTCGCCGGTACCGTCGTCCTCCTGAGCGCCCTGCTCGCCTGGCTGGTCAGCCCCGCGTGGCTGCTGCTCACCGCCTTCGTGGGCCTGAACCTTCTCCAGTCCGCTTTCACCGGATTCTGCCCGCTGGCGCTGATCCTGAAAAAGATGGGCGTCAGCCCCGGCCAGGCGTTCAGCTAGGACACACCCCGGTACCCCGGCGCGACACCGGCCCGTTCCAACGGGCCGGTGTCGCCATGTCCCAAGCGCCGCGATACGCGGAAGCCTTGCATCCGCGGGGCGCTTTGCGTGACCCTCGAGGTTCCGAAGCATCGAGCCGACGGGGCCCACCCACGATGAGCGCCACACGCCCTAACCTGCCCTACCGCATCCACGCCCTCGAACTGGGGCCGATGGAAAACTTCATCTACGTGATCGAGGACATCGCCAGCGGCCGGGCCGGCGTCGTCGACCCGGCCTGGGAGCCCGAAGAGATCATCGCGCTGGCCGAGAACAAAGGCCTGCAGATCACCGACCTGCTGCTGACCCACAGCCACCACGATCACATCAACGGCATTGAGCGGGTTCTGGAGTCCGCGCCGAACGCCCGGCTGCACCTGCTGAAATCCGAGGCCGACTTCTGGGGCCGGGCCCTCGCCCGCCCCGAACTGCACCACGGCGGCGACGTGCTCCGGCTCGGCAGCACCGAGATCCGCATCCTGCACACCCCTGGCCACACCCCGGGCTCCGCCTGCTACCGCCTTCCGGCAGGCGACGATCTGATTACCGGCGACACCCTGTTCGTTTTCGGCTGCGGGCGCTGCGACCTGGCCGGCGGCGATCCCGAGCAGATGTTCCACACGCTGAACGACCTGCGCACCGGCCTGCCCCGGCATACCTGCATCCATCCCGGGCACAACTACGCCGAGACGCCGACCTCGACTCTCGACGAACAGGCGCAGGGCAACCCTTTCATGCACTTCCACGACGTCGCGAAGTTCGTGCACTACCGCATGCGCGAGCACGACCAGGTACGCAGCTCCCCGTACGGCCCGATTCCGAAACCCTCGTCGGGTTGAACGAACCTCCCGGTTTCGATTAGGGCGACCCTGACCCGAAGACCCCATGGATCGCATCGCAATCCATGACCTGATTATCACGGAAGCTCCGCAAATTGGAACGGGCCATCATCGAAACCAGCGTCATCGCGAGGAGCGAAGCCTTTAGCCGCGAGCGCAGCGTGGCGGGACGTGGCGATCCAGAGGGCGATGGTCCCCCCCGCGCCGCCTGGATTATTCGCTGCGCTCACCCTGCGGGCCAGCCTTCGGCTGTTCAATGCGCTGCGCGCATTAGTGCCGCGCTACGCTCGCAATGACGACCGACGCAGCACGGCGTCGCACTCGCTGCGGAGGTTTCGTGATAATCAGGATCCATGAAAAGTCTTGGGCATCGCCCTTGACAGCAGCCAGGTGACCCGAGCCTGCCAGCGACGCCACAAATACCGTGACCGCAGGTCCTGCGGGGCCGAACCGGGACTTGCATCCCCGGCCGAAGACCACGATAATGCGCGCCTGCACAACGCGCCCGTAGCTCAGTTGGATAGAGTACCTGGCTACGAACCAGGTGGTCGGAGGTTCGAATCCTTCCGGGCGCGCCATCCCTCACTCGCGCAGCTGAATGCCCGACTCATTACCGGGCTCTGCCGCGTTCCTGCTGGCCCCGGATTGTTGCCGATCCAGGTCCCATGTGGATTTCAGGACCAGTGGCGGCGACGGGGAATGCGATGTCACCAGACCCAAAGCAGCTGAAGCGGGCCCGAACGGCGAGTACAGGGAGTCATCCATGCTCCCCCTCCGCCCTACGGGCTCCTTACAACGGAGGCTGCGCGGCGAGTGAAACGCTGCTCGACCGCGGCTGCCACCGCGAGCGGAGGGCGTTAGACATCTGCACGACTGGTGGCGCGTGTCGGGCGAGCGACGCGAGCAACCCAAGAGGCCCCACGAAAAACCACCGGCGTATGCACCGCCACGTCGTGCTGCGCCGACGGCTCCGCGCCTCGCGATGACTGCGGAGGCCTGCAATTTCCGAATCATGGATTTTTCGTGCTGATCCGGCCTCACAATGATGGCGTACACCCACCCCGCGTCAGGTTGCGAGCAGGTCCACGACTTCAGGTCCGCAACGGGCCGTAGGATGGCGTGCCAGCTTGGCGGATGGGTGACAGGCCGTAGCGGGGACGGCGCAGCAGGGTTCCGATGAACAGCGCGAGCGTGAACTGGGTGGCCGGGATGTGCCAGCTGAAGTCGCCGAGGCCCACCATGGACAGCGCGGCGAGCCCGGCGTAGAGGGCGATGCGCTCGGTGCTCAGATGTGCGGAACGGAACAGGGCCCCGACCACCACTGCCAGCAGCAGCAGTCCCGCAAACCCCATTTCCACCAGCCATTGCAGCAGGTCGTTGTGCGCGTAGTCGTACCAACCGCTGATGTGTCCGGGCTGGAACTGCTTGAATACGGCCTCGAACCCGCCCAGCCCCACCCCGTGCAGATACCACTGCCAGGGGAATTCTGCGAGCATCAGCGCGGCCACCTCGAAGCGCCCGTCATCAATGCCTGTGGCCAGCAGGCGTGCTGCAAGGGGGGTTAGACCATACCAGGCCGCGGCCAGCAGCGCGGCCGCAAGCGCCAGGTACGCCGGCCAGGCCGTGTGGGCGTGCAGCAGGTGCCGATGCCGCGACCACAGGATCAGCGCCACCAGCATCCCGGCCATCCCCGCGGCGCTGCCAAGGCGCGAGGCGCTGGCCAGCAGCGCGGCGCCGATCACCGCGCTGGCCATCAGGCTGCCGGCAACCTTCAGTTCCTTCGGGAGTCGCCCTAGCAGCGGCATGTCGCGGATCCACCACACCGCTACCGAGAGCGGCCAGAGCAGCGCCAGGTAGGCCGCAAACAGGTTCCGGTTGCTGAAGCTCCCGTGCACGAAGTCCGGGTTGTTCCGCGGCCAGACACCGAAGATGCTGTCGGTGCCGGCCGCGTGCGCGGCGACGCCGTAGCCCGCCTGGAACAGCGCCATGCCTACCAGCCCGAGCCAGAGCAAATGGCGCTGGGCGCGGCACAGGCCATGGGCAATCCACGCGGCGGTGAACAGCGCGACGAAGGCAGCCCAGCCCCGCAGGGTCGCACCGACGTCGGGCGACCAATGCCGCGGTTCGAATGCCGGATGCTGCCAGAGCGCGTCGGGGTACGCGCCGAACACGTCCGCGAGCGCTGACAACGGCAGCACCTGAACGAGCACCAGCGCGCTGAAGGCACCTCCGAATGCCAGCCAGCTGCGCGACGGCAGGGCCAGGGCGCCTTGCAGCGGCAGCATCGCGAGGATACCCGCGAGCAGCGACGCGGAAGTCATCAACAGCAGGCTGGCCGTCATCGCCTCAGGGATACGGTTGCCCAGCATCAGCGGCAGCGCGAGCGCCGCGAGCGCGAGCGCGAGAGTCGCAGCCCAGACGCCCGTGCCGGCGGACCGCTCGGTGTGGCGGCCCTGCCGCCTGCGCCGCCGACGCGGGACCGCGTCAGTACTGGATGCTGTCAATCCGCCATTCCTCGGACTCGTTCAGGATGCGATATTGGATCGGTCCGCTGGCCCGAACCAGTGGTCGGTTCGGGTAATCGACCTCGAGTTCGAACCGGGCCTGGACCAGCCAGCCGTTCGCCTCCGGCTGGATGCTTGAGATCCCCACCCGCAGCACACGAGCCTGCGAGCGCTGGAAGAGTTGTAGGTAATGCTTTACGAACCAGCTCCGGCCGTAGTTCGCGTTCTCGGTGGGCGACAACGTGAGGTGCTGGAGAAAACTATAGAGATCGCCCTGCTCGAAGGCATTGCGGTAACCCTCGATCAGCGCTCGGATCTGCTGCTCGACGCTCACAGCCGGGGCCACAGCCACCGCACCGGATGGCGTCGGTGCGGACGGCTCCGCCGCTGATGGCGGCCGCCGGTGGGCGCTGTCCGGCCGGGGCGGCGGCGGTGGCGGGAGCACGGGTGCCACCGGGTCTGCCTGCGAACGCCCATCCGAAGGGGCCGTTTCGGCGGTGGTGCTTCGCCACGTCGCCCGCGAGGTTGTCGTGGTCGTCGCCGCGATCGGATCCACACCGAGTGGCTCCGGCACACCGGCGGTGGCCGGAGGCTGCGGCGCCGAGACGGGCGCGTCCGCGATCGGGGCAGGCCGGTTGGTATCCCACCCCGGCAAGACCGCGCTGCGTGCGCTGGGTTCGCGGTTACTGGCGACTTCGGCCGGCGCATCCACGCGGTGTTCGGGGCGATCCGGCTGCTGCGGGGCCGGCGCGCGCGGCTTGCTCGGCTCGGGGACACGGGCAGGGGCGGGGCTATCGGGCCTGTGCCGCTCGCGAGGCTCGGCGCCAAGCGTGACGGGGTCCGACCAGACCTTGAGCTGTGCGGCGTACCGTGGTGCAAGACCTCGATCCTGGGCCCCTGCGACGCCCCCCACCTCCGTTCCGATCGGACCGCCGGGTCTATCTCGATCCACGGCGCCGGTCCATTCCAGGAAGGAGACAGCCACGGGGGGTTCAACGGCGGCCTCCGGCGTGTCGCGGCTTCCAGTTGTGTCCAGTGCCGAGGCGGCTTCCTGTCGTCCGTCGTCCGGTGGTGCCGCAGATCGTGTGCCCGAGCGAATGGACGCACGGGCGGCGGTACCCGCATCCGGGTACACAGGGGGCCCGAGCGCGACGAGCGATTCGGGTACAGACAGAACCCGCTCGGAGGCTGGATCCGGCACGCTCGAGACGGCGGTCGCGCCCGGTGCGGGAGGCGCTACGGTCCATGCCGGGCTCGCCGTAACCGCACCAGGACCGATTGCGCCTCCCCCTGCGTTTCCCGCCGCGAACAGGCTGGATGAATGCAACGGCCTGGAGAGCCCCGTACCGGAAATCGCGCGGATCCGTGCCGAAACGCCGCCGGACAAATGGGCAACGTGCAGGATGGAAGGGGGCTTCCATAGGGGCGACAACTCTGTTGTATCCCGAGCGCCGCCCAACATTGGGTCATCAGCGCCGGGATTCAGCTGCCGTTGCGGGGCAACTGCTGCCCTTGTGCTTTCAAACGACTCCGGCTGCCCGGGATCCGCGCTGTCCTGTTCTTTGTATCGATCCGCCGCAGAGGCGTTCCGGTCATAAATCGCTTGCTGGCTTCCGGCCGATGAGCGATCGACGCCGGAGATGCCGTCTCGGACCGCAGGGGCACGTTCCACCGCCTGCGGCTCCGGGCCGGCGGTCAGCTGGCGGGTGCCGGACTCCGGCAGTGCCCCGCGGGCCGGGCCCTGGGTCAGGTAGATGTGCAGAACCGGGAGGAAGGCCACGATCGCGACCAGGATCAGGATCTTGGCTTGCAGGTTGCGCACCTGGCCCAACTGGCCGCGGAGCAGGACCAGCAGTCCGGGTCCGAAGTGAATCCGGCGCCATCGGCGGCGGACCGTCGGGACGGGTTCCCCACACGGGCGCATGGCCTGCGTCTGCGGCGGCGCACCGGCCGCGGCGTTTCGCCGAAAGCGTGCGTAGGACTGGTGGATGGCCTGGGATCGCGGTGTCACCCAATGCGCCAGTTCGGGGTGGCGGTCCGGGTGGAAGGCCGCCATCAGACGGCGGTAACGGGCACGCCGCTGCTCGACCGTGAGCCGTTGCCCGACCCCGGCAGCCTCCTCCCGCAGCGATCCATCCAGAAAGATCTGCCGGTCGAGTTGTTCGAAGACCCGGCGCAGGAGTTCGGGGTCGGCCTGGGCCGGCCCCAGGTGCTCGCCCAGGGGTCCCGCGGTACCGGTATCACCGGCAGCGATCCAGGCCAGCACGGCGTCGAGTTCGCGGTCGTCGAAGCACAACGCCATACCTTGCCGAAGGCGGCTGGCGAGGGCCTGCAGGTGGTCATCGGAGGCATGCATGGGTAGCTCAACGATCCGTTCGAATGCGTGACGGGACGGCGTCGGGGCCCTGCAGCGGGCTGAGACCGTGTGCAGGAACGTGAACGGGCGACCTTGCCGCCGCCGGGATCGTCCCGGCCCGGCGGGCAAGACCAAGCGCCTGTGTGTCAGGCTGAACACACGACACACCGTCAACCGGCGGGGCACGCCAATCCCCGACACTCGGGCCGCCGCGGGTTGCTGGGTGTTCAGGGCTCATCCGAATCCATCGCCTGCAAGGGCGCCGGTGCGACGCGCAGTGCATCCAACCAAAGCCGGCCCGCCAGGTAGCGGTCGAAGTCGCGGGATGGCGGGTCACGCCGAAGCTGTAAATTGAGCATTCTACCGCCCTCCGGGGTGTCGAGTTCCACCCGGAACGGCTGCCACTCGAATTCGGATCCCGGAACGTCCACCCGCACCCTTCTCCCGCCATCGGCCCAGGCCGAAAGATATGGCAGCGCACGTGTAGTGAGTCCCGCGGCCCGCCAGTGGCCGGAGACGATCCAGCGCTCGACGCCTGCCGGCACCGGGATTCGCACCGCAGGAGCGGTCAAGCGCAGGTTTTCGGCTCCGTCGAAGTCGAGGCGAAGACTCGCGGGCTCGCTGTAATAGCGCTCCGGGTCGCGCACCGCCTGCGCACCGGTCGGTACGCGCATACGCCAGTGCAGCCCATGCGGGCTGACCGGATCGTGCCGGAAATCGGCATTCGGGACCGCCCCGTACCGGTAATCCGGGAAGGTCTCGGCCCAGGCCGAGGCCGCGCGCTCGTGCTCGCCCTGCGCCAGGGCCAGATCGACGAAATCGAGCAGGCCTCGATCGCCGGGCGTCCGCGGCCTCGGCAAGCGTTCCCACGCCTCCATCGCCAGATCCATCCGCCCGTGCTGACGGGAAAATGCAATGGCGGCTTCGAGGTACGGCTCACCGGGCGGCAGAATGCGGTCCAGCAACTGCGCCGGGTCGTCGATCCAGCGCATGGCGACGAACAGGGCCCGATGGGTACCGGCGGGTTGCCCCTCAAGCCAGCCACGCAGGTGTTCTTCCGTGCGATCAACGCGGCCCAACTGCTGGGTAATCGTCGCCGCTCGCCACAGCAACTCGCGATTGCGCGGCTGCGCCGCGAGCGCCGCATCCAAATGCGCCAGCACGGCTTCGGTGTCGGCACCCTGCAGGCGCGCGAGCCGGGCACGATCGGCCCAACGCCAGGGGTCCAGCGGGTAGCGTTGCAAATGCCAGGCAAGGGCCCCGGCGACCGCGGGCGGGTCGCGACGCCACTGGGGCTCCAGCGACGCAGCGAGTTGCCGCCCGGCCAGCCCGCCCCAGGGAACGCTCGCCTGCAGTGCCGTGAGGCTCTGTGCCGGCTGTTGCGGGTCGACGCTGCGCAGCCCGCGGTATTCGGCCCATGCAATACCCGCCGCCAGCAGCCCGGCCAGCGGTAGCACCAAGCCGCGCAGTGCGCGGAGGTTCATTGTCGTGCCGCCGACGTCAGGACGCCTTGCTCAAACCCGGCTTCGGAACATCCAGCTGCTCCCGGCTGCTTTCGTAATTGTAGTAATACGACGAGTAGTACGCGTAGTCGGGGCTTTCGAGGTCGACTCGGTTGAGTACGACCCCCAGCACCGGCGCCTGCACCTGGTTCAACCGCCGGATCGCGACCCGGAAGCTCTCCTTTCCGGTCTGGCCCGAGGCCGCCACCAGAATCACACCGTCGACGATCCGCGACAGAATCACCGCATCCGCTAATCCCAGGATCGGCGGCGCATCCACGACGACATGGTCGAAGATCCTGCCTGCAGTCCGCCAGCACCTTGCCCAGGCGGCTGGAACTGAGCAGCTCGGCGGGGCTCGGCGTGGAATGGCCGGCCAGCATCAACCATAGGCCATCCACATCGGATTCATGGATGGCGGGCCCATCGACGATGCGACCCTGGTTAGCCTGGGCAATGCAGTTCGTCAGCCCGGGAGACCGCGGCTTGGCGAAGTCCCGGTGCAACGAGGGCTTGCGCAGATCGGCGTCGATCAGCAGCACACGGCCCCCGTTCTGTGCGAGCACGGTCGCGAGATTGGCCGCCGTAGTGCTCTTGCCCTCGCTCTGCGAAGCGCTGGTCACGAGCAGCACCTTCGGCATTCCCTCCGGAGTGGCGAACATCAGGCTGGTGCGCAGCGAACGGTAGGCCTCCGACACCGATGACTGCGGATGCTCTGCGCTGTAGTGGCTGAGCGAGCGGTCGGTGCCTTTCGAATTCTTCCGCCGGCTGCCGCCACGTTCGCGCGGCCGCACCAGTGGCACGAGCCCGAGCACCGGCCGGTCTACGAGGCGTTCCACGTCCTCGGTGCGCCGGATGGTACTGTCGAGGAACTCCAGCAACAACGCCAGCCCGATCCCGACCATCAGCCCGAGCATCGAAGCAATGGCGAGGTTCTTGCCCAACACCGGCTTGAATGGCGCAGCCGGCGTACGCGCCTCGTCGATCACCGAGATGTTGTTCTCCTGGATCCCGGCCGCGACGCCGATCTCCTTCATGCGTTGCAGCAGGCCGTCGTAGAGTTCCTGGTTGGTCTCGAACTCCCGGCGCAGGATGTTGTACTGCACGCCCTGCTCATTCATGGCCATGATCCGTTCTTCGCGCTCGGCAATTGCGCGCTCGAGCGCGGCCTCCTGCGCGCGCAGCGTCTCGAAGCGCCCGAGGATGCCGTCCGCAATTTTCTGTTTCTCGGCCGCGATCTCGGCGCGCAGGAGTTCGATACGCCGCAGCGTCTCCGCTACCGTTGGATAGCTGTCGAGGAAGCGTTCCGACAGGCTGGCATACTCGGCGCTGGCGTCGAGCAGTCGCGTCTGCAGATCGGCGATCGTGGCACTGTTCGCCACCGGATCCAGGTGATCGATCCGCCCCTGCTGCACGAGTTCGCGCCAACCGGCGAGCTGCACGAGTTCGTTGCGCACATCGTCGAGCCGCTCGCTCAGGCTGCGCAGCCCCGCGCGGGCCATCTCCATGTTCTCGGCGAGGTCGGATACATGCGCGTCGCGTGCGAAATCGGCCAGTGCGCGGTCGGATCTTTCCAGCGCGATGCGCATCTCGTCGAGCTGGGTCTGAAGGAACTTGCGCGCCTCGCTGCCGGCATCGTAGCGGCGTTGCATCGTGCCTTCGATGTACTCGCGCACCACGGCGTTGGCGAGGCGCGACGAGAACTCGCGGTCGAAACCCACTACGCTGACCTGCACCAGGTTCGAGTTGCGTACCGGCTGCACTTCGATGCGGTCCCTCAGGTGCTTCGCAGCGGCACGGACTGGATCCGAGGGCGCGGCATCGGATACGTCGTGCTCCCCGCCCGCGGCCGGACGGATCGCCGCCAGCAGCATGCCGGCCAGTTCGCGCATTTCGCCCATCACGCTGCGCTGGCGTATTTCGCCGGTCAGTTCCGGATGATCCTGAAGTCCCTCGCGCCGCACCACCGCCTCGGCCAGCGAGCGGCTGCGCAGGATCTCGTACTGCGTGGTCAGGAACTGCTGATTCCCGGCGGCACCGCGGGCGGAGGATTCGAAATCCTCGTAGGCGAGGATCCGTCCCCCTTCGGGTTTGATCTGCACCGTCGCCTCGGCGCGGTATTCCGGAACCATCAGCAACGTTCCCATCGTGGTGGCCGTGAGCACGATCGCCAGCAGGCCGAACACGACCCATTTGCGTTTGACCAGGATCCGCCAGTATTCGCGCAGGTCGATGCTGTCATCGTCCTCGGGCACGGACACGTGGGGATCGTAAACGGTCACTTGTCCGCCGGCCCCGCTGACCGGCTTGAGATGGTGGACCGGCCGGTCCTGTTCCTTGTCCTTGTCAGAAGCCATGACTTGCCTCGATTACAGCAGAAAACATCCACCGATGCCGCAGATGCGGCTGCGCCTTTCGCAACATCGGCATTGCGCCCTTACAGGGGGCGGAAGCCCAGCAGTGCCAGCCCGGCAGCATTGCGCCAGAATCCGGCCCAGCCCGCCTTGAAACCATCGGTCTCGACCACGACGACGTCCCCGTTTTCCAGCGGCATGTCCAGATCCGGGTTGTCACGGATCTCCGCATAGTTCACTTCCAGATGCTCCCACGTGCCACTGTCGATGGAACGGCGCAGTATCCGCATCGACGACTTATTGGCTTCGAACTTCAGTCCCCCGGCTTCGGCCAACGCCTTCAGCACGGTGGTGTTACCGCGCTGCGCAAACGCGCCCGGCCGGTTCACCGCGCCCTCCACGTACACGAAGCCGCCACGGGGTACGTTGATCAGCGCCGATTCACCGAGCGCCACGTTGTTCTCGCTGGCGTGGCGCATCAGATCGTCCACCGGTACCAACAGGGTACGTACCCGCAACGCGCCGGATTCGGGGTCACGCACACGATCGGTAAGGTAGATGGTATCGCCGGCTGCGTCGGTCACACCGCCGGCCATCGCCAGCGCCTCGATCAACGTCGTTTGGCGGCTCACCGAATACACCCGAGGGTTGGACACGGCCCCGACCACGGTGAACTGCTGGCTGCGAAACTCGGTGACCCGGGCGCTGACCTGCGGGCTGCGAAGGTAGGATTCGCCGTACTTCTCTGCAACCACTGCCTCCAGTTCGTCCAGCGTCAGCCCGGAAACGGCAACCGCCCCGATCAGCGGCATCATGATCCTGCCGCTTCCGTCCACGCGGTACTCCCGCGAAAGTTCGGGTACGCCGAAGATATCCACCTGGATCTGATCCTCTGCGCCGACGCGATACACGCCGCCCCCTATCCCGCTCTCGGCGGCCAGCGCCAGGAGCTGCTCGTTCACGTCCTGGATCCGGGCCTCGTTCGCGACCTGTTGCTGGAAATCGGCTGCCGACGAGGCCTCGCCGTTGCTGCTGGGATGGCTGGCACAGCCAGTCATCAAGACGACCATGGCCAGGAAAGCCAGCGCAAGCACCCGCGCTGCAGAGGGAAAACACACCAACCCGTTCATCATGACTCCTTGCGCGCCCGGTTAAGCCGCCCGCATTACCATACCTGAAGCGCTCGGGAACCCCGGGCGCATGGCGCCCGCCCCCCGGCGAACCCCCGAGGAACGGGCGCACTGTTTCAATGACCCAAGCGTCAGGGGCTGACAGGATCCGGATCCGAAGTGGAACTCGCGGCGGCACTTCCGCCGACGACTGCCAGGCCACCTCCGAGGAATGCCAGGCCCAGCCCACGTCCGATCGCTCCGGCTCCGCCACCGGCCGCGCCCGCAGCACCAGGATCCGCGGCCTCCACTTGCGCCTGGATCAGACCGGGCTCATCGGCGGAAAACGTCACCCGTTCCCCGGCCCCGACGCGGTAGTAGACATTGCCGGAAGCATCGCGCGCGGTGACGGTGCCTTCGCGCACGGTCACCTTGAGCTGACCATCATCCAGCCGCTGGATCATACCGAACGAACCGGAACCCGAGCCGCTGACCTGGACAATCTCGCCGTCTCCCGTGGTACTGAACTCGTACGGCCCACTGCTGACATGCAGGCTCAGGCCCGGCTCCGGGATCGCGTACAGCAGCGAGCCCGCGTCCAGATTTGCCCGGATCCGGTTGCCTTCCAGCGCCAGAGAGGCCCGGGTCTGGGCTGCAAAGCCGACACTGGCGCCTGCATCCAGATCCAGCACTGCCCGGCCATTGCGGGTATCGATCCGATCACCGGAATACCAGGCATAGCGGGTGCTAGAGACATTGATGCTGCCTTCGGATCCCTGCTGGGAAATCCGGACGGTATCATGCGCCACCAGGTCTCCGATGGAACCCGCCAAAGCCGGGCCACTGGCCGCCAGAGTCAGCCCGATGAACGCGAAGCCCATCAGTCCCGAAGTCAGTTTCGTTTTCATGCTCTGCATCTCCCACTTGTTGAATCGATCCTTCCCGGTGCATGCCCGATTCACATGCTCGTCGTCACCGATGCAAGTCCATTGGACCCTTTATCGGCATTCTGCCCAGCTGCCGCCGGCCGAGGCTACCCCTGTGTTTGGTAGGGGTTCCAGCACCGGCTGGGCGGCTTGACCTCGTGCGCCCGATTCACACTCTCAGGCCCGCAACCTGCCCAACCAGCCCCGAATCCGCGCCGCACGCGGTGGCCTTCGTGCGTCATCCAGACGCCGGGTATCCACTGCATCGCCGGCCACCAATGCCCGGGGAAAATCCTCGGCCATCAGGCGTGCCGCTTCGCTGCCCACCCAGCGTTCGATCGGTGCCCGCCCCTGCGACAGTTCGGGCACGCGGCGGCTGTCGCGGTGTGCGTCCGATGCGACGATCTGGACCAGGCCCTGCCGGACCATATGCTCGGCCGCCTGCTGCACGCGCGGACCGAAACGACCGCTGCAGGATTGTGCGGTGATCTGGCCGAGACAGCCCATCGAAACCCACTCTTCCAGGATATCGGGGTTTCCTGCGACTTCGGCGTTGCGCTCGGGATGCGCGATGACAGGCTGCAGGCCCATCGCGAGCAGGTCTTCCAGGATCCCCGTGGCCCCGAATGGCACGTTATGCACCGGCAGTTCCACCAGAACCGCATGCCCCCGGTCCGCCACGGTCATTGCGCTGCCCTCGGCCAGGGCTGTGGGCAGTTCCGGCACCAGGTGGCATTCCGATCCGGGAAAAATCACGAGGTCGAGCCCCTCGCTGCGCAGCGCCGCACGCAGCGAGGTGCAATGGCCGCGAACTGAGTCCGCCGGATTCCGGTAGACGCCATTGAGGTGGTGGGGTGTAACCACCAGCGCGCGGGTACCGTCGGCAACCGCCAGCCGCGCCATGTTCAGGGCCTGCTGCAGATCCTTCGCACCATCGTCGATTCCGGGAAGCAGATGGGCGTGAACATCCACCATACCGGTGGCCGGTACCGCGATGAACTCCAAAGGGTCGTTCTGGGGATTGACCATCGTCTCACCCGATCTCGGGCTTCAGGCCGCCCGATGCCAGACGGCGGCGCCGACCCCGAAGCATCGCACGCAGGAAATGATGCGCATTCAGCGAAAAACCGACGTAGGCCAGCAGCAGCAGCGTGACCATCGCGAATTGCAGGGGCTCCGGGCACCCACCGAAATGACAGGCCAGGGCCAGCAGTACCAGCACCAGCTGGTTTCCCGCGATCAGCAAAACCACAGTAGTCACCGGCAGACCGGCCCGACACAATACATGATGCAGATGGGTACGATCGGCCGCGAGCGGATTGCGGCCCCGCCGCAGCCGGCGGACGAACACGCCCAGGCTGTCGGCCGCCGGCAGCAGCAGCAGGAACGCGATCGAAACGGGTGCCACACCGGACGCGGCCGGCTGGGTGATCGCCACCGCGAGCCAGGCCAGCACGAACCCCAGTACCATGCTTCCGCTGTCTCCCAGGAAGACCGCAGCCCTGCGCAGCCAGGGACTGCGCAGGTTGAACAGCAGGAACGCCGCCAGACCCGAGGCCAGCAGGACGCCAGCGGCCGCCTTCCCGCCCATCCCCGCGGATACCGCCAGCACGGAAAGGCCCACGGCTGCCAGCAGGCTGATGCTGCCGGCCAGCCCGTCGATCCCATCCATCATGTTGATTGCATTGATCATGAACGCGACGCAAAGGATGGTGAACGCCGGCCCGATCCATCCCAGGTTGAGCGGACCGGTGCCGAGCAGGTTTCCGAGCGAGGCGATCTGCACACCGGCAACGGCCATGACCCAGGCGACCCCGAGCTGGGCGAGAAGCCGAATGGCCGATCCGATATCGAACAGGTCATCGACTAGACCCAGCAATCCGAGTACGACGACACCCAGCGGAAGCGACCACAGCGCCCACCAGTTTACCGGGGTCAGCGCCGCGGCGACGATGAGCGCGGCCAGCAAGGCCACACCTCCAGTGAGCGGGACGGCACCGTTGTGCCGCTTGCGATGGTTCGGCCGGTCCACCAAGCCGATGCGCATTGCCGGCCGGTGCAGTACAAGTATACCGGCGCCGGTCAGGGCAAAGGCTGCACCTCCCCCCACCAGTACTCCATGCCCAAGATCCAATCCCCCCTACCTTCCGACCCTCCGGTCGGTGCTCCGTGGTCGACTGGCGCCACAGGCGGTTTCCAGCGTCGCCGGATCATGCCGGCAGACTCCTCCGTTGGTCCCACGAACCTTACTGGCGAGCAGCGCTCCAGTCAATGGGGTATATCCCTCCCTTGACAATGGTTCGCCGCCGTAACGACTTCGTGATGCTCGACACATCACTTCGAAAGCCATTCACATCATCCTGTTCGAGTTGGTGATTTCTCACCAAACCCATGCGACCGTGCGAGCGAAAAAGTCTGGAAGCACCTGACGACCCGCGCACCAGTCGCCATCATCGTTTCTAAACACCATACCCGTACTATATCTATGAGTCAACAGGATATATAGTTTTTAGTCTACTTCGGCGCCATCGACTCGCTGACACCTTTCCCGTTTCCGTTCCCGCCCACGCCGCCGTTCACCCCGACGCCGGGTAGCGTGAAAGTCGCGCGTCGCGGCAAGCTCGGACGTGCACCATCAATGCCGCCTGCCGAAGAACAGCGTCTGGTTCCATCCTCGATCCGCAGTTCCGCCAGGTGCTGTGCAAGTGAACCCAGACATCCGCCATCAGCAGAGGCCCTCACTCGCCCGGATCTATTGAGAAGTTACTGCCTGTGAGGAGTTACTGCCTGTCGGCACAGCCTACGGAATATGCGGCATCGGCAGCGTAGTACAGGGAGATGGAGGCTGGGGTCGGAATCGAACCGGCGTACACGGCTTTGCAGGCCGCTGCATAACCACTCTGCCACCCAGCCGGGTGCTGCGTCGTCGTGGCGCGTGCAGGTCGCGCCCGAAACAGAAAACCCCGGTGGCCCGGGGTTGGGGAGATACTGGAGCGGGAAACGAGACTCGAACTCGCGACCCCAACCTTGGCAAGGTTGTGCTCTACCAACTGAGCTATTCCCGCCCGACAGGCCCGCAATGATAGCGTCTGTTGCGAAACTGTCAAGCACCTCGGCGCGCTGCGAGCATGTACTGGGCCATCGAGATCAGCGTGAGCACGGCGGCCAGGTACAGCAGCCATTCGCCCAGCAGGTACACGGGGACGGGGCCGAGCGGCACCGCCCAGAGCAGCAGGAAGATGGATACCATCTGCGCGGTCGTCTTCACCTTGCCGATCCACGAGACCGCCACCCGCGCGCGGCTTCCGATGGCCGACATCCATTCCCGCAGCGCGGAGATCGCGATCTCGCGCCCGATGATCACGATCGCGGCCACCGCGATGCCCAGGGTGGCGTCGTCGTGGACCACCAGCACCAGCGCCGCGGCGACGATGAGCTTGTCCGCCACCGGATCCAGGAACGCGCCGAAGCGGGACGTGACCTCCAGGCGCCGGGCCAGGTAACCGTCGAGCCAGTCGGTAAGGCCGGCGACCGCGAAGATCAGTGCAGCGGCGATGCCGCCCCACGGATCCGGCAACCCATAGAACAGAACCACCATCAGCGGAATCATCGCGATGCGCGACCAGGTCAGCCAGGTGGGCAGGTTGCGCAGCATTTCAGTTCTCGTGGAATCCTTCGTAGATGGCCTGCGCCAGGTTGTGGCTGATGCCGGGAACCTTCGCCAACTCTTCGACCCCGGCGCGCGAGATGCCACGCAGCCCGCCGAAATGGCGCAGCAGCGCCCCCCTTCGTTTCGGACCCAGCCCGGGGATCTCTTCGAGCCGGGATTCCCGCCGGGCCTTCGCACGCCGCAGCCGGTGTCCGGTGATCGCAAACCGGTGCGCCTCGTCGCGGATCTGCTGGATCAGGTGCAGGGCGCTGGATTGCGCAGGCAGTATAGAAGGCCCCTGCACCCCGCTCAACACCAGGGTCTCCAGCCCCGCGCGCCGCTCCGGGCCCTTGGCGACACCGACCACGCGCATGCCCTCGATGCCGTGGCTGCGCAGCACGTCGAGGGCCTGGTTCACCTGACCCTGCCCGCCGTCGATGAACAGGATGTCGGGCAGCGGACCGGCCTCCTTCTTCAGTCGCGCGAAACGGCGGTCCAGCGCCTGGTGCATCGCCGCATAGTCGTCGCTGGGGGCGATTCCGGCGATGTTGAACCGGCGGTAGTCGGACTTCAGCGGCCCCTCGGGGCCGAACACGACACAGGATGCAACGGTGCCTTCGCCCTGGGTGTGGGAAATGTCGAAGCACTCCATCCGCGCCGGCGGTTCGGGCAATTGCAGCACCTCGGCCAGCGCCTGCAGCCGCGACTGCTGCCCCGCCTGCCCGGCCAGCCGGGTCTTCAGCGCAAGTTCGGCGTTGCGCTGCGCCATCTCCACCCAGCGCGCCCGATCGCCGCGCAACGACCAGGCCAGCCGGACGCGGCCGCCGCGGCGCTGCTCCAGCAGGGCCGCCAGGCCCTCGGGCTCCTGCGGGCGATGCGACACCAGCACCAGTTGCGAGGGTTCCCGCTCGGCGTAGTACTGCGCCAGGATCGCGGCCATGATTTCGTCGTCGCCGGCCTCCTCGGGAAGTTTCGGGTAGCGCACCGAGTTGCCGAGGTTCTGCCCGTGGCGCACGAAGAAGATCTGCACCGCGGCCGCGCCACCCTCGCGCGCCAAAGCAAAGATGTCGGCATCCCCGTCGCCGCCCGCCACGTACTGCTGCTCCGAGATCTGGCGCAGGTGCGCGATCTGGTCACGCAGCCGGGCCGCCCGTTCGAATTGCAGTGCCGCCGAGGCCGCCTCCATGCGCTGGACGAGGTCGCCGATCACCTGCTCGCTGCGCCCCTCCAGGAAGCGCACGCTGGCCTGCACGTCGGCCGCGTATTCGTCGGGATCGATCAGCGCCACGCAGGGCGCGGTGCAGCGCCCGATCTGGTGCTGCAGGCAGGGCCGGCTGCGGTGGGCAAACACGCTGTCCTCGCACTGTCGCATCAGGAACAGCTTCTGCAGCAGGTTCAGGGTCTCGCGGACCGCGACCGCCGACGGGTACGGCCCGAAGTAGCGCACGCCCTTTTTCCGGGCACCGCGGTGGAAGCCGAGACGGGGGTATTCGTGATTGGAAACAAAGATGTACGGGTAACTCTTGTCATCCCGCAAGAGGACATTGTAGCGTGGCCGGTGCCGCTTGATCAGGTTTGCCTCGAGCAGCAGCGCCTCGGCCTCGGTGTGCGTGACCGCCACCCGGATGTCCGCGATCTGGGCGACCATCGCGCGCGTCTTCGGGCTGCGCTCGCCGGCGCTGCGAAAGTAGCTCGCGAGCCGCTTGCGCAGATTCCGGGCCTTGCCCACGTAGAGCACCGTCCCGGCATCGTCGAGCATCTGGTAGACGCCGGGGGCCGAGGTGCAGGCAGCCAGGAAGGCCTTGTGGTCGAAGCCGTGCTCGGTCGCGCTCATGGCTTCAGGATAACCGTGCGCGAATCTCCCCGAACAATTCCTCGAACATCGCCGGTGTGAGGCGCCGCGTCTGGGTGTTGTAGCGGGAACAGTGGTAGGAATCGAACAGCGTGCGTCCGGACCCCACGTCGTGTTCGGCACCATGCGCGAACGGATGGGCACGCAGCGGCCGGTCCAGCGCGCGCAGCACTGCATCGTGGGCGATGCGCCCCAGCGCGAGGATGATCCGGGGATCCACCGCATCGATCTCGGCACCGAGGAATCCATTGCAGGCGCGGACTTCGGCCGGAGTCGGCCGGTTTTGCGGCGGCAGGCACTTGACCGCGTTGGTCACGCGGCAGTCTTCCAGGGCCAGGCCGTCGTCACGCCCGGTCGCCTCCGGCCGGTTCGCGAACCCGAATGCGTGCAGCGTGCGGTACAGCAGGATGCCGGCATGATCGCCGGTGAACGGGCGACCGGTCGCGTTGGCCCCGTGCATCCCCGGGGCCAGGCCGACGATCAGCAGGCGGGCCCGCTCGGGTCCGAATGGCGGAACCGGGGCCGCGTGGTAATCGGGGTGCGAAACCCGCACCGCATCGAGATGGCTGGCAAGGCGCGGGCAGCGCCGGCAGGCGGAATCGAACACGGTCGGCACGGTCACCAGCGGGTATAGGGGTGGCGGGCCAGTTCGGTGTTGTAGTAGCGGGGGTCGTGCGAGACCTCCTCGCCCAGCCAGCCGGGCCGCGCGAAGCTCTCCTTTGCGTCACCGAGTTCGACCTCGGCGACGATCAGCCCCTGGTTCAGCCCGGCGAACTCGTCGATCTCCCAGAGGTGGTCGCCATGGCGCAGTTCGTGGCGGGACTTCTCGATGATCGCCCCGGCCAGTTCGTCGAGCAGCACGCGCGCGTCGTCGAGCGGCACCGGGTACTCGAACTCGCTGCGTTCCACCCCCAGCGTGGCGCTCTTGATGTTCAGGGTCGCCCGATCTCCGGAGACGCGCACCCGCACCGAGGCACGCGTGTTCCCGCACAGATAACCCTGTCTCATCGGCTGGGACGCCTGCACCTCGGAACGCCAGGAGTCGTTCAGTATCCGGAACTTGCGCTCGATCTCTTTTGCCATGGATCCAATATCTCGGGTGGCCGCCCCGAAACCTCCGGGGCGGCCACCAGCAGCCCTCACATGCGAATCAGCGCCGCGCCCCAGGTGAATCCGCCGCCGAAGGCCTCGGTCAGGATCAGATCCCCGGGTTTGATGCGCCCGTCGCGCACCGCGACGTCGAGCGCCAGCGGGATCGATGCTGCCGAGGTATTGCCATGGGTATCGACGGTAACCACGACGTGGTCCATCGACATCGCCAGCTTTTTCGCAGTCGCCTGGATGATGCGGATGTTGGCCTGGTGCGGCACCAGCCAATCGAGATCCGACTTGGCGATCCCGTTGTGCGCCAGCGTCTCGTCAACGATCTGGTCCAGGGTGTTCACGGCCACCCGGAAGACCGCGCGCCCTTCCATCCGTATCTTAGTGTCCTCGACGTCGTTGCGCGATATGCCGCCCGGCACCTCCAGCAGCGACCGCTGGGATCCGTCGGCGTGCAGGTGGGTGGAGATGATCCCCGGCTCGTCCGACCGCGACAGCACCACCGCGCCGGCACCGTCACCCCAGAGGATGCAGTTGCTGCGGTCGGTGTAGTCGGTGATCCTCGATAGCGTCTCGGCCCCGACCACCAGCACGTGGCGGCTTTGGCCGGTACGGATGAACTGGTCGGCGGTGGCCAGTGCGTACACAAACCCGCTGCAGACCGCCTGCACGTCGAACGCGGGGCAACCGCCGACCTCCAGCTTCGCCTGCAGCAGGCACGCGGTGCTCGGAAAAATCTGGTCCGGGGTCGTCGTCGCGACCAGGATCAGATCCAGCTCGGCGGCGGTCAGGCCCGCCGCCTCCAGTGCCCGCCGGGAGGCATGCAGGGCCAGGTCGGAGGTCACCTCGCCGGGCGCGGCCATGTGGCGGATACGGATCCCGGTACGGTCCACGATCCACTCGTCACTGGTATCGACCATCCTTTCGAGGTCGGCGTTGGTGAGAATGCCCTCCGGCAGGTAGCTCCCGGTGCCGGCAATCCGTGCAAAGCTCACACTTCCACCTCCTGTCGCAGCAGACGGCCGAGCTGTTTGTCGATCCGCTGTGGAACGTTGGCCTCGGCCTCCTTGCGTGCGATTCGGACGGCATTCTGGAATGCCAGCGCATCGGCGCCGCCGTGGCTCTTGATGACGATGCCCTGCAGACCGAGCAGCGATGCCCCGTTGTAGCGCCGGGGATCGATGCGGCTGCGGAACCGGCTCAGCACCGGCAGCGCTACCAGTCCGCGCAGCCGGGTCAACCAGGAACGCTTGAACTCGCCGCGGATGTTCTCGAGAATCATCCGGGCCACGCCCTCGCTGGTCTTCAGCGCGACATTGCCGACGAAACCGTCGCAGACCACCACGTCGACATCGCTGCAGTAGACATCGTTGCCTTCGACGAAGCCGATGTAGTTCAGCGACGAGCGCTCCAGAAGGTGCGCCGCCTCGCGCACGCGATCGTTCCCCTTGATGGCCTCCGAACCGATGTTCAGCAGGCCGACCCGGGGCGCGTCGTTGTTGTCGATGGCGGTCACCAGCACCGATCCCATCACCGCGAACTGGTAGAGGTGCGCGGCCTCGACATCGACATTCGCGCCGAGATCGAGCATGTGGGTGTGGCCGAACAGGGACGGCAGCGCGGTCGCAATCGCCGGACGGTCGATCCCGGCCAGCGTTTTCAGCACGTAGCGGGCGGTCGCCATCAGCGCCCCGGTATTGCCGGCGCTGACGCAGGCCTCGGCGTCGCCCTGCTTGACCAGGTCGATGGCTCTGCGCATCGAGGAGTCCTTCTTGTTGCGCAGCGCGACCGCCGGGAGTTCCTCCATGCCCACGGTCTGCGAGGCATGCAGGATCTCGGCCCGCGGCTTCACCGGTTCGGGCCAGTGGCGCATGTGGGCGGCGATCACCGCCTCGTCGCCGACCAGCACCAGCCGGATATCCGGCGTTTCCTGCAGCGCACCGAGCGCCGCAGGCATCACCACGGAGGCTCCATGGTCTCCGCTCATCACGTCCAGCGCAATGGTGTACCTGTGGCTCATGCCGATGCGACCTGCCCTCGTCCTGTCCGTCCCTGGGGCGTTCGCGCTCGGGCACCTCGGCGTCGGCGCCCCGGGCGGTATGCAGACACGGCGCGGTGCTTCACCGTGCGCCGGATGCCAGCCACCGGGCCCGGCAGCCACAGGGTGCCGCCGAAGAGCGGCATACGGGAATCAACGACCGGATAAGTGTGTGGGAAACGGGCCGGGAAAGCGAACTACACCCGACCCAAGTAAGGCCGAAACTGCGAACCGGCGTCAATCCTCGTCGTCGTCGATCGCGACGTCCTTTTCGATCACCTGGCGGCCGCGGTAGAAGCCGTCGGGCGACACATGATGTCTGCGATGCACCTCGCCCGTGGTGGGCTCGATCGATAGGGTGGCGGGCTTGAGCGCGTCGTGGGAACGCCGCATGCCGCGCTTGGAAGGGGTGGTACGGGCCTGTTGGACTGCCATGATTCCTTCTCCAGTATGCTCGTCCCGGGACGGCCCGGGGCGTGTTGTGTAACTCCGATCGCCGGGCGGCGCGAGTCAGGAAGTGCCCTTGCGCATACCCTTCAGCACCGCGAACGGGCTCTCCTCGGCCGAGACAGCGCCCGGCTCGAACTCGCGTCCGTGACCGGCGCTGCAGTCTTCGTGGCGGGGCGAAAGCGGCCAGGCGAGCAGGATCTCGTCTTCGACGAAACCCGCCGGCCGGAACAGGCCGTCCTCCTCGACTTCCACCGTCTCCTCGCCCGCACCCAAATCCGCGGACGGCACACCGGGGCGGACCAGGGCCACGTCCGGGGCCAGCCGGAACTGCCAGCGCATGGGCTGCAGGCAGCGCTGGCATTGCTGCCCCACGCTGCCTTCGATCGTGCCGCGCAGCCGGATCTCGCCCAGCGCACCCTTCACGATCGTCAATGCGGCATGCACCGTCACATCCGCCCCCCGGGCTGCCGCGGCCACCCGCGGCAGATCCTTGGCGGAATAATCGCCTTCCCAGCGCTGATTCAGCGCACGCGGCAGGAACGGATCCAGGGAAACGGGAATACGGGTCATGTCAAGGGCGCGGAATATACCCGCGCAAGGGGTTTCTGTCAAAGCGAACAGAGGCTTACTTGCAGCCGCGCGGGTCCTTGCGGATACTGCATTCTCGCAACTCCCGACGGGGCACTGGGCGTGATCCGCATCCGCAAGCTGCTTATCGCCAACCGCGGTGAAATCGCGGTCCGGCTCATCCGCGCCTGTGCCGAGACTGGCATCACTTCCGTGGCCGTGTTCACCGATGCCGACCGCCACGCGCTGCACGTGAAGAAGGCGGACGAATCGTATTCAATCGGCCCGGACACGCTCGGCGGGTACCTGAACATGCACCGGTTGATCAACGTCGCCCGCGCCGCCGGCTGCGACGCGGTGCACCCGGGCTACGGCTTTCTGTCCGAAAACCCCGACTTCGCGGAGGCCTGCGAATCCCGCGGCATCCGCTTCGTCGGCCCGTCGCCGGAGGTGATCCGTCGCATGGGCGACAAGGTCGCCGCGCGTGCCGCGATGATCGAGGCCGGGGTTCCGGTGGTGCCCGGCTCGGATGGCAACCTCGAGAGCCTGGAGGCCGCGCTGGCAACGGCCGAGAAGGTCGGGTACCCGGTGATGCTGAAGGCGACCAACGGCGGCGGCGGCCGCGGCATTCGTCTGTGCACCGACCCGGCGAGCCTGGAGCGCAACTACGAACGCGTTCGCTCCGAGGCAACGCGCGCATTCGGCAGTACCGAGATCTTCCTGGAAAAGGCGATCGTAAACCCCCGGCACATCGAGGTTCAGATCCTCGCCGATGCCCACGGGCACGTGGCCCACCTGTACGAGCGCGACTGCTCGATCCAGCGCCGCCACCAGAAACTGGTCGAGATCGCGCCGTCACCGCAGCTGAGCGAGAAGCAGCGCAGCCATGTCGGCGAACTGGCGGTGCGCGCGGCGCAGGCCGTCGGGTACCAGAATGCCGGCACGGTCGAGTTCCTTCTCGACCACGATGGATCATTCTATTTCATGGAGATGAATACGCGACTTCAAGTAGAACATCCGGTAACGGAGATGATCACCGGTATCGACATCGTGCAGGAACAGCTGCGGGTCGCCCGCGGTCTGCCGCTTCGCTACCGTCAGGACCAGATCAGCCGGCGCGGCTTCGCGATTGAATTCCGAATCAACGCCGAGGATCCGGAACACGACTTCCTGCCGAGTTTCGGACGCATCACGCGCTATTTCGCGCCGGGCGGTCCCGGGATCCGGACCGACGGTGCGATTTATACCGGCTACCAGATTCCGCCGCACTACGACTCGATGTGTGCAAAGCTGATCTGCTGGGCGCTGGATTGGGAGCTGCTGCTGAGCCGGGCCGACCGGGCACTGCGCGACATCGGCGTGTTCGGGGTCAAGACCACGATCCCGTACCACCTTGCGATCGTAAACCACCCGGCTTTCAAGACCGGCAATTTCGACACCGGGTTCATCGCAGCCCACCCCGAGCTGACGCAGAGCCCGGCGACGCGTTCCAACCGCAACGTCGCCGTCGCCATCGCAGCGGCCCTCGCCGCACATCACGGCCTGTAGGACACCTCCATGAGCCGAGTTCACATTACGGATGTCACCCTGCGCGATGGCCACCAGAGCCTGATCGCGACCCGCCTGCGCACCGAGGACATGCTGCCGATCTGTGCGCAGCTGGACCGGATCGGCTTCCACTCGCTCGAGGCGTGGGGCGGCGCCACCTTTGACGCCTGCATACGCTTCCTGAAGGAGGATCCCTGGGAACGGCTGCACCGGCTGAAGGCGGCCCTGCCGAATACACCGCTGCAGATGCTTTTGCGCGGCCAGAACCTGCTGGGTTACCGCCACTATGCGGACGACGTGGTGCGCAGCTTCGTGCAACGCAGCGCGGCCGGTGGCATCGCGATCTTCCGCATCTTCGACGCGATGAACGACATCCGCAACCTGCGCGTGGCGATCGAGGCCACCCGCGAGGCCGACGCGCATGCGCAGGGCACGATCTGCTATACCACCAGCCCGGTACATACCCCGCGCCAGTTCGTGGCGATGGCGCGCGAGATGGTCGAAATGGGCGCCCAGAGCGTCGCGATCAAGGACATGGCGGGGCTGCTCACCCCGAGTGCGACCCACGAACTGGTCACCGACCTGGTCGACGCGGTCGACGTGCCGATCCACCTGCATGCCCATGCCACCTCCGGTCTGTCCGAGCTGTGCCACTGGCAGGCGATCGAGGCCGGGTGCCGGCACATCGAGACGGCCATCTCCGCGTTCGCCGGCGGCACCAGCCACCCGCCCACCGAAAGCATGGTCGCCGCGCTCGCGGGTACCCGCTTCGACACCGGGCTGGACCTGGCCGCACTGCAGGAGATCGGCGCCTACTTCCGCGAGGTGCGCAAGAAATACGCGCGCTTCGAGAGCGGCTATACCGGCGTCGACACGCGGGTCCAGACCAATCAGGTTCCCGGCGGCATGATCTCCAACCTCGCGAATCAGCTCCGGGACCAGGACGCGCTGGATCAGTTCGACGCGGTGCTGGTCGAGATCCCGAAGGTACGCGAGGCTCTCGGCTATCCGCCGCTGGTCACACCGACGTCCCAGATCGTCGGCACGCAGGCGGTGATGAACATTCTCGCCGGCGAACGCTACAAGGTGATCACCAACGAGGTGAAGCATTACCTGATGGGTCATTACGGCCGCACGCCCGGTCCGGTGAACCCGATCATCCGTGGCAAAGCGATCGGCAATGCCGAGGTCGTCGAATGCCGCCCGGCGGACCGGATCGCCCCGGAGATGGATCAGTTGCGCGCGGACGTCGCCGAACTCGCGGTGAACGAGGAGGACGTGCTCACCTACGCCCTGTTCCCCGAGATCGGCCGGCAGTTCCTCGAACAGCGCGCCGAGGGCACCTTGGTTCCCGAACCGCTGAACCCGCCGCAGGCAACCACGGCCGAGGGCTGCCCCGCCCCGGTCGAGTTCAACGTGACCTTCCATGGCGAGACCTACCACATCAAGGTTACCGGCAGCGGCCACCGCCGGGAGGATTCGCGACCGCTCTACGTGACGGTGGACGGCCTGCCCGAAGAGGTGCTGCTGGAAACCCTGGACGAGATCGACCTGGCCCCGGCCACGGTCAGCCGCAGTGACACGGGCAAGCGAGCGCGCAAGGGCCACCCCCGCCGGGCCACCCGCCCCGGGGACGTGACCACCTCGATGCCCGGTACCGTGATCGACGTGCTGGTTTCCGAGGGACAACAGGTCACCGCCGGCGATCCGGTACTGGTGCTCGAGGCGATGAAGATGGAATCGGAGATTCCCGCGCCGGTTACCGGCGTCGTGAAGGCGGTGAACGTGACCAAGGGCCAGGCCGCGAATCCGGATGACGCACTGATCGAGATCGAGGCCTGAATGGCGCCTGCCCGGCCCCTGGTACTGGCCTCGACCTCCTCGTACCGCAGGGCGCTGCTGCAGCGGCTCGGTCTGGACTTCCAGACCGCAGCCCCCGGGATCGACGAGTCGCCGTTCCCCAACGAAGCCCCGGAGGCGATGGTGGCACGACTGGCCGCGGCCAAGGCCGCCGACGTGGCACGCGATCATCCCGCGGCTCTGGTCATCGGCTCCGACCAGTGCGCGGCGGTGAACGGCCGGATCCTCGGCAAGCCCGGCTCCCACGAGCGCGCCAGCGAGCAGTTGGCGGCGCTGTCCGGCCGGCGAGTGGTCTTCTACACTGGCCTGTGCTTGATCGACAGCGCCGGCAACCGGCAGTGGTTGGAGACGGTACCGTATGCGGTGGAGATGCGTTCGCTCGCGTCCGAGGAGATCGAGCGCTACCTCCGTGTCGATCGGCCGTATGACTGCGCGGGCAGCTTCCGGTCCGAGGGGCTCGGCATCGCCCTGTTCAGGCGCATGGAGGGCGAAGACCCCACCGCGCTGATCGGCCTGCCCCTGATCCGTCTCTGCGACTGGCTGCGGGAGGCCGGCCTGCCGATACCCCCGGATGCGCCGTCCGGGCGAAGCGCCGGCTGAACCTCGCCCGCAGGACAGCACGCGGGCCGAGGAGGATCCTGGCATCCTGTCGGCATCGGCGGTCTGGCCCGAGGAATCCGTGTTTCACGGCGTTTATCTGTGAACCGATGGAAGGTTTGAGCGCTAACACAATGGAGAACCGAGGGTCTTCGAAAGCAGGGCCACAGAGCCTCCAGAGTTCTGCCGAAAACCTTGATCTGGATCACAATCGCCCGGTAACATTTCCATAATATAAGCAGCAACTGATGCTTAGCCGGGGGTGGCACTACCACCTTGAAAACCCGCGGTGGGGCGTCTTTAATAGTGGTTCACCTTTTCCGAGCCCATCGGTGTGCGCCCTTCGCACCGGCGGGGCATGACAGGAAGTACCTCTGTGGTACGGGATGTACGAGTACACTCAAGGGCTATCACAACCTAAGGAGATTCGATATGCGTAAAGCGATGAAGGTTCTGGCGGCTGCCGCTCTGGTCGGTGCGTTTGCGATCCCCATGCAGTCCAGCGCCTGGTGGGGCGGCCCGGGCTACGGCTACGGCCCGCACTACGGTCCCGGCTACGGCTACGGCCCGGGGTATGGTCGCGGTCTGGGTGACTGGTTCGGCCTCGGCGACATGTTCGGCGACTTCGACTTCACCGCCCGCGGTCGCGGCCACGGCTATGGCCGCGGTCATGGCTACGGCGACTACTATGGCTACGGTCGTCCGTACGGCTACGGCTACGCCCCGCACTACGGTGCCCCGTACTACGGTGGTCCGTGGGGCGCGCCGGCTCCGCAGCAGCAGGCTCCGGCCGAGGCCGAGTAAGGCATGTAGACGACCGGCTGGAACACCCAGCCGGTTCGAAATGCCAGGCCCGATCCGCGAGGATCGGGCTTTTTTGTGCCCGCGTTGCACTCCGGCCCGCGACGGCTCCAGCGCGCGGCAAGAGCGCGACCGGCGCTCACCGTCGGCGGCGTTCCCGGAGACCTTTCGAAGGCAACGCGCAGATACGGTTACGGGCCTGTTCCAGGTCCACCTCGGCGCCGCGATGAACCCCCGCCTGAGAGTTCTCGAGCCAGGCGGCGATGTCCGTCAACGGATCCGTGGCGCCGAGGTAACGCGTCAGCATGTGGTAGCCGTCGGGATACAGCACCATCCGGAAGCGGTCGCCTTCCGTTGCGGACACGCGGCCCAGCCACTCGCAGACCGGCCCTGGCGGAATCACCTGGTCCCGCAGGCCGTAGAGCAGCAGCGTGGGCACCGGGAACCGGGCCGGTCCGTCGAACACCTCCGTCATCAGTTCGGTCACGCCGTGCAGCGTGTCGACCCGGGCCTCCTTCTGCACCATCGGGTCCCGCCTGAGGGCTTCGATCACCTCCGGATCATCGGTCGGCCGGATCCCGAGGTCGGCCACCGCGTCGCCGGAGAATGTCGCACCGGGGGCGATCCGCAGCATCACGGCAAGACCCAGCCGCTGGTACCAGGGCATCGTCTGCTCGCCCCAGACCGCCGGGGCGAGCAGGATCACCCCGTCGACATCCGGCACCGGATCGTTCGCCAGCGCGCGCAGGGTCACTGCACCCCCCATGCTCTCGGCCACCAGCACGATCCGGGCGTCCGGATACCGCTGGCGCAGCAGTTCCACGACCGCATGCAGATCGGCCGCCAGCGTCTCGCCACCGGCCCAGATACCCGGCCGTTCGGTGGCACCGAAGCCGCGCTGATCGTAGGCGTAAACCGCAGCCAGCCCGGTGTCCACGAGTGCCTCCTTGAGAGCGGCATAGGCCTGGCCGTAGTCCCCGAAGCCGTGCAGGCCCAGCACGACCGTGTCGGGTGCTCGATCCTGAACCCATCGGTGGATCGGCAGGCGGTATCCGTCGGCCATCACCGCCGCCGCATTGCGCAGTTCCGGCTCCTGCACCGGCGGACCGGCCGGCTGCACCTGTATTCGGCCACAGGCGGCCAGCAGCAGCGCGATCAGACACCCGACAACAATCCGCAGCGCCGGCATCAGCACAGGGGCAGGGTCAGGTGGCCCAGGAGCCGGGTGATCACCGCATCGGCACTGCGCGGATCGTGCAGCCGCGCAGCCGCGCGACCCCAGATCGGCCCAGGCCACGCCGGATCCTCCGGTACCCGAGCGACATGGTGAAGATGGAGCTGTTCCACCACGTTGCCCAACTTGGCCACGTTCAGGCACCGGGGCACAAAGGCGGCCGCCATGGCGGCCGACAGCGCTCGCGATTCTTCGAGCAACTGCACGGCCTGCGCGATCGGCAGATGGTGAAGCTCGGTCACGTCCGCCCGGCGCGGCACCAGGACGAACCACGGATAATCGGCATTGCGCATCAACAGCAGGCGGCACAGCGCCAGTTCGCCCACCGCGATGCTGTCCCGCTGGAGCCGTGCATCGAGTGCGAACCCCGCGGACCCGTTCATCACGCCCATCCTCGTGCCTCCTGACTTCCCATCAGAAAAAACCCGCTCAGCTGTCGTTCGCCAAGAAACTTCCGCGTTCGCACGTGACTCTACCGGACGGGTCATGGCGCGCAGCGAGGTGGCCCGAACCATCACAGGGATCGTTGACCCGGCCGAGCGCCGGGTTCCTTTTTCCCCACCCGGCGATCGCCCTGCCCGTCCCAGCCTACGATCGGCGCGCGTGGCACACCAGCCCCCCCCTGGCACTGGGCTGCGGGGCCGCCACGGATGCTTCCGAACGCTGGCGATCCTGTACGGGAAAACCCGTATCGCCATTGGCGGCCCGGCGCACCTACACTACGGGGCGTAAGCCGGTTTCTGATGGACATGCCCGATGCCGACAGCCCCGATCCCCGTCCCGCAGCCGTGGACTGCCCGGCCCGCCGCCCTGCCCTGGGTCTGGCTGGCCGGGCGCAGTGTCATGCTGGTCGCACTGTACTACGCGGTGGGACTGTGGGGCTTCGTCTTTACACCCGATGCGCACGGCATCCCGCTGGTCTGGCCGGCCACCGGGGTCGGACTGGCCTTCGTCTACCTGTACGGATATCGCCTGATACCCGCAGTGGGTTTCGCATCCGCGCTGGTCGCATGGCAATTCACGGGCGACATGGTCCCGCTACTGGAAACCCTCGGCACCGTCACCGCAACCATGGCCGGTGTGGCGCTGGGCGCCTATGCGTTGCACCGTCTCGGGTTCTCGCCACGACTGGAACGCCTGCGCGATGTCGGTTTGCTGCTGAGTGTCGGAGCCCTGACCGGATCGGGGCTGGCCGCGACCGCCGGTGCCTGGGGCATCGCGGTAGGCATGGACGAGCTCAGTTTCACCGACACCTGGTGGCTGTGCTGGATGGCGGATCTGATGGGGCTCGCACTGGTCGCACCGGTGCTGATGACCTGGCTCGGTGCTCCTTTGGCACGGCCGACGGACCGGGCCTACCTGAAGGGCTTCCTGTTGATCGCGAGCCTGATCTCGGTGACTGCTGTCGTGTATTCGGGGTTCCTGCCCGCAGGCGTCGCGATGCCGCTGTCCTATGCGGCCTTCCCGCTGGTGATGCTCGCGGCACTGCGCTGCCCGGTTCAGGTCACCACGACCCTGATGCTGGCCGGAGGCGGCATCGCGCTGTCGGGTACCGGCTGGGGTCTGGGGCCGTTCGCCGAACTGGGGCTGGACACGAGCCTGCTGTCGCTGAATGCACAGCTCGCGCTGCTGGTACTGACCGGGCTGGTGCTGACCGCGCTGCGCGGCGAACGCGAGGCCGCGGAAACCCGCGCGCGCCGGCATCTCGATCAGCTGGCGCGGGCCGGTCGGCTAAGCACACTCGGTGAACTCTCTGCAGGCCTGGCGCACGAACTGAACCAGCCGCTGTGCGCGCTGGCGAGCTATGCCCAGGCCAGCAAGCGGCTGCTCGAGCGCGGCCGGATGGACGAACTCGGCGAAGCGCTGTCCCAGCTCGATGCCGGCGCACACCGCGCCGCCGAAACCGTACGTCAGATGCGCGCCTTTGCGGCCGGCCAGGCCCCCGAGCGCCGGACGATCCGTCCGGATGCGCTCGTCCGCCCGGTACTCGATCTGCTGCGTCCCGAGTTCCGCAGCCGCCACCTGCGACTCGAGCTGAAGGTCGAGCCTCATCTCCCTGCCGTCACGGTCGCGCCGGTCCAGATCGAGCAGGTGCTGGTGAACCTGTTGCGCAACGCGATCGAGGCTCTCGAGGGCCGGCGGGACGGTCGGGTCGAACTCGGACTGCAGCGCGAGGCGGACCACCTGCAGCTTCACATCCGCGACAACGGCCCGGGCATCCCCCCGTACCGGCTGGCTGGCCTGTTCGACCCATTTTCCACCTGGAAGGAGAACGGCCTGGGCCTGGGACTTTCGATCAGCCGGTCGCTGGTCGAGGCCCACGGGGGCTGCCTGACGGTAAGCAACATGCCCGAGGGTGGCGCCGAGTTCCGCTTCACCCTGCCCCTGGAGCACAGCGATGCCCGCCCCTAGATATCCACAGGTCTACCTGGTCGACGACGACCCGGACGTCCGTACCGCCGTGAGCCTGCTGCTGAAGAGCGCCGATTTCCGTGTCACCGCCTGCGCGGATGCACAGTCTCTGCTGGACTGCGTCGATGTCGAGACTCCCGGTTGTCTCGTCCTCGACGTGCGCCTGCCGGACATGGACGGGCTCACGCTGCAGCGCGAACTCAAGGCACGAGCCGTGGGCATGCCGGTGATTTTCATCACCGGCCACGGCGACATCCCGATGGCGGTGCGGGCGGTCAGCGAGGGTGCCCTGGATTTCCTCGAGAAACCCTTTCACGACAGCGCCCTGCTGGAGGGCGTCGAACATGCCCTGGCACTGGACGCGGAACGGCGCGCAGGCGCCGCGGGCATCGCCGAGGTCGAGGAGCGGCTGGGATCCCTGACCCCGCGCGAGCGCGAGGTGCTGGAAAAGCTGCTGGACGGCAAGCCCAACAAACTGATCGCGCGCGACCTCGACGTCAGCGTACGCACGGTCGAGATCCACCGCGCGAACCTGATGCAGAAAATGGGCGCGAGAAGCGCCTCCCACCTCGCCCGCCTGGCCCTGGCTTGCGTCGAATACCGGAACCGACTGACCCCCGGCTGACCGAAGCCTGCACCGCCCGGAGGTTTGCCTGCACACCGCGCATGCCCCGGCCGCCCCGTGGATGCGAGCCCCGCCCTAGCCCGGGCATGCCGCCCCCGATACAATCACCGGCCAGCTTCAGCGGGCAATACCAGACATGAACCACCCGGAACCGACGAGCGCGCCGGCACATTTCATCCTCAACCGCATTCGCAAGGAGGTCGACGCGGGGCTGTACAGCCGGGTGGTCACCCGCTTCCCGCCGGAACCCAACGGATACCTGCATATCGGCCACGCGAAGTCGATCGTGCTGAACTTCTCAATGGCTGCAGCCTTCGGGGGTTACACCAACCTTCGGTTCGACGACACCAACCCGGCGAAGGAGGAACAGCGTTTCATCGACTCGATCAAGGAGGATGTGCGCTGGCTGGGGTACGAGTGGGAAAACGAGTGTTTCGCCTCGGACTACTTCGAGGCGCTGTTCGGCTACGCGCTGCACCTGGTCGATCACGGCCTCGCCTATGTCGACGGACAGGACGCAGACACCATCCGCGCACAGCGCGGCACGCTGACCGAACCGGGGGTCAACAGTCCCGACCGCGATCGCCCGCCCGCCGAGAGCCGCGACCTGCTCGAGCGCATGCGCGCCGGCGAGTTTCCGGACGGGCGCTATGTGCTGCGCGCGAAGATCGACATGGCGTCGCCGAACATCAATTTGCGCGACCCGGTACTGTACCGGATCCGCCGGCAACACCATCATCGCACCGGCGACGACTGGGTGCTCTACCCGACCTACGATTTCGCCCACGGCCAGAGCGATGCGATCGAGCACATCACGCACTCGCTGTGCACGATGGAGTTTGAGGACCACCGCCCGCTGTACGACTGGCTGCTCGAGCACCTGCCGGTACCGTCACGGCCGCAGCAAATCGAGTTCGCGAAGCTCAACATCGATTTCACCGTGCTTTCGAAGCGCCGGCTGACCCGGCTGGTCGACGAAGGCCAAGTCGCCGGCTGGGACGACCCGCGCATGCCAACGCTGGCGGGGCTGCGCCGGCGTGGCTTCACCCCGGTGTCGATTCGCAATTTCTGCAACGAGATCGGCGTCACCAAGTCCGAGGGGATCATTCCCTACGGCGTACTCGAGCGGCATTTGCGCGACGACCTGAACGTTCACGCGCCGCGCCGGATGGCCGTGCTGCGGCCGCTCAAGGTCGTGCTGACAAACTTCCCCGAGAACGAGACCGAGTGGTTCGACGCGGCCAACCACCCGCAGAACCCCGAGATGGGTTCCCGCCGGGTACCGATGACCCGCGAGATCTTCATCGAACGCGACGACTTCATGGAAGACGCGCCGAAGAAATTCTTCCGCCTGAAGCCCAGCGGCGAGGTGCGCCTGCGCAACGCGTTCATCGTCCGCTGCGACGAGGTCGTGAAGAACGACGCCGGCGACGTGACCGAACTGCGCTGCAGCCTCGACCCGGAGTCGCGCACCGGGCAGCCGAACGCCGAGCGCAAGGTCAAGGGCACGATCCACTGGGTTTCTGCACAACACGCGATTCCCGCCGAGGTTCGGCTCTACGACCGGCTGTTCAACGTGCCACACCCGAGCGGCGACAAGGAACGCGACTTCATCGAACACCTCAACCCGGCGTCGCTCGAGATCCTCGACACGGCTTGGTTGGAACCCACGCTGGCCGACGCGCCCCCCGGCCAGCCGTTCCAGTTCGAACGCCTCGGCTACTTCGCCCCCGATCTCGATAGCACCCCGGAGCAGCCGATCTTCAACCGCGCGGTAACCCTGCGCGACACCTGGGCGAAGATCGAGAAGGAGCTCGGAGGGGCCTGATACGACCCTCGCGATCCTGGTAGGTTTCACGTAGGAAGTAGACACCGTCCTCCCGAAGATTCAAGTGAAAATCGATACCTGGGCAATCGGTGCAGGGCAGCGTTTCCTCGAACGTCGTCGGGAGATCCTCCAGCGGGTGCACGGGGGAACGACCGACCCGGCGCATCCGCAAGGTAGCCGTCAACGGGAAGCCCCGTGTAATAGCCTGGTGGACCTGGTCCGTGACGAATAGCAGCCTGTCGCCATGGGACTTAACGAGGTGTCCGCTACAAGTAGACCACTTCAACCCGGTCACCCAGTGCCAACGGGCGCACTGCGCGGCGGCGTGCCCACGCTGGACGCCGACGGGCATTTTACCGTGCTGCTCTCCGCCGTTCGGACACCCCAGGCTCGGCCACACCCGTTCCGCCACCCCGAGCGCTGTTCGCCTTCCTGGGTTACGCTGGACCCTGCCCGGGGCCACCTGAACTTGGCGGCAGGTCCGTGTCCAGTGGGGATAATAGCCAGGGGATCGTCCGTCGCGAAAGCGAGTACGACCGAGGAACCGGATGCGGGAACACCGCACGTCCGGGACTGTGCCGGGGGCGCCGAGTAACCGGCGTTCCTACGGCGGAAACGCACGTATGAAAATGTACGAATTGGCGCAAGCGCTGAACGAGGCCTCAGGCGACTTCGAGATCAGCAGGCTCCAGGAGATGCGAGTTTGCCTGCGGTCGTTGAAAAGAGCCCCGTCCCGCACGATATTCGGGAGCCAGACGGTCCACGAGACCTACGCGTTTCACGTTGGGGGGCGAACCGAGCTGCAGTTCAACATCGGGACCGAATACCTCGCTGCGGGTGCACAGATTCGGCACGGCGTGGCATTCTCCTTGGAACTCAGCCAAACGCTTCCCACGCTCGATCCCCTTCTCCCAAAGGTTGCCAGATTTAACGACTACGTTCGGAACCACGCAGAAGACTTTCCCGGATTTCGGATGTGGCACCACGGGGCCGCCGGACGAAGCGAGGACCGCGCCGTTGGTCCCATACCGGACGAGCTTCTCGTGCCCGGCACCTTTATCATGTTGGGCCGGTACGTACCTCCTGAGCAGGTGGACGTTCGGGCCATTCTGGCAGATTTCGACAGGCTGCTTCCCCTCTATGTCTTCGTGGAGTCCACCGAGCGAGCTCCACCTTCCCCGAGCGAGCCGGATCGGTTTCGTCCTGGTTGCCCTTTATTCTCGGAATACTCCACTGCCACGGTGCCCGAGCGGACCATTGACGTAGCCCTGCGTCACGGCACCATCCAGCGCACTCTCTACGAACTGTTGTGCCAGGAGGCGGGTGCCGCCAACGTTCGCATCGAGCACCCGCTCGCGTTCGGGGTTCGGGTGGATGCCGCCGTTCGCAGCGACAGCGGACTCGCATTCTATGAGGTAAAGGTTGCGCCGACCGTCCAGTCCTGCGTGCGTACTGCGCTCGGCCAGCTTCTGGAGTACGCCTATTGGCCCTCTGCTGAGCGCGCGCATGAACTCATCGTGGTCGGGGAAGCAGAGATCGACGACGAAGCACGCGCCTATCTGCACCTTTTGCGCGGGCGATTCGCCTTACCGGTGTGGTATCGCAGGGTCGATGTCGATCGCGAAATTTTGGGGCCGCGCACTTGAGGTCGGCTGCTAACGAATAACGGTACTCGACATATGAAAAATTCCTTCGTTTCTTTCCACTCCCGCACTGTGATAAATACTACCGAAAGCGGGATTCCGAAGTGCTGAAAGAAGCCGACGCGCACCCGGAATATAGGCGCTCTCAAGACATGCCACTCCTCGCTATCCGGGTCTGCGAACGCCATGAGCCAGCCACGCGACAACGGCAGTCTTCGCGATGCCGTTACCCATGCGAATTCTTCCTGGAGGCCGATGGCTGGAGCAACGCGGCTGGGTCTCGCCACCGCCCTTGCCGCCCGACGCACCGGCTTTGCCCTCTCACTGGCGTGACTGCCTCAATGACTTGCACCATTGCTTTCGCGGGATGGGAACCTACCTCTTTGTCTACATTGAGCATGCGTTAGCGGGCAGGACCGGCATTGACGTAATGTTAACCAAGGTTGACATATTCACGGTTGTTGACTAGAGTTGACATATGCTGGAAGTCTATAAGACAGAAGAGTTCGCCCGCTGGTTCAGGAAGCTTCGGGACCGTCAGGCCAAGGCGCGAATTCAAGCTCGAATTGACCGACTTGAACAGGGTAATTTTGGCGATGTCGAGTCGGTTGGAGACGGTATCCATGAGCTACGCATATTCTGTGGCCCCGGGTATAGAGTCTACTTCACCCAACTCTCTTCAGTTATCGTGATTCTTCTAACGGGCGGCGATAAAGGCTCCCAAAGCAAAGATATCGCGAAAGCGAAAGAATTGGCCCAGAAATTGGAGGCGCAATAAATGACCGTTAAGCTAAGTCGTTGGGATTCGGCTGAATATTTGACAACAGAGGAAGATATCCAAGCCTACCTGGAAGCTGTCTTAGAAGAAGGGGGTGATGATCCTGCTTATATGATCCATGCTCTCGGAGTGATCGCGCGAGCGAAGAACATGAGCCAGCTAGCCAGGGAAGCTGGCATTTCCAGAGAGGGGCTTTATAAAGCCCTATCTGAAGAAGGGAACCCCACTTTTGCAACAGTGGCCAAAATCGCCAGAGCGTTGGGGTTGCAAATCAAGTTTCAAACGGCTGCATAATGTCCACTAGCAATCACAAGCAGCCGAACGGCTTCTCTGGAGCCGCGGCTGATGAACCGCGTGATCGTACTAGCCGATGGTGAGCGGCGGGCGCTGCTGACTGGGGAGCAGCAGGCATCAAGCTCATCCGCAAGCTGGCCCGTTCGGTGGTCGGAGCCGCCGCGCACAATCCTGAGGTCCAGGTGCCCCCCGCCTGCATCCTCTGGCCCGACCGGGAACAACTGTGGGAGCCCGCGCAAGACTCTGTAAGCAATTGAAAAGATGGCGTCCCCACGGGGATTCGAACCCCGGTCGCCGCCGTGAAAGGGCGGTGTCCTAGGCCTCTAGACGATGGGGACGCAGAGGCAGCGTCTACTGCAACTACTCGGGCGGGCCTTTCGGCTCAGCCCCCTGATCGGGGCTGTGCAGCAGGGTCGTGACCAGGCCCGTGAACACCAGCAGGAACCCGATGGGCACCAGCGCGATCAGGGGCTTGGCCCAGGTATCGCTGCCGGCGAACATCAGCCCAAAACCACCGATCAATCCGATGGCTCCGAGCACCAGGCCCAGGTACAGGGATATCATCCCGAACTTGTGCATATCCTGCTCGCGTTTCACCTTTTGGTGGAGCCAGGCGGGATCGAACCGCCGACCTCCTGCATGCCATGCAGGCGCTCTCCCAGCTGAGCTATGGCCCCGAAAGGCGAGCGCGCAATGTACCCACGGGGCGGCAGGCTGTCAAGCCGATTCTGCGGAAATCTTCGCCTGCGCGCGCTCGATGCGGGCGATCGTGCGGTCGCGGCCGACCAGTTCCAGGGTCAGGTCGATCGACGGCGATGCGGTGCCCCCCGTCAGCGCAACGCGCAGCGGCTGGGCGACTTTCCCCAGCTTGAGCCCCAGCATCTCGCCGGTGTGAAGCACGACCTGGTGCAGCGCCTCTTTCTCCCAGGCGCCGAGCGCGCGAAAGCCGTCGTGCAGCGCCTGCAGCACCGGCAGGGCCTCGGCGGTCAGGTTCTTGCGCCACGCCTTCGGGTCGTACTCGGTGAACTCGCGGTAGAAGAACACGCTGGCTTCGGCCATCTCGCGCAAGGTCCGGCAGCGGTCGCGCTGCGCGAGGACCACCTGCCTGGGCTCCGGGCCTTCGGAGGGGTCGATGCCGATCTGGCCCAGGTGCCAACCCAGTTCGCGCGCGACGTGATCGGGATCCAGCGTGCGGATGTAGTGCTGGTTCAGCCACAGCAGCTTCTCCGGATTGATTGCCGATGCCGACTGGTTCACCTCGGCGATGTCGAACAGCCGCACCAACTCGTCCAGCGTGAAGATCTCCTGATCGCCATGCGACCAGCCGAGCCGGACCAGGTAGTTCAGCACGGCCTCGGGCAGATAGCCCTCGTCGCGGTACTGCATCACCGAGACGGCACCGTGACGCTTGGACAGCTTCAGGCCGTCCGGCCCCAGGATCATCGGCAGGTGCCCATAGCGCGGTGGCTCGGCCCCCAGTGCGCGCAGGATGTTGATCTGGCGCGGGGTGTTGTTCAGATGGTCGTCGCCGCGGATCACGTGGGTGACCTTCATGTCCATGTCGTCGACGACGACCGTCAGGTTGTAGGTCGGCGTGCCGTCCGAGCGGGCGATGATCAGGTCGTCGAGTTCGTGGTTCTGGAACGCCACCTTGCCCCGGACCATGTCGTCGACGATGGTCACCCCCTCCTCCGGCGTGCGGAATCGCACCACCGGCTGTACGCCCTCGCGCGGCTCCTTGCGGTGCCGGCAGCGGCCGTCGTAGCGGGGCTTCTCCTTGCGCTCCATCTGCTCGGTACGCATCACCTCGAGTTCCTCGCGGGTACAGTAGCAGTGGTAGGCGTGCCCGGTATCCAGGAGTTTCTGGATCACCTCCCGGTAGCGGGCGAAATGCTCGGTCTGGTAGAACGGCCCGCGGTCGTAGGTCAGGCCCAGCCAGGCCATGCCCTCGAGGATGGCATTCACCGACTCCGGGGTGCTGCGCTCGAGGTCGGTATCCTCGATCCGCAGCACGAACTCGCCCCCGTGATGGCGGGCGTACAGCCAGGCAAACAGGGCCGTTCGGGCACCACCGATGTGCAGGTAGCCGGTAGGGCTCGGGGCAAAACGGGTACAGATGCTCATGCGCGGCTCACAGAGGCTGTGGAAACGCCGCATAGGGTAGCAAAGCTGCTACGGCTGCACGCCGGTCCGGACCCGCCCGCGGTCAGATCCTTCACACCCGTGGGCGCTGATCGCGCGCAGCCGGGGCCGGGCTGCGGCGCCGGGCGAGCCCGGTGGTGCGACCGCTGGGGCCGTCCTGGGCGGTGCCCGCGAGGCATCCGGATCGAACCCGGAAGGGGCCGTGCGCCGCCGGTGTCGAACCAGCCCCCGGCCCTGATACCGAGATCCATGCTTGCACCGGGCGCCGATACGGATGACCCTAAAGGCCGTTTTCGCAACCCCGTTCCCATGCCTGGATTCCGCAGCTTCCTTTGTGTCCTGTTCAGTGCGCTCCTGCCCCTGGCGGCCGGCGCCGCTTCGGGTGTCACGGTCACCGACGATCTGGGCCGCGAGGTCGTACTGGAGCAGCCGGCACAGCGGATCGTGAGCCTAACGCCGCATCTGACCGAACTGCTGTTCGCGGCCGGGGCCGGCGAGCGCATCGTAGGCACGGTGGAACATGCCGATTACCCGCCCCCGGCCCTGAAGATCCCCCGGGTCGGCACGGCGGCCCATCTTGATTTGGAGCGGATCCTCGAACTGGAGCCGGACCTGCTGCTCGCGTGGGCCAGCGGCAGCCCTCGTACGGCGCTGGAACGCCTGGAACGGCTCGGACTCGCCGTGTACTACAGTGAACCTGCCGACCTCGCCGGCATCGCCGCTGATCTGCGCCGACTGGGACGGCTTGCCGGGCAGCCGGAGGTCGCCGAGGCCGCAGCCCGGGCCTTCGAGGCCGAAATCGACGCGCTCCGGCGGAACCATGCGCACCGGCGCCCGGTCACCGTGTTCTACCAGGTCTGGGACCGGCCGCTGATGACGGTGAACGATGGCCACCTGATCGGCGAAGCGATCCGGCTCTGTGGCGGCCGCAACCTGTTCGGATCGGAAACCAGCCTGGTTCCGCGTCCGGACCGCGAAGCGGTCCTCGCCGCCGACCCCGAGGCCATCGTCACCGGCGGACCAGGCGAGGACCGGCCCGACTGGCTGCAGCCATGGCGGGAATGGGGCGCGCTGACTGCGGTCCGGCGGGACAACCTGTTCTTCGTGCCACCGTCGCTGCTGCAGCGGCACACTCCGCGGATCGCAGACGGGGCGCTCATGCTGTGCGAGGCGCTGGAACTCGCCCGCGCGCGGCGGCCGGAACCCTGACCGTGCCCGCATTTCGCCGATCCGGCGCCAGCGCACCGGTGCCGGCGGTGCTGGCCGTCCTGTCGGCCGGGGCACTGCTGTCCCTGACCGCCTCGGTGATGCTGGGCAGCGTGACCCTGGCCCCGTCGGAGGTGGCCGCGGCATTCCTGGGCGGGGGCTCCGACCTCGCGCGCATGGTGGTACTGGAACTCCGCCTGCCGCGGGCACTGGCCGCGTTCGCGGCAGGCGGCCTGCTGGCGCTGGCCGGCGCACTGATGCAGGTGCTGCTGCGCAATCCGCTGGCGGATCCGTACATCCTCGGCGTATCGGGGGGCGCCGCGGTCGGGGCACTGCTGGCGATGATCGCCGGGCTGGGCCTGGCCAGCGTGTCCGGTGCCGCATTCGCCGGCGCGATGGCGTCGACCCTGCTGGTATTCGGACTCGCCCATGGCACCGGCAGCTGGACCCCGACCCGCCTGTTGCTGACCGGCGTGGTCGTCGCCGCGGGCTGGGGTGCGGTGATCACCTTTCTGCTGGCGGTGCGGCCCAGCCCCGAGCTGCCGGGAATGCTCTACTGGCTGATGGGGGATCTCGGGCAGGCCCGCGGCTTCACGGTCCCCTGGATCGCCCTGGTCACCGCCGTCTTGCTCGCGCTGCCGCTGGGGCGCGGTCTCAACGTGCTCGCCCGCGGGCCGCTGCAGGCTGCGGTACTGGGCGTTGCGGTGCGGCGCATGGAATGGACGGTGTATCTGCTGGCGGCGCTGGTGACCGCTGTCGCCGTGACCACCGCAGGAACCATCGGCTTCGTCGGCTTGATCGTTCCGCACATGCTGCGGTTGGTGATCGGCAACGACCAGCGCTTGCTGCTGCCTGCATCGGCACTCGCCGGCGGTATCCTGCTGACGCTGGCGGACACCCTCGCGCGCACCGTGATCGCACCGCAGCAATTGCCGGTGGGCGTGATCACCGCGATGCTCGGGGTCCCGGTGTTCCTGTACCTGCTGTACCGGAGCCGCGCATGAGCGCGGCGCTGCTGCAGCTGAACGCGCTGGTGATCGACGTCCCTGGACGAACCGGCGCGATGGCACTCGATGCCGCGCTGCTGCCAGGCCAGTGCTGGGGGCTGCTCGGGCCCAACGGCGCGGGCAAGACCACCCTGCTCCACACCCTTGCGGGCCTGCGCCGGCCGCGTTCCGGGCAGATCCTGATCGACGGCCAACCGCTGCCTGCGCTCCCGCCACGCCGGGTCGCCCGGCGCCTGGGCCTGGTGTTCCAGGACCATCACGACGGCTTTCCCTCGACGGTGCTCGAGACCGCGCTGATCGGCCGCCACCCGTTCCTGCGCGCCTGGGATCTGGAGGGAGCGGACGATCACGAGATCGCCCACCGGGCACTGGCACGGATGGACCTGGAAGGGCTCGCCACGCGGCAGGTGCAGACGCTGTCCGGCGGCGAGCGCCAGCGCCTGGCGATTGCCACGCTGCTCACGCAGGATCCACCGCTGTGGCTTCTCGACGAGCCGACCAACCACCTGGACCTGCGCCACCAGGTCCAGGTGCTGGAACTGATTCGTGGCGAGGTCGCGAACCACGGGCGCGGCGCGGTGCTTGCGCTGCACGATCCGAATCTGGCGGCCAGCTACTGCACCCACCTGATCCTGATGTATCCCGACGGCGGTCTCTGCTGGGGCCGCACCGCCGACGTGTTTCACGTGCCCGCCCTCGAGCGGCTGTTCGGACAGACGCTCGAGGCGATCGAGACCGGCGACCGGCTCTGGGTGCGCCCGGTCGCGGCGCCCCGGGCCGGAGCGCGGTAACGGCGAGCACCCGGCCCGCCTGCTACAATCGCGCGGCCGGCCAAACCGCTCAAGGGATACCATGGCAACTCAGGACGACGGAACCCGCAGCTATTTCATCCTCGGCAACGTGATCCTCGGAGTTGCCGCACTGATGCTGTTCTTCTTCGGACCACTGTGGGAGCACCTGGGCATCTGGGCCCTGTTCCTCTGGATGGTGCTCGCCGCGCTGGGGGTGTATCTGATCTCCACGGGCTCGGGCTCGTCGCCGCCGGGCCCGCCGAACTGACGTCCTCGGACAATGCAAAAGCCGGGGCTGACCCTCGGAACCCGGTGCCACGATTCCGGGCCCGGCACCCTCGGGGCTGGACCCAGGCGGCAAACCCGTTCAGGATCGGGGCGGGCGGAATCTCCAAATAGCGGCTCCGCCCGACGGGCGTTGCGATGACAGGGTTCCCGCGAGTCTTCCGGCGGGGGGCCATTGGGAAAGCGAACGGAACCCCTGCCTGCGCAGACGGCCCGGATACCACCAAAACGAACCTGTCCGATGGAGGATATCCCGATGTTGAAAGGCATGCTCCCTGCCATTGCCGTTCTCGGCCTGGCCATTACCCCTGCCCTGGGCCTCGCGTCCGATCGTCCGGCGCCCCCCGAAGGGGCGAAGGTCTACTTCATTTCGCCGTCCGACGGTGAAACCATCGAGGGATCGGTCACCGTGCGCATGGGCCTGCGCGGCATGGGCGTCGCACCTGCCGGGGTCGAGGTCGACAACACCGGCCACCACCACCTGCTGGTGAACGCGACGATCGACGACATCGATCTCGACGCGTCCCTGCCATTCTCCGACGAAACCCGTCATTTCGGTGGCGGCCAGACCGAAGCGAGCCTGGATCTGCCCGCAGGAACCCACACCCTGCAGTTGCTGTTCATGGACTACCGCCATATCAGCTTCGACCCGCCGGTCGCGTCCGACGTGATCACCATCACGGTCGAATAGCCCCTTATTCGGGCTTAGCACCCGCCAAGGCAGGCCACGATGGCCTGCCTTTTTTTCGACCCATCGTCGAAGCTCCTTCTGACTCTCTTACGTAATAGTACGTAGAAACGTACAGAGCCAGTCATCCTTTTTTCCGGTTGACTTACTGTTTCCCCACGGGCAATGTTTTCCCCAATTAACCATGAGTTCGCCTAGCACTTTTCTAAAATACTAATACACAAAACGCTAATACACCCCGGCAGACGGGTGCTTCATACCCTTCCGCTCTGGGCGCCGGGGCAAGACCACACCTCCTGGAGGAGTTCTGATGAAGCCGATCCCCGCAATGCTTGGCAGCGCCGCGCTGGTACTCACCCCCCTGGTGTTTGCCGGGGTCCCGAAGGATCTACCCCTCCCGACGGGCACTCCGGATGCCGACGAGATCGCAGCACAAGTCTATTTCGTCAACCATTTCTATGCGTTCGACAACTACACGATCAAGGATACCCGAGACGCCATTACGGTCCTGATCCTGCGCACAGGGCGGGGCGGTGTGACTAGCAACACCCTATCCCGCTATCTCAACAACGACTACCCACCCGATGGCGAAATCAATGCGAAGGACCTGGCCATCTTTCATTCCGGCAAGCTCCGCGGTACCGGGATGCTGATCGTCGACTATACCGACGACGCCCGCAGCCAAACGTATTCCATCTGGCTGCCGGCGATCCGGCGTATCCGCCGATTCGCCGAACCGGCGCACGACGATGCTTGGGGCGGCAGCGACTTTACCTTCGGCGACGTCACGCTGCGCAAGCCTTTTCACGAAACCCACGAACTGCTGGGCACCGAAACCTTCGATGACTGCCTGAACGTTATGGAAGACGTGCGCGTCCGGGAGCTGAGCGACCCGCCGCCGCCGGCCTGCGAGCACAAAGGGAAGGAAGTCTACAAGCTGAAGAGCAGTACCAAGTTCGACAACTGGTGGTACGACTATCGCATCAGCTATGTCGACACCCAATCGTTCGCGGATTACCGCACCGAATACTTCAAGAACGACTCGATGGTCAAAATCATCGACCGCGACTGGATCAGCCTGGAGCACCCCGATCCGCGAGCCCTTTCCTGGGGTTACTGGTACGGCAAGACACTGGACACGGGCCACGAAACCTGGGCGGTGATCCCGCAGGATGTCGTCGAATTCAATACCGACATCCCGGAGCGATTCTGGTCGGAATCCACCCTGGAACGGATTCGGCGCTGACGGGAGCATCGCAGGACCATACGCCCCGGCTTCCGGACAGGCTCTCCTGACCGCTGCCGGGCCGTCTTTTCTTAAGGGGGGACTTCCATGCACAAGAAAGCATTGATCCATTGCGCCGTGTTGATCGCATTGGGGGCACCGCACGGTGCACTCGCCATCGATTTCAGCGGATACCTGAAAAACGAAACATCCGTCTTCTCCCGCTCCGGACAGGTCACGGGAGCCGCCGGCAACATGCTCGACCAGCGGGACAGTCACTCGGCTGGTGACGTACTCAAGTTCGAGAACTCCGCCCGGTTGTTCCTGACCGGCGACCTCGCGAAGAACGCGATCTGGCATGCCGATCTCAACTTCATCTACGACACCGAGGCCATCAAGAGTGACTCCTTCGACTACCGGGGTCACGAACTCTACTCGCAGCATGATTACCTGCGTGAACTCTACGCCGAGTGGGCCGACGGTGGCTGGCTCGTCAAACTCGGAAAGCAGCAGCTCGTGTGGGGTCGGGCCGACGGCATCAAGCTTCTCGACATCATCAACCCCACGGACTTTCGCGAACTCAATCAGAACACGTTCGAGGATTCACGGATCCCGGTCTGGATGGCCCGGGTCGAACGCGAACTCGACGACAACAAGGGCAACCTGCAGTTCGTGGCGTCCCAGTCGGCGGTCAACCGGATCCCGGGTCTGAACCGCTCCGGCGATGCCGGCCACCCCTTCATCATGAAGGGCGTCGACGCCATCTCGGGGCAGGTCAACGGGTTTCTCAACATCACTCCCGCTTTGGGCGGAACGGCGCAGAGTTTCAATAACGCAGCGCAGGGCGGCGCATTTACCGGTGGCATGCCGAATCCGGCGGGCCTGGTGCCCTTTGCCGGGCTCACCGTCGACGGGTTCGCCAGCGGCTTTTGGGACCCGCAATCCAGCCCCGGCGAGATCCTGCCGGCGACTCCGGAAACTGGGGTGCCGGGGTTCATGCTGCTGAACAACATTGCCCAGTGCGGCCTAGACCCCACCTGCACGAGCGATCCAAACGCCAACGAGTTCGTCACCAATCTGGTGCCGGTCACCGGTACCGGATTCACCGACACGAGCTGGGATCCCACCGATCGGACCTCGGCTTTCGAGCACATGCCGAACGCGTCGTTCGCCACATTCAACACGTTTGCTGGAGCCGGCTTCACCGGCAACAGCGTGCGCTCCGCCTACGTCAATGACCGGCCAAACGCTGAGGATGCGAACATCGGCCTCCGTTTCAATACGATGACCCGCGGTGGCCTCGGCTACTCGCTGAACTACCTGTACAACTACGATCCGAATCCTCACATCGACCTCAGCTGGCATGATGGGGTCACCGGCGAAGCATTGACGGTGCAGCGGGCGGCGAGCATGGACATCGGCGGCGGCGCGCTGGCGCCGGACCTGACCACGGACCGGAGTCGCGCGGAGATCCAGCGCGACCTCAGCGGGCCGAACGCTGGCGACACTACCTCACTACTGCTGCGCAATGCCGCCGGCCAGTACTATGGCGCGGCCGACCCTACGTTCGGCATGGCACCAGGCGCGCACAACACCAATCCCGTCGAGCTTCGGTTCAACGAGCGGCAGCAGCGCATTCACAACATCGGCGGCTCGTTCGACTATGCGCTGGACACCGCCGCCCTGGGACCCGTGGTTCTGCGCGGGGAACTTCTCTACCAGAAGGATACCCGCCAGCCGGTGGTCGATAACGTTCTGCTCGGAATCGGCGACCTGTCGAACGGCTTGACCATGCAAAAGGCCGACATGTTCAAGTACGTGCTCGGGGCCGACATCACGGTGATGACCAACCTGTTGATCAGCGGTCAGTTCATCCAGTTCCGCAACCTCGACCACGTAAACGAGAGTGCGACCTGTACCACGCAGGCCGGGATCGAATTCGATTGTTCACGTTACACCGCCAAGTTCGCGACGATGAATCCGTCCAACGGCCTGAAGGCGGCCCGCAAGAACAAGGAATTCTACTCCCTGTTCTTTTCCAAGCCTTTTGGCCCCAGCCAGCGCGGGCGGTGGAACAACATTACCATCTACGAAGAGGGGGGCGGCTGGTGGAACCGCTTCGATCTCGACTGGTCGTTCACGAGCAATCTCGTGGGCCTGGCCGAGTGGAACCATTATTGGGGGGACGACGACACCACGTTCGGACAATTCAAGAAGTCGTCGAATGTGCAGGTAGGCCTCCAGTATTTCTTCTGGTAGATCGCCTCTGACCGATCGCGCCCGAACCGGTGCCGGTTTATCCGGCACGGGTTCGTAGCCTCCTCCATCCGTCAGGAACTACGCCATGGCCAGCACTCCCCGTCCGCTCCCCCCGGCTCAGCCCTGGGCCGAGGCCTATGCCCGCTTCGTGATCCGTTTCCGCTGGATCATCATCGTGCTCATCCTGACCGCGACCGGTGTACTGGCGACCCAGATCCCGAAGATGGACGTGCGCAACGATCCGGACACGCTGCTGCCGCCAACGAACCGCTATGTCGCCACCAATGACTACGTCGAAAAAAAGTTCGGCATGGCGAACCTGATGGTGATCGCTGTCCACGTGAAGGAAGGCGACATCTTCCAGCCGTGGTTCATCAACAAGATCCAGCAAATCCACCGTGACATGGAAGCGCTGCCCGAGGCGCGTCCCGAGAATTTCATCAACCTCGCGGCACAGAAGATCAAGTACATGGGGGCGGACGAGTATGGCCTGGTCTTCCAGCGCCTGATTCCGACCGCCGGTATCAGCACGACGGACCCCGACCAGGCGGCCGAGGAACTCGCCTTTCTCGAGGAAGGCATCCGCACCAACCCGGTCATGGCGCCGATGCTGGTCTCGATGGTGGACCGCGAGACCGGGGAAAACTGCGCCTACGAAGATTACGACAAGGCGTTCTGCAAGGCCGTCGCCGCCTACATCATCGCCGACTACAGCGACGGCGTGAAAGAGATCTACCTGCCCTGGGTCCGCGAGGTGCGGGAACTCATGGCCCAGCACGCCGAGGATGACCGCGTCGAGATACTGGTCGCCGGCGAGCCCTACTTCCTCGCTTACATGCTGCTCGATCTCGTGCAGAAATGGTGGCTGTTCGCGCTGTCGCTGCTGATCGTGATCGCGGTACTTTGGCTCGAGTTTCGCAACTGGCGCGGCGCGATCTTCCCAGTCCTGGGGGTCTTCGCCACCATTGCGATGACGCTCGGCCTGATGGGGTACACCGAGTTCAAGCTCACCACGATGATGGTGCTCACGCCGATGCTGCTGCTTGCGATCGGAATCGGCCACTCGGTACAGATCACGCGGCGGTTCATGCTCGAACAGGCCGGAAGCGGGGACTGCTTCAAGTCTGCCCATATCGCGATCTCCCACACCATCATCCCGGCCACGCTCTCGATCGTGACCGACATGGTCGGGTTCGCGACGTTGGCGTTGGTCGACATCTCGTTCTTCAAGGCCTACGCCTACTTCGGCGTATTCGGGATGCTGACCCTGCTGTTCACCACGACCACGCTGATCCCGCTGTTGCTGACCGTGTTCCCTCCGTCGCAGGAGAGCTGCAACGACAAGCACGGACACCGCTGGGAAGCGAAGGTCGGCGGGGGAATGACCCGAATGCTGCTCGGACCGGGCAAGTGGCTGCCGATCGGCGTGATCGCGCTGGTGATGGCCGTGTCCGCCTACCACACGCGCTTCTGGGAAGGATCTGTCGCGGATCCGTTCCCGGGGCTGGAGAAGGGCATCAACTACGCGCGCGCTGCGTTCAAGGAGAAATCGGAAACCTGGCAGGATCTGGAACGCCTGAACCAGATCATGCCCGGAGTGATCTCGGTGAGCGTCCCGATCCGCGGGCGCGAGGCGCTCTCCCCGGACTGTCTCGACACCTACTTTCCCGAGTACCTGTTCGACATCGACGACCCGCAGGAAAGGCGGGCCCAATGCCAGGCGTACGAGCGGGAACTGGGATGCTGGGATCCGGATCCCTGCGGTGCGCAGGGCATCTTCAACGACGCGTCCGTGCTCGCAGACGTCGAGCGCATGGAGAACTGGATGCGTGCGCATGCGTTCATCGGGTATACCGGCTCCTACGCCCAGTACGTCCGTCTCGTGAACATGCTGCTCGCCGCGGAACCCGGTGACCCGCTCGACCTCGCGGACCTGCGTATCCCGACGCGGGAATACCTGCAAGCGATCGACCCGGACGACGACCGCGACCCGGATGCGATCGTGCAGCTATACAACGGCCTGCTCGAAACGATGACGTCGGCCGGCGACATGGACTCGTTTGTCTCCCACGACTGGAACGAAGGCGTCGTGCTCGGGTTCATCAACACCATGGACCCGGTGGAGACCCACCAGGTGACGATGGACATCCAGCAGTACATCGAGGATCACAAGAACGATCCCGGATTCGGCAAGGTGCACTTCGGCCTGCGCTCGGGTCCCTGGACCGACCTCTCCGGCGACACCAATGAACTGTCGATCGAAGGTCTGGACTACGTACGTCCCGGGGTCGGCGGGTTCCTGGGCGCCACCGAGGCCACACGCGAAGTCGCGATGGACGAGTGGCTGCGCACACCGATGCAGACGGCACTCGCAATCTTCCTGATTGCCGCTTTGATGTTCCGTTCGTTTACGCTGGCCGGGCTACTGCTCGCGACGCTGCTCATCGTCCTGTTCGCGCAGTACGGGCTGGGCGGCTACTTCACTGCGGTGCAGAACTGGTCGGGCAACCTTGCTTTCCACTTGATCGTGACGCTCAGCATCGCGATGGGCCTTGGCGTCGACTACGGCATCTACATGATCTCGCGCCTGAAAGAAGAGATGGAAGCCACCGGCAGGAACTGGGCACAGGCGCTCCGCAACACGCAGAACACCACGGGATCCGCAGTAATCGTATCGGTATTCGTGTTGCTCGGCAGCTTCATTCCCCTGATAGGGACCGACCTGGCCAATACCTGGGGCCTCGCGATGTATATCGGTGCCGCCCTGATCCTGCATGTGTTCACGGCACTGATGCTGCTGCCGCTGCTCATTCGTTGGTTCCGGCCCAAGTACGTCTTCGGTACCGCGGCCTGAACACCGTTTGTGGGCGGGTGGAGCCCCGGAGCCGGCCGGCTTGCCTTGCCGGTTCCGAAATGAACGCTGCCCGCAGGTCATTGTGAGCGACAGCGATCAGGCGAACAAACACTGCCTCCCCCAGGGTGGAGGCAGTAGAGTGACTCGAATCGCCCAACGACGGCGGCAACAAAGGCGGTGCACCCCGACACTGCCGAGCGACCAAAATGCCTTCGTCCGACAAGCGAACGAAGCCTGGTGACTGTGCGTGCTCAGAGGCAACAGTTCGGGGTTCGGGATGGTCGCTTGGCCCCGATCAGCGTGACAATGCGGCCACGGAAGTCACGGAAGGTGAAAGCGATCAAACGCCCTTTTCCGGGTCTGTCCGTGCTTTCCGTGGCTCGGTCTTCATCTTGCCGGGTGGCCGTTGTCCATGAGCGTTGGTGCCTGACACCGTTCCCGGCCCGACCCGGCATGGCGGGATATCGTTCGACTTGAACTGACCGGCCGCGTCCGGCACCCTTGTGCGTCCGCGCGCCGGCGGACCCGCCTCGCGGTGCGTCCGCAAGCGCTGCCGGCACCGAATAACGAGAATGACGCGGCCCACAGGGCGCGCCTGGAGGATGGGTTCATGGACCTGGTACGCATGCTCGGCCTGGGCACAAGCCCGGCCGATCCCGAGGCGGAGCGCCGCAAGCTCCAGCTCTACATCAACCTGAAACTCGCCTCCTCGGGGCAGCCGACGTTCCTGAGCGGGGACATGGCGGAGTTCCTGGACACGGCCCAGGATCTGCTGAAGTCCTACCGCGAGAAGAACCGACTGCTGTCGCAGCATCACTGCCCCGCGGACCGGCGGGTCCAGGACTTCCTGGAACGCTACCTCGAAGGGCTTGATCCGGTGCCCCGGCTACCGACGCAGAGCTTCATCCTGGACCGCCACGGGGTCGCCCGCGAACTGTCGCTGCCGATGGACGGCGACGAGTTCCACTCGGAGATCCTGTCGAGCTACCGCGTGCGCCAGGGCGTGCTGCACAACCCCGACAAGGATCGGCGCACCACCGAGGGATCGTTCCACGTTGCCGAAGGCGGACTGCCGATCCCCGGGGACAAGAAGGCCGTGCCGCGAGAGGCATTCGGGCGCCTGCTCGCGGCGGCGCTGAACCCGCCGGACGATCTGCTCACGCTGCCGTTCACCGCCAGCGCGCGGCGGCCCGCGCGGATGTTCGTATCGCTGCTGCTGCGCCCGACCGTCTGTCCCGAGATCCCGCACCAGGCCGCCGAGAAAACGATGGAGATCCGGTTCTTCGCGCCTGGCAACCTGGTCAGCAACCTGGACTTCGTCGAGAGCATCTTCGGCAACGGCGGCAATCCGTACCTGCCCGAGTTCGACGCCGCACTCGATGTCGAACACTGGACGGGCCATACCGGCTGCGTGATCCTCGCACCACACCTGATCCACTGCACCAAGAAGGAACTGGGCCTGCCGCACTGGGACCAGGCCAGCGAGCGCCAGCGCGAAGACGGCATGTGCTGGAGCGAGGAGCAGGATCTCTACAACAATGGCCAGGCCTTCAAGGTCACCGCGCGCGACGAGAGCGGCGTGATCGTGACCGTGGTGGCGGACAATTACTACGGTTACTGCAAGAAGGAAGTGAAGACCCAGATCAGCTTCGCCGCGAACCTCTACGGCCTTGCCGAGGAAGAGCATGCCGGTGGCGCACTCGCGTTTCGGCGCCGCAATCACGGCGAGGAATACGGCGTCGACAGCCGTACCCGCGAACCCGGCTACACCTTCGACGAGATGGTCGAGCGCTACGGATCCGTGATGGATTCGCAGCCCGAAGGGTACGCCATCGATCGCCACCACCCCGAGGTGATCTACGTACCGCAAGATCTGCGCATGTCCCTGAACGCGCAGACCATCACCTGGGAACAACAGGGCCAGACGCGTACCATCCGACTGGAGCCGGGCAAGATCTACATGCAGCCGAACGGCTACAAGGTCGAGATGCTGCGCCACCCGGGAGCGCCTTCCTGGCGCCTGGTCGGCACCGACCCGGAAGGCACTTTTTGCCACAAGCCCTGCACGGTCTCCGGCGGCGGCAAAAGCGAGATCTCCAAGTCGATCGAGGACGCGGTGATCTTCGGTCCGCTGTTCGTCGACGACCTGCACAAGGATCTCGACCGCGTACAGGAGATCTTCGACCGCGACTACAGCACCCGCTTCCGCCCGGGGTACGAGGCCGAGGACCACGATCCCAGCCGCAAGCCGCTAAGCCCGCAGCGCAGCCTCGGGTCGGTGATCAAGCTGCTGACCCCTTCGAAGAGCTACACCGACGAGTTCAACCAGTGGCTCGAGGCCATCCCCCCGCGCATTCTCGCACTGGTGTTCCTGATCAAGCGCTTCTACCGCCAGGAATGGGGTAACGACTGGCGCCACCACCTGTCGGTCGACGAGGTCGATGGCGCCCCCGGCCACGAACTGAAGCTGCACGGTCGCCGCATCATCGCCACCTATCTGCGCCTGGGCTTCGACACCGAGGGCAAATGGCGCACGTTCAAGGTCCGCCAGGATTACATCGCGGCGGAGAAGGTGCAGATGGAAGACGACATCAGCGCCAGCGTGGTCGTGCCCGCGCAGTGCCTGACGCACCCGCCGCAAGGAGATGCCCGGCAGCGCAGCCACAAGCTGGTAAAGAACTGCGAGTATCGGCTGTTCCAACGCCCGGACGAGGCGATCCACCCGGGCTTCGATCGGCAGACCGAGGCCGACCTGGCACGGCCGGGGAACTTCCTCGCCAACTACGAGCCGCTGCGCGGCGACGCGCTGTCGGCGGTCACCCACGACGTGCTGACGTTACACAATTTCACCGCCCCGATGCGCAACCTGCTGCTCGAGGCCGAGGCCGCCGGCGGCTACGTGGTGTCGTCGGCCCACCCGCGGCTGGTCGACGGCAAGCCGTCGAAAAACCCGCGCTACCTGCAGACGCGCCCGGATCTGGTCCATCCGGTCCGGCGCTATGTCGCCGAGATGGGTGCCCGCTTCCACCGCAAGCTGCCGCTCGGCGAACCACTGTGCCTGCCGGTGGACGCGGTGCTCACCGGCCGGCGCAACAATCCCCCCGAGCCGGGGATCCGTCCGCTCGCGGTGTACAACCCGATCCATTACCAGGAACTGCCCGAGCTGTTCATGGATTTCGTCTGCTCGCTGACCGGCAAGTCACCGTCGACGACCGGTGCTGGCAGCGAAGGCGCGCTCACCAAGGGCCCATTCAACGCGCTGCGCCCGACCGCCGACCTGAACAACGCGCTGGTGTCGTTCATCCTGACCGGCTACGCCGGCTTCTCGAGCTCGGCGGGACACATCGGCCCGCAGGTGCGCGTCGATCACGACGTCAGCCTGCTGATTCCGGAGATCTGGACGCGCCTGCATCCGCAGGAACGCGAGCCCGGTTTCATGATCGAAAACGGCTACCTGGAACCCCTGACCGATTTCGAACACAAGGGGCAGAGCGTGCTGGCCAGCCGCCTCGGCTACCGGATCACCGACCGCTTCGTGCACGACTTCCTCGGCAAGATCTTCGACAATCCGAGCGCGGTGTTCACCGATGCGATCCTGCGTCCGGAAACGCAGGATCTCGACGTATTCGCGGACGGAGTGGCCAATATCGTCGAAGCACAGCAGCGGGTCGCACGGCGCTATCTGGAAGACGGCTGCCTGGACGATGCCTGCCCGCCGCTCAAGGCCCTGCTGCACATCATGGCAGAGGGCCATTACCAGGGCCGCGACGCGCACCACCCGGAGATCCGGGCGATGTTCACCCGCGACTACCTGCTCGCCTCGGACTGGTACCGCGAGCGACTGGAAGTGAAACAGGGCCGCGACGCAGCTCTGTGGCAGCGGCACGCGGACAATCTTCAGCACTTCCTGGAACTCGAAAGTCACGCCGACGAGGCGGAACGTCTCGACATCGCAGACCGCCTCCGCTCGGCGCGCGCGAAACTTGCGGAGGTACGCAGCGCCGCCTATCTGGAGAGTCTGGTCGGAACCATCGGCGCAGACCCGCTCGGCCCCGCGCGCCAAACGCTGGAATTGCCCGAGCCGCAGCGCCAGGTAGCCTGACCGCGCCACCCGCAGACCCCCGGCACCCATGCGGCGCCGGGGCCGCGGGGCTGCTCCTCAGGAAACGCTGCCGAAGCTCGCGTTGACGGCCTCGGGCGGGGGCTCGAGTCCCGCGAGCCGCGCCCCTTGCGCGACCGGGCCGCCCGGCATCAGCTCGTACAGGTACTTCCTGCCGCCCCGGGAATGAAAGCGTTCGTCGAGTGCGTCGTGCAGTTCCCGCAACGAGATCTTCGCCGACTCCTCGTGGCGATGGTAGTACTCCTGCAGGGCCCGCACCAGTTCCCAGCGCTCTTCGCTCAGTTCCAGCCCCTCTTCGCGCGCGACGGCTTCCGCGGTCTGCGGCGTCCAATCTACCGGCGCGTGCGGGAAACGCGGATCGCGTTGCACTGCGCTGGGGTTCATGACCTCACTCATTCTCTCTGCCATCTCGATCCTCCTGCGGGTTTCGTGTGATTGTGCTAGTGTCCAAGAAGTATAGACAGCCAGACGGCAACGACGAGGCCGAACAGGCCGCGCCGGTTCATCGAGCCTGTGCATATTCCCGCAGGGCACGGACCCGGGGCATCACCTGCTGGATCGCGGCGGATGTAATCAGCGCGCGCTCGACATCCCTGCCCCCAAAACGGGCCGCCCAGCGCAGCGCGGCAGACCCCGCTGCCAGCCATCGATGCAGCTGCAGCAACTCGATCAGCGGTGGCTCCGTCTGCCGATGTTCAAGGTATTCTTCAAGGAATCGAGCTCCCATAGCCTCGCGTTGGCAGCTGGATCCCAGTGCACGGCGTTCAGCCAGCGAGTGCACGATCAGGAACAGGTCGAAGACCTGTCGGTATCGAACCGGGAGCACGCCCTCCAGGTTCTCCTCGAAGTCGATACGATGCAGCACACCGCCGCATAGGGTCAGGTTGCGGAACTGTGCCGCCCCATGCCATTGACCGGCGTCATGGAAGCGAGCCTGATCGGCGGCGAGGCGCCGCATCAACACCGCCCGGTCCCGCACCGGAAGCCGCTCGAGGTGTTCCTGCACCGTGGTGCCAACATCCTCGGTCACCAGCACACGGTCGCTCTGGTACAGCACTTCGGGAACCTGCTCACCCGCTCGTGCCAGTGCTCGAAGCCGGCTGGCCTCGAAGCTGAGGCGCTGCCGCCCCGACTGACGCAGCGACGCCAGCGACGGCCAGTGGCCCAGCGCAACGCGCAGCAACAGGGCTGTACCCAGGACACGCGGCCAACCGTAGCCGCGAGCGTCTCCACACTTGAGCACGCCCCGCCGCCCCTGAACCATCAGGCGCATCACGCGGCGCGGGCGACCGCGTTCTAGCGCAATGAAATATTCACCCTCCCGCCAGCTGCCGAACCGGCGTTGATCGCTACCGTTCGCTGGCATCCCGGATCCGTATCGTTCGCAAACGGCCATGCTACTGCAGCGGGCCGGAGCTGGCCATGGACCCGGACCGGAAGGCAGAAGCGGCAGACATCGGGTGCATAAAAGCCGGCCGCAGTGGTACTTCGCGGCCGGCGGCAACTGGATCAGCCCGAACTAGTACAGGAAATCCGGGAGATACGAGCGGAGGGTCCCTGGATCCTCGACCTTGACCACGTTCTTGGCCACCTCGGCACGAACGGCATGGGCCACGTTCCGGTCCATCACATCCCGCAGCGCACCGAGAAAGGACGGCGACGCCACGATCACTAGGTGCTTGAACACGCCCTGGTGATGGGCCGCCTTGAGCCGTTCCGCCACCATGCGGGCGAAACGATCGCGTTCGAGTTGGGCCGGGTCGGTGGCGTCGTCGAAGGCGTGACGGGCATCGCCGTTAGCACCCGCCCACCCCCGTCCGGGTCGATCGGACACCAGATCCTGGTTCTGCGCCCGCGACTCGCTGTGCGACAACGCCTCCACGTCACTCAGCCCGTGACACGCACGGCCCTCGCAACACAGGATGCGCGCGCGAGCGGCATCCGCAACCACAATCCAGACAGTATCCATGCAGATCCTCCGTTTCGGAAAAAATCGGCACCCTTGCGGGCTGGTACTGGGGATACAGGCGACCGCACGGCCCTGAACCGGTCCCGGAACCCGCTGTAACCCCTACCACTAGTGTAGCTGTTCCACGCGCCGCGCCGTGCCTCTGCGAATGTCGCTGGCACCGGCGAGCCGGGCCACCGGCACGGCTTCGCCGGCCCCCGCGCTTCCGCAGACCCAGCCCTCCGCCTACCACCAGAAGACCCGCCGGCGCGGCCGCAGCGGCAGCTTCCCGCGCCAGTACTGGATCAGCAGGAACCCGAACAGCATGCCGCCGAGGTGGGCAAAGTGCGCGATTCCAGCCATCGTCCCGGTGATGCCGGCGAACAGCTCGAAGGCGCCGTACCCGATCACGAAATACTTCGCACGGATCGGCACCGGAAACAGCAGGAAGATCAGCCGCTGGTTCGGGAACATCATCCCGAACGCGAGAAGGATCCCGAATACGCCGCCCGAGGCCCCGATCGTGGGATAGATCTCGTCGTTCATCACCCCGTACGAGGCCACCGCCAGCTGAATCAGACCGGCGCCGACCACGCAGACCAGGTAATACACGGCGAACAGCCGGGAGCCCCAGGCATTCTCCAGCTGCACGCCCAGCATCCACATCGCGAAGAGGTTCAGGAACAGGTGTAACAGTCCGCCATGAAGAAAGCCGTAGGTCAGCAGCTGCCAGACCTCGAACGACGGCACCCGCACGAGCTGTCCGTCCTGTTCGATGACATCGGGGGTGCCCGCCGGCCACAGCGCGAAGTGGAGCAGCAGCGGTTCGAACGCGAACAGCTGCAGCACGAACATCAAGGCATTCGCGATCAGCAGGAAGCTGATCACCGGTGGGAACAGTCTGGGACGGGGCTCCTGCACGTTCATGGCCGGGGCAGCGGCCCCAGGAAGGTCGGCCCATAACCCCCACATCGCTGCGGGGAACGCGGGCTCGCGGGGCCCGGCTCAGTTGACCGGCAGCCGCGCACGCAGTTCGTCGCGATCGAACCACCAGTGGTCGCCAACGATCGCGTCGAGCATCCGGCTCAGGCGCTGGAACAACTTGTCCGTGTCATTGAGCTCGTACATGTCGATCCAGGTATTCAGCGTCTCCTGGTCCTCGATCCCGCGGTGGCGGCGGGCGACCCGGGAGATGACCTGCGTGGTCAGGAACGTGAGGCTGTCGCGTTCCCGGCCCTCGGCACGCAGCCCTGCAATGTAATGCGCGACCATCGCCGCCACCGCCGCTCCATCGGCCTGCTCCGGGGTCTCGTCCACCACGTGGGTAAGCATGGTCACGGTCGTCTGCGCCTTGACCGGATACGTCACTCCCAGCCAGACCCCGTGCCCGAGTGCCAGGATGGAGTCATCCTGTTCGGCGCGGTAGAGCAAGTCGCAGGCCTCGACGGCCTCCTGCCAAGCCTCGGCGGCCACCAGCGGCTCCACCAGCGGCCGCACGGTCTCCCAGGCCTCCGGCTTGCGCTCCAGGCCGATCAAGGTCTCGCCGATATCGAGCAGCACGTGGGCGCGGTGAACCAGCGGCGCATCCGGCCGGAGCGCGGCCAGATGGGCCCGGTGCTCGGCCAACTGCTGCTCGAGCACGGCGAGGCTCTCGGGCCCGACGGTGCCGGTGATGAAACTGTCGGGGTAAGACTGCGGGTCGTGGTTGTTCATCAGAGGATCGATTGCCATGGCTTGCCAGCGAGCCTGCTTTTTACCGAAGCCATCCGCCGCACGCAACCACCCGTCAACTCCAGGGGTCCACCGTGCCACCCTCCCCGCCGACCAGCGGCACGAAGATCACCGAAAGCACGGCGCGGCGGTGCAGCGTTCCATCGGCGCCGCGGGTAACCAGCACCAGATCCTGCCCGAGCCAGTGGGAATCGACCGGGATCACCAGGTGCCCCCCCGGCTTCAGCTGCTCGACCAGCGCCGGGGGGATCGATTCTGCTCCGGCTGTAACGATCACCGCATCGAACGGCGCCGCCTCGGGCCAGCCACGACGGCCGTCGCCCGCCCGGACCCGCACGTTCCGGTACCCCTGCCGCTGCAGATTCTCGGCAGCGGATCGGGCCAGCTCGGGCACCACCTCGATGCTGAACACCTCCTGCGCCAGTTCCGCGAGCAGTGCGGCCTGATAACCGGAACCCGTGCCGATCTCCAGCACCCGACTCTCGGGGGTCAGTTCGAGCAGCTGGGTCATCAGTGCCACCACGAACGGCTGCGAGATCGTCTGGCCATGCCCGATCGACAGCGCACGGTTCTCCCAGGCGAAACGCGCGCTGTCGTCGGGCACGAAGGCATCGCGCGGCACCCGTCGCAGCGCCTCGACCAACCGGGCATCCGGCGCGGAGATTCCGGTGCTGCCGGACGTCTCCTGGAACTCGCGTTCCACTTCGGCAACCAGTGTATCGATCCGTTGCTTTCGTGAACTCACCACGGTCGTCTCCGCATGTATCCGGCTGCTCCGCCGCTCAGGTGAAGGAATCAACTGGCGATATAGAGTTCGAGCTGCGAGATGATGAACTGCTGCTCGTCGATGATGGCCTTGACGAGATCCCCGATCGAAACCAGCCCGACCAGCTTGCCATGCTCCAGCACCGGCAGGTGGCGAACACGCTTGTCGGTCATCAGCGCCATGCATTCCTCGACGGTGCGTCCGGGCTCCACGCAGGTCACGCGCGCCATCATGATCTCGCGCACCGGCGTGTTGCGGGAACTCCGGTCCAGCAGGATCACCTTGCGCGCATAATCGCGTTCCGAGATCAACCCGACGAGCCGCCCGTTCTCCAGAACCGGGAGCGCACCGATCTCGTGATCGGCCATCATTCGCAGCGCTTCGAACACGCTCGCTTCCGGACCAATACTGTAGACATCGTGGCCTTTCTCGTTCAGGACTTCGTGAACCTTCTTCATCCTGCAGCCTCCCGATTTTCTGGCGTGTAACCCACAGTCTAGCCGTCATTTCCCGGGCCGGCTCCCGGGTCACGTGCAAGAACCCACCGCTCCCGTCTCAGCCGACCCGTGGGGCGAAAGGATGTAGCGTCATCCGCCGGCCGGCGTTCGTGCCGACCCGGCACCAGCGGCGACCCCGGCGTGGAAACGGCGGATGATGGCCTTCGGCCTCGTCCGCCAGCCGGCGTTGGGGATGCTGCGGGCGTCTGGGCACTGCGAACGCCATGTGGCGGATGACGCTGCGCTTTTCCGCCCTACGGGTCGCCAGGGACACGAGACAGGCCGTGACTTTCACGCTAACTGTCATGCCGCCGGGCGCGCGGCACCCCCGATGATGAAAGATAATGGGCGTGCTGTCGCGTCGGGCTGAGGTCGCGATAATTCTTGATGGCGCCTGACCGCGCACGCTAACTCGACCCGCTGCCCTTCACTCGTACCCCGGATTGCCTGGCATGGCCTGGAAGGGTCATGGACAGCGCACGCTAAAAAGAGCCGTCGAGTCCCGACAGGCCGTTGAAGGACGGCGCCCTTGGCGACAGCACATCGTGAAGGATAGTGCGTTTGCCCGAGGAGGTCAGCATGGACATTACCCCGATTCACCGGCGCGTTGTCGGTCTGGATGTGCACCAGAGCAAGATCACGGCCTGTGCGCTGATCGAGCAGCCCGATGGCAGTGTGGCGGTGGAGCACCGGGAGTTTGGTGGTTTCAAGCGCGATCGGCGGGCGTTGGCCGAGTGGGTTCGCGGGTTTGACCCCGAGGTCGTGGTGATGGAGAGCACTGGGATCTACTGGAAGAGCCCCTATGCGGCCCTTGAGCGTGTGGGCGTCATGGCCTGGGTGGTCAATGCCCGTCACGCCCGAAACGTGCCTGGCCGCAAGACCGACCTCTCCGGTGCCCAGTGGCTGGCCACGCTGGCCCGTGCCGGTCTGCTGCGGGCTTCGTTCATTCCTCCGGCCGAGATCCGCCATCTGCGCCTGATCGCCCGGCAGCGCCAGAAGCTGGTCGGGATGCTGGCCGCGGAGAAGAACCGGCTGCACAAGGTGCTGACCGATGCCGGGATTCGCCTGAACGTGCTGGTCTCCGACGTACACGGCGCGTCGGCACGGGCCATGATCAAGGCCCTGCTCGCCGATGCCCCATGCACGCAATCCTCGACCTCGCCGGCCGCCTGCGGGCTTCCCGCGAAGAACTGTTCGAAGCCCTGCAACCGGAGGAACTGAGCACCAGGCACCGCTTCGTGCTCAACGAGGTTCTGGCGCACATCGAGTACCTCGAGGCCATGATCGCCCGCTTCGAACAGGAACTGCTTGCGGGTCTGGCCCCTGGGAGCCGCAGGTGTGCCTGCTGGAAACCGTGCCCGGCATCGACCGCATTGGCGCCGCCATGCTGCTCGTCGAAATCGGTACCGACATGGCGAGCTTCGGCAGCGCCGAACGCCTCGCGTCCTGGGTCGGCATCTGCCCCGGCAACCACGAGAGCGCCGGCAAACGCAAAAGCGGACGCACGCGCAAGGGCAACGCCTGGGTCCGTCGCCTGCTGTGCGAGTTCGCGCAAGCCGCCTCCCGCACCCGCTGTGCGCTCAAGGACAAGTTTTCGGCCTTGTCCATCCGCAAGGGACACAAGCGCTCCATCGTGGCCCTGGCGCACAAGCTCCTGCGCATCGTCTACGCCATGCTCAATCATGCGGCCCCCTACCAGGATCGCACCGTCGATTACGAGGCTCTCGTCGTGCAGCGCAACGCGCCGCGCTGGCTGAAGATGCTGGAAAAGCACGGCTATCTCACCGCCACCTGAGCCGCCACACAGGCTCTTCGAGTCCCGCAAGCAGGCATTTGCGCACCGGCATGCGTCACGCCAGAATCTCGCTCGCCCCAACGTCAGGTTCTTTCACGCTAACGCGAAATACGCCGCCCGAGAATCGTATGTCTCCGATTTATAATCGTAGTTTCATCCTTCGGGGTGCCTCGCGGCCGAGGGTATGACAGTTAGCGTGAAAATCCAGCCACGGAAGAACACGGAAATCACGGAAGATGAAACGGATCGAACTTTTTTTCATGTCTTTCCGTGCTTTCCGTGGCTCGCCCTTTCATCTTGCGGGGTGGCCGCTGGCCATGGAAGTTAGCGCCAGTGCAAATCCACCCAGACGGGATCGTGGTCGGAGGAGCGCCATGGGCCGGATGCCGGCCGACGTCCGGAGTAACCCAGGAACGGGGGTTCGTCGGCATTGATGTGCCACACGCCGGCGGCGGTCACACGCTTCGCGACCGCAGGAGCGGCCAGCAGATAGTCGAGCTGGCCCGCCTCGCCGTGGAACACGTAGGTGTAGCGGCCGGACGGGCGCAGATCTCGGCCGGCGAGATTCGTCTTGCCCGCGGCTCGCAACAGATCCAGCGGATCCTCGGCTGCATAGGCATTGATGTCGCCGGCGATCACGACCGGCGCGCCATCGCGCCGCAGCGAGTCGATCCATTCGAGCAGACTCCGCGCCTGGTTTGTGCGCAGCCGGTTCCAGCAACCCTGGCCGCGGTCGATGTCGCCGGTGTCCGGGCAGCCCACCTTGGCCTTGAAATGCACCGCCGCCACCCCGAGCAGCGGCCCGCCGGCCGAAGCGCGAAACCAGCCGAGCACCGGCGCGCGGTTGTGCACCGGATCCACATCGGCCGCGGTCATCACGAGATCCAGGCGTTCCGGGCGGTAGAGCAGCGCCACCTGGATCGCGTCGGTGCCGCTGTCGGGGTGAGCGACGGCCGCGTAGCGCTGCCCTTGTGGCAGTCCTCGGTTGATCTGCCGTACCAGGTCAGTCAGAGCCTCGCGCCGGTTCTCGACCTCGGTGAGCGCCAGCACGTCGGCGTCGAGTCCACGCACCACGGCCGCCAGCTTCCCACGCTGGCGCTGCAGTTCGGCTTGGCTGCGGGCGCCTCGCTGGCCCAGCGTGAGGAAGTAGTTCTCAACGTTCAGGGTGGACACCCGCAGCGGGGCGGGCGCGGCCGGCGGCGGCTCGGGCCGGGGATTGGCAGCGATGAACGACGGTTCGCGCGTCGGGTGCAGGCGATGGGCGCCGAAAGCGTGGGTCAGGATCCCGGTCAGCCCCTGCACCGTGTCTCCGAGGCGCCGGGTGCCCTGTGCATCAAGGTACGGGATCGGGTCCGGCTCGGCGCGATAGCTACCGTCGTCGAGCACGATCTGGCGATCCGCATGCGCGTTCGCGCCGGATCCGGGGGCGCCGGTACGCAGCAGCCGCCCTCCGGACGACAGGCGCAGGCTGCCGTAGCGGCCCAGTTCGTAGTTGCCGGTCACGGTCAATGCATCCGGGAACCGTACTTTCACGCCCTGCAGTGCATCGAGGCGCCCGGCGTCCTCGGGCAGGCGTACTGCCACCGGTTCCGCCCGCCCTGCATACCCGCAATCCCTGATGGTGTCGATCCGGCTGACTTGGGGACGCCCGTGGAAGCGGACGAAACGGCCTTCGACCTGAACCCGCTGGCCGGGGCGCAGATTCCCGGGGCCGAGCCTGGGTGCGTAGACGAACAACCCCGACGGCGGTTGGCGGTCGTCCTGCAGGTAGAAGCCGCCGAGCCGGTTGCGCCCCAGGAACACGCCGGTCACGATGCCGTCGACGGTAACGCTGCCATTCTCGGCGACGACACCAGCGCGCAGATCCGCGATCGGCGCGGTGCCGCCTCTGGAGCAGTCGGCCGCCGCAGGAATCGCGACGACGAACAGCAGGAATGCCGTGAGCCGGTTCCATCCGTGCATGCTGCGCATCTTCCCTGGTAGCACCGCGGCTGTCCGCAGCCTACGCATTGTCGATTGTCCGGTGCGATGCGGCAAGTCAGGCGGGGCGGCGGGGAAGCGTCCCCCGGAAACGGCCGACGCTTCTCCGGGTCTACTCGATCTCGACTGGCGGCCGCCGGTGGTGTCCTCAGCCAGCTGTCACGACAAATGACAGCCACGGAAGGACACGGACATCACGGAAAATGAGAGGTACCCCAAGTCTCTTCGGTGCGTATCCGCGTGCATCCGTGGCCCATTGCCATCTTTCGGGGTGGCGGCGGGATCCACAGCCCCCCGCCTCGTCGCCCCAGAGTTCGCGCAAGCGGGCATCGCGGCCGCAGGTGAACCGGTAATAGCGGTAGCGGATCGGGTTCTTGCGGTAATGGTCCTGGTGGTATCCCTCAGCCTCGTAGAAGGTCGCGGCCGGAAGAATCCGGGTCGCGATGCCGGTCTCGAAACGCTCGGTCTTGCGCTGCAGCGCCGCTTCCGCCAGCCGGCGCTGTTCATCGTCGTGGTGAAGTACCGCGGTGCGGTAGGGCTCGCCCCGGTCGCAGAACTGGCCCCCGGCATCGAGGAGGTCGATGTTTCGCCAGTACACGTGCAGCAGGCGCTCGTAGGAGACGACCGCGGGATCGTAGACGACCTGCACGACCTCGTAGTGGCCGGTCCGGCCGGTGACCACCTGCTCGCAGCTCGGGTCTTCCAGATGTCCGCCAGTGTAGCCCGAGGCCGTCGAGATCACCCCCTCAAGCGCATCGAACGGCGGTTCCATGCACCAGAAACAGCCGCCCGCGAAGGTGGCCACGCCGACCCCATCGGGCGCCGCGGCATCGGCGGAAAAACCGGTTGCGTTGGCACCGGGCAATGCCAGCAGCAGGAGGCCGGCCAGCACGAACAGCGGGAAGCCGCCTCGAATCGGGACACTCGTCGCTTCTGTCCTCCGCTCGCATCGGGATCCAGCGTGCCGTGCGCGGCACCGAATACCGGATGAGCCTGCCGGCGCCGCCACGAAATTCCCCCGAATCCGCGATCGCAGTCGACGGAAACCCGCGCAAGCAGACCGGGGTCTGAACCCTTGTACCTCGACGCTCGGGAGTTCCGGGCGGTTGCGGCCGACACGCAGACACGGGAGGATCGCGATGATCGTCGAACCGTTGCCGGAACCCGGCGCGCTGCGCCGCCACCTCCGCACAATACTGCGGGCCGCCGAGGGGCCGCTGGTCCGGCAACTGTCCGCGCTGGCCCGGGTCGATGCCAGCGCCCGGGAACGGGTGCGCACCGAGGCCGTGGCCCTGGTTCGGGCGGTTCGCGAGCACACAAGCGGCGGCAGCGGCATCGAGGCGCTGATCCGCGAGTACGACCTGTCGAGCCGCGAAGGCGTTGTGCTGATGTGCCTGGCCGAGGCGCTGCTGCGGGTACCGGACCCCGCGACCGCGGACCGACTGATCGGGGACCGGATCCGCGCCGGGCACTGGGAGACGCATCTCGGGCATAGCGACTCGCTGTTCGTGAATGCCTCGACCTGGGCGCTGATCCTGGGCGCGCGTGTGGCCCAGGCACGTGAACCGGATACGCGCGACGAAGCGGGAATACTGTACGGCCTGGTGCAGCGCACCGGCGAGCCGCTGCTGCGACAGGCGGTCCGCCGGGCGATGCGGGTGCTCGGGCAGCAGTTTGTCGCGGGAGAGACCCTCGGCGACGCCTGGGAGCACGGACAGGCCGAACGGGACCGGGGCTTCCGCCACTCCTACGACATGCTCGGCGAGGCCGCGCTGACGGCGGCCGATGCCGAGCGTTACTTCGACGCCTATGCCAGCGCGATCCGTTTCCTGGGCGCGCACAGCGGCAGCGGTGACGTCGAGCAGGCCCCGGGCATATCGGTGAAGCTGTCGGCGCTGCACCCGCGCTATGTCTTCGCCCAGCGGCGGCGGGCGCTGCCGGCGCTTGTCGAGCGCCTGGGTACACTGGCCGCGGATGCGCGCGCCGCCGGCGTCGGCCTGTGCGTCGATGCCGAGGAGGCCGACCGGCTGGACCTCTCGCTCGATCTGATCGAGGCGGTCTCGTCCCGCCCGGAACTGCGTGGCTGGGACGGCCTGGGCCTCGCGATCCAGGCCTACCAGAAGCGCTGTCTTGCGCTGATCGACTGGCTCGACGATGTTGGCCGGCGCCACGGCCGGCGCTGGATGGTGCGTCTGGTCAAGGGTGCGTACTGGGACACCGAAATCAAACTCTGTCAGCTTCAGGGCCTGGCCGACTATCCGGTCTTCACCCGCAAGGCCCATACCGACGTTTCATACCTCGCCTGTGCGCGCAGGCTGCTCGACACGCGCGGCCGGCTGTACCCGCAGTTCGCGACGCACAATGCGCATACCGTGGCCTGGGTGCTCGACGCGGCAGCGGACCGGCCGTTCGAGTTCCAGCGCCTGCAGGGCATGGGCGAGACGCTGCACGAGGTGCTGCGGGAGCGGCACGGTGTTCCGTGCCGGATCTATGCTCCGGTCGGGCGCTACCACGAACTGTTGCCGTATCTGGTGCGGCGCCTGCTGGAGAACGGTGCGAACAGCTCCTTCGTGAACCGCATCCACGACCCGCGCGTGCCGGTCGCGGACCTGGTGGGCGATCCGGTCGAGCGGGCCGCGGCACTGGCGCCGGTGCGCAACCCCCGGATTCCGGTGCCGGCGGACCTGTTCGGCGCCGAGCGGCGCAACTCCGCCGGGGTGGACCTGAACGACCCCGAGGTGGTCGTGCCGCTGGGCCGCGGCCCGGCCCTGGCGTGCGTCTCCGCTGATCGACGGCGCCGTGCAACCGGGCACACCGCGCCCAGTGTTCGACCCGACCAACCGCCGGCGCGCGGTCGGCGAGGCAGTCTGGGCCGATCCCGACGCGGTCGCCAGGGCGGCCGCGGTGGCCCAGGCCGCGGCGCCGGGCTGGGACGCGACGCCCGCCGCCGGGCGGTGCGCGCTGCCTGGAAACCATGGCCGACCTGCTCGAAGCGCACCGGCCGGAGCTGATGGCCCGCTGCGTACGCGAGACCGGCAAGACGATCCCCGACAGTGTCGCGGAGCTGCGCGAGGCGGTCGACTTCTGCCGCTACTACGCCGCCCGTGCGCGGGCGGAGTTTGCTCAGCCGCAGGTGCTGCCCGGACCGACCGGGGAACACAACGAGATCGAGCTGCGCGGTCGCGGGGTCTTCGTCTGCATCAGTCCGTGGAACTTCCCGCTGGCGATCTTCTGCGGCCAGGTGGCCGCCGCGCTCGCTGCTGGCAATACAGTGCTGGCGAAGCCGGCCGAGCAGGCCACGCTCACCGCCGCCCTTGCGGTCGAGCTGTTCCATGCCGCCGGGATCCCGCCGGACGTGCTGCAGTTGCTGCCGGGGGATGCAGCCACCGGCGCGGCGCTGATCCAACGACCGGAGGTCGACGGCGTCGCGTTCACCGGATCGGTGGCGGCCGCGCAGTCGATCCACCGCATGCTCGCGGCCCGGGAGGGACCGATCGTGCCCCTGATCGCCGAGACCGGCGGCATCAACGCGATGATCGCGGACTCCAGTGCGTTACCCGAGCAGCTGGTCACCGATGTGCTGGAATCGGCGTTTCGCAGTGCCGGGCAGCGCTGCTCCGCGCTGCGCGTGCTGTACCTGCAGCAGGATCTTGCGGATCCCGTGCTCGAACTGCTCGCCGGCGCGATGGACGAACTCGTGGTCGACGATCCGGCTTGGCTGGAAACCGATGTCGGACCGGTGATCGACGCCGATGCCCGGGAGCAGATCAACGCTCATGTCGCGGACCTGCGAGGTGCCGGTTGCAGGGTCCTCGGCGAGTGCCGTCTCGGAGCCGCGGCCGCGCACGGGCATTTCGTCGCACCGATCGCCCTCGAGGTCGGCGGCATCCAGGATCTGGAACGCGAGATCTTCGGCCCAGTGCTACACGTAGCACGCTACCGGTCGGACGAACTCGATGCAGTGGTGGCTGCAATCAACGCGGCCGGCTATGGCCTGACGTTCGGGATGCACACCCGGATCGACTCCCGGGCCCGCAGGATCGCGCGCCGCATCCGTGCGGGAAACTGCTACGTGAACCGCAACCAGGTCGGGGCCGTGGTCGGCGTGCAGCCGTTTGGCGGGGAAGCACTCTCGGGGACCGGCCCGAAGGCCGGGGGTCCGCGCTACCTGCACCGATTCGCGACCGAACGCGTGCTGACGATCAACACCGCCGCCGTTGGCGGCAACGCGTCGCTTCTGGCGCAGGCAGCCGGGGACGACTTGGATCACCCGCAGCAATCGGCCGAGGGCCAGGGCCAGGGCCAGGGCCAGGGCCAGGAAGGCCGATAATACCCGAGCACTGTGCTAAACTATTGCCCCTTCAATATCCAACCAATCGGAGTACCCATGACCCTTCCCGAACGTGACGGCGACGGCTACCTCGTCGACCGCGATCTCTGGACCCCCGAGATCGGCCAGGCAATGGCCGACGCCGACGGTGTCGAGCTCGACGACGAGAAGTGGGATCACATCCTGAAGGCGCGCGAATATTTCGAGGATCACGCGGTGGTGCCGCCGATCCGCAAATTCGCGAAGTACCTCGATGCCGACCAGAAGGGGATGTTCAAGACCTGGATGACCGGGCCGATGAAGCCGATCACCAAGTACGGCGGGCTGCCGAAGCCGACCGGCTGCGTGTAGTCGCAACGATGGTGCCGGCATCCCCGTCGCCGCGCCGACCCCGGTGCGGCACACCTCGGCAGAGCGCGCAGTCATGACGGCCGCTCCCCTGCCCCGCCTGCTGCAGGTGCGGGTCAAACCGGGGGCGCGGGTGTCCGAATTGAGACCGGGTGACGACGGGACATGGATCGCCCGCGTGAAGGCGCCGCCGGTCGACGGCAGGGCCAATGACGAGCTGGTCGCGCTGATCGCGCGCCAGTTCGGCGTGGCCCGGCGGCAGATCCGGATTCGCCGGGGTGCCTCGGGCCGCAGCAAGTGGGTGGAGGTCGCGGACTGAGGTTCGACTTCGCCGCCGGCGGCTGCGATTCGGCAGGCGTCCGGAAATGATCGCCCGCCGGCGGCAAGCCTCTACTCGCTGATTGCCCGGAACCCCGCGGTGAAGCCCATCAAAGAACCCTCGACGACTCCGATACGTTCGGCGCCCACAGGCACGACGCCAACCCGGAACGTGACGCCCGCGCGCATGGCCTGCAGCATTTCGTCGTCGATCGGTGCCAGAACCCGGCAGCCGTTCGGCAGGCAAGTCTGGTAGGGGAATTCGCGCTGCACCTGGTTTTCGATCTCGAACAACACGCCGGGGCGCAGGTCGAGGCCCAGCGGCAAGTGGATCACGATCGCGGGGCTGCCCTCGAGGATACCCACCGAGACCTGCATCACGGGTTCATCGTCCTCGTCGACGGTGGTCTGGGTGATGAAGCAGTTTTCGCCGGCCGGGCCGTCCTCGCAGAGAACTTGCCAGTCCTGGTGGGTGGGACCGGGTCGGACCGGCCCGTCGAGCTGTGCCGTTGCGGCCAGCGGCGCCGCCACCAGGGCGGCGATGGTCAGCATCCGGAGGGTGGTCGCGGATCGGGTCGGGTGCGGGGGGGAGGTTGGAAGGCTAATGGCCGTTCTCCTGACGGATGGACGTGGCAACGCTATCCACCGCCGCGGAGCGCGTCAAGGGGATCTCCGGGCATCGCGGTCCACGAGCCCGGCCTGGGAGGCTGCTGGAGCAGAAGGCCGCCGGCGCGCAGCGCCGGGAAAGACCTTTCGGAAAACCCGACAGCCTTCACCGGTCTCGCGTGGCCCCTTGTTTGCCATTCGCGTGCCTCACGCCAGAGGCCATCACAGGTGCGTAGACATCGCGGATTGCGTCGCTATCCACGATGTCTGCTCTTCTCTCAAGGTTGCTTTGCTACCCGGCCAACGGCACCGACCGGCCTGGTGCAGGTGATCATGCAATAGCGGACCTGGCCGTCGCGGATCGCCGCGGACAGCGCGTTGCCACCGATTACGTTGGCCCAGAACGGGAACCGGTGCAGACCCAGCCGCGCGGCGACCGGGCTGATGCCGGAGACCAGCCGATCCCGCAGGCGGTCGGTCCGGATCCACGATGAAAGATCCCGCGTTCCCGCATGGCGCAGCCCCGCCCGGGTGGCCAGCCCCAGGAAATCTTCCAGCGTGCCCAGGCCCGGCAGGTTCCACGCCGAGCGGAAGGTCTCGATCCTGGCGCTCTCCGCGGGCCCTGCAGTGGCGACGGAAGCATCCAGGAAGTCGTCGACCACGATCACCCGCGCGTCGCGACTCGCGAGGTGCTGGCGGCAGGTCGCCAGGAAGCGATCGGGGCGGCTTGCGTGGGCAAAAGACTCGATCGCGATGATCACATCGGCTCGCTGCCCGAGCGAGATCGTTTCGAAATCAGCCTGCAGAAAGCTACAGCGCTCCGCGAGACCCCGCCGCCGCGCCTGTTCCCGGGCGATGGTTATCTGGCGCCCGCTCAGTGTGACCCCGATGAACCGGCTGCCGGGGAAGCGCTCGGCGAGATCGAACAGGGTGCCGCCGACGCCGCAGCCCAGATCCAGGACGGTGCGGGGCCCGTCGGGAAAGGCGCGCTGAATCGCATCCGCGACCCGATGGTGGATCTGCCGGGCGGCTTCCCGACCGCTGTGTACCCCGGGAGGCCAGAGGCCGCGGTGCAGCGCCAGCGCCGGACCGCCACTGCCGATGCGCAGGAACAGGTCGGTGTTCCGGTCGTAATACCGCTGGAGACGGCTGGACGTCATGCTGGCATTGTTGCTCAGCCGACGCGGCATGCAAGAGGCCGTCTCTTCGCCGCGGTCCTTGCACCTGCCTTCCCGCGGCGGCCATGACTGCGAGCCGCCGCGGGGTCTGGTCAGAACGTCGAGCCGGTCAACGGCGGCACGTCCGCCTGGGGAACGTGGCAGTGGGTGCAGACATGGTTCTCGCCACTGGGGACGACCCGTCCCTCGACCTCCATGTAATGCGTCATCGGCATCGGCGTCGGATCATCTGCCGCCAGTTCCTGGCCGATCATCTCGAGATCGTCGTGGCAGCCCAGGCAACGGTTGCTCTGCAGCGTGATCGGCAGGTAGGTCTCGATCCGGTGCGGCACCTGCGGCGGCGCACCCGGGAATCCCCGCGGCAGGGTCTCACCGGAGCCTGGACGCGTGTCGGGATACGTGAATGCCTCCGGGGCTGGAATCTCGAACACGCTGACCGGACTCAAGCCCATCTGGTCCGGATCGAAGGTCTGGTCACCCGCCTGTGTGGGGCCGAAACCCACCAGGGCGAGCATTGCAAATCCGATGAACGCGCGCGATTTCATTGTGTTCTCCTAGCCGATGGTTCGGTTGGCTCGTTGTCGTTGGTCATGTCGGGCAATCCAGGGTCTGAGGTCGAAACTCAGGCTGTCCTCCGGGCAGATCGGCACGCAGCGCCCGCAGTTGGTGCACTCGCCCGAGGTGACGAGACCGCGTTCCGCGGCCTGGTTCAGATTGAGCACCTGGGGTTCCGGGCAGACGCGGATGCACTCGCCGCAGCGGGTGCAGGTACTCTCATCGAAGCGCACGCGCAGCTGTGCTGCCTTGCCGACCACCGCATAGAACGCCCCGAGCGGGCACAGGTGGCCACACCATCCGTGGCGCAGAACCATCAGGTCGAACAGGAAGATCCCGGCGACGCCGATCAGCCCCATGCCTATCCCGAAGATCACCTCGCGGTGCAGCATCGCGATCGGGCTGACCCATTCGAAGGCCGCCAGGCCGGTGATCAGTGACAGCAGCAGCGCCAGTGCGAGCACGTAGTAGCGAAGGCTGCGGTTTAAATGCAGTGCGTTGCCGAGATCGAAGTGGTTGCGCAGCCATCCGGCGAAGTCGGTGACCACGTTCACCGGGCAGACCCAGGAACAGAACACCCGTCCGCCGATCAGCGCGTAAAACACGAGCACGATGGCCGCCCCGATCAGCACCTCGGTCGACAGCAGGTGGCGGGTGAACAGGATCTGCAACACCGCGAACGGGTCGGCCAGCGGCACCAGGCCGACGACGCTGGACGAACTCAGGTTGCCCGACAAGAGCGGCTCGCCGACGAGGCCCCAGGCCCAATGCGCGGTAGCAAAGAACAGCAGCAGCACCGAGAACTGGGTGATGCGCCGCAGGATCAGGTAGCGCCAGACCCAGAGCTTCCCGGACAGGCTGTCCGGCAACCGGTAGAGCCGAATCGGCCGGCCGTTCGAGGCCGTGTGCGGAGTCTGGTCGCTGCTCACGGCAGATCACCGAGGTTGAGGGCATCAAGCCCCGGAATGGCCGGCGGGTCTGACGGCGCGTGTCCGGGCTCCACCGCTGGCGGCGGGTCGAAGACCATCACGCCGCCCGGATCGGTGGCCTGCATCTGGTAATGCCCCCCCATCCGCCCCTGCACGAGGTCTGCCTGAACGACCCGGATCGAAGCCACTTCGGTCGGGCAGCGGTTCTCGCAGACCCCGCAGCCAGTGCAGTGATCCGAATGCACCCAGGGCACCATGCGGGCATAGCCCCCGGCAAGCCCCGCGCGACGCTCCACCGAGATCGCCTTGCCCTTGACGGGACAGCTGAGATAGCAGACCTCGCAGCGCAGTCCCTGCCAGGACAGGCAGGTCTCGGTATCGATCACCGCCAACCCCATGCGGGCGTCTTCGATGTCTTCCAGTTTCCCCGACAGCGCGCCGGTCGGGCACGCCGCCTGGCAGGGGATGTCCGGGCACATCAGGCAGGGGTACTCCCGGGGCAGAAAATACGGAGAGCCGATCGGACGCGGGTCCCAGGCCGTTGCCAGGCGCAGGGTGTCGTAGGGGCAGGCATTCACGCACTGGCCGCACTTGATGCACAGCGCGTGAAAATCCGCCTCGTCGCGTGCGCCCGGTGGACGCAGCGCGAACGGGGTCGCCCGAGCCTGGTTGCGCAGCACGTAGGTCCAGACCAGGCCGGCCGAGGCCGCGAGACTCGCGCCCTGGACCAGCTTGATCAGGAAGGACCTGCGGCTGCTGCTCGTACCCGGCATGACGTGCCCCGACCTCCCCCGCTCAGACCTTGTACACCTTCACGGCGCACTTCTTGTAGTCGCTTTCCTTCGAGATCGGGCAGGCCGCGTCGATGCAGACCTTGTTGATGAAGACGCCCTCGTCGAAGAACGGCGCGTAGCAGGTACCCTTGGGCATCGTGTTGCGCCCGGTGGTCTCTACCCGGATCTGCACCTTCCCGCGACGGGACTCGAGCCAGACCAGGTCGTTGCGCTGCAGGCCGCGCTCACGCGCGTCCTCCGGGTGCATCCACAGCACTGCCGCGGGCACCGCGCGGTGCAGCTCGGGCACGCGCCGGGTCATGGTTCCGGAATGCCAGTGCTCGAGCACGCGACCGGTCGAGAACCACAGGTCGTAGTTGGCGTCGGGCTGTTCGACCGGGGCCGCGTACGGTCGGAAGAAGATCTTCGCCTTCCCGGGCAGCGGCGCCGGCGTGGCGTCGGTGACACCGTCGAGGTCGCCGCTGGGGATGGCCTTGGCGAGCTTGCCGTAGAACTCGAAGCCGGCGCCCTCGGTGACGTAGGGGTCGTACTGCTCGTTGAAACGCCAGGTTCCCTCCTTGCCGTCGACCACCGGCCAGCGCAGGCCGCGCACGTCGTCGCGATGGTAGACATCGAAGTCCGCCAGATCCTTGCCGACGCCGCGACCGAAGTGCACGTACTCCTGCCACAGCGCTTTTTCGACGAACCAGCCGTCACCGAGCAGGTTGACCGTGTGATTGTCCCGCCCCTTCGCGACCGGATCCGGCCAGGCATACGTCCTGTTATCCGCGGTGGCGAACAGCACCTCGTACAGGTTGTCGTCAGGCGAGTAGCCTTTCTCCGCGGCCTCCGCGAGGATGCTCGGGAGCTTGCCATCCTCGTATCCCGCGGCCTTCAGCCCGGGAACCGGCTGTTCACCCCAGAAATCGCCGACCGTGAAGCGCTTGGAAAACTCCAGAATCTGCCACAGGTCGCCTCGCGCCACGCCAGGAGGCGGCACCTGTTCGCGCCAGTGCTGGGTGCGCCGCTCGGCGTTGCCGTAGGCGCCCCACTTCTCGAAGATCATCGCGACCGGCAGGATCAGGTCCGCGACCTTTGCCGAGATGCCCGGATAGGCCTCGGAAACGATAATGAAATTGTCTTTCTCGCGCGCCGCCTTGATCCAGTGATTGGCATTGGGATGGGTGTGCCAGGGGTTATTGACCTGCACCCAGGCCCAGGTGACGCTGCCGTCCTCCAGGTCGCGCATGATCTTGCCGTAGAACGATCCGGGCTTCGGGTTGATGGTCTTTGCGGGCAGCTTCCAGTGCGTCTCGGTGAACTCCCGGTGTGCGGGGTTCCCGATCAGGCGGTCCGCCGGCAAGCGGTGTGCGAAGGTTCCGACCTCGCGTGCGGTCCCGCACGCGGTCGGCTGACCGGTGAGCGAGAACGCGCCGTTTCCGGGCTGCGACTGTTTGCCCAGTAGCAGGTGGTTGGCATAGACCTGCTGGTTGACCCAGCTGCCGCGCTGGTGCTGGTTGAATCCCATCGTCCAGAACGACACGACCTTGCGGTTGGCGTCGATGTAGAGATCCGCGAGCTGCTGCAGTTTCGCCTTGAAGTCGTCAAGCGATTCGGAGTCGTCGCCCTTCGCGAGTTCGGCCACGAACTCCAGCGTGTACGGTTCCAGCGCCTTCTTGTAGTCCTCGAAGCTGATGCTCCAGTGGGCGCCGGCGCTGCCTCGGCTGTTCTGCTCCACGACTTCGCCTTCCTTGCGGCGCTGGCCGATCGCCTCGTATTTGTCCAGCGTGACCTTCAGCTCCTTGGCGATGATATCCTGCTCCGCGGGGAACGCGTATTCCTTGTCGGGACGCAGCCCGTAACCGATGTCGCTGGGGCCGGTGGCGAAAATGCAGTGCTTGTTCACGAAGTCCCAGTTGACCGCATCGCGCGCGATGATCTCGCGCGCGATGTAGTTCTGGATCGCAAGATCGGTATTGGGCTTAAAGATGATCTCCAGGTCCGCGCCATCGGAACTCATGTTCCGGAACGTCGTCAGGTTCACGACCCGCACATCGGGATTGCCCATGCGCCGGTTCATGATCCGTGACCACAGCACGGTGTGCATCTCGGCCATGTTCGAGCCCCACAGGATCATCGTGTCGGTGTGCTCGATGTCATCGTAGGTCCCGGCCGGCTCGTCGGTGCCGAAGACGCTGTAGAAACCAACCACCGCGCTGGCCATGCAGTTGCGCGCATTCGGATCGAGGTTGTTGGAACGGAAGCCCGCCTTGAACAGCTTGTTCATCGCGTAGCCTTCCTGCACCGTCCACTGGCCCGATCCGAAGCAGGCGATCCCCTCCGGACCCTTTTCCGCGTAGGTCTTGCGCAGCTGGCGCTCCATTTCGTCGAATGCCTGCTCCCAGGACACCGGGACGAAGTTGCCTTCCTTGTGGAACTGGCCGTCCTTCATGCGCATCAGGGGCTGCGTGAGCCGGTCCTGGCCGTACATGATCTTGGCGTTGAAATAGCCCTTCACGCACTGCCAGCCCCGGTTGACCGGGTTTTCAACGTCGCCCTTCTGGGCAACCACGCGGCCATCCTTGGTGGCGAGCATCAGGCCGCAGCCGGTGCCGCAGAAGCGGCAGACGGTCTTGTCCCATTGCCAGTCCTGCTCGGTTTGCTGGGCGGCAGCGAGGGAGGCCGGGCCGAGCGAGAGGCCGGCCATCGATGCGGTGCTAGCGGCAATGCCGGCTTTCAGGAAATTCCGTCGGGAGACTGTCATCAGAGGGTTCCTCCAGGATCAATACGTTGTTCTTGTCGCGGTCGTGGGGCCTTGACGTGAAAGCAGCCGCCCTTCGCGTCCCGGCAATCCGTGGTACGGAAATGCGCAGCCGATCGCGATGCTCATTGACATGACAAGGCAGCCACGGAAGGACACGGAAATCTCGGGAGATGAGACGGATCCAACCCGATGTCCGTGCCTGTCCGTGCCTGTCCGTGCCTGTCCGTGCCTGTCCGTGCTTTCCGTGGCTCGCCATTTCATCATTCAGGGTGGCCGCTGGCCGTGAACGTCAGCGCGGAAGCGTGGACGAGGAAATGTCAGGGCCCTTTCCGGGCCGATTCCGGCGCACGTTCTGCAGGCCTTCCAGGATCTCGGGGTCTTCTTCGAAGTAGTGGTAGAGCATGTCGGCAAGGATCACGGCCGGCAGGGCCTTGATGCGGCGCAGTCCATTCATCTCGGCCTCGATCGAGAGAGCCTCCTGAACCACGACGATCTTGCCCTGGTCCCGATCCTGGTAATGGACTTCCACACCGGAGAGCTCCCTGAGCGCTGATGCCACGCTTTCCAGCCGCTCGGGCGGGCAGATCACTACGATTCCTGAGAGATTCATCATCCGTTCCTCTTCAGTTGGCCGGCGGACCCGCGGCGGTCCGGACCGGGATTGCGATACAGATGGACGGCATCGACCGGGCAGGCCGCCCGGCAGGCGCCGCAGCCAGTGCAGTAATCGGGATCGAGCGCCGGCAGAAACGCACCGCCGGGATGTGGCCGGAAGCGGATCGCACGGGCGACGCAGTGGTCCGCGCAGCTTCGACAGACCACGCCCCCCTGCGCAAGACAGGCGGCGGTGAACTCCAGCCCGAGGTCCCACGGAGAGCGATCGCCGATCTCGCCGGCGGACAGTGCACCCGGCAGGCAGTGCGTCACACACTCGCCGCAGAACGTGCACCCGCCCCGGGCAAAGTCGATCTCCGGGAAGCCTGCGCTTCCCCGGACCACGATGCCCTCGGGACAGTGCCGTTCGCAGTCCATGCAGCGCATGCACAGGTCGGTGAACCTGGCCTCGTCCAGCGACCACGGCGGGCGCAGCGGACGACTCCGGGCCGTGAACCGGCCTCGAAGGAATTCCGCGCGACGGACGTTCGTCTGTCTCAAGAATCGCTCCGGCGCCGGTGGCGCGGTTGATCTGTCATAACACCCATACTGGCGGCGTGCAGGAGTCAGGAGTCACCACGGACCACGACGACCCATCGGCTATCCAGGAGTGTTCGGCGGGCCATCTTCAGGTCGTGAGAACTTTTCATTTGGGTAGATGGAACTAGTGCATCGACCCGCAAAATACAAACGAAAGAACCGAAATTTTGCGCCGATCCGGTGGATCTTTTGCTTCAGTCATAGGAGCGCTATCGCGCCATGGGTAGCCGCGCCTACTACAAGATAAGTACGCTCGACGACTGCCGCGCCAGCATTGACCGTGATCCGGTTATCGCTGCCCCCGATTCAGTTTCCCGTACCACTGCCGTATGCTTTCGCGATGGAACAGGAAATGCGCAGGCTGGGCGCGGGTCCGGTGCACTTCCGGCGGGTGGGCCGGGCGGATCGCGCGCTGGTGCTGTTGCATGGGCTCGCCAGCAACGGAAGCCGCTGGAACGAACTGATTCGCAACAGCAGCTTGGCGAAACGCTGGACCGTGCTGGTACCCGACCTGCGGGGCCAGGGATCGTCGGTGGTCCGCGAGCCGATCCGATCGGAAGACTGGGTCGCGGATCTCGCCGCGATGCTGGACCAGGAGGGCTTCGCGGACTGCGTGATCGGCGGCCACTGCCTGGGTGCCAATGTAGCCGCACGGTTTGCGCTGCGTTTCCCCGAACGGGTGCGCGGCCTAATCCTGATCGAGCCGATGGTGGCCGAGACGCTGTCTGGCGCGCTCGCGATGCTCGCTCGGGCGCGGGGGCTGCTCGGGCCGCTGACCGCCGCAGTGCTGGCGGCCAATCGGCTCGGACTGCGCCGCCGCTCGCTACCCACCCTGAACCTCGAGCAACTGGACCGCGAGACGCGCCGGAAAATGGCCGAAGGGCGCGACCGGCAGGCGTTGACGCGGCGCTACGGCTCACCGCTGCACGACCTGCGCTATGTCCCGGTCGCAAGTTATCTGCAGTCCCTTCGCGAAACGGTACGTCCGATGCCGCCCTGGAACGGGCTGCGGGCGTCCACGCTGGTGCTGCTCTCGTCGGGCAGCCGTTTTGGCGATTGCGGGCGGACTCAGTCCCTGCTGCGGGCGATCCCTTCGCACAGCATCGCGGTGGTGGAGGCGGAACACTGGATCCATGCGGAGGAGCCGCAGGCGCTGCGGCTTCATATCGAGCACTGGCTGGGGTCACTGGAAACGGTCGACGCCGACGATTGACCGGACCGGGGCCGCGGAGCGCCGTCGCCCGCCAGGCCTTCCGGCCGGGGGCGGATCTGCCGGGTCCCGGCGCTGCCGAAAGGAGGGATGTTGGATGGCGGAGCGATACATGCTCGCGATCGACGCTGGCACGACCGGTGTCACCGCAATCGTGTTCGATCACCGGGGGCGGGTTTGCAGCCGGGCCTACGCGGAGTTCACGCAACACTATCCGCGCGCCGGCTGGGTGGAACACGATGCCGAGGAGATCCTGATGGTTACGCTGCGGGTGATCGGCGAGGCGCTGCGCGACGGCCGCATTCGCTCCGACGACCTGCAGGGTATCGGGATCACCAACCAGCGCGAGACCGTGGTGCTGTGGGATCGGGCCAGCGGGCAACCGCTGGGGCGCGCGATCGTCTGGCAGGACCGGCGGACCGCCAAATTCTGCGACGCACTGCGCGACCGGGGGCTGGAAGCCTGGCTGCAGGAGCGCACGGGTCTGTTGATCGACCCGTACTTCTCGGCCACCAAGCTGCACTGGCTGCTGGAACAGGATCCGGATCTGAGGGAGCGTGCGCGCAGCGGCACGATCGCGTTCGGTACCATCGATTCATGGCTGGTGTTCCGACTGAGCGGGCTACGCGCGCACGTGACCGATTACTCGAATGCGTCGCGCACGCAGCTGTACAACCTCCACGAGCTGCGCTGGGACCCGGACATCCTGGATCTGCTGGACATTCCCGCGGCGCTGCTGCCCGAAGTGATGCCGTCGTCGTGGATCTATGCGCATACCGACCCCGAGCTTTTTCCCGGCAGCAGGCCGATTCCGATCGCAGGAATCGCCGGCGACCAGCAGGCGGCACTCTTCGGCCAGGCCTGCCACGAACCGGGCATGGCCAAGAACACCTATGGCACCGGATCCTTCGTGCTGCAGCATACCGGCACCACCGCCGTGCCCAGCCGCCAGCGCCTGCTGACCACGATCGCCTGGGGCATCGGCGACGAGCCCGTGGAGTATGCCCAGGAGGGTGCGATCTTCGTCACCGGGGCGGCCGTGCAGTGGCTTCGGGACGGGCTGGGAATGATCGCCTCGGCCACGGAGACCGAGGCGCTCGCGCGTTCCGTTGCCGACAACGAGGGTGTCTACTTCGTACCGGCGCTGACCGGGCTCGGGGCACCGCACTGGGATCCGCATGCCCGAGGCCTGCTGATTGGCCTCACCCGCGGCACGGGGAAGGCGCAGGTGGCCAGGGCGGTGCTGGAGAGCATTGCCTACCAGACCCGGGACGTGCTGGAGGCGATGCAGCGGGATTCGGGGATCCGGCTCTCGGAGTTGCGCTGTGACGGCGGCGCGGCGCTAAACCCGGTGCTGATGCAGTTCCAGGCCGACATCCTGGACAGTTCGGTGGTGGTGCCGGAAACGGTCGAGACCACCGCGCTCGGGGCGGCCTACCTTGCGGGACTGGCGACGGGTTTCTGGGGCGACCGTACGGAACTGGCACGCCACTGGCGGGTACGCAATCGGTACACGCCGGGCCTGCCCGAGCCGGAACGCGAACGGCTGTACCGGCGCTGGCTGCGCGCGGTCGATCTGTCCCGCGGCTGGGCACGCGAGGACACGGATTCGTGAACGGCGAGCTGGAGGCGTTCGTGCGTACGGCTTCCCGCCCGGAACTGATTGCACACCGGGGCTATGCGGCCCGGTACCCGGAGAATACCCTGCCCGCACTCGAAGCGGCAGCGGCTGCCGGAGCACGATTCGTCGAAGTGGACGTGCAGCTTGCGGCCGACGGGGTCCCGGTGCTGTTCCACGACCATGGGCTGCGCCGGGTTTGTGGTGTCAGCGGCGTGGTGCACCGATGGCGGTACGCGGACCTCGAGCGGCTTTCGGCCCACGAGCCTGGCCGTTTTGGACAGCAGTTTCACGGCACACCATTGCTGCCGCTATCGGGGCTGCGTGCCTTTCTCGAGAACCATCCAGACGTCTGTGCGTTCGTCGAGGCCAAGTCGATCGCGATCCGTCCGTTCGGCGTGACGGACGTGCTCGACGCGATCGCCGCGGAACTGCAACCTGTCGCCGGCCGCTGCTGTCTGATCGCCCGCTCCGCGGCACTGCTCAGCGTCGCCCGGGAACGGCTCGAGCGGAAATCCGGGCCGGTCGGCTGGCATGCGATCGGAGGAGTGATCGGCCGATGGCGCGACCGGTCGGCGCTGGCACAGATGCGCCCCGAGTTCCTTTTCTGTGCGGTAGAGGGACTGCCGCGCGACGGTGAGCTGCGGTTGCCGGGAACGCGGATCGCGGTCTACGAGGTTGCAGATCCCGCGCTGGCGATACGCCTGCACCGGCGGGGAGTCGATATGATCGAGACCTTCGCGATTGCGGAGATGCAGCGGGCGCTGTCTCCCGGCGCGCGGAGACGGGATGCGCCGCCACGCGGATTGAACCAGGGGCGCGGGAACGGGACCATGGACGGGGAAACATCGGAAGAGGCCGGGTAATGGCGAAACGAAGGCGCAGCAAAGGCAAGACAGCCCGCACCCAGACAGGCGCGACCGCAGGAACGCCGCGCCAGACCGCACCGGATTGGATGGTCGTGGGGTTGGCGCTCGCCGGCATGCTGGTCACCGGGTATCTGACCGCAGTCGCGTGGTTTGGCACGGTCCCCGCGCTCTGCGCCGAGGGTTCGGGCTGCGACCTGATCCAGCAGAGTCGCTGGTCTTCGCTGCTGGGGCTGCCGATCGCGCTCTGGGGTTTCCTGCTGTACGCGTTGATCGGCGGGATCGCCTACCGTATGCCGCCCCGGCTCAAGCGCTGGCGCCGGCTGTGGTTCGTGGCCTTCATCGGCGTCGCCGTGAGCCTGTACCTGACGGCAGTGGGCTGGTTCTCGCTCGGCACCTTCTGTGCCTGGTGCCTGGCGTCGCTGGCGGTGATCAGCGCATTACTGGTCGCCGTCTTCCTGCGCCGCCCGGGCGCCGCGCCCGGGATGGGCTGGGGTCCGTGGCTGCTGCGCAGCGCTGGCGCCGGAGCCGCGCTGGTCGTGGCGCTGCACCTCTACCAGAGCGACCTGCTGAGCCGGCCGGAGGATCCCCGTCTGGCTGCACTGGCCATACACCTCGAGGCCTCGGGTGCGCGGTACTACGGCGCTTCCTGGTGTCCGAGCTGTCGGCAACAGCAGCGCCTGTTCGGCGCGGCCGCCGAACGCCTGCCCTACGTCGAATGTTCACCGGGAGGCCGTGGGACGCCGATGGCCGCGACCTGTGTGAGCGCGGGAATCGCGAACTACCCGACCTGGATCATCCGCGGGCGCCGGTTCGAGGACGTGCTGGAACCCGAGGAACTCGCCCATCTGGCCGGCTTCGACTGGGATGCGCACGGCCGCTGACGGCCGCGCTCAAGACAGTCCGCCACCACCCCGGCCATACGCGTCACGCCGGCACCGGAGCGGGGCCCGGCGGGCCCGATTCCGTGCCGGCCTCGCCTACGTCCTGCTAGACCAGTCCCAGCGCGACCATCGCGTTCGCGACGCGCAGGAAGCCCGCGGTGTTCGCACCGACCACGTAGTTGCCCGGCGCGCCGAACTCCTCCGCCGTTTCGTGGCAGTCGCGGTGGATGTTCATCATGATCTCGCGCAGCCGCTCCTCGGTGTACTCGAACGACCAGGAATCGCGGCTTGCATTCTGTTGCATCTCCAACGCGCTGGTCGCGACCCCGCCGGCGTTCGCGGCCTTGCCGGGTCCGAAGGCGATACCAGATTCCTGGAACACCTTGATGCCTTCTGGCGTGGTCGGCATGTTCGCGCCTTCCGCGACCGCGATGCAGCCCTGCGAGACGAGCGTGGCTGCATCCTTGCCGTTCAGCTCGTTCTGCGTCGCGCAGGGCAGCGCGACCTCGCACGGCACGGTCCAGATACTGCCGTCGGGCAGATAGCTGGCATCCCGGCGCTCCTCGGCATAAGCACTGATCCGGCGGCGCTCGACCTCCTTGATCTGCTTGATCAGATCCAGGTCCAGACCGTTCTTGTCCACGATCACGCCATTGGAGTCGGAACAGGCGATCACCCTGCCCCCCAGCGCGTGGATCTTCTCGATCGCGTAGATCGCGACATTGCCCGAGCCGGAGACTACGCAGGTCTTGCCCTCGAGGCTGTCGCCGCGTACCTGCAGCATCTCCTGCGTGAAGAACACCGCGCCATAGCCGGTCGCCTCGCGACGCGCCCGGCTGCCACCCCAGTCGAGGCCCTTGCCGGTGAACACGCCCGACTCGTAGCGGTTGGTGATGCGCTTGTACTGCCCGAACAGGTAGCCGATCTCGCGCTGCCCGACGCCGATATCGCCGGCCGGCACGTCGGTGTACTCGCCGATGTGGCGGTAGAGTTCGGTCATCATGCTCTGGCAAAAGCGCATGATCTCAGCATCCGAACGGCCCTTCGGATCGAAATCGCTGCCGCCCTTGCCGCCGCCGATCGGCAGACCCGTCAAGCCGTTCTTGAAAATCTGTTCGAACCCGAGGAACTTGATGATCCCGAGGTAGACCGACGGGTGAAAGCGCATGCCGCCCTTGTACGGACCCAGCGCGCTGTTGAACTCGACCCGGAACGCCCGGTTGATATGCGTGTTGCCGCGATCATCCTGCCAGGGCACCCGGAAGATGATCTGGCGCTCCGGCTCGCAGATGCGCTGGATGATCTTGTGCTCGGCGAATTCCGGGTACTTGACCAGCACCGGCCCCAGGGTTTCCAGCACCTCGTGCACCGCCTGATGAAACTCGGTCTCTCCCGGGTTCCGCCGCAGCACGTCCTGGTAGATCGGTTCCAGTTTTTCGTCGAGCCCTGCCACCATGATTGTCGTTCTCCTCAAGTCGATCGGCCCGAGCCCCGTTATGCTCGCCCGGCCCCGGAATGTCGTGAACCCCGTACCGGCCCTGCGACAACCGTGGCCCAGCGGGGATTGCCGCCTCGGGGTACCGTCGGCGGGGCGCACATGATCCGCAAAACGCGCCGCCAACGCCAGCCCTCGACACCCGCGCAACCCCGGCGCCGCATTTTGCGCGTCCCTTGTCGGCCCGGCTTACGGGGCGTGGGCGAGGCCCTGCGCAACGAGGAGATCCCGATCCGGAGGTCCACCGGCGCCAAGGCTGTCGTACACCACCCGGTGCCGTTCCGAAAGGATCACGATGCGGTCGCCGAGTTGCGGCACCTGGGCCATCTGGTGGGTCGCGACCACAGAGGTGATGCTACGCTCGCGCAACCACTGCAGCAGCCAGCCGACCGTGCGCGGATCGAGGTTCGCGGTCGGCTCGTCGAGCAGCAGGACTTCCGGCTCGACCGCCAGCAGGCAGGCCAGGCACAGCCGCTGTTTCTCGCCGCCGGAGAGTTCGAACGGTGGCATGTCGAGAAACCCGGAGAGCCGCAGTCGATCCGCCCAGGCGCGGACGCGGACCTCACGGTCGGGATCCGGAAGGTGCCTCAGACCGAAGGCGATCTCCTCGCGCACTGTCGGATTGAACAGCATCGCCTCCGGGTGCTGGAACATCAATACCACCCGCCTGCGGAAATCCTGCTGCCAGGCCCGGTCCTGCGCCGTCCGGACATCGACCCGCCGTTCTTCGAAGCGAAACTCGCCCACGGTCGGCGTGATCAGCGCATCGAGCACCCGCAGCAATGTGCTCTTACCGCAGCCGTTGGTGCCAAGCAGAACCACGCGCTCACCACGCCTGATTGTGAGATCGACGCCCGCGAGCGCGCTGCGCCCGTTCGGGTAGGCGACGTCGACCCCGCGCAGCTCCAGCAGCGGAGCACCCTCAGTCATGCAGCGCACCGCGCGAGCGCATCGCCTGCGTGACCAGCTCCGCGTTATGGACCCCCTTGTCGAGCGCCGCAAGCCCCACCGCGGCACTGCCGAGGTAGCGCTGGCGCAAGCTGGGCGCCAGCACGGTCCGGCTGCGCTGGGCGAGACGGTAGTCCTGCGCCAGCCGCCGGAACAACAGGATCTGCCCGCGCACAATCACCAGCCAGCGCCGGGCCCGCGGCCAGCGCACGAGCGCGCGGTCCAGATTCACCGCGTGCACCATCCAGGCGGTCAGCAGTGCCAGCAGCAGCACCCGGACGTTGATCAGTACCAGCGCATCCAGCACGGGTTGCCGGGTCAGAACCCCCATCAGCAGGTAGCCGCCGGAGATCAGCACCAGCACCCACAACACCGGTCGCAGCGCGCGCAGCAGCAGCGCCGCGCGCCCCGGCCCTGACGCCAGCAGCACGACGGCCAGCGCCAGTGCGAGCAGCCGCGGGTCGTGCACCAATGTCACTGCGACGACCGCCGCGAGGTAGAGCACCAGCCGAACGGAGTGGGAAGCCGTCATCGCGTCACGCCTCCCGCTCGCAGGCGACCGACGCCCAGCGGCGCCGGCAGGCATGACGCCACACCAGCAATGTCAGCACGGCTTCGCCGAGACCGATGAACACGTGCGGCAGCACAATCGCCGGCAGCGTCACCGACCAGTCGAACGGAAAAAAGCGCGGGCTGCCGTCCGGCGCGCGCGCGATCCACGGCTGCAGACCCAGCACCAGCGCGACCAGCAACGCCGACAGCAGCACCGAGACGAAGACCGCCGCCAGTACCGCGAAAGCGGGCTGCACCCGGCGCAGCGAATGAAACAGCAGCCAGGCGGCCCAGGCTCCGACGAAGCCCAACACCAGCGCATTCACCGGCAGCGCGGTGATCCCGCCCGCCCCCGTCACCAGCGCCTGCAGCACGAGCACCAGCGTGTACGCCAGAAACGCGACCCAGGGTCCGAACACCAGCGCCAGCAGCGCGACGCCGATCGCATGCCCGGACGTACCCCCCGGCAGCGGCAGCATCAGGCTCGACAGCAGAAACGCCAGCGCGGTGAATACCGCAAGCCGCGGCAGCGCTTCGTCGCCGACCGCGGCTGTGAACCGCCGACCGGCCCACCACCACAGCGGCACGGCCAGCACCAGCGCCGGCAGGTAGGTCTGGGGCGAGATCAGTCCGTCGGGGATATGCATGTCAGCCGCGGCTGCGCCGAGCGCGCTGCAGACGCCACAACGCGACGATACCGAAGGCCCCCAGCAGATAGCCGACGCCGGCTGACAGCCGGGCGGCCTGCGCCAGGCCGGCGCCGCCCGGATCGGCGACCGCCAGCGACCCGGGATCGACGTCGATACGCGCCTCGGCCCCGTGACCGTCCTCGGTCGCGACGATCACCTTCCAACGGCCGGGACGGTTCGGCCGGAAACTGACCTCGCCCAGGGCATTGATGCGCCCGGTCTGGAACGGCCGGGCATCGTCCGGGCCCAGCACCTGGTAGGTCTCGAAATAAGGCCGGTCGCCATCGGAAAAATGGAACCGCACGAGTACCGCGTCGCCCTCCAGCACCTGGTGCAGTAGCGCGTGGCCCGAGGCGGGCGGTGCCAGGATCGACACCGTCAGGGCCAGCGCAACAGCGAGGCCCCGGGACTTGTGCCGGCGGGCAGATCGCTGCGCACCCGCGCCGCCCTGCCCGCCGATGGGTTCACACCCGGAAAGTGGCGCGCGACCTCCCAGCCGGCATCGCGCGGCCGGGTTGGGCGCTGTACCCTTCCGCACGCCCGCCACGGCCCCGGCTCACCGGACCACGAAGGTCAGCGTGGAATAGTAGTTGCGGCGATCGCAGACATCCGGGTCGGGATAGTCCTCGCTGGCATGCGCGCGCACCAGCCAGTACCCGACCGTCGCCGGCACGATCCGGGCTACCCCCTCGGCATCGGTCGATACCGTCACCGCGTAGTCCTGCTCGTCCTGCCCGCGATACCCCGCGAACGTCGCTTTCACCTCGCCCACCCAGGGTTCGCCGTGCAGCAACACCCGCAGCTCGAGCGAATCGCCGGGATCCAGGGATGCCGGGTCGCTGAGGGGCACCAGTTCCAGCGCATGCCCGTGCCGGTACTGCCAGGCCACGCCGGATTCCCGGCCGACGATTGCCTTCATCGCGTTGCCCGACTGGCTGCAGCTGAACGCGTCGGGATACTGCTCGCGCGACGCGCGGCGGCCACCCTCGTGGGTCCGGCTCCAGAAGATCGGCGTCTGTTCCGCAACCAGGAGTCCGCCGCCTGCCGGCAACGGGTGCAACCCCGCCCCGTCGACGTCCAGCTCCTGCACTTCACCGGCCATATCGACCCAGCGCACAGCGGCCACCGCCTCCGGCGCCAGCAGACGGTCGGACGGAAACGCGTGGCCGAAATGAATGCGGAAACCCGGCTCCTCGCCGTCCCCATCGCTGGCGGCGACAATCCACGGATAATGGGCGAGCGCGCTCGACGCCAGCGCCGCGGCGATGATGCCGAGCGTCAGCGCAAGCGCGCGGGCGGCGTTTCTTCTGGACCGACGGTCGGGTTTCATGGGCACAGTAGGAGTTTTTTATAATACTGCTTATCATACCGGCCCGGGCTTCCCGAACCAATACGCCGCCGTGCTGCGAACCCCCGATCCGTCCCGCGTGCGGCAGTCATCGCCCTCCTGCAATGTGCGCGAAGGCATGCGCAGCGACCGTGCGCGGCGGGCCGCGCCGGTCATCCGAGCGTCAGCAATGCAGGTCCTCTTCGGAGATCGCGTGCCCCCACGTCCGCTTCGCGCGCAAATAACGCCGGTTGCATTCGTCCACTCCGGCCAAGTGTTTCACCCTGCGGGCGTTCGTGAGTCCGTGCTCCGCCAGATCCTGGAGCTTCTTCGGATTGTTCGTCAGCAGCCGGAACGGGCGGTCCCCCAGCTTCCACTTGAGGATCGACGCGGCATCGGTGAAGTCGCGGGAATCGTCCGGTAGCCCGAGACTGCGATTCGCCTGGTAGGTGTTCTCGCCTGCGTCCTGCAGCAGGTAGGTCGCCGCCTTGGCCCAGAGCCCGATCCCCCGGCCCTCGTGGCCGGCCATGTAGACCAGGTACCCCCCGGCGGGGTCGGTCTGGATCTGGCGGATGGCGGCCGCGAGCTGCGGACCGCAGTCGCAGCGGCGGGAACCGAACACGTCGCCGGTCAGACAATTCGAGTGCACCCGAACCAGCGGCTCGCGCGACGGATCCGGATTCCCGATCTCGAGCAGGCTGTTGACCGCCATCGACGAGGTGAGCGACGCGAACAGGTGCTGACCACCCTTTTCCCGCAGTTCGGTGGCGAGATCCTGGACCCGGGCCAGTTCCGTACGGCGTACGAAGGCATACCACTGGGCCGTGAGCGGTTCCTCCGTGATCGCGACCGGCAGCGCGATCGGACCGAGGATGTCCAGGGCAGGCTCGGCGGGGACATCGGCCGAAGTGGCATCGATCCGCCGGCCGTCCGCGTTGATCCGTTCCAGTTTGCCTTGCGCCAGCAGCCGCGCGCGGACTGAGGGGTCGATATACGTAAACATGCGCTGATCCGTCTCGTCAGAAATTCGAGCGCATACCCGCGGCGCTCGTCACGCGACCCGATGATTCGACTTGTCTCCGCCCATCGGGCGAGGCGGGTCAAACCGGAATCCTTCGGCAGCGAAGCCGATGTCGACCAATGCCCGGATGCGCGCGCCTTACACGCGCACGCGGGGCCTCGTTGACTTCAGATCAGGCCGCACGAAAGCCTACCCGTTTGCGCCACATTTGTCCTGCTTCCGGGGTTCGGTCGAGGTTCAGGACCGGTACTGCAACGCGTTCATCCGGCCCGACGCACGATCCCGCCCCGGCGCATATCCCCGGCCCCATCGAGGCCATCCGCGCCCCGAGCCACCGCGTGCACGCCGCCGAAGAACAGGCTGCGTCCACCCCATACCCGATGCCGGGGCCAGGCCTCGAGCAGCGGCGCAAGGGCCTGCGCATCGTCGAATCCGGCCTCGACGCTTAGCAATCCCTCCTCGAGGTGCAGGCGCGGCGCATCTACGGCCTCGGCCAGCGGCATGCTGAAGTCGAGCAGATTCACCAGCGCCTGCAAAATCGCGGTACGAATCCGGTTCGAGCCGCCGGAGCCGAGCGCGACCTCGCGCCCGTCGGCGTGTTGCACGACCGTCGGCGCCATCATCGAGGTCAGGCGCTGATTCTCGTGCCAGCGGAAGAACCCGCCCGGGTTCAGATCCTGCTCGCCGAGCATGTTGTTCAGCATGATCCCGGTATCCGGGATCAGCACTCCGCCAGCCCTCGCCGTTGCTGGCCGTCAGGCTCGCGACGTTGCCGGCCGCATCGATCACGCTCAGGTGGGTAGTGCCGCGGACCGCCATCGGCCGGCCCCGGATGTCGCGCAGGTAGCGCTCCAGCAATTCCGGATCCAGCAGCGCTGCGGGATCCAGCGCCGTGTCATCGACCGTCTGGGCCTCGAGCCGCGCGCGGTCGGTCAGTTCCATTACCCGTGCCAGCCGGTGCAGGTGATCCGCCGACCCGAAGGCCGCCGGTGCCGGACCGGAGGCTTCCAGCAGACGCAGCGCAAAGCCCGACAGCAGCCCGCCCGAGGCCGGCGGCGGGTTGGTCCAGATCCGGTGCCCGCGGTACTCCAGCGCCAGCGGCTCGCGCCACGGGGCCCGGTAACCGCGCAGGTCGTCGAGTTCGAGATGGCCGCCCCCGCCTCGGCACAGATCGACCACCTGGTGGGCAAACTCGCCGGTGTAGAACCATGCCTCGCCGTCGTCGCACGCCAGCCGCTCGAGCACATCGGCGAACGCCGTTTGCTGCAGGCGATCGCCTTCCACCACCAGCGACCCGGCGCGCGTCGGGCTCGCGAACAGCGCACGGGAGGCCTCGGAATGGCGGTAGATCGCGCCCACGATCCGGAACGCGTGCGCCTGCAGCGCGTTGACCCGCACACCCTCGCGGGCCAGCTGCACCGCCGGCTCGACCAGCACCGACATCGGCAGGCTCGCCAGCCGGCGCCAGGCCGCGAACAGGCCGCGCACCATGCCGGGCGTTGCCACCGACCCCAGGCCGATATGGAACTCCTGCTGGGCGTCGCCGAAATCCGCGACGATCGGCAGGAACTCGATCTCATCGACGGGCCGCTTGCGCATCGGGGTCTGCACGAAGAAATCGAGCGCCTGCACGGGCCCGGCCCGGGGCCGGGCCAGCAGGAATCCACCGCCGCCAAGCGAACAGAGCACCGGCTCGGCGACGCAGGCCGCGAACTGGCCGGCAATCACCGCATCGAAGGCGTTGCCGCCGGCCTCCAGGATCTGTGCCGCGGCATCGGCGGTTGCCGGGTGGCCGGCCGCGACGATCCCGACCGGGTTCACCTGCATCCCGGGGCCGACAACGCACCCCGGCGACTGCGGTGGACCCGGCGCCAGCGCGAGGCCTTGCCGTCAGTTCCCATGTCCAAGCCCGTGTCCATGCGCCATCGCCGCCGGGCCCTGCGCCGGCGCCTGATCCAGTGGAATGCGGTGCAGCTGCCCGTGCCGGATCCCGGGGCGCGCCATCACCGACTCGGCGAAAGCCTGTACGTCGGCGGCATGGCCTTTCAGCAACACCGACTCGACGCAGAGATCGTGGTCGAGATGCATGTGCAACGTCGTCACGGTGAGGTTGTAATTCGCGTGATGGACTTGCGTCAGGCGCTTGCTCAGTTCGCGTTCGTGGTGATCGTACATGTAGCTCAACACCCCGACGCAATGGCCCTTCCCGGCCTCGCCCAAGCGCTCCTTCGCCAGCGCGCCGCGGATCAGGTCGCGCACGGCCTCGGAACGGTTGCTATAGCCCTTGCGCTTGATGTAAGCGTCGAACTCCTGCGCCAGTTGCGGTTCGATGGAGACGGTAAAGCGTTCACTCATCAGGGATTCCTTGCGGCGTGGGCGACACGCGTCCCGGCGCCCCGGCGCCGGTGCAGTGCGAGGTGCAAGGGCGTGCGCGAGTGTGGTACCCGGTGCACGAAATTGTAGCGGGCCACATGGTAACTGGGATCGAAGCCGAAGAAATTCAGGTGCATCCGCTGCATTTCCTCCTCACGGTACGCGGCCAGCGGCTTTTCGGCCTCGTCGCGGCGGCGCTGCGCCCGTTTGCGTTGCACGCGGACGGGCAGGTCCCCGGACGCGGCCAGATCCTGCGCGCGCTGCTGCGCCAGCGCGAAAAACGCCGCGGCGTCGCTCCCGAATACCGCATCGACCAGCCCCTGCTCGCGAGCCTCCGGGGCCCCGAGCGGCAGGCGGTTGGTCATGATGGCCTGGGCCCCGTCCGGCCCCACCCGGCGCGGCAGCAGGTAGGTCCAGTATTCCGAGCCGTAGAGGTTGCCCATGTTCTTGTAATGCGGGTTAAGCACCACCCCGGGTGCGCACCAGACCTCGTCTGCGGCCAGCGCCAGAAATACGCCCCCAGCCCCGGCGTTACCGCGCAGCGCCGAGACCACCAGCCGGTCGTCGGTCTCGATGATCGCCCGGGTCAGGTCGTTCATCGCCTCGATGTTCTCCCAGGACGCCTCGGCCGCTTGCTCCGCAGCCTCGATCCGGTGCAGGTGAATGCCGTTGGACCAGAAGTCGCTTCCGCCCAGCAGCACCAGCACCCGAGCCGGCGTCGCCCGCAGCCGTTCCCAGGCCTCGCGCAGGCGCCCGCATTGTTCGGCCGCCATCGCCCCGTTGTGGAACTCGAACGCGAGGTAGCCGACATCGCCGTCGGTCCAGGCGTGGATCTCCTGCCAGGTTCCGCCGTCGGACGCGGACGCGAACGAATCCAGCGGCAGTTCGGGGGCACCCGCGAGCCGTTCCTGCCCCAGCACCTGCACGGCCGGCAGTTTCAGGTCGCGCTGGTCGCCGCCGATCGGACGCAGGTGGGTGATCCAGACCGCGCCGTCGCGGGTCGCACGGCAGATCGCGCCGTTGCGGGTCGCAATCACCGCGCCGGGCTCGCCGCGCAGCCGCGATTCCGGCCAGGCACCGAACACCCGCACCGGCAGGCCGAAGATCTCGTCGTGGACCCCGGGAAATCCGTCGGCCGCGCGGATCCGGCGCAGAACCGTGTCGCGATCGTCGCGCTGCCAGTCGATCGCACGCTGCGACGCCTTCAGCGCCGGCCGCCAGCGTCCGCGCGAGCCATCCGGGTTGCGGGACAGCGGCAGCGGCCGGAAAGCCGGATCGGCGAGGCGTTCGAGCGCCAAGCGGACCGCCTGTACCGCCGCGTCGGTGACCTCGCGCCGGTACAGACTGCTCTTCGTTGCCGCCCGCATCGGGAACGCCACCGAGGCCCAGACGTCGCCTGCGTCCATCTCCGCGTCCGCCTGCAGGACGGTCACCCCCCATTCGCGCACGCCTTCCTCGATCGCCCAGTCGAGCGCCGCCGGTCCGCGGTCTCCGACCGGTCCGGGATGGACGATCCAGCAGCGCGTGCTCCGCCACACCGATTCCGGGATCGCGCGTTTCAGGAACGGGGCAATCACCAGCTCCGGCCGGTACCACGCCACTGCCTCCCGGGTCACGTCGTCGTGGATGTCGAATTCGATCGACACCTCGTGCCCCAACCGGCGCAGTTCCACGAACAGGCGCTGGCTCAGACTGTTGAAACTGTGGGTCAGAAACAGGATCCGCATCGCGCGGCAAGCATAGCAAGCCACCGCGATATCTCGCACTGCCGGTCGGCCGCGGGACGCAATTGCTCAGCGCCATCCGCCGGTCGTCGGTGGAAAACCCCGACGGCGCTGCCGGCCCCTGGGTCCCACGGCGGATGACGGCCTTCGACCCCTTGCCCCCTACGGGTGCGGGGCGAACTCGGCAAGGCGGACCGGAACGCGGCGCGCGCCCCACTGGCCGGGGGCCAATTCGAACACACCCGCGAGCGGCGTCGCACAGACATCGCAGCGGCCCTCACCGTCCAGGTTCCAGGCGGTGATCTCATAGCCGGAACGGCCGATCAGCTTGCGGTTGCAGGCCGGACACCAGGTCGACTGGCCATCGGGGTCCCAGGCGTTGCCGGTGTAGGCATGATGCACGCCCGCGTTGCGCGCGATCCGCCGCGCACGGCGCAGCGTCTCCACCGGGGTCGGCGGATACTCGGTCATTCGGAAATCCGGGTGGAATGCGGTGAAATGCATCGGCACCTGCGGGCCCAGCCTCTCGATCACCCACTCGCACATTTGGCGGATCTCGTCGTCGCCGTCGTTCTCGCCGGGGATCAGCAGCGTCGTCAGTTCCACCCAGACCCCGGTTTCGTGCACCAGCCACTCGAGGTTGTCGAGTACCGGCTGCAGGTGCGCACCCGTCAGCCGGTGATAGAAGCGTTCGGAGAAGGCCTTCAGATCCACGTTGGCCGCGTCCATGCCCGCGTAGAACTCGGCCCGGGCTGCTTCGCTGATGTAGTTCGCGGTTACCGCCACAGTACGGATCCCCTGCTCCCGGCAGGCCCTCGCGACGTCCTGGGCATACTCGTGGAAGATCACCGGATCGTTGTAGGTAAAAGCCACCGCTCGGCAACCGGTGGTGACAGCCGCGCGCGCGATGGTTTCCGGGTCGGCCCGATCCATCAGCGTATCGAGTTCGCGCGACTTGCTGATGTCCCAGTTCTGGCAGAACTTGCAGGCCAGGTTGCAACCCGCAGTGCCGAACGACAGCACCGGCGTGCCGGGCAGGAAGTGGTTCAGCGGCTTCTTCTCGATCGGATCGATGCAGTAGCCGCTGGAGCGTCCGTAGGTCGTCAGCACCACCTCGCCATCGAGGTTGGCACGCACGAAACAGGCCCCGCGCTGTCCGGGTTTCATTTTGCACAGCCGCGGGCACAGATCGCACTGCACGCGACCGTCCGCGAGCGTGTCCCAGTATCGGGTGGCGACGGTAAACGCGTCGCGGGCGAGGGTTTCGGTCATGGCCTGTTCCGGTCGAAAATTCCCTGTTCCATTGGAGGCCTATCGCGCGCCTGCAGTTCCCAGTGTTCCCGCCACCGTACCGATGGCACCGAGGCCGGTTCCGATGGTCCATCTTCATGAAGGAGATACAGGAACACGGGCGCGGCCGTGCGGCAACGATCGGGGGTGACACACGCTGCGCCGTAACGATGAAGCCGTGAAGATGAACCGGGATCCGGTGTTGCCATCATCAGTTTCCCCTCCGCTTTTCCTGACTCGCGGAGGAGGAGTTGCACGCGGCTTTCAGGAAATGGAGGAACGGGAATGCAGGCACCGGAGACTGTTCGCGAACCGGCAGTGGCCGGGCTGTTCTACCCGGACGACCCGGCGGCACTGCGGCGCGAGGTACGGGCGCTGATGTCGGGGGCCACCGCCCCGGCACCCGAGCGCCCGGCGCCCAAGGCGCTGATTGCACCGCATGCCGGGTACCGTTATTCCGGCCCGGTCGCCGCCTCGGCGTACGCGGCACTCGGCGCTGCCGTCGCGCACATCCGGCGTGTGGTGCTGCTCGGGCCGTCGCACCGGGTGCCCTTCCGCGGAATCGCGGCCACCGGCGCCGGGGCCTACAGGACGCCGCTCGGCGCAATTCCGGTCGATCAAGCGGCGAACGCGTCGATCCGCGATCTGCCCGGGGTCGTCACGCTCGATCTCGCGCACGGGCCGGAACACAGCCTCGAGGTGCACCTGCCGTTTCTGCAGTTGCTGCTCGACGACTTCGCCCTGGTGCCCCTGGTCGTCGGCGACGCGGACCCGAACCAGGTGACGGCGGTACTCGAACGGCTCTGGGGCGGACCGGAGACGCTGATCGTCGTCAGCTCCGACCTCTCGCATTACCACGGCTACCGAACCGCGCAGAGCCTCGATGCCGAGACCTGCCGCGCGATCGAATCGATGCGCGAGGACATGCTGACCCCGGACCGTGCCTGCGGCTGCCGGCCGCTCGCCGGCCTGCTCCGCGCCGGACGTGCGCACGGCCTGACCGTGCACACACTGGACCTGCGCAACTCCGGGGACACTGCGGGGCCACGCACGGAGGTCGTAGGTTATGGCGCATGGACCCTCCAGTGAGCCCATCCGGTTCCTGGAACCGGAACACGAGGCACGGCTGCTCGAGATCGCCGTGCTCGGCGTGCGGCACGCGGCCGCGATCCAGGCACTGCCGCACGTCGACCCGGCCCGCGAGCCGCCGGCGCTGCAGCGGCCCGGCGCGACCTTCGTGACCTTGAAACGCGAAGGCCGGCTGCGCGGCTGCATCGGAACGCTCGAGGCCACGCGCCCACTGGCCGAAGACGTCGCCTACAACGCCTTTGCCGCAGCCCGTCACGACCCGCGTTTTCCACCCCTGACGACCCACGAGATCTCCGGCCTGGAACTGTCCGTCGCGGCCCTCGGGGCCCAGGAGCCGCTGGCCCCGGCGTCGCGCGAGGCCCTGCTCGAGGCGCTGCGGCCGGGCATCGATGGCCTGGTCGTGCGCAGCGGGATGCTTCGCGCCACCTTCCTGCCCGCAGTCTGGGAACAGCTGCCCGATCCCGGCGACTTCGTCGCAGCCCTCTGGGAAAAGGCCCGGCTGCCCGCGGGCGCCTGGCCCGGTGAACTCCGGCTGAGCCGCTACCGCGTCTACACCCTGAATATTCACATCGCCGATCACGGCCCCCTATAGCGTGAAAATACGCCGCCCGAGAATCGTATGTCTCTGATTTATAATCGTAGTTTCATCCTTCGGGGTGCCTCGCGGCCGAGGGCATGACAGTTAACGTGAAACGACAGCCACGGAAGAACACGGAAATCACGGAAAATGAAACGGATCAAACCCTTTTTCCCGTGTCTGTCCGTGCTTTCCGTGGCTCGCCTTTTCATATTGCAGGGTAGCCGCTGGCCATGAGAGTTACCCGATGTTGCGCCTTCCGCGCAGGCACGACACGCCGTCGCCGGGAACACCCGCGCGCATGGCCGCGGCCCACGATTGCGGTCTTTGCGGGCCACCTTTGAGCGAGGCGGGATTCTGCTAAGCTTCTTCGGTTCCGACGTGATTTCCAGGGTCCGGAACGGCCCGGGATCTTCTGATACATCACAGTTAATCGAGGTTGTTGGTCCATGCCCATGAAAAATCGATTATTCCTGTTGGCGATCACATTGGCTTTCGGCGCTGCCGGCTGTTCTCCCGAGGATACGACCGAGGCCCCCGCGGGCGCAGTTCCGCCTCCGCCCGCAGCCGAAGCCCCCGCGGCACCGACGACCCCGCGCGCGGAGGTCGCGACCCCGGCCACCGCCCAAGCCGGGCAAGGCGCCGCAGGCGGGCTGCTGTGGTCGGTTCCCGACCATTGGCAGACCGAGGGCCAGCGACCGATGCGCGTGGCGACTTATCGCACCCCCGCCGCCGAGGACGATCCCGATCCGGGTGAAGTCGCCGTGTTCTACTTCGGTCCGACCGAGGGCGGCACGGTAGACGCGAACGTCGACCGCTGGTTCGGCCAGTTCGATCAGGCCGATGGCCGCCCGACGCGCGAGGTCGCGGAACGGGAGTCGACCGAGATCGCCGGCATGTCCGTGACCCTGGTCCGTGCCGCGGGCACCTACAATGCCGCCGCCGGCCCGATGGCGCCCCGCGCCGATCTGCGCCCCGGATACCGGCTGATCGGCGCGATCGTCGAGGGGCCTGAAGGCGCGGTGTTCTTCAAGTTCACCGGCCCGGAACAGACCGTCGCGGACGAAGAGGCGCATTTCCTGGCAATGATCGAGTCCATCGACCAGCCGTAGCAGCAGGCGACCGGCGGCTCCCCTCGCACCACCGAGGGGGTGCCGTCCGGCCGGATACGCACCTTCGGGACAACGCACCCAAACAGGCCCACGTTCGCACACACACACGCATTTCACGGTAATCTATAAGGGTATACGCCCGAGACAGGAACGTCGCGGAGACCTCGGCCGTACCGCCGTCGGACTGCGCGCATGCAAGAGAACTCCAGGCTATGGCCGGCACTATGCACCATCGGCGCGGCGCCTCCAGCCCCCCCCCCACTCGCCGGACGCCGGTGATCGGCGGCCGGTTGCGGCCGCTGCTCGCGCTGCTGTTGTTGCTGTTTGCGCTGCTCGCGGTCAACTCGCTGTACCTGGCCGGGATCACGCTGACTGAGTTCGTCACCGGGCGCAGCCTTCAGGGCTACCTCTACCTGCTGATGGTCGTCGTGCACGTCGGCCTGGGCCTGCTGCTGGTTCCGGTATTTCTCGCGTTCATTCTCGGGCACCTGCGCCGCGCGCGGGAACGGCGCAACCGCTATGCGATCGGTGCCGGCCTGGCCCTGGCGGTCACAGGCCTGCTCCTGATCGGCTCAGGGCTGATGCTGGTGCGCTTCGATTTCCTTGCGGTCCATCACCCGGCTGCACGAGCCGTCTTCTACTGGCTACACGTCGCGGCGCCGCTAGCGGTCGTGTGGCTGTTTGTGCTGCACCGGCTGGCCGGGCCGCGGCTGCGCTGGGGCGCAGGCCTGCGCTGGGCCGGGGTCACCGCTACGATCGCCGTGGCCATCGCCGCGCTGCACCTGTACCACCCGGAACAAGGTGAACCGACGGCCGTCGCCACGTTCGAACCGGCGCTGACGCGGCTGGCCGTCACCGAATCCGGCGCGAACGGCACTCCGATCCTGGCCCCGGAACGCCTGATGCGCGACGCATTCTGCGCCGAGTGCCACGCCGAGATCGCCGAACAGCATGCTGCCAGCATGCATCGCTTCAGTTCGTTCAATAACCCGGTCTACCGCTTCAGCGTCGAGGAAACCCGCGCGGTTGTACTCCAGCGCGATGGCGACGTGCAGGCTGCCCGGTTCTGCGCCGGCTGTCACGATCCGTTGCCGCTGTTCTCCGGCGCGTTCGACCGGCCGGACTACGACCCGGACCGCGATCCCGCAGCAGAGGCCGGCATCACCTGCCTGGTCTGCCATGCGGTCACCGAGGTGAACAGCCCCCGCGGCAACGCCGACTTCACGCTGGTGGATCCGCCGCGCTACCCGTTCGAGGACAGCGCCAACGCCTGGCTCGCCGCGCTGGGGCGGCAGCTGATCCGGGCGAAACCGGCCTACCACAAGCGCACGTTGTTGCGCCCGCTGCACCAGGAGCCCGAGTTCTGCAGCACCTGCCACAAGGTCGGGCTACCGCAGGAACTGAACCACTACCGCTGGCTGCGTGGCCAGGACCACTACGGCACCTTTCTCGCCAGCGGCGTGTCGGGCCACCGCGTCGACAGCTTTTACTATCCCGAGCGGGCCGAAATCGGATGCACCGGCTGCCACATGCCGTATTCGGCCTCGCGCGATCCGGCCGCGCGCGTGTTCCCCGGCCAGGGAGTCGGCGTGCACGACCATCGCTTCGCGGCCGCCAACACCGCGATCCCGCAGCTGCTGGGCCGCGACGCGAGCGAGATCGAGGCCCGGCAGGATTTCCTGCGCGACCGGGTCGCCCGCATCGACCTGTTCGGCATCAAGGAGGATGGCCGCATCGACGGCGAGCTGCACGCCCCACTGCGGCCTGAACTGCCGGCGCTGGAGTCCGGGGGCAGCTACCTGCTCGAGGTGGTGTTGCGAACGCTGCGCATCGGGCATCCGCTGACGCAGGGAACGTCGGACTCCAACGACCTCTGGCTGGAGGTGCTGCTGCGCGACGGCAACGGGGTGATCGGGCACAGTGGCGCGCTCGGCCCCGACGGCGACGTCGACCCCTGGGCGCACTTCGTGAACGCCTACGTCCTCGACCGTGACGGCAACCGGATCGACCGGCGCAACGTACAGGACATCTTCGTGGCCCTGTACGATCATCAGGTGCCGCCGGGCGCGGCGGCCGTGGTGCAGTACCGGTTCACGGTGCCCGACGATGCGCAAGGACCGCTGGCGATCGACGCGGCGTTGCACTATCGCAAGTTCGATACCCGGTTGATGCGTCACGTGCAGGGCAAGTCGTTTACCCGCAACGATCTGCCGATCACCACGCTCGCCACCGACCGGCTCACGCTGCCGCTGGCCGGCGACACCACGGCACCGGCCCAGGAACACCCGGTCGCGCCCTGGGAACGCTGGAACGACTACGGCATCGGGCTGCTGCGCACCGCGGACCGCGACGCTGCCCGGGGCCAACTGCGTCAGGCCGAGACCGCGTTTCAGCAGGTGGAACGGCTGGGTCGCGCCGATGGCCCGCTGAACCTCGCCCGCGTCTATTTCCGCGAGGGTCGCCTCGACGACGCGGCGCGGGCACTCGCGCGGGCCCGCGAGGCCGAAGCGCCGCCCTGGACCCTGGCCTGGTACGCGGCGCTGATCGACCGCGAGTACGGACGTCTCGACACCGCCGCCGAGCGACTGGAGGCGCTGTACGCAACCCGCTTCCAGGAAGCACGCGACCGCGGCTTCGACTTCTCGCGCGATCTGCGCGTGCCACAACTCCTTGGGCGGACGCGTTTCGAGCAGGCCCGGGCTGCGCGTGGCGAGGCGCGCAGCGAACGCCGCCAGGTGCTGCTGGAGCAGGCCCGCGAGGCGCTGCAGGCGGCACTGGCGATCGATCCGGAAGCCGCCGCCGTGCATCACACGATGGCGCAGGTTCTCGAGCAACTGGGCGACCCCGAGGCCGCGGCACGGCATCGCGCGGCACACGAACGCTACCGGCCCGACGACCTGGCGATCGCGACTGCGGTGGCGCGCCACCGCGCCGCCAATCCGGCAGCCAACCAGGCCGCCGAGGCACTCACGCTATATGACCTGCAGCGCACGATCGCCGATCCGACGGCCCTTGCATGGCGCGGGGTTCAGGGGCACGATGCGCGCCCGGGGCCGGGGCTGCCCGATGACACCGGGAACAGCCTCCGGGAGCACGACCCGGAGCGTCAGGAGGCACGCTGACCATGAACGACCGCCCGTCCGAACGCAGCTCTCTGGAAGAGGTCGGCAGCGACGCCCGCATCGCCCGGATCTTCCGGTATTCGGTGATAGCGGCGAGTGCACTGACCGTGCTCGTACTCGCAGGCCTGGTCGCTTGGTGGTGGATCGCGCGTGAGGATCCGAAACCCGTCGATGAAGTCCCGGTCACCGCCCCGGAGCCGCTGACGCCACCCATCGCAGGGGGGCCGCCGGTGCTGCCCTTCACCGACATCACGCACCAGGCCGGCATCGACTTCACCCACGTGAACGGCGCCTACGGCGAACGGCTGCTGCCCGAGACCATCGGCGCGGGCGTCGCCGTGCTCGACTATAACAACAGCGGCCACCCGGACATCCTGCTCGTGAACTCCAGCTACTGGCCCGGGCACGAAGGGCCGGAACGACCGCGCCTTGCGCTGTACGAGAACGATGGCACCGGCCGTTTCACCGACGTCACGGAGCAGGCCGGACTCGACATCGACCTCTACGGCATGGGCGTCGCCGTCGGCGACTACGACAACGACGGCTGGGTCGACGTGTTCATCACCGCGGTTGGGCACAACCGGCTGTTCCGCAACGAACAGGGGCGTTTCCGCGAGGTGACCGACGAGGCCGGCGTCGGCGGATTGGAACGCGACTGGTCCACCGCCGCCGCGTTCTTCGACTCGAACAACAACGGTCTGCTCGACCTCTACGTCAGCAACTACGTCGAGTGGTCGCCCGAGATCGACCTCGAGATCGACTTCCGTCTGACCGGTCTCGGCCGGGCCTACGGCGCGCCCAATCATTTCCATGGCATGCACGGCTACCTCTACCGCAACAACGGCGACGGCACCTTTGGCGACGTCTCCGCAGAGGCCGGGATCCGGGTGGTCGAACCGGCCACCGGCCGCGCGGTCGGCAAGGCGCTGGGCGTGGTCGCGATCGACTACGACGGCGACGGCTGGATGGACCTGGTGGTTGCGAACGATACCGTGCGCAACTTCCTGTTCCGCAACCGTGGCGACGGCACCTTCGAGGAGGTGGGTGCCTTCGAGGGCGTGGCCTTCGACCGCGACGGCCGGGCGACCGGGGCGATGGGCATCGACGCCGGCTGGTTACGCAACGACGACGACCTCGGCATCGCGATCGGCAACTTCGCGAACGAGCCGAGCTCACTGTACGTGACCGCCGACGGCACCCCCCCGTTCGCCGACGAGGCGATGATCGAGGGCATCGCCGGACCCACCCGGCTGGCGCTGACCTTCGGCGTGCTGTTCATCGACGTCGATCTGAACGGCCGCCTCGATTTCCTCCAGGCCAACGGCCACCTGGAACACGAGATCAACACCGTGCACCCGAGCCAGCACTACGAACAGCCGGGCCAGCTCTTCTGGAACTGCGGCGAAGCCTGCGCGACCCGCTTCGTCGAGGTGTCCGATCCGGGCGATCTGGCCACCCCGATGGTCGGGCGGGCGATGGCCCATGCCGACTTCGACGGCGACGGCGACCTGGACCTGATCGTGACCCAGAACGGGCGCCCCGCTGTGCTGCTGCGCAACGACCAGAACCGGGGCCACCACTGGCTGCGGCTGCGCCTGGTCGGTACCCAGTCGAATCGCGACGCGATCGGTGCCGAAGTCCGGCTGACCGCCGGCGGCGAAACCCAGCGCCGGCTGGTCTCCCCCACGCGCAGCTACCTGTCACAGGTCGAACTGCCGGTCACTTTCGGTCTCGGTGACCACGAAACGGTCGACCGCGTCGAGATCCGCTGGCCCAGCGGCATCGTGCAAACGGTCGAAGTCGATGCCGTCAACCAACTGATCACGGTCGTCGAGCCCGACGGAGAGGATCCGCGATGATCGGATTCCGGACCGCGGCACTCGCAGGCGCGGCTCTGATGCTCGTCGCGGCCATTGCACCCGTACACAGCGATCTCCTGCAGTCACCACCGCCGGCGCACGGGGCGCTGGTACCGGTTCCCGCGCCGGATCTCTCCGGCGCCGAGCCGCGGGCACGGATCGAGATCGAAGAGATGCGGGACGCACTGCGCGACGCGCTGGCGGATCCGCAGACACGCCCGGTCGACCTCGCCGAGCGCTACGGCCGGCTGGGTGCGCTCTACCATGTGCACGAGGTTCCGGCCGGGGCGGTCGCCGCCTACCACAACGCGCGCACCCTCGACCCGGACCGTTTCCGCTGGGCCTATCTCGACGCCTGGCTCGCTCACGGCTCCGGCCGGCTGAAGGATGCTCTCGCGGCCTACGAGGACGCCGCGGCGATCGATCCCGACTACGCTGCGCTGCCGCTGCGCCTCGGCGAAGTGCTGCTTGAACTCAACCGCCCCGACGACGCGCGCGACTACCTGCAGCAGGCACTGGCCGAACCGGGCCTGGAGGCCGCCGCGGCATTCCGGCTCGGGCAACTCGCACTGCAGCACCGGGAGTTCGAGAGCGCGGTCGAGTGGTTCCAGCGGGCGCTGGAAAAGGCCCCCGACGCCGACGCGGTCTATACCCCGCTGGCGCAGGCGCTGCGGGGAGTCGGTGCCGTCGACGCCTCGCGCGAGGCGCTGGCGCTGCGCGGCGAACGCCATCCGCTCGCCGAGGACCGCATCGTGCACGAACTGGACGATCTCGATACCGGCGCCCGGCGCCATTTCCTGCTCGGCCTGCAGGCCGCACGCGAGCGCCGCTATGCCGACGCCGCCGCGTATTTCGCCCAGGGGCTGGGCGAGGCTCCGGACAACCATCACGCCCGTATCAGCTACGCCCGGGCGCTGTACCTGAGCGGTCAGCCAGCGCGTGCCCGCGAAATGCTGGAGGCTGTGCTGCAGGACCATCCGCAGGACACGCTCGCGTCCTTCCTGCTCGGCGTGCTGTTGGATGCCGACGGAGATGGCGATACCGCGCGCGGTCTCTACGAGCAGGTGCTCGCGCTACATCCGGAGCACCCCGGCGCCGCACATCATCTCGGCCTGCTGGCCTTCCGCGCAGGCGACTGGCCCACCGCCGCCAGGCTGCTGTCCCGGGCCGGCGAACGGTTTCCCGACAACAGCCTCGCCCGAGTGCTGGCGCTGGTCGCCGACCGACGCGCCGGTCGCTCCGAGGCGGAAATCCAGGCCCAACTGGAAACCGTCATCCAGGCCCTGCCGCAACACCCACTGCCGCGCTACGCGCTGAGCCGTCTGCTGAGCGCAGCCGGCGATCCTGCGGTCCGGGATCCCGCACGCGGCCTGGAACTCGCGGAGGGACTGCTACGGGCCGGCCCGATCCCGCCGGTGTTCGAGGCGCTCGCGCTGGCGCGTGCGGCCACCGGCGACCCGGACGGCGCGCTGTCGGCCCTCGACCGGGCGGAGACCGGGTATCGACAGAGCACTGCGATGCTCGACCTACCGCGCATCGGGATCCAGCGCCAGCGCATCCGCGACGAAACACTGCCCGGATCGGCCTGGCCCGAGGACGATCCAGTGCTGGCACCCCCGCCGACCGACCCACGCGGCGTGCTCCAGGAATACCCGTCGCCGCGCCCGTTCTGAAGGCACTGCCGACGAAAAAAGTGACGCAGACTGCGTCCGCGATCCGGCGCTGGTATCGTCGCGAGCGCCTGGTCGGCGCAAACGCCGTGTGGCAGATGCACTGCGCCCTTCCACCACCCGCTTGTGGGGGAAGGGCGCGCGGCACGACCGCAACGTGCTCGATTCAGCCCCGACCATGCACCCTGCATCCCACAGTGCCCGGGAGGCCGGACGGAAACGCAGCAGCACGTCTGCAACGCGGAGCACGCCCACAAAAAAGCCCGCGCGGAACCAACCTCCGCGCGGGCCCATTACCACCGGTACAGCCGGGGATAATCAGTCGGACTCTGGCTCCTCCACCGGGGGCTCACCCCAGCCCGGGTAAGCCCCCCAGCCCGGATGGCCGCCCCAGCCCGGATGGCCGCCCCAGCCCGGATGGCCGCCCCAGCCCGGATACCCACCCCAGCCCGGGTAGCCGCCATAGTAGGGGTAGCCGTAGCCGTGGTACGGGCCGCCGTAGTAGCCGGGACCGTACCACGGTCCGCCGCCCCACGGGCCATAGTAGCCACTGCCCCACCAAGAGCTCGCGGGTGCTGCAGCCAGACCCAGCGCCGCCGCAACGGCGCCAACAGCCAGCATCTTCTTGAGTTTGGTCATGCTTTGTCTCCTCTCTGAGTACTCGCGAATGACGCACCTGCTACCCCGCATGGGGGCAGCGCCAAAATGAAACCGCCCGGCAATCCCCTGCGGCTTCAGGGTGATGCTAGTCCGAGGATCCTTCTTTGTCCAAGCCTTCGGTGCATCGCGTCTGAAGCAACCGTCGCCGGAGCATTCCCGCTACCCGGCCCGCTAGCGGCGTCGGCGCGCCGGATCCGATTGCACGCCGACGTCTTTGTCGTCATCCTTGCGCCGGGCGGACGCGAGGACACGCGAAATGAAGGGTTTGGTCAAAGTCATACTGGTGCTGGCAGGGCTCGCCGGCGCGCTTTGGTGGCTCGCGGTGCTGGCGCTGCACCTGACGGCGGGGGCCCAGACCCGCGCCGCGCTGGGTCTACTGAACGACGCCGAAGGCATCACCGCAGAGGCCCAGGAGATCCGCCTCTATCTCGATGGTGCGGGTCTGCGCAAGCTGCGGCTGATCGGTGATGAAGGCGACCGAGTCGACATCGAACATGCGCGGCTGCGCGTCTCCGTCTGGCCGCTGCTGTGGCGCGGCGAGATCGACGTGCGCGAGATCAGTGTTGGAGGCCTCGTGGTGGAACCGTCTCACCGGAGCTTCGCCGCCGTCCCGGACACCGCCGCGGCCAAGACCCCGCCAGACGCGACCCTGCCTGCCGATGCCCCGCCCGCCAGTGACACGGACCCCCGCCGGCAGCGGCGGTCCGACCGCGCAGGCCTGCCCTTCGAGGGCCTGTTGCAGACGACTCAGCGCGACGCGATCCCGGTGCGCGTACGGCAGGCCGACCTCGACGGAACCCTGCTGCTTCCGGACGACCAACGCATGGCGATGCGGATCGCGCTGCGCGGGTTCGCCCCGGGCCGCGAGGGCCGCTTGGAGGCAGTGTTCGACGCGGTCGTCAGCGACCCGGAAATTCCGCTGCACGCGACCGAACTGCGCCTGGACCTCGATATCCAGCAGGCGGCCGCGGGCGGGATCGAGGCCCTCGAGGGCCGCATATACGGCGTGCTGGAGACACCGGATGCGCCCGACCCGATCCGTCTCGACACGAGCTTCTCGGCCCAACCCAGCGCACTCGGAGAACGCTACCGGATCCAGGCTCGGCGCGAAGGACTCGACGATCCCCTGCTGAATCTGGACACCGAGTGGTTCGATGCCGACCGGCGCATCGAGGGGCAACTTCGCGTCGCGTTCACCGAGGCAGCGATCGCGGGCATTCCCCGGTGGCCCGGAATGCCGCCGGTCCCGGCCCGGGGGCTGCTGGAGTTCAATATTTCAGCGCCGGCCACGCCCGGTGCTGAACCCGAAGGAACGTTTCGGCTGGCCGGCGAGGCCGACCTGCCTGCGCTCCTGGAACGCACCGATGCCGGATTGCAGGGATCGCTGGATGCCGGAACCGCCGTGGTGGATCTCGAGGCCCACGTTGCGGACACCGAAGGAACGCTCACCGGCACGGTCGAGTTGACCGGCGTCGTTCCCGAGGGCCACCCAGGGCCACCCTTCTCGGCCCATCACGACACCCGGATCCGGTGGCAGGACGATGCGGCGACCGTCCGCGGCCCGCTGCGGCTCACAGGCCCCCGCTCCGAGTCTCGAGGCACGCTGACGCTGCAGACCGCAGCCGATGCGCCCTACCCCGGCCTGCAGCTGGAACTCGACCGGTTCGACGAGGAAGAATGGGCCCCGGTGCTCGAGATCCTGCCGGACCCGAAGCCGCGCATCCGGCTGACCGGTGCGGCACCGGAAACCCCTGCGGATCCAAGATAACCGCGGCGCCGGGACGGCACCAACGCCGACCGGCGGATGACGCTGCGCGGTTCCGCCCGGCTCGCCGCGCCGTTTGCAGGTGCAGGTCTGGGCGCAAGTCCTCAGTGCTGGTGACCGCCAGGGCCGTGCACATGGCCGTGCTCGAGTTCCTCTTCGGAGGCCTCGCGCACGTCGACGATGGTCACGTCGAAGGTCAGCGTCTCGCCGGCCAGCGGGTGGTTGGCATCCACAGTCACGTGCTCCGCGTCCACCGCCGTCACCGTCACGACCTGGGCACCCTGCTCGGTCATCGTCTGAAACTGCATTCCGACCTGCACCTGATCCGCGTCCTCGAACATCGTGCGCGGCACCGCCTGGCGCAGCGCATCATTGCGCTCGCCGTACGCCTGTTCGGGCGCAACCGTGACTTGCACGCGGTCGCCGGCGGACTTGCCCTCCAACGCGGACTCGAGCCCGGAAATGATGTTGCGGTGGCCTTGAAGATAGGCCATGGGCTCCCGGCCCTCGGAGGTGTCGAGCACCTGCCCCTGATCGTTCGTCAGCGTGTAATCGATGGAGACCACCTTGTTCGCAGAAATTTGCATTGCGCCTTCCCGGGTTTCAAGAACGAGCGCCGCAGTGTACGCCCAGGCGCGCAGCCACGAAACCTCCCGCCCGGTCTGGGGACGCGGGTCAGAACCACAACCCGCCGATGCGCCAGCGCGGCCCGCGCACGCCGGTGCGCGGCAGGGTACGCGGATCGTAGGCGCCAGCGAGCGCACTCCGCGGATACCGCTCGGATCGGGACTCCAGTGCCATCAGGCGCGCGATCCGCTGCTCCGTCGGGGGGTGCGTACGCAGCCAGGAGGGTTCCGGAACACGCCGCCCGGGCAGCAGTACCTGTTCCCACAGCGCACCCTGCGCCTGCTCCAGTCGGGCCAGTGCCAGCGCCAGCCCCTTCGGATCCCCCGTGAGCGCCACGGCTCCCAGGTCGGCCTGGTATTCGCGGCTGCGCGCCAGCCCCAATTGCAAGAGCGCGCTGAGCGTCGGTGCGAACACCAGCAGCGCGATCGCCATCCAGCTGATCGTCGCGCCGCCCAGCACCACCAGCGGCAGATTCACCGCCAGCAGGAACAGGCCCAGCAGCGACAACAGCCCGGTCACGCGGCTAGAGAGATCTGCGAAGGTCATCGTACGCAGATCGTTGTGGGCGATGTGGCTCACCTCGTGCCCCAGCACCGCGACGATCTCGCGCAGCGTCAACCGTTGCAGCAGGCCGTCGGACAACGCGATCGCGGCCTCGCGGCGGTCACCCACCGAGAACGCGTTCATCAGCGGGATGGGCAGGTAATAAAGCGCCGGGACCGACGGCAACTCGGCCCGGCGTGCCAGCTCGTGCAGCACCTCGTTCAGCGCCGGGGCGTGGCGGGGCTGCAGCCGACTCGCGCGATAGAGACGCAGGATCAGCGCCGGCGGCACCACCGGGTGAAACAAGTACAGCAGCACGACCAGCGCCATCGCCACCAGCCCGTACCAGGGACCGCCGATCAACGTGCCGATAACCCCCAGCAAGCCCATCAGACCCAGCAGCAACAATACGGTCTGCACGCCATTGCCGAGCCGGTGTCTCGAGAGTTCCGCGCGATCCATGTACCCGATGCTGCCCAGACGCGCGCGGATCCGCAACCGGCGGCGGCCACGGCCGTCCCGAACGTCCGGGAGCCCGCCTACTCCGCCCGGTACCGGCTACGGTGAATGAAAGTGCCCAGCAGGTCGAGAATGTCCGGGTCGTACTTCGTGCCCGTCTGGTCGAACAGCACCTCCATCACCTGCGCATGGGAACGCGGGGAATGATATGGCCGGGCGAGGGCCATCGCGTCGTAGCTGTCCGCGATCGCGATGATCCTCGACTGCACCGGGATCGACGCTCCGGCGAGACCGTCCGGATACCCGGTGCCATCGAAAGCCTCGTGGTGATGGCGCACGACCCGGCCGATCTCGTCTGCATTGCGGATATTCAGGACATCGCAGATCTTCTGCCCGAGCTCCGCGTGGCGCTGCATCACGGTCCATTCGTCCGAATCGAGGCGCGCCGGCTTCAGCAGGATCTGGTCGGGAATCCCGATCTTGCCGACATCGTGCAGCGTGCTGCCGATCCGCAGCAGCCGCAGTTCCCGCGAGCTCAGGCCGCAGAGGCTCCCCAGCGTCAGGGCGATACCCGTAACCCGCGCGCAATGGCGCTCCGTGTACAAGTCGCGCTCGCTCAGCGCCACGACCAGGGGTTGTAGGCCCTTGGGTAGTTGCTCCATCCGCGCAGACTCCTTTTCGCAGGGCGGCCAGCGGTGCCCTGCGGCGGCATCGGGACCGACAAGCTCCCGGCACGAGGGCTATGCCCTGGAATCTAGCACATGCGCAAGAATAGCAACCGGACCCGCGGCAGATAACCGGCCGGGAATTGTGCCGGCAACGCCCGAACGCAACCGGAACCGCTGACCCGTCACTCGGCGTGCGGGCCGACGAGGTCGGCGAGGATCTGGTCCGTCAGGCGCTGGACCGCCAGCTGACGATCGCCACGCTCGGGATCGAAGACGTCCGGATTCAAACGCGACCACTGGGGCTTCAGCCGCGCCTCGCGCACCGGTGCCGGCAGCGGACCCCGGGTCCAGCGGTCGTCAGGGTCGGCCTTCGACGACAGCGGCGCCTGTGCGGCGTGGCCACGGCGCAGCAAAGCCCGGATCAGCGTCATCTGGCGCAGCGCCAGCAGGCGCAGGGTTTCGTCGGATACCCGCCATTCCGACAGGCCGTGCAGCCGCCCCCAGATCCGTCGACGCATCGGCAGCGACGTCCCGAGCAGCGCACCGATTGCCGCCCCGCTCAGCGTCCCGAGCCCCAGGGTCGCACCAAAGGTCGCAGCATCGACTGCCGCCCCGGTCGCGGCGCCAGCGGCGGCGCCCCCGCCCATGCGCAGTCCGTAATATTTCAGCGCATCGGGATTGAACAGATCCATACCCCAGGATCCGTTCACCAGTGGCAGGCCGTGGTGATCGTAATGCGCATCGCTGAAGCGGAACAGGCGCAGCAGCGCGTCGACGCTGCGCTGCTCGCGCTGACGCACGTCGTCCTGGTTGCGGAGGATGCGCTCACGCAGTTTGGTCGCATCCAGATCACCCGGCACCACGCGCAGGCAGGCGGCGGTATCAATCAGCAGTTCCGCGAGGTATTCGGAGGCCGCCCGGCGCAGCCATTCACCGTGCCGTCGCCGGTCCTCGATCAGGCGCCGCAGCGGCTCGTCGTAGCGGTCCAGCAGCGTACGCAGCTTTTCGTACAGGCGACGCTCGCCGATCTCGTCATAGACGACGGTGTCGAAGGCGACTACCGCGTGCAGGTTCACCCGCGCGAGCTGCTCCCGCCACTCGGCTTCCCGGCTCCCCGGATCGGCGACGAAGTTCAGCATCGGCAACACCGGAATCGCGCAGTAGGTCAGGATCGTCAGCTCCTCGCGGTACTTACCGAGCACCTGCTCGGTGCTGTCGATCACATAGATCGCGGCATCGCTTTGCAGCATCTGCCGAAGGACCTTGGCCTCCTGCTCGTACAACGTTCCGGCCTCGGGACTCGCCAGGAAGCGCCGGATCCGTTCCGGACCGTCGAAGCGCGCGTCGCCTGCAAGCCGGTCGAGCAGATCCAGCACCCCGTCCGGATCTTCCAGTCCCGGAGTGTCCAGCAATACCATCACCGGCTCCCCGTCGGACAGCAGCAGCTGCATGCCCTCAACCTGCCGGGTGGTCGCCGGCTCGTCGGCCACCTCGCCGAAGAACTCGTCCCGTGACAGCGTCCGCAGCAGCGAGGTCTTGCCGGTATTGGTATGCCCGACCACCACGATCTTCAGCAGGTCGCTCATGCCGGCGCGACCCCCTGTCCGAGCAGATTCGCCAGTTCGCGGGTACCCGGATGCCGCGGGTCATCCAGCTCCGCCTCCAGCACGTAATCGAGACCGGCGCGGCCCGCCGCCGCTTGCCACTGGCGGGCACGGGCCGCTGGATCGATGCCGCGGGAACGCAGCAGCCGCGCCTCGTCGAGCACCGCCCAGACGGGCACCGGACTCTGTTCGCAGACGGCAGCAAGAAAGCGCTCGGCACCGCGATCCGGGGTTCGTGCCAACGAACACAGCACCAGCACCACGCCCTCGGTATCCGGCCACGACCGCAGCGCCGCGAGCACGTCCCGGCGCTGGGCACGGTCGTCGGCGCGCCCCACCGGAATCCAGTCGACGCCGGCCAGCCGGGGCGGCCAGTCCTCGTCCGTGCGCTGCAGTTCGAGCCCGATCAGGCGCACCGGACCGCGAACCGGGCCGGGCCGACCACGGGCTGCGGGTACGACCGTGCCCGGGTCGGGCGGCTGCGGATCGAGCACCCCGATCGACCGTGCCGGTGCGCCCAGCCGGTCCGACAGACGCGCGTATCCGGGAAGACTCGTGTCCAGCCGCAGCCGCCGCAACGCACGCCGCGCGAGCACCACGCTCAGCCCGGTCAGCAGCAGCCGCGGCACCAGGCCGTAGAACACCAGCGCGGACAGCAACAGCGCGGACCAGAGCTCGCGGCCCGCCGGGCTCGCCTCGCCGATTCGGCTGGCCATCACCACCGCGGGATCCGGCACCGGCCATCCCAACCCCTGCGCCGGCGCACCCAGCATCGCAACCAGTGCCACGAAGCTGCCCTCGGTCAGCAGGGTCGTGCCCCAGACGAAATCGTACTGGCGCACGCTCAGCGCGAACATCGAACCGAGCAGCGCACCCAGAGAGAACAGGAACCAGAGTCCATGCGTGAGGCTGCTCGCGATCCATTTGCCGAGGCCGTCGCGGCGCAACAGCCCCACGCCCGCGGCCAGCACCACGCCGGCCTCGGGCTGACGGCACAGGCGCCGCCCCAGCCGATGTACGATCCCCATCGCGGCCCGCCCGAGCAGCCCCCCTCCTCCGCGGGGACGGTACAGGATCAGCACCAGCCATAGCAGCAGCATCAGCAACTGCAGCCCCAGCAACGCGGACAGCGCCCACAGGATATTGATCTGCGATTCCTGGCTGAACACGCCCACGGCGGCGCCAACTCCCGCCAGGAACGCCAGCACCGACACCAGCACCAGCAGCCAGGAGCGCACCTGGCGGATGTTTTCCAGCGAGGTGGCGAGCCGCCGCCCCAGGTCCATCGCGACCGCGCGCCGGAGAATGCGCTGCTCGAAGTCCCCGCCCCCTTCGCGCGCCCGGGCCTCGGCGGCCGGGTCTTCGATCAGGCGGCCAAGGCGGTCTTCCTCCATGCGCACGGCTTCGGCAAGCAGGCGCTGACGGAACGGGGTCTGTGGGGCGGTCACGGGGGGCAATCCGGTTTAGGGGCGGGAGTTGGAGTCGGCTTCGTCGTGCCCCGAAGATATCAGATTTGCCGACGATCACGATTCCTCCGCCCACTCGGCGCCGCGTGGCCACCGCTCCCGGCCACGACGGAAACCTGGGGCGAAAGGGGCCGAAGGCCGTCATCCGCGATTCCCGCGCCGGGGTTGCCGCGACCGCCCGGGCCGGGGGCGCTGCGCTCGTCCGCCCGACGCGTCGCCGACACGCGAACCGCGGATCGTCTCACGTCGTCGCGATGTAATCGCCAGACCCGCACGGGTGCGCTGCCAGGCGCGGCGGCACCCCACCACCCCCGACGCATCGCCTCCGGCGCCCGGCCCCGCCGGCCGGCCGGACGATGGGCAGCCGGCTCGCGGAGCCGGTACCCTATGCCCCCCCGAGTTCCGGAGGCCGGAATGACAGCCGACAGCCCGCGTCCGCGGTCCGGCTCTGCCGGGCGCGAGCGACTCATGTTCCTCGTTTCGCTCGTCATGCTGCTGCTACTCGGCCTGGTGCTGCCACATGGCGGCGTCTCCGAGGATGTCAGCACCCGCATCTGGGCAGTGGACAGCGTGCGCTGGGCCCTGCTCGCGTGCTGGATCCTGATCGTGCTGGAAAGCCTGCCAGCCCTGATCTCCTGGCGCCGCGACGACGCCCGGTCCGCACGGAAGCGTTTCTTGCTGGTGCTGCTGTTGCCGCCGTTGCGAGTCGCGCTGTCGCCGCACGCACCGGCTCGCTGGCTGTGGCTGCCCGGCGTCGGTTGGCAGCAACGCGACGAGAATCTGTTCCACCGGCTCGAACTGGGCCTCGCGATCCCGATGCTGGTCGTCGCGTTCCTGATTCTGCCGGTGCTCGTCGGGGAGTTCCTGTTTCACGCGGAGATCGAGTCTTCGCCCGTCCTCGCGTGGACGCTGCATACGCTGACCTCGGTGATCTGGCTGGCGTTCGCGCTGGAGTTCATGGTGATGATCTCGGTCGCACCGAAGAAACTCCAGTACGCCCGGGAACACTGGATCAACCTGCTGATCATCGTGCTCCCGCTCGTCGCCTTTCTGCGCAGTCTCGCGCTGTTCCGCGCGCTGCGCCTCGCAAAGGTCAGCAAGATCTTCCAGACCGTGCGCCTGCGGGTACTGCTCACCCGCGCCTACCGGATCGCGCTGCTGCTCAACCTGCTCGAGCGGGTTCTTGCCCGCTACCCCCGCTACTACCTGGCATTACTGAAGGCACGCGAAGAACGCAAACAGGCGGAACTCGACGACATCCGCGCCCGCATCCGGGACCTCGAGGCGCAGATCGCCCGCCAGGAAAACCAGCCCCCCACATCCGGTTGACGCGAGGATCGCGCGCAGCGCGCCTGCAAGCCCCCCTCGCCCGCTTGCCGGACACATTCGCCGCGGCGTCGGGACTACAGCGGCAGCCTGGGGCAATCCCCCGCGCGGGAGCGGCCAATGACGGCCTTCGGCGTCTTCCGCCAGCGCGTCTCCAACGTCGCAGTTCGAGTGGCCGCCTGAGCCATGACCGTGGCGGCAACCAGACCGCGGACTGCCCGTATCAACCCGCCGGGTTGTGCCGACGGCGCTGGATCCCCCACGCAAGCCGGCTGCACAGATCGCCCGTGCAACGGACGCGTCCGCCCGTTGGACCCGCCTCACTCGATCCGGCAGACGTCGTCGAAATCGAAGCGCGGGCCGCGAGGAAACAGCGCCTCGGGCCGGCCGTAGCCCAGGTTGCACAGGAAGTTCGCACGGATCCGTGTACCGGCAAAGAAAGCCTCGTTGACCTTCTCGGGGTCGAACCCCGACATCGGGCCACAGTCCAGCCCCAAAGCGCGCGCCGCCAGAATCAGGTACGCCCCCTGAAGGCTGCCGTTGCGGAACGCCGTCGACTCGATCAGCGGCTCGTTCCCCTCGAACCACGAACGGGCATCGGTATGCGGGAACAGTCGTGGCAGATACTCGGGGAAGTCCAGATCGTAGGCGATGATCGCGGTCACCGGCGCGGCCCGGGTCTTCTCGACATTGCCCTCGATCAGTGCCGGCAGCAGCTTCTCCTTCGCCTCGGGGCTCTTTACGAACACGATCCGGGCCGGGCTGCAGTTGGCGCTGGTCGGCGCCCAGCGGAAAGTGTCGTATAGCTCTTGCAGCAACGCATCGGGGACCGGACGATCCTGCCACTCGTTGTGTGTACGGGCATCGAAAAAGAGCTGATCCAGTGCCTGGCGGTCAATACGTTCACTCATGCTTGAGCTCCTTGCTGTCGCGCGGATTGGATCCGCGGTTCACCGAACGCGCATGGTAACGCCTCGTATCGACGACGGGCGCTTCCCCGCCTGCAGCACCGGGTTAACGGTCATGGCCCCGCGCCACCCCTGACGATACCCCCCCCCTCCCCCGCTTGCGGGGGAGGGCTGGGGAGGGGGTATCGCGCCGATCCCGGCCCCACCCCAACCATGACAGAAGCGTAGGGCGGACAAGGCTGCAAGCCGTCATCCGCCGTTCCCACGCCGGGGGCGCCGCGGGCACCGGGATGGCACAAACGCCGGTCGGCGGATGACGCTGCGCTCTGCCGTCCTGATATGGATCGCCGAGAGCCCAAGCCGACACCACCCCCGATCCCGGGGGACACAACCAGCCCCCGGGAAGTTACGCCTTCGGCCCAACCGACCGTGTAAACACCAGTGGCAAGGGCTTGCATTCCCACAGCACAACCCGGGATAATCGGCCCGTCGCCATAGACGGCAGTCATGGATGACCCGGCAGCATCATGGACGGTCCACGGACGGGTCGGTGCCGAGCGACAAGAAGCCCCGAAGGGTCACCCCTCCGGGGCTTTCTTCATTGGATTCCGGTGGGCCCCGCGCAGCGCGCAACGGCCAATCGCGACCCCGGGACGGTGCAACCGGCCAGTCCGCGTAGGTTGTGCCGACGCAGGAGGCACAACACGAGCACGGCATTACAACGCCGGATCCCGAGGCACCCCAGCGCCCGCTGCACGTCCGGGACGAACGGCAACGCCCGCGGATCCAATGGCTTGAAGCCCTGGGCCGTATCGGGGAGACTAACCGCGCTCCTGTCGAGGGGGCGATCGATGCGCAGGGAGCGAGGAGCCTTCATGTCCCGAACAGGAACCGCGATGGCGGGCCCATCTGGCAGCATTCCGTTGATCGACCGGCCGCTGCGCGTGGCCGTCGGCGGCATGCGCGAACCCGCCGTCGCGACGCTCGTGGAATACCTGCGCACGCGCACCGGAAACGCCCGTCCCCCGGTCGCGAGTCCTGGCGCCGCGCCGGAACACGAATTCCGTGCAGCAGCCGAGGCCTCCATGCCCGGCAACGCCCGAGCGCCGCGCGTCGAAATCACCGGGATCCTGCGCCACGGCGCGCCGGACCTCGCCGGCCTCGACGCGCTGCGCACGGCAGATGCGGTCGTACTGCTCACCGACGCCGATACCGGCCTTACCCCCGCCCTGTGCCAGCAGGTCTACCTGCTGGCACAGCTGCGCGTGCCAAGGCTTGCACTGGCAGTCGACCGCTTGGGCGACTCCGGATTTGCAGAGGGTCGCCTGCACGCGCTGGCGCGCGAACTCGCGGACTTCGCCGAGCGCGTGGGCGTCCGGGTCCACGCGACCATCCCGGTCGATACCGACCGAAGCGGCCACGACTCCACGTCCGCCGCGCCGAGTCCCGGGTACACGGGCCCGAGCCTCGCCGAGTGGCTGGGCACGGGAGCCCTGGAACATCAGACCGAGGAAGACCGCCCGTTCCGTCTGGTGGTTCACGCTCAGGCGCCCGCCCGAGCGCAGGTTCCCGAACCAGCCGCCGGATCCGTTGCCGCCCGCACTCCGGACCTGCCGAGCTCGCCGCAGACGTCGGCTCGGCACACGCCGCAACCGCAGACCGCAATCGCTGCGCCCGGGGACCGGGCCGCCTGCGCCGGCACCGTCGCAAGCGGCCGACTCTGCTCGGGTGCACGCATCCGCGCCCAGCCGATGGGCCGCGAGAGCCGCGTTACCGGAATCTTTGGCAGGAACGGCCCGCAGCAGGAAGCGCGCACCGGAGAGAACGTCCACCTCACGCTGGATCCTCCGCTCCAACTGCCCGATGGGGCGATCGTGTCCAGCGGGGAAGCCCCGGCGCTGGTCGCCGACCAGTTCGAGACCCGGATCTTCTGGCTCACGGACGAACCCCTGTTCCCGGGCCGCCGCTACGCCGCACGCATCGGCGCACAGCGGGCCGAACTCACCGTCACCGACATCAAATACCAGGTGAATCCGGAGACGCTCGAGCGCCTCGCCGCAGATCAGCTGAGCGCCGACAGCATCGCAGTGTGCAACATCAGCCTGGACCGCCCGGCAGCGTTCGACCCCTATACGGAGAACCCGGCCACCGGCCGTTTCGTGATCCTGGACCGCGAGACCGACGACCCGCTGGGACTGGGCCTGCTGAACTTCGCACTGCGGCGCGCGCAGAACATCCATTTGCAGCACGTCGATCTGGACAAGACCGCGCGTGCACGGCAGAAGGCGCAAAGGCCCTGCGTGATCTGGTTCACGGGCCTGTCGGGGTCCGGCAAGTCCACCATCGCCAACCATGTGGAGCAGCGCCTGCACTTGCTTGGGTACCACACCTACCTGCTGGACGGCGACAACGTGCGCCACGGGCTGAACCGGGATCTCGGCTTTACCGAGGCCGACCGCGTCGAAAACATCCGCCGCATCGGAGAAGTCGCGAAACTGATGGTGGATGCCGGTCTGATCGTGCTCACCGCGTTCATCTCGCCGTTTCGCAGCGAACGACGCATGGCGAGAGATCTGCTGGCCGAGGGCGAGTTCCTCGAAGTGTTCGTCGACGTGCCGCTGGCGGTCGCCGAAGAGCGCGACCCGAAGGGCTTGTACAGGAAGGCCCGCCGGGGCGAGCTGGCGAACTTCACCGGGATCGACTCGCCCTACGAACCACCCGAAGCCCCGGAACTGCGCATCGACAGCAGCCAAGTGGATCCCGGCGCGGCAGCGCAACGCGTGATCGATCAGATTCTCGCGCACCCGCAGCCGGGAACGAGCACCTGACATCCGCGAGTGGCAGGCCATCGCCGCCCGGTTCATACGCAGTGCCACGAGATTGCGCGCACCGGCCCCGGCCCCACCTCCGTGCGTTGTGCCGACGCAGCAGGCACAGCATGCAACGCCCATTCGCGCCGCAGGCGCGCCAAACCCCAGACCCTCACCCCCACGCCACCACACCCCCAGCGCCCGGGGCACGACCGACGCCCGGCATGTTGTGCCTTCGGCACAACCAACAAGGCTGTGCCCCGTTACCGCGTAGGTTGTGCCGGCGCAGGATGCACGCCAGGGCAGTCGACCCGCACCGCCCCCCACGCCCCGCTTGAACCGCGAATACCCGCATGCCGATCGAAGCCTGGTTCACCGCCGCCCTGATTCTGGGCATGCTCGTCGTGCTCTCCCTGAGCCGCGCGGCGCCCGATCTCGTCTTCGTCGGCGGCGTAGTCCTGCTGCTGCTTACCGGAATCATCAGCCCCGCACAGGCCTTCTCGGGCTTCGCGAACCAGGGCGTGATCACTGTCGGCGCGCTGTACGTGGTCGTCGCGGGACTGCGCGAGACCGGTGGCATTCAATGGATCGGACACCGGCTGCTCGGACGGCCACGCTCGCTGCGCCGAGCACAGCTCCGGCTCACCGCCCCGGTGGCGTTCATCAGCGCCTTCCTCAACAACACGCCGGTAGTCGGCATGCTGATTCCGGCGGTCGCCGACTGGGCGCGCAAGCTCCGGTTTCCGGTCTCACGGCTGATGATGCCGCTCTCCTTCGCGGCGATCCTGGGCGGCACCATCACCGTGATCGGCACCAGCACGAATCTCGTCGTGAACGGCCTGTTGATCGAACGCACCGGTGCCGGGCTGAACCTCTTCGACGTGGCCTGGGTCGGGGTGCCGGTGACCCTGGCAGGGCTGGCGCTGATGCTCCTTGGCAACCGCTGGCTGTTTCCGGACCGCCGGCCGGCCATCGGCGAGATCGACGATCCGCGCGAATACACCCTGGAAATGTTGGTAGACCCCAAAGGGCCGCTGGTCGGCCGGAGCATCGAGGAGGCGGGCCTGCGCAACCTGCCCGGCGGATTCCTGATGGAGATCGACCGCGACGGCACGCTGCTCCCCGCCGTATCCCCGCAGGAACGTTTGCGCGGCGGCGACCGGCTGATCTTCGTCGGCGTGGTCGACTCAATGGTCGACCTGCAGAAGATGCGCGGCCTTACCCCCGCCACCCACCAGGTATTCAAGCTCGACGGCCACCGCGCGGACCGTGCGCTGCTCGAGGTCGTGGTGTCCGATACCTGCCCGATCGTCGGAGAAACGGTCCGCGACGGACGCTTTCGCAACCGCTACAACGCGGTCGTCATCGCGGTGGCCCGCAACGGTGAACGCCTGCGCGGCAAGATCGGCGAGATCCGCCTGCGCCCCGGCGACACGCTGCTGGTCGAGGCCGGCCCGGCATTTCTCGCACAGAACCGCAACCGGCGCGACTTCTTCCTGATCAGCCAGATCGACGGCTCCGCCACGCCTCGGCACGAGCGCGGGCTGCTGGCGCTGGGCATTCTGGCCGCGATGGTTGCGAGCGCGACCGCCGGCCTGCTGAGCATGCTGGAGGCCGCCCTTGCCGCAGCTGCGCTGATGGTCGTCACCCGCTGCGTCACACTGGAAACCGCCCGCTCCAGCATCGACTGGCCGGTGCTGTTCACCATTGCCGCGGCCTTCGGCGTAGGAGCCGCGATGGAAACCACTGGACTGGCCCAGACGCTGGCACACGCGTTGACCGGCCTGGCTGGCCCGCATCCCTGGGCGCAGTTGGCGATGATCTACTTGGCAACTGCGGTGTTCACCGCGCTGATCACCAACAACGCTGCTGCGGTGCTGATGTTCCCGATCGCGTTCGCCGTCGCGGGCGATCTCGGCGCGAGCCCGCTGCCCTTCGCCATCGCGATCATGTTCGCGGCCTCCGCGAGCTTCGCCACCCCGTTCGGCTACCAGACCAACCTGATGGTCTACGGCCCCGGCGGCTACCATTTCACCGACTACCTGCGCGCCGGCATCCCCATGAACCTGGCCACCGCGGCCGTGGCCTTGACCCTGATTCCACTCGTGTGGAGCTGGTAACCCGGAATGCCCCGGGCACCGGCCGCGCCCCGCAGGCGCACCGAACGCCGGCCCCTCACGCAACGCCCATTCGCGTGCAAGGCACGCCCCTACAAGACCAGCCCAGCTCCCCGTTTCCCGGCACGACGCGACGACGGGGCTCGCCTTCTACAGCCCCGACAGGTCGGAGACGCCCTCCTGCACGTGGACGGGCTCCGCGAATGGCCGTCAACGTGCACTTTAGCCAGAGAGTTGCATTCCCACAGCCCAATGATGGAAAATGCCTCCGTCGCCATAGACGGCAGTCATGGATGACCCGGCAGCATCATGGACGGTCCAAGGATGGGTCGGTTGCCGAGCGACAGAAGCCCCGGGGGTCCCCTCCGGGGTTTTTTCGTTCCACGCGAGCGGCCAACCGCCTAAACCGACCGGCACACGCCCCTCGAACCGGGTGAAGGCACCGCCGACAACGTCCATGTCATCGTTCCCGCCAGCAACAGCAAAAACTCTACAGCAGCGTTTGGGTGAACCTCACGGGAAAATGGGCGTGGACTGCTGCGCCCTTCCGGTTCGCAGCAACGGGCCGCGTCGTCCTCGTCACCTCTGCCGGAATCTTTCATTGCGCTGCCGTAGGCCGCCAGGGGCCTGGGCAATCTACCGGTGTGGGTCCAGGTCCGAGCCGCAAACCGCAGGTACCGCCTTTCCCGGCGCCGGAGAACCTGATTATTGCGGATGACGGAGAGAAACCTGCCCTGGCTGCCCGGCAGTGGCCTCTTGGGGACGCACTGCGGGCGATCGATACTCCGCCGGGCGGCGCTGCCGTCCGCTTTTGGCCGACGACCGCACCTGGCGCCAGTGGTTCGCCGACATCCGTGCCGACAGCAGCCTGCGCCGCATGCCGCGAATGCCCTGACCGCCAGGCGATAAACGGGAACGCGGCGGTCATTGCCGGTTCCCGTTTCGCGGGTTCTCTGGTGGGCGGTACTGGGATCGAACCAGTGGCCCCTGCCGTGTGAAGGCAGTGCTCTACCGCTGAGCTAACCGCCCGAGCCGAGCGCAAAGGTTAAGCTGCTCGGACGTTCCGGTCAAGGCACTGTCAAGCGCTGTCAAGGCGGCATGACACCGAGAGTGCTCGGGGCGAATGCCGCCGTTCGCCGCAGCGCGCTGGAAGCAACTATGCTCTGTATGCCACCAGAGGAGAACTCGGGCACGAGGCTGGAGCCCCGAGTCCGCGTTCATTCGAACGCGGATCGGATTTCGGAACATTGCTTCGCCAGGGAAAGCTCCGGATCGAGCCGCTGGTGCGCCTCAGACAAAGGGGGGCACAGCGTGCAAATCCGGGTGTCTCGTGCCAGAAGACGCTGCGCCCGAGGGCGCATCGAAGTGGGGATTTGCGGGGAAGGCGGGGGCAACGACGGAGCCGTCCCGCCAATGTCGATAAGAGGTTGAAATCAGTCGGGTCACGGGATCCAGGGGAGTCAGCATGAACCATTCTGAAGTGAGCACCGATTTACCCGCCACGCTGCCGCGCTACGCCCTGGTACAGCGGATGCTGCATTGGCTGATTGCGGTGCTGGTGATACTGGCGCTGATCGCCGGGGGCACGATCGGATTCCTCGGCTTCGAGGGCATGCGTGCCACTTTCGGGGCGCAGGGTACCGACTTCTTTTACACCGCCCACAAAACGCTGGGCCTATCGATCCTCGGCCTCATGGTGCTGCGACTGATCGCCCGGCTGTGGTTTGACAAGCCGCCCTACGCGGTGCCGCTCTCCCTTTTCCAGCGTCTGGCGAGCCGGACCGTCCACACGCTGTTCTACGTGCTCTTGTTGCTGGTGATGCCCGTGCTCGGCGTACTGGCCACAGCCTCCGGTGGATTTCCTGTTCATTTTTTCCACATCGAACTACTGCCGGGGTTCATCAGCGAGAACGAGGCACTTTCCGAAAGGCTGTTCGGATGGCACCGCATCGTCGGAATCACGCTGGCCGGTTTGATCGTGCTGCATGTGGCCGGCGCCATCTACCACTGGAAGATCCGCCGGGACGGGGTCATGGAGCGGATGAGCCTGCTGCGCCAGCGCCAGTAAAGGGCGTGTGCGAACAGGCCATTCGGGAAGTGCATCACCCGATTGCTTCGCCACACACGCCGGCGCTGCGTTGGGCCGGTCGTGGAAATGGCTGGGCCATTCCTGGGGTTGCCCGCGTTGCTCCGGGTGTGTCCGGCGGCTGTGCTCCATAGGCCCCGAACTTCCCGCCTTCACGAGGAACCGCCCGCCGCCCTGCGCAGGCGCCCTGCGTCCCAGGCCACGGCCGTTGCCGGATGGGGACCCCGCTGCAGCGGAGCCGGGCTCGCGGCCGGCGCTCCATCCCGTCGACGGCCGCGATCACCGGCGGCGGTTCCAGCTCGCAGGGGGCCAGCAGCAGCCGCCTTTCCCGCAACCACACACCGGCTCTGCGGCTGCCGCTGCTGCGCACCAGCAGTGGCGCCGCCAGCAATCCGGCCAGCACCGGGGCCACCCACCAGAGGAACCCGGGGGCGGACCATGCCAACAGCAGCCCCCAGACCAGGCCGGCCAGTACCGGCGCGGCGGTGCGTTGCCATGCCTCGGCCCAGCCGACCATCCGGCCTTCGCGGGGCTGGGCCGACCAGGTCACGTTGCGCCCCGCCAGGACGGCACCGATCAACATCGTGTGGAAGGCCATCATCGCCGGCGCAATCAGCACCGAGTACCCGGTTTCCAGCAGTCCGCTGGCCGCCAGCCGCATCCGCCCCCCGAACGCGGCAGGTGCCCGAACCAGAGCCAGCATCACCCCGAGCAACTTGGGCAGCAGCAGCAACACCAGCGTGCCGGCCAGCAGCCCCAGGGCCATCGGCTGTGACGGTTCGGCGACGGGGATGCTGGCGGACGGTCCGGTGCTGGCCGCCCCGGTGGCGGCGGCCAGCATGAACATCCAGAACAGCGACGACAGGTAGGAGACCGCTCCGAAGAGGAAATGCACCCGGTTCAGCGGCTGCAACCCCGGAACGCGCAGCAGCCTCAGGTGCTGCAGGTTGCCCTGGATCCAGCGCCGGTCGCGTCGCGCGAAGTCGACCAGATTCCCCGGCAGTTCCTCGTGGCTACCGCCCAGCCCCGGCAGCAGCCACAGATCCCAGCCCGCGCGGCGCAGGAACGCGGCCTCGACGAAGTCGTGGCTCAGGATCTCCCCGCCCAGCGGCGGCCTGCCGGGCAGGATCGGCAGCCCACAGTGCTCCATGAACGGCCGAATCCGGATGATCGCGTTATGACCCCAGTAGTTGGCGCCGTCCGCCTGCCAGAAGGCGAGTCCGGCGGCCAGGATCGGGCCGTGCACGGCATTGGCGAACTGCTGGAAGCGCCCGAACAGCGTCTCCTGTCGCGCGGGCAAGGGCAACGTCTGGATCAGGCCGGTGCGCGGATTGGCATCCATGTAGCGAACCAGCGTCACCAGCGTCAGGCCTTCGACCAGGCTGTCCGCATCCAGCACCACCATGTATTCGTACCGGGCGCCCCAGCGGTCGCAGAACTCCGCGATGTTGCCGGCCTTGCGACCGGTATTGGCCCGGCGGCGCCGGTATTGCAGCCGCAGCGAGGGCGGCAGCCGCGAACGCAGACGGGCGACGCCACGCTCCTCGGCCCGGATGATGGCGGGATCGTTGCTGTCGCTGAGGAGGAAGAAATCGAAGGCATCGGCGCACCCGGTCGCCGCGAGCGACCGGCACATCGCCGCCACCCCGTGCATCACGCGGTCCGGGGCTTCGTTGTAGACGGGCATCACGACCGCCGTGCGCTGGCGCAGGGGCGTATCCGCGAACCGCCTCGTGCGGGCGGACAGCCGGCGCAGGCTCAGCGGGTTGCAGCCCACAGCGTGCAGCAGAAAACCGGCCATCGCGGTCCAGAACGACGCCGCAATCCAGGAAAAGGTGATCGCGAACAGCCCCAGGATGAACACCTCGAACGGGCCGAAGCCGCCCGCCGACAGCACCCCTGCCATCATCGCCGTGCCGCCCAGCGCGGTGACCAGCACCACCCCGAAGAACAGGATCTGCCGCCCGCGCACGGCCGGCGCGGCGAGGCGCATCGATTCCCCGCGGCCAGCCGCCCGTGCCGCACGATCGGTGACGTTGCCGGGTTCAGCGTTCATCGGGATACCAGACATAGGTCCAGGTTTCGGTCACCGGGCGGCCTTGGTGGAGAAGAGCCAGGCGAAGGTCCGACGGCCGCCCGCCCTCCGGGGCGAGCAGGAACGATGCGCGCCAGCCCGAACCATCGGGCAGCCGGCGCGCACGCAGGTCGTCGATCTTTCCCGAACGGGCATCGATCCGGGGCTCGAGCTGGGCCCCGGCCGGCAGTTGCTCGAGCTCCCTGTCGGCAAAATCGACGATGAACCGGCGCAGGGTGCGGGGCGGGGAATCCGCGACTCCCGGTACCGCCCCCCAGCCGGAGCGGGTGCGCGTCACCCGCGCCGGCGGCTGCCCCGGCGGGCGGTCGTCGAACACCACCAGGCGGTAGCGGTACTCCCGCCGGTCGCCGCGCCTGAATGCGCGGTCGCCCGCCCAGAATGCGACGACGTTGTCGTGGGTCTCGGAATCGGTGGGGATTTCGATCAACTCCACCCCGCCACGGCCCCAGTCGCCTCCCAGCGGCACGACCCACTGACTGGGCCGGCGGTGATACTCGGCTTCAAGATCGAGGTACGCACCGAATTCCCGGCGCCGCTGCACCAACCCGAAACCACGAGGGCGCTCGTCGCGCAGCGAACTGACCCGCAGATACCGGGGGTTGCTGAGCGGGCGCCACAGCCACTCGCCCGTGGAGCCGTGCTTCATCAATCCCTCCGAGTCGTGCACGCGGGGCCGGAAATCATCGTAGGCGCGCACGCTCGCGTCGCCGAAAAAGTACATGCTGGTCAGGGGTGCCACCCCCAGTTTCCGCACATCCTCGCGCGCGAACAGTCGCTTGTCGACCGACACGGTCACCTCGGCCCCGACGTGGAGATCGAATCGGTAGGCACCCGCTACCGAGGGGCCGTCCAGCAACGCCAGCACGGTGACCGTATCGGCACCCGACTCCGGTCGCACCAGCCAGAACGCCCGAAACGCCGGGAACTCCTCCCCTGCAGGCTCCGCGGTGTCGATGGCAATGCCGCGCGACGACAGCCCGTAAACCTGCCCCGGCCCGACCAGGCGGAAATACGAAGCCCCGAGAAACACCATCACCTCATCCTTGTAGGACTCTGTATTGATGGGGAAATGGAGTCGAAATCCCGCGAATCCCGGATCCCGCGACGCGACGCCCGCGAGGGCGCTGGCGTCCCCGTCGTAGCGGAACATCGCAGGGTCGAACGCGACCTCGCGGACCGCTCCGTCCCGCAGTTCGTAGACCGACACCGGGTGGCGAAACAGGAAGCCCGGGTGGAAGAACTGCACTTCGAAACGCGCCTCGCCCCGCCACAGAGACTTCTCGGGTCGGAAACGGATCGAGCGGTACTGATCGTAGGTGATCTCCGCCAGGGGTTCGGGCAGCGTCGCCTGCGGTGCCTGGTAGGGCGAGCCGGCCGCCGCCCGCGCCCGCGCGGCAACCTGTTCGAACAGCGTCTCGACCTGCGCGTTGGAGGGCGACGCAGCGCCCCAGGCGCCGTGCGCGGGGATCGCCAGCCAGGCCACTGCCAGGACCAGCCCGATCCATCTCCTCCATCCAGTCATGCGCTCTCCGCTGACTTCGCACCATGCGTTGTCACAGCAGGGACGGGGCATCTCGAAGTTCGGGGCGATTGCCCTGTACCCTGCCCTCAGCGCCCAGTATCCATCAACGTGAACGTTCGCGACCCAATAGCACGAAAAACACGGGAAACGGAATGGGCTCGATGTCTTTTCGGCATGTTCCAAGCGTGCCGTGGCTCGCCACTTCAACGTACGGGATGACTGCCGGCGATGGCAGCTGACGTGAAAGAATCCGTCCCCTCTCGCCGGCCCGCAGGACGGAGGAACGAAACGTGATCCGCCATTGGGTGAATGCGTCATGCCGACCCGGCCGGCCGCGGCTACCCCGACCCGGCGAAGCCCAACCTGAATCCCGCGGGACAGTCCCCCAGCGGAACAATGGTCCCCCAGGCACAGGGGGGCTGGCTTCAACCCGTGCCACCTGTGGTGAGGACGCCTCTTGCTGCGCCTGCTGATCATCTTCGGCCTGCTGAACCTGCTGTTCCTGGCGCTGGAGATCCCGCGGCACGCGGGTTTCGGTCCCAACTGGCTGGCACTGGACGCGGCGTTGCTGGCGGGCCTGTTCGCGCTGCTGCCGCCGGGTCGCGGGACGACCCGGATCGCCAGGCTTGCCGGATGGCTGTTCGCCGTTCTCACGCTGCTGACGTTGGCCGATGCTTTTGCGCGCCTGAGTCTGTCGCGCCCCGTGAACCTCTATGTCGACTACCCGTTGGCGCGCTCGGTCTACCACCTCACGGCGGGGAACGTAGCGCTGCCCGGGGCGCTGCTCGCCGCGCTGCTCGTACTGCTGGCCGTGGCCGCGATCGGACTGCTGGTATCGCGCCTGCTCGTCCGCCTGCCCGGCGGCCGCGGCACCGCCCAGACCGGGCTGGCGACCGTGCTGATCCTGGTCGGCGCCGCCGGGACCACCGCCTTCCACGCAGGCGAAGCCGTACCCAACCTGCCGCGCGCGATCACACCCGGCATCACCCTGGTACTGGACCAGTTCCGGTTCGGTCGCGAGGCCCGATCCGAGCGCCTGGCTTTCGAGACCGAACTCGAACGCGAGCGGGACGATGGGTCCGGAACCCGCCTCGAAGGGCTCGCGGGAATCGACGTGATCGTCGGCTTCATCGAATCCTACGGGGTTTCGGCGCTGTTCGACGACCGGTATTCCCCGGTGGTCGGCGCGCGGCTCGACGCCCTCGGGCGGCGCGCCGACGAATCGGGGCTGCACGTGGCGACCGGCCTCGTGAACGCGCCGATGTTCGGGGGGCAGTCGTGGCTCACCCACGCCTCGTTGCTGAGCGGCCTTTGGATCTCCAGCCAGACGCGCTACGAACTGCTGCTCGGGACCGAACGGTCGACGCTGGTCCGGGACTTCGAGCGGACGGGACACCGCACGCTCGCAGTGATGCCGGCGATCGTGCGCTCCTGGCCCGAGGGCCGCTGGTACGGCTTCGACAAGATCCTCGGGGCCGGCGACATCCCCTATGCCGGCCCCGCGTTCAACTGGGTGACCATTCCGGATCAGTACGTCTGGGCCCATTTCGAGCAGAAACTACGCCGCAGCGACGATCGCCCCGTGTTCGCCAAGCTCGCGCTGGTCAGCAGCCATGCACCCTGGGTACCGGTGCTGCCGGTCCTGGACGACTGGGACGCAATCGGTGACGGTTCCGTGTTCCGGCAGTGGGAAGGCAGCGGCGAGGCCCCCGAGGCCGTCTGGCGGGATCCCGCCCGGGTCCGGGAGGCCTACGCCGATTCCGTTGCCTACGCGCTGGAAGTGGCCGGCGCCTACACCGTCCGCTACACCGACGAACGGACCCTGCTGGTCCTGATCGGCGACCACCAGCCCGCATCCATCATCACCGGCCGCGACCCCAGTCCGGCGGTCCCGGTACACGTCGTCAGCGGCGATCCCGCGTTGCTGGAACCGTTCATTCAACGCGGTTTCGTGCCCGGGGTCTGGCCCGACGGCGAGTTCACCGGCACAGGCATGGATCGCTTCCGGCACTGGCTGCACGAGGCATTCGGACGATAGCCGGTGCTTGTACATGCAGACGCTTCCGGCGGGCGGCCGCCAGGGCCGCAGTGGCGCCGTGCGGCGGCGCCGGAATCCGCCGATGCCAAGGGGTAACCCGGCCTGGCGGCCCCGCAGGGAACAAAACCTGCCGTCGGCAGCGTCCTTGCTGAAGGCCGCGAAGCTGTCGACCCCCGAATGGTCGTCACGACGCGGAACTGCCGCACCAGAAGGAGGAACCGATGCCTGCCGAAACCGTTCGGCGGCTGTCTGCCGCCGCGTTGCTGACCCTGCTGCTGGTCCCGTGGACCGCCCACCCCGATCCGCAGCCTCTGTTCGACGCCCATCTCCATTACAACGTTGCGCACGCGGAGACCCTTTCGCCGAAGCAGGCGGCCGCCGCACTGGCCGAGGCGGGCATCGTGCGGGCGGTGGTCTCCACCCGGACCGACGCACTGGCCGAAGCACTGATGCAGGCCGCACCCGGGCAGATCCTGCCGTTTCTGGATGTCTACGAGACCCCCGCGCACAAGGAAACCTGGATGCACCAGCAGGGCCTGCCCGAACGCATACGGGCCCGGCTGGACGCAGGCCTGGCCAGCGGCTCCTGGCGCGGGATCGGCGAGCTGCACCTGTTCGCGGATGACCGGCATTCACCGGTGTTCCGCGAGCTCCTGGAGCTCGCGCACGCGCGCGGGCTGCCGGTGATGATCCACGGTGACCCGGCGGTGATCGACCGGGCCTACGAGATCGAGCCCGAGGCGTGGATTCTCTGGGCGCACGCGGGCAGCTTCCCCTATCCACCGCTGGTGCGCGACTACCTGGATCGCTACCCGGAACTCTACGTGGATCTCTCGATGCGCAGCGAGCGCCTGAACCCTCCCGGGGGAATGCCGCTCGATTGGCAGGACCTGCTGATCGAACACGCGGACCGATTCCTGATCGGCGCCGACACGTTCAGCATCCGGCGCTGGCTGGAGCTCGACGAGCACGTCGCGGACATTCGCGCTTGGCTGGCACAGCTGCCGCCGGATGTTGCGCGCCGGATCGGGCACGATAATGCCGCCGCGCTGTTCGCCACGGAAGCGCCCGCGGACTGACTCCCTCGCCAGCCCGCTGGCCGCGGTATCGGCCGATTGCCGGGTGCTGGCCGGCCACGCGCTGCCCGAAGGTGGGCGCACTTGGTGCTATCCACCTTCCGCGGCTCCGCGGTGGTCGGGAGCATGTCGCCGCGTAGGTTGTGCCAACGCAGGAGGCACAACCTACGCCACCACAACCCCAGACGCCGGCCCATCGCCAACGCCCGCGACGTTGTGCCTGCGGCACAGCCTGCGGCGGCTTGGCAGATGCGCAAGGGCGGAAAAGGCCGAACGAAGGCCGGCATCCTGCGGTCAAGTCTGGCCGGGGGCCGAGATCCGCACCGATTCGATCGGCGAGAAACTGCGCTCGATCTCGAGCTGCATCGCGCCGTGCCAGGCGGTGATCGCGTCGACGTAGCGTTCCAGCATCGCCGCCTCGAGCTCGGCCCGCAGCCCCTCCAGGCGCTGTTCCCAGTCGGCGATCAGCGCATCGCGGTGACGCCATTCGTCGACGCTGAGCAATGCCCAATCGGCCGCCACCCAGGAGGCTCCCCCAATCGCCAGCGCGCAGGGGAGCGCCGCGGGGCCGGTCGCGGCACAGCCGAGTGCGGTCGCGCCCGCCGCGCCGACCTTGGCGGCACCATGGCCCGCGCCCTTGGCCGCCACTGCGCTTGCGGTCAGCGCCGCACCCGCCGGCTGCACCAGCAGGCGTGCGAGCGCCGGGGCCGCGAGCCCCGCCCCGCCGGCCGCGGCGGTGCTGGTCGAGACCCGCTGCAGGAACTCGCTGCCGCCGTGCCCGGAGATCTCCGCGGCCAGCGCGTCCAGCGACCACTGTTCGACCGGTGCGGGACCGGGCGCGGACACCTGCCCGTTCGCGGCCAGTTCCATCAGGTTCTGCAGCCAGCGCGCGTGCAGGTCCTGCACGTGCCCGGCCAGCGAGGACTGCGCGCGCGCGTCGATCGCTGCCAGCTCGCGGTCAAAGCCTTCGCCGCCGAATACGAGCGCCAGCGCCCGATCCGCCAGGTAATCCCCGTCACGGACACCGATCCACTGCAGCACCGGCATCAGCATGCGGGCGTATTCGCCGGAAACGGAAAAATACCAGTCGGCGTAGTCGGGAATGCGCGCGGACAGTTCCGCGAACATCGGGTCGAGTTCGGCCGAGAGCAGCGCACGCACCCGCTCCTGGGCCTCCCGTGATCCAGCCGAGGCATGGACCTGCGAGCGGCGGACCATCTCGCGGGCGGTCGCCGGCGTTACCGTCAGCCGTTCGCTCGCCACCACGATCTCGTAGGGCGCCAGGGCCGACCACAGTCTTTCCCACGGACGCTGGTCGAGTGCCAGCAGCGTAAGCCCTGCCAGCGCCCCGAGCAGCAGCAGCGCCCGAAACAGGTTGCCGGCCGTGCCCGGCCGCGCGCGAATCGTCGTCATCTCCCTACCCCCGGATGCCAATCCCGCCAATGCGCCAGGGCCAACACCGACGAACAGAATACCAGGTAAGACCACACGGCCAGGGCGTCGGTTGCAAGCAGCAGCGCCCAGCCCAGGAACTGAAGCGAAGGCCGCGTGACCCCGGGCAGCACCTGCTGCCCCAACCACCAGCCAACCGCGTCCACCGCCGCAGCGGCCTGCAGCAGCACCTGCAGCAGCGCGCTGGACGCGTGCTGGCCGGCCACTTCGGACAGCACGGCGTCGCTCAGGCTCACGCCGGTAAAATCGGGATACGCCAGAAACACCGCGGCGACGGCGAGCCCGCCGAACAGCAGCACGAAGTTGATGACGAGCGCGAACCTCAACGCCAAGACGGCCCGAAAGCGCGGCACCGCGTGCCGCTTCAGCAGCTGGAACACCCCGTGCCACAGCAGAACGAGCAGCGGCACACTCAGGACCATTGCCAACAATAGCGGACCCGGCTGGCGCACGACCGCAACCAGCAGCACCCCGGCCAGCACCACGCCCTTGGCCACGGCTACCAGGGCGAGCCCCGCTCCGCCGCGCAGCCAGCGGTGCCCGACACTCTCGGGGCGCAGTGCACCCGCCAGAAAGATCCGCCGCCGGACGACCGCGCGCAGCCAGATGCCGGCCGCCATCAGCACCGCCATCGCGCCGACCAGCCCGACCACGGCCGCCTGCGGCAGCGCCACCGCCCATTCCCGGGCCACGAACAGGAACAGCGGCACCGGCAGCAGCCGGAACATGTCGTTCAGCATGGCGCGCAGTCGGGTTTCCGGACCGGGGAGCGCAGCCATCGATTCATCCGGCCCCGAAGATCACGCCGACCCAGGTCATCGCGACGATGACCAGAACCAGCACCGAGACCAGGCTGGGCAGCGCACCGCCGCGCACCATGTCGAGCACCGCCAGCCGATCGCTGCCGAACACGATCGCGTTCGGGGGCGTCGCCACCGGCAGCATGAACGCCGCCGAGGCCGCAAGCGCCACGGGAATCGCCAGCAACAGCGGCGCCGCCTGGACCTGCAGCGCCAGTGCCGCCACCAGCGGCAGCAGCGTGGCGGCTGTCGCGGTATTGCTGGTTACGTGGCTCAGACCCATCGTCAGTACGATCACGCCGAATACCAGCAGCCACAATGGAAGGTCGACCGCGCCCTGCAGCGACTGCGCCGCCAGCCCCGCCAGCCCGCTGCCTTCGATCGCGGCACCGAGGCTCAGCCCCCCGCCGACCAGTACCAGCACCCCCCACGGCAGATCCCGGGTGTTTTCCCAGGCCAGCAGGTAACGCTGTTCGGTACGCCCCGAGGGCACGACGAACAGCACCGCGGCGCCCAGCACCGCGATTCCCGCGTCAGTCAGTTCGACCGGCAGCCATTCGTTCAACAAGGGTCTGAACAGCCAGGCCAGCGCAACCAGGACGAAGATCACGGCCACGCGGCGCTCGGCGGACGACCAGCCACCGAGTTCCGCCCGCTGGCCGGCCAACAGTTCGTCCAGGCCCTCGAGCCCGATACGGTGCACCGGGAACACCCAGTGCGTCAGCGACCACCAAGTGAACGCGAGCAGGGCTGCCGAGACCGGCAACCCCATCGCCAGCCACTGCACGAATCCGATCTCGAGTCCGTAGCGCTCGTTCAGAAACGCGGCGGTCAACGCGTTGGGCGGTGAGCCGATCAGTGTGGCCATGCCGCCGATGTTGGCCGCGAATGCGATCCCGAGCAGCAGCGCCACCGCGGGTCGCGAACCGGTGCCGCGCGCCTGCGGATCCGACTCGACCAGCGCGAGCACCGACAGCGCGATCGGCAGCATCAGCGCCGCGGTCGCGGTATTGCTGACCCACATGCTGAGCCCCGCAGTCGCGAGCATGAAACCACCGACCAGACGGTCCAGGCGGTTGCCCGACAGGTGCAGGATCGCCAGCGCGACACGCCGGTGCAAATTCCAGCGCTGCACCGCGAGCGCCACCGAGAAGCCGCCGACGAACAGAAAGATCAGCGGGTTGGCATAGGGCGCCGTCGCCTCGGCAATCGGCACGACCCCGAGAACCGGCAGGACCGCGACCGGCAGCAGCGCGGTAACCGGAATCGGCGCCGCCTCGGTGATCCACCAGGTCGCCATGAGCAGCGTCAGCCCGAGCACGATCCACGCCTCGGCCGAGACGCCGGCGGGCGCAGCCGCCGCGAGAAATACCAGGAACACGGCAGGTCCGAGCCAGCGCCCGACCCGCGCCAGCGTCTGACCGGCGGAGGCCCCCACCGATCCCGGGCGCGACGCTGGCCTCATGGCCCCGCTCCGGCTTCGGCGACGCCGACCCGGTTGCCGGCCATACCTCCGACGCCCGGGTCTGAACCGGAGATCAGCGCTGCATCGAGAATCAACAAGCGTCCTCCCCGAACGACCGTATCGGTCCGGCATCATACAAGTGCCGTCCTGGCGCCGACTATCCCGCGTGCCCGCGAGGCGCGTTGCCGGGATTACCCGACCGTGTCAGAGTCCCGCCCGTCGCCAGCGGCAGCACCGAGCGCGCCATGGCGTTGCCTGACGGTGTCGGGAGGCCGCCCTCTGAACGCCCCCACGCCGCCCGAATCCCGCTCCGCCGATCGTTTTGCCCCGGCGCTCGATCGGCGAGAGGGCTCGCCTTCTGATATGGATTGCATCGCAACTAACTGTGCCAAAGGGCTCTTCTCTGTGCCAAAGGGCTCTTCTCTGTGCCAAAGGGCTCTTCTTTGGCGCAGATACTGGCCAATCCCGAAGACCCCATGGATTGCGACGCAATCCATGGGGTCTACAGGGCAGGCGCAGGTGTATGCATGAACCCTCACCCCACAGAGCACCATCGGCGGAGCTTTCGTGCCCATCACGTCGGCGAAAGCCGGCGCAAAACCTCGGCAATTGCATCCGGCAGAGGGTGTGTCTATCTTTCGTCGTCCCCTAGTCACCTGCGAACCGTTCGCAGTCCACCAACTGAGGAGAATCTGCATGGCACACGAACTGCCCGCCCTGCCGTACGCGAAGAATGCACTGGAACCGCACATCTCGGCTGAGACGCTCGAGTTCCATCACGACAAGCACCACGCGACCTACGTGACCAAACTCAACGGTCTGCTGCCCGGCAGCGAGTTCGAGAACGCCAGCCTCGAGGACATCGTACGCAAGGCGCCGGCCGGCGGCATCTTCAACAACGGCGCACAGGTCTGGAACCACACCTTCTATTTCAACTGCATGGGCCCGAACGGTGGCGGAGAACCCGCGGGCCAACTCGCCGACGCAATCAATTCGGCGTTCGGCTCGTTCGCGGCTTTCAAGGAAAAGTTCACCGATTCCGCGGTGAACAACTTCGGTTCCGGCTGGACCTGGCTGGTGCAGAATGCCGACGGTTCTCTGGAGATCGTGAACACCTCCAACGCCGCAAACCCGATGCGTGACGGCAAGATCCCGCTGCTGACCGCAGACGTCTGGGAACACGCGTATTACATCGATTATCGCAACGCCCGACCGAAATACCTCGAGGGCTTCTGGAACGTGGTGAACTGGGATTTCGTTGCCAGCCAGATGAAATAGTCTCACAATTAACATGAACCACCGGGGGCGCATGCCTGGCGTCCCCGGCGCTCGGGCCGGTGTGCCGTCGTTCGATGCCACCGGCCTTCTTCGTTCGGAGGCCGTTGCCATGGCAGATGCGCTGCAAACCACGTACAACCGGTTGCCGGTCGCCTTCGAGTACGGCGAAGGCGCGTGGCTCTGGGATACCGAGGGGCGACGCTATCTCGATGCGCTGTCCGGCATCGCCGTCTGCGGCCTGGGCCATGCTCATCCCAAGATCGCCGCCGCGATTGCCGAACAGGCCCATACGCTGATCCACACGTCGAACCTGTACCGCGTTCCGTTGCAGGAGCAGCTGGCGCGGCGCCTGTGTGCGCTCGGCGGAATGGATCAGGCCTTTTTCTGCAACTCCGGGGCCGAGGCCAACGAGGCTGCGATCAAGCTGGCCCGGCTGCACGGACACCGCCGCGGCATCGCCCGGCCGAAGATCGTCGTGATGGAAGGAAGCTTCCACGGGCGTACGCTGGCCACGCTCTCGGCCACTGGCAACGCGCGGATCCAGAAGGGCTTCGAACCGCTGGTCGAGGGCTTCGTCCGGGTGCCGTACGACGACCCGGACGCGGTCGCGGCGCTGGGAGGCGATCCCGAAATCGCGGCGATCCTGGTCGAACCGATCACCGGCGAAGGCGGGATTCGCCTACCGCGCCCGGGTTACCTGCAGGAACTACGGGAACTGGCGACCCGGCACGACTGGCTGCTGATGCTGGACGAGATCCAGTCCGGGATCGGGCGCACTGGACAGTGGTTCGCGTTCCAGCACGAGGAAATCGTGCCGGATGTGCTCAGCCTGGCCAAGGGCCTCGGCAACGGCGTGCCCATCGGGGCCAGTCTGGTTTCCGGCCGTGCGATCGACCTGTTCACCCCCGGAAGTCACGGCACCACCTTCGGCGGCAACCCACTCGTCTGCCGTGCGGCGCTGGCCGTGCTCGACGTGATGCAGGAGGAAGCGCTCTGCGAGCAGGCCGCGCGGCATGGCGACGTGCTCCTGCGCCTGCTGCAGGAGCGTCTGGCGCATCGCCCGGAGGTCGTCGAAATCCGCGGCAGGGGGCTGATGTTGGGCATAGAACTCGACCGCCCTGCAGCCGAACTGGTACGCCGCGCGCTGGACCGGGGCCTGCTGATCAACGTGACCGCAGAGCGGGTCGTGCGGCTGCTGCCGCCGCTGATCACGGACGACGATCAGATTACGGAGATCGCGGACACCGTGGCCGACATCGTGTCCCGGTTCATCACGAAGCACAAAGAACAGAAGGTTACGGTATGAATGTGCGGCACTTTCTCTCGTTTTCCGACCTTAGCGGATCCGAGGTCCGGCAGATCATCCAGCGCGCGACCGAGCTCAAGCGGCAGACCCGTGCAGGCATCGCGCAGGACCACATCCTGCGCGGCAAGACGCTCGGGATGATCTTCGAGAAATCGTCCACCCGCACCCGGGTGTCGTTCGAGGTGGGGATGCTGCAGCTGGGCGGCCATGCGCTGTTCCTGTCCCCGCGCGATACCCAGCTCGGGCGCGGCGAACCGATCGAGGACACCGCGCGCGTGCTTTCCCGGATGGTGGACAGCGTCATGATCCGCACCTACGAGCACGAGAAGATCGAGCGTTTCGCGCGCTTTGCGACGGTGCCGGTGATCAACGGCCTGACCGATCACGAACACCCCGCCCAGTTGCTTGCCGATCTGCAGACCTACACCGAGCATCGCGGCGACATCGGCGGCAGGCGCATAGCCTGGATCGGCGACGGCAACAACATGTGCAACAGCTACATCCTCGCAGCCCGGCAGCTGGGGTTCACGCTCGCCGCCGCGTGTCCCGAGGGCTACGACCCCGATCCCCGCATCGTGGCCGCGGCGGGCGACGCACTCGAACTGGTACGCGACCCGGCGGCCGCCACGCGCGATGCCGACCTGGTGGTCACCGATGTCTGGGCCAGCATGGGCCAGGAAGACGAGAAAAGTGCCCGGCGCCAGGCGTTCACCGGGTTCCTGGTCGATTCCGGGCTGATGGCCTTGGCCCGCCCCGATGCACTGTTCATGCACTGCCTGCCGGCGCATCGCGAAGAAGAGGTGACCACCGACGTGCTGGAAGGGCCGCAGAGCGTGATCTGGGACGAGGCCGAGAACCGCCTGCACGCCCAGAAAGCGCTGATCGAGTTCCTGCTGACCGGCAGCTGACCCGGCGCGCGGAGCGGGATCGCCCGGGTGGCTCGCGTGCGACCCGGACAGAGACCTGGATCCTGCCCACACTGAACGCAACAGCCGCCCGCGTCGACTTCATGGATCGCATCGCAATCCATGAAGTCTTCGGGACCGGCCAATATCTGCGGCAACTTTGATGGCGCACGAGCCCCCCGATGGTGAAGGCCGAAGGCCGCCATCCAGCGCTGGGGGCGCCGCGGACGCCTGGGCGGTACGAACGCCGCGTGGCGGATGACGCTGCGCTATTGCGTCCTGCGCGGATGAATACGGTACTCACTGTGGGCAAGCGCCAGCGCCGAGACCATGAACACGAGGACGATGAGCACGAGCAACGGCTACGCGGCATACCCGCCCGTGCAACGTGTATAGTCCCGGCCATTCCCGCCCCATGGAACCCGTATGAACGCCGTCGACCTTTCCAATCCCGAACTCTACCTGAACCGGGAACTCTCGCTGCTGGAATTCAACCGCCGGGTGCTGGAACTCGCGCTCGACGAACGCTTCCCCCTGCTCGAGCGCCTGCGCTTCCTGTGCATCTCGTCGACCAACCTCGACGAGTTCTTCGAAGTGCGCGTGGGTTCGCTGCGCCAGCAAGTCGCGCTCAATGTGCAGACCCCCGGGCCGGATGGTCTGTCGGCGCAGGAACAGCTGGCAAAGATCAGCGTCGGCGCGCACGAACTGGTGGCAGAGCAGTACCGAACGCTGAACGAGGTGCTGATCCCGGCGCTGGCCGAGCAGGAGATACGCTTCATCCGGCGCACGCACTGGACCGAGGAACAGCAGCGCTGGCTGCGCAGTTTCTTCCAGGAACAGCTGCAGCCGGTATTGAGCCCGATCGGACTCGATCCGGCACATCCGTTCCCGCGCATCCTGAACAAGAGCCTGAACTTCATCGTCACGCTCAAAGGCAAGGACGCGTTCGGGCGCGAGTCGCGCCGGGCGGTGGTGCAGGCCCCGCGTTCGCTGCCGCGCGTCGTCCGTCTACCCCGCGAGGTCGCCGGCGGGGACAACGATTTCGTGTTCCTGTCGTCGATCCTGCACGCCCACGTGAACGAGCTGTTCCAAGGCATGAAGGTCACCGGCTGCTACCAGTTCCGGCTGACCCGCAACTCGGACCTGTTCGTGCGCGAGGAGGAGATCGACGACCTGCTGAACGCGCTGGAGGGTGAACTGCCCCAGCGCAACTACGGTGAAGCGGTGCGGCTCGAGATCGCGGACAACTGCCCGGAGGACGACGCGCGTTTCCTGCTCGCGCACTTTCACCTGACCGAGGACGAGTTGTACCAGGTGCACGGGCTGGTGAACCTGAACCGGCTGATGGCGGTACACGACTTGGTCGACCGGGCCGAACTCAAGTTCCCACCGTTCATCCCGAGCCTGCCGAAAGCGCACGGCAGCGGCAGCATCTTCGATGCGATCCGGCAGCAGGAGCTGCTGCTGCACCACCCTTACGAGTCGTTCATGCCGGTGGTCGAGTTCATTCGCCAGGCGGCGCGGGATCCCGACGTGCTGGCGATCAAGCAGACGCTGTACCGCACCGGAACCCGATCGCAGCTGGTCGAACTGCTGATCGAGGCCGCACAGGCCGGCAAAGAAGTCACGGTGGTGATCGAATTGCGCGCGCGCTTCGACGAAGAGGCCAACATCGAACTCGCGAACCGGATGCAGGACGCCGGGGTGCACATCACCTACGGCGTGGTCGGCTACAAGACCCATGCCAAGATGGCGCTGGTCGTGCGCCGGGACAACGACCAGATTACCCGCTATGCGCACCTCGGCACCGGCAACTACCACGCCGGCACCGCGAAGGCCTACACCGACTACGGCCTGCTCACCGCGGACCCGGTGATTACCGAGGACGTGCACCGGGTGTTCCAGCAGCTGACCGGGCTGGGCAAGGTCTCCAAGCTCCGCAACCTGCTGCAGGCGCCGTTCACGCTGCACCCGTCGATCATCGACCGGATTGAACGCGAGACCGCGATCGCCGCGGCGGGCAAGCCGGCGCTGATCGCCGCGCGCATGAACTCGCTGATCGAGCCGGGCGTGATCCAGGCGCTCTACCACGCCTCGAGTGCAGGGGTACAGGTGCAGCTGCTGGTGCGCGGCATCTGCTGCCTGCGGCCGGGCGTACCCGGCGTGTCCGAGAACATCGAGGTGCGCTCGGTGCTCGGGCGCTTCCTGGAACACTCGCGGGTGTTCTATTTCGCCAACGACGGCCAGGCCGAACTGTTCATGTCCAGCGCCGACTGGATGCCGCGCAACTTTTTCCGCCGGGTCGAAGTCGCATTCCCGATCAAGGATCCGAAGCTGCGCGAGCGCGTGGCCGAGGAATCACTGTTCTGCTACATGCGCGACACCTGCAGTGCCTGGGTTCTGCAGAAGGACGGCAGCTATCAGCGCCAGCAGCCGGCTCCGGGCGAACCGCCGTATTCCGCCCAGGAAGATCTGCTGGAGAAGCTCGCGAACAAGGGCTGAGTCCGGCGCCTTCCCCGGCATCACCCATCCGCTGCAGGGGCCGCGAACGCCGCCACGCTCGCGCCGGCGGTTGTACCGAAGACGCAACCCACAGGCCGCCAATGGCGCCGACGGGCCGTTCCGGGATCTTCGGCCGGTTAACCGAAGCGGAGCGTGAACCCGAGCGAATCCAATTGCCCCGCCTCCTGTTCCAGGTCGGTGATCGTCAACGGGTGCTCGGACAGCCAGCCCGGCCCGAATCCCAGCGTAATCTCCCGCCGCTCGACGCGGACTTCCTGAACGGGTACGGGCTCGTCGCTGCGTGAACGGTGCAGCAGTACCGCGAGCCGCAGCAGAAGCGCGAGCCGGATCAGCCGCCGCCGCCGGACTTTCGGTAACGGCTCGAACAGCTTCGGCTGCAGGCGGCGGCGGTGCGCGCGCACCAGCAACGCAAGCTCGGCCTGTTCCTGTCGGGAGAAACCCGGAAGATCGGCGTGGGTCAGGATGTACTCGCCATGCTTGTGGTAGCGGCTGTGCGACAGCGCGAGCCCGATCTCGTGCAGTTCGGCGGACCAGGTCAGCAGGTGCGCATCGGTTTCACCCAACTGCCAGACTTCGGCCACCGGTTCGAACAGACGCTTCGCCTCCGTCGCCACCCGCTCGGCGTGCCGGGCATCCACCGCAAAGCGCTTGCGCAAATTCTGGATCGTCCGGGCACGCACATCTTCGTGGTGAAAGCGTCCGAACAGATCGTGCACGACCCCCTCGCGCATCGCTCCCTCGGAGGTCATCAGGCACTCGATTGCCAGGCCCCGAAAGGCCCCCACGATCACCGCGAGGCCACCTGCAATCACTGGCCGGCGATCCTCCGAAAGGCCCGGGAGATTCAGCCGATCGACGTGCCCCGCATCGATCATGCGTGCCCGCAGGGTCTCCAGGCCGCCCAGGCTTATTCCCGGCGTCTTTTCCGTGCCGCCTTCGTGCAGCATGCGATCCAGCGCCAGCAGGGTGCCCGACGAACCCAGCGCCTGTTCCCACCCCAGCCCGCGGTAGGCCGCCACGATCGGCTGCAGTTCCAGCTGCGCATGCAATTCCGCCTGCCGAAACCGCGCCGCGGTGATGCGCCCATCGGGAAAGTGCAACCTGCTGAAAGTGACGCAGCCCATCTGCAGGCTCTCGGCAAGCCTCGGCTCAAAGCGCTCGCCGATGATGAACTCGGTACTGCCGCCGCCGATGTCGATCACCAGACGCCGGCCACCGTCGTCCGCAAGGGTATGGGCCACCCCGAGGTAGATCAGCCGCGCCTCCTCGCGCCCCCCGATGATCTCCACCGGGTGCCCGAGCGCGTCTTTCGCCGCCTCCAGGAAGCCGCGGGCGCCACGCGCCTTGCGCAGGGTGTTGGTGCCGAGCGCCCGGACGCTGCCCGGCGGCAGGTTGCGCAGGCGCTGGCCGAATCGGCGCAGACAGTCGAGTGCCCGCTGCTGCGCCTCCTCCGACAACCGGTTGCGCGCATCCAGCCCGCTGGCCAGGCGCACGGTCTCCTTCAGTCGGTCCACGGTGATGATCTCGCCCTCGTGCCAGCGCGCAACCAGCATGTGGAAGCTGTTCGAGCCGAGATCCACTGCGGCAACGGTATCGGAATTCAAGTTACCCCCCTGCTGCGGCCCGACCGGCGCCGGGTTCCCGCGGTCATCCTGCTGCTATCGTCATTCGCGTTGATTCACAGACATCAGCGCCTTGTCATGCTTCCGGATTCTCGCCCGGATTGGCTACGGATGAACACGGACAGACACGGACAACACGGATTGGTTAGGATTTCGGAATCCATCCTATCCCTCTCACCACCATCTCCATCCACGTTCATCCGTGTCCATCGGTGGTCCATCCGTGCCTAATAGTCATGATGGGGCTGGCTATCAGGGCGAACGACTATAGCTTGCGCAGCACGGACTGCGGGAGCTTCCAGAGCAATTCCACCGAACCCGGCTTGATCGCGCCCCGGCAGCGAAGCGCACAGACCGAACCCTTCTCCATCGGGACCGGTACTGCATGTGTTGCGCACAGCCAGTGCCCGAGCAGCCCGGACAGGTCGGGCTCGTGCCCGACCAGCACCGCGCTCTCCCCGATCCGCAGGCGCGGCTCGAGCCAGGCGGCCAGGCGCTCGCGGTCCCAGGGCGGAACCAGGTCTTCGAACGCCTCCAGCGGGCAGCCGAAGACCGCCGCGACCCCCTCCGCGGTCTGTCGTGCCCGGACATACGGACTGCTCCAGACGTGATCGACCCGGTTCAGGATCCGGCCCAGCCTCCCGGCCGCCGCGCGGTTGCGATCGATGCCTTCGGCAGTCAGCGGCCTTTCCCGATCGGGGCGACCCGTGTCGCGCAGGAATGTTTCCGGGTCACCCGCCTGCGCGTGCCGGATCAAAATCAGCAGCCGCTCTCCCGGTTCGAGTCGATTCTTCATCGTGTTTTTATATAGTTGGCGAACACTCATGAACGCGCTTCGAAGGTCAGGGAGATTTCCGGACGCCCGTGCGGGCCCGTGCAACCCGTCGGCGGGAACGCTAACATGAATGGGGTCGCCGCACCCACTCCCCGAGGTCACCCGGATGTGCCGCCATCTCGCCTACGTTGGCCCGGAGGTTCCGTTGCAGGATCTCTTGTTGCGGCCGCCGCACAGCCTGCTGCAACAGGCCGCCGAGCCCGGGGAACTTCGGTATGCCCGGATGAATGCCGATGGCTTCGGATTCGGCTGGTACGGCGAGGATGACGTCGCGGTCGTCTACCGGCGCGCGGAACCGATCTGGCAGGATCCGAACCTGCGTGATCTGGCCCGCAACCTGTACGCCGACCTGTGGGTCGCTGCGGTCCGCAGTGCGTCACCGGGATTCGGTGCCGATGTCGTCAACGCCCAGCCCTTCGCGAGCGGCGATCTGCTGTTCAGCCACAACGGTCTGATCGAGGGCTTTCGCCCCTCGGTGCGCCGCCAGATCCAGGAGCTGCTCGACCCGGAGGTCGAGGCCGAAATTCTCGGCACCACCGACTCGGAATACTTGTTCGCCCTGATCCGCCAGCTGCTACTGGACGACGAAAACCTGAGCCTCGAGGGAGCCGTGGTGGACGCATTCTCCAGCGTGCAGTCGTGGCTGAACGCCGGCAAGGCACTGCTCAACGTGATTCTGACCGACGGCGAACGGCTGGTGGCGAGCCGCCACTCGGTGAACGATCCGAGCCCCAGTCTCCACTACACGCTGGACGACGAGGCCTTTCCCGAGGGCGCGGTGGTGATCGCCTCGGAGCCGCTGACCGACCCGGAACGCTGGCACAGCATTCCGCAGGGGCATCTGTTGATCGTGGTACCCGATGAACCCCCGGAACTGCTGGCACTCTAGAAACCCGGACACGCAGGCATGCATGGAAACGGGGCACAGCGCGACCGGCCACGTTGCTCGGCGGGAAACGCAATGGTCGGGCCGCCTATACTTCACCTGCACGCATCGCGAACTGCCCAACCGAGGTTTGAATGTCCCGAGTTCTCCTGATCCCGACCCTGCTCGCCGCCCTTCTCGCCTGGCCGCCGATCGCGGGCGCCGACGACGGTTCCACGCTACTGACCGTCACTGCCCAGGCCGAAGGTGAGTTCGACAACGACCGGATGACCGTTCAACTGCGTGCGGAACGCCGCGCCGCCGAGGTGAGCGAGGCGGTGGCCGACATCAACCGCCGGATGCGCGCGGCGCTCGAACGGCTGGCCCGCGAACCGGAGATCGACGCGCGCACGCTGAGCTACTCGACATCGCCGATCTATGATCGCGACCGCAGCCGCACCGAACCCGTTGCCTGGCAGGTCGACCAGGTGCTTGAACTCAAGGGTGGAAACTTCGAGCTGATCGCCAGTATTGCCGGAGAACTGCAGGAGCACGGACTGGCCATCGCCCAGATCCATTTCTCGCTGAGCCCGGAGAAACGCGCGCGGCATCATCGCGAGCTGCTGCTCGAGGCGATTCGCCGCTGGCAGCACATCGCCCAGGACATGGGGGCAGCCATCGGGGCCTCGCATATCGTGCCGAAGGCGCTGACCCTGCACGACGACGGCTTCCCGGGCCCCCGCCCGATGCTCGCGCTGCGGGCGCTGGACACGGCCGAATCCACCCCGGCGCTCGAGGCCGGACGGTCGACGCTGCGCGTCACCGTCTCGGGCGAAGCGCGCGCCTACGGCGCAGCGACCCTACGCACCCTGGAACGGCGTTAACGCGCCACGGAAAGCACGGACAGACACGGAAAAGGATTTAATCCGTTTCATCTTCCGTGATTTCCGTGTTCTTCCGTGGCTGCATTTTCGCGTCAACGATCACAACGAGCGCAACAGCGCAGCTGTCATCCGCCATTCGGCATTCGGCATTCGGCATTCGGCATTCACGCCGCCGAGGTGAGCGAGGCGACCCCAGCGCGGGAACGGCGGATGACGGTCTTCGGCCTTGTCCGGCGCACGCTTCCGGCATCGCCGGGGTTGGCCGTGCGACGATGCGCGTTGGCCTGGTGCCGGTTCAGGGGGCCAGCAGCAGATGCAGGTGGCCGTCGTCGACCTGCAGCGCCTCGATCCCTGCACCCAGCGCTGCCAGGCCGCTGGTGGCCAGCAGATCCTCGCCCTTCAGCCCGCCCAGCCAGGCATCGGGAAGTGGCACCCCCGCCACGCTCACCCCCACCAGACGGGCCTGCACGCGCTCGTCCCGCGTCAGCAGTTGCAGACCCGTCTGCACCCGGACGCTGCGCCCCCCGAACAGAAGCAGCTCCTCGGGCAGATCGACCCGGAAGCTCGCGCTGACCTGGTCCGGCGACAGCCGCACCGCGGCCCGCCCCGCCAGCGCTGGATCGCGTGCAATCAGCGCATTGAGCTCGCGCTCGCTGAACTCGATCCGGCGCCGCTCCGGATCCTCCCGGTAGATTTCCGGCCGCTCGGCGTTCCCGGGACCCGCCTCGGTTCGGTGCATCGGGGCAGGAGCCTCACGCACCGAAGTCCGCAGGCGGTCCAGCTTCTCATCCAGGATCCGCTCCTCGGCCGCACTCAGCGCGGGCGCCGGTGCCGGGCCCGAGAGCAGGTACCAGATCCAGACCCCGGCGGCGACCAGAAGCAGCGCCAGCAGGGCGGCGACCCACCAGCCCGCACCGGACGGTCGGCCGGGGATTTGCGGCGGATTCTGCGTCACGGGTAATCGACCTTCATGCATCAGGCGGCCTTTGAAGGTAGCATAAGGGGTCCACGTAGGCACCGGACCTGACCCATGCGCACGGTTCTACCCATCCTGTTTCTGTTGGTACTGTCGGTTCCGGCCGCGGCTGCCCCGAAGCCCCATTCCCCCGAACTCGCCGCGACCATGGACGCGGAGGAGCAACGGCTCGAGGCAGAGCGGCACCTGCAGCGTAATCCGCCCGATCTGAACGAGGCCCGACAGTGGCTGGAAACCGCGGCCGAGAACGGCTCGGTCGAAGCGATGGGCGCCGCCGGCTGGCTGTACGAACAGGGCCTGGGCGTGGAACCGGATCCCGATCGCGCGATGTCTTATTATCGGCAGGCCTACGAGGCCGGCGACAACGAATACGGCCTGCGGCTCGGATGGATGTACATTCAGGGGCATGGCGTCGAACCCGACCGGGCCCAGGGAGATGCGTGGTTCCGACGGGTGATTGCCGAGCGCGACGACAGCAAGGCCCGCCTGGCGCTGGCGTCGGTGCTGATCGCGGATGCGTCGGCCAATGTCCAGCCCGATCCCGCGCCCGAGGCCCGCGACCTGCTCGCGCGCGCGCTCGACGACGGCATTGCCGGCGCAGCCTACTACCTGGCGCGCATCTACATGGACGGCCTGGGGTCCATCGGACGCGACCGTGCGCGTGCCATCCACTACGCGCGCATCGGCGCCGAGGGCGGACATCCGGAACTGCAGAACTGGCTGGCCGTCCTGCATGCCCGCGGCGAGGGCGTACCACTGGACCTCGTCGAAGCCTACAAGTGGGCAAGCCTGGCCGCAGCGGGCGGAGATCCTTCCGGCGAGCGGGTCCGGCGGGAACTCGAACCCCGAATGGAACGGGAAAGCATCGAGGAGGCCCGTCGGCGCGCGCTCGAATGGCTCGGTCGCTGACGCCGCGCAACTACCGGCTCGGAACGGCTGCAGTAAATTATCTTACAAATACTTATAACAGGAAATTCAGAAGATGATCGAAGTCTCCGGCTTGCTGGGCCTCGTGCTGCTGATCCTGGTGATCTGGGCGATCGTCAGTACGGTACAGAGCCGTGCATCGACCGCGGCGAAGGTCATCTGGATCGTGGTGCTGGTGATGCTGCCGCTGCTGGGGTTCATCCTCTGGCTGATCTTCGGACCCCGCTCGCGCCTGTGATCACGGAACTCCTCGTGGGTCCGCGGAAGGGGTCTCGCCCACCGTTTCACACCGCGGGAATACGGCCAGCTTCCTCGTTCATTTGGCGCAGTTCCTCCGCGCGCCTGTCCGGCACCTGTGACCAGTCGAACCGCCAGGTCCAGTTGCCATCGCTCGTTCCCGGGGTGTTCATCCGATGGCGGCCATCCAGGGCCAGGGCATCCTGCATCGGGATGATCGCGACCTGCGCCGGCGAGGTCAGTGCCGCCCGCACCAGCGCCCAGGGCATCGGCTCGGCGGGATTGCCCAGCACCTCGAGCACATGCGCGCGGCGCTCCGGCTCCAGCGCCTCGAACCAGCCGACGGTGGTGTCATTGTCATGCGTGCCGGTGTAGACGACCCCGCACTGGACGTGGTTCTGCGGCAGATAGGGGTTGTCGTCTCCTCCGTCGAACGCGAACTGCAGGATCATCATCCCCGGCAGGCCGAAGCGATCGCGCAAAGCCGTCACCTCGGGCGTGATCACGCCCAGATCCTCGGCCAGCAGCGGCAGTTCACCGAAGCGCGCGAGCAGGGCCTCGAAGAAGTCGGCACCGGGTCCGGGCTCCCATTGCCCCGCGATCGCGGTCGGCTCGCTGGCCGGGATCGACCAGTAGGACTCGAAGCCCCGGAAATGATCGATCCGCAGCGCGTCGACACCGGCCAGCGCCCACTCGATACGGCGCAGCCACCATGCGTAGCCCGCCTCTTTCATCCGGCCCCAGCGGAATTGCGGGTTGCCCCAGCGCTGCCCGGTCTCCGAAAAATAATCGGGCGGCACACCCGTCACGGTGTTCGGCTGGCCTTTGGCATCGAGATCGAAATCGTCCGGGTGCGCCCAGACATCAGCGGAGTCGTGCGCCACGAAGATCGGCATGTCGCCGAGCAGCAGGACGTCGCGGGCATTGGCATACTCGCGCAGCGCGCGCCATTGCCGGAAAAAGACGAACTGCCCGAAACGCACCGCATCCAGCGCCTCGGGCATCTCGGCCCTAAGCTGCTCCAGCCGGCGGGCCGACCAGTCGCGCAACGGCTCCGGCCACTGCCACCAGGGCCGACCGCTCTCGAGCCGCTTGATCACGACGAACAGCGCGAAATCGTCCAGCCAGTCGTCCTGATCGTGGCAGAACCGAAGGTAGTCCTGCCAGTCGTCGCCTCCGTCGGCCATCAGTGCCGCCCGGGCCTCCGACAGCGCCTGTCCCAGTGGCCAGCGCTCCGACCCGGGAGGCAGCCATCCGGCCTCGACGAGCATTCCCGGATCGATTAGCCGGGTATCACCCGCGAAGGCCGAGATGCACGCGTACGGAGAACCGCCCTGCTGCGGCGGATTGACCGGAAGGATCTGCCAGACGCTGAACCCGGCGCTCACCATCCAGTCCACGAACCGCCGCGCTTCATCGCCCAACCGCCCCACCGGGCCAGGCCCGGGCAGCGACGTGGGGTGCAGGAGAATGCCCGACCTGCGCTTCTCCAGCAGCCGGTTGACCGGCGCCCCGGGCACGCTCACGAGTGCGCCTGCCCGCGCCGCATCGTGCCGCCCGTATCCGGTTCGCCTCCGCCGGTGGAAAGCACGAGCGACAGCGCGGGTGGCACGGCGAGACCGGCGCGCCGGTACAGCGCTGCCAGGTGCTGCCGGTAGAGCAGTTCAAAATCGCTGACCGACCCCGCCGGGTTGTAGCCACCAAACCACCAGCACCAGTCCGAACCCTCACAGACCGCCAGCGGCTCGGCCAGGGCATCGCGGTTCAGCTCCGGGTGCTGGCGCAGCGCGGTGTCCACGGCCTGCTTGGCCTCGATCAGCCGGTCCCAGCCGGCATTCTTGTCGGGGTCGCCGATCCAGGTGGAGAAGGTACCGTAGACCCAGCTGCCGGCGACCACGGATGGCAGTTCCGGGCCCTGCCCGGCGCAGCGGGCGTGCACGTCGGAAAAGGTACAGAGACGGATTCGGGGGTGTTCCGACAGGCGGGCGTACAGACCCTCGAGAAAATGGAAGCCGTTGTCCGGATAGTACTCCCAGGCATTCTCGCCATCGAGGATAACCGACACCACACCGCCGACAGGTGGCGCATCGACGATATTCTCGAGGTGGTGAACGAAATCCTCGACCGCGTCCCGGGCATGCCAGTCGGCATAGCGGAAACCGATCGCATCGGACAGCCCGTCGTCGCGGAAGAACGCGAGCATCTCGCTTCCCTCCAGCCGGTACGGCCGATGCAGCCAGCCGTCGTGCGGGCCCTTGTCGGTGCCCGGAAGCGCCGCGAGGCTGTTCGCCAGCACCGTCTGCCCGCTGGCGGTCCAGGACAGCCCGTACTCGTCGAGCAGCCGCAGCGTCGCGGTACTGACGCTGCCCTCGGACGGCCAGCACCCGGCCGGGGCAAAGCCGAAATACTTGCGGAATACATCGAGCCCGCGCTCGATGTGCCAGCGCACACGGTCCTCGCCGCCCGGGTAACCCGAATACTGCGGCAGCCGCACGTCGGGCATCGCCTCGCGGGCGGATTCGATGTCGAGCAGCAGCGGCATGATCGGGTGCGCATAAGGCGTAAACGACAATTCGATCCGCCCCTGCTCGGCCAGGCTGCGATAGCGCGGGATGATGCCGGCGATCACCTCGCCGATCAATTCCAGCAGCTCGCGCCGGGTGCCCGGTTCGAATCCCTGTTCCTGCGCGAGCCAGTGTTGCACTTCCGGCCGCTCGCGCCGCACCGCCGCGCCGAGCCAGGCCAGGTGGTAGCAGGTCGCCAGATCCAGGAAAAAGCCCGCGTCCAGGTGTCGCAGCAGCACGGGATCGTCCTGTGCGCGTTGCGCGATGCCGGCCAGCGCCCGGTACAGCGGGATCGGCTCGATCATCCGCGGCGCATGGCCCCGCAGGCAGACGCGGATGATCTCGGCGCGGGCCGCGGCGTCGTCGGGCACGGCATCGGCAGTCAGCAGCGCCAGCACCGGATCGGGGATCGGCTCGCCGTGATCGAGAAAGGCCCGGATGCGCCGCGCGTAGTCGTCGATCTGTTCGAGCAGGATCGGTGCGAAATTCACCACCACGCGGGCGTCCGGTGCCGCCTCGAGGTGTGCGGCCATATCCGAGTAGTCCTTGATCGCATGGAGATAGGTCCAGGGCAATCCGTAGACTCCCCGCTCCCGCTCGAAATACTGGGGCTGGTGCATGTGCCAGCACAGCACCACGTCGAGCTTCGCTGCCGATTCCCCGCCCGCCGGCTCGGGAGCCGCCGGCGCTTCAGCGGACATAACGCGAAACTTGCCCGAGCATCTCCGGCGTGACCACCCGCACTCCACCTGGCGAGATGTAAAAGCGCCGGGCGTCGTCCTCGTCGCTGAGCCCGATCTCCATGCGATCCGGAATGCGGCAGCCCTTGTCGATCACGCAGCGCTGGATCCGACTCCCCTCCCCGACGTGCACGCTGGGCAGCACCACCGAGTCCTGCACGACCGAACCCGTACCGACCTGCACGTCCGAGAACAGCAGCGAGTGCCGCACCGTACTGCCGGAAATGATGCAGCCGCCCGAAACCATCGAGTCGATGGCCATGCCGCGGCGGTCGTCGTCGTCGAAAACGAACTTCGCGGGCGGCCACTGCTCCTGGTAGGTCCAGATCGGCCACTCGCTGTCGTACAGGTTAAGTTCCGGGGTCACGCCGATCAGTTCCAGGTTCGCCTGCCAGTAGGAGTCGATCGTGCCGACGTCGCGCCAGTACGCCTGATCCCCCTGTTTGCCGTTGCGGAACGGATAGGCCATCACCCGATAGCGATCGATGATGTCCGGAATGATGTCCTTGCCGAAGTCGTGGCTGGATCGGCTGTTGTCGGCATCCCGGATCAGGCGTTCGAACAGGAACGCGGTGTTGAACACGTAGATGCCCATCGACGCCAGTGAGACCCCGTGCTTGCCCGGCATCTCCGGCGGATCGTCGGGTTTCTCCAGGAAATCGGTCACCCGCCCGTCGCCATCCACCGCCATCACGCCGAAGGCACGCGCATGCTCGCGGTCCACCTCCAGGCAGCCCACGGTCATGTCGGCACCAGTCTCGACGTGGTAGGCGATCATCTGGCCGTAGTCCATCTTGTAGATGTGGTCGCCGGCCAGGATCAGCACATATTCCGGGGCATGCTGGCGAATGATGTCGATGTTCTGGTACACCGCGTCGGCCGTTCCCGCGTACCAGGAAGTCTCGATGCGCTGCTGAGCCGGGAGCAGCTCGATGAACTCGCCGAACTCGCCGCGCAGAAAGCTCCAGCCGCGCTGGATGTGCTGAATCAGCGAATGCGCCTTGTACTGGGTCAGCACGCCCACTCGGCGGATCCCCGAGTTGATGCAGTTGGACAGCGGGAAATCGATGATGCGGAACTTGCCGCCGAACGGAACCGCGGGCTTCGCCCGCCAAAGCGTCAGGTGCTTGAGCCGCGAACCCCGCCCCCCCGCGAGAATCAGCGCGAGGGTTTCCCGGGTCAGCCGGCTGACGAAGCGTTGCGGTTGGCGATTCATACGGTAACCCTTGCGTCCTTTGGTTGTATCATTGCCCGCACCCAACTGGACCGGGTCATCAGTCTACCGGTATCGTCGTTGAAGACCCCCAGGTGAGTGGCCGTCAGTATGACAACAGCCCTGCACAATTGCATCCGTCCTCCCGGCGATCCGATCGCCCGCCTCGGCACCGCCCGCTGGCACGATCCACACGGGCTGCTGGGACGTCACGCAGTGGACCACCAGACAGTCTGCTGTCGCAGCTTCCTGCCGCGCGCACGCGAGGCCTGGCTGCTGTGTGGCGGGGCCGATGCTCTGCACCGCGAACCGATGACCCCGAGCCCCGACCTGCCCGGCCTGTTCACCTGGACCGGCGCCCTGGCGGACTGCCCCCTGCATCCGACGATCCTCTGGTCGGAGGGTGGCGGCCAAACGTTTCAGGCCGTTGACCCTTATAGCTTTCCACCGCACATTTCCGGGTTCGACCTGCACCTGTTCGGCGAGGGGCGGCACTGGCATGCCCACCGCATGATGGGGGCCCACCCGGAAGTTCGCGATGGCATCCCGGGCGTCCGCTTCGCGGTCTGGGCACCGGGCGCTGAGCGCGTCAGCGTGGTGGGTGACTTCAACCACTGGGACGGCCGCAGCCACCCGATGTCGGTGCACGGCGGCAGCGGCGTCTGGGAACTGTTCATCCCCGGCCTGCCCGACGGCGCACTGTACAAATTCGAGATCCGCAACCGCGAGTCCGGCCAGATTTTCGTGAAAAGCGACCCGTACGGCGCATTCTTCGAGATGCGCCCGAACACCTCGAGCCGCGTCTTCGCCAGCCGGGGATACGAATGGAGCGACGACGCCTGGCTGCAGCGGCGCAGCGCCCCGAACGCGTGGAAACACCGGCCGATGAGCATCTACGAGGTGCATCTCGGATCCTGGAAGCGCGGGGTCGCTGGCCGCTTCCTCGGCTACCGCGAACTCGCCGACGAACTGATCCCCTACGTGCGCGACCGTGGATTCACCCATATCGAACTGTTGCCGGTGACCGAACACCCGTTCGACGGCTCCTGGGGCTACCAGAGCACCGGCTTCTTCGCCCCCACGTCGCGATTCGGCACGCCCGACGATTTCCGCCACCTGGTCGACAGCGCGCACCGGGCCGGGATCGGCGTGTTGCTGGACTGGGTGCCGGGGCATTTTCCGAAGGACGCTTTCGCTCTGGCCCGCTTCGACGGCACCGCACTCTACGAGCACGAGGACCCGCGCAAGGGCGAACACCGTGACTGGGGCACGCTGATCTTCAACTACGGGCGTTCGGAAGTTCGCAACTTCCTGCTGTCGAGCGCATTGTGCTGGATCGAGGACTTCCACATCGACGGCCTGCGCGTCGATGCGGTGGCCTCGATGCTGTACCTCGACTACTCGCGCCAGGCCAACGACTGGATCCCGAACGAGTACGGCGGCAACGAAAACCTCGACGCAATCGCGTTCCTGCGCGAACTGAACCGTACCATCCAGGGCAACCACCCCGGCGTTCTGATGATCGCCGAGGAATCGACCGCCTGGCCCGGCGTCAGCCGGCCGCCGGAGACCGGCGGACTGGGGTTCACGATGAAATGGAACATGGGCTGGATGCACGACACGCTGGCCTATTTCCAGCTGGATCCGATCCACCGCCGGCACCATCACAACCAGCTGACTTTCGGGATGCTGTATGCCTACACGGAAAACTTCGTGCTGCCCTTCTCGCACGACGAAGTGGTACATGGCAAGCGTACCCTGCGCGGACGGATGCCGGGCGACGAGTCGCAGCAGCACGCCCAGCTGCGCCTGCTGTATGCGTACCAGTGGACCTACCCCGGCAAGAAACTGCTGTTCATGGGGCAGGAGTTCGGCCAGGGCACCGAGTGGAGCGAAGACCGCGAACTCGACTGGTACATCCTCCAGTACCCGCTGCATCAGGGCATGACCACGCTGGTGCGCGACCTGAATCACCTGTACCGGAACGAGCCCACGCTGCATGCCGCCGAGTTCGAACCCGAGGGCTTCGCCTGGCTCGACTGCGACGATGCCAGCCGTTCCGTGCTCAGCTTTCTGCGCCGCGGAGGCGATTCGCAGATGATCGTCGTGCTGAACCTCACCCCGGTTCCGCGCGAGGACTATGCGATTCCCGCACCTCACGGCGGTCTCTGGACGGTCCGTCTGAACACCGACTCCGAGTTCTACGGCGGCGGCTCGCGCGGCTCGCTGCAGGCCCGGGCCGAGGCCCGCCCGCTTCGCGGTTTCACGCATACCCTGCGCCTGGATCTGCCGCCGCTGGCCGCACTGATCCTGGCACCGGGCTGACCGGACCCATGGCGACACCCAGCAGTGCCCTAGGAAAACGCCGACTGATTCATCATCTCGAGGAACAGAGCGCCGGGGCGATCCATAGGGCGTTGATTTGACGAAAAACCGTGGCCCCGGAAGAACACGGATACGACGGAAAATGAAACGTACTCAGAGTCTTTTCGTCGTGTTTCCGGGTTCATCCGTCGCCCGTTATCATGCTCTCGGGGCCTGACGCCCACGAGCATGAGAGTTGGCGGGAATCTCACGCGCTGCGCCCCCAAGCGGGGGAATCTTCGTCGTCCGGGAGGCCTGCGCCACGAAAGCTGGGCACGATGCGGGGCTGCGAGGTCACCGGTGCAAGGTTCAGGCGGGGAACACCGCTGCGCGGAGCATCTTGCGGCGCATGTAGGCGATCCGGGTCTGCAGGCCCAGGTTCTTCGGGCACACGTCCTCGCAGCCGAGCAGCGACATGCAGCCGAACACCCCGTCGTCGTCGCCGATCAATTCGTAGTACTCGGCATCGCTGCGCCCATCGCGCGGATCCAGCCGCAGGCGCGCGATCCGGTTCAGCCCCACCGCGCCGACGAAATCCTTGCGCATGCGTGCGGTACCGCAGGCGGCCAGGCAGCAGCCACACTCGATGCAGCGCTCGAGTTCGTAGATCTGCTCGGCGAGTTCCGGCTCCATCCGCTCCTCGAGCCGGCGCAGGTCCACATCCTCCTGCGCATGCACCCAGGCCTCGAGGCGCTCGGTCATCCGCCGCATCCACTTGCCGGTGTTCACCGACAGGTCGCCGATCAACTCGAAGAACGGCAGCGGCGCCAGCGTGATCCGTTCGCCGAGATTGCCGGTGAGCGTGCGGCAGGCCAGTCCCGGGCGGCCGTCGATCAGCATCGCGCAGCTGCCGCAGATGCCGGCCCGGCAGACGAAGTCGAACTGCAGCGACGGATCCTGGTGGTCGCGGATGTCGTTCAGCGCGACAAACAGCGTCATGTTCGGCGCCTCGTCGACCTCGAAAGTCTGCAGGTGCGGCCGGCTGTCCGGATCCTGCGGGTTGTACCGCAGGATCCGGAGCTGCAGCCGGCGCCCAGTGCCCTCCCCGTTCGGCGGGCTCCCCGCGTTCGTGCTCATCGCAGCCGCTCCGTCAGACGTTCGTTGCGCCCGCGGTATTTCTCGGGCAGCAGCGACTCGTATTCCATCAACGCCGACTGGCGCGCGAAGCGGTCGGCTTCCGGCATCGTGTCGAGGATCCGTTCGACCTCGGCCACGCGTGCCCCGGTATCGGGATGTTCGATGTGGTTGCGCGCGCCATAGCCGCGAAAGCCGGGCGGCAGTTCCATCGTCGTCACGTCGATCTCCTCGTAGCCGATCGTCGGCAGAGTGTCGTCTTCGGATGGCCAGGTCGCCAGCGTGCGCTTCAGCCAGTCGCGGTCGTTGCGCTGCGGGTAATCCTCCCGGAAGTGCGCGCCGCGGCTCTCGGTACGCAGGCTCGCCCCCTGGGCGACACAGAGTGCGACCTTCAGCATCTTCTGCACCCGGTAGGCGGCGACGAGTTCCGGGTTCGCACCCCGGACCCGCGAACGCACGCCGATGTTGCGGCTGCGCAGTAGCAGCTCCTGTAGTTCGCGGACCGCCCGTTCCAGTTCCTCGCCGGTGCGGAAAATGCCCACGCGGTCCATCATCACCTGCTCCATCCGGGTGCGCAGTTCGTTCGCGCTCTCGCTGCCGCCGCCGTGCAACAGTCGATCGAGCCGAGCCTGCTCGCGCTGCAGAAATTCGCGCACAAGTGCGACCGAAAGGCCGGCGCCGCCTTCGGTTTCACAGAAGTCGGCGACGAACTCGGACACGATCATTCCGGAAACGACGGTCTCGGCGACCGAGTTGCCGCCGAGCCGGTTGAAGCCGTGCATGTCCCAGCAGGCCGACTCGCCACAGGCGAACAGACCCTTCAGTCCCTGGCTCTGGCCGGTGTGGTCGGTGCGGATGCCGCCCATTGAGTAATGCTGAGTCGGGCGCACCGGAATCCACTGCTCGACCGGGTCGATGCCGAGGAAGTATTCGCAGATATCCTTGACCTCGCGCAGGTTCTTCTCGATGTGCGCGCGGCCGAGGTTGGTGATGTCCAGCCACAGGTGCTCGCCGTAGCGCGACGGCACGCCCTTGCCCTTGCGCATGTGCTCGGTCATGCGCCGCGACACCACGTCGCGCGAGGCGAGTTCCTTCTTCTCCGGCTCGTAGTCGGGCATGAAGCGGTGGCCGTCGACGTCGCGCAGCACACCGCCGTCGCCCCGGCAGCCCTCGGTCGTCAGAATGCCGGCGGTGATGATCGCGGTCGGGTGGAACTGCACCGCCTCCATGTTGCCGAGCGGCGCCACGCCCGTCTCCAACGCCAGCGCGACGCCGGTGCCCTCGCAGATGATCGCGTTGGTGGATACCCGGTAGATGCGCCCGTAGCCGCCGCTCGCGATCACCGTGGCGGTCGCGACGTAGGCCGTCAGTTCGCCGGTGATCAGGTCGCGCACCACCGCGCCGTGGCAGCGGCCCGCGTCGTGGATCAGCGCCAGCGCCTCCTGGCGCTCGAGCACTGGGATCCCGTGCGCGATGGTCTGGTCACCGAGCGCGTACAGCATCGTGTGGCCGGTGCCGTCGGCGGTATAGCAGGTGCGCCATTTCTTGGTGCCGCCGAAATCGCGCGCGGTGATCAGCCCGTGCGCCTCGTTCGACTCGGTGATCGTGATCCTTTCCGCATTGACCACCGATTCGCGGCTGCCGCGCGCGACCCGGTTCCAGGGCACACCCCAGGCCGCCAGTTCCCGGATCGCCTTCGGCGCGGTGTTCACGAACATGCGCACCACGCGCTGGTCCGCGCCCCAGTCCGAACCGCGGACGGTATCCTCGAAGTGCACGTCTTCGTTGTCGCCGGCGCCCATGGCGCTGCTGCCGAGGCTGGCCTGCATCCCGCCCTGCGCCGCTGCCGAGTGCGAGCGCTTGGCGGGAACCAGGCTCAGCACCAGCACGTCCCGCCCGCGCCGGCGCACGCCGACCGCGGTGCGCAGGCCGGCGAGACCGCCGCCGATCACCAGTACGTCGGTGTACACGACCTTCATGGCAGTACCTCCCGGGATCCGTGGGCAGCCGGCAGGTCGCGCTGCCAGGTGGGTACGTAGCGCTCACCGGGTTCGCGCTCGTCGAGGCCGATCCGGATGTAGGTGCTCAGAGAAGCGAGACCGAGCAGGATGAAGAACACGATGAAGCCGCGCGTCGCCCACTTCAGCCGCCGCCGCCCGAGACCCGGATCACGCGCGGGGAGCCACCCCCATTTAACGCCGACGCGGTACATGCCGACCGCCGCGTGCACGACGGCGGTGATCAGCAACAGCAGGTACAGCGGCCACATCCACTCGCCGACCACCCGGTCCGACGAGGCGTACGGGCCGATGTTCGCGGGTTGCGACAGCATCGTGTAGAGGTGCACCGACACCAGGAAGAACAGCACGAACCCGGTGTAGACCTGCACCCACCAGAGCGTCGTGTCCTCGTGACGCATCACCTTGATGTGGTCGCGCAGCACGCGGTACTGCCGGTAGCTGTTCGGGAACTTGCGCACCGCGAGCACCGCGTGCAGCAGCACGATCGCGAGGATGAAGGCCGAGAACAGCGTGATGATGATCGGGTAGGTGTCACCGAGGAAGTAGTAACCCTCGAAGAAGATCGTGACCCGGTACATCGCGTCCTTGCCGAGCAGGATCGAGGCCTCCGCGAACAGGTGCACCCACAAGAACAGCGCCAGGAACAGCCCTGATGCACTCTGCATGAAATCCATCCACGCCGGCCAGCGTCCCGTTTCGCGCCGACCGGTGAGGGCCGCCCCGATCGACAGTTCACCCGTCTTGCCCATTCCACCACCTGCCTTTTCGGTTGAATGCGAAGCGACGGGCACCGACAGCCACCCGACCCGGACATGCTAGGCCGGAAAGCCTACATAAGCATTGATCCATATCACTGGCTGTTCCGTCCCTTCGGGTCGCAGGACGCCAGGATCCGGTCCCAGCACACCGCTCGCATGCGTCCAGAGCATCACCGATCCCAGCATCGGCTGGGACGACTCGGTGACCTTGCTGGAACAACTCGTGCAGGCTGTCCGCGAGCGCCGCAGGGCGGCCCCTGCCGGGCCGGAACCCGCAGGCTCTTGACCCGGGTCAAGTGCAGTTGACTCGGTTCCTGCTACGGTCGGCTTCGCCGCCTCAGGGAGCACCCGATGATTGGAATCCAGGCCTTTCTTACCGACGACCACCGTTCCTGCGACCGGGCGTACACGGAGATGGAGAGCGCACTCGCTACCGGCAACCGCGACGGGGCACGTTCCGCCTGCGATCGGTTCATCGCCGACATGAAACGCCATTTCCAGCGCGAGGAAGCGGTGCTGTTCCCCCGCTTCGAAACGGTGACCGGAATGCGCGACGGACCCACCCGCGCAATGAAGATGGAGCACGACCAGATGCGCGGCCTCATGGACGAACTCGCGCAGGCCGTCGCGAACGGTGATCACCGGTCCGGCCTCGGGACGGCCGAGACCCTGCTGATGATGATCCAACAGCACAACCTGAAGGAAGAGCAGGTGCTGTATCCGATGGCCGGGCGCGCACTCGACAACGAGTCGGCGGAACTCATCGAGCGGATGACCGGCATGGGAACCTGATCCGTGGAGATCCGCCTCGATGTTCGCGACCTGCCGCCTCCGGAGCCGATGCAGCAGGTGCTGGACCGGCTCCCCGAACTTGCACCGGGCGACCTGCTGCGCATGCTGCACCGTCGCGATCCCTATCCGCTCTATCCGATCCTGAAGGACATGGGCTTCGCCCACACGGTGCGCCATAGGCTGGAGGTGCCGTTCGAGATCCTGATCTGGCGAGCCGATGGACCGGTCCCAGACGCGGTCCGGAATGAACAGCCCGGCGCTGGCTCTTGAAGCCACGCCTCCCCTGTGGGTGCCGGTGCAGTTCCTGGTCACGGCGCCGCTGTTCGGGGTGGCGTTCGCGGTAACACTGGCATGGCTGGGCCCGGAAAACCTGCAGTCACGCTGGATGCCCGGGTTGCTCGGCCCGGTACACCTGCTCGTGATCGGCTACGTCGCGACCGCCATGCTCGGGGCGCTCCAGCAGCTTCTGCCGGTGCTGCTCGGCACCCCACCGGCGCAGACCCGCACCGGCGGCCTGCTGATCCTCGCGCTGCTGGCCGCCGGTACCGCTGCACTCGCCGCAGGACTTGCCGGAACGGAACCCCTGCTTGTCCGGTCGGGCTCCGCGCTGCTGCCCGCCGCGGTGATCGGATTCATGGCAATGACGCTGCCGGGCCTCGTGCGCTCCGGAGTGCGCGACGCGGCTGCGCTCACGGTCACGCTGGCGCTGTTGGCGCTGGGCATCGCGACCCTGCTCGGCTTGTGGATCGCGGCAGGGCACATGGGTTTCGGGCTCGGGCTGCCCCGCCACCTGACCGACGTGCACCTCGCCTGGGGGCTGTTCGGCTGGATCGCCCTGCTGGTTGCCGCAGTGGCCGTGCACGTGGTACCGATGTTCCAGATCACGCCGCCGTATCCGCGTGCCTTCGTTCACGTCCAGGCGCCGGCGCTGTTCATGTTGCTGGCCTCTTACACGATCCTGCGGATCGCGTCCGCGGGCGCACCGCCGGCCCTTCCCGAGCGGATGCTCGAGGCCGGGATCGCGGCATGGACCGCGGCATTCGCGTTGCTGACGCTTCGCGTTCTTGCCCAACGCCGGCGCAGGCTGCCGGACGTGACGCTGGATTTCTGGCGTCTGGCGATGGGTGCACTGCTGGGTGCCACCGTCCTCTGGGGCACAGCGCAAGCCGTACCGGGACTGGTGTCCCAGCCGGCTCTCGGACTGGCGCTGGGGTGGCTGTTCCTGTCCGGATTCGCGGTCTCGGTGGTGAACGGCATGCTGTACAAGATCGTGCCCTTCCTGGTCTGGCTTCACCTGAACCGGGTGCAAGTGCGCACGGGCATGCGCGGGGTGCGCATTCCCAACCTCCACGACGCCATCCCGGCCTTGCTGCAGCGTACACAGTTCCTGACACACGCCGTGGCAGTCACTGCCGGTCTCGCCACGTTCTGGCTGCCCTGGATGTTCTACCCGGCCCTGTTCGCCTTCGGCGGTTCCAGCCTGCTGCTGTGGCTGAACCTGGTGTATGCCCTGACGCGCTACAGGCACGCACTGAACGCGATCGAACGGGCGGGTGCGCACCCCACCCGGATGCCCACGACCCAACGCGGCGGTCCCGACACTGCCGGGCCGTGACCTGCCGGATGTTCGACCGACGACCTTGGGCACCCCTTCCGTCGTTTGCTAGCTTCGGGGTTTTGGAACCGGTACCGTTAAGCCTCCGGACCGCATCCAGCCTTGTCCCGCAAAGCCGCCGCCATCACGGTCCGAACACCGCCGAAGGAGAGGCCGATGTCCGCCGAAGACCCGCTTCAACAGGTGCACCTGTTCGAACCTTTGGACGATGCACAACTGGCCCGGATGCGCGAATCGATGCGCGAATTCCACCTTGCACCGGGGGACACACTGTTTACGCAGGGCGACCCCGCGCGCTACTTCTTCTTGATCTGCGTCGGCTCGGTAAAACTGTTTCTGCTGTCCCGCGAGGGCGAGGAGAAGGTGATCGACGTGCTGCACGCGGGTGCGATGTTCGCCGAGGCGGTGATGTTCATGGAGCACCAGAGCTACCCGGTCAGCGCAGGCGCCCTAAGCGAGACCCGGCTGCTGGCGTTCGACAACGAGGCGTTCCTGGGGCTATTGCGGGAATCCCCGGAGCTAACCCTGCAACTGCTGGGGACGATGAGCCGGCGCCTGCACCAGATGGTGCGGGAGATCGACGAACTGAGCCTGCACAACGCGAACTACCGGTTCATCACCTACCTCCTGCAACAGGAACGCACCGGCCCCGATCGGGTCGACCTGAACGTTCCCAAGCAGGTCATCGCGTCGCGCCTGTCGATGAAGCCCGAAACGCTGTCGCGGACCCTGTCGAAGCTCCGCGAAAAGGGGCTGATCCGGGTCGAGGGGGATACCATCACTTTCCTCGACGAGCCGGGAATGCGCCGCCTGCTGGAACGCTGATCTCTGCGGCGAAACCATCGTGGCCACGCGCCCCGTGTCGTCGCGTCAAGCCTTTCCGCCGGCGAATGCGGTCATCGCCTGTTCCTCGATCAGAGCCTCCTGCCCGGTATGCCGGGACGAGAAGTGAAACGGGATCAGCCGTTTCACCCCCGCCTCGCGCGCCAGTCGCCCGGCCTGCCCGGCCGTCAGGTGGCCGGTCGTCGCCGCACGTGTGGCGGCCTCGTTCAGAAACGGGGCCTCGACATAGAACCGGTCGGCGTAACGGGCGAGCTGCACGATCGCGCGCCGGTTGGCATCATGAAAAACGGCGTCGACCACATAGGCGATCGTCTGTCCCGGCACCTCGCGCAGCACCTCGCGGCGCAACAGGCCCAACGGCTCTATCCGCTGGTGCTCCCCGTGACGGTCACGCCAGCGGATCGTCAACGCCGTGTCGTCTGCGTCGCCCCGGCGTACTCGCCGCTTCAGTTCGGTGAGCCATGGGCCGGTCGGCAGCCCCAGTTCGTCCAGCCGGTTCTTCCAGACGTTCAGGTGCGCCTTTTCCTCCAGCGCGAACGCCAGCGAGACGATCCCGTTATGATCCAGTGGCACAGCCCGTACCCGGAAGTCGTCCTCGTCGAGCAGTACGCCGTCCGAGGCCGTTGCGGGAGGCATTTCCTCACGGGCGAATGCGCGGGAAGACCGGAACCGGGCCCGGCGCAGCTCGCCGTCCGGCCACCGTTCGACCGCCTCGATCACGAGTTCCACCGCAAAGTTGTGCACCAGGTTCCAGGTGTAGCCGAGCAGCCGGTGCGCGACCCGGTCCAGGAAGTCCGGCGGCCCGAAAAGCCGCAGTCGCTTCGAACGCCCCAGCATCAGCCGCAGCATCGTGTCGAAGCCGATGAAATGGTCCATGTGCGTGTGCGATACGAACACATCGGTGACGCGCAGCACCTGGCGCGGCGACAACGCCACGATCTCGCCGAGGTCGAACAGCAGCGCACGGCGCTGAAACAGGAAGTCGACGTAGAGCACCGGATCACCGGTGGTGCCGTTGACCAGGTGGGTCTGGAACTGGGGTTTCATGAGCGTTGCCGTTCTCCAGCCGAATACCGCTCAGGGACAGACCCGAACGGTCCCCGGCTCACCGAGCCGGCCGTCGACCTCGATCCGGACCGGCAGCAGCCGCGGGATCAGCTCCGCCTGCGTCAGCAGGTGCCGGGTCACCTCGGCGGTCCGCACCGCCGAAGGCTGCGAAGCCAGAGCCAGCGGCAGCAGCAACTGATCCGCGGCCCATGGGTCCACTGCACCATCGGTCGCCAGGAACCGCCGCAGCCCTTCCACGGCCTCATCGGCAACCCGCTCGGCCCGCTTGCCACGTGCGCCGAGCGCAAAGAAGCAGGCCTGAGACCGTTCGAACTCCGCCAACAGCACCAGCACCGTGCCCGGCGACTGCGCAGGCAGCCGCTGCGCCTCGATCTCGACCGGGCAGCGCTGGGCCCGGAGTCCGCCGAGCGCCCGCACGCGCTGGCGCTCGGCGATCTCGTCCGGAAGCAGCGCCACCGCGGACAGTCCGCGGATCCGAACCAGAGGCCCGCGGTCCAGCCAGTGCGCCGCAACGACCCGGGCACCGCCGCCGATCTGAGCGTGCAACACGCCACCTCCGGGCGGATAGAACCCGGCCATCGGCATCTCGAGAGCAAACGGCACACCGATGCGCGTCATCAGCACCCGCCAATGCCAGTCCAGGTAATGGTAACAGGGGCTGAACGGCACATGAGTACCGCCGGTCACGGTGATGCGCGAGGCCTTTTCAGCAACCGCGAGCGGAAGCAGCACGGTCTGCAGCACCAGGCTGGCAGCACCCGCGGTACCGATATCGAAACGGTACTCTCCGGGGATGATTGGGCCGGGTTCGAACCGGAGCTCTACCGATCCCACGCGCACGCCCTCCATACGGGCGCCGCTGATCTGGCCTACGGCGTGCACCGCCATGCGATGCTGAAAGGCCAGCCCCGGTCGGTCGCGCCGCGCGCGAATACGAACCAGGTGAATCCCCTTGCCGGTCAGGACCGACAGCGACAGCGCAGTGCGCAGCACCTGCCCACCGCCCTCCCCCATCGTACCGTCGATCCTGATCATGCCGTCAGCCAGCGGCCAGCGCACCTCTCGCGCCGCGCCTCATTCCTGGCACCCTGTTCAATAGTCGACACCAATCCTGCCCTCGTTTCGCCTTGCACACCACCAGACCCCCAGCCGCCAACCTGATTATCACGGATGCTCCGCAAGCTGGAACGGCCGGCTCGTAACCAGCGTCATCACGAGGAGCGAAGCCTTTAGCCGCGAGCGCAGCGTGGCGGGACGTGGCGATCCACACGGCGTCAGTCCTCCCCACGCCGCCTGGATTATTCGCTGCGCTCACCCTGCGGGCCAGCGCCGCGGCGACCCGCCACCATCGGCGTAATAACGCCTTGAGCGGAGGCGTGCGCCACTGCCCGGCCTGCTCGGCGTTACCGAGGAATACCGGGGTATCGAAACGAACGGTGAACCGGTGCTCCTGCATCATCGTCTGCTCTCCTGCCGACGAGTCTTGTCCAATTCGAGGTCCCTCGTCTCCCGCCGCAAGCTTGCGGTCGCAGAACACGCTCGCCGGGTTGCCTTCCGCTCCGATGGGCGTAGCATCATCCCATGTCCTCGCATCCGATGACCGAGAACTTTCGGAACGACGCACTCACCAAGCGCCCTTATCTGCGCCTGGAATGGCGCCTGGCTGCATTGGCTCACCCGGTGCGCCGCGAAGTTCAGCCGGAAGACGGACGGATCCGACAGTGGATCTACGTGGAGGACCTGGGCAAATATCTGCGCGTGGTCACTCTGGCCGACGGCATCACGCCCCACAACGCATTTCCGGACAGGAGATTCGAACCATGAAACTTTCCTACGATACTGTGACGGGTTCGCTCTATATCCACCTCTCTGAGCGCACGTCGACGGATTCCGATTCGGCGTCGTGCTGGACTACGCGGATGACGGCGTGCTCGTGGGCATCGATGTGCAACACGCCAGCCAGCGTGCGGATATCCGGACCCTGACCGTGCTGCACCTACCGATGGCGGAAATTCACGCCGCATGAACCCGCTACAAGTAGACCACTTCATGGCGGGTCTTCTGCGTGGCGTCCCCCTCGGCGGACAGGCTCCGAAGCGACTCCGTCACAGCTTGCAGCAGATCCTGGTCGGGGGTGCCGGCCTCGGGCGCGGGAAAGTGGCCGAGCAGACCCGCGATGCTGCGTTCCGCGTGCACGGCCAGTTCGCCAGGCGCGAGACCGTTGGCACGGGCCAGTTCGGCCAAATCCCGCACCGTCTCGCGCCAGTCGTCCTGACCCAGGCGCCATCCCAGCCGGTTCAGTGCCCGGATCTGTGCCGGGCCGGCCACCTGGTCGAGCGCCTGCGCGAACAGCACGGGGGCGTCGGTTTCGTCCATCACCTGCACCCGAGGTGACAGCCCGGCCTCGAACGCATAGCGCGACAGCAGTTCCCCACACACGCTGTTGACGGTGCCGATCCGGCCCTGGGCGATGCACATCGCGTCGCGGTGGCGCCCCTCGGCGTGCAAACGCTGGCGTACCCGTTGCACCAGGTCGCCTGCAGCCTTGCGGGTGAAGGTGGTCGCGATCACGCCCCCCGGCCGCACCCGGCCCTGCGTAAGCAGTTCGCCCAGCAGTTCGGTCAGCCGGTGGGTCTTGCCGCTTCCCGCCCCGGCGCTGATGAAGCGGATGTTCATCTGCATTCCCCCCTGCGGCGGGTTCCCCGGGTGGACCGGTCCACCCGCGGCCACCGGGAAGAGAAGCCCCAGGAGTGGCCCCGGTACCGGCGGCAATGGACGGCCTTGATCCGCATCGTGCGCTCAGCTCCCTTCTGGCCAGCCCGTCAGGGCCCGGTAAATGTCGAGCCGGTCTGGCTCGGAAGCGACCGGAAGTCCATCCACCGGCGGTACGCCCTCGTCGTCGGGCTCGGTACCGGGCGCATTGACCTCGATCCGGCCCGCGTCGAGTTGCCCCCGACGCCAGTGCCAGGTTTTCTCGAATGCCGCCCACAGGGCCGGGCTGCCCGCGGTACCGGGCGCATCGCAGATCACCGCGTCGGGGAAACGGCGGGCGCTCTGGGCAAGCAGCCGTGCCTCGTTCAGTACGAAGTAGCCCTCGTCGGGCCACCGGCCGCTGACCTGTTGGCGAAGCTGTGCATAGATCGCGAGTTGCAGCTGCCGGTCGCCGCGGAGTTCCTCGCAGCGCGCCTTGGCACGACTCCACTTCAGGTCCACGACTGCCTCGTGCCCATTGGCATCCACCGCCAGCAGATCGATCCTGCCGGTAAAACGGCCGCCACTGAAGCTCCCTAGCACCGATTCCCCTATACGCACGCTTGTGGCCGAACTGCTGTGCAGGTGTTGCAGCAGGGTCCACAGCGCTCGTTCGGCGACCCAGCGCAGTTCCTCCGCCTCGCGTTGCCTGCCGGGCAGATGCAGGTTTGCGCCCTCCCGCTCCAGCAATTCCGGCAAGCGGCGGTCGATCCACCGGCGCACGGCGGTGCGGTCGGCGCCCCGCCAATCGAGATCCGGTGCCCCGAACAGCCATTCGACCAGGCGGTGGAGCAACACGCCCTTCTGGCGATTACCCAGCACCGGGTCCGCGAGACGGCCGGGGTACAGCGCTGCGACGTGTTCCAGCACCCACTGATGCGGATGGTTTAAGAAGGCCTGCAGGCTCGAGTACGACTCGACCTCGCGGACAGCAATGCCGGGCCGGCCGGCAAGCGACCACCACCGCCGGGGCACCGGCAGGGGCCGATAATCGATGGCCTCGGTCGGCACCGGGAGCCAGGGGTGCGGCGTCCCATCCTCGAGCAGACGGTCGACGTCCACCGTGGTCAGGCCGCTCTCGCCCAGTACGGCCCGGATCCGATCGGCAAGGGGATGGTCGGCCACCGGTTCATCACCGCGGCGGCGTGGTGTCACGCACAGCAACTGGCGCCCCGCGGCCAGAACCGGCAGAAGCCAGGTCTCGGCGTCGTGTTCGAGGCGCCGGTCGACTGGCATCAGTTCGGCCCCTTCGGCCCTGAGCTGATCGATCTCGGCCCGGAGGTTCGTGGTTGCAGAAGTCCCACCAGACGACCCGAGGCGCCGGGTCCACGGCCGCACCCGAAGCCGAATCGTGACGCGGGACTTCGAGCCATGTTCTCACCGCCTCCTCGATGGGCATGGCCGCGCGCCCGTCGCCGCCCGCCCGAACCACCGCGTCGCGGCGAAAACGCTCGAGTGCATCGAGCCACGCCTGGCCACCGATGCCCGGTCGCTCGGCCACGGCAACGGAGTGCGGGCGACGCAGAATTGCCGGCACGGGGCTGACAGGATGGGTCAGAAACTCGAGCAGACAGGCGGGATCGAGCGGGTGCCAGAGCAGGGCCAGCGCCAGGTGGAGGACCTGTGAAGCCGGCCGCCAAGGCGACCGTTTGGACTCACCGGTGGAAGGCAGGGCGATCTGCCGAAGGGCAAGATCAAGCGCCCCGGACTGGCCACCGGCTAGGACCGAGGTCGATCCCGGAGCCCAACCAGGCCCACCGGTCATGCCTCCAGCCAAAGCACGGGACAGGGTCATGTCGCCGCCATCGACCGGCTAATCCATCACGCCCACGTCATCGAACTCAGCGGCGAGAGCTACCGGAAGAAGACCCACAAGCGAGACACTGACGAAGATCATCCATCACCGACCGGCCAAAGTAATTGACGCCGACCGGCCAGAATAATTGACGTCAGACAAGCCCTCCAGGTGCATTCCGA